>JAWKHI010000103.1:0-2438 GCA_041394885.1 Bryobacteraceae bacterium | reverse complement strand
CACCAAGCACGCCTACGCCTACCGGCAGATGTCGCTGCTGCTGCGGCGCCCGCCGGGTCGCGAGGCGTACCCCGGCGACGTCTTCTACCTGCACTCGCGGCTGCTCGAGCGCGGCGTCAAGCTCTCCGACGACCTCGGAGGCGGCTCGCTGACGGCGCTGCCGATCATCGAGACGCAGGCGTCGGACGTCTCCGCCTATATCCCGACCAACGTCATCTCGATCACCGACGGGCAGATCTTCCTCGAGTCGGACCTGTTCTACTCGGGCGTCCGCCCGGCGATCAACGTCGGCATCTCGGTCTCCCGGGTCGGCGGCAACGCGCAGACGAAGGCGATGAAGAAGGTCGCCGGCAAGCTGCGCCTCGACCTCTCGCAGTACCGCGAGCTCGAGGCCTTCGCGCAGTTCGGCTCCGAGCTCGACCCCGAGACCCAGAAGACGCTGGCTCGCGGCGAGCGCCTCGTCGAGGCGCTGAACCAGGGCGAGCGCCAGCCGCTGTCGGTCGCCGAGCAGGTCGCCTCGATCTACGCCGGCACCGGCGGTTACCTCGATCGGATCAAGGTCGAGCGGGTCCCCGCATTCCTGGGCGACCTGCGCGACCGGCTCCGGGCCGAGCAGGCCGACCTGGTCAGCTCGATCAACGACGACGGCCAGCTCTCCGACGAGCAGGAGGAGCAGCTCGGCAACGCGATCGCGGAGATGATCGACGACTTCGGTCCCGATTTCGACGCCGAGGGCAATGAGCTGGCCGAGGGCGAGTCCGACCGGATCCGCTCCGACGAGGAGCGCGAGGCCCCCGGCCGGAGCGTCGCCGACGAGGAGGCCGAGGCCGCCGATCAGGCCGCCGACGAGGAAGAGGCTGCGACCGTCTAGGCACCCATGGCTACCCAGAAGGAAGTCAAGAACCGGATCACCTCCGTCAAGAACATCCGCAAGATCACGCGGGCGATGGAGATGGTGGCCGCTGCGCGGCTGCGCCGGGCCGAGCAGCGGATCGACCGGATGCGGCCCTACGCACAGGCGATCCGCCGGATCACGCAGCAGGTCGCCGACGCGGCGGCGCAGGCCGGCAACCGGGTGGCGCTGCTCCAGCAGCACGACGAGGTCCGCCGGGTGGGGATCATCCTCGTCACCGGCGACCGCGGGCTCGCGGGCTCCTTCAACACGCAGATCATCCGCGCCGGCGGGCAGCTCCAGCGCGAGCTCGAGGCCGAGGGCAAGGAGGTCCTGTACTACGTGGTCGGGCGCCGCGGCAACTCGGCCCTGAGCTTCCGCGGCGAGACGATCGAGGGCTCCTTCACGGGCTTCACCGATCAGCCGTCCTTCGCGAACGCGCGTGAGATCGGCGACCGGCTCGCCGCATCGTTCGTCGACGAGGAGGTCGACCGCGTCGAGCTGATCTACAACCGTTACGTCTCGCCGCTGACCCAGTACGTGCGTCGCCACACGCTGCTGCCGCTCGCCGAGGCGGAGGTGTTCGGCGAGGGCGTCCCGGAGCCGGAGAAGCCCGAGGACCCGGAGCTGGCCGAGGCCCATCAGCGCGCCGAGTGGATCTACGAGCCCGAGCCCGAGGACGCGCTGCGCGATCTCTTCGAGGAGTACGTCGACCTGTCGGTCTACCGGGCGTTGCTCGAGTCGGCCGCCTCGGAGCTCGGCGCGCGGATGACGGCGATGCGGAGCGCGGCCGAGAACGCCGGCGAGATGATCGACCGGCTGACGCTGGAGATGAACCGGGTCCGCCAGGCCGAGATCACCCAGGAGATCCTCGAGGTCGTCGGCGGCGCCGAGGCGCTGGGGTCGGGGTAGGGCGACAGGCTTTGCAGATGACTGAGCGAGCAGCAGGCAGCAGGCAGCAGGCAGCATTCGGGGCGGACGGCGCGCAGGAGCGCCGCTGCCCGCTGCCCGCTGCCGGCCGCCCGCTTGGAGAAGGAGAACGAACCAATGGCTGAAACGAACGGACACAACACGGGCACCGTCGAGCAGGTGATCGGCGTCGTCGTCGACGTCGTCTTCCCGGACGGGCTGCCGGAGATCTACTCGGCGCTGAAGATCGAGATCCCCGCCGGCGAGGGCCGCGACGCCATCGACCTCACCTGCGAGGTCCAGCAGCACCTCGGCGACGACCGCGTCCGCGCGGTCGCGATGGACGCGACCGACGGACTCCGTCGCGGCGACCCCGTCGTCGACACCGGCGCCTCGATCACGGTCCCGGTCGGCAAGGACACGCTCGGGCGGATCTTCAACCTGCTCGGCGAGCCGATCGACGAGCGCGAGCCGGTCGCCGGCGAGGACCGCTGGCCGATCCACCGGCCGGCGCCGACCGCCGAGGACCTGACCCCGACGCAGGAGATCCTCGAGACCGGGATCAAGGTCGTCGACCTCCTCGCCCCCTACGCGAAGGGCGGCAAGGTCGGCCTGTTCGGCGGCGCCGGCGTCGGCA
>JAWKHI010000102.1:0-1607 GCA_041394885.1 Bryobacteraceae bacterium | reverse complement strand
AAAGGCTCCCACCAGTGCGACTTCGATTCGCTCAAGGGCCTGGTTATCAAAGCCCTTGGCCTTCAGGCTTTCATGATGAATGAAGGGGGCATCCCGCAAGGTGCGAGTCCCTGTGGCATAGGTCACGATATCTTGAATCTGAGCTTGAGAGTAGCCCAGAGATTCTAAAGCTGGGGGAAGACTTTGGTTGATGATTTTAAAATACCCTCCACCAGCTAATTTTTTGAATTTCACCAAGGCAAAATCTGGTTCAATGCCCGTTGTGTCACAATCCATGATCAATCCAATCGTACCGGTTGGAGCGATCACCGTGGTCTGGGCGTTCCGGAACCCATGGATTTGGCCCAACCCCAAGGCACGGTCCCAAGCCTGGCCGGCGGCCAGGAGCAGATCAGGTGGGCAATGTTCCGGATTGATACCCTTGGGGAAAATGGTCAGACGTTCGTATTCTTCATGTGAAGCGTTATAGGCGGCGCGCCGATGGTTCCACATGACCCGAAGCATGGCCTCTCGATTTCGAGGGAAAGCCTCGAATGGACCGAGTTCAGCGGCCATTTCGGCCGATGTCGCGTATGCCTCGCCCGTCATGATAGCCGTGATTGCTCCACTGATGGCCAAGGCTTTAGGAGAGTCGTAGGGAATTCCTTGGCGCATGAGGATAGAACCAAGGTTGGCGAATCCTAAACCAAGGGTTCGGAAGGCAAAGCTTTTTTCCGCTATGGCACGGCTGGGAAAGCCAGCCATGAGCACGCTGATTTCTAGGACAATTGTCCAGAGTCTTACCGCATGGCGAAATCCATCAAGATCAAATTGCCCATCTGGTGTGATGAACTGGCCCAGGTTTAATGAAGCGAGATTACAAGCCGTGTCATCCAGAAACATATATTCACTGCAAGGATTCGAAGCATTGATACGGCCATCCTCGGGACAGGTATGCCATTCATTAATAGTGCTGTCATATTGGACTCCAGGATCTGCACACACCCATGCAGCCCAGGCGATGCGATTCCACAGATCGCGAGCCTTAACGGTTTTGCAGACGGCTCCGTCTGTTCTTCGAGTGAGGACCCAGTCGCCGTCTTGCTGTAAAGCCTCAAAAAATTCATTGGGAATGCGGATGCTGTTATTCGAGTTTTGTCCGGAAACTGTTTGGTAGGCTTTGCTATCCCAGTTCGTATCGTATTCGTGAAAGACAAAATGAGTGAACCCTTCCTGAGCGTAGGCAGGCATACGTTGGATATAGGTCTCGGAAACGGCGACTTCCCGCGCGGCAAGAATGGCTTCTTTCAAAGCTGGATTCATATGCGGATCAGTTTCCACTTTCGTAGATCCATCGGCTTGAGGAACGTGGCAGGCCATTAAGATGGAGTTTAACCGCTGAGCACATATCTTAGAGCCGGTGACCATGGCCGCGACTTTTTGTTCTTCGATGACCTTCCAGTCGATGAATTCTTCAACGTCGGGATGGTCAAGATCGAGACAAACCATCTTGGCCGCACGACGTGTGGTTCCACCGGATTTAATCGCACCAGCCGCACGATCCCCAATTTTTAAGAATGACATCAGCCCGGAGGAACGACCTCCGCCTGAGAGGGGCTCTCTGTCTC
>JAWKHI010000101.1:0-1519 GCA_041394885.1 Bryobacteraceae bacterium | reverse complement strand
CGGTGGCCGAACGGTATGACCGTCTCCGGCGAGCCCGGGCGGGACATTCCCTTGGGGATGAATTGAACGCGATCGCGTTACGTTGTGCCGCGCGGCCGGTGATATCGGGGCTGAGCGCTGACGAGATCCTTGGTTACGACGAATTCGGGATCCCGTCCCGTTAGTGGGTCGCAATGACTCTGGACACCTCGGCCGTGCTCGCGATTCTCCAGAACGAGCCCGAGCGAGCGGAGTTTGTGGCGCTGATCGAGGAGGCGCCGCGGCGATTGATCTCATCGGTCTCGGTGCTGGAAGCGGCGATGGTTTTGGAAGGCCGGCGTGGTGAAGACGCCGGGCGGGACCTGGACCTGTTTTTGCAGCGGGCTGCGATTGAGACGGTGCCATTCGACGCTGCGCAACTTGCGATGGCGCGATTGGCGTTCCGGCGCTTCGGCCAGGGCCGTCACGCGGCAGGGCTGAACTTCGGGGACTGTGCGGCTTATGCGTTGGCGCGGTGGTCCGGGGAAGCATTGTTGTTCAAGGGGAGTGATTTCACGGCTACCGATGTGGGCCGGGTGCGAAGTTAGGCGGGTAGGGGGTGGCGTGGCGGGCGTTTTTGCTAAGCGCACAATGGTGGCGACGTGGTGCGTCCCGAAAGACGGTTGTTCTAGCGGGCGCAAGTCCCGACCGGGTAAGCGTCGCAGCGCCCGGAAGCAGACTCCAGCCGGGAGGAGAGACCCGACCGAGCCAAGCCGAGTGTCGAAAGCCTTTGAAAGAGAAGGGAGCAAACCGGCGGGCCGCGACAATCAGTGAACGCAATAGCCTCGTCAAATTGTCAGCTGAAAGGTGTTTGGGAGGGCCGAGCCAAGTCCGGCGAAGGCAACGGACAGCGTCCTGCAGCGATACGAGCCGCGAGTGTCTCCCCCTCGATCAGCTCCATCACCATGTAGTTGGGGCCGATGTCGTGGAGCTTGCAGATGTGTGGATGGTTGAGGGAAGCAACCACTCGCGCTTCGCGTTCGAACCGCGCTCGTGCATCCTCGCGCTGGGCGATGTGATCGGGGAGGACCTTCACTGCCACCGACCGGTCCAGCCGCGTGTCCCGGGCTTTGTACACTTCGCCCATCCCGCCCGCCCCCAGCGGAGCGAGGACTTCGTAGGGACCGAGCTTGTCACCAGGGTTCAGCGGCATGCGGTCACCTCTTCGCCGCTCCCAGCCAGTTCTGCACCACCGTTAGTGCGCTCGTGCCCTGTTGCTCCACCGGCAGCGGCAGCAGGAACCGCTTCCCATCGCGGCTGACAGCGAACCGTTCACTAAAGGTTGTAATTCCCGTCTCAAACAGGGACCGCGCCAACCCCGCCTGAAACGCCTGTCCGGTGGCTACCTCCGCCGCCATCAGCGTCCCATGAGGGTCCAGCCAGAAGATTTCCTTGCCATCCCCGCGCCATCGCGGCCACTGTCCCCCATCCTTCGACACCTGCCACCGCGCGCCGGTTGCCGGATAGGGCTGCACGTAAATCTCATCCCTTCCGGACTCGT
>JAWKHI010000100.1:0-1568 GCA_041394885.1 Bryobacteraceae bacterium | reverse complement strand
CAATTCGCAGCCGGCAACGCCACCACGCTTGCCAACGACCTCCTCAAGCCTGAACGGGTTTTCGGGGCCGAGATGGGCGTGGATTACGTGGGCGAAAACAACCGTGCCAGCGTCACCTTCTTCCGCAATCGGCTGGACGACCTGGTCACGAACGTGACGCTGCGGGTAACACCCACCGCCATCACACGGCAGCGCCAAAACGCAGCGCAGGCGTTGACGCGCGGCGCCGAGTTCGAATACAAACAGCGGTGGCGCGCCTGGCAGGCCGAGTTCTCCTACCTGTTTGCCGATTCCCGCTTTTCCACCAGCTTGCGGATCCCGCAGATCCCCAAGCATCAGGGTTCCGGGCAACTGGTGTGGACAGGCAAGACGACTTTTCTCGCGGCGGGCGTGCGGTCCTATGGTGCTCAATATGACGACGATCTGAACCGGTTCCGCCTGCCCGGATTCGCCGCGCTGCACATTTCAGCGCGGCAGCAGGTTTACCGGAGCCTGTCCGCCGTAGCCGCGTTCGAGAATCTGCTCGACCGTGAGTACTTCGTCGCGTTTACACCGGTGCCGCAAAACGGGGCGCCGCGTCTGTGGCGTGTGGGCCTGCGCTGGGACGGGAGGCTATTCTGATGCGGCCGATGCTGCTGATTGCCGCCGCATGCCTGCTGATGGCACAGGCAAGCCCGGAAGCCGACATCCGCGCATTGCTGATGCGCCAGCAGCAGGACTGGAACAAGGGCGACGTCCGGGCGTTCATGACCGGCTACGAAGCTTCCTCCGCCACCACGTTTCTCGGCGACAAGCTCACCCGCGGTTATCAGCAGGTGCTCGATCGATACATCGAGCGCTACCCGGCGCGCGACAACATGGGCACGCTCGCGTTCTCCGAACTGGAAGTGCGGATGCTCGGCGCCGATCATGCGTCGGTGCTCGGCCGCTACCGTCTCACGCGCACCGCGGCCGGCGGAGGCGACGCGGCGGGGCGGTTCACACTGATTTTGAAGAAAACGCCGGTGGGCTGGCGCATCATCCATGACCACACCACCGCTGGAGCCGAATAGAGATGTGCCGCAGCATTAAAGTCCTGCGCGGCCAGGAGCCGCCCGCCACCGAGGAAGACGTCCGCGCGGCGGCGCTGCAGTTCGTGCGCAAAGTGAGTGGATTCCGGAAACCGTCGAAGGCGAACGAAGCGGCCTTCGATCGGGCCGTGGCGGAGGTGACGGCGGCGGCGGGGCGGTTGCTGGAGCAGGTGGAGGCACGGAGGAGCGTATGAACATCTGGCTCGTGTTGGCGGGTGCGGCCGTTGTGCTGCACGGGGCCCCCACGGTCGATTTCAACCGTGAGATCCGGCCGATCCTTTCCGAAAACTGCTTCGCGTGCCACGGGCCGGACGAGACCAAGCGGATGGCGAAACTGCGTCTGGACACGCGGGAGGGGCTGCTCTCACGTATCGTGGCGGGAAAGCCTGACGAGAGCGTTCTACTGGGGCGCATCACACATTCCAACCGGGCGCTACGGATGCCGCCTGCCGCCACCGGCCGCTTGCTCGACGCAAAGCAGGTGGCTGCGCTGCGCGC
>JAWKHI010000099.1:0-1741 GCA_041394885.1 Bryobacteraceae bacterium | reverse complement strand
CGCCCGTGCCGGCGAGCGGGTAAAGGCAATCGGCGAAGGGCTTGAACACGCCAAGCTGCACTTCGTTGAGCACCACCGCGCGCATCTCGCCAGTGCCTTTTTCTCCTCGCCGTTCGAGCAAGCCGCCGTTGCCTCCATCGACGGCTTTGGCGATTCGTCCAGCGCGATGTGGGCAACCGGTAATGGCGCCCACATGGATATCCATGGTTCGGTCGGGTTTCCTCATTCCCTCGGGCTCTTCTACACCGCCTTCACGCAGTTCCTGGGATTCCCCAACTACGGAGACGAGTACAAAATGATGGGTCTCGCCGCGTACGGCGAACCGCGGTTGCTTACCCAGGTGCGCGATGTGGTGCGATGGGACGGGCGGCGCTTCCAGCTCAACCTCCCCTACTTCACCCACCACACCCGCGGCGTCGAGATGAACTGGGACGGCGGCACGCCGACGCTGGGCCCCGTGTTCTCGTCGAAGCTGACCGAGGTCTTCGGCGCCCCGCGCGCCCCGGGTTCGGAGATCACCGATCGCGACCGCGACATCGCGGCATCTGTCCAAGCCGTGCTCGAGGAGGTTTACTTCGCCTTCCTGCGCCATGTCGGCAAAGTCACCGGCCAGCGCCGCTTGTGCCTTGCTGGGGGCGTTGCACTCAATTGCGCTGCCAACGGCAAGCTGTTCGACGAGACCCCTTTCACCGAGGTCTACGTCCAGGCTGCCTCCCACGACGCCGGAACCGCGATTGGCGCGGCGCAATATGTCTGGCATCAGGTGCTCGGCCACCCGCGAGACTTCGTCATGCGTCACGTCTACTACGGACCGGAATACTCGGATCGCGAAATCGCCGCCGCCAGTCACGCCGCGGGCGTCGAGTTCCAGTCACTCGACGAGGAGAGTCTCGTCGATCACACGGCGCGCGCACTGGCCGCCGGCAAGGTGGTCGGCTGGTTCCAGGGACGCATGGAATTCGGCCCAAGAGCGCTCGGAAATCGCAGTATTCTCGCCGATCCCCGGCGTGCGGATATGAAGGACACTCTCAACCGGAGAATCAAGCTTCGCGAACCGTTCCGGCCGTTCTGTCCCTCCGTGCTCGCCGAAGAGGCCGCGGGCATCTTCACCGTCGCACAGCCGTCTCCGTTCATGGTGCAAGCCTACCCGATCCGGGAACAGTATCGTTCCTCGATTCCCGCCGTCGTCCATGAGGATGGCACTGGCCGTCTGCAAACGGTCGAGCGCGACGTCAACCCGCGCTACTGGAGCCTGATACGACGGTTCGCCGGATTGACCGGCGTGCCGGTGCTCATCAATACTTCCTTCAACGAGAACGAACCCATCGTCAACACGCCCGCCCAGGCTCTGGATTGCTTTCTCCGCACCGATATGGACGTTCTCGCTATCGGCTGCCACCTCATCCGGAAGCCCTCCGCCCTTCCCGCTTTCGAAGGTGTCCGCGAACGCGAACACGTACCCGCCGCCTTCGCAGTGTGAACTCGCCATGAGAGTGCTACTGGTCAATCAAGCGTTCTATCCCGACGTGGTCGCCACGGCCCAGTATGCCGCGGATCTCGCTCAGGAACTCATTCGCACCGGCCACGAAGTAACCGTGGTGGCCGGACGGCGGGGCTACGACGATCCTTCCCAGATATTCGCGGCCAGGGAGTGCTGGCAGGGGATCGACATCGTTCGCGTCGGCGCAACCGGTCTCGGAAAGGGTGCGCCGTGGAGAAGAGCCCTCGATTTCGCCACCTT
>JAWKHI010000098.1:0-1797 GCA_041394885.1 Bryobacteraceae bacterium | reverse complement strand
GCCGGAACTGCGACACGGTGGAAGCCAGTTCGCTCGACACTCCGCTGAGGTCATGAGCCGAGGCGCGCGTCTGCGACGCGGCCTCTGTCGTCTGGCGAACCGCCACGGCCAGCTCCGTGACGTTGCGGGCGATTTCGTGTGAACTCCGGACGGCCTCCCGAATCGAGCGCTCCACCTCCGCCGTGGTGGCGGACTATTCCTCCACCGCAGCCGAGATCACGCCGCTGATGGAGTGTATGTCGTGAATCACCTTGCTTACCTCCTGGATGGAGGTGGTGCAACTGGCTGAATCGGCCTGGATCGCCTCGACGCGGCGGGCGATATCCTCGGTGGCGCGCGCGGTCTGCTCGGCGAGGTTCTTCACTTCGCTCGCGACCACGGCGAAGCCCTTTCCGGATTCGCCGGCGCGAGCGGCTTCAATGGTTGCATTGAGCGCCAGCAGGCTTGTCTGTTCGGCGATCGAGCTGATCACCTTGATCGCCTTCCCGATCTCGAAGCTGGACTCGCTGAGCTTGCCGATGGTGGCGTTGGTGGCTTCGGCGACACGGACGGCGTTCTGGGCGACGGCGGAGGCCTCGGCGGTGGCGCGCGAAATCTCCTGGATGGAGGAAACCATTTGTTGCGAACTGGTGGCCATGAATTCGACGTTCTGCGCCACCTCGCCCGAGGCGCTCGATACGGCATTGGCCTGCGCGGATGTCTCCTCGGCCGTGGCGGCCAGGGATTGGCTGACATCGCCCAGTTCGGTTGACGAGGCGGTCAGCCTACGGCCGTGGACCGTGATCGTTTCCACCGTGCCGCGGGTCTGGGTGAGCATCCGGTTCAGGGCTTCGGCCACGCGGCCGATCTCATCCTGCGAGGAAGCGGTCACCGATTGCGTCAGATCGCCTTCGGCCGCGCGTTCCAGCACGGCGACCAACCGATCGAGCTGCATCACCGCTTTCCGGGAGATCCAAATGCCGATGCCCGAGCAGATCAGCCCGGCCAGCAGACCGATCGCGAGATTCCACCTCCCCTGCGCGAGGAGCCTGGAAGGGACTTCATCCGGCTTTACGACGATCGCCACGCCGCTGCCGATGCCCTCGTAGGAGCCGAACCCGCGCGACGGGCCATAAGCGACCTGGCGTTCGCCGTCGATGCCCGGAAACGCCCGCTCGAGACGCGTGCCCTCGCACCCGCCGGGCCCGTGCCGAGCGAAGCACCACGCCGGCCTTGGACAGAATGATCGCCTCGATCGACGGAAGATGCTTTCGTGCCACGGTCTCGTAGTCGGTGGCGATCTGCCCCGCCACCCGGTTCCACGAAGCACGGTTGGACCACACACCGGCAATGCGCCCGTTGGACCGGCAACGCGCCCGTTGGAATAGATAGGCGCGGCGAAATTCATCGCCAGCCCCTGATCTCCCGTGATTCGCGCCACCCACTCATCGGCATTCAGCTCGCCGACGAAAGTCTGTCCCGGTCGAATCTTCCCGTTGACGCAAGCCTGAAACCACTCTTGCTCGGCCACCGATTGGCCCACCGGCGATTGCCATTGCGTCGCCTTGCCCTTGTGGTTCACGCGATCACGCGGCCGTTCCGGTCCGCTACTACCATCACGTCATAGAGGCCGTAGGCGGCCATGTAGAAGTCGATCGCGTTTTCGATCTGCCGCGGTCACCCGACCGGGCCGCCGGATGGAAGGCGAACGCCTGCACATCGACGTACCTCTCAAACAAATTACGGTCGATCTTGTCGGAGATCGAAGCCGCCCCGGAGGCATGTGCCTGCGCACTGGCCGCGTGGCCTGCTGGTTCT
>JAWKHI010000097.1:0-1805 GCA_041394885.1 Bryobacteraceae bacterium | reverse complement strand
GTGAGGCTCAAGCAGCAATTCAGATCGAACCCGGTCCTCGAACAGCCGATACTCGCCGCGGGCGCCCGCCATCGGTTCGAACCCTACGATGGGGCGCTGCTGTTGGTCCGCATCGCGCCCGAAGAGAAACTGGCTCGCGACGAGATCGTGCGGAGTTGGAGCCGGATCGCCTCCGGCCTTCTGACGGTCCGGTCTCTGAGCGGCGGCCACATCGACATGTTTGACCCACCGCACGTCGCCGCCTTTGCCCAACTACTGCGCGAAGAGATCGCCTCGCTCTCGAAGGGTGAAGTCGTCCCGTAGCAGCTCTCCTGCCGCCGCTGGCGCGTACACCCGCACCGCGCACTGCGTCCCAGCATACGCCAGCGCGCCTACGTAGTCCGCCGCCGGTTCCAGATGATGGAGATTCCAAAGCTCGGCCGCGCCCGCATTCTGTTCGATATGCGCCATGCGAGCTGCCTGCCCTGGGAGAAGCGATACCTGAAACCGGTCAAATCCCGCCGCCAAACCATCGCCGATCGCTTTCACGTAGGCCTCCTTCCGGGTCCAGCACCGGAAGAACGCCTCTACTTGCCTCGTGTCAAGCGACATCAGCTCCGCAGTCTCCTGTGGGTGGAAGAAACGCCGCGTCACCGCATCGAGATCGGCGAGTGGCCGGACCTTCTCCAGATCCACCCCCACCTCGACGCCATCCGCAATCGCATATAGCGCCAGATCATGCGAATGCGAAAGATTGAAACGGATCGAGCCCGTTCGTCGCAGCACCGGTTTCCCCCGCGGACCCTCGGTTAGCTCCAGCGCCTGAGGCTCATCTCCCACGTAACGCGAGAGAAGCCTGCGCAGCACGCCGCGCGAAACTTCGAAGGTCCGCCGTGCGGCGACGTCCACGTAGCGATCGGCGCGTCCGGCCTCACCAGCCGACAGGAGATCGCGGAAATGGATCCGGACCGGCTCCGCGGCGTTCAGCCAAACGGGCCAGACATCGATCCATTTCAGCTCGTCATAACCCGCCACCTGCTCCGGCGGGGCGAGAAGTATCCGTTCAGGCATTCATTCCGCGAAGCAGTATAACTCACTCTGATGGACCAACGACCTCCCACCGACTCCCACCGACTCCTACCCAAGCCTTTTCTGCACGCCGCCAGCCACCCCGCGCAAAGTGCAGGCCCACGTCTAACCATGCTCCTCGCGGCATTTCTCACAGACGACCCGATCCACCGCTTCCTGACCGAAGACTGATCTGCTGGCAATGCCCATTGCGCAGCCGCCATCCCGGTGCTCGGAGCAGAGTGCGCGGCACGGTCCGGGCCATTGTTTCGCGGCTGGCGTCGCTGCGACTGACCATTCGCGAAGCCCCGCGCAGGTGCAGCCGGTGACCACCGGGATTCCGTGGCTCGGGTTCGTCGCCTGGCCGGACCACCGGCGGGTGAGGGGAGGAAGGTGGTGCAGGCAACGCGGCTGCTTGGGCAAGCGATACGATCTCTGACAATCCGGCCGGATCACGTTCGGCGAGTTCGATGCCAGCGTGAGAGGCTGGATCAACCACATCTGCTACTAGTCCTGGAAGTCCGAGCGAGTGGAAATAGGCATTGGGCAGGGCGAGCAACATCGCCTCGTGTCGCGCCATTCGCCATGGGCCGTGAGTATTGCCGGCTGCCACGGCCGACAGCACGGCACAGCGCAGAGGGTGTCTGGCAGTGCCCAAAGTAGCTCCGCCACCCGGCCAGGTTCGTGGAAGGGTCGCAAAGGAAAGCACACGGCCGAATCGTGGCTTTGTCACTATGCACCGTGGCAGACCTTGCCCT
>JAWKHI010000096.1:0-1912 GCA_041394885.1 Bryobacteraceae bacterium | reverse complement strand
TGGCATCTGGGAGACAAGTCGCCCTACCTGCCGATGGACCATGGCTTCGAACACTACCTCGGAATTCCCTACTCCATGGACATGGCGCCGACGCACCTGTATCGCGACAATCGAATCGTGGATGACCTAGCGGGATCCAAAGTGGAAACCGTCACAGAGCGTTACACCGAAGAGGCGATCGAATTCGTGCGCCGCACATCCAAAGGCAATCGCGCAGAGCCATTTTTCCTTTATTTCTCGCACACCATTCCGCATCCGCCGCTGAACCTGCCGCCCCATGCCCGAACGCCGGGCCGGGCCCTCTATGACGACGCGATCGAGCACATGGACCAACAAACCGGCCTGCTGCTGCGAGCCCTCGACGATGCCGGTGTGCGCGACAACACTCTGGTATTCTTCTCGAGCGACAACGGCCCGATGGCGCCTGGCGGCCAGACGGGCGGGCTGCGCGGACGCATCCGCGACGCCTACGAAGGCGGCGTGCGGGTGCCGATGATCGCGGCATGGCCGGGCAGGATTCCCGAGGGCCGTGTGGCGGACGAGCCGGCGATCGCCTACGACATTTTTCCGACGCTCGCCCGCGCGGCCGGAACGCGGATGCCGGACGATCGCGTCTACGACGGGCAGGACATCACGCCTGTGCTCACCGGGCAGGGCGAGTTTGCGCGTCGCGAACCGTTTTTCTGGGTGTACCTGGATCGCGTGACCACTATCCGCGACGGCAAGTGGAAGCTTCATGTGGCTTCGCGTGAGAAGACTCTGGAGCAACCGGAGTTGTACGACGTGAACGCGGACGCCGTGGAGTCCAACAACGCGGCCCAGGCGCATCCGGAGGTGGTAGCCAGACTTCGGGAGTTGATCGACGCGTATCAGAAAGATGTGCCCAAGGTCTGGAGCCTGCAATACCCGGTCCGGGACCCGCGCAAGATTCCAAGCGGCATCCGTCGCAAATAGGAGCGGCTATTTGGTCCGGCGATGCACCGGCACCACGAACTTGAGCGCCGTGTGGGTGGGAGAAAAACTGGCGACCTTCACATCCACCATCCCGGCGCCCTTGCCCGACGCCATGACGTCGCTTTGCGTAATGGCCCGCTGGCCCTTGGGGTAGACGATCCACAAAGCGCCGCGCCCGGCAACGTCCTGGGAGGCACGGGATACGCTGGCCAGGTGTCCGACGTTGTCGGCCGAAACAAGGACGATATCGGAATCTTTCCTTGGCTGGGCCTCCAGGTCCGCCCCGGCGGCACGGAGTTCGTTCAGAAAGGCATCGTCGAAGGCGCCATACACGGTCACGCGGATACCTTCCTTCACACCCAGCTTTTCGATCCGGTTCGGGGCGTGGACGATCTTGTGTTCCCACTGCGGCGCGGCGGGGCCGATCTCGAGCACCAGCAAACCAGCCGTAGTCTCGACGTGAAGGTCGGCGCCCTTGGCCTCCACCTTCTTCATGTCGGCAAATGAGATGGACACGCGGAAATCGCCCCGGAAGGCAAGCACGTCCGATTCGAGAGTCGCCTTCCCTTCGGAGACTTTTTTTCCGTAGTGTGCGCGGCAGCGTGCTTCGAGTCCCATGCGTTTCAGGCTGTGAGCCGGTTCAAGAGTGCGACGGCCGCGCGAATGTCGATCAACTGTTGGGCGTGATCGGGAATCTCACGTTCGACATTCAGCGGTCCACGGTATCCAACTTCGCGGAGTTTGGCCACAAAGCGTTCGATTCCGACATCGCCTTTGCCGAGAGGTTCTTCGCCGCCCAGCCCGCGCGGATCGCCAGGCTTGGGCCAAGTGCCGTCCTTGGCGTGTACGGAGACCACGTGCGGAGCGAGGACGGCAAGCGCCTCGATAGGGTCACCCGTGCCGTACATGATCATGTTGGCGGGGTCAAAGTTGATTCGCAGATTCTCGCGATCGACGT
>JAWKHI010000095.1:0-1983 GCA_041394885.1 Bryobacteraceae bacterium | reverse complement strand
ATTCAACGACAGCGGCCTCGACCGATCAACCCCTGATCACGTGTGTGACCTAGCAATATTAGGGTGGGTCAACTCCGCTGGCAGCGCGCGCAGTAGTGAGTGCCACGCTGCGCCACCACGATGCGCCGGATCGGTGAGCCGCATCGCGGACACGGCTGCCCTTTCTTCTGATAGACCCGGTGCATCTCCTGGAAGCCGCCGCGCGCGCCAGAGGCGTCCACATAGTCGCTCACCGAAGATCCGCGATGGTCGATCGCCAGCCGCAGCAAAGCGGTCAGTTCGCGGTGCAGGTTTTCGGCGCGTGCGCGGCTCACCCGCCGCGTGCGAGCCCTCGGATGAATTCCTGCTCGAAATAGAGCTTCGTCGCAGTAGATGTTGCCCACGCCGCGAGTGAAGGATTGATCGAGCAACGCGCGCTTCACCTCGGTGTCGCGCGCCTTCAGCCGGTCCGCGAAGGCGCGGGCGTCGATTTCGAGCGGATCGGGACCCAGCCGGTCCGGCGGCGCATCGAGGATCGCGATGGAGCCGAACTGGCGTACGTCGTCGAAGGCGAGCGAGCCCGAGTCGAGCGTGAACACGGCCCGGGTGTAGGCGCCGGCTTCTCCCCCCGCCAGTAGCTTCCCCGTCATTCCGAGCTTCACCAGGATCCAGCCTCGGTCGAGCCCGATGAGAATTTGCTTGCCGTACCGTTCCACCGAGACGATCGCGCGGCCGGCGAGCGCCGCCGGATCATCCCGTGAGACGCGGGCGGCGGCGAATTCAACGGCCATGATCCGGCGGCCCTCGAGTTTCGGGCGAAGGGTCCGGACGATGGTTTCGGCTTCGGGAAGTTCAGGCACTCAGTAGTCGACCAGTATGTCGCCGTCTTCCACCCGCACCTCGTACTTCTGCTGTTTGAGGCGCGAACTGCCGGCATACTCACCCGTGACGCAATCGAATTCCCACGCGTGCCAGGGGCAAACCACCGTAGTCCCGTGAAGCGCGCCATAGGCGAGTTGCCCGCCCTGATGAGGGCACGTGCCGTTCATCGCATGGATGGCGCCGCCCGCATTGCATACCGCAATCCGTTTCTCGCCGTCGTCAACTTCGAGCATGGACCCGGGGGGCAGGCTCTCCAGCGAGCCGACACGTTGAAAGGCCATATTAGACTAAAGGCTACCATGCGGTATTTTCACTTTTTCGCGTCGGCGGGAGCGCTGGCGGCGATGCTGGGATGCACCCAGCCGGCCGGCAAAACCATCGGAGTGGTGCCCAAGGGCGCCAATCACATTTTCTGGCAAACGGTGCACGCCGGCGCCATCAAAGCGGCGCAGGAAGGCGGCTACGAGGTGGAATGGAAGGCGCCCACGCTCGAGATCGACTCCAGCCGCCAGATCGAAATCGTCGAATCGATGGTCAATCGCAAACTGGCCGGCATCGTGCTCGCGCCGGTGGACCGCAAGGCGTTGGTGGGCATCGTGGAGCGCGCCGGCCGTGAGCGGGTGCCGGTGGCCATTTTCGACAGCGCCATCGATACGCCCAAGCGCCTCAGCTTCGTCGCTACCGACAACGCCGAAGGCGGCCGTATCGCGGCGCGGCGGCTTGGCGAACTCATCGGCGGCAAAGGTAAGGTAGGCGTGATCGGCTTCATGGCCGGCAGCGCATCCACCATGGAACGCGAGTCCGGTTTCGAAACCGAGATGCGGGCCAGGTTCCCGGATGTGCAATTGTTGGGAGTGCGGTTCGGCATGGCCGATCGCGCCAAATCGATGGCGGAAACCGAAAACATGCTCACCGCGCACCCTGACCTCGCGGGATTGTTCGCCGACAACGAATCGAGTTCCTCGGGCGCCGTGCAGGCCCTGAAGGGACGGAACGCCAAGCAAGTGAAGCTGGTGGCGTTCGACGCTTCCGAACAGCTTGTCCGCGATTGCGAAGAGGGCTGGATCGATTCGATCGTGGTGCAGGACCCGTTCAAGATGGGCTATGAATCCACGCACGCCC
>JAWKHI010000094.1:0-2002 GCA_041394885.1 Bryobacteraceae bacterium | reverse complement strand
CCGCGGGCCAACGACTCTATCGCCATCCGCGGTGCCCGCGTCCATAACCTGCAGAACCTCTCTCTCGAAATCCCGCACGAACAAATGACCGTCGTCACCGGAGTCTCCGGCTCCGGGAAGTCGTCGCTCGTGTTCGACACCATCTACGCCGAGGGACAACGCCGCTACGTCGAGTCGCTTTCCGCCTACGCCCGCCAGTTCCTGGACCGCATGGAGAAGCCCGATGTCGACGACATCGATGGCATCGCGCCCCCCATCGCCATCCGGCAGAAAAACACCACCCGCAACCCCCGCTCCACTGTCGCCACCTCCACCGAACTCTGGGATTACATGCGCCTCCTGTGGGCGCGGGCAGGACGCACCTTCTGCCCGCAATGCGGTGACCGCGTCAATCGCGACACCGTCGACGACGTCGCCGCCCAGATGCTGGCCGAGAAGTCCGGATCGCGCTGGTATGCGCTGTTTCCCATCGACTCCGCCGCATCCACCGATGCATTGCGGGACCGGCTCCTTGACCTTCGCACCAAGGGCTTCAATCGCCTCTACCAGAATGGCCGCGTCTTCGAGTTCTCCACGCCGGAATCCCTGCTCGAACTCGACTTCGCCAAGCCCGTCCACATCCTGGTGGACCGCCTCGCCCTCGGTGGCGCCTCTGACCTTCGACAACGCATCGTCGACGCGGTTGAATTGGCCTACCGTGAGTCCGGCGAAGTCATCTTCGAAGCCGCCAATGGCGACGCACGCCTCCGCTTCAGCGAGAAGTTCGCCTGCAAGAGTTGCGATCGCGCTTTTCAGGAACCGGAGCCGAACCTGTTCAGCTTCAATTCCCCCGCTGGCGCCTGCCCGCGCTGCCAGGGCTTCGGTAATACCATCGACTACGCCCCCGAACGCGTAATTCCAGACCCGTATCTTTCCCTCAAGGAAGGCGCCGTGCATCCCTGGTCGCGCCCCAACTACACCTGGGGACTCAAGGATTTTCTCCTCACCCACAAAGGCCGTCTCCGTCTCGATGTCCCCTACCACGGGCTCGACAAACAGGAGAAAGCCATCGTCTGGAAAGCGGTCCTCGCCTTCTTTGCGGAGGTGGAAGAAAAGAAGTACAAGGTGCAGGTGCGTGTCTTCCTCAGCCGCTATCGCGGCTACGCGCACTGTCCCGATTGCGATGGCGCCCGCCTGCGCCCGGAAGCGCTCTGGATTCGCGCCGGCGGTGAGACGATCGCCGAGACAGCTCGGAAAAACGTCGTTGAAGCCTTGGACTTCTTCGAGAGTATGGAACTATCGCGCGAGGAGGCCGCCATCGCCGGCAAGGTGCTGGTCGAGATTCGGCAGCGCCTGCGCTTCCTCAACGACGTTGGTCTCGACTACCTTACTCTTGACCGGCTCTCCGCCACGCTTTCCGGCGGCGAGGCCCAGCGCATCCAACTCGCCACCTGTCTCGGTTCCCGTCTCGTCGGCGCCACCTATGTGCTCGACGAACCCTCCATCGGTCTCCATCCCCGCGATACCGGCCGGCTCATCCGGATTCTTCACGAATTGCGGGATCTGGGCAATACGGTCCTGGTCGTCGAACATGACCCCGACATGATGCGCGCCGCCGACCATATCCTCGATCTTGGGCCTGGCGCCGGCGAGAACGGTGGCCGCATCGTATTCCACGGCACTCGCGCCGAGTTGTTCGATGGCTCTGCAAGCACCCTCACTGCACGCTACCTGCGCGGTGAACTCCAAACAGCGCCCCCGCGCGCCCCGCGCAAACCCAAGCCCCGCCGCACGGTGGCGATCGAAGGATGCCGCGCCCACAATCTCAAGAACATCGACGTCGAGATCCCACTCGATATGATGGTCGCCGTCACCGGAGTCTCCGGCTCCGGTAAGTCGACGCTCGTTCATGAGGTGATCCACAAGGCGCTCGGCGGTGTCCCTTCCGCGACGTTCAGCGGAGAAGAGGAAGCTTCGAGCGAAGACACCCCGCCGCAAAACTGGCGGGCGGTGATCGGCCGGA
>JAWKHI010000093.1:0-2316 GCA_041394885.1 Bryobacteraceae bacterium | reverse complement strand
CATGGATACGCTCCTACGTATTGGCAACATGCGGCCACGCGAGAAAACCATCAAGTGACACGGGGCGACGTCACCGTGTCATGCCATTGGAATCATAAGCTTGCAAACGGGTTGGGTCCGCGATATTGTCATTTTGCAATGATCCCTTCGAGGGCACAGGCGCCGGATCAGCCGCTGAGCCCCGATCAGGTACGGGGCGCGCTCGAGACGATTCTCCAAAGCGACGCTTTCCTCAGCTCCCCACGCGCCAGCCAGTTTCTGCGCTACATCGTCGAGCGCTCGCTCGGCGAGCAGCACGAGAGCCTCAAGGAGTTCACAATCGGCCTCGATGTCTTTGGGCGCCCCGCTTCGTTTGACCCCCGGACCGACACCATCGTCCGTGTTCAGGCGCGCCGGTTGCGCAAAAGGCTCGAGGACTACTATGCCAACCAAGGTGCCTCCGATGCCATCGTCATCGAGCTGCCCAAGGGATCCTACGTGCCTTCGTTTCATTCGCGCGAAGGCGCGCGCGTCGATCGCCGGATCGGCTTGCTCGGCAACATCGGCGGACCGCGCCGGCGGTGGTGGATCGGCCTCGCAGCCGGCGCCCTCGCCGCGGTTCTGCTCGTCTGGCCCGGGCTGCATTCTCCGGCCGCTTCCTCCCTTCCGCGATCGAGGGCGGCGGATCGCGTGGAGGCCGCTGTCGCATCCGGACCGCTCAGCGTCCCTCTAACATCCTTTGGCGGCTACGAAGGCCAGCCCGACCTGTCGCCGGACGCGGAGAAACTGGCCTTCGTGTGGGATGGCGAGCAGGGGGACAACCTTGACATCTACATCAAGCCGCTCAGCGGTGACACACTCGAGCGGTTGACGCATCACCCCGGCCCGGAATGCTGTCCCGCCTGGTCTCCCGACGGCCGCCGCATCGCGCTTTTGCGTCCGGCTGCCAGCGGGGCGGACCTTGTCGTGATCTCCGTTCCCGGACATGAGGAACGAACCCTTGCGCGGCTCTCTGAGCTTGGCCACCAGATTTCCTGGTCGCCTGACGGAAGATTTCTTGCCGTTGAGGATCACCCCGAAGGCGAGCCGCAGGGGATCTTTCTCGTATCCTCCTCCGGCGCAACGAAACGCAGAATCACAGAGGCTCCCAGGGGCTTGTCAGACGCCTGGCCGGCGTTCTCGCCCGATGCCCGAGCGCTCGCTTTCGCCCGCGGGAGCAATGGCCATGTGGTACACACACTCGAGCTCGCCAGTGACGGCACTCCGTCAGGCGCGCCGAAGCGGCATACTGCGGTGGCCATGATCGGCGGGCTCGACTGGACGCCCGACGGCAGGGATCTCGTCTTTGGCCTGTATACCGAAGAAGTGGGTTGGCGGCTTTGGAAAGTCCGCGCCGGCGTGCAGGGCGAAACGGCGGTTCCTCTGAGGTACTTGGGGTGGCAGCCCTCCTTCGGACGCAGACCGCTGAGTTCGAAAGCGCGGCTGGTCTACGCGGCTGCATCTGACGACAAGAACATCTATCGCGCGCCCGGGCCCGGAGCTTCAGCCGCTCAGGGGGCGCCGCAACGGATCGTTGGCTCCAGCCGGAACGACACCGCGCCGCGAGTTTCGCCCGCAGGCGACAAGATCGTGTATGTGTCCGGCCGATCCGGCCATATGGAGGTCTGGACATCGGGCATCGACGGCTCTAGCCCCAGGCAGATCACGTTCTCCGGGCGGACCGAGGTGGGGAGCCCGAGTTGGTCGCCGGATGGGCGGTTCATCGGATTCAATGGCTTCCTCAACGGGGCCGGTGACGTCTACGTGGTCGAAGCGGGCGGCGGGATCGCTCAGCGTCGGACCACGCACCCGTCAACCGAAGGAGGCGTCTCCTGGTCGCGCGATGGCCGATGGCTGTACTTTGTGTCCGACCGCACTGGCAGCTCCGAGATCTATAAAAAGCCAGCTGGGGGAGGCGAGACCATCCGCGTCACTGCCAACGGCGGCCATCAGGCTGTGGAGTCGCCTGACGGCAAGTGGCTTTACTACTCGAAGAGCGTGAAGCGTCCGGGGACTCCGGAGTCGCTCCCTGGCGATGGGGAACCGGGGATTTTTCGAATCCCCGTTACCGGTGGAGCCGAGGAACGTGTGCTCGAGGAGGGTGTATGCGGGCGCTGGGCGCTCTCGCGTACCGGAATCTACCTGCTAGGATCCGCGGGCGGCCGTGCCCCATCGATCGATTTCTACAGCTACGGCGCCTGGCAGCGCAAGACCTTGGTCACCTTCCCAAAGCACGCCCGCTTTGGCATTGCAAACAGCCTGACCGTCTCCGAGGACGACAGCTGGATCATCTACGCA
>JAWKHI010000092.1:0-2409 GCA_041394885.1 Bryobacteraceae bacterium | reverse complement strand
ACGACCACACGACGGACTACGGCATGGGCGGTCTCATCGCGCGCTTCGTCGACGAGGGCTATCGCGCATACTACGTTCGCGCCTCCAACGACGAGAAAGACGGTACGCGCGATCTGCCCGAAAATGACAACATCAATCACCGCGAATCGGTGGCCGCCACCAAAGTGTTGGGCATCCAGGAGGTCATCAGCCTGAATTGGCGCAACGACTATACCGCACCCATTCCGCTCAATGAACTTCGCGCCCAGTTGATCTTCCTCATCCGCAAGTACAAGCCCGACGTCGTTTTGGGTCACAACCCTTGGGAGCACTATCAGAAGAACCCCGACCACTGGAACGTGGCCCGCGCCATGGCGGAAGCCTTCTGGATGGCGGGCAACCCCAACGTCCACCCGGAGCACTTCAAGCTGGGCGTGCAACCTCATCAGGCTTCGTACCTGTTCGGCAAGGCCCGGCTCGATTGGGGTCTCGGCCACACGCCCAATGTCGCCGTCGAGTTGACCGAATCGCAAGTCCGCCGGAAAGAGATCGCCTATCAGACGCACCGCAACGTCTACGCGAATCCCGCCACCGCTCGCGCCTATCGGATGGAGTTGGCTCGCCGCAATCTCGAGATCCCCGAGTGGAATAGCCTCTCCGACGAAGAAGCCGCGGTGCGGATGGAGGAGTGGCACATGGATTGGATCTCCCGCAAGCGAGGCGCGGAAGCAGGTGTCCGGTACGCCGAAGACTATTATTTTCTGGACGAATTTCACCATCTGCCCGGGCTGAAGGCGTACTTCGGCGCGAACCTGCAAAGCAAATGAGATTCGCCGCCGCAATTCTGGGCATCGTCTACGCAGCGCCGGTGTGCATGAACGCCCAGTCCGCGGAACAGCCCGTTTTGCTCGTTATCGCGGCCGGCACGGACGACTGCTTTCTCGCGGCCGGCGGCACCGTCGCATCCCTGGTCGAGCGCGGCGCGAAGGCAATCCTCATACGCGTCACCAACGATGACAAGAGCGCCTGGAACCTTTCGCCGGAAGAGGCGGCTCTCCGCAACCGTCAGGAAGCGGAACAGGCGGGAAAGATCCTGGGCTTTCAGGAGGTCATCTCCATGGGCTATCGCGCCCATGAGCTGGCCGACGTTCCCTTCACCAGTCTCCGCGACCGGCTGATCCTTTATATCCGCCACTACCGTCCCACCGTGCTCTTCATTCCGAATCCATACGCCGAATACGATCGCGTGCTTGACCATCACTATGCGGGCCGCGCCGCCGAAGATGCCTGGCGCTCGGCTGCCATCGACAACTACGTCCCTCCGTTCGGGGCCGCCGGGGTGCGGCCGCACACCACAGCCGAGATTTATTACTACGCTCCACCGCTCGATCCGCGCCGCCGCGAGCCCGAAAGCACGGCCACTTTCGTTCCGCAACCGAAGACGCTCGATATCGCCGCCGTCCTTCCCCGAAAATTGCGCGCCGTCCAAGCTCTGAAGACCATCAACCGCGCCTTCGCCATGCAGATCAAGGAGCGCCTGGATGCCACTGGCCGGCGTCTCGCTCTTCTCGACACCGTCGACGATGCCTCCATCGGCAAACTCGTCGAGGAGAATGTGCGCGGTCTCGCCACGGTGGCGGCGGAAGGCTCTGCTTTTGGCCAGGCCGAACAGTTCCACTTCGCAGGCGTCGACTATCAGATTCCATCCCGATACCGGAAATAGATGAGAACGCTTCTTTTGAATTTCGCCTGGGTGATGACCGCCATGGGCGCCGTTCACACCGTGGTCAACGAGGTGAACTACCATACGTTCTCCCGGCATCACCCCATCCTGGCGCACCTTCAATCGGGCGACCGTGTCGTCACCAAGACAGTGGACTCCGCGGGCTTCGACTTGAACGGAGTGCGGCACACCAAGACACACGGAAATCCTCTCACCGGACCCTTCCATATCGAAGGAGCCGAACCCGGCGATGCGCTGGCCGTTCATCTGGACCGCGTGCGGCTCAATCGGACCACGGGCTACACGGCGTTTCGTGTGGGTGTACTCACCGGCGCAGCCCGCGAGCGGTACGCTCCGGCTCCCTACACCGAAGGCGCGGTCCTCCCAGGACGCACCGATCTCATCCCCTTCGTTCTGGATCTGACAAACAACACCGCGCGTCCGAAAGCCAGCCTGAGCGCCAAGACCGACTTGTCCTTTCCGGCGTCGCCGATGCTCGGTTGCATCGGCGTGGCTCCGGATATGGACCCGCCACCGACATCGGGCCCGGCAGGCTCTTATGGGGGCAATCTCGACTATCGCGCAATTCGGGAAGGCGCCACTGTTATTCTTCCGGTGCAGGTCCCGGGGGCCTATTTCTTCGTCGGGGACGGCCACGCGCTGCAAGGGGATGGCGAAGCGGTCGGCTCTGGAATCGAAACATCGCT
>JAWKHI010000091.1:0-2412 GCA_041394885.1 Bryobacteraceae bacterium | reverse complement strand
AAAAACCTGCCGCATCGGGCCAACATCAAACTGGGCGATGAGACGCTCGATCTGCTGGTGAGTCCAATCTACGACGAAAAGCGCAACTACATGGGTCCGATGGTCACCTGGGAAGTGATCACCGAACGAGTTGCCGCCGCCGAACGGGAGAAGGAGATGCAGGAGCGCGAGCGCGTCCAGCAACAGGAACTGCAGGACAAAGTCTCGCAGATTTTGGCCGTAGTCGAGGCGGCCGCCGATGGCGATCTGACCCGGGAACTCCCCATCCGTGGTACCGACGCGATCGGCAAAATGGGCGAGGGGCTTACGGTATTTCTGTCCAACCTCCGCGACAGCATGACTCAAATCACTCAGAACGCGCAGCAACTGAGCGCCTCGGCCGAGCAGTTGTCTGCCATCAGCCAACAGATGACTTCGAACTCGGAGGAAACTGCCAGCCAGGCCAACGTGGTCTCGGCAGCCAGCGAACAGGTGTCGAGCAACGTCGGCATCGTGGCGACCGGGTCAGAGGAGATGCTGGCTTCGATCCGCGAAATCTCCAAGAGCGCAGCCGAGAGCGCCAGAATCGCTCAGAACGCGGTGACGGTTGCCGAAGGAACCAATACCACGATTTCCAAGTTGGGTGACTCGAGCCTGGAAATCGGGAAGGTGATCAAAGTCATCACCTCGATCGCCCAGCAGACGAACTTGCTGGCGCTGAATGCCACCATCGAAGCGGCGCGTGCCGGTGAAGCAGGCAAGGGTTTCGCCGTGGTCGCCAACGAGGTGAAAGAACTGGCAAAAGAAACGGCCAAAGCGACCGAAGAGATCAGTCAGAAGATCGAGGCCATCCAAGGCGACACCAAGGGAGCCGTGGAAGCGATTGCGAACATCGGACAGATTATCAATCAGGTGAATGACATCTCCAACACAATCGCCTCGGCGGTGGAAGAGCAAACGGCGACCACCAATGAGATCGGGCGAAACCTCAGCGAAGCTTCCAAAGGCGTCGGGGAGATTGCGCGCAACATCAGCGGTGTGGCCGTGGCAGCACGCAGCACCACCGAGGGCGCGTCCGACACACAGTCGGCAGCCCGCGCACTCAGCCAGATGGCCGCCGAACTGCAAGGCCTGGTGGGCCGATTCAAGGTCTGAGGCCACAAGTGCCAGCGGCAGCGCCGGGCGCGGCTCAAACCCGTCTCCCGGCGCTAGGCCGCACCCACGAGATACGATGAGCACCCCTTTCCCAACTTCAGTCCATTCGGCGCCGCCGGTATCGTTGGCTGGAATCGACTATCGCGACGCCGATGCCGGCATTCGGGCCGAACTGAGCTTCGGAGAAACCGACTTGGGGGAATTTCTGGATCGATTCCGGCGTAGCGAACCACAGACCGAACTGGTCGTGCTGTGCACGTGCAACCGGACCGAATTCTATTTGGCACCGGCAGACGGTCCTGCTTGGCAAGGCGCTCCGTCCGATTCGGCGTCTTCCCGGCCGATGGCTGCGCTAATGTCCCTGCTACGGCGATTGCGGCCCCACGCGCGCGCACTCGACCGCAACTGCCTGCGTTATCAGACCGCGGGATCGGAGGCCGCCATGCATCTGTTCCGAGTAACGGCAGGACTGGAGTCCCGGTTGCTCGGTGACACCCAGATTTCGTCGCAGGTGCGGAGGGCGCTCCAGGCGGCGCAGGCGGCAGGAACGGCGCGCCTCACCTTGCGGACCTTGTTCGAGTCAGCGCTGCGGGCTTCGCGGCGGGTACGCCGCGACACGGGTTTGTGCCGGGGCTCGGCGGGCATAGGAGGTGCGGTGGTCCGATCGATTGCCGACGCCAGAGGACCTGGGGCGAGACTGACGGCCCTGGTGCTCGGCGCGGGGCAGGCCGCCAACGACATCGCCAATCATCTGGCAAAGACGGGCCGTTTCGAACTGACCGTATCGGCAAGGCGCGCCGAACAAGCCGACGCCGCAGCCGTCCGGACGGGTGCTCGCGTCGCTTCATGGAGTGAGGTTCAGGGACTGCTCACAGCGGTCGATGTGGTTGTGGCCGCGACCTCGTCCCGGCTCGATATCCTCGGCGTCGCCACCCTGACCGCGGCCGCGGCAGCCCGCCGGGCTCCGTTGCTCGTCATCGATGCAGGGGTTCCAGCGAATGCAGACCCGAAGATCGGGGAGATAGCCGGAGTCACACTGGTCGGGTTGGATCAATTGGCCCGGGAACAGGGCCGGGCGCTCGCCGAACGGGAGCGACACATACCGGTCGCGGAGGCGATCCTCGACGCGGAGCTCATGCGGTGGAGTGACCGCAGGAATCTGGCGGTGGTGGAACCGGCGATCAAGAACCTGTACATCGAAGCCGCGCGGATCCGGGCCGAACTCCTCGGTTCGATCGGCCGGGGAGACGTGGAGCGCGCAACCCACCTACTTTTACG
>JAWKHI010000090.1:0-2757 GCA_041394885.1 Bryobacteraceae bacterium | reverse complement strand
CCAGCCCATCGTTGTCATAGTCGATCAGCGCCGCGCCGGACCCCACCGTTTCGAGGATGTAGGTCTTTTTTTCGTTGGTGCCGTAAACCACCGGATGCGTCAATCCGGCTTCGGCCGCGACATCGGTGAACTGCGCCAGAAAAGGGATTCCCGAGGGCTTTCCGCGAGGAGTGGCGCGCACCGCCCGCGACGAGACTCCCTGCGCGGCCAGCGAATGTGGCGCCAGCAGCATCAGGGTGAACAATACGCTTCGCAACACGGCTCGACATCAGTATAGCGGCCCTCGGGGCGCCGAATCGCGTTGTTGATGAGCACGTTCAGCACCGTGAAGCTCGCGATGCCCCCCGGGGTGTAGGTGAAAGAGAGCTGGAACTCGGGGCTCGAGGGGATGTCCGGCGCAGGAAGATCCTCGCCGTCAATGGCTGCGTGTGGAGGCCGAAATCAGACCCCCGTTGCGAAGGTCCACCATCATCTGGCGCCAGCGCGATTCGTCGACGCCGAGCTTGCCCGGCGCAACCGTGACATACGTTGTCCAGGGCGCCGTTCCGCTTCGAGGTATCCTGGAGGGCGGCCATGGCCCAACTCGACAGGATTACGATCGCGGGGTTCAAGTCGATCCGCAAGCTGGAGGACTTTGAACTGCGTCCGCTGAACGTGCTGATCGGCGCGAATGGGTCGGGCAAGAGCAACTTCGTCGGATTCTTCCGCTTGCTGCGCGAGATGGTGGAGCAAAGGTTGCAGGTCCACATCGCCACGGTCGAGGGAGGGGCGGACGCTTGTCTATTCATGGGTCCGAAGGTCACGCGGGAGTTTGCGGCCAACCTGGTGTTTGGGCAGAACAGTTATGGGTTCTTGTTGGCGCCGACACCCGACAACCGGCTCGTCGTCGTCGAGGAGCGGGTAGGCTTCCAGGGGGATTCCGGCCCGTTTGGCCTGCGCTTCGGCTCCGGCCATCAGGAGGCTCAGCTTCGCCAGCACTGCAGGAATCAGCCGCACGGACCGTATTGCGAGGTGTACAATGCCATATCCAGTCGGGTCGTCTATCATTTCCACGACACCAGCGCCACCGCCGCAGTCCGCCGCGCCCACGCCTTGAACGACAACGAGTACTTCCGCCCGGAAGCGGATAATCTCGCCCCATTTCTCTACCTGATTCAGCGCCAGAACCCTGAGTGCTACTCGAAGATCCGTGACGTCGTGCGCTTGGCCGCGCCGTTCTTCGACGACTTCAACCTTCGTCCGGACCCCCTCGCCCCTTCCATGATTCAGCTCGAATGGAGGCAGCGGGGTTCGGACTATCCCTTTCGCGCGCACCAACTCTCCGACGGGACCCTGCGTTTCATCTGCATGGCCACCGCGCTTCTTCAGCCGTCGCCTCCGGCCGCGATGTTGTTCGACGAGCCGGAACTGGGGTTGCACCCCTACGCACTGACACTCGTTGGCAGCCTCTTCAAACAGACAGCGGCGGTCACGCGCCAGATCATTGTTTCCTCTCAGTCGCCTGCACTGCTCAGCGAGTTCCAACCCGAAGACGTCATCGTCGTGGAGCGCGAGAACGGCGAATCCGTCTTCCGCCGCCTCGATGCAGACAGCCTCTCGGAGTGGCTCGGCGAATATACTCTCGGCGAGCTCTGGCAGAAGAACATATTAGGCGGACGTCCACGGGGCGAACAGATCCCCGAAGCGGTCCGCCGCGGGAACAACGGTCATTCGTGACGCGCCTCTACATCTTTGTCGAGGGTGAAACGGAGGAATCGTTCGTCAATGAACTCCTGGCTCCGGCGTTATGGCGACACGGCGTTCACCCCGAACCGCGCAGTCTCGGCGGCCGAACCGCATACCGGCGCTTGCGTGGTGACGTGATCCGGCAACTCAAGCAGGATCGCGACGCATACTGCTCCACGATGATCGATCTATACGGCATCGGCAAGGGCTACCCGGAGCATGCTCCGCCCGCCAACCGCCCCGGAATCGAAAAAGTCCAGAGAATCGAGACCGCGTTCCTCGGCGACATCTGCGCCGAAATCCCCGATTTACGCCCCGAAAAACGCTTCATTCCGTACCTCCAACTTCACGAGTACGAGGCAGTGCTGTTCAGCGATCCTACGGCGTTCGCCCAAGCCATCTACCGGCCGGAACTCGCCCAGCCGCTGATAGCCATCCGCACGGAACACCCAACCCCGGAAGACATCGACGACAGTCCCGAAACCACGCCTTCAAAACGCATCCTCGCCCTCCACCCCCGATACAGCAAAGTCATCGACGGCACCCACGGCGCCATGGCCGTCGGACTCGACGCCATGCGCGCCCAATGCCCCCACTTCCGCCACTGGCTCGAAACTCTCGAAACGCTCTCTCCGCTTTAGGGAACCGTCACCGTACCCATCGACTGCCATCCCGAATTATTGCCCTGGCCATCCCGCGCCGCCGCATAGACGATGCGATCTCCGCGGAAACTGCCGGCGAACTCGAAGTCCAGCGTCAAGGTAAACGTGCCCCCCACACCCGACGCTGACGAGCCCGCGGCGCGAACGATGCATTGGCTATTCATCACCGACCCCGATCCCGGTATCGTCATCGAACCCGCGAAAGGACCGCCCGCGTCACCGGCGTCATTCACCAGCACGAGAGTCCCCGCGGCGCGTATGAACGCCACGTAGCAGGCGTTGCGTCCGTCGATGGCATTGTTGATCAGCAAGTTCAAGATCGTCAGATCGGCAAAGCCCGTGCTGTCGTTGAAGGTCGTCGTCAGTGAGA
>JAWKHI010000089.1:0-2866 GCA_041394885.1 Bryobacteraceae bacterium | reverse complement strand
GCTTCGGCGAAAGTGACCGGCACCATCACCGAGCAGGATCGCGGCCAGAAGGTGATCGTGTTCAAGTTCAAGCGCAAGAAGCAGTACCGGAAGACGATCGGGCACCGGCAATACTACACGGCGGTGAAGGTGGGCGAGATTCAGCCGTAAGGCGGCCGGGGCCAGGAGAGCAACGATATGGCGCACAAAAAAGGTTTAGGCAGTTCAAAGAACGGGCGCGATTCCAACGCGCAGCGTCTCGGCATCAAGAAGTTCAGCGGCGAGCGCGTAACGGGCGGATCGATTCTGGTTCGCCAGCGGGGCACGCGTTACAATCCCGGCGAAAACGTCGGCATCGGCAAAGACGATACGCTGTTCGCCAAAGTCCCCGGCATCGTGGAGTTTCGCGATCGCGGCCGGATGGGCAAGTATATCAGTATTCGAACGGAAGCCTGAAACAACCTGATTCGTCTCCGAGCCGCCGGCGGGTGAATACCCCGGCGGCTTTTTTTGTTCTCTACTCTTTGCAACATGTTCATCGATGAGGTAAGAATCCGTGTGAAAGCCGGCGACGGCGGCAACGGGTGCCTCGCCTTCCGCCGGGAGAAGTACGTTCCGCGCGGCGGCCCGAGCGGCGGCGACGGCGGCAATGGCGGCGACGTGATCCTGGTGGCGAACCAGCACTACAACACACTGCTGCATTTCCGCTTCAACCCCGAGCACAAGGCCGAACGGGGCCGGCATGGCGAGGGGAGCATGCGGACGGGGCGGGAAGGCAAACCGGTGGAACTGCCGGTGCCGGTGGGCACTGTGGTTTACGACGAAGAATCCGGGGAGCAAATCGCCGATTTCACCAAGCATGGCGAACGCGTGGTGGTGGCGGCCGGGGGCCGTGGCGGGCGAGGCAACATCCATTTCGCGAAGCCCTGGCATCAGGCGCCCACCGAGCATGAGGACGGCTCACCCGGGGAGGCGAAGAATCTTCGGCTGGAGTTGAAGCTACTGGCCGACGTAGGGTTGGTGGGGCTTCCCAACGCGGGCAAGTCCACGTTGATTTCGCGCATATCGGCGGCGCGGCCCAAGATCGCCGACTACCCGTTCACGACGCTCGAACCGAACCTGGGCGTGGTGAATGTGGAGGAAGGCCGGACGTTCGTGGTGGCCGACATCCCAGGGCTGATCGAAGGGGCGCATGAAGGCGCTGGGCTCGGCATCCGTTTTCTGCGGCACGTGGAGCGGACGCGCCTGCTGGTGCATCTGGTGGATGTATCGGCCTACACGGAGCGGAAACCGTCGGAAGACTATCGCATCGTGATGAAGGAGCTGGAAAGCTTCAGCGCGGAGTTGGCGTCGAAACCGTCGATCGTGGTGGCGTCGAAGGCGGACGTGGCGCAAGACCCGGCGCGAATCGAGAATCTGAAGCGAATGGCGAAGCGGCGAGGGCTTCCTTTCTTCGCAATTTCCGCGGTGACGGGCAAGGGTCTGCCGGAGTTGATTCGCGCGATGGAAGCGGTCCTGTTCCCGCCCGGCGCCGAGCCCACGGCTTTGACATAGCTTCACCTGCCGGACTGTCACCGGATTCCGGCCTCATGCACCCAAACTCTTGTATGCGATCCAATCAGGAGTCTGTGACGATCCTTTTCAAACGAATCATTATTTTGCTCGTATTGGCCTGCTTTATCGCCGTAGCGGTTCCGGCACGGGCCGAAGACCACGGCCCAGACGTACGCTACACGGGCGCGCCGGGCGACGAGACAGGCGCGTCCTGCCACGGGGGCACGGCGGTGAATGCGTGCGGCGGGAACCTCGCGATTCAACTGGCGGGGGCAACACCTGCACGCCCGGCGTGAAGCAGGGAGTCGGATTTCCATTGAGCACCCGTCTGGCGAGCGACCCGAGCGATGGGCAGGCGGTCAAGATAGGCGAACCGATCGTTATCAGGGTTTGTGCTCAAGAACGGCTCTCGCACCTTCGGGCGCTACAGTAGAGTGTCGCCGGAGAGCCTCTACCAGATGGACATTTTCCTACCCTATCCCAAGTGGATTCCTTTCCCCCCCCACGGCCCCTTTGACTGAGATCGGGCGCCGACGAAAGTTTCCTAGTGGCCTGTCGCAGCGAGTTCGTTGCGATGCGCCGTGACGGGTCATTGTATTTCCATTTGATCGGGCGTGCCGCCGTGGAGTAGGCGCGGATGAATCGCATCGAGTTTCTGGCCAGATCAGCGACCGATTGAAGGACCCCGCGACGCAATCACTTCGCGTTCGAGGCGTGCGAACTTGATCTCGACCTGATTGAGCCAAGACGAATACGTCGGCGTGAAGTGAAGCCGCACATTCGGATGCTGTTCCAGGAACGTGGCGACCGTCTTGGTCTTGTGCGCCGACAGGTTGGTCTCAAACAGCCTGCGGCCGCCTCGCGGCCGGCGGTCGCCACGCGCCTGCCCATCCCAGTCTCACCGCGCGGCCATGTGCGCGCGCGGTACTCCTATGTGCATACCCCAGCACGTTTTCGAACCAATCAACGCGGCCCTAGTCAGCGTCCTCAGCTTGTTCCTGATCCATACACGGTATGCGATGCAAATAGATCCCCAGTTCAGCCTTCGGCGAAAATACGATGCTACCTGCTCCGCGGGGCGATATGCCGTATCCGCAGTCCAGGGGAAAATCCGCCTGTGCAAGAATCAATCGCCCAAGAAAACGCAACGAGTCGGCATCCCCTTCGATTTCTATCATCGGCACGTCTCCCTGGCCGGAGGCGGGAATGGTTCGAGTTGTGAGGTCGATGGACCCCTCTCGAAAATCGTCTAGTACGTCGTCCGGGCGAATATTGCTCATTTCCCCGTCCATGCTAGGATCGTTGCCCTTTCGGAATTCCTGCCGGAGACAGC
>JAWKHI010000088.1:0-3019 GCA_041394885.1 Bryobacteraceae bacterium | reverse complement strand
AACCTCGCTTCTCTGCTTCATGACCTTCTTCCGATCGTCCTCCTGTTGGCCACCCTGCTTGCCGCGCCACGCCCGGCCATCGCGACCATCGGGCGCGTGGAATGGGTCACGCCGGAGCACCTCCAACGGCCGCGCGGGAGTGAGGCCACTTCACGCTTCTTCGGCACAACCCCGCCCGCCGCCTTGCGCCAAGCCCACCCGTCGCGATCCAATCGAGAGATGCACCGCGTCCTGCTCGCGATCCTCGCCGTGGCCGCCGCCGCGCGCTCCGAAGTACTCACGATTCCCAATTCCCTCGATAACGCTCCACAGCAGATTCTGCTCGACGTTCCCACTACCGCCACCGGCCCGGTGCCCCTGCTCGTACATCTCCATAGCTGGTCCGCCACCTTCGACAAATCGTCCGAAATCGATGTCGCCCGCGCCGAGGCCAAACGCCGCAGCTGGGCCTTTCTATCCCCGGACTTCCGCGGCCCAAACGACAAGCCGGCAGCCTGCGGCTCTGAGCTCGCCATCCAGGACGTGCACGACGCGGTTGCCGAAGCACGGCGCCGCACGCAGATCGACGATCGGCGTATCTACCTCCTCGGCGGGTCCGGCGGCGGCTACATGACGCTCGTGATGGCTGCCCGAGCCCCGCAACTTTGGGCAGCCGCCTCAGCCTGGGTGCCGATCTCTGATCTCGCCGCCTGGTACCACTTCTCCAAGTCGAAAGACGCTCGCTATTGGAAGATGCTCGAAGGCTGTTTCGGCGGCGCGCCCCCCTCGGGCCTCGCCACGCAACAATACCGCCGCCGTTCGCCGCTCTTCTTCCTCAGTGATGCGCGCGGACTCCCGCTCGACATCAACACCGGCATTCACGACGGCCACACCGGTTCCGTACCCGTCGATCATTCCCTCCGCGCCTTCAATGCGCTCGCCCCACCCGCGCTGCGCATCGCGGAGAAAGACATCCAAACCATCGTCCGCGAGGAGAAGGTCCCCGCGCATCTGGCGCCGCTTGCGGGCGTGGAAAAGGAGGCGCGCAAGCAGCCCGTCCTGCTGCGGCGCACCGCCGGCAAAGTGCGCCTCACCGTGTTCGAAGGCGGCCATGAAACGGACTTCGCCGCCGGCATCGCCTGGCTCGAAACACATACCCGCCCCGCCTTCACGCTCGATCTATCGCTCCGCGACAATCAGGTGCTCCAGCGTGACGCGGCCAATCGCGCCAAGCCCGCCATACCGGAATCGCCCGGTATGCTCACTCGCGTCAACGGCGGACCCTGGCGTCGCGGCGTCCCCACGCTCGCCGCCGGCGGGCCTTATCGCATCGAGTTCCAGAAAGACGGCAGCACCGCCGTCCGCACCGGGATCCTCGTCGGCGACGTCTATATCCTCGCCGGCCAGTCGAACATGGTCGGCCGCGCCCCGCTCGCCGAAGCCGCCGCGCCCCACCCGCGTGTGCGCGCTTTCACCCCGCAGGACACCTGGGAGCAAGCGCGCGATCCGCTGCACGAAACACGCCATCGGCCCGACGGCGTCGATGTCGGCGCCGGACTCGGCATCCCGTTTGCCACGGAAATGGTTCGGCGCACGGGCGTCCCCGTGGGCCTCATCCCGTGCGCGGTGGGCGGAACCTCGCTCGAACAGTGGAACCCGGCCCATGCCCCGAAACATTTTCGCCGATCTTTGTACGGCAACTGCATCGCCCGCGCCAAGCTCACCGGCGGCGGCTTCAAAGCCATCCTCTGGTATCAGGGAGAGGCCGACGCCTCCCGCGTCTCCACCGCCGAAACCTACTTCGACCGCTTCCGCTCCCTGGTGGAATCGTTCCGCCGCGATCTCGCGCAGCCCGACCTCCCCATCTACTTCGCCCAACTCTCGCGCCACGTCAACACCACGGACCCAACCGGCTGGAACCTGGTCCGCGACGCGCAGCGCCGTGCCGAAATCGACATGCCCAACGCCGCCGTAGTGGCCACCATCGATCTCACGTTGACAGACCCCATCCACCTCGACGCGCCCAGTCAGCGCCGCCTCGGTCTGCGCTTCGCCACCCGCGTGCTGGATGGCGACGGTCCAAGGCTCGTCTCAGCCGCATGGGAAGACAGCGCCACCGTCCGGCTGAAGTTCAACGCGCGCTTGCGGGCCGATGGAAGCCGGATCCTGGGCTTCACTGCCACCGGCGCGGCCTTGTTTCACGCGACCTTCGATCGTGCCTCGGGCGACGTGATGCTCCATCTGTCACGCGCTGGAAACGAGACGGTGAGCATCGCCTATTGCCAGGGTCTGGATCCGGTCTGTAACCTGTCGGGTCCGCGGGATCTACCGTTGCCGGCGTTCGGTCCCGTGGCTTTGCGCGAGTGACGGCGTCAGCCTCTTCCCGTCATCCTCGCAAGTGCTGATTGAAGAACTCGAGCGTGCGCTGCCACGCCAACTTGGCTGCCTTCTCGTCGTACCGCGGCGTTGTGTCGTTGTGGAAACCGTGGTTGGCGCCTTCATAGATGTACCCCGTGTGCGGGATGCCATTCGCCTTCAGCGCCTCGTCGTAGGCCGGCCAACCGCTGTTGATGCGGGTATCGAGCGAACCGTAATGCAGCAGCAGCGGAGCCTTGATCCGCGGCACTTCCGCCGCTGGCGGCTGCCCCCCGTAGAAGGGAACGCCCGCGTTGAGGTCCGCCCCCATGCGGACGGCGAGCGTATTGGTCATGCCGCCGCCGAAGCAGAAGCCGACCACTCCCAACTTGCCGTTGGAATCGGAGCGCGCCTTCAGCCACCGCGCCGCGGCGTCCATGTCCTCGGTCATCTTCTGACGGTCCACTTGCCGGAACATCGCCCCACCCTTTTCGTCGTCGCCCGGATAGCCGCCCACGCTCGTCAGCCCATCGGGTGCGAACGCGACGAAGTTCTCCACCGCGAAGCGGCGCGCCACATCTTCGATGTACGGATTCAGCCCGCGATTCTCGTGGATCACCAACACGACGGGCAGCTTCCCTTGCGCCTTGGCCGGACGCGCCAGATAGCCGCGGATCGATCCGTT
>JAWKHI010000087.1:0-3657 GCA_041394885.1 Bryobacteraceae bacterium | reverse complement strand
TGCAACATCCTGGCAGTACGAGAGGTGCATGTTGATCTCGAAGCGCACGAGGCCGAGATAGCAGGGCTGGCGGATGCTTGTCGGGTCACTTGGCAGTTCATCGAAGACGACCGGGCGGCCGAGGCGCTACCTTTGATTGAGCCGGCGGCCCAGCGCGCTCCGTTCAATGCGAAAATTCAGGAGGCCTACGCCATCGTCTTAGAGAAGATGGGTCGAGGGGTGGAGGCTCGAGCCCGCCATGAGCTCTCCCGGATGATTCGCGCCCGTATCGACCGGAGTTGACCGGCTCGCAAAAGAATGACTCTGAGGTTGATCCGGGTTGCGGAGAGCGTCCGCCCGATAAAGCCAGGACCCAGACCGGAAAGGTGGCTACCGCGATGAGCCCCATGCTTTGGGCCTCCTTGGGGTGGGGGGCGAGGGAACGGCCGACATGCCGCCGCCGCGCTGTTCTCCGCCTCCGAAGATTCGAGCTTCGTGACGGACAATTGTCGGTTGCCGGCGGGATGAATCAAGTCCAGCGCATCTCCTCTCGAGACCACCGGCTGTCGCGTGCGGCATGCGGAGGACACTCCGGTCGGTCACCTGCATCTGGCGATGCTCGAGATGGCTGGCTCTTGGGCGGATAAGTTGGGGATGCCAGGGAGCCGTAAACTTGCTGGGGGATTTGGGCTAAGGGCGAAGGTATGCCTAAGATTCACGCCGTTCTTCGTAATGTCGGTCAACATCCGAGCGGAGCCGTACGAGGTTGCCGTGAAGGGGTCCTTCACGCCATCGTGTTGTGCGTCGATGAGAAAAGCGGCATCCCAAGCGCTGGACCGCACGCAGCCGGGGCTGCCGCTGAAGGAGGACCGCTGTGGAGCCGTGACCCACGACCGGCATCGTCATTAGGAATCGCTGAAATTTCTGCGTGTGATTGGCGATTCGACGTCGCCCGCCAAGCACCGGGCAAAAGGCTCCGCCGCGGAATCTTCCGCGATGTCGAGCAATTGATCATGGCTGTCGGCGACTACATCGGCCAACACAACGACGAGACCAGACCCTTCGTCTGGACCGCCGAAGCCGCCGACATTCTGAAGAAGGTCATCCGCGCCCGGACACCACTAGCGCGGCGCGACGGCGATTTCGGCGAGATCGGAGAACGCGTCCGAGGTGCCGATGGCCAGCGTCACCTCGCGGTAACCGGTGATGTCTTCAGGTATGACGAAGTTTAACTGGTAGACATCCACCATCCCGGGCGCCAAACCGGCAAAATCAACCCGGGCCGGCCGGCCGTCGATCAGGATCTCGAGGTTGCCCACGACGCGGCTGAGTCCGGTGAGCGGAGTTGTGTCTCCGGACCGGACCTCGGGCGCGACGGGTCCAAGCCCGTTCGCGTACGCGACCAGGGTTTCGCCGGGGCGGGCCGGATTCAGGCGGGAAACGAGCGTCGAATCGGCGTGAAACGCGAGGATGGGACTGCCGGGTCCGGCCATGGAAAACACGGCTGGACTGGTGCTGCCGACAGTGGCGCGCGCGGGGTTCGAAAGTGAGCCGTTGTTATCCACCTGGATGCTGACGGCGCCAGGGGCCAGTTCCCACGGAACGAGAAAGTTCACCTGCTGGCTGGAGGCGAACAGCAGCGGCGCGGCAGCACCGTTCAGCAGCACGCGCACGCCACCGAGTTCCGCCGGAATCGGGGTGGTGGACGCGGCGGTTTGCGAGGCGCTGAGGTTGCTGCCGAACAGGGAAACCATCGATCCGGGCGCGATCCGCGGCAGTTGGGGAGCGAGCGATGCGGCGTTGAAGACACCGCGCGGCGCCAGGTAGACTCCGGGCTGGACGGTGCGGACGGATCGGACGCCCACCATGAGCCCGTGAGTCAGGGAAAGCTCACCAGGCGGGCCTACCTGCGCAGCGAGGAAAATGCCGCCGGACGTTCCGATGGCGAGGTTCTTCAAGGTGAAGTCTACCTGCGGCCCGAACTGACCGGTGCCGTCCGGCTGAATCCTGTACTGGCCGGAGGTGATCAGTTCGATGCGGCGGGTGGACGTCCACACGTTCTCCGACAGCGCGAGGTTGCCGTCGCCGTCAGCGGAGGCCGAACCCAATCCGCTGTTCCAGCGAACGCGGTCCGGGGCAAAGACGTAGGAGTTCGCGGCGCAAAAATCGGCGAGATCAAAGCGGCCGCGCAGCGTAGTGGTGCTGGCATCGGCCGGGATCCGCAGGGCGACCAGGATGTCGCGGCTACCCGCCGCTGTGCCGTAGGCGAGGAGGATTTCGCCTTCCGCGGCCGCGAAGAATTGGCGCTCGCCCGTGAGGAATTCCGAAGAGGGCTGTTCGAGGCGATTCACATCGTCGATCCAGCCGGCGTGTCTAACGAGCGACACCGGTGTGACCATGCCGCCGTTGGCACGGAGTTCCAGGAAAGCAGTGGAGACTCCACCCGCGACGCCGTTCTGGAACGCGAGAAGCGCACCGGCATAGTTGCCCTGCAGGGAAGTGATGCCTGCCTCCGCCGCACGGGCGGCGAGGAAGAATCCATGGCCGTCCTCGGCGCCGGTTCCGAGCAAGACCGAGCCGTCGAGCCCGGGAAGAACTTCGAACGTCGCGCCCGGCTCGGACAGGTCAGAGAGCCGTAGCGTCCCGCCGGCGCTGGCATAGGTGCCCTCGCCGGATATGGCGAACGACGCTGCGCTGCCGATGCCCACGTGACCGGTGTGGCGATACGTACCGTCTGGGGCGAAGGTGAGCGTTCCACCGGAAACCCGGACTTCGCGCGCGCCCTCACCACTGGTCGCGACCCGCACGAAATGGTAGCTGCCGTTGAGCGCAACGGCCTCGCCCGATTGTGCGTACAAGGGCACGGTGAGGACTACGAGCCAGGCACGGCGCATCACTGCACACCCCTCTCGTCCGGAGGCGACCCAAGCGGTGGCGGTTCGCCGGTGAGGGCCTTCATGAACTCCACCAGATCGATCACCGCCTGCGGCTGGCTTTCGGGCGGCAGGTGATGGAGCGGCGCGTGAGGCATGACGCCGGAGAGCTGCGGATTGGGCCGCCCGCCCTGAAAGTAGAACCGGACCACTTCCTCGAGCGTCGTCATGCTGCCGTCATGCATATAAGGCGCGGTGAGGGCGATGTTGCGCAGCGTAGGCACCTTGAACGCGCCCAGATCTTTCTGCGCGTTGGTCACCAGGAACCTTCCGCGGTCACGAATCGCGCCCGTCGCGGTGTCCACGGCGACACCGGTGTTGTGGAAGCGGACCTCGGTAAAGATGGCGTGCTCCGGCTCGATTCGGTGGCAACTTACGCAGTTGGGACCATCGAGCGTAGCGTCGAGAAACTGCTTAAGGCCGCGGATGGCGGACTCGTTCATCGCGGTCTGGTCCTTGCCGTAGTAGTAGCGGTCAAAAGGGGAGTTGCCGCTAATGAGCGTTCGCTCATAGGACGCAATCGACTTGGCCACCATGTCGAACACGATGGCGCCGGGCCCGAACGCGCGTTCGAACATCCGCACATAAGTGGGATCGGCAGCGAGTTTGCGCCCCACGCCTTCGAGCGAATGCGCCATCTCCACGGGGTTCTGCACCGGCCCGCGGGCCTGCTGTTCGAGCGACAGCGATCGTCCATCCCAAAAAAAAGAAAAGCTATAAACCGCGTTCACCACCACCATGCTTT
>JAWKHI010000086.1:0-3699 GCA_041394885.1 Bryobacteraceae bacterium | reverse complement strand
TGGTAGGTGGCCGGCAAGTAGCCGCTTTGCCAAACGGCCGGACCATTCACCGGTCCACCGCGCGGGTCATGGAGAACGACGTAGCCCGGAAGGTTGCGGTTCTCGCTCCCGAGTCCGTAAGTGACCCACGCGCCGACGGAAGGATTGCCTTGGAACGGCGAGCCTGTGTTGATCTGCATGGTCGCCGGGGAGTGATTGTTGCTCTCGCCCTTCACTCCATACGCGAACGCGAGCTTGTCCGCGTGGCCGCCGAGATGCTCGAACAAGTTCGATATCCAACGTTTCGTTTGGCCGCGCGGGCGAAACTCGAATGGGCTCGGCAACGCGGTTGCGCCGTTGCGGAGGAACGCTTCGATCTCGCCTTCGACGCCCGGCATTTGCGGCATTCTCTTGCCCGCCAACTTGGCCAGTTCGGGCTTGTAGTCGAAGGTGTCCACTTGGCTGACCCCGCCGGAAGCGAAGATGAAGATGCAACGCTTGGCTTTGGCGGGCAACTGCGGTTTCTTCGGGGCGAGCGGATCGGGAAGTTCCTCGGCGAGCAACGATCCGAGAGCCAGCGTGCCGATTCCGTTCCAAGACCGGCGTAACAACTCGCGACGAGATAATCCGGCCCTTATGCCTTCAGTCCACATAGATGAACTCGTTGGTATTGTAGAGCACGCGCGCAAGACCCAACAGACCGTCCGCGCCGAGCGTCGCGACGAAGTCCCTCGCCCGCGCCTCCTCTTCCGCGCTGGGCGGACGCCCCAACGCCAACAGATAGGCCCGGCGGACCTGTTCGGCAACCGATGCGCCGCCTTCCCTTCGCAGTCGATCGGCGAATGCGCGCGCTTCTTCGGTGACCAGGCGGCCGTTGAGCAGTGTGAGCGCCTGCAGTGCCGTGGTAGATTCCGGCCGCACCTCCCGAGGGGCCTGCAGCACCGGTGCGTCCATCACACTCAGGAAGGGAAACTCGATCTGGCGGCGCTGGAACACATAAATGGACCGGCGGCGGGCTTCGTCGTCGGCGGAAGGCTCCCACGCCGTGAAGTTCTTGATTTTTGCAGTGCCTTCGATGGCGGCGGGCAAGCGGGGAAATACGCCGGGACCACCTGCCTCCGGATTGAGGCGTCCGCTCACGGCGAGAATAGCGTCGCGCATCAGTTCCCCTTCCAGGCGGCGGCGATTCATGTGGGAAAGCAGCCGATTGGCGGGGTCGGCTTTGCGCGCAGGCTCGGCGATGGTATTCGAGCTCTGGCGGTACGCCGACGAAGTCACCATCAAGCGGTGCATCGCTTTCAGGCTCCAGCCGCGGGCGGGTAGCTCGAGGGCTAGCCAGTCGAGCAATTCCGGGTGAGACGGGAACCCGCCATTGCGGCCGAAATCGCTGGGGGTGGCTACCAATCCGGCGCCGAAATGCTTCTGCCACAGCCGGTTCACCATCACGCGCGACGTGAGCGGGTTGTCCGCCGATGCGATCCACTTCGCAAGACCGATGCGCCACGTCCGCACGTTGCCGAAAGTATCGGTGGGCAGTTCGGCGGGCACTTCCTTGCCGGTTATCGCCGTGAGAAATCCGGGCTCTACGCGATCGCCCAATTGATCGTATTCGCCCCGCAGGCGCACGAACGAAACCGGAGGCTCGGCGTTGTTGCCGGAAACGGTAATGTTGCGGACGACGTGAGCGCGCGCTTTGTGGCGCTCCACTTCCCGGCGGAAGACGCCGAGGTCGCGCCCGCCCATCGTCGTGTCCACGTAGTCCAGCAGTTCAAGGTAGCGCAGCTTTTCGTCGAGCGTGAACGTGGAGTCGTCGTTGGGCACCAGGCCGTTGGCGATGGCGGTTAGTAACTTAGTCTTCAGCCCCTTGGGCTCGATCTTCTGACCATCGCAGCCGTTGGCGCACGCGTTGCGCCATTTGGCGACGAGGGTGTTCTCGTAGGCCTGTAGTTGGCCCTGACGCTCACTCAGCTTGGCTTCGGCGGCTTTGCGCGCCGTATCGAGCCGGGCTTTCAGCGCCGCATCGCGGATCGGCACGTCTGCCTGTATCAGTTCCATCGGCGCGAAGAATGCCTGCAGGCGATAGTAGTCGCGCTGCGGAATGGGATCGTACTTATGGTCGTGACATTGTGCGCAGCCAACCGTTAGACCGAGGAATACCGAACTTACTGTGTTGGTGATCTCGCTCAAGATCATCTGGCGTGACTGTGCCGCGATCGTGGTCTGGAAAACCGGACCCAACCGTAAAAAGCCCGTGGCCACTAAGCGGTCCGGATCCGAGGGGGTGATTTCGTCACCCGCTAGTTGCTCACGGATGAACTGGTCATAGGGTTTGTCGTTGTTGAGCGACCGGATCACGTAGTCGCGATAGCGCCACATATGATACTGCTCGCGATCGGCCTCGAAGCCCATCGTGTCGGCGTACCGCGCCAGGTCCAGCCAATGGCGTCCCCAACGCTCGCCGTACCGGGAGTCTGCCAGTAGGCGGTCCGCCAGATCCTCGTAGGCTTTGGGACTCTCGTCGGCGAGGAACCTATCCATCTCTTCCGGCGCCGGCGGCAGCCCCGTGAGATCGAAGTATAGCCTCCGCGCCAGGGTTCGCTTGTCCGCTTCCGCCGCTGGCGCAAGCCCCTTGGCTTCGAGCGCGGCCAAGACGAAACGGTCGATCGGGTTGCGGACCCAGGCGGTCGCCTTCACCGGCGGAGGCTCTGTTCGCTTGGGCGGCGCGAAGGCCCACCATCGCTGTTTGGTCTGCGGCTTCGCCGGCTGGAAGTGGCGAATCCATGTGGCGATCTTTTCGATATCGCCGTTGGAAAGGGGCGCCTTGCCGATCGGCATTCGAGGAGCCAGTTCTCCGCGCAGAGCGCGGATCAACACGCTCTGCTCAGGATGGCCGGGGCTGATTGCCGCGCCGTGACGGGCTCCCCCGGCCATGAGTCCCTCCACCGTTGTCGCCACCAGTCCGCTGGTGCGGCTCTCCGCGCCATGGCACGGTAGGCAGTTTCGTTCCAGCAACGGAAGCACTTCGCCGGTGAATGTGCCTTCCGTCTGCGAAAACGCGACGCCGCACCACAACAGAATGGCAATCGAACGCATCGGCGATCGTGCCCCTAGAACAGGTACTTCAGCCCGAACTGGATGCGGCGTGGTTCATCCGCCCGGTTGATGGTTCCCGTCGACGCCACGAGCATTCCCCCGTTGGGAAGCCCGAACACCGGCGTGTTGGTCAGGTTGAATGACTCGAAGCGGAATTGCAGCCGGTGGCCTTCCCACGGCATCCGGAACGTCTTGCCGAGCATCAAGTCGAATCCTTTGCCGGCGGGGCCGTTGAGGACATTGCGTCCGTTTGTTCCATACACGCCGGGTGCGCTGATCACGAATGCCGATTGGTCGAACCAGTTGTCGATGGTCGGATTGTCGCGCTTGCCGTTGCCAATCCGATTGCCGCGGTTGGTGGTTCCGCTGTTCTGCGGGTCGCCGGGAAAAGTGACCTCGAAGGGCGTGCCCGAGCGTAGAGTAAGTATGCCGCCCACTTGCCAGCCGCCAAGCACCGCGTCGGTTGCACCGTTCCAACTTGTGCCGTGCGCGCGTCCGCGTCCGAAGGGGAGTTCCCACGTGAAGCTGCTGGTGAAGTTCTGGCGGATGTCGAGGTTCGCGTTCCCACGCTCGGAGCGGCGATCGTACACGTTGGCCACGTTGGAAAATCCCGCGTCGAGTGACTGC
>JAWKHI010000085.1:0-4354 GCA_041394885.1 Bryobacteraceae bacterium | reverse complement strand
GGGCAATTGAGGAAATAGATTTCGGTTGCGCTGGAACGCTCCTCCTGGTGACCGTTCAGTCCGAATCTACGGAACCAATATGAAGTCACCGCCGACGGCAGGAGATTCCAGTTAATAGGCTCAGGCTAGACTCAAGCGCGCCTCGAGTTCCAAGATCAGCGGGGGTAGCGCAATGTGACCGTGTGCCAGAGGATATTCAGGTTGATGTCGCGATTTCGATCTCCTTGATCAACGACAATGCGAGCATCCGGTCGTGATCCAGATCGCCGCGATCTCTTCCGTCCACGAAAGACCGTGCCTCTCTCGCGGCATCCAACATATGAGTGAGACGAATGCGGTCAGCCTCGCTCATACTGAACAAACGCTTCGCTTACCACGCGATCTCGGAAGTAGCGGCTCAACTCAGCCGGCGTGCGAAGATCCACCTTTCGTCCCAGCATGGTGGAAAGCTCGTCTTCCATACGCGCCAGATCCAAGTAGGTGATGGCCGCGGTGGGCTCGAAATCCACGAGCACGGCGGAAATGGCTGGTCAAGATCGAACCGAACAAGGAGAGCTTACGAATGTGGTTTTGCTGGCAGAATCTCTCCACCTGTGCGTGGGGAATCTCGAGGCCGTGGAGGGACGCACTCATTTCGCCTCATTGTGGCACAATACTCCTGAACCAACGGTGCCATAATCCTCATGGACCTCTCCGTCGGCGACAAGCTCGGGCCATACGAGATCAACGGCCTGCTCGGCAAGGGCGGGATGGGCGAGGTGTATCGCGGCAAAGACACGCGGCTCCACCGCGACGTCGCGGTTAGAGTCTCCAGCGAACGGTTCAACGACCGGTTCGAGCGCGAGGCGCGGGCAGTAGCGGCGCTGAACCATCCGCACATTTGCGCCATTTACGACGTCGGCCCCAACTATCTCGTGATGGAGTTAGTGGAAGGCGAGACGCTCTCGGCGCGGATCAAACAAGGGGTAATCCCACTGGACGAGGCGCTGGGAATCGCACGGCAGGTCGCCGAGGCGCTCGAGGTTGGCGAGAAACGCGACGTCCACGCGGCGGCGCTTGGCCTTTGCGGCGGCGAGGGCGGCGTCCAGCAGGTTCTGCCAGGCGATTACCTCCAGCCACAGATTGCCGACCCGCTTCATTTCCTCTCCCGCGCGGCCTTGCGCCAGCCACCGGTCATGCGGCCGATCTCGTCGAGGCCCTTGGCCGCGACCTCGTAGGCGTCGGCGCCGATCAATTTCAGGTCCTTGGAGAGCCGGACCAGAAAGCGGATACGGTTGACGTTGCGGACGGCATGCGTGAGCGGTTCCGCGTTGCGCGATTCATAGCTGGCGTCGACGAGGTTGGTGAGCAGATCGAGCGAGTGCTGGACGAGGTTCTGGCCTACTGAGAAACGGTGCGATTTTGGGAATTTTTCGACTTTGGGCAGGATCCATACCGTCCAGTCGTAGGCTCGTTGGACTACCAGCGTTGGTTCGGCCATGGCTCTGTATGGTACTCGAAAATTTTTCCGGCGAAGGGGGGCCGCCCCCTTTGCAATCCCCGCCGGTTTTTCTCCGATCCCCAACAGACGTGTCTTCGGGGAGGTAGAGGGTAAAGAAAAAAGAATAAAACTCAACGGAATTCCCCGGCGCATCGGAACCCAAGGACGTTGCTCCGGTACTCCGGTCGGGGTCGTTCCGGCTCGACGCGCAGACGCCCCTAGGAATGTAGCCCAGGAGCCCGCGCAGCACACGACGCTCCCCTTTTCGGGGACCCTTCCGGGTCCGTCTGGCTGTCCGGCGAATAGGGCCCATACCAATCCGCCACCCATTCGAGCACGTTCCCCAACGTGTCTTAGAGCCCCATGGATTCAGCTTCTTCTGCTTCACTGGGTGGATCTTTTGTCCGCTGTTGTCCCTATACCACGCGATCTCCATCCAACTCCCCATACCGAGGCCCCGCCGTCCCTGCGCGCCGCATACTCCTCCGCTTCCGTCGGTAGACGCCCGCCTACCTTCTTGCAATACCGCGCAGCCTCCTCCCCGCTCACCCGCTCCACCCGGATTCGCCCTGCCTTTGAAGTGGCTCGGATTCTTCCCATCACCGCTCCCACGCCTCCTGTGTCATCCAGCGTTTTCACCCCATCCAAAAGCCCCGGCTGATCGTCACCTCGTGCCTCGGCTTCTCGTCACCCGTGCGCTTCTTGTCGCCCCTCCGAAGCGCCCATCAGGAACGTGCCGGCGTATCCAAATGTACGTCAACCCGTCTTTCGGGTTTACCCAGCGGCGTTCGCCCGAGGCGTTGGGCGGTGGTGGTGGCGGAGAGCCGGATCGCGATGGCGTCGGCCACTAATAGGGCGGTTACGCTGGCGCTTCGCTGCCAGGACACGGAGTCCAGGGATTTCAGGTAATCCAGATACGGGTGCCTCGCACCAATCGCCACCTTGGATCCGCGCCAGAGGACGAGGCATTACCAGATCGTCGCGGCTGGTGTACCGCTCGAGGTCGCGGAACCGGCGCAGTTCCGCGAGGCAAGACTTGCTCTCAGATATCGCGCTGACGAGTGGGGACACAAAGTGACGCCGAGTCGATCGCCAGGTCTCCTGCCGCGGTCTCCGCCACCGGATTCGAGTCCCGAAACAAGAGACGCGCTGGCTGCTGACGGCAACGCTTTTCCGCGATCGAGAATCACGCGTGATCTCGCCGTTGCTGTTGTCCCGGCGTGGGCGTAGCTCACGAAGACGGTAATCCGATCGGATTGGATGGGCTCGCTACTGCCAACGGGTGGCTGGTAGCCCATCGCGGCGAGCGTGGCGCTCATTACCTCGGCAAAATGCTGAGCCTCACCGTTCAGAGTCCCCTTGCCACCGGGGCTCGCTACCCATGCCTCAAAATCATGAATGGTTACCCCAGCCTTACGTTCGATATGCTGCCGGATGGCATCCCTAACCACATGGGCGATTCGCTCCAGTTCCCCGACACCGGTAACGGCCCGCAACTCCTCGCGGGCGCCCGGAATGAAATCGAACAGGAGATTCTCCGGATCGTCCCGCAGCATCTCCGGATGCACGGGGCGGATGAGTCCGCTCATCAGCACTTCCGACATTGCCGACAGCGGGCAGCCCGGCAGCATCGCCTCCTGGACGAGGCGCATGATGGGGAGCGTGAGCGGCACGGCCGAAAAGAACCGCAACAGGCTCACCGCCTCGCCCGATGCAATGGCGGCAAACTCACCGATCCGGCGGGTCACGTCCACAGTCTGGGCGGCCGTTTCGGCGGTTTGGTCGAACCACTCCGGGGCGAGCAATAGCGCGCTGACGCTCTCTTCCCGGCGGCTCATCTGCATGCCCGCCCACTGCGCGAGTCCGTCTTTGGTCAGGGGGAAGACGGGATATGGCGTCACGCCCGGATCGAGCGTTAGCGTGCGGAGCCCCTCGCCCGAGCGCAGGGCCGCGTTGGGCGCACCGGGCACGGGTGCTTGCACCCAGAGGGACGCCGAGCCCAGATCGGTGTGCGCCCAACGGCGGGACGGCAGCAGAGAGCAGATCGCTACGGGGCCGGACCGGGCCCATTGCTCCAACTGTTCGATGAGTCCACGGGTGCGCCAATGTGCGCCCACCCCGTTGGTGAGCATCAATACGATGGTGCGTCCCGCCGGATCGCTCAACTGGCCCAGGCGCGCAGCTGGACCGCGGGCCGACCGCAATCGCAGTTCCGGCGTGAGCATCCATAAACGGACGTCGCGAAACAGTCCGAGCCCGCCCAGCAGGCGCGTGAACTCGTCCGCGGTCTTGCGCCAGGGGGCCATGCCTGGGGTGTCGTCAAAAACCAGCGCGACCGAAAACCAACGTTCCGGAGCGGGAGTGAATACGGGGACGACGATGGGTTCGTGTTCCGACTGGGCGGCGGAAGTTTCCACCGTGGCTTGTTCGTCGAGCCGGAGACGGCGTCCGCGTGTCTTGCGGCCGAAGGGGCGGAGCGCGCGGGCGAGGTCGAGGGGATGGGGCAGGGCGCCGGACGCGGGCACGTAGACGGGGGCGGCGGGGACATTTCCGGGCTGTCCGCCGTGGATGCTCGGGTAGAGCCGGGCGACGGGGGCCTTTGCCGAGGCCGGCGGCGGTCCGGGCTTAGGCGGAACTTCTTCCGGTCGTTTGGAATTGCCGTCCTTGCCGGCAGGATGCTTGCCTTCAGGGGTCCCGGGGGCGTCGGGTTCCTCTAACGGATACGTGGGCAGGAATTGGGAGAGCCAGAGCGCGTCGCGGAGATGCTCGTCGTCGGCGATGCCGCCCGCTGCCAGTATTTCGAGTGCCTGATCGATTGCGCTCATCGAAGCGGCTACACCAGTTCCCGGTAGAGGAGTTCGAGCAGCTTGGCCT
>JAWKHI010000084.1:0-4451 GCA_041394885.1 Bryobacteraceae bacterium | reverse complement strand
CAGCGCCGGAAGCCGCTCCCGCCGAAGCAGGGAAATGATCGTGCGGTCGTTCGCCGCCGACGCCTCGAAGTGATCGAGCGCGTGTCCGCGAAACGCCTCCGGCGTGATTTGCAACTGGTGGCGGTATTCGGCCTGGAGCCGGCGAGGCAATTCCTTTTCGAGGAGCGCGCTGAGGGCGGCCGGGAGAGGCTTCTCTTCCCAGGCGTTGTGCTCGGCCGCAGCCCAAGTCACCAGCGATTTGGCCGCCAGCTTCCACCAGCCGGACGGATCCAGCGCCAGCGCGTGTATCTGAGTGTGCGTGAGCGTCCCAAAGAGCCGCCGGAGATTCTCCTCGCCGCCCTTGTCCAGATGTTTGTGCCACGGGTCGAACCACCGGGCGGCGTACAGGTCGGTGCGAAGTCCGGCCAACGCCTGCTGTAGCGCCTTGCGGAGCGCGTCCTCCTGATAGAAATTCCGGTCCGGGGCGGCGCGCACCTGCTCGACGCATCCCTTGAAAGCGTCTGTGGCGAGGTTAGCGAAGACATTGCCCGCCGTGGCCGCCGCAGCGAGGATGCCCGCCGACAGGGTCTTATCCTGACCAAAATAGGCCGCGCCGAGGCTGAGAGCGGTGGTGACGCCGAACGCGCCCATGCGAATGGCAAAGTCGAGAGTCGCGAATTTCCTGAGATCCTCCGGAAGAACAGGCATTCGGGATCAGTATAGATGATACAGAAACAACATTACGACTTACAATCAGATGGCGCCGAGGAGCACCTGTAACTCAGCCACATCCGGCTCGCGCCGCCGGTAACCGGTATCGACCACAATCCGCGCCGCGGCCGAGAGATGTTCGCGGCCATGGCCGTTGCGAGCCATCGCCAAATGATAGTCCGCCAGAAAAAGCAGCATGCCGCTACGGGTGGCGATGCGGTGGACCTCGGCCAGGTCATCGGGCGTGGCGCGGGCCAATAGCGCGCGTGGAAGATGATCCTGGCGGCCCGCGCGCCGGAGACCATCCACGGCCTGGGTGAAGTGCGAGGGGTCGCCGGCCCGCGCCAGGGTCAGGTGGTCGAGCGCGATCTCGAGCGGCCCGGCTTTCTTTTCCGCCCCTGGCAGAGTCTGTTCCGCGCGCCGCCGCGCTGCATCGCGTTCGCCCTTGCTGAGCAACAGATCGCAATAGCGGTAACCCCGGAGAGAGTACAGGATCGGACACTCCGGGTCCGAATTTCGTTGCAGTTGCTCCGCTTCCGCGAATTTCGCCGCCGCGCCGTGAATGTCGCCGGATTGGTGCAGCGCGTCGGCGAGCGTGGTGCGGTTGATTACCTTGTGCTTGCTGTCTCGGCCGCGATCAGCGAACTCCACCGACTGCCGGGCTGTCTCGATCGCCTCGCCGATCCGCCCCAGAGTTAGTAAGAGCTCGCTCAGTGTCCCATGACTGATCGCCGCATTCTCCCATTCCTTGCCGCCTACATCCAACTCCGCCACGGCGCGCATCGGCGCCACCGCGTCCGCCAGCCGCCCGACGGCGCGCAGGCCGTATCCGGCTTCGTTGATCATCCACGCGTGATCCTCGGGCGACAATCCGTCGACCGGCCGCGTCCACGGATCGGCGAAGAACTTGGCCAGCAGCGACAGGTTAGTCCCGAACGCACCGAGTTTCCTGGTGAGGAACGCTTCGTCACCCCGCAACACGCGTTCCCCGTAGACGGTCTGGCCCACTTCGGAATGGCGCCCGGCCTGGCATCCGTGATAGATCGCGTGAAACAGCGGCGTCATTTCTTCGAGCGTTTCCGGAAGATCCTTGCCCTGGCGGGCGTAGTATTCGTAGAGCCGCTGGTGCCCCGCCCGGAACGCGTCCGGGGCCGTCTCCCGCATCACCGCGGCGAAATGATCCCGCACCAGCGGATGGCAGGCCACGGGCTCGGCTGGATTTCCGGTGGAGGCCAGACGTGCTTCGTGGAGATTACCGAGCGCTTCACGATCGAGCCGCCCTTCGGGCAGCACCAGCCGTAGAGCTTCCGGATCCGCTGGCCGGTCAAAGTACGCGAACGCCCGCAGGATGTCTCCCTCGGGCTGACCGTCGAATAACTCGAAGTAACTCGCCATTACCTGACGTGCGTGGCGGCCCGGACGCTTGTCGTTCAAGGGGAGCGCGCGCAAGTCATGACGGATGGAGATGGCGCCGCCGCGGCGTTTGATGTAGGTTCCGAGCAGGGTGAGCGCCAGGGCGTGGTTGCCGTAGTCGGCCGAAGCATTCCGCAACTCGCGGTCCGATCCCTCGACGCCCAGGAAGCGTAAGTATTGGGCACCGTCGCCGGGGTCGAGATTGTCCAAATCCACAGACACCGCCGCCGCGTCGTCGGGGACGTCGACCAGCCGGATCCGCGTGCTGCACAGCACCATCCCCGCGTTACGCGCCCGCAGTTCCTGCAGCAGGGCGTAGAGGGCCTTATCACGCAACTCGCCGTTGGACTCCTGGAGCGGCTCGACGCCGTCGAGAATCAACAGCACGCGCTCCTCGCGCAAGCGCCGCGCCACCGCTTCCGCCTTGCTAAACACAGACGCGCCGTCGGCCACCTCGATGCGGAACCAGGCGACGATCTCGGCGAAGAAAGGATCCGACGACGTCTGGCGGCTTTCCTCGCTTCCCTGGCTGTAGAAGGACCACCCGAACAAAGTCGCCTCTCCGAGGTGATTGCGGAACCACTTATCGACGAGCGCGGTCTTGCCGGTCCCGCCCGGCGCGATCACCTGGACCACGTTCACCTTCGGGTCCGCCCATGCGGCGTCTAGCAACGTCAGCTCTTTGTCGCGCCCGATGAGCGTGGTGTTGACCGCCGGGAGCTTGCCGAGGAATTCGCGTGGTTTCGTCGCGCCGCGCAACGACGCCACCGGGACGGCGTCGATGCCCTCTGGCGGCCTGCCCAGTTGCGGCGGCTTCTTGCCGCGTCCGAGGATGCGTTGCAGCAGCGAGCGGTATCCAACCTCGAACGTGTCGTCGCGGGTAAGGTCAACGTACCCCAGGCCGGAGATGAACAGCGGCGCCGACTTCGCCCACGCGCCCCGAAACAGGACCACATCGAGTGCCGCGCGATCTTTTGCACCGTTCCATATCGCCGACGTCACCAGCATCTGCTCCCACCCGACGCCTGTCACCCGAGCCCCGTCCTCCATCGCGTGAACTTTGCGCTGATATTCCGGCGAGCATAACACCAGAAGGCGGTCCGCATTTCGGACTTCGCGGCTCATGAATTCCGGGATCGTCAACCCGTCCAGGTGCCAGGCGTCCAGCCGCGCGTCGACTCCGTCTTGCACCAAACGCGCCGCGAACGCCTCCACGCGCGCACGATAGGCGTCGTCTTCCCAGGCATAGGAAAGAAAGACACGGGGAGAAACGGGTAAGTCTCCGGCGGCCACGGTGTTTCTAATTTATCACCGCGCCGTGGATGACCGCGCCCTTGGTATTCCGCACCTTGGTATTCTACAGGCATGGTGGACGCCGCCTTACTCGAAGCCTGGAACGCGTGAAGCGGCGGGATGCCCGGCGGGCGGCTGTAAGACCCTGGTCCGGCGTCGCGAGGTTGGGCTCGCCGTTCGGCAGTCCCGCCGGCAGCGCGAGAATCCTTCTCTGATGTGCTTGCTGGCTCTGATGCGCTTGCTGGCCCAATGACCATCGCACCGTAATGCGTCCGCTCTGCCGATGGTAACAAGCGCACTTATCGCGCCGGATTTACCCGCTGTTCCGTCAAAACAGCTCGATCCGGATCTCACGACCCACGGCGGCGGCGGCCTTGCGCAGAGTGCTCAGGGTGACGGAGTCGTTGCCGGGATCGAGCAGCCGGTCGAGAGACGCGCGGCTGGTGCGCATGCGTTTCGCCATCTCTGCTTTCGACAGATTCCGTTCCTCCATCGCGGCCGCTAGTTGACGGGCCAGGACTCGCTTGAGGGCGGTGGCGGTGGTTTCTTCGTAGATGCCTTCCTCGCGGAGCCAGCTATCCAGGGAAGATCCGATATTCTCTTTCTTCATCCGCGATTTCCTTTCATTCGTCGCAGCGCGAGGGCGATATCGTGCGCGGGTGTCTTTTGGGTCTTCTTGATGAACCCGTGCAGAAGCACCATCTGTTCGCCCGCCACACAAAACAGGACGCGGGCAATCCTTCCCCGCGCCAAATTACTCCGTACTTCCCAAAGGCCGCGATCCAGCGCTCGGACCAGCGGCATGCCGATGGGCCACGAGAATTCGACGTCCTTGATGTCTTCCCCGAGTGCTTTGCGATCCGCCGGATCGAGCTGCTTCAGCCACTCGCGAACCGGTTCTCGCCCGGTCCCGGAGCGCCAGAATCGCGCGGGAAGCCGCTTTGGTGCGTGCTCCAACAACCAGTGTATCTTTTTTGGTACGCCCCGTCAAGTCAAGCTGAGCCGGGTGTCAAGCTGAGCCGGGCGCGTAGTTCGGCGACCTCGGCGTCGCGGCG
>JAWKHI010000083.1:0-5084 GCA_041394885.1 Bryobacteraceae bacterium | reverse complement strand
GCGGCCCAGCGCTCCTCCATCATCTGGCCCTTGTTGCGCGGTTGATCGAGCGGGTGTCCCTGCTGCTGCGGCGTGCCGCCGGTGGGGCGCGCGGGACGCGCGTTGTTGTAATCGCGGCCGTCGCCCTCAATGTAGGTTCCGGCGAGCAGCGTCTCGTCGGCGTTGACCGTGGAGATCGATCCGCGCGCGGGGAGATCGGCGATTTTGGCGGACTGACCGGAATCGGCGTCGGTCCACCAGGCGGCCCCGTCGCGGATGTAGAAAATCTTCTGGGTGCGGCGGCCAGCGTCGATCATGCGGACGCGTCCGGAAACGATTTGCCGCGCGGCCTTGGTCTCGAGGTCGAGCACGGAGATGCCATCCGCGGTGGTGTAGACCAGCTTTCGGCCGTCGGCGGTGTAGCCGTTCTGATTGAAGTAAAGGCTGGCGCTTCCTTTCTCGCGCGTGAGGCGGACCACGCGATGTCCGGTGTCGGGGTCGATCCAGGACCCCGGCGGATCGGCCGCGGCCGCGAGGATGGCTGTGGCAAGCAGGGCGGGGAACACACGGTGTCGCATCGGGTGAGGGCCTGTTAGCCTGAATTATGCCACGCCCGGCGCGTGGCGACTGGAACAGTAGAGAATAGATGGCTGAGGCTTCCCATGAAAAGCATCCTTCTCGCTCTCACCCTCGCCGCGCCGGCGTTTGCCCTGGACGCCTGCAAGGGAGAAGTGAAAATATTCCAGTTTCCCCCGGCGCTCATGCCTCATATCGACGGCAAGACCGATGACTGGAAAATTGCCGGAGAGCCGTACACCTATCGCAACGACAAGCTTCACGGCGCCGCCTGCGGGCATCCGCGAGGCGTGGACCCCAAGGATCTCGACGTCTCGGTGAAGGTCGGCTGGGTCAAGGGATTGAACCGGCTCTACTTCCTCTACGAAGCCTACGACGATTACTGGGACTTCAACCTGTATTCCGACAACCGTCCTTACCAGAACGACATATTCGAAATCTCCGTGGATGCGGACCTGTCGGGCGGGCCCTTCATCGCCAACCCGCAGATCAAGGATCCGGTGGAGGGACATCTCCGCTTCGCCGGCGCGCACGCGCAGAACTATCACATCTTTACGCCGCCGATTCACAACCAGTGGTGCATGGTGTGGGGCGCGAATCCGTGGATTGCCGAGTTCCCGTGGGCGCACTCGGCCTATGACTACAGCTTCAAGCATGCCGAGAGCGGCAAGCTCGTGCTCGAGTTCTGGATCACTCCGTTTGACTACGCTCCCAATGACGGCCCGGCCCGCGCAGTGACGTCGAAGCTCGTGGAGAATCAGTTGATCGGGCTCTCCTGGGCCGTGCTGGATTTCGACCGCGGTGCGAAGAAAGCGGCGGGGAATTGCACTTTGTCTTCCGACCCTGTGAGCGTGAAAGACGGATCGGCTCTGTGCGCCGCGCGCCTGATGCCGCTGGAGGAACGATTCCTCCCCGCCATCGAAGCGAAGTTCAGCTTTCAGGTGATCGACCCCGCACGGCGGCTGGTCTACTTCAAGGACGAGTCCATCGGCGACGTGACTAAGTGGACGTGGCATTTCGGCGATGGGACCACGTCGCAGGAGCGCAGCCCGGTGCACCAGTACGCCAAGCCTTCGATCCGCACCAACGTGTTGTTGGAGGTGGAGGGCCCCAAGGGCACGTCGCGTTACTCTCGGCATTGGGAAGTGAGCGTGCCGTAGGGGTTTTGCAGGATTGCCGTTTCCCGGAAGCCGTTGAGCAGGCGCTTAATAAAACTCCGCTGAGGGTCGTGGAACGCCGCGTCCTTGCTGTAATGGATCACAATATTCGCCCGCGTAGCGGGCCGTTTTTCTCACATTGACCCCCGCCTCGCCGGACCCCAACGCGACCCCGCCCCGGCAAAGAGTCTGATCCACCAAACAGTCCGGTCCACAGCGTTAGGATGGCCAATTGTGTCCGGCGGAAGAGTTCGCGAGATAGCCGCCTCATCGAGCTCCCCGCCGGGCAGAACAACCGCCTTGGGAGTCAATGCACACTCTCGAGGCAATGCGATCCTACAATGCAAATCCTACACCCTCTCGCCGGATCTCCGCAGCAGTACCTGACCCAACTCGCTGACCCCGGCCTCCACCGGCCCGCCTCCTGCCCGCAGTGCCAGGCCAAACAGCCACTCACCGCCCACGGCTTCTACACGCGCACCATCCTCGACACCGGCTTCGACGGCGCCATCCGCATCCGCCGCTATCTATGCCAGCTCTGCCGCCGCACGGTCTCCCTGCTGCCCGAGTTCGCGCTGCCCTTTCTCCGCTCCAGCATCCCCGTCATCGCCCTCTGGCTCCTCGCCCGCCTCGGCCGCCCACAATCGCATCCTCCTCCATCCATGCCCTATCAACGCGGCCAATTCTGGTTGCGCCGCTTCTGCCGCCAAGCCGAGTCTCTGTCCGCCGCACTCGCCGCACTCACTTCACCTGTCCCGGCACCCAACTTCGTCGATCGCGCCCTCGCCATGCTTTCGGCCACCGGCTTCGTCCCCGCCCACCGCTTCCTGTTCTCCGCTCTTCGTCAACACCTGCTCGGCTGGCCGCCTTCGCTCGCTCCCGTCGGCCGCCGTCTCACTCTATCGCCCGTCCCTCCAGCCACTTGACCTCGCCCACACACCATTTGCATGGACTCACCCGCCGCCTTCCCGTACGCTTCCGCTCATGGACGAAAAAGCCGAAAAGATCGCACTGTTCCGTTACGGACTCATTGCTCCCCTGGTGCTGGAAACTCTGCCTCGCGGCGAACTTACTCGCCGCGCTCAGCAAATCGCCTCGCGCCTCTACGACATCCCTTACTCCACTCGCCGCCAGGTTTCCGTCGACACCCTGCTCGACTGGACTCTGCGCTATCGCCGCAACGGCTTGCCCGCTCTGGCTCCCAAACCTCGCAACGATCGCGGCCAGATGCGCGTCATCCCGGAGAAAACCGCCGCCCTCATCGAACGTTTGCAGCGCGAGAATCCTCATCGCACCGGCACCGCGCTGCTTCACCAACTCGCCTTGGCCTCGGACGGGAACCCGGAGATGTCGCCCTCCACTCTCTACCGCTTCCTGCGCGCTCGCGGCCTCACTCCGCGCCAACTCATCCAGGAAAAGGCCGCCGCTTCTTCTCACAAAAAGTACGAAGCTGAGCGCGCCAATCAGATCTGGCAGTCCGACATGCTCTTCGGTCCCTGGGTCTCACGGCCCGCCGGCGGCAAGCGCCAGGTCTTCCTCCAAGCCACTCTCGACGATGCCAGCCGTCTTATCCCGCACGCCCAGTTCTATCCCGATCAAGGGCTGGACTCGTTCCTCGATTGCCTCCGCCAAGCCGTCGCCGCACGCGGCGTTCCCATCCGCCTCTATATGGACAACGCCAAAATCTACCGCTCCCCGCAGTTGGCCCGCATCGCCGCCTCTCTCGGCATCCTCATCGTCCACACTCCGCCCTATCAGCCCGAAGGGCGCGGCAAAGTCGAGCGATTCTTCCGCTCCGTGCGCGAGCAATTCCTGGCCTCGCTCGACCCCAGGTCTCTCCTGTCGATCGAGCAGTTGAACGAGCAGCTCTGGCATTGGGTTGACACGGTCTACCATTGCCGCGACCACTCCGCCCTGCAGACCACGCCCCTGCTGCGCTGGCAGCGCGACATCGATCACATCCGCCAACTCCCGCCCGACACCGATCTCCGCCGCCTCTTCTTCCATCGCCTCGACCGCCTCGTCCGCCGCGACTCCACCTTCCTGCTCCACAACCGCTTCTTCGAAGCTCCGCCTTATCTGGCCGGTCAACGCATTGAGGTTCGCTTCGATCCGCTCGACCTCGAACACGTCGAGATCCATCACGCCGGTAACTTCGTTGCCCCGGCGCGCCTGGTCGACGCCGTCGTCAATGGGAGGACCTACCGCTAATGTGGCATTCTTTCTTCGGCTTCAAAAAGACCCCATTCTCCGACTCGCCCGACGCCAAGCAACTGTTCTCCTCCACCGGCTGGCAGCAGGCCAACTCGCGCCTCCAGTTCCTGGCCGAACATCACGGCGTGGGCTTGCTCACCGGTGAGGTTGGCGCCGGCAAATCCACCGCCGCCCGCGTCTTTACTGCTTCGCTCAATCCGAATCTCTACAAGATTCTCTATGTGCACTTCTCCGCCGGCAGTGCGCTTGACTTACTCCGCCAGATCGCGCTCTCGCTCGACCTGGAGCCATCTCACTTTCGCGGCGGCCTGGTGCGCCAGATTGCAGACTCCGTCGTCCGCCTCAACCAGAGTAAGAAGCAGCATCCCATTCTCATTTGCGACGAGGCGCACTTACTTCCTCATCCGGCTCTGGAGCAACTGCCGCTGCTGCTGAACTTCGACATGGACTCCTCGCGTTACCTCACTTTGCTGCTCATCGGCCAGCCGCTGCTCCGCCGCACTCTGTCGCTGCAGATGCACGAGGCGCTCCGCCAGCGCATCGGCACTCACTATCATCTCGACGGCCTCTCGCGCGACGAACTCGACTCCTACCTCGCGCAGCAGTTCAAGGCCGCCGGCGTTGCCCAACCTCTTTTCGACGACATTGCACGGCAAGGGCTCTTTCAGGCCACCAAAGGCATTCCGCGCAAGGTGAACAAGCTCGCATCGGCGGCCCTTCGCCTCGCCGCCGAACGTAAGGCGCAACGCGTCGACGAAGCAATTCTGTTGGACGCCACCTCCGAGGTCCTTCTGTGACTGCTTCACCAGTTTGCCGCTGCTGACGGCGGCTCATCGCTTCCGTGCGGGGTCGCGCCCGTGCGGATGCCCAAGGCCGATGCGACGGACTGGCTCCGGAGAAATCGGCCCCACCGAACCCTCCGGCTCCTATCGGCGCCGGAGGGTTTGGCTTTTCTGGTTCAAAACAACCACGTCCATTTCTATGGTGAAGTCTCGAGCGGAGGCCTTGGGCATTCAACGCGACGACCGCCCGAAGGGCGCTCCTTATTCTGCACTCGCCGCTCCGCCCTCGCCTTCAGCTTGATCTTGTCACGGGAAAACAATTTGAGAACTTCGGGGGAAAAGATCGTGACCCGTTACAAGAAGTCCTTCTACGGCT
>JAWKHI010000082.1:0-5857 GCA_041394885.1 Bryobacteraceae bacterium | reverse complement strand
CTGGCGGGCGCGGCGGCATCGGCATCGGTGGCAGCATTGCTCGCGATGTGGCTTGCACCGGGGCGTCCGGGATTGGCGCCGGTGTTGCGCGAGGCGTGGGGACCGTTGGTTGCTCCGTCGAGCCGGACGATGATACACGTGGCGGCGCCGATGCATCTGTTTGTGCGTCCGACGGAAACACGAGTCCCGTTTGACCGTCCTGAGGTGGACGCACAACTACTGCGGCGATGGTACAGCCAGTTTCCGGCGCTGCCTCCGGCCGAATCGCTGTTTCTGCGGCCTACGCCGAATTCACTGTTGTGGGGCGACGCCATGGGCACGGTTACGGTTGCGCGCGTGCTGACGCTTGCTGGAGTGACATGGGAAGTGATGCCGAACCGGGTGGCGGGGGGACCGTTGCTCAAGCGGCGCAACGCCTTGGTGTTCGGCAGGCCGGAGTACAGCCGCGAAGCGGGCCAGTTGCTGGCCAACACGCCGTTGACGGTGGATTTCAATTCGGAAGTGCGCGAGTACGCGGTTTATGACCGGGAGTCCAAGCGGTGGTTCATACCGTCCTATCGCGACAATGATTACGCCAATGTCGTCTATGGCCTGATCACCGTCCTGCCGAGCGAAGGAGCGCCTGGAGGCGAGTTCCGGACCGTTCTGCTGACAGGCTCCAATTCGGCCGGGATCCAGGCGGCGGCGGAGTATTTCAGTTCCGCGCGTCAGATGGCGGCGTTACGGGATCGACTGGCGGGGTCCGCATTTCCGCCGGGCTATCAGGTGGTGGTGCGGGCGACGGCGAACTCGACCATCCCGTTGGATCTGTACTTCGAGACGTTTCGGGCTGTGTCGCCGAAGGCGGATGGTTCCTGAGCTATCCCACCGATTGGTCCTGGTGCTCGGCAAGAACGCGAGGACCGTTCGATCATCGCCGGTTAGGACTATTCTGATATGCATACGGATACTGATATGGATTTGACCAAGAAGGCCACGATCCTATTTCCGCCGGATCTTTACTCTCAACTGGCGGCTCTCGCCTTGAAAAAAAAGAATTCGAGCGTAGGCGAACTGGTACGGGATGCGTGCCGCCGGCAATATGGGAGAGAGAGCCGTGACGAACGGTTGGCTGCCGTTGCGGCGCTTTCCGCTTTGAGGCTCCCAGTGGGTAATCCTGAGGAAATGGAGGAGGAATCCACACCACGGGCGGCGCCAATCCCATGATCCTGGGGGACGCGAACATTCTGATGTATGCCGCAGGCGCGGAGCATCCCCGCACGGCGCCGTCGGTGGCCTTCCTGAATCAGGTAGCGCTTGGCGACGTGGAAGCTGCGATTGACGCCGAGGTCTTGCAGGAAGTTCTGCATCGCTATCGCTCGCTGAACCGTTGGTCCGACGGCCAAAGGGTCTACGACCTCGCAGGGCGTTTGTTCCAGGACGTGCTCGCCATCACCGGAGACGTGATGGACCATGCGGAACAGATCCTGGCCACCGACGCAACTATTTCGGCGCGGGATGCCGTCCATGCCGAGGTCACTGTTCATCAGATGGAGGCGATTTCGACCGGATTGCCGGATGTCGACGCGTGGGATTGTAGGCGGCTCCGCACGCGTACCGGAGGTCTAATCCGGTGGTGGTGCGGGCGGCGGCCAACGTCGGTCAGAGGCCGGCGAGTTCGCGCAGCTTCTCGGCGGGAGCCCACGTGGCCTCACCATGTTCGCGCTCGAATTCACAAACGCGATCGTAGACCTTGCGCCACCCGATCGACTCGGCGTACTTCATGGGGCCCCCTTTGTGAGCCGGGAATCCGTAGCCGTGGATGTAGACGATGTGGATATCGACGGGCCGCAGGGCGATGCCCACCGGGTTATCTGTGGCTAATCGGCGGAACAAAAGGGAGCGAGAGCGAACTGGGCCGAATTCGCGACGCGTTCGAGCAGCCATTGCTGGAGGATCGCCTCACCGCCAGAGCATGCAATCCGGAACCATGACGAGCGAAGAGATGAATCAGGCTAAGGGTTTGGATGTGTTGAAGGGCGCCGTTTGGGTTTCGACACACACCACAGGCAACATGCGGAGTTTTCGTTTTCAGAGGGAGCCAGGCCGACTCGTGAGGGCGACGACTATAGATTACACGTGAGCTGCCCGTGGAGAATCGAGCGTGGCGCCCGCCAGATCTTTACGGGAAGCGGCGACTACTACGAGAAGGGAGACGTTGACACGAGTCCTGAGTGGCAATTTGGCGAACCGTGGGGTACCCTGCAGGAGGAACGATTGCTCGATGTATTTCCCTGTGGACAGCGGGATGCCGATAGCGCGACCGAGGCGCCTAGTTTGCTGGTCGAATCCGTTGAGACAGATGCTTTCGGAGGCTTTGCGCTATCGTTATCCGGAGGTTATCGTATCGTCGTCTTTCCCTCTTCCAGTCGCGGGGAACTGTGGCGGTTGATTCCACCCAGGGAAGGTGCTCACCTGGTGTGCGACGGTGGGTCAGTTTATGCGGTTTGATCGGGTTGTTGCTCCTCCCGGGCACTAATCGCAACAGTGGAGGGACACCTGCGCGCTGCTTCACCGGATGCCTGCCCGGGTCGACGTGCAAATGCTTGTATGGATGGGAGCGAGTGTTGATGATCGAGAACAAAGCGGTCGCCAAGGAAATAAGTTTGATGATACTCGACATGGGAGCTCGTCTTGACCATTCGGTTCGAGTAGCTCAGGAAAACTGTCCCAAAGAGGAATTCATTGCCTATCGGCACGGAGTCGGCCGGGTAATGTTCGAGATGTACCGTGTTCTGCACCCGTTGCACACGAGGCATCGTGCTCTCAAGCCGAAGGGATTATGGTAGCGCGGCGTTGGACTGCTCGCGAGGTACTCTATGATCGATGATCCGGTGGCAGCGAAACACATTTTTCTCATGCTGAGGGAAATCAGCGTCCGCCTTGATGCTTCTGTAGCGCAGGTTGAAATTGACTGCCCACAAGAAGAAGCGGCACCGTACAAAGGCGCGGTCGAGCGCATAAAAGCGGAGGTAGGTCATGTCCTCGACGCGCTATGCGAGAGGCATCCTGCGTTTAAGGGACTGTCCGGTCGTTCGTAGAAAATCGCGGCTTTCCGATCGCCGTCTTCCTCACCGCGCACCCGCCGCGCGCGGCGCTCGCAACGCGGCTCACGCGAGCCGCGGCTATACGCCGGCGAGCTCCCGCAGTTTAGCGGCCGGAGCCCACATGGCCTCGCCGTGTTCTTGCTCGAATTCACAAACGCGGTCGTAGACCTTTCGCCACCCGATCGACTCGGCGTACTTCATGGGGCCGCCCTTGTGCGCCGGGAACCCATAGCCGTGGATGTAGACGATGTCGATATCGACGGGCCGGAGGGCTATGCCCTCTTCCAGAATGCGGCAGCCTTCGTTCGCGAGCGCAAAGAGGCAGCGATCGAGAATCTCATCGCGGGTGATCTTGCGGCGGGGGATTCCGGCTTCGTGGGCCAAGCGCTCGGCGAGCGCCGCGACTTCCGGATCGACGCGGCCGGTGCGGTTCTCGTCGTAGAGATACCAGCCGCGGCTGGTCTTCTGGCCGAAGCGCCCCATCTCACAGAGGCGATCCTCGATGAGGGCGTGGCGATGCGAGGGGTCTTCGAGATGCGCGTATTCTTTGCGAATGCGCCAACCGACGTCGAGACCGGCGAGGTCGCCGACGGCGAGCGGACCCATGGCCATGCCGAAATCGACGAGCGTCTGATCGACGTCGAAGATGGACGCGCCTTCCTCCACAAGGAATTGCGCTTCGCGGCGATAGGGATGAAACATGCGGTTGCCGATGAACCCGCGGCAGTTGCCGGCCACCACGCCAATCTTGCCGAGCTTTTTCGCCAGGGCGAGGGAAACACCGAGGACTTCGGGCTCGGTGGCCGCGCCGCGTACGATTTCGAGCAGCCGCATCACGTTGGCCGGGCTAAAGAAATGATGCCCAACCACGCGGCCGGGCCGGGAGGTGGCGGCGGCGATTTCGTCGATGGAGAGCGTGGAGGTGTTGGTGGCGAGAACGGCATCGGGGGCGGCGACGCGGTCCAGGGCGGCGAACACCTGCTTCTTCAGCTCCATGTTTTCGAACACGGCCTCCACGATGAGGCCTGCTTCGGCGATCGCGGGGTCCGTGAGTTCCGCGTCCACAACGGGGCGGATACGGGCGATCCTCGCGTCGGCGTCGCCGCGGCTGAGGCGGCCTTTCGAAACGGTAGAGGCGTAGTTGCGGCGAATGGTCTCCACCCCGCGATCGAGCGCTTCCTGCGCAGTCTCGATGAGAAGCACGTCGAACCCGGCGTTGGCGTAGGCCATCGCGATGCCGCCGCCCATGGTTCCGGCGCCGATCACGGCCACTTTTCGGAACCCGACGTCTTTCACGGCGGGAACACCGGGAACCTTGCCGACCTCGCGTTCGCCGAAGAACACGTGGACGAGCGCCTTGGACTCATCGGAATGGAGCAGTTCCTCAAAGGTACGGCGTTCTTCGGCGAGGGCCTCGTCAAAGGGTTTGATCACAGCGTTTTCGACGCACCGGATGGCGGCCTGCGGAGCGAGCCGTCCCTTCAGTTTCGAGGGCAGCCTGGGGCGATCGAACTCGCGGAGCTTTTCACTGGAATCGCAGGTGCGCCGTGGGTGCGTTGGCGCGACCTCGCGTGCGAAATCAATGGCGCCGGCCAGCAGGTCGCCGTCGATCAACCGGTCCACCAGACCGAGGGAATGGGCTTCAGCGGCGCGAATGGGCTCACCGAGCGCGCACATCTCGGCGGCCTTGGCCGGACCGATGAGCCGCGGCAGGCGGACGGTGCCGCCGGCGCCAGGAATGAGACCGAGTTTGACTTCCGGCTGCCCGAGCTGGGCACTGGGAACGGCGACGCGATAGTGGCAGGCCATCGCTACTTCCAGGCCGCCGCCGAGAGCGGTGCCGTGAATGGCGGCGACAACGGGTTTGCGCGAAGCTTCCACGCGCTCGAGCACGGGATTGAGGGCGATGGAACCTTTTTCGCCGCTGGTGATTTTCACGAACTCGCGGATATCGGCGCCGGCAATGAACGTACGCCCGCCGCCGATGACCACCGCTGCCACAAGGTCCGGATCCGCTTCGACCTGCTCCACGCAGGCGGCGATTGCCTCCGGCACGCCGGGTGACAAGGCGTTGACGGGAGGGTTCTCAATCGTGATAACACCGACGCCGGATTGCCGGGTCAGTTGAACGAGTTCTGCCATATTCGTTTCGAAGATCTATCGGCCGTACTGAGTCAATTCCTGCTGCGTTGTTCCGCGCCACGATTCCTGCTCCGGCGCGCCCGTGGCGGTGAAGAAGCCATTCAGGGCGGCTCGGAGGGAGTCGCGCTGCTTGCGATAGGCCGGGTCATCATAGACGTTGCGCGTTTCGCCGGCGTCGGCCTCGAGGTCGAACATCTCGCTGGGCCATTCGCGGGTGCGCTGCACGAGTTTGAGATTCTCGGTCCGGACGCCGCGCACGTAGGAATATTCGAAGAAGAGCCGGTTGGACCAGCGGGGTTTGCGTCCACGCAGGAAGCCGGCATAGCTGCGGCCGACGCGCTTGGGGTCGCGGGGCGCGGCGATTCCGAGGTAGTCGAGGATGGTGGGGAAGTAATCGTAGGAAGACACCATCGGGTCCAGCGTCTGGCCGGGTTTGATGCGGCCGGGATGGTTCCACACGAGCGGGACGCGGATGGATTCCTCGTACATGTTGAAGGGCCAAGTCCCGTTGCCTTTGCCCCACACGCCGTGGTGGCCGGCGTTCCATCCCTGATCGGCCGAGAAGACGACGAGGGTGTCGTCGCGGACGCCCATTTCCTCGAGGCGCTTGACGACCCGGCCGACATTGG
>JAWKHI010000081.1:0-6616 GCA_041394885.1 Bryobacteraceae bacterium | reverse complement strand
GCGGCGATGGCGTTCGAGATTCTGCTTCATGCGCTCCGGCTCCGTGGACGGCTTCTTTTCGCCGCGATTGTGAATCATCTTGTCGTGGGAGGCGGCCACTTCGTCGATGGGCCGGTCCATGAAAATCACTTTGTAGCGATGGGTGACCGGGAGAAACGGCAGCAGGGCCGAGATCACCTTGATGGCCTTGCCCTCGGCCTGGTAGAGGATGTCCGGTTCGGTCTCGAGCTTCTTCACGGCTTCCCACTCGAGGTAGCCGCGGGGGTTGTCGGAGTCGGCCTGGCGTTCGTTGTCGGTCATCACCGGAATCCCTCCGCCGTGAAGCATTTGCATCATCACGGAAGTGCCGGATCGCGGCAATCCCGAGACGACGATCAGGTCGAGCGGACGGGCTGCGCTGCTTCGGAGAACCTCGGCCTCGCGCTGCGCTTTGGCGATGGCATCCTTCCTGCGCGCGCGCATCTTCTCGCGCTCGGCCAGGGCCTCGGTGCGGCGCTCGGCGCGATTGGGGGTTCGCGAGGCGGCGCGGACGGCTGCTTCGTCGTGCAGGCGATGCAGCCGGTCGCGGTGGTCCAGACGGCGTTCGCGTGCGAGGCGCGCCCGTTCGCGATGCCGCAAGGCGTCTTCCTGCCGTCCGGGGATCCGCATCAGGACGCGGGACAGCCAGAAGTGCGCCTGCCGCAGCGGCGGACGAAAACCGAGCGCCGTTTCGAGCGCGCGAATGGCGTCGGCGTGGCGGCCAAGCTGGTAGAGCGCGATACCGAGAAACATATGGGCGCGCGGCCGGTGGAAATCGAAGCCAGCGCTTTCGAGCGCGGCCTCGGCGGCTTCGGTCCATTTCTTGAGGCGCAGACGTGCGAGCGCCAGGGACTCCCAGGCCTGTGGATGATGCGGATCGATGGCGGTGGCGCGCAGAAATTCCATCTCCGCCGGCGCCCAACGCCGCAACGCCAGCAGAACGGCGCCGTGGCGGACAGCAATGTCCGCCGAGGCCGGACTCAGCCGAGTCGCCTCTTCCAGATGGGCGAGCGCGTCCCGGATCCCGCCGGAGAGCGCGGCCACCGTGGCCAGGACGCTTGCCTGCGCCGCCGAGGGAGGCAGTCCGGCGATGGCTTCTTCGGCGGTGGCGCGCGCCTCAGCCACCATGCCGAGGCGGGCCTGGCATCCAGCGAGGACGAGAGCAAAGTCTGTCCGGTCCGGCGTTTCGTCCCAGATCTGCTCGAGCAGCGGCAGGGCCAGATGCGGGCGCTGGGAGTGCAGATACACGCGGGCCAGGTTCCACATCCGCTCCCGCTCGCATTTTTGCGCCTCCTTGCCTGCGTCTTCGCTCGGTTTGTCGATGTAGCCCAAGGCGACGAACTGCTCGATCAGCGCCTCGGCGTCTCCGGCGCTCATCGCCACCGCGCCCTGATGCATGCCGGCCTCGCCTTCCACGTCTTCCCAGGAGGGAATGCGCGGCTCCGGCCGCGGATCTTCCATGGCTTCGAGGAGAATGCGGCCCGGCATGTCGCGTCCGGCCGGAAGCCCGCACAGGTGGAGCACGGTGGGCGCGATGTCAAGCAGTGTGGCGCCGTAGATGATCTCATCCTTCTTGATGCCGGGTCCGGCCATGGCCAGGATGCCGAGCGGGCGGTGCTGCTCGGCCGGCCCGGCTGGCACCTGAGGAATCTCGCGCGGCCGCAGGTGGTCGGAATGGAACCCGTGATCCGAGCACAGGATCACGGTGGTCCCGGAGGGCGCCAATTGCAGCAACCGGCCCAGGAACAGATCGTGAAGCCGGTAGCCGCTGCTCACCACGTCCTTGTACAACTCGAAATCGGATTCGCGGATCCATTCCGGCCGCGGGGGATGGTAGTTCATGAACCCATGGCTGAAATGGTCGATCGACGGGTAGTAGATTCCCATGAAGTCCCACGGGTGCTGCTCCATGGCGTAAGTGGCCGCGTTGTGGACCGAGGCGGACTCGGCGATGATCTTGGCCACCGCGGCCAGCCGAAAGTCCTTTTCCTGATCGATTTCCGCCGCGCGCGGCACGAACAGCCGCAGCAATTGCTCGTCGATGTCGTCGGGCGCCATGCGCAGATCGGCCAACGTCCCGGCGGCTTCGGGAGGATGCACCGTGCCGGGCATCATCGGCCAGTCCGCCGACGGATCGGCCCAACCCTTGGAGAACGCATCGGAGACGCAGACGCCGCGGATGGGCTCGGCCGGGTGCCCAGCGAACCAATGGATCACGTGGGTGTTGGCCCCGTTCTGCATCAGGATGTTCCACAGCGCCTTGCAGCGGCGGGAAGTGGACGTCACCGGACGCACGCGGCGGGTATCCGGGTCCAGTTCGGTGAAGCCGAGGATGCCGTGCTGGTCCGCGAGCTTGCCGGTGGCAATCGAGTTCCACAGCATCGGCGACAGCACCGGATCGAGCGTCTGGATGTCGCCCATGACGCCGTTATCGATCAAAAGGCGCAGATTCGGGAGTTCTCCCCGGTCAAGTAGAGGATGGATCACCTTCCAATCAGCGGCGTCCCACCCAACCAACAACACTTTGCGCAAAAGTCGCTTCTCCTCCTACTGTGATGTCTGTTACGGAGGAGGGTACCATGAGTCCCGGGCCGCAAACAAGCCAAGCCGGATTGTACTCTGCGTTCGACCCGTTCGCGGCTACGGCAGGGAGTCCGTCTTCAGCTTCCCCCACCATTCTTCGATCGCTTCGCTCGGCATATTGTTCACGGCGACTTTGATGTGGTAGCGCTTCTTGTAGAGAACCTGCCGGCTGCCGTCTTTCTGTTTGATGTTATACTCTTCGCGGCCCGGGTCTTCCCCCATGGTGATGCCCTTGCTGTAGCCGTCCGTGGTTTCCTGGCTGAACTTCGCCTGCATGAAAAAGGGCAGATACAGGGCACGGTTGAAAGCCCAGTCGTTAATCTCCACGTCGACGCTTTCGCCGGACTCGGTCCGATAGCGGCGAGAACCCTGGCTGGTCTTGAAATCGCCCATCTGGTTGCTGGCGCCCTTGGCCTCGTCGGCAGTCCATCCGCTGGGGACGTCGGGCAGAGCCTCGATCAGCTTGGAGAAGTGGACGGGATCGGTGGCGGGCATCTCCTCGAGTTCCTTCTGCATCTTCTCGAGGTCCTTGCCGGCCGAGGCCAGCGCGCCGAGCATCCCGAGCGGGTCCTTCTTGACGTCCACGCCTTCCTTGGTGACTTTGGCGGTCTCGGCGGGGGGTTGGCTGGAGCTGCATCCGGCGAGCAGCAGGGCGAGCACGGCGAGGTGGTAGCGGTTTGGCATGACGGCATCATATCCGCATCCGCCACCGGCGATCAACCCGGCGGGCGCTGTGTCGATGGGAAAACCCTTCCACGGGTCTTAGGTGGACCCGCCCCGCCCCACGCACCGGGCGCAAGATGATATCCTTGCCGACACCATGAACCGGCAAAAACTCGCCATCGCATCCGCCATCGCGCTCGCCGCGGGACTCAGCGGCGCGCGCCTCGCCGCCCAGTCCGCGCAGGCTGAAAAGAACGCCGCGGTCGCGGCGCACATCGAAGCCGCCCGCAAGGCGGCAGGGAAAGAGCACACCGGGATCTTCGAAGGCATCTGCACGCAGTTCGCGCAGCCCGCGGCCAACCGCGCCGTCGCTCCCGCCGCCCGGCCCCGGCGCGCGGACCCGCCCGATCGCGCCGCATGGCACGCCGAACCCGTGAAAGTGTTCGACAATCTCTACTTCGTCGGCGAGAAGGAGTATGGCGCATGGGCGGTCACGACCTCGGAAGGAATCATCATCATCGACGCGATCTTCGACTACTCGGTGCAGGACGAAATCGTGAACGGCTTGAAGAAGCTAGGCCTTGACCCGGCCACGATCAAGTACGTCATCGTCAGCCACGGCCATCGGGATCATGTGGGCGGCGCCGGATACTTGCAGGAGCACTACGGCTCGCACGTGATCATGGGCGCCGAAGACTGGGGACTGGTCGAGCGCACCCAGGGAAGCTGGCTGAAGCCGCGACGGGACATGGTGGCCACCGACGGCCAGAAGTTGACCCTCGGCGACACCACCGTCACCATCTACGTAACCCCGGGCCACACGCTCGGCACGCTGTCGGTGCTGGTTCCGGTGAAGGACAACGGCAAGCCCCACCTGGCCGCTTCGTGGGGAGGCACCGGATTCAACTGGCTGAGCGGAAGCCCCGTGTATATCACGCCGGACCGGCCGAACAAGTTCTGGTTCGACGCCTACATCCAATCCGCCGCGCGCTTCCGGGAGATCGTCGCCAAGGCCGGAGCCGACGTTCTGATCGCCAACCATACTCATCTCGACGATGCGAAAAACAAGCTTCCCGCGATGGCGAAGCGCCGCCCGTCAGACCCTCATCCCTACGTGATCGGGAACGATGCCGTGGTCCGGTACGTGACCGTGGCGTCCGAGTGCGCCCAGGCAGGCCTCGCGCGGACCGAATAGAACCGAAGTCGCCGGCCGAGTCACCGCGAGCCGAAGATGTCGACCGGCCGCTTGTCGTACGCTCGGAGCGCTTCCGCGTACCGCACCCCGCACGTAGCACCCCGGTAAACCGCGATCGCCTCCTTCGACGCCTGCGCCGCATCGCGGGACGCCGGGTCATACGTCCGGTTGCGAACCAACGCCATCAGGCGTCCCAGCCACTCCGTTGCCACCGGCCACTCCGGCGTCACATCCACGAACGTGTCGGGCTCGAACCCGATGGTGTGCCGCGGACCGTTATCGAAGTAGTAAATTCGCCCCGGCGGGCGGACGTCGTCGCGGCCCAGGATTTGTCCGGCGTTTTTCACGGCGATCTCGCACAACTGCGACGCGGCGCGATGATCGTCATGGGTGTCGCCCGGCCATAGCATCAGCACCATGTCCGGCTTGACGCCGGCCACCAGCGACGCAACGGTCTTTTTCGCGTCCGTGGTCACATCGAACAGGTGCGAGGCGAAGTCGAGGAAGCGCATTTCGGCGCCGTAGTGATGGGCCAACTCGCGGGAGCCATCCACCAATTGCTTTTCGCGGCCTTTGACGGGAACCCAGTTGGCATAGTCGCCAATCAGGGCGCCAATCACCACGCGCCAGTCCTGCCGGATGGCCTGTAGCATGACACCGGGCACGCCGAACACGCAGTCATCGTAGTGAGCGCCGATCGCCAGAAGCGTCTTGGGCATGAGTACAGAGTACTGCAAGCAGCGGCGGGCGCCGGGTCAGACACGGCTGACGATGCCGATGCCGAGCGTGACCATCACCGCGCCCACCAACAGGCGCGCCGTCACCGGTTCGCCGAACATCACCGCGCTGGCGGCGATTCCGAAAAACGGCACGGTGAACGAGAACATCGACAGTGTCCCGGCACTGTAGCGTTTGAGCAAATCGGCCCACATGACGAAGCAGAATCCGGCCACGATGGCTCCCGTGTAAAAAAGGGCGGCGATGGCCGGCCAAGCCACCTCCTTCAGCACGGTGGGCTCAACCAGAACAGCGGCGACGAGAAACACGGGAAGCGATACGGCCACCTGCCAGACAATGGCGCGTAGGGGCGGGATGGACTGCACCAGATGCCGCGTGAACAGCATCCGCAGGCCGAGCAGGCAAGCCGAGACGGCTGTGAGCGCGTTGCCGAGAAACGGGTGCGGCGCCAGGGCCGCATCGGGCTCGCCGAGCATGACCCAACAGAGGCCGCCGAACGCGATCGTGAGACCGAGTACGCGCGCGACGCTGAGCCGCTGCTCGAGCGGAAGGAAGTGCCCGATGATATTCGCGAACAGCGGATTGGCGTTCACCAGCACCACGGCGTAGGCAGGCGAGGAATACTGTGTGCCGAAATTGAGCAGGGCGATTTGCGCGGAAAACAGCAGCCCGAGCAGAGTGAGGCTGCGGCCCTCGCCGGTGCGCAGCCGCAGATCGGTGCGGTTGAAGGCCGCCCACGCCAACAGCACCGCCAGCCCCAAAAGCATCCGCCAAAAGGCGCTCCAGAACGGCGGAAAGGTCGCCAAACCCACCTTCAAGCCCGCGACGTTGCCGCCCCACAGCATCGATACGAACAGCGCCAGCGCAATGGCGCCCCCGGTTAGCCTTCTGGGGAACTCGCGCACAACAGACACGCCGGACGCGTTGGAATTTGCGAGTTTCCCGCCAGGGTCGTTACCATGCCCGGCGGCTTGTGCGCTTTTGTGCATCGGCTTACAGGCCGAGCGCCTGCGCCACCGAAGCGGCGGTGATCGGATGGTAGCGCGATCTCACTTTGGCGAACAGCGCCTCGGCGCGCTTTTTCCCCTCCGGGGTCTTGGCGAGTTCCTCGTAAAGCGGCTTGACGAATTTCCGGCGCCCGACATTGGTGAGGAACTCGTCGAGAGTCCGGTCCGCCGGACGATACCCGGCCCGGATCGACATGAGCAGCCACTGGAACAGAATCTCTGAATTGCCGGTGCGGGTGAACGCGTAGGCGCGATCGAGAGCGGCCATCCGGGGGGCGGCGATGCCGTCTTCCATCGCGCGGAGGAAATGCAACCATTGTTGGGTGTTCCAATCCGGCTTGGCTTGCGCGGCGCGGCCTTCCTTCCACGCCTTGACGGCCGCATCCACGGGAGCAAACGCCTCCGAGGTGAA
>JAWKHI010000080.1:0-7123 GCA_041394885.1 Bryobacteraceae bacterium | reverse complement strand
GCCCAAACGCAAGGCACTTTGGCAGGACGGCTTCGACAAGTTCCCACCCGAGATTCAGGATTCCATCACCACCGCACCCGAAAAACGCACGCCCATCCAATGGCACATGTACTATAAGGCGCGCCCGCAAGTGGAGTTCTCTGTCGCCGCCGCCGCCAAAAAGCTCAAGGGCGAGGAACTGAAGCGCTACAAGCAGCTCGAGCGCGAATTGGCCGCCTTTGATTCGATCAAACCGGAGCCCATCCCCGTCGCGCAGGCGATGGTCGACAATGGCGCGGCGTCACCCAAGACCCACGTTCTCTCCGTCGGCGTCTACGATGCGTACAAGGAAGAGGTGCAGCCCGGCTTCCTCACCATCCTGGATCCTGGCGACGCCACCATCGTGCCCGGCGGCAACACCTCCGGACGCCGCACCGCGCTCGCCAAATGGCTCACCGCTCCCTCCAATCCGCTCACCTGGCGCGTCATGGTCAACCGGGTCTGGCACTATCACTTCGGCCGCGGACTCTCCGGTACTCCCAGTGACTTCGGGGTCATGGGGGAACGTCCCTCGCACAAAGAACTCCTGGACTTCCTCACCAACAAGTTCGAAGAAGACGGCTACAGCCTCAAGAAACTTCACAAGCGCATCCTGATGTCTTCCACTTGGCGTCAATCCTCCCAGAATCGCGAAGAAGCCGCTGCCGTCGACCCGGAGAACAAACTCCTCTGGCGGTTCACACGGCGTCGCCTGGAAGGCGAAATCATTCGCGACTCCATGCTCTCCGCCGCCGGTCTCCTCAACACCAGGATGTACGGCAAAGGCGTCTTCCCTCCCATGCCCCCCGGCGTGATCACCCGCGGTGGGTGGGACACCGAACAGGACGAGTCCGAAACCCGGCGCCGCAGTATCTACACCTTCGTCCGCCGCAACACCCGCTATCCGATGTTCGAAGCCTTCGACATGCCGGATACCCACGAAAGCTGTGCCCGCCGCAATCGCACCGTCACTCCCGGCCAGGCCCTCGATCTTCTCAACAACCAATTGGTGCTCGATTGGGCCCGCGGCCTCGCCAATCGCGTCTCCAACGACACCGGCCTCACCGCCGAAAAGCAAGTCGAGCGAGCCTACCGCTTCACCTACGGACGCGCCCCCGAGGCCGAGGAACTCACCGCGGCCGTCGGATTCCTTGACAGCCACTCCAAGCTCGTCGACAGTCGCGAGTCCGCTCTCGTCGACCTCTGTCACATGCTGCTCAACTCCAACGAGTTCGTTTACCTGAACTGAGGATCCGTCCCATGCTTGACCTGATGGCGCACAACTGGCCGGTCCGCACCCGGCGTGAATTTTTCCGCAACGCAGGCAGCGGCCTCGCCGGCATCGCACTCGCCGGCATGCTCGGCGAGGAACAGGCCCGCGCCGCCGCCCCGGATCCCATGGCCCCCAGGCCCGGCCATCACCCCGCCAAGGCCAAGAGCGTCATCTGGTTGTTCATGGAAGGTGGCCCCAGCCACCTCGACCTGTTTGACCCCAAGCCCAAACTGAACGAACTCCACGGTAAGCCCATGCCCGAGTCCTTCGGGCGTCCCGTCACCGCCATGGGCACCGCCGGCAACACCATCATGGGGTCGCCCCGCAAATGGAAACAGCATGGCCAAAGCGGACTCTGGGTCTCGGACTGGTATCCCCACATCGCCAATCACGTCGATGACCTCGCCGTGCTCCGTTCCTGCTGGGCCAACGGACTCAACCACGTCGGCTCGGTCTGCCAGATGAACACCGGCGACATCCTCGCCGGACGCCCTGCCCTCGGATCCTGGGTCACCTACGGTCTGGGCTCCGCCAACCGCAACTTGCCCACCTTCGTTGTCCTGCTCGATGATCGCGAACCCGTCGGCGGCCCCAAGAATTGGAGCGCCGGCTTCCTCCCTGCTTCGTTCCAGGGCACGCAATTCCGCCAGGGCGATACGCCCATCCTCCACCTCGCCTCGCCGAAAAACGTCACCCGCGAACAGCAGCGCAGCAAACTCGACTTCCTCAATCAGCTCAACGAGCGCTGGTCCCGCGACAAAGCCGAGGATACCGAACTCGACGCCCGCATCCAAAGCTACGAGCTTGCCTATAAGATGCAGGCCACCGCCCCCGAAGCCGTCGACATCGCCAAGGAATCCGATGCCACCCGGTCCCTCTACGGCATGGATGACGAACATACCCGCGCCTTCGGCACCAACTGCCTCCTCGCCCGCCGCCTGGTCGAACGCGGCGTCCGGTTCGTCGAGCTCTATTGCGGATCAGGCTCCGGCTGGGACGCTCACTCCAACATCGAAGCCAACCATTCCAAGTGGTGCCGCGCCTCCGACAAACCCATCGCCGGCCTCCTCGCCGACCTCAAACAGCGTGGCATGCTCGAAGACACGCTCGTCGTCTGGGGCGGGGAATTCGGACGCACTCCCTTCAACGAAAAAGGCGACGGCGCGTGACCATAACCCCTGGGGCTTCACCATGGTTTGCCGGTGGTGGCGTCAAAGGCGGACGCACCGTCGGCACTACCGACGAAATCAATTCCGCGCTGTCGAGCGCCCATCACAATCCACGACATTCACGCCTCCATCCTCCACCAACTCGGCCTCGATCACATCAAGACCACATACATGCACAATGGACGCGCCGAACGCCCCACCATCGTCGGCGGCGAAGTAGTCACCGAGCTCTGGACTTAGTCCTTAGACGATCAACATACAGTCCCCGTAGGAATAGAACCGGTACCCGCTCGCCACCGCGTGCCGCATACGCGGCTTTCATCCAGAGTCCGTCCCGCCGAACGCGCACCAGCACGAACAGACTCGACCGCGGCAGGTGAAAATTCGTCAGCATCGCCCCCGTATGCCGGAACGCATACCCTGGTTGTAGGAACAGCGACGTCTCTCCGCTCCCCGCCGCCAACCCCGCCGTCTCCAGCGTCCGCACCACCGTCGTCCCCACCGCCACCAATCGCCGCGCCCTCCGCATCGCACTCGCCGCTTCCTCGGAAATCGTATAGCTCTCGGCGTGCAATTCCACCTCGTCCAAATTCTCGGTCCGCAGCGGCTGGAACGTTCCCAATCCCACATGCAGCGTCACCCGCGCCACCGCCGGACACGCCGCCACAATTTCCGGTGTGAAGTGCAGTCCCGCCGTCGGCGCCGCCACCGATCCCCGCTCCCGCGCGAACACCGTTTGGTACCGCTCCCGGTCCGACACTTCATCGGCGCGATGGATGTACGGCGGAAGAGGTACATGCCCAATCCGCTCCACCGCTTCCCAAAAATCCCCCTCGCACCAAAACCGCACGATCCGCTCCCCCCGCCCGTCGCGACCCAGCACCCGCGCCCGCAGCCCGCCACCAAACTCGATCTCGTCGCCCGAACGCACCTTCCTCCCCGGATGCACCAGACACAACCACGTCGACCCCTCCGCTTCTCCCTCAGCGGGACCCGCCGCCGGACGCACCAGGAACACCTCCACGCGCCCCTCGAATCCCACCCGGTGCCCATACAGCCGGGCCGGGAACACTCGGGACTCGTTCAAAACCACGCAATCGCCTTCGGCCAGCAGCGATGGAAATTCTCGGAACCATCGGTCCTCCCATCGCCCCCGTGCCCGATCCACTACCAGCATCCGCGCCCCCGCCCGGTCCGCCAACGGCGTCTGCGCAATCCGCTCGGCGGGCAATTCGAAATCGAACTCAGCCACGAGAGACAAACCGACAGCATACCGCGATTGCCCCACGGTCTCCCCACCCCCGAACACGCCCGCTAAAATAAGTCGTGCGAATCCTCGGCATCGAAAGCTCCTGCGACGAAACCGCCGCCGCCATCGTCGAAGACGGCCGCCGCGTCCTCGCGAGCGTCGTAGCCTCCCAACTGGATCTCCATGCCCGCTACGGTGGCGTCGTTCCCGAACTCGCATCCCGCGAACACCTCCGCGCCATCGTTCCCGTCGTCTCGGAGGCGCTCCTTCGCGCCCAATGCCAGTGGTCGAACCTCGACGCCATCGCCGTCACCGAAGGCCCCGGCCTCGTCGGATCCCTCCTGGTCGGCGTTACCTACGCCAAAGCCCTCTGCTACGCCCTGCGCCTCCCCCTCATCGCCGTCAACCACGTGGAAGGCCACATCCACGCCGTCGTCATGGAGTGTTACCCCGTCCCGCTCCCCGCTGTCGCTCTCGTCGTGAGCGGTGGACACACCCACCTGTTTGAAGTCCGCCAAGGCTTTCAATACCGCCTCCTCGGACGCACCCGCGACGACGCCGCCGGCGAGGCCTACGACAAGGTCGCCAAACTCCTCGGCTACGGCTCTCCAGGCGGACCCATCCTCGACGCCCTCGCCCTCCATGGCGACCCCCGCGCCGTCCGATTCACCCTTGCCCGCATGAAAGGCAACGATCTCGACTTCAGCTTCTCCGGCCTCAAGACCGCCGTACTCCGCTGGGTCGAAACCCGGGAAATGGAAACCGAAATTGCCCGCCGCCGCGCCCTCACCCAACCCGCCCTCCCCCGGCCCACACTCCAGGCCTGGCTCGAAGCCACGCCCCAGCCCACCCTGAACCTCATCGCCTCCTTCCAGCAAACCGTCATCGACGAACTCCTCCGCCGCACCGCCCGCGCCGTCGAAGACACCGGTGCCGAATCCGTCATCGTTTCCGGCGGCGTCGCCTGCAATGCCGGGCTGCGCGCCGCCGCACCGCATTCTCTTCCAGCGCCCGTCTACTTTCCCACTCCCTCGCTCTCCACCGACAACGCCGCCATGATCGCCGCCGCCGCGTTTCCCAAGCTCGAAAAAAAACTGTTCGCCGGCTTCGATCTCCGCGCCAAAGCCAACCTGAGTCTGACATAATCACCCGTAGATATGACCTTGCGATCCTTCCTCGTCCTCGGCTTCGCCGCTGCTTGTCTCTCCGCCGCGGTCCAAGACGTCCAGGTCCTCCAGCGCTTCGATCTTGCCGGCGGCATCGCCTTCGGCAACACCGGCCCTTACGAAACCGTAATCGGCAAGGCATATTTCACCGTCGATCCCAAGGCGCCCGCCAACCGCATCATCAGCGACATTGACCTCGCCCCCACCAACGAACAGGGCCTCGTCGAGTTCGCCGCCGACTTCTACGTCATCAAACCGCGCGACCCCGCCAAGGGCAACGGCACCGCTCTGTTCGAAGTCTCTAACCGCGGCAACAAAGGCATGATCGGCATGTTCAACCGCGCCTCCTCCTCTCTGGACCCGCGTTCGGAGCGCGACCTCGGCGATCGCTACCTGCTCAACAACGGCTACACCCTCGTTTGGCTCGGCTGGCAGTTCGACGTTCCCACAGACCGTGCGGAGAAGCTCCGGCTCTTCGCACCCGTAGTCAAGGGCCTCAGCGGCATCGTCCGCGCCGAGTTCGTCCCCGATTCGAACATCAGCGAGCACTCGCTGGCCGACCGTAGCCACATCGCCTACCCTGTCTCCAACCCCGCCGACCCCGCCATTCAGATGACCGTCCGCGACCGCTGCGACGCACAGCGCCAAATCGTTCCTCGCGCCTCCTGGCAGTTCTCCGAGGACGCCACTGCCGTTCGTATGCCCGCCGGTTTCCAGCCCGGACGCATCTACGAGGTCGTCTACACATCCACCGATCCTGTCCTTGTCGGCCTCGGCCCGACGGCGGTTCGCGACTTCATCTCTTACTTGAAATATGGAACTCCAGCCGCTGCAAGAGCAGGGCTTGGCGATCAGCGTCGATTCCTGAAGCGCGCCATCGCCTTCGGTACCTCCCAGAGTGGCCGCTTCCTTAGTACCTTCCTGTTCTACGGCTTTAACGCCGACGAAGCCGGCAAGCAGGTTTTCGACGGCGTATGGTCCCATGTGGCAGGCGCGGGGCGGGGAAGCTTCAACCATCGCTTTGCACAACCCTCCCGCGACGGCCACCCCCATATGAACTGCGCCTATCCCACCGACATCTTTCCTTTCACTGACGACGATCAGCAGGATCCCGACACCGGCCTCACGGGTAGCATCCTCGCTAAGTCCAAAGAAAAGAAAGTAGTACCAAAGGTTTTCTACACCAATGGTTCATATGAATACTGGGGCCGCGCCGCCGCGCTGATCCACTCTTCGCTCGATGGCGGCAAGGACGCACCGCTCGCCGCCGATACCCGCGCCTATTTCCTCGCCGGCACCCAGCACGGCCCCGGCGCTTTCCCACCATCCCAACGCAGCACCGCCAACCCTTCCAACGTCAATGACTACCGCTGGCACATGCGCGCCCTCCTTACCGCTATGAACCAGTGGATTACCGACGGCACACAGCCGCCCGCCTCCCAGGTGCCCCTCGTGGGCAAAGATCAACTCGTCCCCGTCGGCGCCGTCAACTGGCCCGCCATCCCATCCGCCAAACTGCCCGCACGGCCACAACGCGCCTGGCGCGCCGACTACGGTCCGGACTTCCGCTCCAAAGGCATCGTCACCCAGGACCCGCCCACACTCGGCAAGCCCTTCGCCGCCCTTGTCCCCCAAGTGGACACCGACGGCAATGAGACCTCCGGCATCCGCGCCCCCATGCTGACCGTACCTCTTGCCACCCTCACCGGATGGAACCTCCGCGCTCAGGAAATCGGCGCCCCGGACGAAATCTACTCCATGGTCGGTTCCACCTTCCGCTTCCCGCGCACCAAAGCCGAGCGTGCCCGCGCGAAGGACCCGCGACCCTCAATCGAAGAGCGCTACCGCGACAAGCAGGACTACCTCGACAAATACCGCGCCGCCGCCCGCGACCTCGCCGCGAAGGGCTACCTCCTCGAAAGCGACATCGAAGAGGTTTCCCGGATCGGTTCGGCCTATTGGGACTGGGCCGTCGGAGCCGCCGCCCGCAACTGAGCAATCGCGCCAGAGCAACCCGCAGCCGTAAACCGCCGTGCGAGCAACGCCCAAACCGCCGCACTAGCTCAACCCGTAAACCGCCTGCGAGCAACGCGCAAACCGCCGCACTAGCCAACCCGTAAACCGCCGTGCGAGCAACCCGTAACTGAGCCGCAAGCGTGAGCGAGCGGTACTCCCCATCCCAGCCTCCCCCGATTACATCGAGAGGGAGGTCCTCGCCATGTAAACTGAATAAGAATGCCCCCACCCC
>JAWKHI010000079.1:0-7772 GCA_041394885.1 Bryobacteraceae bacterium | reverse complement strand
CCGAGGAATTGCGACTTCCGTACACGCTCGAAGGCGCGGTACGTTGGTTCAATCAGGATATGCTCGAGCGGGACGAGATCCGGGACCATTTGCTGTACTTCTGCATGGATCGGTCCCAGTGGGCATGGCGGTGTTACGACTCGCACTCGAGAAAGCTGGAAATGATCGATGAGAACTATCTGGCGGATCGTTTGGAGGAACTGCTTTGACGGCGGTGCGAACCATTTTGTTGGGGAGGATGGCGGCGGGATGCGAGGAGGCTCTGCGGGAGAGACTAGGCGGGTTGGCGGAATTGACGGCGATCCCGGATCCGGCGAAGATCGACGATTATGCCGCCGAGTTGGCGGTGGCGGATGTCATAGTGGGATGGCCGCTGACGAACGCTCTGGTGGCTCGGGCGCCAGAGGTTAAGCTGGTGCAGGCATCCGGCGCGGGGATCGACGGGCTGGATCTCGAAACGCTTCCGGATGGAGTGATGGCGGCGAATACGTTTCACCATGAAGCCGCGATCGCGGAGTGGGTGCTGATGGCGATGTTGAACCTGGCGCGCAATCCCGCGGGTTTCGACCGGCGCCTGCGGGAGGGGCAATGGGCCGGGAGCTGCATCTGGGGCGAGCATCCGGTGCTGCGAGAACTGCGGGGCGAGACGGCGCTATTGATCGGAGTGGGGCACATCGCAAAGGAGATCGCACGGCGCGCGAAGGCATTCGGGATGCGAGTGGTTGGAATTTCACGTCGCGGAATGGAGGAAGCCGGCTTCGATCTTGTGGCGGGTTGGGAAGGATGGCTGGACCGGGTGGCGGAAGCCGATTATGTGATTCCCTGTTGTCCGCTCGCGGAGGAGACGCGCGGGCTGATTGGCGCGGAGTGCCTGGGGCGGATGAAGCGCGATGCGTACGTGATCAACATGACGCGGGGTCCGGTGGTGGACGAAGAAGCGCTGTACGAAGCGCTGCGAACGAAACAGATTGGGGGAGCAGCGATCGACACGTGGTATCAGTACCCGCGAAGCGAAGAGGCGGCGGTGCTGCCGTCGCGGCTGCCGTTCCATGAGCTTGGAAATGTGCTGATGTCGCCGCATGTTTCGGGCTGGACGCGGCCAACGATCGAGGGGCGGATCGCCGACATCGCGGAAAACATCCGGCGGTTGCGCGATGGCGAGGAGATTTTGCACCGGCTGCGGTGAGTCCGGAGAGCGAAGCCCGGCACCACGGAGCGTTCCCACCGGGTGGGGAATTTCGGTGGGATAATGGTCCAGCATGCGCACCCGACCCGCACTCATTTGTCTGGCAATGGCGCTTCCGGCGTTGGCTCAACACGAAAAGGAAGGCGCCAAGGACAAGAACAAATTCATTGGAAACACGGCCGCGATCGAGGCCGGGCAGAAGTTGTTTGCGAGCGGTTGCGCGGCGTGTCACGGCATGGATGGGAAAGGCGGCCGTGGACCGAACCTGGTGGAGCGGGTTTTCTGGCATCCGTTGGACGAAGACACGCTGTACAAGGCGGTGCAGAATGGGATCCCGGCGGGCGGGATGCCGGCGTCGAATCTGCCCGAGGACGATGCGTGGCGGGTGGTGGCGTTCGTAAAGTCACTTACGGCGCCGGCGATCGAGACGCCGGTATCGGGGGATGCGAAAGCGGGCGAGGAGATCTTCTGGTCCAAGACGGCTGGGTGCTCGAATTGCCATGCGATTCGCGGCAAGGGCGGAATGCTGGGGCCGGACTTGGGGAACGCGGGGGCGACGCGGTCCGCAGGGTCGTTGCGGGAAGCGATCGTGGATCCGGACGCGGATGGAGCTCCAGGGTACCGGTCCGTCCGTGTTGCGATGAAGGACGGAACCCGGCTGCAGGGTGTTGCGCGAAACCGAACCAACTACTCGCTTCAGTTGCAGGACGGTAAAGGGAACCTGCATTTGATCCGGATGGCGGATGTGGCGGAGATGACGGTGGGCAAGGGATCGCCGATGCCGAAGGACTACGCCAAGCGTCTGGACAAAGCGCAGATCGACGGATTGATCGCCTATCTCGCCAAGCAGAGCCTGCGCGAGATCCAGTAATCGAAAGGAAATTATGCGCTACGGCATCATGCTGCTGCTGGCCGCCGCGATTGCGCCGGGCCAAGTAAAATTCGAGGACATCGTTCGGGGACCGGGCGACAATTGGCTCACCTACGCAGGCGACTACCGTGGCCAACGGCACAGCCCGTTGAAGCAGATCACGACGGCGAACGTGGGGTCCGTAGTTTCGAAGTGGGTGTATCACGTGCCGAAGGCGGGCGGGTTGCGCGGAGTGCCGATTGTGTACGACGGGATCATGTACATCACGGCGACCAATGAGATTCGTGCCTTGGACGCGCGGAACGGACGGCTGATCTGGGCGTACAAGGATACGCGGGCGAAAAAGGAAGCGGTGAACCGTGGGGCGGCGATCGTGGGCGACCGTGTCTATTTCGTGACAGCGGATGTACATCTGGTGGCGTTGAACCGGAAGACGGGCGCGGTGGAGTGGCAGAAGAAGTACGGCGATATCGAAACGGGAATCTTTTCGTCGGCGGCTCCGTTGGTAGTGAAGGACAAAGTTCTGGTGGGGAACGCGGGCGGCGACACGGGGATGCGCGGATTCATCGCGGCGCTGTCGGCGTCGACGGGCGAGGAGTTGTGGCGGACGTACACGATTCCGGCCAAGGGGGAGCCGGGGTCTGAAACGTGGGGCGATCTGATCGAGTACGGCGGCGGCGCGACTTGGCTATCGGGCACTTACGATCCGGATACCAATACACTGTTCTGGACGACAGGGAATCCGTGGCCCGATTTCTATGGCGGCGATCGGAAGGGTGACAACCTGTACTCATGTTCGGTGCTGGCGTTGGACGCCGATACGGGCAAGTTGAAGTGGCACTTCCAGTTCACACCGCACGACGTTCATGACTGGGACGCGCAATCGTGGCCGGTGCTGGTGGAGGTTCCCTGGGAGGGCCGCAATCGCAAGGTTGTGCTACACGCGAATCGCAACGGGTTCTTCTACATGCTGGATAGGGAAACGGGACAGTTTCTGCGGGCGACGAAACTGGTGGACAACCTGGACTGGGCAACGGGCGTGGATGCCAAGGGGCGTCCGATGGAAGTGCCGGGCAAGGAGCCGACGCCGGCGGGGAATCGGGTATGTCCGGGAGTGCGGGGGGCGACCAACTGGATGTCACCGTCCTATAATCCGGCGACGGGGTTGTTCTATGTGGTGACGCTGGAACAATGCGACATCTTCACGAGTTCGTCAAAGACGCCGGAGCCGAAGAAGAATTTTTCCGGTGGGGGCGCCGGTCCGAAGCCGAGCGACGTGGGCCAGTTTTTTCTCCGGGCGTTCGATCCGAAGACGGGAAAGCGGCAGTGGGAGTATCCGATGACGGGTCCGGGCGAATCGTGGGCAGGGACGTTGTCGACGGCGGGGGGAGTGATCTTTTTCGGGGACGACGATGGGAATCTGGTGGCGGTGGATGCGCGGAACGGGAAGCACCTGTGGAATTTCAATATGGGCGAGGGGTTGACGGCCTCGCCCATAACGTACGCGGTGGATGGCAAGCAGTACGTCGCCATCGAGTCCGCAACGGCGGTGTTTGCATTCGGCTTGTTCGAGGCGGTGCAAGCGGTGCCGCTGCCGAAGACGACTCAGTCGCGGTGAGCCGATTTTCGAGTTAGCCGGTTGACGAACCCGGGATCGCCGAAGTCGATCATGGCGGCATGGTCCATGGGAGTGAGGCCGAAGGTGTCGACAACGGAGGTTGAGGCGCCGAGATCCAGCAGGGTGCGCGCGGCGTCCTCGCGATGGCCGAGCACGGCAGCCGAGAGCGGCGTCATCTTGAAACTGTCGAGGGAATTGACCTCGGCGCCGGCTTTGACGAGGAGTTCGATTTCCGCGGGGTCATTCCAGTCCGTGGCGATGAATAGAGGCGTGACGGGGATCATGCCGACGATCATCATGGGACGCTTCAGATCCGCGCCGGCGGCGATGAGTTGCCGCATCATGCCGATATCGCCGGCGATGGAAGCGATGGCGAGCGGGGACGCGTTGAACATGACGCCTTTGCCGGGGTTGGGCTGCGCGCCGTGGCCAATCAGGAGACGGAGCGTCTGGCTGTTGTTGCGGTAGGTGGCGGCGACCATCAGCGGAGTGAAACCGGTTTTTGCCGCCTGGGTGACCGACGCGCCACGACCGATGAGGATGTCCGTCTTGGCAGGGTCATGCGCGGTCATCATCATCACGGTGGTTCCGGCTTGGGTGGCGGCGTTGGGGTCTATCTCTTTGACGCCGGCGGCAGGGCCAAACATGGCGGCGCGCATCCAGGGCTGCTCGCCGACGGGCGCGGCTTCGGGCACCGGCAACGGGGCGCCGGGCGCAGCAACCATGGGAAGAGCTTCCAGCAGAGCCATTGTGGCCCACGCGGATCCGGCTGTGGAAATGATCTGGTCTTTGCCATAGGGGAAGCCGGTCTCGAAATAGGGCGGGCTGATCGGCGCTTTGGAGTGCAGCCGGGTCTTGACGCACCAAGTGCCGTCGGCGGCCTGGGTCCGCATCAAGAACTGAATTCCTTTGTTCCAGGCGGCGTCCTGGTGGCTGGCCAAGGCGACGAGCGCCTGACCGGTTGCGTAGGCGTCGGGAGCCATGCCAGGCATCTGCGCCCACCCGCCGCCGGGGAGTTGAGCTTTGCGCAACGCAGCCGCGGCGCGTGCGATGGCGGGCTTGGAAGCACCGGTCCACATCAGGCCCATGAGTTGGTAGCTGAGGTCCTCCGTGGAGGTGGGGTGCTGCTTGGCGAGCCAGGCAGCGGCGGCGGCCAGTGTGGAACGTCTTGCGGCCATCTTTTCGGCGGGCATGTAGAGCGCAACGGCGCGAGATGCGACAGCGGTAGCGGTGATGGCACTTGCCGAGTGAGGAGGCCGATTGTCGAACGTGGGCCAGTGGCCGTCGGCGCGCTGCCAGTTGGCGATGCGGTTGGCGTAGATGGCGGTGGTGAGGCTGGGTTCGACGCCGGCGGCATGGGCAGCCATGAGCGCGTAACCTTCGCCCATGGCCGGATCGATCAGGAAATTGGCCTGTACAGCGGTGTCGATGGAACTCATCAACGCGAAGACTTTGGCTGAGTGGGATCGGGCGACATCTTCATTGACGGCGATGCCGCGGCGGCGGGCCGAGGCGAGAGCCATCATGGGAAGGGTCTGGTTGTGGCAAGAGATGCACTGCTGCTTCGCGGTCCAGACGCGAGCGGTGTCTTCAAAGCGCGCCAGGGCGCGTTCCGCGGCGGCGCGGATGCCGGGTTGGGAATGAGCAGCCGCTGTGGCCGGCTGCGCCATCAGCGGCAGGGCGATCATCGGCAAAGCGATGAAGGCGGCGGGGATCCGGGTTCGGGTTTGCATATGTTCGGTAGAACCTCCTCGATTCAGTACGCGCAGAATCGGGACGAAGATGCTCACCCGACGAAAATTATTTTATAGTAGATCCGCCGCAACTGGATCCGGCGCCGGCGGTGCAGCCGTAGCAATGGGGTCCGACGACGATGCGGCGGTTGTGAAGGGCGTGGCGGTTGAAGTCACGGATGTGGGTGGGCGCGCCGTGGTTCAAGGTGAGGTCCAGCATCTGATTGAAGTCGCAATCGTAGAGGAGGCCATCCCAACCGACAGAGACGAGGGTGCGGCACATGACTCCGGCGGCCGCGGAGGGGTTGTAGGCTGCGACGAGCTTCTCCATGTAGGCATCGTAGCGGCCGGATTGGAGGAGGGAGTCCAGGAACCGGGAGATGGGCATGTTGGTCATCGTGAAGAGGGAATGGAAAACGATGCCAAAGCGATCCTGCAGTTCGCGCTTGTAGTCGGCCTCGAGAGAGTCCTGAGGAGGAGGCAGGGAGGGTCCGCTGGGATTGTAGACGAGATTGAGGATGAGGCCGGATCCGGGTTGTCCGTAGCCGGCGGCATTGAGCCGCTGGAGAGCCTCAATGGATTTCAAGTAAACGCCTTCGCCGCGTTGGCGATTCACGTTTTCTTCGAGGTAACAGGGCATGCTGGCGACGATCTCCACGTTGTGGCGGGCGAGGAAATCGATGAGGCCGGATTGAGAGGGGAGAAGGAGAACGGAGAGATTACAGCGGTCCATCACATGGGCGCCGAGGTCGCGGGCCTGTTCGACGATCCAGCGGAAATTGGGATTGAGCTCCGGCGCTCCGCCGGTGATATCGACGGTGGGGATGCGGGCGGTTTTGACGGCTTCTATGCACATGGCCGCGGTCTCGCGCGACATGACTTCGCGGCGGTCGGGACCGGCATCGACGTGGCAATGGCCGCAGGTTTGGTTGCAGAGCTTACCGACATTGATCTGGAGGGTTTGGATGCCGGTGGCGGTGAGAGGGTGAAGCGCGCCGAGAGCGTCCGCGAACGGGCGGACGGGATGCGCCGTGTTGAGAACGCGCAGTTGCTGCGAGGCAAGCGCGATCGGGCTATTGGCGCTCAATAAGCTCACCTTCTAAGGCTACTGTCCGCGGCCGGTGTGGGCAAGGGACCGTGGCGAAAAGTTACAGGACTCGAACTCTGCTAGACTGAGCGTACATTCCGGAGGTTTATCCATTGGCTCGATCCCCCTTAATGCATCTGCTCGCTCGCACCGCCCGCAGCGGACCGGAGGCACGCGCATGGACACGGCGCGGATTCCTATTGAGCGCCGCGGCCTCGGCGCTGCATGGGGCTGCGACACCGCCCGAGGCTACGGCGCCGCGGATCGCAATCGTCGGTGGCGGGATCGGGGGCCTGTACACTTCTTGGCTGTTGAAGCGGGCAGGCATCGCGTCGACGGTGTATGAATCGTCGAACCGGACGGGCGGCCGGATGTTCTCCGCCAAGGGCGTGGCAGCGCCGGACGTGGTGACGGAATTGGGCGGGGAATTCGTTGATACGGGGCACAGGGAGATCCTGGGTCTTGCGAAGCATTTTGGGCTGGATCTGATCGATACGGGAGCGCCCAGCGAGAGCAAACTCCGCAGCGAGGCGTTCCTGTTCGGCGGCGCGGTGCGGAGCGGGGCGGAGATCGCGGAGCAGTTCCGGATGGTGGCGGCGCGAGTGCGGGAGGATGTACGCCGATCGGACGGGCGCGGCGCGCGGCGATTCGACAAAGTATCGATTGCGGAGTACCTGGATTCGATCGGGGTGAGCGGGTGGCTGCGGTCTTTGCTCGAGGTCGCCTACCGGACCGAGTATGGGATGGACGTGGAGGAGCAATCGGCGATGAACATGTTGTCGCTGATCGCGCCCGAGTTGGCGGGAGAGCGGATCCGGCTGTTTGGCGACAGCGACGAACGATACAAGATTCTGGGCGGGAATCAGCGGGTGCCGGACGCGGTGGCGGGCGAACTCACCGACCGGATCGAACGCGGTCATCGTCTGGAGTCCATCGCGACGCGCGGGAGCGGCTACAGGCTGGCGTTTCAGAAGGCGGGGGGCGGGGTGACGGAGGTGGATGCCGATGTTGTGGTGATGGCGATTCCGTTCACGATCCTGCGCGAGATCGACGTGCGGGTGCGGCTGCCGAAGAAGAAACAGCGGGCGATTCAGGAGCTGGGATATGGGACGAATTCGAAGGTGTTCTTCGGGTTCGAGCGGCGGCTGTGGAGGGAGCAAGGGTACACGGGCGCGCTATTCACCGACACCGATTGCCAACTGGTGTGGGATTCGAGCCGACTGCAGCCGACGGCGATGGGGGCGCTGACGATGTTGATGGGCGGACGGGCGGGTATC
>JAWKHI010000078.1:0-8906 GCA_041394885.1 Bryobacteraceae bacterium | reverse complement strand
GTATTCGTTGTACTTCCGGAATGGCTCCCGGTCCCGCACGCTCGCGAAATCGAACTTCTTCATCTCAGGCTTTTCGAAGGTGTGATTCTTGCCGGAGTAGCCGGTTCGATAACCCCTTCGATGCAACATATCCGCCAAGCTTCCCTCGAACGGCAAATGATGCCCGTCATCGTTGGTCAGGCTCCCATGCTCATGCGGATACCGTCCGCTGAAAATGGACTTCCGGGAAGGAACGCACACCGGGTTATTCGAAAAGCACCGATCGAACAGAACGCCTTCGCGCGCCAGTTTGTCGAGGTTCGGAGTTCGTCCGTTTGGCGACCCCGTTCCGCTCATCGCGTCGCCCCGCATCTGGTCGCACAGCACCAGCAACACGTTGGGCGCGGAGCGCTGGGCCGCTGCTACGCTTCGCGACGTCACGATGAACGGGGCCGCGCCCGCCAGAAACCGTCTTCGGTCAATCACGCATCGATTCTAACCCATGCCATCCGCGCCGGACCGCCGGCGCCGGAGTTGATCGGAATGCTCCTTCCGAGGGCGGTCCAGTGCCTGCGGACAGCTGCTTCGAACCATCGCACGCGAGAATCGGAATCCGCGTGTGTTCAACAGGTTCATTTCCGGATTGTTCTGGACTACGCGCGATCCGTCCAATGATCGATCTATCGGTTGACGGCGCCAGATTCCCAAGACCATCCTCAGACTGCCCGACCTGGCCAAATCCGCCGTTCTCAACAGCCTCAGTTCAGCAGATGCCCAACGCGGTTGCCGTCACGCCATCGACGAGTTCATCGAATGGTGCTGTTCCGGGCCGCGGCGCTCCTTCAGCCGTTCTATAGTCGTTCGCTATCGAATCCATTTGGAGTCGCGCAATCTGGCGCCTGGTGCGGTTAACCTGCGCCTCGGAGTGCGCTTGGGAAACTGGTTGACGGTCGAACAGGCGGCTACTCTCTGGCAAACTTCGCCGGACGATCGCCTTGAGGGCAGGCGAGATCGCGCCTTGCTGGCAGTGCTACTTGTGACCTGCGCTGGCATGAGGCAGTGTCGCTGGAGATCCGCAGTGTCCAGCAGCGCGAGGATCACTGGGCGATCGTAGATTTCCATGGCAAAGGTGGTCACACTCGCACGGTTCCTGTATCCGATTGGGTCAAGATGCTATTGGACCGTTGGACGCAAGCCGCGGCGATCCAGACAGGGAAGATATTTCGGAGGGTGACGAAGGCAGGAACCGTTTGGGGGAACCGGGATGACCGAGAAGGCGGTGTGGCATGTGGCCCGCGAGTATGCCGCTGCCGCCGGCATCGCCGCGCTGGCGCCTCATGATTTGCGGCGTAGGCCGGCGCGGCCTCTTCGACTACGCCAGGGTCAGCTGCCCAGCCGGTGCGGACCAGTAATCCGCGTGCTCCGAGACGTCTGGCGGCGCGCACATCCGCCGGGGAATCGCCGATGAAGAAACGATCTGCCGGATCAAGACGATGCTCTGCCGATGCGCGATCGTAAAGCAGAGTATTCGGGTCCTCCGGGGCGGTGTCGCGCGTTGGTCTCGATGCTGTCGCGACCAGTCGCCCTCCGTTTTCCGTCTCCGAACTGGCGGCGAGTTGCCCGGAAAGAGAGGCCCGTCCGGATAATGTCTGGATCGCCGACTATCCGCCCGGAAGGCGAGCCACGACAATTCTACTCTACGGATAGGGCGTGAGAACTAAGCCGCTGACGCGGCGGACGCAGTGGCGTGGGTGTTCGAGGTGTTCATTCCAGTAGCCTCGATGGATGTTCTAATCTCAAACGATCGCGACGACGCTCCGGTGAGCTGAATCGGATCGCCTTAAAGTACGACTTGGCCTCGGTGAGGCTGACTCGATTGGCGCCGCCGCGAAGTCCAGGGTCGGCAAACTGAACGGGATCATCTTCCCACCAACAGACTTCGCAGATTAGCCACGTGCCTGGCGGCTGTTCGGCGAAGGTGAAGTTGCCGCAACAAGGGCACGGATAGTGGTCCACAACGTTTATTGTCGGTCACAGAAAGGAGTTTTCTGTGACCCCACTTCGTGAACGGATGCTGGAAGAACTCCGGCGCCGTAACTATAGCCCGGACACCGCGCGCGGCTACGTGCATGCCGTCGCTCAGTTTGCCGAGTACTTCAACAAGTCGCCGGAGTTCCTGGGACTCGAAGAGATCGGCCAGTTTCAACTGTACTTGCTCGATGAGAAGAAGCTGGCGCTCGGAACTATCGCATTGCGCATGGGAGCCCTGCGGTTCCTCTACAAACGAGTTCTGAAGCGGCGCGATTTGGATTTTGAGAATCTGCCGCTGCTCAGAACGCCCAAGAAACTCCCCGTGGTGCTCAGTCCAGAGGAGGTGACTCGCCTGATTGAAGCGGCACCCAACCTGCTCTACCGCACACTCTTGATGCTGCTCTATGCCACCGGGTTGCGGCGGACCGAGGCCTCAAGGCTGAAAGTGTGTGACATCGACAGCTCCCTCATGTTGATCCATGTTCGTCAAGGCAAGGGTGCTCGCGATCGCGAACTGCCATTGACCCCGAAACTGCTCGATGCTCTTCGCCACTACTGGCGTTCGTGCAAGGTCAAGCCCCGCGTCTATCTGTTCCCCAGCCACTGGGAAAGCACCGATGAAGAGAAGCCCATCTCTGACAAGACCGTGTGGAACGCCTGCCACGAGGCGGCGCTCCGGGCCGGCATCACAAAGCGGTTGGGGCCGCACACGCTTCGGCACTGCTTCGCCACACACATGCTCGAAGCGGGCACCGACCTGCGCACCATCCAACTGCTTCTCGGGCATCAACGGCTGAAAGAGACTGCGATCTACCTCCACCTGTCGCGAAGGCACTTACAAGCGGCAGTCAATCCCCTCGACCAGATTACGGTGTCCGACTTTTCCCGGTCGAAGCAGCCCCCGGAGAAAGCGACAACGTGAAACGGCCACCTTGGGAGGTGGCTGATATCATCCGCAGGTCGGGCCGGCAGTTCATTCAGCATTTTGAGAAGTGCCTCACTTGGCCTCAAGTGAAGGTACTCAACGCGATTGAACGATGCCGGACCGCGGCACTGGGTGGACACCGTGACCAGTGCGATCACTGCGGTCATCAGACTATCTCGTATAACTCCTGCCGGAATCGTCATTGCCCGAAGTGCCAGACCAACGCTCGGAACAAGTGGTTGGCTGCTCGCCAGCAAGAACTGCTGCCGGTGGATTACTACCACTTGGTCTTCAGCGTCCCACACACATTGGTCCCACTCATATGGCAGAACAAGAAGGTTCTCTTCAAACTGCTTTTCGAAGCCAGTGCGGCCACGCTGCTGGAGGTTGCAGCCGACCCAAAGCATCTGGGTGCAGAGATCGGGTTCCTGAGCGTTCTGCATACCTGGGGCCAGACTCTACAGCCGCATCCTCACATTCACTGCGTCGTACCCGGCGGCGGGCTGTCGCCGGATCATAAACAATGGATCCGGGCGCCCAATCACTTCTTCCTGCCGGTGAAGGTTTTGAGCCGGGTGTTTCGCGGAAAGTTTGTGGCGGGCCTGCAACTCGCATTCCGCCGGGACAAACTCGTCTTTTTCGGAGCCTGCGGACAACTTGCTGAGCCGAAGGCTTTCGCCAGTTTCCTGCGAACCTTGTTCCGTGAGGACTGGGTCGTGTACGCCAAGAAACCCTTTGGCGGGCCGGAACATGTGTTGCATTATCTGGCTCGCTACACCCACCGTGTCGCGATCTCGAATCATCGGTTGGTCGACGTCACGGATACGCAAGTGTCGTTCCGCTGGAAAGACTACGCCCACCACAGTAGGCGCCGCATCATGACGTTGTCCCATGAGGAGTTCCTGCGGCGCTTTCTTCAGCACATCTTGCCGCGTGGGTTCCCTCGCATCCGCTACTTCGGATTGCTTGCCAATCGCCGGCGCGGAAGTCTGCTTCCGCTGTCTCGTAGCCTGCTGGTCGCAGCACGGGTGCCTCTTCCAATAAATCCGCCTGAGGTGCCGGTGCTCGGTCGCTGTCCTCACTGCCAGGGTCCCATGCGGACGGTCGAACGCTTGAGTGCCGATCAACTTCACCGGGAGCAGTACCGCCGGGTCGAACATATTGACAGCTCTTGAAGCCGTAACACTCGTGACCATCCGGCGTGGCTTGGGCGACGCCGCGGACCGCGTGTGCCCAATCCGCCTTCCATGGCTCCATCGCCTTCAACGCGTCAGTCTTCGGCGGCCATGGGGCAGCTTTCCTATCTGCAAACTCACCCCATCCCGGTCCGAAGAACCGTCTCCGTTCCCCCTGTATTACCCCAACGACAGCATTCAATCCCCATAGGTGGGCGTTCCGGCGCGCCGCGCCAGCCGCTTCCTTCTTACGACTCGATCCGAAGCGGTCCGGCACCGACCTGAGTTCTGCTCCCGGAAAGTTTTCTGCCGGACCACTTCCGATAGAGATCTGGCGTTACTCGGCAAGATGACCGGACCCAGTCCAACTTCCGGTTGGGGCGTGGATCCGCTCGTAATTCCCGTTCGGGCGGACCAGATGACACCTTCGCTGCCGGCCAGCCCAAGAAGAGAGGAACGTTTTGGGTCTGGCAGAGCCGAATGTAATATGAATGGTTGCAGCGCCGGGGCGGTGCCAGCATCCTCGTCTTAGGCAGGCCGAGAACGGCTTTATCCAAGTCCCAGGCCTCACAAGAGTTCCGCGCGGACAGTCGGGACAGCTAGAGCCCCTCGGAATGAGGGCGTAACATCGGGGAAGCGCAAGAATGGAATACTTTCGGGATCCACGAAATCAGATTCAGGCGGACGTCGCCTATAGATTGGGCAGGATTGCAACCCAGCATCGGACCCTCTCTGCGCCCGCCAAGGAGGACTTTTCGGTGACGCTTGACGTCTGCATCCTCCAAAACCTCCTGACAACCTGTACGGAACTTCTCAAAGCGATGGAGCCTTCGGCGCTCACCAGAAATGACCCACCCCTGCTCGGATAGAGTTGACCACCCGGCGAACATGATCCTGAACAGAGAGGGCGTGCAACATCATCCACGCCGAAGGCGTGCGGGCGTTGACCAGCGATCAGGCGGGATGGATCAGCGGGCGACCGGAGTGGCGCGATAGCGGGCCAGACGATGGCGGAGGTAGTCGTAGTAGTCTTGACCGGCGGGGGAGTGCAGTACCTCATCGATCACGGGCCCGAAGTAGGCCAGGGACCGGATGGCGCCTAGCGCCGGCGCAGCGGCCGGCCGCGCAAGCCGCCGCGCGGCGGCGAGCACGAGTGCATTCTCCACCGCCACCAACGGTACGCCGCGCGCATGCAGAGCCAGCGCGAACGAACGATCGGGACGGCGCACCACTCCGCACGTGCCTGGCGTGGCGCGATAGCCGTCGAGCACTCGACGCACATACTCGGCCGCATCCATCGAACCGTCACCCTTGCGGTTCGCGCAACGAAGGACCGTCGATGTGCACCGTATGGCAGTAATGCCGCAAACGGCTCAGCAAGGCTTCCACCATCGGCTTGTTACCCAGGAACTGGTGCCACTCGTCATAACTCAAGTTCGTGGTGATGATGGTGGAGCGCTGCCGGTACCGTTCCTCCATCAGCTTGAAGAACGTGTTCGACTGTTCCGGTTTCAGGTTCAAGTAGCCGAGTTCGTCAACCAGCAGGACGTCCAATCGCGCCAGGCGATTGATCAGCTTCCGCGTGGAGCGGTCGGCCAGCGAAGCGTACATCTCATCGAACAAGTCCTGGGCGCGGACGAACTGACAGCGCATGCCGTTCTGCAAGGCCTTCAGCAACAGCCCGCAGGCCAGTCCCGTCTTGCCGACCCCGGTCGGGCCGGTGAAAACGAGATTTTCGTGCTTGGCGACGAAGCCGAGTTCGGCGAAGCCTTGGATCTGCTTGCGCTTGACGCCGGGCTGTCGGCTGTAAGGGAATGTCTCGAGCGACCATCGCTCGGGCAAATTGGCACGGCGGATGCGCCATTCGAGCGTGGTCTCCTGCCGGTGGTGCCACTGGGCGCGCAGCAGCCCGGCGACGAACTCCGAGTAAGAGATCTGCCGCTTTTCCGCCGCGCGCAACTGCTCGTCATAGACGGCGTGCATCTGGCTGAGCTTGAGATTGGTGAGTAACTGATCGATCTCTTCAGTCATCGTTATCCTCCAGGCGGAAAAACTCGCTCCGAACGCGACGCAGGATCATTCGTTCGACCCGGTCCAGGTCGTAGAGGCCATACCGCTCCGCCTCTTCGATGGCGCCCAGGAACGCTTCGCGCGGATAGTCGCGGAGCATGCGCAGCAGGTGCCGCAGTGACAGCGTGATCTGTTTGCGGCCGTGGCGCTTCAGCTTCTCGACATAGGCAGCGATGCCGGGCACGGCGGCGAGGATCGCTGTTTCCTCCGGGTGCGGCGCGCGCACATACGGACCCTGGCCACGCGGCGGCCGGTGTTCAGACAACGTCACGCGTATCTGATCGGGCGTGGCAATGCGCCGGTGCCGCACGATCTGGCGGGAGTCGAGTTCGATCTCGACTCGATCGCGCGTCTCACGCACTTCCACCTGCCGGCCGATCCACGATGGTGGCGTCGAGTAACGGTTGGTGTTGAGCGAGACGTAACCTTCCACATCCACCACGCGATGCTGCAGCCGGTAGACCTCCGGGAGCCAAGCCGGCAGCGGCTTCAGCAGCGGCCGCTCCACCGCATACAGTTCCCGCGGCACGGCACGGATATGTTTCTTGTAAGTGGCGTTGACACGATCGCACCACTGGCGCGCCTGACGATTGAGATCCTCCCAATCGGCGAACGTGCGTCCGGCCAGGAAGTTATTCTCGATGAAGTGGAACGGGCGCTCGACGCGCGCCGAGCGGTTGGCGTCGCCGATCTCGTGCGCCACGAAGCGGAAACCGAGCCGGGTGGCGAAGTCGGCCATCTCCGGCACCGGTTCCATCGCACGGCCGCTCCCGCGCAGCACTACCACGTGCGTGTTGTCGATCATCACGCGCGCGGTGACGCCATCCAGGTACCGGGCCGCGCCGGTGAGGAACACCTTGCAATCGAAGCGCTGGAAGGTGGGCAGAATCTCGAAGAACAGCATCCGCGAGTAACACAGAGTCACCGCGGCGGTTTGCGCCCGGAACTTCCGTCCGCCAACGACCACGAGGTGCGGCGAGGTATCGTGCTGGGTTTCTTCTCCGGGCGCGAACTCATAGCGCCCGGCCGGCACGATCGGTGTCTGCCCGATTCCCTCGCGGCGGCAGAAAGCCGTCAGCGCCTGGTAGGAGAACTCCGCGCCGGCAGCCGCTAACTCTTCATGGACTCGCACGAGATTGCCCTTGCAATGGGGCAATAACTCGAGGATCTGCTGGCGGAAGGGCGCGGCCTTCTCGGCCCGCTCGATCTTCGGGATCTCGTTCGAGTTGGCTTTCAACACGCGGCGGATGCTCTGCCGGGAGACTCCGAGCAGGCGCGCGATCTCGCGCCGGCCCACTCCCTTCGCGTGAAGTTCCAGGATCGTTGCTCGTTGCGATTGGTTCAGCATGGTGCGGTTCCGGCTCCTCAATGCGTTGGTGTAGTTGGCTCAGCGCGGCGATAACGCGCTCGATCTTGCGTTGTGCCGCGGCGCGGTTGGCGGGCGGCGATGACTCCACCTGCTCCAGTGCCCGCTGCGCGATGGCGGCGATCTGAGTAAGTTGTTTGTCCAGCGTGTGCGATTGCTGCTGCTGTGTTTTGTCGAATAACTTCGGCTCGGCCAGCATTCGCTCGCGGACCGCGCCGCTGGCCCGGCGCCAAGCTTGGTGGAACTCGCCGGCTTGCCTCGTTGTCCATCCGTGGCCGGCGAAAGCTTCGGCCATCCGCCGGCAATGCTCGACATTGCCGCGCGCTACCGGAACCAGGTGGCGGATGGCCACCGAGGCGGCGATCTTGCCTTCGCGCACCATCTGCTGCACTGCTTCCGGCAGCGTCTCCACCAGCGCCAGACGGTTGGCCACCCACTGCTTGCTGCGATCGAAGCGGCGTGCCAGATCCTCGAGCGAACAGCCCAGCCGGCTCTCCATCTCGGCCAGCAGCCAACCCTGTTCGAGCGCACTGACCGGCTCGCCGGTGCGCAGCGAATGTTCCAATAGCAGCGCTTCGGCTTCGCTCATTTGCCACACGACGGCGTCGACGGTGTCGCGGCCCAACTGCTGGAGCGCGGCGATGCGCTGGTGGCCGTCGATGACCAGGTAGCGGCCGCCTTGTTCGATGACGCCCTGATCGATGACGCTTTGATCGATGACAATGATGGGCGTTTGTTGACCGTGTTCAGCCAGCGAGGCCAGTAGCCGGCGATGGCGCGCCGGGTGGCGAACCCGGATCCGTTCCAGGCGGCGGTCCAGTTGGTGAAACTCCAGTTGCGGCATCGGGCGCGGCTCGGGCTTCAGTATGCGGCGGGCCGGAACTGGTCTTTTCCGAAGTTGCGGGAAGTGCGCCGGGAAGTCGCTTGGAATCAGCGAGATGCGCGTTGGACTGGTCTTTCGCGGCGCGGAGGAGTAGTGTGCCCGCAAGCCCAATGAAATCAGCGCCTTGTGCGCCGAACTGGTCTTTCGCAAGATCCCAGGGGAGTCGGTTCAGGGGCGGGGGTGTTCGGAGGGGCTCGGCGTCCTCGTCAAGGTTGCGTTGGCTGATGCGGCGGGCGGCGGCGTAGCCGGGGTTGCGGGCGCGCCAACTGGCTTGGGTCTGCTGGCGGCGCTTCTTCTGGCAGTCCGGCTTATCGCAGGCGCGTTGCCGGTCACCGACTCGCTTGTCGGGCCGGAACCACCGCCGGCAGATCCGGCAGGGTTTCTTCCGGGCGTCGGGCATGCCCGTTCATCGTCCCTGCCTCCGGGTGGTCAACTTCTGGTGAGCGGGGGTGGGTCACTTTTCGCGAGCGCCGAAGC
>JAWKHI010000077.1:0-8989 GCA_041394885.1 Bryobacteraceae bacterium | reverse complement strand
GAGGGAGGAACTCGATGCACCTCTTGTGCCTCGTTGCAGCGTTCGGCATGTTCTCTTGGCAAGCGAACGCCCAGGAGCCTGACCCGAAAGCCGAAGCGCTTAGAAAGCGCCGTCAGACGTACCCCGATCTCTTCAAAGTCGTTGACTTGGCGCACGCAGTCCCATCACAATTCTCCGCCGACGCGTTGCTGAAGGTCGCGGCCACCCCCAGTAACCAGGATCGCGAGTGGCGAATCGAGTTGCTGGAGTTGGCGTTTGAGTTTGGGGCTCGGGCATCTGAGCCAAACCGGCAACGAATTCCAGGATGGCGAATCACAGCGAAGGGGCGGGCCGAAATCCGGAGTGCAGGCTTTGATCAGCTATTGGACCGGTTGTCCTTACAATCTCGCGCTGTACGCGAGATGATGAAGCTCGACAAGAAGCGGGCTCTGGAGATGTTCGAACGAGTATCATGGCCTCACCCGCGGAGGCTCGACTGCCGCGACGCGCTCATCGACAACTTCGACGAGTATTACGAACTTCTCAGCGAGGTTGAGGCATCCGGGTTCCCGGCCGGACAACGCCGAATGGGACACCACGTTGACCTCCTGAGCCGCCAGATTAGCCGCATCAGTTCGTCAGTCGAAATTGGCTCGATGGCCAAGGTGCTTTCCTCTTCCACTGTTACGGACGACGAACTAGGTTTGCTCGTCGGCCGTCTCAGTGTGGCGTTGGAGCAGACTAACGCGGATGATCGATCATTCTCCAGTGCCTATGGTAAAAACCACCAGGAGCTTCTAAATCTGACGAATGTCATGCGTACCAGGGGTATTTCCACACGCGTCATTGTTGCTGCCTATCGGCGCTACCTCGTTCGAAACCTCAAAGGCCCCCGGTGTATCGACAGTGGAGGAAGCGAACTGTCCTCTGAAGTGCTGAGCACATTCAATCGAGAGCTGGCATCCGATTCCGACTCGAACCTGGCGCCGCTAGCGGAAGATGACATCAAGCCGAGCGCGACAAGGGGACAGGCAGATCTCGAGCTTTTTGTCGATGACGATGAGTTTGACCGGGTGTGGAAGGAGTACCTTGATCTGCTGCTTGGCAAAGGGCACGGACCGCTATTGGCTGCGGGTACCAAACCCCTCACAGACGCACAGAAGAGCGGGATCGAGTGGCAGACTCAATTTGATAGCTTTCTTGGCCGGATCGACGAACTCAAGCCGAGGATTGGGGAGTCTGAGCACCAGACCTTCCACCGGAAGGCGACGGCCCTGAATGCCGCTCTTCGGGTGGCTAGGCGAGGCAGTGACCAAGAGAGGGTCATCCGGCGGTATGTGGCGATTCTGAAGTCATCCAATCTGCAAGAAGAGAACGCCCTGGAATGGTACGCCGAGGTCAAGAGAGCCGCGAGTTCCGTTCGGGGCTGCGGCCCGGAAGCCAGCAGTATCTTCCTCCGTGAACTTGAGCATTCAGGCGTCGCCGTTCTCGGGCTCTGCGCGGCCGCGACGAAGTTTCTGCCGGATGCGAACTGAGATAGATCCACGCTGACGGCGATTGCGACCGTTTTCCGCGCAAGCTTAGCTGGATCGGATAACAGTGCCGGTTTGCTAGGCCGCACCTTGCAAATCGACATACGTCACTGCCGTATGCGGCTCTGGCACAGGCTCACCGTCTTCCCGTAGGCCTTCCAAATGCAACTCGATCGCTTCTCGAATGTTGCATTCAATCTCGGGAATGGTCCTCCCGGTTGTAATGCAGCCCGGGAGGTCAGGAACGTAGGCCGAGAAATTGTGATCTCCCTGTTCGATTACAACCGCATACTTCGTCATCGGGCACCTCTCAATCCTGCCTGAACTAGGACACTCTTTAGCGTATCAGGGTGAATGTCGTCTCCGGGGTGACCGGGGACCGTGACGCGGCCCTTCTTCGTCGCGTGCTTGAATTGGCGATGGCTTCCCCGCGTTACAACGTGTTTCCAACCGTCGTTCTCGATCAATTTGATGAGGTCGCGAACTTTCAGGAATCAACCGCCCTGGAGGTATATCCTATCAGTGCGAGCGCCCGCTCGGGGGATTGCGCTCACAAAACGGCGTTGTGTAGCGAACACCGGAACGCTCGCCGGTGAAGTACCTGCGATGTGGGAAAAAGGGGTCCCTTTCTCCCATTGCCCGGCGTCCCCGGAACCCGTTGATTTCTCGCAGCCGAAAACGGGCGAAAGGGTGGTCCCGAAACGGCACCAATGCCGCACACCGCGGTGCGTGACTGCGGGCCTACACCATTCAACATGTTGATGGGCGAAACCACTTGGCCGCACAAAGCCCGTGTCGGTTTTTTGACTGGGCGACGCGGCGTACAATAGGTCGAGCAGCCCAGAATGCCGGCAGTCCACAGCTCACTGCTAGAGCGGATCACCATCGATCCTGACGTACGGTTCGGCAAGCCGTGCATTCGCGGCCACCGGATCACAGTTCAGGAGATTCTGGAATGGCTTTCCGGTGGGGCGTCTCAGACGCAGATCCTAAGCGACTACCCCCAGTTCGAGCCGGATGACTTCCTTGCCGTGTACGCATATGCCGCCGAACTGGCGGGGGTTGCCAAAGCCTTCTGAGGATGAAGCTCCTATTCGACGAGAGCCTGTCGCCGCGGCTGGTTCCGCTATTGCTCGACGTGTTCCCGAAATCGGAAAGTGCACTCCGAAATGGGCTTGCCCGAGCCGGCGACCGAAGGATTCTCGAGTACGCCGTAGAGCATGCTTTCGTTCTGGTCTCGGCCCGCTCCACCCCTGCCCCTCAGAGATCCTCCGGTGCACGCTTTCGGGCACTTTCTAACGCCCTATCCGCCGAAGTGCCGCCGCGCCAGTTCGGGGCGAATAGCCGGGTACTCGGAAGTTTCACGTGCGAATCTGAACTTGTGCCCGCCGTTCTTCACGCCGCCTTCTGACGACGAATCTGGCGCTGTTTTCTGGCCTCCTCCAACTTCCGATCTCGTTGGGCGTGGATCTCAGCCTGCCGCCCGGCGAGCATGTCCTTCGGCAGCGTAACGCGTGCCGACCAAATCTGCTGGCCGTTTCGGACTCCCAGCTTCTTGAAGTGCAGGGACGGATGTTGGGGATTTTCTTTTAGCCGGGAAAACTGTTTGTCCGCACGAGAGCGAACCCAGGCCGGCAGTCTTTGATAGTCAGTCCAGAAATCGGCGCTCGCCCGATGGATCACGAGCGCAACAACGGTCGTGTTTGTCCGGCTTTGTGGTCCGCCAACGCACGTTCGATACGGTCGTCGAGCCGGCCCGCTTGGAGATCGGTGGCAAGCTCCCCATCGATGGGCCGCGGGTATCGCTGGTCCATCCACAAAGACAACTCTTCTCTCTGTTCGGGAGTGAGAGCCGCGATCTCCGCTCGCGTTTCGCACGCGCATGTATGGCACGTTCGATATCTTGCAGATTACTGGCCGTTCCATTTCACTTGTACCACCCAGCCTGCTTCGTGTTCAACGCCAATGCGGGCGACGGAATAGGCTTGTCGCCCGGTGACGCCGGACTCGCGCAGGCGAATGTCGAGGCCCCGCATCGCCCCGGTGAGTATCCGATCACGATCACGGCGGGCGGACGCCTGTGGCGGTCACTGGAACGACAAACGTCGATTGTCGGTCCAGGACAATTCCGATGTCGTCTCGACGTCGCTGTGTCACGGAGCGGGTGGGCCCGTTTACGCGGGCTACCTGGACGCACCCTTTGGAGCGCAATCGGTCCCCCCGGTTTCGGCGACCCGCACGACGCGATTCGCCGGGAGATCTTCGAGGACCCTCCTCGCGCCGCCCGGCCATACGATCTCCACGGAACTTACCCGCGCGGCGGCGCCAAGACCGAAGAACACGCGAGGATCGCGCGAGGACAGGTAACTCCCGGCGCGGGTGACGATGGCTACAGCGCGGCTTCCGTCCCAATGCGTCAGGGCGAGACGGGCGCCGATCGAATCGCGATTGGCGTTACAGCCGCGCACGTCGAACGCAATCCACGATCCACGCTTGGCCCGGTTTCGCGCGAGATAGGGCGCGCCGTTCAGGTTCGAGACGACAACGTCGAGGCCGCCGTCGTTATCGAAGTCGGCCACCGCGGATCCTCGACCGGCCCACGCTTGACGGAATAGCGGCCCGGCCGAAGCGGACGCATCCACGACGCGGCGGCCATCCATCCGCAGCAGCAGCGGCGGCTCGAGGTAGCGCACGTGCGGCTGCGATCCTTCTATGTTGTCCATCACGTGGCCGGTTGCGATGAAGATCTCCTTCTTTCCGTCGTTGTCGAAATCGGCCGCGTTGGCGCCCCAACCGCTGAGCAGGCGCGATATTCCGGCGAGCCCGGATGAGTCCGACGCGTATTCAAACTGCCCGCCGCCCAGGTTGTAGAACAGGGCGAACCGCTGCTGTGACAGCGTCGTGACCAACAAGTCCGGGCGCTCGTCGCCGTCCAGATCCTCGAAGACGACGCCCATGCCGGCGAACTCCTGGCCGTTCTCGTCGTAGGCGATCCCGGCCTCCAGGGCGACTTCGTGGAACGCGCCGCCGCCTTCGTTGCGGAACAGAAACTGCGGATGCGAGTCATTGGCGACGGTAATGTCCATGCGGCCGTCGCTGTTGAAATCGGCGAACGCGACGCCCAAGCCTTTGCCGGCGTGCCGGGCGATGCCGGATGCTTCGGTGACGTCGCGGAAAGTGCCGACGCCGTCATTGTGAAACAACAGGTTCGTGACGGGCGGGAAGAGATCGGGGTGGCAGTAGGACCGTCCTTGGGGCGTCTCCAGCCCACAGCCATGATCTTTGTCGAATCGCCAGTCCAGATAGCGGCAGACGAAGAGGTCCAGGCGGCCATCGTTGTCGTAGTCGAGAAAACCGGCGCTGGTGGCCCATCCGCGCGCGCGAAGGCCGGATGCCTCGGTGATGTCGACGAAGCGCTCGCCTCCGGCATTGCGGTAGACGGTCAAAGCCGGAACGTCGCCGGTGGCCGCGTTGGTCACGGCGAGGTCCGGGTAACCGTCGTTGTCGATGTCGCCCACGGCGGCTCCCATTCCGTAACCGCGCCCAGCAAGCCCGAGTTTTGCGGTGACGTCGGTGAACGTTCCATCTCCGTTGTTGCGGAACAGCCGGTTCCAAAAGGCGGGGTCGGTCTTATCCGGCTCGCGACCTTGGGGAAAGGGGACCTCCATTTTTGCGCCGTTGACGAAGAAGACGTCCATCCAGCCGTCCTGGTTGTAGTCGAGAACAGCCACCCCGCCCGGCATGGTCTCCGGCAGATACTTGCGGGCAGTCTTTCCATTTCGATGATGGAATGCCAGGCCCGCGGCGATTGTAGCGTCTTCGAAGAGCGCAGGGTACGGAGCCGCCGCCAGCAGGAAGAGCCCCGCGGCCGCGAGCATGGCGGGTTTCGAGTGTCGAAATCGACGCCCCAGCATGGATACCCCATGATGGTAACTTGAACCTATGCGGTCGCGAGCGGCCTTTTATTCCCTTGCGCTCGCCGGATCCGCGCTGGCGAGCGAGGTACGAGGCCGGGCGATCGTCGACGACGGGATTCCGCCCGCCGAACCGATCCGCGTGGAGTTGCACTGCCCGGGAGCCGAGACGGTAACCGGAGCGGCCGATCCTGACGGCCGGTTCGCACTCCCGATGCCCGCCACAGACGGCTGCCGCATCACCGCTACATTGTCCGGCTACACTTCCGCCACCGTTCCGGTGGACCGTCTCCCACTCGATCCCGAGATCGCGGGGGTGGAGTTGCGCCGTGAAGGCAAGTGGCAGGGCTACACGCTCAGCCGGACGACGTTGGCGGCGTTGCCCGCCGCCCAGGTTTCCTTTTCGGAGGGGGTGCGAACGCTGCGCGGCGGCGGCCAGGCGAACATGTCCAAGGCGGAGTTGCTCTTTGCGCGGGCGGTGGAGCAAGACCCGCAGTTCGCCGAGGCATGGTTCCAACTGGCCCGTCTGCGGTTGGCGCGCGCGGACGTGGCGGCGGCGCGAGTGGCGCTGCGGTCCGCACTGGCCGCGGATTCCTGGTTCCTGAGTCCCTACCGTCCGCTATTGATGTTAGAACTCGGCGAGGAGCGGTGGAGCGAGGCGCGCGAACTTTGCCGGCAGTGGCTCGACTCGAGTCCCGGTGTCACGGACGCGCTGCTGTACGGCGCTCTGAGTTCCTTGGAAATGAACGATCTTGCAGCAGCGAAGGAGGGACTGGGCGCGATCGAGGCCGGGCCTGACGGGGCGAGTTTCGCGGCGGTCCATTACCTTCGTGGCCGAATCCTCGAGCGAGAAGGGCATCCGGCAGAGGCCGGGGCGGAGTACCGCGAATATCTCTCCGCCGGAGCCGAGGGGCCTCTGGCCGAGGAGGCTCGCGCGAGGCTGGCAAAGGCGGGTTCGCGATGAAGCCGACTATCCTGGCGGTGCTCATTCCAGTCTTCGCCGCTCGGTTGCCGGCGCAATTGGTTGCGATCGACCCTGGGGCGTTGCCGCTTTCGGACACGAGCCGCATGGAGTTGAGCGGATTTCTGCGCGGCCAACAATGGCTCGAGGCGGAGACCGCGCTCTACCGCAGCGTCCGGGAGAACCCGGCGTCGGCGGAGCTTCGGAAGGCGCTGGCCGCGGCGCACTTTCGCAATGAGCGCTATCTGGCGGCGGCCACGGAGTACGGGCGAGCGGCCCGGATGGCGCCGCTCGATCCCGGCAGCCGGTTCACTCTGGCGGCAGCCTACATAGCGCTGGAGCGGCGCCACTGGGCGCGCAGGGAACTGGAATCGCTGGCCGCGGAATATCCGCGCAATCCTTTGTACCCGCACTGGCTGGCAGGCATCTACCAGCATTACCAATGGTTCGATCGAGCCATTGTGGAATCGCGTAAGGCGATCGAGATCAATCCGGACTTCTCATCCGCGCACGACCGGCTGGGACAGTGTCTCGAAGCACTAGGCCGGACGGCGGAAGCACTGGCCGCGTATGCCAAGGCGGAACAAGTTGGGCGCGCCGCCGGTGAGCGGTCAGCATGGCCGAGCTATCACCGGGGCAGTCTGCTGCGTCAGGGGGGAAAGTTCGAAGAGGCGGTTGCCGCGCTGGAGCGCGCGGCGGCACTTGAACCGAGGAACGCAGAGGTGCAGCACGAACTGGGGCTGACGCTCGACCGGCTGAATCGGCCTGACGAAGCGCTCGCCGCGCTGCGGGTGGCGGTGGAAGCCGAGCCCGGTGAGGCGAAGTTTCACTACGCGCTCTCGCGTCTGCAACGCAGGACGGGTGACATCGATGGGGCTCGCGCTTCGCTGGCGCGTTTTCAGCGGTTGGCTGGGGGTGAGGCGGGGCGTTGAGTGGATAGGGTTTTTCGAGGTTTCGGCGCGAGGGGGAAAAACGAGGGGTCGAACCTCTGACCTCGACCGGAAGCACTCGCTCATACCGGTACGAAACCGATTCGTCCGGTCCAATCCTCGGCATTGGTTGCTGCCCAGATCAACAGTAGATCTTCGATGTCCGCGCCGATGTCGAGGTCCTGGGAGACGATGATGACGCCCGGACTCGACCGTGTCTGCCGGAAGCGTGTGCAACAAACCGGGGAAGTCGGCGTCGGCTTGGGAATCGCGGCCTCATGCGCTGGGCGTATGAGGCCTTCGCCGAGCTTCAGCGATCTTCGCGTATAGAGCCGGATTGTCTCGACGCGCTTGCTGACACAATGCCTCAAAGTCTCGCTGGCCATCGCTCAAATAGCGATCGACGAGTTCGCGGTTCGCCAAATAGTAGGTGAGGGCTCCAAAAATCCGCTCGAGCCCAATCGCCGGAAAGGATTCAGCTATGCCTTCCGGAGACTCCCCCTTCGATACCCGGAGGACGGAGCTAAATCGCGAGAGGAGCGCGCGGAGCGATCGCGGCCATTCGATCGTGCGGGTAGAGGAGATCGGCATTTTCGGCGGTGATCACCGAGTGATCCACGAACACGGCCGGCGGGGTTGGTTTGTTCTCGAGAATGCTGATCGCGGTCCGCAGCAAACCGTCCCCGTAACACTCCGGGTGAAAACCGACACAGCCGATCAGCCTCGAAGACGGCTCGCGGAGCGCCATGCGCGTTTCCTGGTTGCCGCCGAATCCGAAAACGGCCGCGTCGATCTTGCCGCCCGCCTCCTCGAGCGCGGTCAATGCGCCGATGACCGCGGGGTCAGTGGCCATGATGAAAAGGGTCCTTCCTCCGCCGCCTTTGGAAAGCCATCGTTGAACCGAGTGGAATGTGGATTCCACGTTGCCGGTGGCTTCGAGTTCCTCCACCAGGAACTTCGGCCCGGCGCCCTGGATTTCCCCGAGCCCGGCGAGGGCACCCCGCACGCGCGAAGTAGTGACCGCACCCTGTCCGGCGGAACAGTGCACAACGCGATCGATCCTTCCGCGCCAGTGGCGCCGGACCCACTCTCCCAGCCACCGTCCCCCGTCGCGCCCGGCGACGTAGTTGTTCACACCGAAGAAGGTCGCACCGGGGTGCGGCGTGTCGATGGCGATCATCGGTATGCCTGCCTGGAGGTATTTCTGAGCGACCAGACCGGCCAGATCGTACCCGGTCTGAAAGTCGATCACCAAATTGACGCCCATGCCGATGAGGGAATCGGCATCGCGCAGGGCGAGCCGCCGATCCGGCGGGTGGTCCAGGCAAAGTAGTTCGATCTCGCGGCGCGCCGCGGCGTATTGGAGCCCGACCGTCACTTCCTGCCGGAAGAGCTTGCCAGCGGAGTCGACCGCGTAGCCCACGCGATAGCGCGTACCCGATCGCTTGACCACGCTCCGATATCGTCCGTCCGCTACCCGAGTGAGAAAGCCGCACTGCTCGAGTGTGCGGACCAGCCGAAGCGTGGTGGAAGGGGTCAACGCGGCGCGATCGGCCAGATCTTGCAGGCGCAGTGCCTCCTCCTCCGAGCGAAACGCCGAAAGGATCCGGCAGGCCCGCACCACGGATTCGATTTGATACCGCGCCCCAGCTTCCGCTTTCATACCGGGTCTCA
>JAWKHI010000076.1:0-12644 GCA_041394885.1 Bryobacteraceae bacterium | reverse complement strand
GCGCCTGATGCGCGCTCGTGACGATGCAATCGTGCTCCTGCTCGGAGGTGGTCACCAGCAGCACATTGGCTTCCAGCCGCGTGCACGCCAGGCCCACCGGATACCGGTAGCCGGCGCGGCCGTCCACGATGAAGTCCTGCGGGAACACATGCAGCAGCATCCGGTCGTTCGGCGTCGTGACGCGCGAGGCCAGTTCCACCGAATAGGCCAGGTCGTTCGGCGTGATCTCCCGCGGACGGCTGAACTCGTATGGCTTGAAGCCCTGGATCGATTCGACCGAGGTTCCCCCCAACCCGATCACCACCGAATCCACCAGCACCTTGGCGCGCGTTTCGGCTTCCTTCACCGCCGCCAGGATCGACGCCGACAGCGCCTTGGGGTCCGACACCTGCCCGCGTTGCCAGCCATGGCTCGCCACCGATCCCGCCCCCAGAAAGCGCAGGCGCTGGTCTTCCACCGCGCAGATTACGCACCGTGTGCGGGAACTGCCCGCGTCCACGCCAACCGCGTATTTGGGCTTAGTCGCCACGGCCCTCCCTCTCCGCCGGGGCTTTGTCCCATTGCACGGCGGGAATATGGCCTTCGAGCCGCAAATCGAGCTCCACCGCGTTCGGCATGTTCTGCCGGATCTCGGGATAGTGACGCAGAAATTTCTCCAGGCGCGCCCGCCATTCGCGATCTCCCATGATCAGCGTGATCGCGCGATGCGCCGTGGGATACACGATCCGCAGATTGTCCGGACTGCTCACGTCGATCTCGGAAATCCGCCGCCCCGGCTCGCCGAGCTCGCGCAGAAGCTGCGTCATGATCCGCACCAGCCTTACGCGCTGATCCCTTGTCTGGTCGGTCCGGACCCCGGTCAGCACCGGCAGCGTGAACCGCCGATGCTCCACCAACGGCAGAATCTCGCCCTCGGCGTCGATCAACCGCGGCCGCACCGGCTGTCCGCGGCGCACAGGATCCAGATGCACGAACGCCACCGGGTTGCGCTCCTCCACCGCCACCGCCACCCGGTTCGGCCATATGCGGCTCACGCGGGCCGATTTCACCCATTGCACCTTGCGAACCTGCGCCGCCCGTTCGGCCAGCGGGAGCGAGAAGACGCTGCGTCCCTCATCGGCGGCGAAAACCGCCTGGAGCGACGGAATCGAGGCCAGCGACGCGCCTTGCACCGATACATCCGGTGAGCCGGTGGCGCCGGGTTCCGCCGGCCGCAGCAGGAACCGCTCATCGGTGACCAGGAACCCCTCGAAGCGCTGAAAAACCACCACCAGCAGCAGGATCCCGAACGTGGCCGCCAGCGTGGGCAGCAAATAAGGACGGACGGCGAAAAAGAAGCCTTCCGCGATATCCATGCTCGACGTTTTCTGCTTCTTCGCCATGGTCAGATTCCTTTCTCCCCGCTTTGCCTTTCGCGCAGCCCGGCTAGAATTCGTTCGCCGGCTTGCGACACCGATCCGGCGCCCAACGTCAGGATGAGGTCTCCGGGCGCCGCCGCATCCACCGATGCCTCCACGGCGCGGTCGAGCGACCCCGAGAACTCGGCGCCGCGATGGCCGAAGTCGAAAAGCCGCCGCGCGAGCGCTTCGCCGGTCACGCCTTCGATCGGCTGTTCCGACGCGGCGTAGATATCGGTGACATAGACGTGGTCGGCGGCGTGGAATGACCGCGCGAACTCGTCCATCAACGTTCCGGTCCGCGTGTAGCGGTGAGGCTGAAACACAACCAGAATCCGTTTCCAGGGCCCCAGACGCGCCGCGTCGAGCGTGACGCGGATCTCGGTGGGATGGTGGCCGTAGTCGTCCATCACCGTCACACCGCCGGCTTCCCCGCGCACCTGCATCCGGCGATCCACGCCCGAGTACCGGGCCAGGCCTTCCCGGATCAGGTCCGGAGCAACCTGGAGTTCGAGCGCGATGGCGGCGGCCGCCGTGGCGTTCAGCACGTTGTGCACACCGGCGACGCGAAGTTCGAATTCGCCGAGGTCCTCGCCACGCAGACGGAGGCGGAAACGGCTCGACTGTGCGCCTGCCTGGATATCGGCGATCCGCAGGTCGGCCTGCGCACTCATACCATAGGTAATGGTACGACGGCGGACGCGCGGGAGGATAGTTTGCACTTCCGGATCGTCGAGGCACACGATGGCCGCGCCATAGAACGGAACCTTGTTCACAAACTCGGCGAAGGCGTCGAGCACCCGCTCGAACGATCCATAGTGGTCCAGGTGTTCGCGGTCGATATTGGTGACCACGGCGAGGATCGGCGCCAGTTTGAGAAACGATCCGTCGCTTTCGTCGCTCTCCACCAACAGAAAGTCGCTCGCGCCGACGCGGGCGTTGGAGCCGCCCATGGCGCGCACCCGCCCGCCCACCACCACCGTCGGGTCCAGCCCGGCGTGGCTCAGCAGCGCCGCCGTGATCGATGTGGTCGTGGTTTTGCCATGACTGCCTCCGATGGCGACGCCATACTTCAGCCGCATCAGTTCCGCCAGCAGTTCGCCGCGCGGGATGATCGGGATCTGCATCCGGCGCGCTTCGAGCAGTTCCGGATTGTCCGCCGATACGGCCGACGAGATCACCAGCGCTCGCGCGTCGCCTACGTTGGATGCACGGTGCCCTTCGTGGATCGTCGCGCCCAGCGAGGACAGCCGTTCCGTGATCGGCCCGAGCTTGAGATCCGAGCCGCTGATTGTGTATCCGAGGTTGAGCAGCACTTCCGCGATTCCGCTCATCCCAATGCCACCGATACCCGTGAAATGCAGGTGCTGGGGCTTAAAAAACATTTTAACCTCTAATTGTTTCGGCTTTCGCGCTCCGTGTCAACAGGAAACGGTACCGTTTTGCAAGCTTGTTCGAGCGCCGTCACCGCGCGCGCCGCCGCCCCGGGACGCGCCAGGCGCTTGGCCGCGCCGCCCATCCGCGCCAACCGCGCGGCGTCTCCCGCAAGCGCCGCTACTTCCCGGTGCAGACGCGCCCCCGTGAATTCTCCGTCCGCGACACACAGGGCCGCGCCGGCTTGTTCCATCGCTCGCGCGTTGGCGGTCTGATGATCGTCGGCGGCGTGAGGGAAGGGAACCAGGATCGACGGTTTCCCCGCTGCTGCCAACTCGGCCACCGCGCCCGCGCCGGCGCGCCCCACCACCAGCCTGGCCTCGGCGAACGCAGCCGGCATGTCGGCGATGAAGGCCGTGACCGACCCTGCGAGCCCGGTCCGGGCGAAGTCTTCCCGCAGTACATCCGCTTCCGCCGCGCCCGCTTGATGCAGGAACCGCACCGCCGGACCCTGGGCGGCAAACAACGGCCAGCTTTCCCGGAATGCGCGGTTGAGCGTCCGCGAACCTTGGCTCCCGCCCGTGATCAGCACCGTGAAGACGCTGCTCCCGCTCCCCTGCGCCGCGAAAAAAGGCTCCCGCACCGGTACGCCGGTCACCTCCGAACGGCCCTCGGGAAAAAACCGCGCCGCGTCCTCCATGCCCAGAAGCGCGCGCTCGATCCACCGCGCCATCATCCGGTGCACGAATCCCGGCATCGCGTTCGGCTCCATAGCCACCACCGGGATTCGCCGCCACACCGCCCCGAGCACGGCCGGACCAGCCACGTACCCACCCATCGAGAACACCGCCGCCGGACGTTCCCGGTCGAGTATGCGCACGCACCGCGTCACCGAGGCCGGCAGTTGCCACAGCGATTGCATGAGCTTCTTCCACCCCACCCGCTTCATTCCTCCGATTTCAATCCACTCGATGGGAAACCCGGCTTCCGGAACCAGCTTGGCCTCGATTCCCTCCCGGGTGCCGATGAAGGTTACGTCGTGCCCGCGCCCGGCGGCTTCCCTGGCCACCGCGAGCGCGGGAACGACGTGTCCTCCGGTTCCTCCCCCCGCGAAAACGAACTTCATGGAGGGCGGTCAGGCGCTGCGGATGGCCCGTTGGCTCACGCCCAACAGCAGCCCCAGCGAGATCATCGTTCCCACCAGCGAACTCCCGCCGTAGCTGATTAGCGGCAGCGGAATGCCCTTGGTGGGGAACAGACCCACCACCACCGACATGTTCAACAGAGCCTGAAACACCAGGCTGGTGGTGACGCCGATGGCGATGAAACGGCCGAAATCGTCCGGCGCGGTGAAGTACAAACGGAATCCTCGCCACAGAATCACCACGAATGCGCCCAGCAGCAGGCTGCATCCCCACAACCCCATCTCTTCGCCCGCGATGGCAAAGATGAAGTCGTTGTGCGAGGCAGGCAGATATAGCAGCTTCTGCCGGCTGTTGCCGATTCCGCGTCCCCAAAATCCGCCCGCGCCCAGCGCGATTTGCGCCTGCTCGGCCTGGTAGCTGGTGTCTTTCACGATCGAGTTGCGTTCGAGATAGCCCTCGAGACGCTTATCGGGATCGACGCTCGCGAGCATGTTGTACTGCGGGTCTACGAAATCCACCACGCGTTTGAGACGGTAGGGCTTCGCCACGATCGCCCCGGCCAGCAGCACCGTGCCGGCGCAGATGGCGGCGAGCGTGTAGGTCCGGCTCAGCCCGGCCAAAAAGAAAATCGCGGCGGCGGTGGCCACCAGCACCAGCGCCGTCCCGAAGTCGGCCACGATCACCCCGCCGGCTAGCATCACCAGGGCGAGCGTGGCCGGCCAGATCGTGTTCCGGTGATTCACGTTGCCCCGCAGGGTGACAAACCAGGCAAGAAACAGCACTAACGCCGGTTTGGCCAGTTCGGAAGGCTGAATCGAAACGCCCAGAATCTTGATCCACCGGTGCGCCTTCGGATCGACGAAATAGACGAGGATCAGCAGAAAGATAACCAAACCCAACGCGCCGAACGCCGATTGCGCCGTCCGCAGCCGCGCGTAATCGCGCTGGCTGATGTAGATAAGGGCGGCGAAGCCGAGCAAAGCGGCGAAGAGTTGTTTCACGGCCAGGGCATAGTGTGGCGCGTAGTCCAGGTCCATCCAGTACGCGGTGGCTTGCACGAACGCCACCCATCCCAGGCCCAACAGCGCCCAACCCTTGGAAATCGTGCCGTTGCGATAGCGCCAGCCCAACCACAGCAGGCACACGATGCCGAGCAGCGCCGCAGCCGCGCGGCGGGAAGACCATCCCGGCGAAGCGCCTGCCCCGCCCCCGGGCGACGCCGGCGGCAGCGGAATGCTGCCGGCCCGCTCGATCGCTTCCCGGCTCGCAGGCGACGCGGCCGGCCGGCTGAGACTCACCGCCTTCATCCCCGGCTCGATGCCCTTCACCGGCGCGGCTGTGATGGCGCGGACCAGGCCTTCGCCCAGATCCATCGCCACTTCGTATTCCACCTTCCGCGGCTCCTCCTCCGGCGTCTCGATCGTCACGCTGAGCGCCGTTCCCGGCGCCGGCACGTATCCACGCGTAAACTGAACATCCACGGCGTTGCTCGCCACTTGCACGATGCTGCCCGTGTTCTGGCTCGACGTGGCTCGCAATTCCATCACCACCGACGACGAGCTATACACCATCACCAGCCCGATTCCCACCAGAATCAGGATGGTCCAAAATAGAACCCAATCCATTGTGACCTTTCGGGTCATGCGCCTTCTCCTTCCCCTTTTCCCCGCAGTTGCTGCACCAGTTGTTTGAACACCCTGCCACGGTGCTCGTAACTTTCAAACTGATCGAAACTCGCGCACGCCGGCGCCAACAGCACCGTCTCTCCCGGCGCCGCCCTTCCGGAGGCGTACCGGACCGCCTCGGCGATGGCGCCGCAATCCACCAGCGGCACGGCCCCTTCCAGATGCGATGCGATCACCGGCGCCGCCGCGCCCACCAGCAGCACCGCGCGGGCGCGGGCCGCCAGCGGTTCCCGCAGCGGCCGGTAGTCGCTGCCCTTGTCCTTGCCGCCTAGAATCACCCACAATCCGCCTTCGAACGCGTCGATCGCCTTGAGCGTGGCGTCGACGTTGGTGGCCTTGGAGTCGTTATAGAAGTCGACGCCATCCAACGCGCGCACGAATTCCAACCGGTGCTCGACGCCCGGAAACGTCGTCACCGCGGCCGCGATCGCCGCATGCGGCGCCCCGGCTAGCGACGAACAGGAAGCCGCCGCCAGCACGTTCTCGATGTTGTGCCGCCCACGCAGCGGGATCGACGCGGCCTCGAGCACGCGCTGGCCGTCGTGCCAGATCGTCCCTTCGTCCAGCCACCAGCCCGACGAAACCGGACACTGGAGGCTGAACCATGTCTTGCGGCCCGCGCCCAGCGACGCGAACCGCACGCAGGCCTCGTCGTCGGCGTTCAACACCGCCACGCCGCCTTCGTCCTGGGTCTCGAACAGTCGCCCCTTGGCTCTTTCATACGCTTTCATCGAGCCGTGGCGATCCAGATGATCCGGTGTCACATTCAGGCACGCGCCGATGCCGGCCCGAAAATGGGAAATCGTCTCGAGCTGGAAACTCGACACCTCGAGCACGTTCCACTGATCTCCCCGGGAGGTCTCGATCATCGCCGCCGGCGGCGTGCCGATGTTGCCGCCCACCTGCGCCGCAATGCCCGCCTCCCGCAGGATGTGCCCGTGCAGAGCGGTGGTGGTCGTCTTCCCGTTGGAACCCGTGATCGCGCTCACCGGACCCGCCATGAAATACGACGCCAGTTCCATCTCGCCGATAATGGGTACCCCGGCCGCGCGCGCCGCGCCCAGCAGCGGTGTGTCCACCGGTACTCCCGGCGAGATCACAACCAGTGCGTAGCGGTCTGACTGTACGCTCGATTCCGGCAGAAATACCGCGCCAGCGCGCGTCAGCGCCGCCGCCGCCTCCGGCAGATCGGCGAGCGCCCGTGAATCGGTGCCCGTGACCACGGCCCCTTCCCGCGCCAGCAGCCGGAGCGCCGCCACTCCGCTGCGAGCCAGCCCCACCACCAGCACCGCGGCGTTCCGTGGGTCGATTCCGGCGATGGTGGTGAGTGTGCTCGTCATGATTGCTTCGTCAACGCAGCTTCAGTGTGGTGAGCGCGAACAGAGCCATCACCAGTCCCAGAATCCAGAACCGCGTGATCACTTTGGCTTCTTCCCACCCCAACGCTTCGAAATGATGGTGGAACGGCGACATCAGGAACAGCTTCCGGCCGCGTAAGCGAACGCTCGCCACCTGCAGAATCACCGAGAGCGCTTCGAGTACATACACGCCGCCGATAAAGGGCAGCATCAATTCCTGCTTGATCAGAATCGCTACCGTGCCCATCCCGCCGCCGAGCGCCAGCGCGCCCACGTCGCCCATGAAAACCTCGGCCGGATGCGCGTTGTGCCAAAGGAATCCGATCGACGCCCCCGTCATCGCCCCGCAGAAAATAGTCAGCTCCGCGCCCAATGGCACGAACTGAATATCGAGATAGTTCGCGAATACCGCGTGCGAGCTCACGTAGGTGAGCACCGTGATCGCGCCCGCCGCGATCACCATCAGCCCGATCGCCAATCCATCCAGGCCGTCGGTCAGATTCACCGCGTTGGCCGCGCCCACCAGGATGAACAGGATGAACGCGAAAAAGAACAGGAACGCCAGCGGATAGGTGTACGGCGAATCGAGCAGGCTGTGAATGAGAAGGTCCGGCTTGAAACGCTTGAAAAACGGCACATTCATCGCCGTCGAGTACATCCCGTGGGAATGCATCACCAGCAGCGACAGCCCCACCAGCAACCCGGCGATCACCTGCAATACGAATTTGCGCGCCGCCGTCAGTCCCAGGTTCCGCCGCTGGGTGACCTTGGCGTAATCGTCCCAGAACCCGATCGCGCCAAAGCTCACCAGCCCGAACAGCGCCACCCATACATACGGATTCCGCAGATTCGTGAACAGCAGCACCGGCGCCACGATCGACAGGATGATAAGCACGCCCCCCATCGTCGGCGTCCCCGCCTTCTTCTGATGCCACTGAGGACCGTCCTCGCGAATATACTGCGCAATCTGAAACTGCCGCAGCCGTGCAATCAGCCATGGCCCCAGCGCGATGCACAACAGCATCGCCGTCACGCTTGCCGCCACCGTGCGAAACGTCACCTGCCCGAACAGGCGCATCGTTCCTACCTCAGGCAGTAGCCGTTCGTAGAGAAGCCAATACAGCATTCGATTACCGCTTGGCTCCGTATCCCATCGCGGCCAGAACCGCGGCGGCGGTTTCGCGATCGTCGAAATGAATCGTCCGGTCCGCCAGTACCTGGTACGTTTCGTGCCCCTTGCCCGCGATCAGCACCACGTCGCCAGGGCGGGCTTGCCGCAGCGCCGCTTCGATGCCGGCCGCGCGGTCCGGTTCTACTTTGTACGCCGTCTCGGTCCGCTGCAATCCCACCAGCGCGTCGTTGAGGATCGCGATCGGATCCTCGGTCCGCGGATTGTCGGAGGTCAGCACCACGAAATCGGAAAGCTGGCCCGCCGTCTCGCCCATCCGCGGGCGCTTGGCCCGGTCGCGATCGCCGCCGCAGCCAAACAGCGTAATCACGCGTTTGCTCGACAGCGCCCGGGCCACCTGAATCGTGCGCGCCAGCGCATCCTCGGTGTGCGCGTAGTCCACCACCACGAGAAACGGCTGGCCCAGGTCCACGCGCTCGAATCGTCCCGGAACCGCCCGCCGCGCCGCGATGCCCTCCACGATCGCCTCCGGCTCGATCCCCAGGCTCACTCCCGCTCCGAATGCGGCCAGAATATTTTCCACGTTGATCCGCCCGTTGAGCGGCGAGGCCACCCGCCACGCCCGCCCGCGCCATTCGACGTCGAATCGCAGGCCCTCGAAGCCGCTCTCGATGTTCGCCGCCCGCAGATCCGCCTCTGTACCCCCGCCGAACCGGATCGCCTCGGTCGAGGCGGAAACCGGAATGCGCCCCGCCCACCGGTCGTCCGCGTTGATCACCGCGAATCGCGGAGGGGGAGCGTCCTGCCCGCGGAACAATTCGCATTTGGCGTCGAAATAGTCTTCTTCGCTCGAATGAAAGTCCAGATGGTCCCGCGTCAGGTTGGTGAATACGGCCGTGTGAAACCGGAAACCCCAGACCCGTCCCAACCGCAGCGCGTGCGAGGAGACCTCCATCGTCGCGTGCGTTCCTTCCGACGCGGCCAGTTCGTCGAGCAGCCGGTAGGTGTCCACCGATTCCGGTGTGGTGTTCACCGCCGTGCGCCCCTGGCCGGCCACGTGATACTCGATCGTGCCCACCAGCGCCGTCGTGTGTCCCGAAGTACGCAGGATTGTGTCCAGCAGGCAACTCGTGGTGGTTTTTCCATTCGTGCCGGTGATCCCGGTCAGCGCGATCCCGGCGGTGGAGCGTTCGTACATCCGCCGCGCCATCAGTGCCAGGGCGCGGCGTCCGTGCCGCGCCTGAATCCACGGCCCGCTGAAATCCTGCGGCGGCGCCGATTCACTCACCACCGCCACGGCGCCGCGCCGCAGAGCCTGCTGCGCGAACGCGGCTCCGTCGGTCCGCGCTCCGGCGAATGCGAAAAAGACGAACCCCGGCTCGATCCGCCGCGAGTCATAGTCGAGTCCGCGGACCGTCGTTTCCGGTGCCGCCATTGGCCCGGCCTCCAGCCCCGCCGCGGCCAGCAATTCTCCCAACGCAATAACGCCGGCCCCTGAGGCCGCCCGTGATTGCTCTGTTGGTTCAGCCATGATCGCGTTAGCGGACAAAATACACCTTCAAAGTCTGGCCGCGAGTCAGCACGGCGCCCGGCGGCGGGTCCTGACGGCGAGCAAGTCCGTCTCCCACGATTTCAACAGGCACGCCGCGGGCCACTGTCTCGCGCAGAACCTCGTTCTTGGCCATCCCGTTGAAGTCCGGTACCCGGTTGCCCACCGCCACCACCGGCGCGGGCGCCAGCGGTTCCGGCGCGCGAGGTTCTTCCTCCGCCACCCGCATCGGCGTCTCTGCCGGATCGCCGCCCGGGTCCGGACCTTCCATCGGCACGTCCGGATCCACCCCCAGCCGCCGCAGCGCCTTCGATGCCACGCGGCTGAACAGCGGCCCGGCCACCTCGCCCGCCATCTTCGACGTTCCCTGAATCGTCACCACCACCACGATTTCCGGATTGTTCAGCGGCGCGTAGCCCATGAACGTGCTCGCGTAGCGCTTCACGTACTTTCCCGTGGTTGGGTCAATCAACTGCGCCGTGCCCGTCTTCCCGCCCGCGGTGTATCCGTCGATGCGGGCCGACTTCGCCGTGCCCTTCAGGATCACCCCTTCCGACATCCGCCGCATCTCCGCCGCCGTCCGCGCCGTGATCACGCGCTCCTGCGCCGGCGGCGGAATCAGTTGGATCTTCCCGTCGTCGTCTTCCACCGAATGCACCAGCCGCGGCGGCACGCGGTAGCCGCCGTTGGCGAACACCGAACACGCCTGCGCCAGTTGCATCGTCGTCGCCGTCATCTCGTGCCCAAAGGAAACGTAGTAGATCGTGTACGGCTCCCACTTCGATTTCAAAACGCCCGGACTCTCGCCCGGCAGCTCGATTCCGGTGCGCTGCCCGAACCCGAACCGCCGCAGATACTCGAGCAGCCGTGTCTTACCAACCGCGATGCCGACGTGGATCGCGCCCACATTGCTCGAATGCCACAGCACTTCCTCCACCGGCAGCGCCGCGTACGCATGCGTGTCGCGAATCACGTTCCTGCGCCCATAGCGGAACAGGCCGTTGCCGCAGGAAACCACCGTTCTGGCCCGGATGTTGGTGGTTTCGAGGGCGGCCGCGATGGTGAACATCTTCATCACCGAGCCAGGGTCGTGATCGGCGAAGATGGCGTCATTGCGCCGGCGGCGGTAGTCGCGTTCATTGCGGATCCGCGCGTCGGGGTCGAACGTCGGATACGCCGACATCGCGAGCACTTCGCCCGTCTTGGGATTCATCGCCACCAGCGTTCCACTCGCGGCCCCGTAGGCGCGCACCGTCGACGCCAGTTCCTGATCGGCGTACAACTGCAGCGGAGCGTCGAGGGTCAGATGCACGTTCCGGCCCGGCATCATCTCCGTGCCGGGGCCGATTGTGTCGATGCCCCGCTTCTTGCCGTCCCGCAGCACCTTCATCTTGCCCGGCGCCCCGGCCAGCACCGCGTCCATCGATGCTTCGATACCCGCGTTGCCCCGCTCGTCGGCGTACACCGAACCGATCACTCCCGCCCCGAGCGTGCCGTGCGGATGCACCCGCATGCTCTCCTGCCGCAGCGCCATCCACGGCTCACGGTTCGCCAGCAACGCGTCGGATTCCTTCTCGCTCAGCCGCCGCTTCACCCAGAAGAACCGCTTGCCCCGCGCCCGTGTGTCGGCGAGCGAATCCCGCATCGCCGCCTCCGAAACGTGCAGCACGGCCGCGAGCTTCGTGAACGCTTCCGTTTCCTCTTTCTTGTCTTTCAGTAGTTCCGCGTCCACGCCCAGCGAATACACCGGAACGCTCACCGCCATCGCCAGCCCGTTGCGGTCGAGAATCGCTCCCCGCGGCGGCGCGACGCTCAACTCCCGCTCCTGCGCCCGCGTGGCGTCGGCGGAAAGCTTGTCGTGATCGAAAACCTGCAGCTGGATCAGCCGCCCGGCGATCAGCAGAGCCCATAGCAGCCCGCCCCACACCAATATCCGCAGCCGAACCAGTTCGCGTCCTGTGTCGTGTGCCTCTTTCATCGCGCACCCCCCGCGCTCTTACTCCGAATCAGCGATTGTCGCCGCGGTCAATGCGCCGCCAGGCCGCCACAGCCTCGCTCTCGCTTCCGCGCAGACGGATTACACGCTCCCGCGGCGCGTCCACAAAGTCATAACGCCGCGCCAGTTCTTCCAGCCGTGCCGGAGAGGTGAGCGTGCTGTGCTTCAATTCCAGACGGCGCAGGTCCGATTTCAGCGCCTTGTTGTGCTCTTGCAGCCGCTGCAGACGGAATCCGTTGAGCACCCCGTATGCGCTCGGCGCGAGCAATCCCACCAACACCACCACTACCAGCGCCGTTGCCGAGAAGAATCGCCAACACGCTTCCGCCAGGCCCGGATCGTCCTGCCGCACGCGCTTGCTGTTGTCGATCGATTTGATCCAGAATCCGAGATCCTCGTTGGGAAAGGCGCGCAGTTCCGCCGGCACCTCGTCCGGCCTCCGCGCCACGCCGTACGGATCCGCTTCGTAAGCCGGCGCCTCGTACTCCACCGTGCCGGTTTCCGACAGAAACCCGTCCTGCGCGGACCCCTCCATGGCGTATCCGTCTCGCGCATACCCGTCACGGGCGTATTCGCCGCCCTCGTAACCGTCGATGCCGTACCCGGAGTCCGCCTGCTCCGGGGTCCTCTCTTCTCCGTATCCTGCTGGAAATGTTGCCATTGCCGCCATTTATCGCTTCTCCCGCTCTTGTTGTGTCTCCGATATCCGCAGCGCCCGCAGTTTCGCCGATCGCGAAGCCGGATTGCGCCGCACCTCTTCGTCCGTGGGCTTCACCACGTGACGCGTCAGGATCGTGGCCCGGCCACCCCGTGCCAGTTCCTGAAATCCTCGTTTCACCACCCGATCGGTCAGAGATTCGAAACTGATGATCACAACCCGGCCCCCGGGGGCGACAATACGCGGGATGCTTTTTACCAGTTCCGTCACTTCCTCCAGTTCACTCGTGGTGGCGATGCGCAGAGCCTGAAAGGTTCGGGTGCAAGGACGCAGACGACCTTCCCAAGGCACGG
>JAWKHI010000075.1:0-15006 GCA_041394885.1 Bryobacteraceae bacterium | reverse complement strand
AACAGCACGCGGTTGTTCGAGGCGTCGGAGACATAGAGTCCGCCGGTGCTATCGGGCACCGGCTGCGTCGGCTAGTTCAGCGTGATGGCGCTCGGGTTCGTCTGTCCCCGGTTGGCGGTGTTGCCGTTAAAGCTTCCCTGGCCGTAGACACTGTCGGCTGTATCGTCAGGCAGCGCCTGCGCGTGCATAACCACGGGCAAGACTGCCACCGCGGCCATGAGGATCGAAGTCTGTAAGCTATTTTTCATGTTTTCTTCTGACTAGTCGTCGGTTACCCCATCGGGGGGTCTCACATCGAACTCGCTACTATTCGTCCGGCCGCGAAAAGGGGTGGGCGCATGTGAGGTGCGGCGAACCCTAAGATGAGCATTGTCCTCCGCCGGGCACCCGAAGTATAGAACGCATAGGACCATGCCCCCCTCCGAAAGTGTCACGTAACCCCAACTAAAGGGAGGATCGATCGGATGAAGAGCCTGAAACTGCCCGCTCAAATAGAAACGGCCCTGCCGAAGCAGGGCCGCTCGCGAGTCGGACTGGGGACGTTCGATTTTAGAAAACGAACCGGCCGCTGAACTGGATCTGGCGCCCGAACACGCCCGGCTTCTGCGCGATGATCCGCCCAAAGGTGGCTGACCGCACGTTGAGGTCCGGGTTGTTGCCCGAGAAGGCGTTCACCAGGTTGTAGGCTTCGCCGCGGAGTTCGAACTTCAGGCGGTCTTCGGGAAGGATCCGGAATTCCTTGGCGAGGGTCATGTCGATATTGGCAAACCGGGGACCGGTGAGCTTGTCGTACTGCCACGGGTTGGACCGGCGGGTGAAGGCCGGCAGAATCGCGAACTTCGACGTGTCGAACCAACGGGAGTTGGTCGGGTTGTCAAGGGTAGGATCGCCGTTGACGGCCAAGCCTCCGAAGCGGAGGAAGACACCGGTGTTGAAGGTGAACAGGCCGCTCATGGACCATCCGCCGAGCACGGCGTCGGCGAAGGGGTGCATGCCGGAGCCGTACTTGCGGCCCTTACCGAAGGGCAGCTCATAGATACCGGCGCCGGTGAAACGATGGCGCGCGTTGGCGGCGGGCTGCCAGGTGAGGTTGTTGGTGTAGAAGTCCTGCTCATCGTAGAACTCCTGGTTGCTCTCGCGGTTGTAGTTGTAGCCGAGCACGAAGTTGAAGCCGTTGGCGAAGGGGCGCTGGAACTGCATCTGGAGGGCCTTGTACCGGTTGGACCGGCCGCCGACGAGCGTTTCGTTGAGCGTGGTGTACTGCGGATAGGGGCGGAGCAACTGTGAAACCGGAACGGTGCGCTGGGTGCGGAGCGTGCCCGGCATTTTGTCGACGCCAAGGACGCCGAAGAACGGGTTGGGGACGGCCTGGGTGACGGCGTTGCCCACCCGGTAACCGATGCGCGGGTCAATCTGGTTGCGGTCGTAGGTGTAGGGGGCGTTGCGGCCGAGGTTCATGAAGAACGTAATGTCGGCGAGCACTTTGCCGGGAAGCTGGCGCTGCAGGCTGAAGTTGATGCGGTCATTGACGGCCGGATTGAAGTCCTGCTGATACCAGGTGGCTGCGCCACCGAGGTTGGTGTAGCGGCCGAGGCTCTTTCCGCTGACGGGGACGAGGCCGCCGGGATAGGGATCGTTGAGGCGCTGCTGGGGAACACCCTGGAGCGGCGCGATGGTAGCGGTAAGGGCATCGAAGCCCGGGTAGGGAACGCTACCGAGGATGTTGAGGCCGTCGGTGAGGGTGGCCGGCACGACGTAGCGCGCCCAGCCGATGCGAACCGCGGTCTTGTCGTTGGCGCGCCATGCGAGGCCGAGGCGCGGGAGGAAGATGCTCTTGGGGGCGTTCCAGGAATTCGGGTTGCTGTCGTCGGAGAAGATCCAGGCGCCATTGTAGGACGGCCCGGCGGAGCGGAGCGCGGCTGCGGCGGCGGGAATCTGCGGGGCGTTGGCGCCTTGGAATTCGGGAATCGCGTTGTTGAGGTCAAGCAGGCGCGAAAGGCGGCGGGTGGGGTCGCGCATCGCGGTGAAGTATTCGTAGCGGATGCCGAGGTTGATGGCCAGGCGCTGTGTGATCTTGAAATCGTCGTGCAGGAACAAGCCGACGTAGTCGACGATCGGCTTCTGGATGGGAATCGACTGGATGTTGGATCCGCCGTCGAGGGCGCCGAGCAGGAACGTGGCCCATCCGTCGCCGCTGGTGCGGGTGTCGGGGTTGAGGTAGGTGTTGGCGGTGAGCGACGGGTTGAAGCTGAACGACATCGGACGCGGACGGGACGCATTGGTGCGCTCCTTGCGGTATTCGCCGCCCACCTTCCAGTAGTGCCGTCCCTGGCTGCGGGACATCTTGCCTTCGACGTTGTAGGAATCGGGCTCCTGGAACCAGTAGCCGGTCTTGCCGATGGCGGTGGAGGCTCCCTGGGTGGCGATGGTCATGCCCGGGTAGTAGATGTCCGGCAGATCGGCGAGGTAGGGTTTGTACCAGCTATTGCTGCCCCAGAACCGGCCGAGGTCGCTCTCGGTGAGGGTGGCGGAAGGAACGCCGAACGAGTCCGTGATGGAGTTGTAGGCGCCGCGGACGTTGAGCACAGTGCTGGAATTGAGGGTGTAGACGGCGTCGCCGGAGAAGCTGCGCGAGTGGCGCTTGGAGCCGTCGACGGCCTGGGTGACCGAGCCGTTGGTGTAGTCGTCGGCGCCGGTGAAGGTCTTGAACTGGTTGTAGCGGCCGAAGACCTTGAACTTGTCGGAGATGTTCCAATCGACACGATCGGAGAAGTTCCAGTAGCGGAACCGGTTTGCGTACCCGATCAGGAAGTTGTCGACCTGGGCGTTGCCGATGCCGGGGCGGTTGGGTTTGTAGAGATCGCCGATGACGACTTTGGAAGTGGGGTCAATGCGGGAGGCTGGGATGATGTTGCCGGCAAACGGGGTGCGGGTCACCGTGGAACCGGCGGTCTGCGTGGTCCACGGGTCGTAGATGGTGCGAAGCCCGCCGCTGACGTTGATGGATTTGGAAAAGTCGCCGCCGGCTTCGGCGGTGGTGGGCAGGGTGTTGCGCACCTCGCGGGGCTCGATCGTCCGCCAGCCTTCGTAGGAGAAGAAGTTGAAAATCTTATTCTGCTTAATGGGGTTACCGAGCGTGCCGCCCCAGGTGTGCTGGCGCGTAAGGTTGGGCGCGCGATTGACGCGGTTGGCCATCGCGTTGAACACGGGGTTGCGGCCGAGGTAGTAACCGGTGCCATGGAAGGCGTTGGTGCCGGACTTCATTGAGACGCTCAGCACGCCGCCGGCGGAATGGCCGAACTCGGCGTCGACGGCGTTCTGCTGGAGGTTCACTTCCTGCACGGCGTCCATCGGGGGCGTATAGCTCGACTTCTGGGAAGTCATGGAGGGCGAGCCGTCGAGAATGATGTCGTTCTTCGTGCTGGTGCTGCCGCCTACGTCGAACTGCGAAGCCGCCCAGTGATGGAAGGGGCTCTGTTCGGTGGAGGAGCGAATGACGGTGGCCGGGTTGAGCGAAACCAGCAGGAACGGGTTCCGGTGGATGATCGGCAGGCTGTTGGCCATCTTGGTGTCGAGCGTCAACGCCATCGTCGAGGTGTTGAACTGCACCGCCACCGGCGCGGCCTCCACCGTCACAGACTCCGTGGTTGCGCCAATTTCGAGCGTGGCATTGACAGTGACGTCGCCACGCGCCTGCACCAGCACGTTGCGCTGCACGTACTTGCGGAAACCCTGCATCTCGACGGTGACCGTATAGTTGCCGGGAATCACGAAGTCAAATAGGTACTGGCCGACCTGATTGGTCTGTTGGGTTGCGGAAACCGCAGTGTTATCGTTGGTGAGCGTGACAGCCGAACCAGCAACAACGGCACCGGTGGAATCGTTGACGAGCCCTTGAACTTTGCCGCGCGTATCCTGCGCGAACATAGAGATAGAAATCGTGGCGACACAAAGCGCGACGCGACGAAGCGTACTACAAACCATGAAAGCCCCCTGAAAGTGACGTACTCGGCGAGTATATCACCTCCAGGAGGCAAAAGAAAATTAATTTAACAATTACGTAAACCTTTGCGGTCTACGCTCGCGAGCGGCTGTTACCAGACGAACCGCCCGCTGAACTGGATCTGACGGCCGAACACGCCGCGCTTCTGCGAGACGATCTTGCCGAAGTTGGCGCTGTTGATGTTGGTGGTGGGATCCTCTCCGGAGAATGAATTCATCAGGTTATAGGCCTCGGCGCGAAGTTCGAACTTCAGCCGGTTTTCCGGGAGAATCGAGAACTCCTTGGCGAGCGTGGTGTCGAAGTTCACAAAGCGCGGACCGGTGAGCCCGTCATACTGCAGCGGATTGCTGCGGCGGGTGAACGGAGCGAGCAGGGAGAATTTCGAAGTGTCGAACCACCGGCCGTTGGTCGGATTGTCGAGCGTGGGGTCACCGGTGACGGCGAGTCCGCCGAACCGGAGGTAGATGCCCGTGTTGTAGGTGAACAGGGTGCTCACCGACCATCCGCCGATCAACGCATCGGCGGCGTGATGCATGTCGCTGCCGTATTTGCGTCCCCGTCCAAGAGGGAGTTCGTAGATCGCCGCGCCGGTGAGGCGGTGACGCGCGTTGGTGGCCGGCTGCCAGGTAAGCGAGTTGGTGAAGTAGTCCTGCTCGTCGTAGAACTCCTCGTTGCGCTCGCGGTTATAGTTGTACCCGATCACGAAGTTGAAGCCGTTGACGAAAGGCCGCTGGAACTGCATCTGCAGGGCGCGATAGCGGTTGCTGCGTCCGCCGATCAGGGTTTCGTTCAGAGTGGTGTACTGGGGGAAGGGCCGGAGCAATTGCGAGACGGCCACGCGGCGCTGGGTCCGTAACTGGCCGGGCACTTTGTCGGCGGGCAGGCCGAAGAAGGGATTGTCCACCGGCGTCGTGATCTGGTTGCCGATGCTGTAGCCGATACGCGGATCCACCTGATTACGATCGTAGGTGAACGGCTGGTTGCGGCCCATGTTCATGAAGAAAGTGATGTCGGCCACGATGCGGCCGGGGAGTTGGCGCTGCAGGCTGACATTGAACCGGTCATTCACGCCGGGATTGAGATTCTGCTGATACCAGGTGGCCGAACCGCCGAGATTGGTGTAGCGGCCGAACGCCTTGCCGCTCACCGGAACCAGACCGCCAGGGTAGGGGTCGCTCAGCGTTTGCTGCGGAACGCCCTGGAGCGGAGCGATGGTGTTCGTTCGGGCGTCGAATCCGGGATAAGGAACACTCCCGAGGATGCTCAATCCGTCGGCCAGGGTGGCTGGGACGATGTAGCGCGCGAAGCCGATTCGAAGCGCCGTATTGTCGTTGACGCGCCAGGCGAGACCCGCTCGCGGAAGGAACAGGTTCTTCGGCGCGTTCCAGGAATTGGGATTGCCTTGGTCTGTGAACACCCAGGCGCCGTTGAACGAGGGTGAGGCGCCGAGCGCCAGCGCTTGTGCCGGCAGTTGCGTTCCCTGCAACTCCGGAATCGGATTGCCGAGATCGAGAAACCGCGACATGCGGTAGGTCGGGTCCGAAAGGGCCGTGAAATACTCGTACCGGATTCCAAGGTTCAACGTGAGGCGCTGGGTGATCTTGAAGTCGTCATGCAGGAAAAGGCCCGCGAAGCTCGAACGGGGGCGCTGGATCGGAATCGACTGAATGTTGGAGTTCTGGTCGAGCGCACCCAGAAGGAAGGTGGCCCAGCCGTGGCCGCTGGTCCGGATGTTGGGGCGATTGTAGGTGTTGGTGGTCAGGTCCGGGCGCACATCGAAAGCCATGGGGCGCGGACGCGAAGCCGTCACCCGCTCCTTGCGATACTCGCCGCCGACTTTCCAGTAGTGGCGTCCCTGGCTCTTCGACATCTTGGTCTGGAAGTTGTACGAGTCGGGCTCCTGGAACCAGTAGCCGGACTTGCCGAGCACTGTGTTGGTGCCGGTGGTGCGGACCGTCACACCCGGATAATAGATGTCGGGCAGGTCGCCGAGATAGGGCTTGAACCAGGCATTGTTCCCCCAGAAGCGCCCCAAGTCGGATTCGGTCAAGGTCGCGGAGGGCACGCCGAACGAGTCGACGATCGAGTTGTAGGCGCCGCGAACGTTGATGACGGTGGTCGGGTTCAGCGTGTAGACGGCGTCGCCGGAGAAGCTCAACGAGTGGCGCTTGGATCCATCCACCGCCTGCGCCGGACTACCGTTGGTGTAGTCATCGGCGCCGGTGAAGGTCTTGAACTGCGTGTAGCGGCCGAACACCTTGAACTTGTCGGAAACGTTCCAGTCCACGCGTTCGCTCAGGTTCCAATAGCGGAAGCGGTTGGCATAGCCGGTGATGAAATTATCCACCTGGGCCGGGCCATTGCCGGCGCCGTTAGCCTGCCAGAGATCGCCCACGAACACCTTCGCGGTGGGATCGATACGGGACGCCGGGATGCGGTTGCCGGGAAACGGGGTCCGGGTGATGTTGGATCCGGCGGTCTGGGTGGTCCAGGGATCGTAAATCGTCGAGAGTTGCCCGGTGGGCGTGAGGGAACTCGAGAAGTCACCGTTGCGTTGAGCGTCGGTGGGCAGTGTCGCGCGCAGGGCTCGCGGCTCGATCGTCCGCCAACCTTCGTAGGAGAAGAAGCTGAACAGCTTGTTCTTCAGGATCGGAGTTCCGAGAGTGGCGCCCCACACGTGCTGACGGGTGAGGTTCTCGGCGCGGTTGACACGATTGGCCATCGCGTTGAAGACAGGATTGCGGCCCAGGTAATAAGCCGTACCATGCATTTCATTGGTGCCGGACTTCATCGACACGCTCAGCACGCCGCCGGCGGAGTGGCCGAACTCGGCGTCCACCGCGTTCTGCTGGAGGTTCACTTCCTGCACCGAATCCATCGGCGGGGTGTAGCTCGACTTCTGCGCCGTCATCGACGGGGCCCCGTCTAGAATAATGTCGTTCTTGGTGCTGGTGTTGCCGCCCACGTCAAACTGCGACGCCGCCCAGTGATGGAACGGGCTCTGCTCGGTGGACGACCGGATCACCGTGGCGGGATTCAGAGAAACCAGCAGGAAGGGGTTCCGGTGGATGATCGGGAGCGAGTTGGCCATCTTGGTGTCGAGCGTGAGCGCCATGGTGGTGGTGTTGAACTGCACCGCCACCGGCGACGCCTCGACGGTGACCGACTCCGATGTGGCGCCCACTTCGAGGGTCGCGTTGACGGTGACGTCGCCGCGCGCCTGCACCAGAACGTTGCGCTGGACGAACTTGCGGAAACCCTCCATTTCCACGGTGACGGTGTAGGTGCCGGGCAGCACGAAGTCGAACAGGTATTGCCCGACCTGGTTGGTGTTCCGATTGGCCGCGATACCGGTGTTGTCGTTGGACAGCGTCACGGCCGCCCCGGAGACCACCGCGCCGGTGGAATCGGCGATCACGCCCTGGAGTTTGCCGCGGGTGTCCTGCGCAAGGGCGGGAAGCAGTGTCAGCACAGCGGCGAGACCGGCAAGAAGCAATATTCTGACAAGAGAGCTACGAACAGGGTAATGCATGGATGTTCCTTAACCTCGAAGTGAAGTGTTAAGATTCTATCATAATTTTCCCTTCTCTGTTAACCCCTTACCTGTGGTTGCCTACGCCTTCGCGGAGTTTTAACATTTCGATTAGGAGGTGCCTTGATGCACAGAGCGTTCATTGTTCTGGCGCTTGGGGCGATGTATGCTCCCGCCGCCGAACAGGAAAAAAAGGGGATATTTCCCGATTCGGAGTTGGAAGCCGTGGTGCGGCAGTCCGTGTTCGCCAAGAGGGACAATCAGGAACCCATCACCGCCGACGACGTGAAAAGCATTTCGACCATCACAGCCCGCGGCAAAGCGATCCGCGATTTAAGGGGGCTCGAACACTGCGCCGCGCTGGCGATGCTCGAAATCTACGACGGGCAGGTGGCGGATCTATCCCCGCTGCGCAATCTCACCAACATCCAGTCATTGACGCTAAAGAACAACAAGATCAGCGACGCTGGTCCGCTGGCCGGTTTGATCAAGCTGCAATACCTCGATCTCACCGGGAATCAGGTGGCCAGCGCGAAGGCATTCGAAAAACTCGAGGCCATGAACTCGCTGCTGCTGTCGGGCAACCGGATCTCCGACGTGGGGCCGCTGGCCGGGCTGGCAAAACTATGGTCGCTGTACCTGGATGGCAACCAGATCACGGATGTGAAGCCGCTGGCGGGACTGAAGAATCTGTCTTCGCTCGACCTCAGCGGCAATCGCGTTACCGACGTCTCCGCTCTCGCCAGCCTCCACAATCTGAAGTACCTGATGCTCGACGGCAATCAGATCAAGGACCTCGGTCCGCTGATCGCCATGGGCAAGGAGGATGCCGGAGGCGAGAAGCGGTTCGCGCCGTTCTGGCAGATCTACGTAGCCGGAAATCCATTCCCGAAGGCGCAAGCGGCCGAACTGCGCAAGGTGGCCCACACCGTGGTCACCGAACCCCGGACCGCGGCCAAAAAGTAGAAGGAAGGCGCGGATTCAACGGGGCGCCCGCTGGACGCCCGCCGAAAGTCCCGGTGCGGGAGGGCCGTCTGCCTGGCGCCGGAACTCGCCTGCTTTCTCATACCAGGACCCGGTCTCCGCGTTGCGGCCCGATGATTTGAAATAGTCGCCCATCGCCTCATGCCCGTCGGCCAGCATCGAATACGCCTTGCGGCTGGGAACGTGCTTTGCGTACGCGGCGGCAAGGTCGATCGCCTTGGCGAACCAGGCAGGCGCTCCCGACCTCGCGGATGACGATTGGAGCGCTTCGCCCAAACCGAGATACAGGTTTACGAGCACCGAGACCGGCTCGGCGGCGCTCGAGTCAGGAGCCGAGCCGCGTTCCGCCGTTTCGATGCCGCGGCGATAGGCTTCGGCGGCCTCGGCGGCGCGGTTGGATTCCATCTGGGCATCGCCCATATGCAGGTAAGCCGCGGCGAGGTCGGTGGCCGCCTGTGCGTTTCCGGTGTCGCTGGCGGCGATCCTTTCGATGTATCCGAGGGCGCGCGCATAGTCGCTGAGCGCTTGCGCGTTCGCTCCCTGGCGGGCGTGGATGGCGCCCCGGCGTGAATAGCCGACAAAGAGATCGCGCCGCAGGCGCGCGTCGTTCGGCTTGGCCGCCACGTCCTGCTCGATGACGGCGATCGCGCGGTCGAGATACGCGCGGGCGCCATCGAGATCACCGGCGGCAGACCGGAAAAAGGCCATCCGGTTCCAGGCCACCGTTCGATCCCGCCGGAAGCTCGCCTCTTCCGGATTTTTCTCGTAGAGCGATTCCGCGATGGCAAGCGCCTGTTCGAAGTACGGCCCCGCCTGCGCCGTTTCGCCTTCCTTCACCAGCATGTCGCCGATCGAATCGCACACCTTCATGCGCGTGCGGCGCAACTCCGGGGCTGCGTCCACCAGCGGCAGGGCCATGCGGAAATAGCCGAGCGCCTTCTTGTTGTCGCCGCGGACGGCATACTGGTCACCGAGCCCGCGATAACTTCCCGCCAATGAGTTCCGCACATCCAGATCGGTCGCGTATCGGGCCAGGAGCTGCTCGCCGAGCCTGGCCGCTTTGCCGAAATTCGCCAGCGCGCCTTCGGTGTCTCCGAAATTCTCGAGCGTGCGGCTCCGCAGGATGTAGCCCACCCGCTGATACCCGGTGGCGAGGTCGAGCATCAACTTGCGGTCCCCATTGGAATCCGCGGCCAGCCGGTCCAGATACTGGACGGCTTTCTCGAGCGCCAGCCTCCGCGCCGGCAGCGCGCCGGGGAGCTTTTCGATGGCGTCGTGGAATTCGAACAGGAACGATCGCGACAACTCGTGAATATCCTCGAATCGCCGTTCGGCGACTCTTCGTTCGCGCTGCGCGATTCCGGCCTGCCAGGTTACGCCGGCCACGCCGCTGGTGAGAATCGCCGCGGCGGCAATGGTGGCGCCCGCGGCGGCCTTTTCCCGCCGGGCGAACTTGCCGAGCCTGTACATCCACGTTCCGCGCGCCGCTTCCACGGGCCGCCCATCCAGATACCGCAGCAGGTCTTCGGCCAGATGCCCGGCCGAGGAATAGCGATGCTCAGGTTCCTTGCGCAGCGTCTTGGAGACGATTGCTTCGAGGTCGCCGTCGATGGGGAGTTCGGAAATCGAGCTCAGCCTCGGAGGTTCCCCGTGGCAGATTTTCCACGACAAGGTTATGGCGGCCAGCCCGTCCTCCTGCTCGAACGGAGTCTTGCCGCACAGCAGTTCGTAAAGCAGCGTCCCCAGCGCGTAGACGTCGCTTGCCACCGTCAGCGTGTCGCCGCGCACCTGTTCCGGGCTGGCGTAGCGGAGCGTCATCGGGCGAGAGTCCGGCCGCGTGAGTCCCTCTCCTTCCGGCTGCCGTAGGATCTTCGCGATCCCGAAATCGAGTAGTTTCGGCTCGCCTTCGCTGGTGACAAGGATGTTGGACGGCTTGATGTCCCGATGGATCACCATGCGCTGGTGCGCGTAGTGGACCGCCGCGCACACCTTGCGGATGAGCTTCACCCGCTCCCGCACCCCGAGCCTGTTCTCACTGCAATGGTCCGTGATTCGCCGCCCGAGCACACAGTCCATCACGAGATAGGGCACACCGGCGGGAGTAGCGCCGCCGTCGATGAGCCGGACGATATTGGGGTGATCGAGCACGGCCAGCAATTGGCGCTCCTGGCGGAAGCGGTCGAGCAGATCCGGGTACGCGATTACCTCGGTGGCAATCTTGATCGCCACCCGCTGCTCATAGTCAGCGCCGATGCGATCGGCCAGATACACGCTCCCCATTCCGCCCTGGCCGAGACGCGAGCGGATCCGGTAGTGCCCCAGCACGAGGCCGGTCATCGGATCGGGGGAGAGGGCGTGCATGGACGTCTGAAGGTCTATCGGCGGGAGACGACCGATCGCCCAGGGGTGAGTGTGGAATCGCTCGCCGCAGCGGATTCTTCTCGACTACCGCTGGCTGGCGTCGCCCGAAGCAACCTTACGGTTGAACTCGGCGGACCGGTTCCGCGGGACCGTCAGCGCCTGCCAGCGGTCATGCCCGAAATGCTTCGCCAGGAGCACGATCTGCCCGGCGTGGAGAGCGTAGTGAGCGAGCTGCCGGTTCACGGCCTGCATCACCGAATGCGGCTCTCCGCGAATGGTCACCGTCGCGGAGAGATCGGACGCCGAGAGCGGTTCGAGCGCGTCGAACAGGCGCCGCCAGCCGTCTTCCCACACCTCCAGGAGCGCCTCGCGCGTGCCCGGCGGATCGACGAATTCGCTATCGCGGTTGCGATCGGCCTTTTCACCGTCGGTGGTGAGGAAATCGGTCCAGCGGGAACGCATGTTGCCCGCCATGTGTTTGACGATCACCGCGATCGAATTCGCTTCGCCGTCCAAAGTGAGGAAAAGCTGCTCATCGGTGACCTGCTCCATGGCGCGCTCGGCCAGCTTCTTGTAATACCGGAACAAGGACAACGAATCCCGCAGATAGTCAGTGGTGAACTCGAGCGCCATTGGAGACCAGTCTAGCGCCAGCGCCGTACTCGATCATCCGCATTGGTCCGTCAGCCCGATGCACGTTCGGCGGCCATGCCGCGTATACCCTCTCAGATGCGATGGAAGCCCTGGAGCTAAGGTCGATGTTCGGCGCGCGGGTTTCCGAGGCGGACTCCTTCGACCAGATGCTTCGGCTGTGCGAGCGTCCGATTCTGCGGCTTTGCTACCGGCTGCTCGGCAATCTCGACGACGCCGAGGACGCCGCGCAAGAGGTGTTCCTGAAAGCGTGGAACAACCGCGGGCGGATCATGCGCGACCGCGATCCCTCGCCGTGGCTTTACCGGATCGCGGTGAACACGTGCCGCGACCATTTCCGACGGCAGCGCCCGGACCGGGAGATCGCCGATACCGACGGCGACGGCGGCGTGGATCCGGAGACGTCGGCGCAACGGGAGGAACAGGAGAGGATCGTGATGGAGGGCCTGCGCCAGTTGGGGGATCGGGAACGAATGGCGCTCGTGCTGCGCCATTTGGAGGGAATGGAAACCGCGGAGGTCGCGGCGCTGATGGGCGTGAGCGAGGCCACCGTGCGGTCTCAAAGCGCACAGGCGCGGGCGAAGCTGAAAGCGTGGGTGGAGTCGCGAGGCGTGCGATGAATGACGATTGGCTGAGAGATTGTACCGATGTTCCCGACCATGCGGTGGAGCAATTGCATGCGCGCGTGGTGCGCGGCGTCGCGCAAAGGAACGCACGAGAGGAAGCACGAGAGAAATGGATGCGCCGGCTCATGCCGGCGAGTGTGGTGGCGGCCCTGTTTTTCGCGTATTCGATCGGATGGACGCCCGAGCAGGACCGGATCGAGGTCGCATTCCCGACTCCGCCGCCTGCGCCGGAATGGGCGCCGGTCATCGCGGCGAGCAGGCCGAGGCAACTGGCCGCCGCGCCACGGCCGGTGACGGCCAAAGCTCCGCCTGTGGAGGGAGCCGCGTTTGTCCGGCTCGAAACGGCGGACCCGGACATTGTGATTTATCTGATTGCGGATGGAGGTGACGAATGAAAAAGATGACGCTGATCATACTGGCCGTGGCGTTCGCCGCGGCGGGACAGGAACCACAGCGAAAGCTGGTGGAGGTCCGGCACAAGACGCCGGGAGAAATTTGCACTCTACTTTCAATTCTGGCGCCCAGCCACTCCGTCCTTTGCGGTTCGAACCAATTGAACACCATCGGACTCAAGGGAACGCAGGAGACGATCGCGATGTTAGAGGAAATGATCCGGAAGCTGGATCAACCGCCGCCGGCCAAACGCAATATCGAGATCACGGCGTTCATGATTTTAGGCACTGAGGAAAAAGGGTCCGACTTGCCCCAATCGCTCGCCGGCGTCGCGGCCCAATTGAGGCAAATCTTCTCCTTCTCCGGCTACAAACTGATCGAGACGATGCTGATCCGCGGCTCGGAAGGGGATGGCGGCGAGACCAGCGGCATCATGCCCGTGGCGGGCGAACCGGCAGCCAAGCCGATGTACCAGTTTCGGTACCAACAATGCACGATCACCGGCGACGGCGCTGAGCGCCGATTCCACCTGAAAGACGTGCGATTCGGAGGCCGTGTCCCGATCCCCAACGACAAAGGCTTCACCTATATCGACACTGGCGTGAACACCACGATCGACGTCCGGGAGGGCCAGAAAGCCGTCATCGGAAAGGCCAGTCTGGGGCCGGGGAGGGAGTCCCTGTTTCTGGTGCTGTCGGCGCGGGTGGTGGATTAGCGGTATTTCGGTATCGCGGTATTCTGAGGCAGGATGAGGACCAGCCTTGAACTGCCCGAAGACGTATACCGCGCGGTGAAAGTGAAGGCCGCCCAGGAGGGACGAACTATCTCCGCGCTGGTGACCGAAGGGATCCGTCTGGTACTGAAGGCTGCGCCTTCGGGACGCTCTCCTCGGCGAGTGCGTTTTCCATTGATCGCCCCAAACCCGGATGCGCCCACTCTCACGCAGAAGCGCGTTAGCGAAGCCGAAGCCGCGACGTTGGCGGAGGAGGCTCGCCGCGTTGGCCGCCCTCTGCGACGTTAACTTCTTGCTTGCCCTGTGCGACGGAGCCCACGAGCACCACGCGATAGCGGTGAGTTGGCTCGAAAACGCGGAAGCGGGATCGGCGTCAGTGTGCCGTATGGCTCAACCAGGTCTGCTCCGGCTTCTGAACAACCCAGCGGTGATGGGCGATCGAGTGTGCACGGGAGCCGCGGCATGGCGCATCTGGGACGCGCTGCTTGCCGACGAACGATTCGCCTTTCAAGCCGAAACGCAAGATTTGGAAACGCACATGCGCACCTTCACGGCCGGCCTCCAATCATCCCCGAAGGCATGGCAGGACGCTTATTTCGCCGCCTTCGCGCGTGCCGCCGGAATGGACCTGGTTACGTTCGACGACGCCTTCCTCAAATTCCGCGGACTCCGCGCGATCGTGCTCGGGCGCTAACCTGCCCAGGGAATACTGTGGTCGGAAACCACGGCGAAAGTTCCCGGCGGTGAGATCAACTTGAAAAATGACCATGGACCCGGAATCCACGGATAGCGCTCGATCACGGACTCGTCCACGTCAATGCCGAGCCCCGGTTTGATTCCTACCTGCAGCGACCCATCGGCGATATCGAGGGGCTCCTTCAGAATTTCGGACGCAAGCGGAAACGGGTACATCGTCTTCAGTTGGGGCGTGGAATACACCGGATACTCCAGCCACTCGACGACGTTTTCCGGCCAGCAGATGCCCAGTTGCGCCGCCGCCAGCACTTCCAGATCGGTGCCCCAGCAATGGAAAGCAAAACGCAAGCCGGCGCGGGCAATCTCGCCGAACAGCCGGCGCGACATGGTGAAGCCGCCCTGGCAAACCACATCGGCCTGCAGGATGTCGGCGCAGTCCCGGGCGATCAGGTCGAGGAATCCACTTTCGTCCGGCTCATGCTCGCCGGTGGCGACCGGCACATGGCCGAGCGCGCGCAGAGCCGTGTAGGCGGCGTGGTCGGCCGGCGGAAGCGGTTCCTCGAGCCACGCGATGTCATACGCGGCCATCGCCTCGGCCACGCGGGTCACCGTAGCCGCGTCGTAGCTGCGATCACCCATGCGCCACCAGGAATGCGCGTCCACCATCAGGTCGACGCCCGGTCCCACGGCTTCCCTCATCAACTGCACGGTCTTGATGTCGTCTTCCGGACCGAGCGCGGGCCGCATCTTATACGCTCGGAACCCCAGCCCCGCGACGCCCGCCGCTTCCGCGGCATAGGCTTCCGGCGGCTGGTACATCCCCGCGCTTCCATAGAGCATGATGGTGTCGCGCACGCGGCCGCCCACCAGTTCCGAAACGGGGACGCCCAACTCCTTACCCACCAAGTCATACAAAGCCACTTCCACCGAGCAGTACGCTTTGAACGTCTCCGCATCGGCGGCGGATTCGCGCAGGAACAACACCCGCAACGCATCCGGATCGGCAAGCTTGCGCCCGGCGAGAAAC
>JAWKHI010000074.1:0-16397 GCA_041394885.1 Bryobacteraceae bacterium | reverse complement strand
CTCGAAACGATATGGGTCCCGCTATATAGGATCTCTAGTCGCCGATTTCCATCGGACCCTGTTGAAGGGCGGTGTCTTTCTTTATCCGCCCACCGCAAGCCACCCCGGCGGCAAACTACGGCTGCTCTATGAGGCGAACCCCCTTGCCTTCCTCGCCGAGCAGGCCGGGGGCATGGCCATCGATGGCCAGCGCCGAATTCTCGATATCGATCCGGCCGACATCCACGAACGCACGCCTCTCGTCGTTGGCGGACGCGGCGAAGTCGAAGCCTTCCTGGCCGGAGCCTAGTACTACTTCAAGAACCCGCTCCGCGACGTCTCCCGCGTCGACAATTCATCGTTCAACGGATCGTCGAGCGCCAGCACCTTGCGCTGCGCGTCCGTCAGTCCCGCTTGCACCTCCTCGCGCACCAGCCGTTTTTGATACTGCTGTTGCGCTCGATCGGCCCGGCAATAAAACACATGCAGCGCCCGCCGTTCGCGATCCGTCTCGTTCGCCGTCCCCCCATGCCACAGGTGCGCATTCATCACCACCAGGTCCCCCGCCCGTCCCGTCACTAGGACCTCGTCCGGATGCCGCGCCGCTGGATCCTCCAGCGCTTCTTGCGGCAACTTGCCCCACAGGTGCGATCCCGGCACCACCCGTAGCGCCCCGTTGTCCACCGTGAAATCGTCGAGCAGCCACACCGTGTTGCACACCGTATTCCCTTGCGCATCCGGCAGTTCGCCCGTGTCGCAATGCAGCGGCTGTGAGACGCCGTTGTGCGGATTCGCCGAGCGCATGTTCACGCTGCTCAACTTGAATCGCGGGCCGAGCACATGCTCCACGCAACCGAGCACCGTCTCATCCGCGATGCAATCCACGAATGCCTGCCCTTTGTCCACGCAGTTGGCAAGGCGCCGCGATCCCGGCTCCTGCCGGAACTCGGCCCCCGCGCTGTCCCCTTCGCTCTCGAACAACTCCGCCGCGCGCGCACGCAGCCCCTCCACCCGGTCCGGAGAAAGGAAACCCTCGATCTTGACGTAACCGGTCTCGTCCAATTGGCGCGCCCACTCCGCCTGAATTTGCTCTACCATGTCTGACATTTTATCCGCTCGAAATCGCCGCCAGCCGTCAAAAAATCGCGATCGGATTCAACGGCGACCCCGTCCCGCCCCCAATCGCCAACGGCGCCGCCGTCACCAAAAACGCCCATCGCTTCCGTTGCGCCGCTTCCTTCGCCACCGCCTCCAGATCCAGATTGTCGAAAATCGGCATCCCCATCGCGATCAGCGTCAGTTGGTGGATCGGCTGATTCACTCCCGCCACACCGGATGGCATCACGTCGCTCGCCCCGTCGGACCCGAGCACCGCCGCGTCGCGGCTCTTCAACCACCGTGCGCAGGACGCGTTCAGCCCGGCCGCATTGTTCATCACCGCCCACGGACCCTTCGCCGCACGCCGCGCCCAACGGCCCGTATAGATCAGCACGATGTCCCCGGACCCCACCTTCACTCCGGCCTTTTTCTCCCATGCCTCCAGATCCTCCGGATAAATCGGCGTCCCAGGCTCCAGCCACTCCGCCCCCTTCAGCCTCGGGATGTCCATCAGCACCGCTCGCGTGAAGATGCCGTTCTTTAGGTTCGTGATTCCCAGTTTCCCAGCGCCCTCGGCCGTCACCACTTCCCGCGAGTAGCCGTTGTAGAGCTTCCCCTCCCAGAACATGTGGCACAGCGCGTCCATGTGGCTGTGCGCCCATCCGTGGTAGCTCACCCCCAACCTGTCTACCGCGAACTGCCCCGTTCCCTGGCCGGTGGCGGTCATCTCGTGCGAAAACGGCGACGGGTTGTCCGGACCTTTCTCCTTGATCGCATCGTGCGCCATCGACACCGGCACGCCCTCGCGCACCAGCGCCGCCGCCGCCTTCCGCTTGGCCGGCGTGATCAGATTGATCGCGCCCAATTCGTCGTTGGCCCCCCATCGGCCCCAGTTGGAAAGTTCTTTCATCCATCGCGCCACCGTCTCGGCGGTCACCGGTTCGCGCTGGGCTTGGCCTTGTAAATTCACACTCGTGGCGAAAAGACAAAGGGTTACGAGGAGTGTATGGTGAGGTCTCATGTATAATGATTGTAGTGTCCGGTCGAGCCAGTGGGCGAAAGCCCGCTTTTTTGTTTGTGCCGGGCCACTCCGCCGCGACGTTTCCGCTTCGATAGCGGAGGCCGTAAGGGTGGACGATATGGCAGTGGAAAAGAGCGAACTCATCGGCAAAGTGACGGAAATCGTCGAACACGCGGGCCGCCGTGACGGCATCGAAGCCGTCGAGGTGCAGTGGCTCGGCGGCGGCAAGAGCCGTGTTCTGCGTATTTTTATCGACAAGCCGGATGGCGTCACTCACGGCGACTGTGAAAACATCTCCCGTAGCGTCGACGCCGTTCTGGACACCGAAGACCTCGTCGAGGGCGCCTACACTCTCGAGGTCAGTTCTCCGGGCGTTGAACGCAAGCTCTCCCGCCCCGCTGACTTTGAACGTTTTGCCGGTCAACCCGTCAAACTCGTGCTGCGCCAGCCGCTCGACGGATTCGAGAAGCGCGGCAAGCTTCTCGAAGGCACGCTCTCCGGCTGTCACGAAGGTGTCGTCTCCGTCAGCTCACAGGCTGGCGAGACCGTTCAGATCCCGCTCGATCAAATCGAACGCGCCAATCTGAAGTTCACCTGGTAATTCAAGAAAATCGGAAAGGTAGAGGCAGGTTCAACTTGGCATCGATCTATCAGTCCATCGAGATCCTCAGCAAGGAGAAGGGCATCGATCCGCAGATCGTCTTCGACGCGGTGAAGGACGCCATGATTGTGGCGGCTCGCAGGCACTTCCGCACCACCGAGGATATGTCGGTCGAGTTCGACGACAAGGGAAATCTCCAGTTGTATCTGGTCAAGCGAGTCGTCGAAGAGCTGGAGGACCCCATCAACCAGCTCACGCTCGAGCAGGCCCGCAAGCTCAGCAAGGCCGCCGAGATCGGTCACGAAATCAAGATCCCCAAGAAGGCGGACGCTCTCGGCCGCATCTCCGCCCAAACCGCCAAACAGGTCATCCTGCAGAAGATCCGTGAGGCCGAACGCGAGACCATTTTCTCGGAATACTCCGGCCGCGTCGGCGAACTGGTCAACTGCACCGTCAAGCGCATCGAAGCCGGGGACCTCATCGTCGACCTCGGCAAAACCGAAGCACGGTGCGGCAAGAAGGAACAGTCACGGCTGGAATCGTTCTCCGTCGGTGAGCGCATTCGCGTCGTTATCAAGAGCGTCGAGAAGACCGGAAAGAACTCCGGCGTTGTCGTCTCCCGCGCCGCGCCCGAGCTTGTCATGCGCCTTTTCGAACAGGAAGTTCCCGAAATCTACGACAACACCGTCGTCATCAAGGGATGCGCGCGCGAAGCCGGTGAACGCACCAAGATCGCGGTCTGGAGCCGCGATCGCGACGTCGATTGCGTTGGCGCCTGCGTCGGCATGAAGGGCATGCGCGTGCAGTCGATCATCCGTGAACTCCGCGGAGAGAAGATCGATATCATCGAGTTCTCCGAGGATCCCGTCGTGTTCGCCACGCACGCCCTCAGCCCCGCGAAAATCACCCGCGTCGCCATCGTCAGTGCCGACGAAAAGCACATGGAAGTGATCGTCGATGACTCCCAGTTGTCCCTCGCCATCGGCAAGAAAGGGCAAAACGTCCGCCTTGCCGCCAAACTGCTCGGATGGCGCGTCGACATCAAGAGCGAGGAAGAGAAGCGCATCGAAGTCGAATCCGCGATGATGGCTCTCCAGGCGCCCGGCGCCCCCGTCGCCATTCTCGGCGATTACGGCGTCCCCGAGGATGCGGTCGGCAAGATGGTCGAGGCCGGTATCACCACCGTCGAGAAGCTCGGCTCCATGACACCCGAGGAACTCGGCGAAGTCCAGGGCATCGAACCCGAAATGGTTACCGTGATCCACGCCGCCGTGGTCGACTATTACAGCCAGTTCGAACTGGCCGCGCTCGCTCAGGAAGAAGCCTACGTCGCCTCGCCGGACGCTGCCGTTCCACCCGTGGAGACCGCAGCCCCGGCGGCCGAAACGGAAGCCCTCCCGGAGACAGCCTCGGACGAGGCTCCTCTCCCCAGCCAAGAAAATCCTGCCCTCGAACAAACCCCGGCGGAGGCCGCTCCCGCCCTCGATTCCGCCCTGGAATCTGCTCCCGTCGAATTGGAAGTGGCTGAGAATGCTGATGGTTCCGAATCGAAAACAGTGGAATCTGGTACCATGGAGAGTCCGCAGGCAGGAGTAGAAGGGACGAATAATCTCACCCCGCTATGAGTAAGATTCGAATCAACGAGCTGGCTCGTGAGCTCGAGGTCAAACCAAGCACGATCCTGGACCTTCTGCCCGACCTCGGCGTCCACGAACGCAAGACCCATTCCAGTTCGCTCGAAGACGATGTCGCCGACCGCATCCGCGAGGCCATGGTGGGTGTCGAACGCGCCCCTGCCGAAGGCGAGTCCGAGCCCGCCCATTCACTTACGCATCCGGAAGAAAGCACCGCCGAGGGGCTGCCCCACACCTCTTCCCGGGGCCACGCTCCGCCCCCTCAGGCCGAGTCACCGAAGGAACACCAGTTGACATTGACTTTCGAAACGCCGGAGGCTACCGAGCCTGCTCCCGTGGCAGCGCCCGTCGCGCCGCCTCCATCCTCCGCGGAAACCTTAACCCATCCCGCGCCTCCGCCGGCCGCATCGGCCCCGCCCCCATCTCCGCAGTCCGCCGCCGCCGCGAGAGCCCCTGAACACGCGGCTCCGGAAAAGGTGGTTCCGGATAAGCCGATGGATAGGACAGTCGAAGAGGCCCCGGTGCGTCCACCCGTGCGGACCTTCCCCCTCCGTCCTCCACTGGCTGGGCGGCCTCACGTACCGTCCATTCCCGTGCCGCCCGCGGTGCCTCCGCCGCCGCCCCCCTCGGCGCCTCCCGCTCCCATTCATCCACCCCTGGCTCGCCCCGGACGCGCCACGCGTCCCCCTGGGCCCCCTCCTGGACCTATGGCTCCGCCCGTCCCTGGCGCGCCTTCCGCGCCGCCGGCGCCGCCGCAGGCCCGCGCGCCCTTGGCTAGTCCTCCTCCTCCTCCCCCCGCGCATCCAGCACGGCCCGGTGGGCCGCCCATGGCGCGGCCCGGCCCAGCCGCTCCCCTGGCTCCTCCAGCCGGGAGCCGCCCGGGGCAGATCCTGTCCGGACCCCGGCAGCCTCTTCCTCCCGATGTGCAGCGTGCGCAGCCGCCCGGGATGCCCATGCCGCGCCCGGCGCCCCCGCCCAGGCCCGCTCCGCCCGCCGCCGTTACCGCCCCCGGTGCTCCGTCGCGGCCCGTCATCGGACAGCCTCCGCCCAGACCCGTCGTGCCCCCACGGCCGGACCTTGTAGCGCGCCTGCAGGGCCAGCAAACCAGAATGGGCCCCGGACAGCCTCCCGCTCGTCCGGCCCCCATGCAGCCGCGTCCCGGCGCACCCGGCCCTCCGCGTCCCGGTGCTCCTGCTCCCGGCCAGCCGATTTATCGCGGCCCCGTCCGTCCCGGTATGCCTGCCATGCGCGGACCCGGAATGCCCGGTGCTCCCGGCGGCGCGCCCGGTGGCGGACCCGGTCAGGCTCTCCGTCCGCGCGGACGCGGCATGCATCCCACCTCGCCGCTCCAGCCCGAGGTCCAGCCCGCGCCCACCGACAGTCGCCGCCACGCGCAGAAGCCGTCGTCTCACAAGCCCAGGGACCGGGAGGCCGAACGCGAAGGCAAGCTCCGCCCCATGGGCCGGCCCCGCGAGGAGCCCGTCTACGCCGTCAACAAGGAAATCACGATCGGCGAGGGCATCACCGTCAAGGAACTCGCCGAGAAGCTCGGTATCAAGGCCAGCCTCGTCATTAAGAAGTTGGTTGACCGCAAGATCTTCGCCACCATCAACCAGACTCTCGACATGAAACTCGCCGAAGATCTCGTCAAGATCTTCGGCGCCACTTCGTCCCAGATGACCTTTGAAGAGGAAACCACCTGGGAAGTCGAAATGGCCGAGGATACCTCCGATATCTCCCCCCGCGCCCCCGTCGTCACCGTCATGGGTCACGTCGATCACGGCAAAACGTCGCTGCTCGACGCCATTCGCTCCACCGACGTCGCCGGCCGCGAAGCGGGCGGTATCACCCAGCACATCGGCGCTTATCAGATCAATCACAATGGCCGCAAGATCGTCTTCATCGACACGCCCGGCCACGAAGCCTTCACTCGGATGCGCGCCCGCGGAGCCAGAGTCACCGATATCGTCATTCTCGTCGTCGCAGCCGACGACGGCGTCATGCCTCAGACGCTCGAGGCGATTGATCACGCCAAGGCCGCCGGCGTACCCATTCTGGTCGCCATCAATAAAATTGACAAGCCCGACGCACAGCTTGACCGCATCAAGCAGCAGTTGAACGATCGCGGCCTGCTCGCCGAGGACTGGGGCGGTGACGTCCCCATGATCCCCGTCTCCGCCAAAACCCGGCAGAACCTCGATCTGCTGCTCGAATACGTCGGGATTCTCACCGAAATGCAGAACCTGCGGGCCAACCCCAGCCGCCCCGCCATCTGCACCGTGCTCGAAGCCAAGCTCGATCGCGGCCGCGGCCCCGTCGCCACGGTCCTCGTCCGCAACGGCACCCTCCGCGTCAGCGACTATTTCATCTGCGGCACCGTCTTCAGCCGCGTACGCGCCTTGGTCAACGATCACGGCGAGAACGTCCAGGAAGCCGAACCCGCCACCCCGGTCGAGGTGCTCGGTCTCGAAGCGCTCCCCGATGTCGGTGACACCCTACAGGTGGTTACCGACACAGCCAAGGCCAAACAGATCGTCGAATACCGCGAGCACAAGGTCCGCGAGGCCGCTCTCGCCAAGACCAATCGCCTTACTCTCGAAACCCTGCACGAGAAACTGCGTGCGGGCGAGACCAAGGAACTTCACCTCATCATCAAGGCCGACGTCGGCGGATCGGCCGAGGTGCTCAGCGAAGCTCTCCAGAAGCTGTCCACGGACAAAGTCCGCATCAAGGTGCTGCACACCGGCGTCGGTGCCATCACCGAAACCGACGTGTTGCTCGCCTCCGCTTCCGACGCCATCATCATCGGCTTCAACGTCCGGCCCGAGCGCACCGCCGCGCAAGTCGCCGAGCAGGAAAACGTCGAGATCCGCCTCCACACCATCATCTACGACCTCTCTTCCGAGATCAAAAAGGCGATGGCTGGGTTGCTCGAGCCCGTGATCAAAGAAACCTTCAAGGGGCGCGCCGAGGTCAAGGATGTGTTCCGCATCACCAAAGTCGGCACGGTCGCCGGCTGCCTCGTTGTCGAAGGCTCCATCCAGAAGAACAACGAGTTGCGCCTCCTGCGCGACAATGTCGTCGTCCACACCGGCAAAATGGCAGGCCTGCGCCGGTTCAAGGACGAAGTCAGCGAGGTCCGCGCCGGCGTCGAGTGCGGCATCAGTATCGCCAACTACAACGACATCAAACCCGGCGATGTCATCGAAGCGTTCACCTCCGAGAAGATCGCCGCCGAACTGAACTAATAGCTGGCGCGGGGCGGATACAAGGGCAATCGCCCCCGCTCCCGTCCCCAAAGCGATGGCCAAGATCCGCCTGATCCACTGGCACCCCGGCGAAGCCGAACGCCACGCCGCCCGGCTCCGCGATGCTGGCCACACCGTCGACGCTTCTGTCCCCACCCCCGCCAACCACAAAACCCTGCGCGATGCACCCGTCGACGCCTATCTCATCAGCCTGGACCGCCTCCCTTCCCATGGCCAAGCCATCGCCATGATGCTCCGCCAGTCCAAAGCCTCCCGTCACATCCCGATTCTCTTCGTCGGCGGCCTCGAAGCCAAGGTCGAGCGCGTCCGGCAACTCCTCCCCGACGCCGTCTTCACCTCCTGGAGCCGGGCCGCCGGCGCCATCGCACCCGCCGTCGAACGCCCGCCCGCCAAACCCCTCTCGCCCGCTCCCTTCCAGGCCTACGCCGCCACGCCCCTTCCCGCCAAACTCGGCATCGGCCCCGGCGCCCGCATCGCCCTCCTCAACCCCCCGCCCGCCATCGCCGAATCGCTCGGTGACCTGCCCTCCGGCGCCACATTCATCGAGTGGCGATCCGGACCCTGCGACGTCCTCCTCTGGTTCGTCCGCTCCCGCGCCGAGCTCGAATCCGAGATCGAATGGATTGCCGCGCAATCCACTCTCAAGCTCTGGATCCTCTGGCCCAAACGGGCCTCCGGAGTCGCCACCGATCTCGCACCCTCCCCCATCCGTGCCGCCGCGCAACGCTGTGGCCTCACGGACTACAAGATCTGCTCCTTCGACAAGACTTGGTCCGGAATGGCCCTCGGCCCCAGACGAACCGCAAGGTAGATCCATGCCCGCCATCGGAGTCCTCACCATCGAACTGCGGATCGAACACGCTCATTCGCTCAAAGACAAGCGTCATGTCGTTCGCGGTCTCCGGGACCGTCTCCGCCACAAGCACAACATCTCCATCGCCGAAATCGGCTATCAGGACCTCTGGCAATCCGCCCTCCTCGCCGCCGTCACCGTCTCCTCCTCCCGCCAGTTCGCCGGGCAGGTCCTCCATGCCGTCGAGCGCGACGTCGCCCGCGATGTCGGCGAAATGCTCGTCAATACCTTCGTCGAATGGATCGAATAACCGCGGCCCTTGTGGTACCGTGAGCATATGGATCCCCGGCGCAGCGAACGCCTCACCGAGGCCTTGCGCACCGAAATTGATGAAATTCTCAACTACGAACTGGCCGACCCGCGCATTACTGACACTGCCGTCATCGACGTAGTGCTGTCCGGCGACGGAAAGAAGGCCCACATCCGTCTCGCCGTCGACGGATCCCCGGCCGAGCAGGCTGAATGCCTCAAAGCCATTGAAAAAGCAAAGGGTTATGTTCGCCATCTGCTCACCGAGCGCGTGGATGTTTTCTTCATCCCGGACCTTCGATTCGAGCTCGACCTGACCCCGCAACTCCGCACCAAGGCCGATTCGATGCTCCGCCGCATCCGAAAGGGACGCCCGCGGGAGGCGCCGGAACCCGAATCGTCCGGAGTCCCCAAAAAAATCCTTTAGAATGAAGACTTCATGAGGGTGGCTGTGCTAATTTTGTGGTTGGCAACGCTGCCAACGGCTTGGCCGGCGCCGCCGCTGCGGATCGAATCCACCGTCGATGCGATGGGGTCGACCTTTTCCGTCGTGGCCTATGGCGATGATCGCAACCGGTTGCAGGCCGCCGTGGATATCGCGTTTGAAGAAGTACGCCGCCTGGACAACCTATTGTCGAACTACAAGCCCCGCAGCGAGTGGAGCAAGGTGAACCGGGAGGCCGCCAGTCACCCCGTTCGGGTGACGCCGGAGTTGTTCGCCCTTCTGGATGCTTGCTTGGCCTACAGCCGGGCCACCGAAGGCGCCTTCGATATTACGGTAGGGCCGCTGGTGAGGACCTGGGGCTTCTACAAAGGAACGGGACGGTTGCCGCACCGGGCTGAGATCCGGGCTGCGCTGCTCCGCGTTGGTTATCAAAAAGTGGTTCTCGATCGCGAAAATTCGACCGTGAGTTTCAGCCGCGAGGGCGTCGAAATCGACCCCGGCGGTATTGGCAAGGGTTACGCCGTCGACCGCATCGTGGACCTGTTGCGCGAACAGAACATCGCCTCCGCCCTCGTCTCGGCCGGAGGCAGCAGCATTTATGGACTCGGCGCCCCGCCCGGCGAGGACGGCTGGAAGGTCAAGATCCGCCACCCCCGCAACCCCGGGACCGAACCGCCCGTCGGCGATGTCACCCTCAGGGACTCCGCCATGTCCACCTCGGGCACGTCCGAGAAATTTTTCATGTCCGGGGGCAAAATGTACTCGCACATTTTTGACCCCCGGTCTGGTTACCCCGCTCCAGGCATGTTGTCGGTGACGGTCCTTGCCGCCCGCACCATCGACACCGAGGCCTGGACGAAACCGATGTTTATCCTGGGAAAGCAGTGGGCCAAGCGGCGCAAGCCGCGTGATCGCGACGGCCAGCCGTACCGGGTTTTCTTTTGTGAGGATCGAACAAGAATCGCATGCGCGTGGCTCCAATGAACAGCCGTTTTCTCGATGCCTGCCGTCGCAGGCCCACCGACTTTCGTCCGGTGTGGTTCATGCGACAGGCCGGGCGCTATATGCCGCAATACCGGGAGATCCGGAAGCATCACCACATCCTCGAGATTTGCAAGCGGCCTGACCTCGCTGCTGCGGTCACCCTTCAGCCCGTGGAAGCCCTCGATGTGGACGCCGCCATCATCTTCGCGGATCTGCTCCTGCCCGTCGAGCCCATGGGCTTGAACCTCGAGTTCGTCGAAGGCGAAGGGCCCGTCATCGATAACCCCGTCCGCACCTCGGAGGACGTCGACGCGCTCTCGATCGCCAATACCGACGATCTCGGCTACGTCGGCGAGTCCATACAGAACGTTGTGCGGGCGCTCGCTGGTCGCGTCCCGGTCGTCGGTTTCGTCGGTGCTCCGTTCACCATGGCCAGCTATATGATCGAAGGGGGCCCGTCCCGGTCGTTCCTCAAGACCAAGCAGATGATGTATCGCGACGAAACCCTCTGGCGCCGTCTCATGGGCAAGTTGGTCGACGTGCTCGGCCCCTACGCCCTCATGCAGATCTCCGCCGGAGCCCGCGCCATCCAGGTCTTCGATAGCTGGGTCGGCGCCCTCGGCTCGGACGACTACGTACGTTACGTCGCCCCCTATTCCCGCGCCCTCATCGAACGCATCCGCTCCGGCGGCGTCCCCGTCATCCACTTCGGAACCGGCTGCGGCGGCTACTTCCGCGAGCTCCATGCCGCCGGTGGCGACGTACTCGGCGTCGATTGGCGCATCAACGTGGATCAGGCCTGGATGGACATCTCCTACCGCTCCGCCATCCAGGGCAACCTCGATCCCGCCGTCCTGTTCGCGCCCCTTCCGGAACTGAAGCAGCGCGTCCACGAACTCCTCAAACGAACCGGCTCCCGCCCCGGCCACATCTTCAACACGGGCCATGGCATTCTCCCGGAAACTCCGGTGGATAACGTGAAAGCCGTGGTGCAGTTTGTCCGTGAGTTCAAACCCTGACCGGTCCGCCGGCGCACCCGTGGTGATCGTCGGCGGCGGCATCTCGGGCCTGTCCACGGCGTACTATCTCGCCAAGGCCGGCATCCGTCCCACCGTCATCGAACGGGAACCGCGCCTGGGCGGCGTCATCACCACCGAAAGCGTCGAAGGCTGCGTCATCGAAGGCGGGCCCGACAGTTTTCTCTCCGCCAAACCCTGGGCGCTCGACCTGATTCGCGAACTCGGCCTCGCCGGTGACGTCATCGATTCCAATGACCATCGCCGCGTCACCTACATCTGGAAGAACGGCCGTCTCGTCCCGATGCCTGATGGCCTGATGATGATGGTGCCCACGCGCGTTTTGCCAATGGCCTTCTCCCGGCTGTTCAGCCTTTCCACCAAGGCCCGCATGGGCATGGAGTATTTTCGCAAACCCCAGCCCGGCGACGGGCGGGACCGCTCCGTCGGCGAGTTCATCGAAGAACACTACGGTCGCGAAGCCGTCGAATATCTGGCCGAACCGCTCCTTGCCGGTGTCTTCGGCGGTGACCCGGATCAGCTCAGCGCCCGCAGCACCCTTACCCGCTTCGTCGATCTCGAGAAAGAACACGGTTCGCTCACCCGTGGTGTGCTCGCCGGCAGAAAAGCCGCCGCCGGCGCCGCTCCCGGATCCCTGTTCAAGACTCTCAAACGCGGCCTCGCCCAGCTCGTCGACGCGCTCCTTCCCTCCATCGGCAACATGGTGAATGGCGAGGTGGAAGCCGTCAGCGCCAAGGGCGTCCGCATCGGCGGCGAGTGGATCCTCGCGAGGCACGTCGTGCTCGCCTGCCCCGCCCATGAAGCTGCCCGCCTCACCGAACAGTGCGATCCCGAGTTGGCCAAAATGCTCCGTGCCATCGACTATTCCTCCTCGATCACCGTAGCCCTCGGCTTCCGCCGGGACCAATGGGATCCACCGCTCGATGGCTTCGGCTTTCTGGTTCCCAAAAAGGAGCGCCGTGACGCCGGCGAGATGGTGGCCTGCACCTGGGTCGGTACCAAGTTCCCGCACCGGGTTCCGGACTCCCATGCGCTGCTGCGCTGCTTCGTGCGCGGCGATCGATACGACGAGGGCGTCGTTCGCGAACAACTGCGCCGCATCATGGGCGTCACGGCCGAGCCTGCATTTACCCGCGTCTTCCGTTGGCCGCGCGCGATGGCCCAATACACCGTCGGCCACGCCGAACGTCAGAAGAAGTTGGACGCCCGCATGCAGTCCCACTCCTGGCTGCATCTGGTGGGCAACGGCTATCACGGCATCGGAATCCCGGACTGTATCCGGTTAGGCAAACAAGCGGCGGAGCGCATCAACGGGGTGCCCGAGGCCGCTGGCGTCGTCAAATAACCGCTGGCACGATCAGGCCGCCCGGCCGCGGCCCCGATTCTCACCCGGATTCACAAAAAGCCACGTTACCACGCCGATCAGCACCAGAAAGCTCGCGAAATAGAGTCCCCCGGCCCACCCGAACCGGGCCGCGATTATCGGTGTCACCACCGGAGCCAGCATCCCGCCCACGTTTCCCCCCGTGTTCATGATGCCGCACGACGCACCCGCCTGTTCCTGTCCCAGGTCCATCGCGGTCGCCCAGTATGGCCCCTCTGCCATCGTGCAACAGCCGAGCGCCAGCGCCAGCAGCGTCACCGTCATCGCCACGCCTACCCCGCTCGCGCCCCAAAACAGCAGCACCGCGCTCGAGGTCATGCCCGCCATGCTCACCGCCCGGCGCGCTTGCTTCTTTCCTATACGCAGCCCCAGCCGGTCGGAAAGCCACCCTCCAGCCGGAGACAGGATCGCCATCGATACGAACATGGCCGATGTCGCCACCGCCCCCATCTCCGTGCCCATCTTCCGAATCTCGCCAAAGTAGTAATAAATCCAGTAGAAAAAAATGTATTCGAAGTAGTTGAGCATGAAATAGCCCGACGTCAACAACAGCAGGTTGCGATCGGTCAACAGCCGGCCCCACCCGGCGCGCTTGCTCGCCACCGCTTCTCCACGAGGAGTGTCTTTCGGCGCCAGCAAAAACCATGCCAGCATGAGCACCAGCGTCGCTGCCGCCGCCAGCAGGAACGAGGACCGCCATCCGATCCAGCCGATCAACCGCGTGAACAACACCGGAGAAATCGCTGCTCCCACCGCCGCGCCCGCCATCACGATCGCCTGCACGCTGCTGTGCGCCCGCGGTTCGATCTGGTCCGCCGTCATCCGCGCCGTGGACGGATACAGCGGCGCCGTTACCGCGCCAAAAAGGAATCGCACCGTCAGGAACGCCGTAACCACGCCGAAGTAAGCGCCCAGTCCGGCTGGTCCGCATAACGCGGTGAGCGCCGTGAAGCCCGATGCGCACAACCCCGCCAGCAACAAAGTGCGCCGCGCCCCGAAACGGTCCGCCAGCGCCCCGCCAAGCCCCATGCAGATCGTGTAGCTCAACAGGAACGACGAGTACACCGTACCCATCGACGTCTCCGTGATCCCGAACTCCTTCATGATCCCCGGACCCGCGATCGACATGATCGTCCGGTTGAAGTAGCTCATCGCGCTGAGCGCCGTCATTAGCGCCACTACACGGATCTGCGCCGCCCGCCCTGCCGCTTGGATGTTCATGAAAGCCCGGTCAAATGGGCAGTATACATCCCCCCGCCTGTCACTGTTCCGCCTCGAACCGCTCGGCGATCTTTCCAAGCGTCCCGCGCCCGTGGCGTGCCGCCAATCGCACCAGACGTAAGAACACCAGTGCTGTCAGCAGCGCGTCTCCGCCCGCGGTATGCCGGTCATGCGGCGTTACCGAGAAAAATTCGCAAAGCGCGTCGAGCGTGAAGGATCGGAACTCGTGCCCCGGAAACGCTCCGTCCTGTTCCAGGTGCAGCGTCAGATCCATCGTATCCAGGAACCGGTTCCGCAGCCCGATGCCGAACGTGCGCTGGCACGCCGCGTCGAGAGCCGCCACATCGTGGCTGATGTGATGCCCCACGATCACCCCGTCCCTCAGGTAGGGCAGCAACGCCTCCATCGCCTCGGCCTCCGTGTACCCTTCCCGGGCCTGATCCCGGGTGATGCCATGCACCGTCACCGACGACAAGTTGTACGGAATATGCAGCATCGCCTCGAAGCAGTCCTCGAGCAGGATCTGCCCGCCACACACCGCCACCGCACCGATCGTGATGATCCGGTCCCGCCGCGGATCGAGCCCCGTCGTTTCCGTGTCCAGCACCACAAAACGGACCTCGCTCACCGGCGTCGAGTCATCCCACGTCGATTCGAAACACCGTTCGTATTCCGCCGCCGCGGCGGGTTGCGGCGCGTCCGTCATGGCGCCGTCTCGAATCCGAACCGCGACGCAGTCAGTGCCAGCAATTCATGAATCGCCGCGAAGGCGCTGCTAAGCAGTCCCTGGTCGATCTTGGTGAGAGTCGCCGGCTCCACCACGGGTCCTCCCAGCCGCGCCCGCAGCCAACAAACCGTTCGAAACGCTTCGGCCGCGTCCATTAGGATCTCGGCCGATTCCGGCGACACGCGGGCCGCTGCTTCCAGACGCAAAACGGTGTTCGACGTGCCCTCCGCTCCCGTGGAAAGGCCGAACACCCGTGCCGAGTCGATGATCGGCAGAATAGCCGCCGTATCGAGATCGAACGTCTGGTGTTCGCCGCCTTCCATATCGATCACGAGGCCGCGGAAGAACGTCAATGGCGGAAACTGCGCCAGGCTGTCGTTGGCCAGGATGCGCACGAAGTTCGGTTCCAACGCCACCTCGGCCGCCACGTGTTTCAGGAGGCTCTTCGTTTCGGCCAGATCGCCATGAATCGGCCGCTGGTCAAGCAGCGTCCGATTCTCCCAAATCGAATTGAGAATCGGATTTCCGATCAACTCGTGGAACCGTTCACGCCATTCCGAGCGTGTCAAAATCGCGGGCCGTTGACCACCCATGCGACGCCCCAGCGCGTCCGCAAGCTCGTCCATCTCCTCCTGCCGGCTCCCATCTTCGGCGATGCCGCATAGCTCCGGAGCGAACTCGCCCAGTGACTCTCCGCGCCCCGTCGCGCCTGTCCCGAACCAGCACGCCACCTTGGCCACCGGCCGGCCCGCCGCGCCCAGTTCTTCTTCACTCTCGGCGATCAGCCGCTCGCACGCTGCCCGGTCATACTCCGCGATCAGCGCGGCCCCCCGATCCACGCTACCCGGCGACGTGAGAGTCTCAGCCACCAACTCGCGAGATCGCCCGATCAACATCGAAAGGTTGTCCGCCCCCGTCCACCCGAGAATCGCTTCCTGCAACCCGAACGGATCCCGCCCGCAGACAATCGCCAAATCGGCCGCGCTCAACTGCCCAAGCAATGGCGATGCCGCCGCTCCGTCGGCGGTGATCGCCAGCACCGGTGCGCGCGACGTCATCATCCGCATCCAATACCCGGCCACGGGCTCATCGGGACGCGCCGCGGCCACTGGCCCTCGCGACACCTGTGCGATTGCCACGCCCGTGTCCCCGCGCGCTACCGCTGCCGCCACGTCCCCGACCCTCACCAGCCCCACCGCGAACCCACCCGCGCCGGTCACCATCGCGCACACCGCCCGTTCCCGCGACATTCGTTCCAGCACTGTTCCCGCCTGCTCCCCGCTCGCCACGATCATCCCCCGGCTCCGGAAAAACTCCATCCCCGGACCCGGTCCGTCCATCCAACTGCGCCGCTCCGATTCCCACAACCCACGCGCCGCCGCCCCGTTCCGATCCTCGGCGCGCCCATACCGCGCCGTCACCGACAAACGGACCGCCAGGTACCGGCTCATCGCCGGATGCCGCGAAACCAGTTCCTCCATCGCATCGCCGTCGATCGCATACAGGATGACGTCACTCGCCGTCCGCGCCGAGTGCAGAAACGTGGGCGCGCGCAAAAATCGCCCCATCCCCAGCAGATCGCCCTCGCCCAGCATATCGCGCAGTTGTTCCCCGCTCGGTAAATCGTCGAGGATCTCCACCTTGCCTTGCTGGATCACCCACACCATCGATCCACGGCTCGCGCCCTTGCGAAAAACATATTCGCTCGATTCGTGAAACTGCACACGCCCGCTTCCGGCCAGTTGCACAAGATCTTCCTCGGGGACGGTGTCGAACGGAGGATGGCGCTTCAAAAAATCGGCGACTCGTTGACGGATGACGGCTGTCTTCATGGGGTGTACCGAACGCGGCAAGACAGGGGCCACCAAGCCGACGGAGCTTGTCTTGTGAGGATA
>JAWKHI010000073.1:0-17363 GCA_041394885.1 Bryobacteraceae bacterium | reverse complement strand
TGCGGACGCGGCCGGTTCTTGAGTAGGGCGCGAACGTCGCTCTTGCCAAGCAGCACTCGCTCTATGGTCTGGCGCAGGCGATCCATCTCGGGCGGATTCAATTCGAGCGTGCGTTGCGGGTCCGCGAACGCGAAAGTGTCGAGTACGGTGCCTTGCTGATTGGCGAACGCCTCCGCCTTCAGAATATTCATGCCGAAACCGGCCAGCGCTCCGGCGATGGAGGAAAACAGGGCGATCCTATCTTTGGCCAGTACGGTGAGTTCGTAGACACCGCCTTGCTTGCGAACGTTCAGCGCGATGCCGGCATCCCGGCGCTGCGCCTCCAACTCGAGATGATAGGCAATCTCCTCACTGGTGTGAATCCGGAGATAGCGCGTGGGGAAGCCCTTGAGGAACTGTTCGCAATCGGGGTCATTCGAAGCCGCGGTCAGAATGCGGTCATTTTCCAACTCCCGGGTCAACTCGCGCTCCGCGGTGCGATGCACCCGCCAGAGCTGTTCGCGCCGCCACTGCGTCAGCGCGGTGGGATGAACGGCGCTTGTGTCGGCATAGGTGAGCAGGGTGAGATTCTTGAGGATTTCGATGAATCCAACGCGGTCTGCCAGCCAGCGCGGCGTCGCCGGGTCGTCGAGGTCCCGTCCCGTCATCGCCGAGGAGAGGACCAAGTGGCAGTCGGCGAGCGAGGTAACCATCCGAACGGTCTGCTCGGGCATTCCGATCCGGCGGCCAGCGGCCGCGGCCAGGCGAGCCGATTCGGCGGCATGGGCGCTGTCTTCGACGCCTTTGCCGGTGTCGTGAAACAGCAACGCGAACAACAGCGGTGCTTGGTCTTCGATGCCTGCCATCAGCGTGCGGAAGCGGGAATCGGCCGGTCCGCCGTCAGGGCTCTTACCGTCCCGCAGTTTCTCCAGGTTCTCGATCGCGATGAGAGTATGCTCGTCCACCGTGTAGCGATGGTTGAAGTCGCGGAGGACGTAGCACTCGATGCTGGCCCATTCCGGGAAGATCGCGCCGAGAACGCCGGTGTCGTGCATGGCGCGCAGCGCCGCGGAGGCATGCGGCAACAGCAGGATCTCGCGCAGTTCCGTCCAGAGAGCGGTATTGTTGCGAAAGGCTTCGGTGAGGGCCGGAAGGTGTTCCCGCAGCCGCCGCTCCGTTTCGGCGTGGATGGCGATTTTGTGGCGGCCGACGAAGGCGAACAGGCGCAAGGCGAGCGAAGGGTCGTGCGTCAGTTGCTGCGCCGAGCGAAACAGAATGCGGTCCCGGGCCACGGTGAACTCGCTCGACGACAGCCGCGAGCGCCAGTCGCGGAAGCCCGCCAATAGCGAGTTGCCGCGGGACTCGAAAGTGTCCATGGCGCGTAGCGCGGCACGCGAGACTGCCCAAGTATGGCGGAAATAGAGGCGCATGTAGGCCGCGGCATCCGGGGCGATCTCTTCCTGCGCGTCGAAGCTCAGTTGATTGTTGTCCCGATTGCTGCGGTAGTGCAGAAAGCACCGGGTAGCGGAAAGGAACTCGCGGGCGGCGACGACGTACGGCTCTTCCGCGGCGCTTGTTTCCCACAGCTTGTCGAGCCAGCCGATCAGGTGCAGATCCCGCATGCCGCCCGGGGACTCCTTGATGTTCGGCTCGAGGTGATGAATCGTATCGTGATATTTGGCGTGGCGTTGATGGGTGAGGCGGCACAGGTGCCGGGACAGAGCAGTCCGCTGCGACTGCAAAAAGCGGGGCAGGCGTGCGGAAAGATCGGCGTAAAGGACCGTATCGCCACAGAGGAAACGCTGATCGAGAATGCTTACGTTGAGTTCGACATTCTGCTCGTGCAGTTCGCAGCACTCACGGACGGTACGAACCGAATGGCTGAGCCGCAGTGAGGCATCCCAAATGGCTTGGAGGAAGCGCGACAACGCCTCCTTGCCCTCACCCGAGGGCGGCTCGGCCACCAGCAGGAGGACATCGATGTCGGAGTGCGGAAAAAGGTCCTGGCGGCCGTAGCCGCCCACTGCCAGCACGGCCAATCCCGTGGCGAAGGCCGGCTCGAGGTGGAGGCGCCATGCCTCCACCACCGCGTCGTCCACCATCGCCGTGCGGCGAACTCGCACGGCGGATGCGTCACGGGAAGAGAAGAACTCCTGTTGGAGGAGTTCGCTCTCTGTCCGAATTGTCTCGAGGCGGCTCTCCGCCTGTTTAGAGTGCAGTTTCTCCACGGTCGTCATTGCGGATGCGGATTGCTTCGGCTACGTCATACACGAAAATCTTCCCGTCTCCGATTTTTCCGGTCCGCGCCGCCGCGGTCACGGTCTTGATCACTTCTTCCAGCCGCGCCGAAGAAACGACGAGCTCGAGTTTGACCTTGGGCAGCAGGTCCACCATGTATTCCTGGCCCCGGTAGACCTCATTGTGGCCCTTCTGGCGGCCATGCCCGCGAACTTCGGTGACGGTCATCCCGTCGACGCCGATCGCCTTGAGAGCTTCCTTCACCTCTTCGAGCTTGAACGGCTGAATAATGGCTTCGATCTTCTTCATACAGTGTCTCTCCTAAGTTTCTGACGCAACGCGAACTGCAGCCTTGGAACCCTAAGACTCCAGGCTATACCCTTCCTCGCCGTGCATGCTGAGGTCGAGTCCGGTGGTTTCATCCTCTTCGGATACGCGTAGACCCACGACCATGTCGGTGATCTTGAGGAGAACCAATGTACCAACAGCGCCGAGGATCCAAGCGATGGCGGTGCCGGCAAACTGATTGACGATCTGCCCGGCGTTACCATCCACCAAGCCACCTCCGTTGGTGAGAGCGCTGTTCACTTCCTTGGTGGCGAAAACGCCCGTGAGAATGGCGCCGAGCGTTCCACCCGCGCCATGGACGCCGAAGGCATCGAGGGAATCGTCGTAACCAAGCTTGGATTTCAGGATCACCACCATGAAGAAGCAGAACAACCCGGCGGCGAACCCGATGATGAGAGCGGCGGTGGGGGTGACGAACCCGGAGGCGGGCGTGATCGCCACCAAGCCGGCCACGGCGCCGGAAATACCTCCCAAGACGCTCGGCTTGCCCGAGTGCATCGTTTCAGCCAACAGCCATCCGAGCGTGGCGGCGGCGGCCCCGAAATGCGTGGCAACGAACGCGCTGGTTGCCAGGCCGGAAGCACCCAAGGCGCTGCCGGCGTTAAAACCGAACCAACCTACCCAAAGCAGGCAAGCGCCGATGACGCTGAGGACGAGGCTGTGGGGTTTCATCGGCTCCGAGCCATAGCCTTTACGCTTGCCCAGGTAGAGAGCGCAAACGAGCGCGGAAACGCCCGAGGTGATGTGCACCACGGTGCCGCCAGCGAAATCGAGGCAGGGGAGCGATCCGCCGAGAAACGCGTTGAACAAACCGCCTTTCCCCCAAACCATATGCGCCATCGGGCAATAGACCACCAGCAACCAGGCCGAGCAGAACACCACCATTCCGGTAAATTTCATGCGCTCGGCAAAAGCTCCGGTGATCAAGGCCGGGGTGATGATGGCGAACATCAACTGAAACACCATGAAGGTCTGCTGGGGGATGGTGCCTGCGTAATCGGCATTCGGATCCGCGCCCACGCCGTGCAGCATGAAGTAGCGGAGGTCGCCAAAATAGGGGGTTGCCTCGCCGAAGGCAATGCTGTAGCCGGCTACTGCCCAGATCACGGTGGCGACCGCCATCATGATGAAGCTCTGCATCATCGTACCGAGGACGTTTTTGCGCCGCACAAGGCCGCTGTAGAACAGCGCCAAGCCCGGGCCGGTCATCATCAGGACGAGCGCGGCGCTGGTTAGCATCCAGGCGTTATCGCCGGCCGACTGCGCCGCGGCCACCGCGGACTCGAGAGCTTTGATCTTTTCGTCCGGGGTTTGCGCAGCCAGCGCGGAGGCGGCGGCGAAAGTGAGAAACAGGTTGTTCAGAACCGGGGTTTTGAAAACGGACATCCTGGTCATGGATCGTGGGTCTCCTGGCTTTGATCGATTCGGGGATCGATGCTGGGGTCGATTGCGGCTACGTGGAGCAATCCTGTCAGAACCATCATGCCCCCGGCGTGCGACAACCACAAACTCAACGTTTCTATCGGGCTCCCAAAAAATTTCTATTGGATTTGCCGGTGAGCTTACCCGTATGCTCGATTCAGCAGGAACCTCGCGTCCTGACTCTAAGCACCTCCAGCAACGGGAGAAAACAAAAACATGAAGAATAAGGCGAATCGGATTCGCATGAGCTTTCTCGCCGGAGTCCTGGTTGTGGCGGCTCCCGGTCTGAGCCAGTCACCTGATCCCCCTGCCTGGTCTGCAGGATCCATTGACTTCTCGGGGCTGATTGACGGCTACTACAGCTTCAATTTTCAGCACCCGGCCTCACGAACGAACGTTTTGCGCAATTTCGATGTCCGCGCCAATTCGTTCAGTCTTAACATGGCGAAGCTCACCATGAAGCACGACGCCGATCCGGTGGGCTTCACGCTCGACCTTGGATTCGGGCGCGCTTTTGAGATTTTTCACGCCACCGAACCATTTCAGGACGGCACCGGCGTCATGCGGAACATCCTACAGGCCTACGTGAGCCTGAAGCCGGAAAAGGCCGGTGGGTTCCAAATCGATTTCGGTAAATTCGTCACCAGCGCCGGCGCCGAGCCGACCGAAACGCACCTCAACTGGAACTATTCACGCGCGCTGCTATATGCCAACGGACCGTACTACCATTTTGGCGCGCGCATGTCGAAACCGATCACTTCCTACTGGACCGCCGGAGCCCAGGTTCTGAACGGCTGGAACAACGTGGAGGACAACAATAGCGGGAAGACGATCGGGCTTACCAGCGCATTGACCAGTTCGAAGGTGTCGCTGTACAACAACTACTACGTGGGTCCGGAAAAGACTGGCACCAACACGGGCTACCGGCATTTTCTGGACTCGGTGCTCTCGCTCACTCCCCATGAGAAGGCGAGTTTCTACGTCAACTACGATATCGGCGTGGACAAAGCGCCCTCCATCGACGGCGGCAACCAGAACTGGTACGGCATCGGTTTCGCGGGCCACTTCACAGCCAATGACTGGTTCTCCGTCTCGCCCCGATTCGAGGTCTATAACGACATCGACGGCTTCATCACCGGACAAAGCCAGAAGCTGAAGGAATTCACTCTCACCGGTGAGTTCAAAATGGCCAAGGGATTCCTGACGCGGCTGGAGTATCGGAGGGACTGGTCTGACCAGCCCTTTTACGACCGCGGCAACGGCACCGGCAACAGCAAAAACATGGATACTCTGCTTGCCGGCGTGGTGGTTTACTTCGGCAAGTAGGCCCGCGGATCGCACGGGAAAAGCATCTGCTCTCGACTGGACGGAAGAGCCCACCGGCTCTTCCGTTTTTTTTATCGGGTGCATAGAAACTATCGACTTCCCTTCCGTGGTCAACCGCCGTAGACTGTAACTCAGCGAGCTGTGTTGCTCGCCCTGCTATTCCGGCCCCCCGTACTGGCCTCGCCTCTGTCCGGCGCTTCAAATCCCAGAACCAATCCTCCGAAGGAGATGCGTGTGAGACTTCCATTTATCCTGTCCGGTTTGCTGGCACTGAGCGCGGGCGCGCTGCTGGCCCAGGACAACAGTGCCCCCCCGTCGCCCGCCGAACTCAAAGCCGCCATCGATGCCGTCCAGAAAAATGCCGACTTCCTCTGGACCGCAGTCTGCGCCGCTCTCGTCTTCTTCATGCAGGCGGGCTTTGCCATGGTGGAGGCGGGCTTCACTCGCGCCAAAAACGCAGGCAACATCATGATGAAGAACCTCATGGATTTCTCCCTCGGTGGGATCGCCTTTTGGGCCGTGGGTTTCGGACTGATGTTCGGCGCCTCCAACGGGTTCGTCGGCAGTTCCAACTTCTTCATGAATTTCGATAACGCCACCGTCGACGGGCAGTGGGGCTACACGTTCTGGTTCTTCCAGGTAGTGTTTGCCGCTACCGCCGCTACGATCGTATCCGGCGCCATGGCCGAGCGAACGAAGTTCTCTGGCTACCTCGTCTACAGCTTCTTCATCTCCCTGTTCATTTATCCAGTCTTCGGCCATTGGGCCTGGGGCAATCTTTTCAACTCCGCCAATGGCGACTCCGGTGCCTGGCTGGCGAAGATGGGCTTCATTGACTTCGCGGGATCCACCGTGGTCCACTCTGTGGGCGGATGGGCCGCGCTCGCCGGCGCGATCGTGCTCGGGCCGCGCATCGGCAAGTTCGACAAAGACGGTAAACCGCGCCCGATTCCCGGCCACAGTCTCACACTGGCCGCTCTTGGGGTGTTCATCCTCTTCTTTGGCTGGTTCGGCTTCAACGCCGGTTCGACCACCGCCGCCAACGGCACCATTGCCCGCATCGCCGTCAACACGTTGCTCTCCGCCTGCGCCGGTGCCTTCAGCGCGCTGATGTTTTCCTGGATGAAGTTCAAGGCCCCGGATATCGCGATGTCGCTCAATGGCGCGTTGGCGGGACTGGTGGCCGTTACGGCTCCTTGCGCCACAGTCACTCCCGCCGGAGCGATCATCATCGGCCTCATCGCCGGCGTCCTGGTGGTGGTTTCGGTCCTGTTCTTCGACAAGATCAAGATTGACGATCCGGTGGGTGCGGTCTCCGTGCACGGCGTCTGCGGCGCCTTCGGCACCATCTCCTCCGCGCTGTTTCACGAGAACCTGTTCACCGGCGCCGAGTACGACATGATGGGTCAACTGGTCACGCAGTTGATCGGTGTTGGGACCGCATTCCTGTGGACTTTCCCCACGGCTTTCCTTCTCTTCCAGATCATCAAACGCACCATCGGTCTGCGTGTGTCCGAGGAAGAAGAAATCTCGGGCTTGGATCTGTCCGAGCACGCCGGCAACGCCTACCCGGACTTCGCTCCTTCCTCCGGCGGCGGCATCAGCCACTTCGGTGGAATGGGCCTCGCCGAGCGCTCGGCGGTGGCTGGTTCGCAGGCGGGGGTTCAGGAGGCGTAGCGTTCGAATCCGGACCGTATGAATCGAGACGGCGCTCCCGGGATTCCGGCGGCGCCGTTTTCGTTGTTGCTACGTATTACCGTGAGGATCCCGCCCTGTCGCCTCCAAATAGGCGATTTCCCGAAGATAGGCATCCACACCGGTTTTGCGTTTCATCCCCTCGAGGGACATGTAGCGGATCATTCCGAAAATCGGGCGCTCTCCCCACGGCCGGTCATGAAGCCCAAAACACCACAGTATGTTGGTCGAGGTATTGGGGTCTCGCCCATCCAACGCAAAGCGGTCGTGGATGCGCAACATGGTATCCAGTGCGGCAGCGTGTGTGGCGGACCATTCGATAATCTTCTTGCCCCAGTACATTCGGTAGTAGCCGTGTATCTTTCCCCGGAGCAGCATCTCCTTTTGGCAGGCGTTCCATAACGCGTCATGGGTGCGGGCGGATTCGAAGTCCTGATACGTATAGACCGGATCGCGGGGGTCGTCATCGTGAGTGGCGAGCGTCTTCCTCGCCCAGTCCGGCAGTGACCGCAAGCGCCCGGCGTCAGCACCCGCGTGCAGCGCATGATTGAAAGCCAGTTCGCGGCGGACAATCAGTTCCTCGAGAAATGCTTCGGCGGAGACGTCGTTTTCGAGCGCATACAGCTTCGCTTCCAGCGCAATTTCGAGGGCCGAGATATGTCCGAAGTGCAGCCATGGACTCAGGTTCGAAGTGGCGTGCGCCGTGGGCTGATTCCGGTCGCGATCGTATCGGGCCAGGTTCTGACGGACGAAGTGACGCAGCCGCCGCTCGGCTTCGGCGCGGCCGCCTTTGTAGGAAATGGATGGTTTCACCGAATGGTCAATCTCGCAGGACGCCACCAACTCCGCGATGCCATCCTCTGTCACGGCAGTGTGGAACTCCGGCGGCGGAAGCTTCCACTCCTGTTTCACCGGCGCGGGATCGAGCGGGCGCAAGTGCTGATCGAGAACCCTGTGGATCCGAGGCCTTAGCGTGTACGCCCCATATTGCTTGTTCGTGAACAGCCGCATGGGGACGACGCAACTCGACTCCACGGCGATGTAGGGAATCTCGAGCTTGGCCGGAACCGACCGGTTGTGGGCAGGGGCGATGAACGACGGGTAGTCGTCGGTAATCACCATCGCGGCACGTTCCGCCAGCCGGTAGAGGACATCGTTGCGATCCGCAGGCCGCCGGCGCAGGTAGAAGCAGTACCCGATGCCCCGGCGATCGAGCCGGCGCGCGGTTTCCGGTACGCCCTCGAGGAGAAAGGTATGCATCCGGTCATTGGCGAACGGATAGCTGCACGTGAGCCCCTCATAGAAAAGCACAGGGAGCCGCAGGCGGTTCGCGCGCTCCACGGCGAATTCGAGGGCATGGTTCGATTCGACGCGCCGGTTCATCTGGGCCCAGTACAGGACATAGTCCGAGCCCTGGCGAATGGGGCGATCGTTGAGCGCGGTGACGCGGTGGTCCATGGGCGAAGTCATACAATGAAAGATTAGGATCTCAAATGCGGGCGTGGAACCGGGCGAAACTTCTCTGGGGCTATCTGGCGCGGCAGGACCGTCTGCGCGCTCTGCCGGTGGAGTTCATCGTCGAAACCACGGCGAAGTGCAACCTCTACTGCCCGATGTGCCCGCGGGAAACCTTCGCCCAGCCCAAGGAAGACATGTCCGACGCGATCTTCGAGCGGCTGGTAACGGAAGCGGGGCGGTCGGCCGAGCATATGATGCTGATTGGACTCGGCGAACCGTTCCTCGACCGCAAAATATTCGACAGGATCGAATACTGCGAGCGGCACAACGTCCACACACTGCTTTCCACCAACGGCACTCTTCTGGACGAGGCGGCGTCGGCGCGCATCCTCGCGAGCACGCTGGCCCACATCACGCTCAGTTTCGATGGAGCTTCGGCGCAGACGTTCGAGTACTACCGGAAGGGCGCCCGGTTTGAACGGGTGCGCGACAATTTCGTGCGGTTCGCCCGCATGAAGAAGGAGCGCGGGAAGGGTCCGCAGGTGGTGGTGCAGATGGTGCGGATGGAGGGGAACGCACATGAAACCGACGAGTTCCTTCGTTTCTGGAGCGCGGTTCCCGGGGTGGATCAGGTTCGCATCAAGGAAGACGAAACGAACCTGATGCGTCCCGATGCCGGTCATGGCGCGGCAGATTGGAAGCATCCGTGCCACTACCTCTGGCGCGGACCGATGTACGTAAAGTGGAACGGGGACGCATATCCATGCTGCCAGAGTTACATGCTCCAAGGAGACCCGATGGGTAACATCGGGCGGGAGTCCCTGAACGAAATATGGAACTCGGAGGAGATGCGCCGGATGCGCCGTCTGCACGTGCAGGGGAGGGCCGGTGAGATCGGCATCTGTTCGCGTTGCTGCACCACGATTCCCCATCCGATGCTGGTGGCGGGCAGTCTGATGTTACACGGATCGACGGTGCGAAAGTTACTCCCAATAGTGGAACGGCTGACTTACTACGCCGGTCTGCCGAAACGGCTTCTGACGCCTCCCAAGCGGCAGCCTGCCGCGACTCAATCGCCCGGGGAACTGGTGCAGATTGAAGCCGCGGCGCCGCCGGATGATTAGGTCATTGACCATCAATTGTCGAAAACGAGCTTCTTGGCTGTTCCGCCCAGCCGGATCTCGCTGACGCGATACTTCCCATCGCCGTTCAGGTACCGAACGGATGTCGACTTGAACTTCGACTCCACCGCCTCCACCTTCACTTCGGCCTCCACACTTTCTTTTCCCCGCTCGATCGTGGCCTTGGTTCCATCGACGGTGACCCTATACTGGCCGGGCTTTAGCGACGTCCCGTTAACGATCGACTCCTGAAAGAGCATCACATTGAAGCGCTCCGCCGCCCCGGCTACCGACATGGCCGCGGCGAATAGAAACACTACGACTGTTCTCATTGCTTGGTTCTCCTTGCGCGCCCCGCCAGTGGTTCATCCGTTACGCGTGGGGCACACCCGGTTATACGAACGAAGGCGCAAAATGTTCCGCCTTCCGGACACTCAACCGCGCAACCAGTGGCGAACGAGCGCAATTCCGGGGTGAACCGCATTTTCGCCAAAAGAGTCGAGCCAAACGGCGTCTCGCTCCTTGCGGAACCATGTCCATTGGCGCTTGGCGTAGCGGCGGGTGAGCATCGCCGTCTCCGCCACGGCCTGCTCCCTGCTCATTCGCCCCTCGATCACCCCGAGCGCCTGGGCGTAGCCAAGAGACTCGAACGGTTTACAGGTCCGTGCATATCCGCGAGCGAGGATGGACTGCGTTTCCTCGACGAGCCCGCGATCGAACATAGCGGCGCTCCGCGCCTCGATTCGCTCATACAGTTGCTCGCGGGGCGGGTTTAGCACCAGCATTAGACGTCGATAGCCGGTCAAAGCATCGCGGCCCCCGGCGTGGAGTTCGCTCACTGGGCGCCCGGTACGCAGCAACACCTCGAGTGCTCGCATCGTCTTGTTGACATCGTGGGCATGGATGCGCCCGGCCGCGAGTGGATCGAAACGAGCGAGCCAACGGTGTAGCGAACCGGGTTGCCGCTGTTCGCGGGCAGCCATACGGGTCCGCAGTGCCTCGTCGCGGGGGGGGCCTTCGAACAATCCCTCGAGCAAGGCGCGTATGTAGAAGCCGGTTCCGCCGGCCACGATCGGCAGGTGAGCCCGGGCGTTGATGCCGGTAAGAGCCTGCCTGGCGGCTCGCGCGTAGTCACCCGCCGTAAAGACCTCATCCGGTGAGGCAACGTCGAGTAAGTGGTGCGGGATGCCGTGGCGCTCCCCTTCACTTAGTTTGGCGGAGCCAATGTCGAAGTACTTATAGACTTGAACGGAATCCGCATTTACTATTTCACCGTCGAACTCACGGGCGAGCGCCAGTGCGAGATGACTCTTGCCCGAACCGGTTGGGCCGGCCACTACGATCAACGGAGAAGGCAGCGAACATGGATCAACATTCATCGTAAATAGTTGAAAAGGCTATTGACTGGCTCGGTTTCTTCGGGTTTATAATGCTTCCGATACAGCAGCCGCCTCGCGGCGGCAAAGGGAGTAGTTTATGTTTCTTCACCGGGGTTACCAGGCCTTTGTCTGCCTCGTGTCCGTCTCCGTGCTTTGTGGTCAGATCGGAACTTCCACTATAACCGGCCGTGTGGAAGACTCCTCGGGCGCCGTCGCGCCCGGGGTTACCGTGACTGTCGTCCAGACATCGACTAATTTCACGCAGACGGTTGCCACTAACAATGAAGGAATGTACAGGGTGCCGTCGTTGGGCCCGGGCGCCTATCGAGTGAGTTTCGAGGCGCAAGGATTCAAGAAGGTGGTGCGCGAAAACGTTGAACTTCGCACGGGCGACACGCTGGCGGTAGACGCGGTTCTGCAGGTTGGCAACGTTTCCGAATCTGTCGAGGTGGCCGCGGCGACACAGTTGCTCGAGACCGAGACGTCGGCTACCGGGACGGTGATGAGTGGGAACGTCCTCTACGACATGCCGCTGTATCAGCGTTATATCAACTCGACGATGAATCTGGTGCCGGGAATGACGAGCGGTGGCTACGCCTACGGCGGTTCGCTCGGATCCTACCACCTTGCCGGGCAGCGTAGCGGGGCGATCGGAATCTTTGAGGACGGGGTGAACGGCAACGATCAGCAAGGCGGCACCGAGACCATCAAGCCGCTGCAGAATTCGGTAGCCGAGGTAAAAGTGCTTACCACCGTTCCACCCGCCGAATACGGGCACTCGGCTGGTGGAGTCATCAGCGTGGTTAAGAAGACCGGCACGAACGATCTTCACGGCATGGCGTCGTGGTACGGGCGAACGCGCCGGATGCAGCACCGCCTCTTCTTTGACCGTGTCACCACCGCGCAACAAGGGCTGGGCACGTTCTTCATGATGCCGGACGCCAACATATCGGGTCCGGTTTCCATCCCCAAGCTCTATAGCGGGAAGAACAAGACTTTCTTTTTCTTTGGCTACCAGCGGCTTCATGAAAAGAAGTTTGCGCAAGTGGACGCCACGACGCCGACGGCGTCGATGAAAGCGGGCGACTTCAATTTTCCCGGCGTCACTGCCAACCGGATCTTCGATCCCTCCACCACTCGTCAGGTAAACGGCGAGTGGCTTCGCGATCCGTTTCCGGGCAACGTCGTCCCCCAGAGCCGGTTTGACCCAGTCGCGCGGAACATACTCGGGTTCAATCCCTGGGTGGACCCCAACCGGGCGGGAACTTACAATTCGCAGGGACCGTCGGGCAATCTGCTCGCCAATGAATTCGCGCGCACCTTCTTCGACGACTACAACGTGCGACTCGATCATCAGTTCAGCCAGAACTTCAAAATCTATGGATCCTGGACCGAGAATCGACAGAGCGGTTTCGGACGCCCCATCAACATTCGGGCCGACCGGCCGGAATTCGATCACAGCCAAGGGAACTACTCTCCTTTTTACCAGCGCAACCTTTCGCTGGGGAAGACGTGGATCGTCTCCAACTCCATCGTCAATGACGCCCGCGTCGGCTACTTCCGCCGTTTCAACAAGACGGAGGTCCCGTCTTTCAACCAGAACTGGGCGCAACAACTCGGGATACCGAACGTCAACGAGGCCTTGATGCCGGCATTCGGCTCCGGCGACCGGTACGCCGCCGGGTCGATCTACGGACTGATCGGAGCGACGCCCACCCGGCAGGTGAATGAGACTCTTTCGTTCCGAGACGACGTCTCCTACATTCGCGGTACGCACGCGTTCAAAGGCGGCTATGAAGTGCTGCGGTTCCGGCTGAACAACGCGGTACTCGCCAACCCCGTGCAATTCTCGTTCAACAACGTCACAGCCGGATTGCAGACGAACGGACAGCCGGTGCCCAATACCGGCAACACCTTTGCCGGCTTTCTGACCGGATATGTGGAGCAAGCGGTGTTTCGCGGAGAATTGACGAGCTGGCTCCCGCGATCGTCGATCCATAGCTTCTACTTTCAGGATGACTGGAAAATCAGTTCCACGCTTACGGCCAACCTGGGCGTTCGTTACTCCAACGAGAGTCCGTTCAATACGAAGTACGGACTGATGAGCCAGTTCGATCCCAACGGCACCGACGCGCTCACCGGGCGGAAGGGTGCTATCGTGCATCCGACCTCGGGCTTGAACAGGCGCGACAACAACAACTTCAATCCCAGGATCGGCCTTGCCTGGCATCCGATGCAGAAGCTCGTCTTCCGCGGTGGACTCGGCATGTACACAGTGGACGTGAAGTTCCCCGCCACCCGCGAGCAGTACGACGAATATAACGCCATCGCCAATCAGCAGCCGGCGCCGGGCAATCCGACGCCGATCTACCGGATTAGCGCCGGGACGCGCCCGGCCGCCTTCAACACCGTGAACGGAGTGGCGCCGTTTGCCGGGACCAACTTCGGCTCCCGTGGCGTGGCGTTCTGGGATCCCAACCTTCGCAATCCCTACACGCTCAACTGGAATGGCGGCGTGCAGTACGAGGTAGCGGCTGGTTATCTGATCGATGTGAGCTACCAAGGTTCTGCCGGCATCGGCCTTCTCGAGCGATGGGAACTCAATACCTTCCCTGTGGATTTCGCGTCGAACGATCCCGCTCTGCGCAACCAGGTTTTCGCCGCGGCACAGAACTATCGGCCCTATAACCAGTTCGGCAACATTCCCATGCGTTCCAACTTCGGGCACTCCACGTTCCACTCGGGAACGGTCAAGTTGGAAAAGCGCATGTCCAAGGGATTGTATTTCGACACCTTCTACACCTTTTCGAAGGCGATCGACAGCCAGGATAACGACAACTCCGGGACGGGCGTGGCGCCGCTGCAGAACCGCGGGTTGGAGAAGGGCCGGGCCGGCTATGACCGCAATCATCGCTTCATCGGCGTTGTGAATTGGGAGCTGCCGATCGGCCAGAATCGAAAGTTCCTTGCGGGGATGGGCCGGATCGCCAATGCGCTGGTGGGCGGATGGGAGCTGTCGTGGATTCAAACTCTCGAGTCCGGCAACCCGCTCACTTTCAGCTTCGCCAACAGTCCGAACAACTACTATCCGACGTTCGCCGGTTCGCGGCGGCCGGATCTGGTGTCCACGCCGGTTTACGATTTCGGGCAGTGGAACAACGGCGGCGGCGACCGGTTCACTTTGCAGAATCGTCCCGCGGTGGTTGACATCAACGCATTCGCTTACCCGGCGGCGTTCACCGTCGGCAACGCAGGCCGTAACACGCTCACCGGCCCTCGCCTTGTTTGGGCGCAGGTTTCGGCGCAGAAGAACTTCAAGATCCGCGAGCGCTTCAACGCACAACTTCGCTGGGACTTTCAGAATGCGCTCAAGACTTATAACTTTACGGGGCCCACGACCGCTGTGGACTTTCGCAATCCGCGGACGTTTGGAAAGCTGACCGACGATCCGCGGACTGCATCGCTCGGCGGCCAGCCACTGATGAATCTTACGCTGATGATTCAGTTTTAACCGGGTAGCTCTCACTTACTTGATGACGAGGCGGAAGTCCATGTGCAACACCACGGACTTTCCGCCAACCTCGATGAAGGCGATTTCGAAATCGGAAAGCCGTTGACTATAACTGGCTCCGGGACGGGGCTCTTCGAGTATCTTCCGGGTCTCCTCTTCCAGCCCGTAGGCGAAGTCTTTTTCGAGGGCTGTTTTCAAGCCCATTCGGACACTACGGATGTACAGGCTGTCGCGACCGCTGGTTTCCGTCTGAACGTCTTTGAAGCGCAGCTTGCCCTTCCCGTAGTAGGGGGTGGCGTAGATGGTGACCTCGAAGTCGTCGCCGAGGCCGATGCATTTGCCGAGAAGATCGAGCGCGGATCGTCCGGTGAAGCGCGTCCGGATGGTCAATTTTCCCGAGGCTCCCCCGATTCTCGGATTCGACAAGTAGGCGAAGCTGCAACGGGATTTGTCCGACCCCCTGACATACTTGCGTCCCTCGGTGGTGAACACTTGTTGGGAGAGCAGCTTTTCGAGGACTGTGTACTGGATTTCAAGCCGTACGGCGGCGTGCGCCGCGGTCCCGGTGAGGAACGCGGCGCCCAGTACAACCAAGCTTGCCGGGATTGTGATCCGCAAGCTTTCAGTCTATCGTGAGGCCGTCAGGAACCAGACCAGCTACAGGGTGAACCCGGCGGTCCGCCATTCGGCGCGCAGCGATTCCGCCGCGGCGCGTTCGCCGTTACGGATGATCGAATTCGCGATCCAGCCGGCTGCAAATTGCTCGGTTCTGGCGCCGTCGGTGACCACGAGCGTCCGCTCCACGGTGCGGTAGAACGGCCCGAGATCCTTGCGCTCTTCGTCCATCTCCAACCGCAGTGACGGCGGCGCGAAGCTCTTGGCGAAGGCCAACACTTTCATCGCGGTCTCGTGGGTGGCGAACCCGAGAGGATTGAGCCATGGCCATTGGAAATGGAATCCGAACGGGCCGGTCCAGGTGGCGCTCTCGAACGTCCACCCGGTCTCGGTACCGTCGGAACGGTAGGTCATGCCAGTGGCCCGATCGAAATAGAGCCCCCAATACTCCGGGAGTTTCAACACGTCTTCGGTTTTCATACTGGAAACGTTTCCTTTCTATCGATATCGCCTGCTCCCCGGCGCCCGGCTGGTTCGCCGCACGAAGGTCACAAGCGGTCTCAGAGTAGAAAGGCGGGCGAGTTCGCCCGCAAACCCGATTCCCGCAGGGTGTTCAAAACGAAGGAGTTCAGAATTTTCGTGTATCGCGAACGCGTCTCCCTCCGTGTTCACGGCCGCGGCTGCGGTACCCTGGGACTTCCGATGCCGGTGACCCCGCAGCAAGCACCCTCTGCCGTTCCGTCGCTGGTCACGCGGTTCGGACTCGACAAAGGCATCGCCGCCTGCTGGTGGCGGACCTTGTTTCCGTCGTTGGGTTTGTTTCTACTCACGGCGGCTTTCATCGTCACCAAGACCGGCCGGGACGCGCTCTTTTTTCAAGAGCGCGGCTTGCTGCATCTGCCACGGGCCTATCTCGGTATCGCGTTTCTGTCGGCCCCTGCCGCCGGTCTCATGCTCCAACTCATCCGCCGGGCGGGTCCCCGGCGCGCCCGTGTAGTGGGCCTGTGTCTGATGGCCGCGCTCCAGTGCGCCTTTTTCTGGTTCGCGGAGCCTGGCGGCGGCTGGTGGATGACGCTGTTGTTCGTGCTGGTGCCGCTTCTCTACGGTGTGCTTCTGTCGATCACATGGCTGCTGGGCGCGGACTTGCTGGATCGCGTTCCGCCTTACCTGCTTGCCCGCCTCTACGCAAGCATCGGAGCGGCCTCCATGTTGGGCGGCTTGTCTGGCGCCGCGCTGAGCCGCCGCTGGTCCGCGATCCTGACGCCGCAGGAGTTCTTCCTGGCTGGCTCGGCGTTGCTGCTTGCCACGGCCGGGGTGAACGTGATTGCGGCGCGGCTGTTCGGCGCGGATGCGCGATCCGCGAATCCGGGCGTGCTGCCCACGCCGACGGAGGTGCCGGAAACGCGCGCCGTGTTTTCACTCCTGCGCGTGCGCTACCTGGCCATCCTTGCGGGCACGGGCGTGGTGACCGCTATCGTCGGCGTCCTGATCGAGTTCCAGTTCTATTCGGCTGCTTCGGCGGCGGCGCATTCTTCCCGCGAAGGCCTGCGGCTGTTTGCTAATTTCTACATGCTGCTGAATGGAGCGGCGGTGCTGGTGCAACTGTTCGCGACCCCCTTCCTGCAGCGGGTCTTCGGCGTTTACGGGAGCCTGCTGATTCTCCCTACCGCGCTGTTCGGGGCCGCGGGTGTAGTGGCGTGGTCGGCGACGGTCGCCACGCGGACCGCGTTGCGAGTAACCGAAGGCGGCATCAAGTCTTCCATCCATCGTTCGAATTGGGAGCAGTCCTATCTCCCGGTGGTGCGCGAGCACCGCGCCGCCGCGAAGCTGCTGGTGGACGGCATGGCGGCCCGCATGGGCGAAGGCGCGGCGGCCGTGATGCTGTTGGTTGCCGTGACCACTGTTTCGAACGGCCCGGAGAGTTTGAACCTTGGCTGGACGAATGCGGTCATCCTCACGGGTGTGGTGGTATGGCTGTGCCTCACCGTCGCGCTTGGCCGAAGCCGGAACGGTCCGGAATTGAATCCGGAGCCGGGCGAGTTCCGGCCGGACCTCCCGATCCCGGACGGATGAATCACGGTGGCGACCTTCGGGGAAGGTCTTCAGCGCGAGCACCTCAGCGATCGTTCGTGAAATCATTGGTTCCGTGAAATAATTTAGGTACCCTCGAACCCTATGAAAATCTGCTATCTCGATGCCTTCTCCGGCATTTCCGGCGACATGACGGTTGGCGCGCTCCTTGACGCGGGCGCCGACGCCGCCACGCTGATC
>JAWKHI010000072.1:0-21016 GCA_041394885.1 Bryobacteraceae bacterium | reverse complement strand
ACGACGGACTACGGCAGGCCGCTGTGGCCAATCCGGAGGACAAGTTTGAGCTCGTATTCCGGAACCTGCTCGAACGGCTGTTTGTGGAGCGTATCGACCAGAACGAGGAGATCTTCATTCGCTTCATGAACGACAAGGCGTTTCAAAAGGTGGTCACGGCATGGACTGCCGGCGAGGCGTACCGGCGGTTGCGGATGCAGGCGTCTCATAAACAAGCTACGACGACAGACTGATGCGCGAGGGTGCCTGTCAGCAGCTGAGGCCGACGAGAATTCGACAGCATTGGTAGGTCATGGAATGAGTACTTCGGGGATTGAGCTCAAGGAAGCGCTCGCTCAGGATGTCCTGGCAAGCGACGAGGCTTTGACAGTCGATCTGGCCGACGGCCGGACGATCACGGTCCCGCTGGCATGGTTCCCAAGACTGGCGCATGCGAACGCAGCCGAAAGGGCTCAGTGGCGCCTCGTCGGGCGCGGGACGGGGATTCACTGGCCGGAGTTGGACGAGGACATCCGTGTTGCAAGCTTGCTGGCGGGCCGGCGATCCGGCGAGACCCAGGAGTCGCTACGGCGGTGGCTCGCGGAGCGGGATCGCAACGGATAGTCCCGGAGTTGCGGCACTATCATCGCTAGGAGCATGCGGCGCCGCAGTGGGGTCGGCAATTTCGGCTACGCTGGGTTCGGCAATCCAGGATCCGAGGGCGCCGACGAACGGGCTTGCGGCGAGTGACACCGGCTACGACCCAAGTAAGCGGCGAATTTGATACGGGAGGGCGGTCCCGTTCCGGAATGATCAGCCGCACCTGCCGGGAGGAGCGAGGCAGTTCACGACGCTCAGCACCGGTCCCAGTGGCAATGCTGTCTTTTCGCCAAACCGGCCGCCCAGTTCACACCGCCACCATCTGCGGCGCGCACAGCTCTTCTTCCAGATCAATTTACTTCAGGCGGCCGCGCAAGGCCTCAGCGTACATCCTTGCCCGGCGACTGTGCCATGGCTTGGGCCAAAAGCGTCTTGATCACAGCCTGCCGGCTGATGTTGAGCCGTGCGGCGCGCGCATCGAGTTCGCGAAGCATCCCCTCGGTGAGGTCGACATTGACGCGCTTGATCGGCCGTACAACCGCGAGCTTGTTGGAAAAGAACTGGGAAACATCCTCGCCCCTGCTTGCCATGGCGGCGATCTCATCGGGTGGCTTGCGGGCTTTCCGTGTTTTCGGCATAAGCGACTTGCTCCTGTTTTGTCGACTTCCAGCGAGTAATCAGATGCCAGTGCTCACCATCGGCATCATTCCTGACCTCGTAGATCACCGAACAGAGTTGGCCCCGGCACCAGCCGATGGCGCGGAACTGCAGCGGATCATCCTTCTTCCGGTCGACCAGACTCCATGCTATGCGCTTGAGCGAAGGCCGTTTCCGCTTTGTCAAGGAAGGGCTTGTGGAGGTACATAACACCTATACCATCTGCGCTTTCGCCTCGGCTTCCCTATTGCAGAGGGGAGTGACCAGGGCTCCGAACGAATAGCCCGGCGACCTTCATTACACGAATCACTCCGGGCATCCCCGCAGCGCCTGATTCACGACCTCGGCCGCCCGCGGATTCCGCGACGCCGCCTTCGCTTCCTGGGACAGCCCGTCGAAGCGCCGCGCCGCGCCGGCGTAATGACGGCACGCATCCGCACGCTTTCCCAGCCTCGCGTAGACATCGGCCAATTGCGCTTCGGTCTCCGCGACAGCCACCTGGTAGCGATGGGAGGACTTCTCCACGTCGAGCAGCGCAAGATACTGCGTGAGCGACGACTCGAGCGCGGCCGCGGCTTCGGCGAGCCGTCCCAACTGTTCGAGACTCTGTCCGCGATGACCGTGCGCGCCTGCGAGCCACGCACGGCCGACCACGTCGGTGGGCTCCTCGCGCACCAACCGGTCACGGGCGGCGATCACCCGGTCCCACACGACGATGGCCTCGGGGTGTCTGCCTTCCGCCTGCAGCAGGCTGGCGGACTGGTAGTGGCACAAGGAAAGATCCATCCGCGCGGTGATCCACCGCGGATACAGCCGCAGCGCTTCTTCCTGCAGCGCGACGGCCTGCTCGATGTGACGTCGCGCGCTCGCGGTGTCTTTGCGGCGCAGGTACTCATCGCACAGGTATTGATGGATACCGGCGACTTTGCGGTGATGCAGGTATTCGGTGCGCGGCAGCGGCTCGAATAGTTCCAGAGTGTGCAGCCATTGCGGGAGCGCCTCCTCGGGCCGCGCGTTGTAGAGTAAGCCGCTCGCGAGCAGGAAATGGGCTTCGGCCACCAGACGGGCCGAACGCGGATCGCCGGGAAAATCGCGAGCGAATCGCTCGGCCTGTTCCAGGTGCCGGCGGGATTGATCCAGAGCTTCCTTGCGGTCCGCGCCGCGCAGACGCGCCTGGATCACAGGCCGCTCGGCGTTCAGTTGCAGGCTCCGCGCAGCCGGGTCTGTGGGGTTGGAAGCGATCAGGCGGTCCGCGATCTGTTTGGCTTTGGCGAAGCTTTCGGCGGCCTCGCCGTACTGGCCGAGATTGCGGACCGCCGCGCCGCCCTGGACGTCGCCCAGCCGCAGGTAACCCGAGGCGACATCGCGCCAAATGTCGTTGTCGGACCCGGCCTCGCTCGACAGGGCTTCCAGATACTCGAGCGCGCGCTGGGACAACAGCAGGCGCGCGGGATTGGATCCCGGCAGTTGCGCGATGCTGTCGTGGATGTCGTACAGGACCGACGTGGCCAACCGCCGGACCTGGCGGAAGCGGCGATCCGCCGTGCGGCTTTGCAAAAGCGCGAGGGTGGTGGCGCCTGTGAGGGCGAGAGTCACCAAGGCGGCCACGGCCAGCTTGCCTTTGTTGCGGGCGGCGAACCGGCGCGCGCGGTAGACGAAGGAAGGCGGCCGGGCCTCGATGGGCAAACCGGACTGATAACGGCGGATCTCCTCGGCGAGTTCTCCGGCCCCGCCGTAGCGATCGGCGGGATCCTGCGCGGTGGCTTTGCGGATCACCTGGCCAAGATCGCCTTCCACGGCGATGGGCAGCGGTTCGCCCCGGGAAATGCGCTCGACCAATCCGCGAAGCGAGCCGCCGGCCAAGGACCGCGGCGTCCGTCCGGTGAGCAAGGCATGCAGAAGCAACCCGAGCGCGTAGACATCGGAAGTGGTAGTGAGCGGTTCACCGAGTAACTGCTCCGGGCTGGCGAACTCGGGCGTGGCGGCTGGAAACCGGGTGACGGTGGCGGCCAGGTCAAGCGGCTTGGCGATGCCGAAGTCGAGCAGCTTGGGCCGCCCGCCGGCGGTGACGAGAACGTTGGACGGCTTGAGGTCGCGATGCAGGACGAGGTTCTGATGGGCGTGGCGCACTGCCGCGCAGATTTCACGAAACACGTCCAGCCGCTGCCGCACCGAGGGGTTATCGCGGCGCGCCCACTCGTCGAGCGGAACGCCTTCCACGAATTCCATCACGAGATACGGGAAGCCTTCCGGGGTGGCGCCGGCATCGATTAGGCGCGCGATGGAGGGATGCTCGAGACGCGCGAGAAGAGCCGTTTCCATATGCACTCCGCCCGGCGCCACCTTGATGGCCACCTGCTGGCGATAGAGGCCGTCGGCGCGCTCGCCGAGGAAGACGATGCCCATGCCGCCGCGCCCGATTTCGCGCAGGGTGCGCCAGGGGCCGAGCTGCGTGGAAGAGAACGCGAGCGCGGGCTGTTCGAGAAAGTCTTCCCCATCGGGCTGGCCCTCGATCATCCGCTGGACTGCGTCGCGAAGCTGCTCGTCGCCGCCGGCTTGCGCGGCGATCCAGGCCGCCCGCTCAGAACCGGGGAGGTCCTGCGCGCCTTCGAAGATCTCGCAGATGCGCTTCCAGCGCCCGGCGGTCAACGGCGGATCTCCTGATAGAGCCATGCCTTGGCGGTGGCCCACTCGCGTTTGATGGTGGTGGGCGAGATGGCGAGCATTTCACCGATCTCGGGCAGCTCAAACCCTCCGAAGAAGCGCAGTTCGACGATGCGGGCTTTGCGCTCGTCGACGAGCTCGAGCGTGGACAGGGCATCGTCGAGCGCGACGACGTCGGCGTCTTTGCGCAGCGGGAGGTCGGCGTTGTCGATCGGAATCCGTTCCTGCCCGCCGCCGCGCCGGGCGCGCAGGCGCTTGCGGGCATGGTCGGTAAGCAGGTAGCGGAGAACGCGCGCGCAAACGGCGTAGAAGTGCTCGCGGCTCTCCCACGCCTGGCCGCTTTGCTGGCGGATCTTGATGTAGAGCTCATGGACCAGCTCAGTGGGCTGCACGGTGGCGGCGCTTTCACGTCGAAGCTGCGACGCCGCGATGCGCCGCAGTTCCCCATAGACCAGCGGCAGAAGGCGATCGAGATCTTCCTTGCTCCCGCTCCCCCAGCGATTCAGCAGGCGAGTGATCTGTTCCTGCCGAGCCTCGGTCGCCATGAACAGGATTTTATCGTGTCCGATGGTCCCTCAGCCTATCCGATGGCGCTGGAGTCAGTAGGACCAATATGAAACTCGCAACGATTCTCATCGGTTTGATTACGGCCCCAGCGCTGTTTGCGAATACGGCGACGCTCGTGGCGGACACCTACGTTCCCGATGGCGCCAACCATGAGAAGCCGCTTCTCCAGGTGGGCGGCGGGGCTAAGGCCCTGGTGCAGTTCACGCTGACGAGGGCGTCGACTGGGCTTACACTGGATCGGGCGCTGCTGAAACTGTTCGTGCATCAGGTGAAAGGCCGAGGGTCGATTATCGTCGCACCGGCGACATCGCGTTGGGACGAGTCCCGCGTCACGGTGGGGTTGTTCCCAGACGTCGACACCCGGCAAGGCGCGCGCGTGGACGCGAGCACGCCGTTCCAGACGGTGGTGGTGGATGTAACGCCGGTGGTGCAGGGGTGGTTAGGCCGCGCGGATAACTTCGGCCTGGCGATACTTCCCGCCGACAACAGCGTCGATATCCAGTTGGACAGCAAGGAGAACACGACGACCAGCCGGCCGCCGGAACTGGAACTCTATTGGCGAACCACGAGCTCCGGGACGGGGACCGGCGGGGTTGGCCCCCAAGGTCCTCGTGGGGCGGACGGCCCGAAAGGAGATCCGGGCCCTCCAGGAGCGCAAGGCGCGCCGGGACCAGCGGGGCCGCCGGGACCGGCCGGGCCACAAGGACCCGCGGGGTCACCGGGCCCTCCGGGTCCGGCTGGCGACGGAGCGGCAGGGACCTCCGCCACCCGTATCGCCCTGCGCCGGTGGGGATCGGGCCGCCGACTGCTGGCCACCTATCGGCTGCCTGATGTGCGCGAGATCGACACCGACGGGACGCATATGCTGCTGCTCACGCGCGATAGCGCCACGCCGTCGGGTCCACTGGGCGGCAAGCTCCTGCGATTGCGCATCGCCGACGGGGTTCTGATGAGCGATTTCGCCTTCGCGCCTTTGCCCCAGATACTCGGGATGACATTCGACGGCGGCATGGCATGGGTCGCGGGCGCCGATGGGGGGACCGTGGTGCGACCGCTGGTTGAGGGCGAAGCCCAATTGCTGCAAGTAGAACTCCCCAATCCCCCACCGAACACCAACACCCGGTGGCCGATGATTCACGATGGGACCCAACTGTGGGCCTCGACCGAGGAAGGATTGGTGCGCATCGTGCCTGGCACGAGTCCGGGGACCGGCTCCGCGCAGTTGATCGACGTCGGCGAGCCGCTGGGTCCCTTGGTTTGGACCGGCTCCCGCATTTTCGCGGGGACTCCGGGTGGCGTGGTGTATCGTTTCGATCCCTCCTCACAGCAGCAACCAGCGAGCTTCGTGGTGTGCGCCGGGCCGGTGGGGGGACTCACGTACGACGGTACGCGGCTATGGGTGTCGTGCCCGGAGTCCGGGCAAGTGGTGCGGTTTAGTACCGTGGCGACTGCTTCCGACAGCATCGCGCCACCGGATTCCCGGATCATCGCAGTTCCGGGAGAGCCCGGCGCGCTCGAGTTCGACGGCGAGTATGTCTGGGCCGCCGACCGCCGGCAGCTCCCCAATCCCTACGCCACCCGGCTGAGCGGCACCGCCACAGCGGGTACGATTCCGTTTCCTATCGCCGGCCGGATCCGGCAGCTTCGTTTCGATGGCGTGTATCTCTGGGCGCTCGCGAGCGAGGAAGGCGACTTCGAGACGGGGCCAAGGACCTGGCTGGCGAAGTTTTGATTCGCAGGAAAGAGATTGAAAGAGACGCCAATGATTCGGCACGCAGTTATCCTCGCCCTAGCCGTACCCTTCGCGCTGACGGCGCAGAGCGGACCCGGGAAGACGCTCGACCACCCGAGCGGCATCGTGCTCGAGTATCCGGCGTCGTGGCAGACGCGGCAAGAAGGTGGTCTGGTGGCGATGGTGCCGGACGGGTTCGCGGCCGACGAGAAAGGCCAGCCGCTCGAACTATTCCTGCTCGGTTCGGAATCGGCGGCGGGCATCGCCACGCCCGGCGATCCGAAGGTGATTGCCTATCTGGAGGAGCAATTGGGGCAGTTGCTCGGCCCGGTGAAACGCGCCGGGGAGGTGACGACGCTCACCACCACGCTCGGCGCCGGTGCGGTAATTCCCTTCGAGGCCTCGCCCAAGCCAGGCGCCGGACCCGTGGCCGCGCGGGTCTACGTCGTGCTGCATGAGGGAACCGGCATCTTTCTCGCGCACATCGCCCGAAAGGATCTCATGGCCAAGCGCGAGGCCGCCGCCAAGGCCATCTTCGCGAGCTTTCGCGCCCGCAAGCGCGACGTGGACGCGGCGCTGCTGCACACATGGCGGCGTGAGAATTACACGCGGAGTTCCGGCAACGGCGCGTCGCTGAGCAACAGCACCTACGTGTACTGGACGTTTCAAGCCGATGGGACGGTGCTTTACTCCACGCGGTCTCATACCTACGGCGACACGGCAGGCCTCGGAGTGATCGTGCAGGGCGATTCCACCTCCGATGTCAGCAAGGGAAAGTACACGTTGCAAGGCAGTGTGATGCGTATCCAGTGGTCTGACGGCACCAATGAGACCTACGAGTACAACGTCTTCCAGTCCACTTTCGATGGACGTACGAACCTGGGGTTGCGTCCGCCGGGAGCAAAGAAGAAGATATATTTGACGTTATATCAGTGAGGCGGGATACGGGTTGCCGCGATGTCTTCGTCCATGGCCACGTACGAAATAGCAAGCCAGGTGGCGCTTTCGCTGCCGGGCGTCGAAGCCGCCACGAAGTACGATGGATCTCCTGTGCTGCGCCTGGGCGGATGCTTTGTGGCGGGGCTGGCCACGCACCGCTCCGCGGAGCCGGACACGCTGGTTGTGAGGTGCAACGTGGCAGAACGCCCGCGCCTTCTCGAAGATGCTCCGGAGACTTACTATCTCACCGATTACTATCGACGTTATCCCGTGGTGTTAGTTCGGCTGGCGCGCGTGGAGCGAGATGCGTTGCATGACTTGCTTTCCGTCTCCTGGCGGATGACCGCCGTCAAGGGTAGGCGGCCCGCCTCGCCCGCCTACCCTTTCAGGTAAGGCTTCACATGCTCGTAGACGGCCTGGATGGAGCGCTTGGCGTTTTCATCGAGCGGCGACGTCTTCGAATTTTCGTTGGGATGGGTCTTGCCCTGGCGAACCGTGTAGGTGGGAAACACGCCGCGCAGGTGGAGCACATACTTGATCGCGCCCAGGCCGTATGATTCCGCGGCCAATACGCATAGCAGTGACTTGCCGGTCAGCTCGAGAGCCTTGTCGCGGTCTCCCGCGTGGAAGGCATCCCAAGCGGCGGCGTTCAGATCGGCCCAGCCCGCCGCCGGCATGCTGCCTTCCGATCCGCGCATCATCTCGTCGACCAGCGTCCGGCTGTGGCCACCGGTGAACGGATGCAGTTCCGGGGCTTTCTTTTTCACTTCGCTGATGCGCATCAGCACGGGGCCGGCTTCATCCTTGATGTAGCGCAACGTGGGAACGGCGCGCGAAAGATCGATAATGTTCTCCACGCTCACCTTGCCGATCGCCTGCACGAACAGCGGCAGCGGGGTCGCCTCACCGATGGTTTTGTAGTAGGCGGAGATCCGGTTCCAGTCGGTCTCTTCGCGCGGCGGCAACGCGATGAGCGCGTTGGCCCCATGTTTGGTGGCGTGCCGCGCGAATTCGGCGGCCTCGGCTGCCTGCTGGGCTTGCACGCCGATCACCAGCGCCGGTTTCACATCCTTGCCGGCCGCCAGGATCGCTTCCGCGCCGGCGATGCGCTCGTCGTGAGTAAGGTTGTAGTATTCACTCGCCAGTTGCGGCCACACCATGCCGTGAACGCCGCACTTTTCGAGGAAGCCCACCTGCTTGGCAAGCACCGGCATATCGATCTTGTCGTCCGGCGTGTAAGGCGTCTGCATGATGGGAAAGATTCCCCGAAGCGGCTTGCTCACTCCGGCGAAGCCAGGCAGCGCGACAGCGGCGGATCCGAGGATGCGAAGGAAGTGGCGGCGGTCTGTCATGACACTCTGTATCCTACTCGATTCGATAGACGGCTGCTTCGGGGAGCGAATCCACCAGCGGAAGCGCGCCGGCGAGGGCTCGATCCCAGGGGCCCCCAGCGACACGGTCAATGAGCAGGTAGCCGATGCCGCGATGCTTCAGCTCGCCGATGGCGGCGCGCGCCGGATCCGCGAAGGGAGCGGTCTCCACCGTCCGATCCGCCTCGATGTCAAGGCCGAGTTCGAAACCGCCGGCCGGGAGTTGATCGATCACCACTTCGTCGACGCGCTCCGGAAGGCCGAAAGCCACCTCGATGAACATTCCCGCGCGCGCCTTGTCGCCGCTGCGCCAGACACGGAGCGGACGCTCATCGAAAGCGTTGTCGAGCGCCCATGGAAAATGGGAACTGGCAATGCGCCATGACGGCGTCCGCGCCAGTTCCACGCCGCCGCGATATAGCCGGATGCGCGAGACCATCCACTCCCGATCGCTTTCGCCGCTTATGATCGCGACACGGACTCGCGGTACCGGAGCAGGCGCCCGTGTCTGGAAGCGAACACGCTCCACGGGCCGATAGTCCTCGGTGGCGGCTGACCATACAACGTCGTGCAGACTCTGCGCCCCGGCGGAGTAGTAACTGATGATGACGTCGCGGGTGGTGAACGCTTCGGCCACCGGCGAAGTCGAGAATACCTTCGCGCCCGGCGGGACCGACCGCTCGATCATACGCGCCACGCGGTATTGGTAACTGCGCTCGGCACGGTAGGTGTCTTCCGGTGCGATGCGCAGCGCCGCCTTCCACGGCCAGCCGCGAATCTGGAAGCCGGTGTCGGGCAATCGCGCCGGCCAAGCCAGGACACATTGGGCCACGGCCAACGCCGTTACCAGCACCGGCGCGCGGCGGAGCGCGAGCGCGATCGCCAGCACCACGAAGGGCGCGGCGGGGATGAGGAATCGCGCGGACTTGTTGGCGGCGAACGCGATGCCGAATATGGCCGCGGCCGCGAGCAGCCGGCGTCCCAGCCGGTCTCGCATCGCGAGCAAGGCCACGGGCGCGGCGAAGAAGACAGCGCCGAGCATCCCTGGATTGATCTGTCCTCCGGCGATCGAATCGGCGAGCAGCGTCGCAAAACCAGCGCCGCCTGGATTGGCCATCTCGCCCCGATAGTATTGCTCGAAGGAAACCAGCACGAACGGATTCGGGAACCAGGAGTTGAAAAACGGGGCGAAGGGATTGTGCCAGACAATCGCGTTCTTCGCGATCCAAGGCAACATCGCAGCGGCGGCACAGGCAGCGGCGATCGGGCGCAGGCGAAGCCGCCAGAGCATATATGGCACGGCAAGAAACGCGGTGTACTTCGCCGCGTATGCGAAACCGGCGAGCAGTCCAGCGGGCGCGGGTTCCGAACCAGACTCGATCAGGAAGAACAGCGTAAACACGATGGCCGCCACCGCCACGTCGTTGTAGGCGCTCGTCGCGTCCACACCGACCACCGGGCTCGCGAACACGATCAGCGCCGCCGCGAGAGCCGCCCCGTCAAGCCCGGCGCGGCGCGCGAAACCGGCCATCAGCCGCGCCAACGCGAGCAGATAGACGAAGTGGACCACCGCCGCCGCCGAGTGCCGCCCGAACGGCCACGCCATGAGATACAGCATCTCGACGCCTTGGGAGAGCGCGGCGTACATATTGGTGGTGAGGGGTTGAAAGCCGTGGTCGCGATAGTAGCGTGCGACGAGTCCTAGCCGGTACGTGCTGCCGTCGGGGCTGATTTCCGGCGCAATTGCGTTGACGGCGTACAGGGCGGCATAAACGGCGAACAGCGCGAGCAGAATCCAATCGGACCGGCTGCGGCTCACGGGCGCCGAGGCTGCGATACGGAGCAATCCGCGCCGCGCCGCCCACGCCACGGGGATGGCGGCCGCCGCGATGAGCGTGCCCTTGTGAACCGCGCCGGCGGCGCACAGCGCGAAAACGACGAGGCTCATCACCGCGGAGCCGGTGACAAAGGCCACCGCGGCGAGTTGGCCGCCGCGGACGTCGATCGCGGTGCGCGCCAGCAGAAGCCGGCCGGCGGCGTAACTCGAAGCCACCGGCATCGCCGCCCCAAGGAGGATGTATAGAACCGCCGTCACCGCGATCGAGCCAGCCTCCGAGTATAACGGACGATACAATGAATTTGAACCACCGATGGCCGCAGACAAGCCCTTCGTCCACCTTCATTGCCACACCGACTATTCGCTTCTTGACGGCGCCTGCGACATCTCGCGGCTGATGGAACTCGCCGTGGAGCAGAACATGCCTTCGGTGGCGATGACCGACCATGGGAATCTGTTCGGCGCGGTCGAGTTCTACAACACGGCCAAGGCGAAAGGCGTCCATCCCGTGATTGGCTGCGAAGTCTACGTGTCGCAGCAATCGTCGTCGGTGAAAAACGACTCCAACCGCTACAACCATCTCGTGCTGCTATGCGAGAACCAGGAAGGGTATCGCAACCTCACCAACCTCGTTTCCACCGCCTATCTGGATGGCTTCTACTACAAGCCGCGGATCGACAAAGATCTGCTGGCGCAGCACTCCAAGGGCATTGTCGCGCTGTCGGCCTGCCTGCGCGGCGACATCAACGAGAACATCCTTTCCGAGCGCTACGACGACGCCCGGCGCATCGCCTACGAGTATCGCGACATCTTCGGCAAGGAGAACTTCTTCCTCGAGCTCCAGGATCACGGGCTCGATCAGGACCGCATCGTGCTGCCCGCCCTCTACCGCATGTCCGGCGAAACGGGTATTCCTCTGGTGGCCACCAATGACTCGCACTATCTGCGCAAGGATGACGCGTTGGCGCAGGAAGTGCTGGTTTGCATCAACACCGGCAAAACGCTCTCGGACGAGAACCGCATGAAGTTCTCCTCGCCGGCGTTTTACCTCAAGACGCGGGCCGAGATGATGCAGTTGTTCGGGGAGGTGGAAGACGCGCTCGACCGCACCTGGCAGATCGCCGAGCGCTGCCAAGTGAAGCTCGAGCCGGTGAAGGAGCCGTTCCCGCGCTTCGACGTCCCCGAGAATCAGACCATCGATTCCTACTTCGCCTACGTCACGCAGCAGGGCTTTGAGAAGCGGCGCGGGCGGCTGGAAGCACTCGCCGCCAAGGGACGCTTGAAGCATCCGCTCGCGGTTTACGTGGAGCGGCTGGAAACCGAAATCCGGATGATTCAGCAGATGAAGTTCTCCGGGTACTTCCTGATCGTGTGGGACTTCATCCGGTACGCGAAATCGATGAGCATACCGGTGGGCCCGGGCCGCGGTTCCGCGGCGGGGTCGCTGGTGGCCTACGCGATGGGGATCACCGACGTCGATCCCCTCGAGTACGATCTGCTGTTCGAGCGGTTCCTCAATCCGGAACGCGTCTCGATGCCTGACATCGATATCGACTTCTGCACCAACCGGCGCGGCGAAGTGATCCAGTACGTCAACGAAAAGTACGGCCGCGAGTACGTGGCGCAGATCATCACTTTCGGCACGCTCGGCGCGCGCGCGGCGATCAAGGACGTTGGCCGGGTGCTTGGCATGGGTTTCGGCGAGGTGGAAAAGCTCACCAAGCTGGTTCCGGCGCAGCCCCTCAACATCAAGCTGAAGGAAGCCTTCGAGATCGAGCCGAATTTCGGCGAGCAACGGGCGCAGAACCAGGAGATCGACCGGGTCCTCGATCTGGCGGTACGCCTGGAAGGGTTGTGCCGCAACGCGGGCGTTCACGCAGCCGGCGTTGTGATCTCATCGGAGCCGTTGAAGCAACTGGTTCCGCTCTACAAAACAAACCGCGACGAAATCGTGACCCAGTTCGACATGGGGGGCCTCGAGAAACTCGGGCTTCTCAAGATGGACTTTCTGGGTCTCACCACGCTCACCATCATCACCGATGCGGTGGAACTGATCCGGAAGCATCGCGGCGAAGACGTGGTGATCGAGGAAATCGTCCTTGACGACGCACAGACCTACGAGATCTTTTCCAAGGGCTTCACCTCCGGCGTGTTCCAGTTCGAGTCGCCCGGCATGAAAGACATTCTCCGGCGCTACGTCCCGGACCGCCTCACCGACCTCATCGCGCTCAACGCCCTCTACCGGCCCGGCCCGATGAAGATGATCGACGACTACATCGACCGCAAGCACGGCCGTAAGCAGGTGACCTACGAGCTGCCTCAATTGAAAGCCGTGCTCGAAGAGACCTTCGGCGTCATCGTTTACCAGGAACAGGTGATGCAGATCTCGAATATCGTGGCCGGATATTCGCTCGGCGAGGCCGATATTCTGCGCCGCGCCATGGGCAAGAAGAAGCAGGAGGAGATGGACAAGCAGCGTGTCCGCTTCCTCGCGGGCGCCAAGGCAAAGAACATCCCGGAAAAGAAGGCCGAGAAGATCTTCGACCTCATGGCGGAGTTCGCCAAGTACGGCTTCAACAAATCCCACTCGGCCGCCTATGCCTATCTCGCCTACATCACCGCCTATCTGAAGGCCCACTACCCCATCGAATTCATGAGCGCGCTGCTGACTTCGGAAACCGGCAACACGGCGAAGGTGGTCAAGTATATCAACGAGTGCCGCGACATGGGCATCAAGGTCCTGCCGCCCGACATCAACACTTCGGCGCTCAACTTCACCCCGGCCGGCGACTCGATCCGCTTCGGTCTCGGTGCGATAAAGAACGTGGGCGCCAACGCGGTCGAGTCGATCCTCAAAGCGCGCCAAGAGGGCGGCGGATCGCCACGGCTTGTTCGAATTCTGCGAGGCCGTGGACGCCGGGGCGGTGAACCGGCGCATGATCGAGAGTTTCATCAAGGCCGGCGCCATGGATTCGCTCGCCGGCAATCGCGCCCAGTTGTTCGCCGTGCTCGATCCGGCCATGGAAGCCGGGCAGCGCGCCTGGCGTGACCGCTCGTCGGGCCAGGTAGGTTGTTCGGCGGCGTTCCGCCACCGGTGAGGCGGAAGAGCATCCTCTGCGAAGGTCCCCGATTGGACGCAGAAGAAAAAGCGGCCGACGGCGAAGGAGACCATCTGGCGTCGTATGTCACCGGGCATCCAGCGGTGAGTTCCGGGGACAAAGTCCGCGACCTTGCCACCCATGATTCCTCCACGCTCAAAGGCCTGGGCGCGGGGCTCAGGTAACATTGTGCGGCTCGATTGGCGGCATGCAGCGGCGCCGCAACAAGAAGGTAAAGCTCTGGGCGTCGTTCCAACTCGAGAGTCTGCTGGGCCGGGTGAGTGCATGTGTTTCGCCACCGCGTTCGAGCAAATCCAGCAGGATCTGGTGGATGACCGTCCGGTGCTGATTCGCGGCATGGCGCTTCCGGATGAGGAACGGCCCAGCGCGAATCTCGGTGAAGGAGTAACGCCGCTCGATTTGGTTCGCATCAATCTGCCGAGGCCTGGTTTCGATCCGCGTGAATCTGAACATGAGCGGGGCGGGGCGCGCCGGCGTTGAGCGCCTTGTTTCAGCACAAGCCGGGAAGCCGAGGTCCGGCTGCGTCTGGAGAAACGGGACTTTTCGGTGGTGCTCGATGTGAGCACGCGCGTGCGGCCGGATAAGGAGTTCGTGGAGGAGGTGGAGAAGATTTGCGGCCCGCAGGCCTTTGAGGTTCTGGCGAGCTGAGCGATGGCAACGTTCCACTCAGGCTGCTCCGCCGAGGCAAAGCCCTTTCGAACCGATGCCCGTTCTGAACGGTTCGGGTACAATCAAGGTTCCCATGGCCAGAGAGTTTGACCTGACCTGATCCGTTCCTCGCCTGGGGGGCAAGTATCGCCGCATTGTGACTGATCTTCCGGCGCCGGAATCGATTGCAGTGCTGGAACGCTGCAAAAATACGAGCCGGTGGCGATGCGGGGGCAGCCGCCGATCCTGTGGGATCGTGCCGAGGGATTCAGGTCTACGACGCCTCGGGCAACTGTTGGATCGATTGGTCCAGCGGTGTCCTGATCACGACAGGGCACGGGCTTGGCCGATCGTGGACGCGATCGTCGGCCAGGCGCAACACAAATTACTGACCAACTATTGTTTCCCCAACGAGATCCGGGCGCGTCTGGTGGAGAAGCTGGCAACGATGTTCGGCGAGCCGGACCGCAAGGTGTTCCTGTTGACGACGGGCTCAGAAGCTGTGGAGTGTGCGATCAAACTATGCCGCACCCATGGCGTGAAGGTGGGCGGGCGGCGCAAGAGCGTGATCGTCTCGTTCGAGAAGGCCTTCCACGGCCGGACACTCGGATCGCAGCAGGCGGGCGGAATTCCCGGGCTGAAGGAATGGATCGTGAACATGGATCAGGGTTCGTCCAGGTGCCTTTTTCGGACGGGTTCCGGACCCGCGACACCACCTTCGACGGATTTTTGCGTGCGCTCTCCGAGACCGGCGTGCAGCCGGCCGATGTTTGCGGCGTGCTCCTCGAGACCTATCAGGGCGGCAGCGCGTCGTTTGCGCCTGTCGAGTACATGCACAGCAGCTGAGGGCTTGGTGCACAGGCCGCAAGGCGCTGCTGGTGTGCGACGAGAAGTGCAAGAAGCCGGTTTCAGGCGCACCGGAAAACTGGCTGGGTATCAGCGATACGGCATCCTGCCGGACCTTTCCACCAGGGCAAGGGATTTCGAGTTCACTTTGCCTATTTCGTGCGTGATCGGGCGCGCCGACGTAATGGATCTCCATCCCCCGGGGTCAATGACATCCACCCACACCGGCAATCCCATTTGCTGCGCGGCGGCCTTGGCCAACATCGAATTGATCATGGCGGAGGACCTGAGCGGCAACGCGGCGCGGATGGGCGAGGTGATGCTCGCGCGTCTGCACGCCATGAAGGCGCGATTCCCGCAGATTGGTTGCGTGGATGGGAAGGGCTGGTGGCGGGTGTGGCTTGTGTGCATCCAGAATCGATGGAGCCGGACGGACTTGGCGTTCGATACCATTCAGCGCTCGGTGGAAAGGGCGTGCTGATGTTTTCCCCGTAGGTTTCGGCGGTGCGACGATCCAGATTTGCCGCTGGTGATTCGTGAGGCTCTCGAGGAGAGTCTGGACGCCTTCGAGCAGGCGTTTGCCGAGGTGCTGGCGGCCCGCGCGGTTGCGGCCTGAGCGGCTGCCGACGCCGCTCGTAAAGAAACTCACGTTCGACGTGTTCGGGACGGTGGTGGATTGGCGCGGTTCCAATCGCCGAACAAGCGGCTGAGTTCGGCGAGGCGCGTGGGATCAGGAACGTGGATTGGGCGAAGTTCGCAGACCGCTGGCGGGCTGGCCTGGTCCGGCCATGGATCAGGTGCGGAAAAAGCAACTGCCGTGGATGACGATCGATCAGTTGCACCGGCGGATACTCGATTCGCTGCTCGACGAGTTCAAGATCGCGGGGCTTTCCGAGGCAGATAAGGACTATCTCAACCGCGTGTGGCACCGGCTCCGTCCGTGGCGGGTTAGGTCGGCGGTTGTGCGCCTGAAGCAACATTACACTATCGCGACGCTTTCCAACGGGAACGTGGCGCTGCTGGCATAACATGGCGAAGTATTCGGGTCTGCCCTTGGGACGTGGTGCTGTCGGCGGAGTTGGCTGGGCACTACAAGCCGGACATCGAGGTGTATCAGATGGCCGCACACGGCTGCTCAGGCTGCCGCCGGATGGTCGCCGATGGTGGCGGCGCGCACAAGAATGACTTGCGGGGAGCGGCGAAGGCGGGTTTTCTGCCTGCGTTCGTGGAGCGGGAGTTCGAGTTCGGGCCGCTGCGTACGCCGGACATGGCAGCCCGGAGCCCGACATCGACCTGCATGCGCGGGATTTTCACGACCTTGCTCGTCTGCTCGGAAAGCGATCTTTTTCCAGTCGATGTAGTTGGCGAGCCCGGCTGTGGGGTCTTTGCAGTGTGCCCACGCTTCGTTGCCTGCTCATGACACCGGTGCTGTGGCTGACTCTGCCCGCGGCCGTGGTCGATTGGAGCCCCGGTCCGGTCAGTCCGCCGCATACGGCACCGGAGAGAGCCGGCCAGTGGTTCAGTAGATACGGCGGGGTTCATTTGGATTGCGGGGGCTTCCAATACTTTCTCATCCGCAACCCCGGCTACAACACGGCACGGCGCACCGACGCGTTCGTGGCGCGTGTCTCTCCAGCCGGCGAATGATCTTCACAAAGACATTCGAAGGGTTTCTTCCGGCAGGCCTGGCTCTGGACCGGCTGGGCAACGCGATCATCGCCGGGCACGGCCTCGTAATGAAAGTCACGACCGACGGTCAGGTGGCTGCCCGGCTGCCGATCGGCGCCCTGGTGGAGGGTGTCGCGGTGGATGACGCCGGCGCGATCTATCTCACCGGGACCGCGGACGAAAACTTCCGCGCTACACCAGGCGCAGCCAAGCCGGCATCGGACCGAAGGGATGCCACACGCGATCGGAGGAAAACGCCTTGTTTTGCCCGGACGCGTTCGACAAGCAAGCTCCGGCCGGATCTCTCGGCCTTCGTCTACGCCACGTTTCTGGGCGGCATTCGCACCGAGCGCGCCGCCGCCATCGCCGTGGACGGATCGGGAGCAGCCTACGTCACCGGAGAGACATGGTCCGCGGACTTTCCCGTCGCCCGGCGCTTTTGCAACACACCTACGGCGGCGGAGTCAATAATGGCCCGCTTCAGCTACGGGGACGTGTTCGTCACCAAGGTAGACCCGTCGGGGCGATCATTCACTCGACCTTCCTCGGCGGGCGAAGCGCGGAGTGGATGGGTGGCGTCGCCGTGGACAATGTTGGTCGCTTGGTGGTGACGGGTGCAACTAATCGGAAGACTTCCTGTCACCGCCAACGCCCTTCAGCGGTCATACGGAGGGGACACGCCCATTCCGGGTGCGGCCAGCGATGCCTTCGCGGTGCGATTCGACGAGCGTGGCGCCGTGATGGTCCACCTACGCTGGACGCGAGGAGAGGGAGTCGGCAGGTGCAGTGTCCGGCCCGGCGAACCGGGTCTCTATGCGGAGATCGCAGGTGCAATCCGGCCGGTGTTACGGAACAGACCAGCCAGTGTGTGTGAGCCGTCGTTTGGTTTGTTGGCGCTCGACGCGGCGACAGGCACGATCGTGGACTACTATGCGCAGTGGCCGGCATCGTCTTTTTTCCTTCGACCTCGATGGCGATGGCCGCGCCTATGTGCTGCCTCGGACCTTCGCCCGCGGTGTTTGGCCCGGACGCCGGCTCATACCGGGCGCTGTTTCGTGTGGATTTCAGCCGCGATGGAGGTCTCGCCGGTGCATCGTCAACGCCGCGGCATGTTAGGCGGCGGTGTGGGCCGCCCGGCGGCGATCGCACCGGGCGAGATAGTGAGCATCCTGGGAGAGAAGTTAGGTCCCGGAGCAGGGTTGTCCGGCTTCCCGGACCCATCCGAGCGGCTACCCGTGGAGCTAGGTGGAACGCGAGTGTCGATCAACGGCCGCCGGGTGGCGATCCTGTCGGTGAGCGAGGGCCGGATCGACGCCGTGGTTCGCTTTGAGACCGCGCCCGGGGTTCCGGCCGGGATCGTGGTGGAACGGAGTCAGGCCGGCTCGGAACAGGGCGTTATCGATGTATCCGTGGTGCGTCCAGGCCTGTTCACGATCGGGAACCAGAGGTCAGGCGGCGGCGCTCAGCGAGGACGGCAGTCTTAACTCCGCGAGGAATCCGGCTCGGCGAGGCTCGATGTTGACGCTCTACGCCACAGGGCTCAACGCGATGTCGCCGCTGCCGGACAGCCTCGCGGTGACATCGGCCGGGCTGCCATTATCGCGGGTGGTGCGTCCGTTCGACCTGTACGTGGCCACTCCGGTCAGCACCTTAGCGGCCGGGCTGGAAATCACCTATGCCGGCCGGCCCCGGGGATGGCGCCGGGCGTGGTGCAGGTGAACGGCCGCATACCGGAGTTGTCCGGTCGGGGAACGGTCCGGTCAGGTGGTGGTGCGGCTCGAGTTCGATGTGAGCCAGGACTTGGCGTGTTCGTGTATGTTCAGTAGTCGGCGGGCGATTCAAGCCTTGTTCCAGAGTGCTTGTCGAGCGGAAACGCAGTGGATCCCAAACTCACGCATAACGTGAAACTCACACAATCGACGAGGCTGAGCTTGGTGCGCGCGGCGTAGCACCGCGTCCATCGCCACCGCGATGCGGCGCGCCGATCCATTCGACATCGAACATGGGAACATTTTGCTCTTCGAGCGTGCGAAGCGCCTGGATTCCAAGCCGGTGCTGGACAAGCGCCGCGGATTCCAGAGGACGTAATTGCTGGTCAGCAGGTGCGTGTCGTCGTTGACGAGACCAGTCCAGATCCGGGCGGCGGCCGGATGATTGGAATGTCGTCCCGGTCAAGCGTAAATCGCCGAGGTATCGACGAGGCCGTCAATGCGCCGAAGGCAGCGGCGAGATGCCGGTCATGCTCGTGCTGCCGTCCGCCGAACCCGAAGCGAATTCCCCGATAGCGGAGAGGGCGGCCTCGCGCTTCCGGTCCGGGTCAGGCCCGCGCTGAGAGCGGAGTAGCGCATCCACTCCCAGACACTAACTCCGCCACCGGCTTTCCTGTTTTCGCCGACAAACTGCGCAGCGCGGCGATCTGCTCCGGCGTGAACTGAACCTGGGTACGTTCCATGACAACATGATAGCATTGACTGTTGTCATGTTGGTAGCATTTACTTCGTGACCCGCATAGAGACGCGGCGATTCTGCTGCCGCCCTTCTTCAGGTGTCGTTGGAGGCGACGGGGTGTTGGTCGCCACGCCTTCCAGTTCGGAACGTGGCATCGATGCCAGCGCGGTGAGTTCAGCCACCACTGCTGGCGCGTGCGCCGGAGAGCGCCATGTTGGCGGCGGCATTGCCGGTGTTGTCGGTGTATCCGCCGATCTTGATGTTGACGTTCGGGAATGCTTTCAGGATCTCCGACACGTTTTTGAGCTGCTCCTGCGAGGCAGGCTGGAGGGTAGCCTTGCCCGTGTCGAACAGGAGGCGGTCGAAATCGAACCACGTGGTCTTGTCGACTGGGTTCGAGGACTCGATGAAGTCCACCAGCTTGTTTTCGACGCCCATTTGCGGAATATTGAGCTCGATCCCGTTGGGGAGTTTGCGCTTGAAGAATTCGCCGAGAGCGGCCCAGGCGGAATGCATGGCGCCGGTGGCGGCATCACCGGCCTTGGCGGCGGCATGGCCCATGGTATCGGCGGCTTCGTGCGCGGCGTGCCTTACGTCAGCAGCGCCCTGATTCATGTACCAGAGCAATCCGAACGCCCCGGCGGCGATGAGCAGCAGAGGCAGCAACCACCCCCGGCTGGCGGAAGGGGCTTCGGGAGCGGGCATAGCCGCGGCGGCGGGCATCGAAGAAGAGAGCAGGGAGGACATGCCGGCCGGAAGCAGCGCCTTGAAGCTCGCCATCTCGCCGCCAAGCAGTGTGCCAAGGCCAGCGGCGCCGAGCCCTTCGCTCTTCACTTTGTTGCCGAGGAAGGCCATCACCAGGGGCGCGGCCATACTCAGAAGGCTGGACGCCGAAGAGCCCTTCATGCCGGCGGCGCGGCCGATCATGTCGGCGATGCTGGATTGCTGGCTTCCAAACAGCAGCCCGAGAAACTGGGAGCCGAGGCCGGAAACGGCGGGGCCGGCGCTTCCGCCCAGCAGTGACCCAATATTGCCGAGAAGATCCGGCGAAAGCGCGGGGTTGTTGAGTAAGCCCAGGACGGAACTGAGGAAGCTGGTGTCGCCGGCGCGCTGCCCGATGGAGCCCATGATGGCGGCTGCGCCGGTTTTGAGCGCGCTTTCCACGGCGCCTTGCGGTTCACCGAGATTGCCGGCGAGCGCGCCGAGCGTATTCGCATCCACCATGTTCATCAGGGAGTCAATGAGAGTAGGCATTTGGGTTTGGGTCTTCTCCTTGGACTTGAGTCCAACCGAGTATAGCCGCCCCAGGAGGGTTTGCCAACCCTCCCCGGACAGGGATCGGCAAACTTGAAAAGTTATCCGGCGGAATCAGAAACGCCCGTCGGCCCGGCGTCACTACCGTATCGAGGAGAACCGCAACAATGCCCCGTACCGACAAAGTTTGCTTCGACCGGATACTACCATCCGAACTTCGGCGTCCGCACAGCGGACGCATGATGATGCTGCCGGGTGGCCCTACCCGTGCGGCGTTTCAGATCGCCAAGCTCTGGCCCAACGGTTCCGTGATTCGGATCGGTTTCATGAATGGCAGCACCGCGCAAAAGAACATGGTGAAGCAGTTCGCGCCCCAGTGGACGCAGTTTGCCAACCTCACCTTCCAATTCGGAGATCTGGTGGGCGCGCAGGTTCGCGTCGCGTTCAATGACGACGGGGCGTGGTCCTACATCGGCACCGATGCTCTCTCCATCCCGTCCAATGAACCGACGCTCAACCTGGGCTGGCAGGACGAAGGAGTGATCCTGCATGAGTTCGGCCATATGATCGGCCTCATCCACGAGCATCAAAGCCCGATCGGCAATCCCATTCAATGGAACAAGCCGGTGGTGAATGCGGCTCTCTCGGGTCCGCCCAACAACTGGCCGCAGGACGTGATTGACCACAA
>JAWKHI010000071.1:0-21163 GCA_041394885.1 Bryobacteraceae bacterium | reverse complement strand
ATTCTTCGATTTTTTGTTTTGAGCCGAAACGGGGGGCCAGGGCGCCTCGACAGCGAGGCAGTAGGATCGGCTTCCATACACAGAGAACGATCCCCAACCAGTAGATAACTTCAGTATGTGAGGAGAGTTGAATCCGGTCAAATAGAAACTTCTTATGACTCGGATCCAAGGCTGGTCGACTAAATTGACGGGAGCATTAGTCGCTCAGTGTCGCTTTGATCAGCTTCGGATCGAAGCGCCTTAGCCGCGGCGATTGCACCCCGCCCACCCACACCGATCCCAATCCGAAATAGATCCTTCCCCCGCCTTCGCCATGAAACTGCTGCGCGACCTTATCTGACTCCGGGTCGATCCGCGTGATGGGAAACCCCGGCGTCGAAGCCCACACAGAACCCACTCCGTACGCGAGCATCCCCTCCAGCCCCGGGAGCCCCAAGTCTATCGAGGCGGTCACTTTTTCCGTCTTCGGGTCAATGCGCACCACCTTCCCGTCTTTGCGCAGCAGCACCCAAATCGAAGACTCGCCAGCGGCGATCGCAATCGGCTCGGCACCCGCTTCGATTCGCTTCTCCACCAGATTCTTGTCCGGATTGATCCGAAGTATGCGGCTTGCCCCCGGACACGCCACCCAGAGCGACTTTTCCGCGAAGACGATCGATTGACAGCCAGGCGGCAACCGAAGCTCGGATACCACAGTATTTTCCACCGGATCCACCCGCAGCAGGCTCGTCTTGCCGTCGGCCAACAGCCAGACACTGTCCGCCGTCGAAGCGATCGCCTGCGCGGCCACCGGCGTTGACCCGGCGGCGATGAAGACCGGCTCGGCCGGGGGCTTGCGCGGAGCCGGCGGCGGGGGCGTCGCATCTGCTTTGGCGGCGTCTTCGGATGCCTTTCCCGCCTCCGAGGGCTTGGCATCTTCTGCCACCTTGACCCCTTCGGCTTTCCCTTCCGGCTCGGCCTTCCCGGCCTCCGGCGTCTTCTCGCCGTCCGGTGCGGCGGCGGCCTTTCTGGATTCGCCCGCCTTCCGCCCGCCTCGCCTGCCAGCCGGACGGACCGGGGGAATCTCAATCTTGACCACCGATTCGGAATCGCAGATTGCAGCCCAGGCAAATGAAAAAGCACTGACGATGCCGCCGCAGGCGTTCTTCACCTTCAGCACGTCGCGGGAAGGTTCAAACGGTTTGTTCGTCTTGGCGTCGAAGCGATGTACGCCGGCGCCATCGGCAACAGCGATCGAATCGGTAAGGAGCACGCCTCCGAGCGGAGGGCTAACCATGAAGTCGGCTTCTGATTTGAGATTTGCGTAGGGCACGGCCACGCCCGGCGCCCGCAACCCAAGCGGCGCCGCCTTGGCGTTCTTAGGCTCTTTCGCCCGCGCAACTGTAGACAAAAGGAGAGCTCCGGCGAGCAGCAGACTGGCGAACGATCGGGGAAAAGTGATCACGTCAACCTCGGTTTCAGAATCCGCAACCAAGCGCGCAGTCCTCACGAGGGACGGAGGCGGCCCAACAAAGGCGCCTACCGGGAGCATAAAAAAAATCGATTTCCCAGTCAAATAGAAAATTGCTATCCTCCCCATAGGCTTCGCCTCGTCCGCCCCGTCCGGTCCCCAGTCGCGCACCGACATCCCTCCCTCTAAGGAACATACCGAATGAAGAGTCTCTGGATTCTAGTCCCATTGATGGCCGTCCTGTTCGCGCAGGAGCCCGCCCAAAGGAAGGGCAAGCGTCCACCGCGCCCTCCGAGGCCCGGCGTGAAAGAAGTGCAGAAGTCCATGGACCTCATTAAGCCACTCGCGGAGTTCTCGGTACCCGGAGTGCCGGACTGGACCACGGCCACGCCAGACGGCGTCTGGGTTTCCAACAAGCCCAAGGGCACAATCTCCAAACTCGACGCGAGGACCAACACCGTCACGGCCACCGTCGAAGTCGGCAAACAGCCCTGCAGCGGCATCGCCTACGGCTTCGGCAGTCTGTGGGCTCCCACCTGCGGCGACAAAACTGTCGCCCGCGTAGACGCCAAGACCAACACCCTCGTCGCCACCATCACCATTGGCCCGGCCAACAGCGAAGGCGGCATCGCCTGCTCGAAGGACGCGGTCTGGCTCGCCACCGGTGAGGACGGCACCAAAGTCGTCCGCATCGATCCCAAAAAAAACGCAGTCGTGGCTGAAGTGGAAGTCCCCCCTGGCTCCCACACCGTCGACTTCGGCGAAGGCGCGATTTGGGTAACGCAGTCCGGCGGCAACTTGCTCACTCGCATCGATACGAAGAAGAACGTCGTCACCGACAAGATCGAAGTCGGACCCGGACCTCGATTCTTGACCGTCGGCGAAGGCTACGTCTGGACGCTCAATCAGGGCGATGGCACGGTGACGAAGGTGGACCCGAAGACGCGCAAAGTCGTGGCCAGCATCCCGGTTGGAATCCCGGGCGGTGGCGGCGAGATCTCGGCCGGCGGCGGCAAGGTTTGGGTAACTGTGTTCCAGATCCCGATCTCCGTCATTGACGCGAAGACGAACAAAGTAACCCATCAGTATGCCGGCCCGGGTGGTGACGCCATTCTCTACGCGCATGGCTCGGTGTGGCTCAGCAACCTTCGCGAGCAGAACCTCTGGAGGCTCGACCCGGCCGCGGTCACGCCGGCGCAATAGATAACGTTCAGGGCTACCGAACGGTTTCCGGCAGAAACGCATCGGACGCAGATTCGGATATTGCCTCCGGGCGGCCGGGAATCCGCTTCCAGGTCGCCTGGCAGGCAAGGTAGAAAACGATGCCGCTGATCAGCGGTGGAATCAGAGTGTCGAGACCGGACCAAGCGTCTGGAGTGATGAAGTATGCGAGCAAGCGCACGGCCGTGCCGCAGACGATCGCCGCGATCGCCGCCGCGCTATTGGCTTTCTTCCAATAGACGCCCAGAAACAGGGGAACCACACAGCCCGCGAAAACGATGTCGAACGCCACCACCAGCAAGATGCCCGGCTCGGGGCGTATCCAGGCAACCAGCGCCGCCGCGCATGCGGTGGGAAGCGCCATCAACCGGGAGAGCCGCAGCATGAACGAGTCGCTGTATTCGCGCGCGCTCCAGCGCTGCACGACGTTTCGCGCCAGCACCACTGAAATCACCAGCATCGCGCCGTTTGCCGTGGACATCGACGCGCCCAAGACCCCGACGAAGACCATCATCCCCATCCAGTAGGGCAGATGCAGGGACCCGAACAGCGGCAGCACCATTCGTGAGTCGCTCACCTCGGTCAACGCCGGAATCGCCGCCAGTCCCAATATGGTTGCGCACGCTCCGATCACGAGCGTCCACGCGCCGGCGTAGTAGCAGCCATTCCGCGCCGTCTCGGGACTTCGCGCCGCGAACACGCGCTCCATGAAGTCGAGCGCCATGGCGTTGCCCAGAGCAAGCGAGATCATGCCCGCCCAGTTCACCAGCGCACCGGACTCCACCTGCGTCAGCCCCGCGAGGCCGAGTTTGCCGGCGGGCACCGCGGCCAGTAGGTTATCCCAACCGCGCGTCGAAACTACCCAAATCGCCGATGCAACAAAGCCGATAATCGCGATGTGAATCTGGAAAAAGTCCGTCCAGATCGCCGAGTACAGTCCGCCCGCCATCGTATAGGCGACTATGACCGCGGCGCCGATCAGCAGTGCCGTGGTGTAGGACAGCCCGGACACCGTTGACAGAATCCAGGCCACTGCCGCCAAGTTGCCCGCGATCACCACGGTGAAACAGACAATCGTCAGAGCCGAAACCAGCAGTTCTGTGTTTTTGTCGTAGCGGCGGAAGAAGAACTCGGGAAGCGTCATCAGGTTCATCCGGTTCAGGGGGGCGGCGAGAAACCGCCCGACGATGAACAGGCTCACCGCGAGGCCGATGGGAATCATCACGCCAGTCCAGACGCCGTTCGAAAAAGTGAGCGAAGTATTGCCGAGCGTCGCGTTCCCATCCACGGCCTGCGCCATCAGCGCCGTGCCGATCACCAGGAACGGCATTGACTTGCCGCACACCGTGAATCGCTGGCTGGAGCCTTGAACCTGCGTGTAGGTATATAGACCGATACAGAGAGAAATCGCCATGAAAATGACGACGGGCCAGAACATGACCGACATTGGCTTGCCTCGAAAAAGTAGGGTGTCCGCTCAGCGACACGGAGCGAAAAGGCAAGACCAGGCCTCGCAATCAGTCTAACGTCAACGGACCGGTATCGGGATTCGGAATTTGTTATGTACCTCATCAAATGTTTTTGTGGTGTGCGCGGTGGAATGTGATTGAACCGCAGGTTCCGTTCTGCCATAGTGTCGATATGAAGTTTCCGGCAGGCCGCACACGAGCGCTTATCCCACCCGCCGTGCTGTTGCGCCTCACCCGGATGGACGTCTGCTGCGGACCGCCCCTCAGCCGTTAGGCCAGTTACTCCCCTCGGCAACCACGAATGACCGGGAAGACCCGTCGCCTTCCCATGCAACGAGACTCCCGTCTCTGGAAAGTAGGTCCGTCTGGTGGAAACAATTTTGTTCGAAGAACCGGTACCCGCGGGCGCTCCGTGGTCCCACATCCTCAAGCGGGGGGCCGCGTTGCGGCTGATCGACGTCGAAGGCGGCGCCAACGCGGGCGTCATGCTCTTTAACGCCGACTGCCCGGCGGAGCGGTACAACATGCCAGACACGCTCAAAGCGCAGCACATCGCGCGGCTCACGGCCGGGTGCGCTCTGTACTCCGACATGGGACGCGTGCTGTGCTCGATCACCTCCGATAGCACGGGATGGCACGATCCGATCGGCGGTTGCGCCAACGCCGCGCTGGTCCGGGAAAAGTATGGCGCGGCGGACTACCAGCAGCATCGCAACGATTGCCTGAAGAGCGCGTTCGACCTGTTCCTGATCGAACTCGCCAAGTACGGTCTTGACGCGCGAGACATGGTGGCCCCCATCAACTTCTTCAGCAAGGTAGTTGTCGGCGACGACGGTGGGATGACGTTCCACCGCGGCAACTCGTCCGCAGGCAGCTTCGTGGAGCTTCGCGCGGAAATGAATGTCCTGGTCATCCTGAACACCTGCCCCCACCCGATGGATACAAATCCCGTTTGGTCACCCAAGCCGGTTCACCTGCAGATTCGCCGAGTCCCGCCGCCGGGGCCCGACGACCCCTGCCGCATCTCGCGGCCGGAGAATGAGCGCGGCTTTACCCTAACCGAAAGGTATTTCCTATGAGCGGCAGAAACCTTGTCGAAAGCTCGCTCGACCCGGCCCGCGCCTCCTACAGCGCCATCGTTCCCGCGGGCGAACCCTGGATTCACCCGATCGCCAAGGGGCAGCACTTCCGCATCGTCGACATCGAGGGCAACCAAGCCGCCGACACCCTGTTCTATAACGCCTCGGACTACCTGGACCGCTACTCGGCCACCGACACCATTCGCACCCAGGCCAATATCTACCTCACCACCGGCACGAAGCTGATGTCCACGTTCGGCAACGTGCTGCTCACCATCACCGCCGACACCTGCGGCCGCCACGACACCCTGGGCGGCGCCTGCGCCATGGAAAGCAACATGGTGCGCTATGCCATCGAGAAGCGGTTCATGCATGCCTGCCGGCAAAGCTTCGTCAAGGCGGTTCTCGGCTTCGACCGCCGCCTCGGCAAACGCGACATCGCACACAACATCAATTTCTTCATGAACGTTCCAGTCACTCCGGAGGGCGGCCTGCAATTTGACGACGGCGTATCCGGCCCGGGCAAGTATGTCGAGATGCGCGCGGAGATGGATGTGGTGGCCGTCATCAGCAATTGTCCGCAGTTGAACAACCCTTGCAATGCTTACAATCCCACTCCGGTCCAGGTGTTGATTTGGGAGCCAACGGCGTGAGCGCATTCCGGAAGGTCCTCATCGCGAATCGCGGCGTGATCGCCTGCCGCATCATCCGGACGCTGCGCAGGATGGGTATCGGCTCGGTAGCCATCTACTCGGAAGCGGACCGTCATTCGGCGCATGTGCTCCAGGCCGATGAAGCCGTTTGCGTCGGGCCGCCGCCGGCGGCCGAGAGCTACCTCAACGGAGAGCGGATCCTGGCAGCCGCCCGCGGCCTCCGAGCAGAGGCCATTCATCCCGGATACGGCTTCCTCAGTGAAAATGCCGCCTTCGCCGAAGCCACTGCCCACCATGGAATGGAGTTCATCGGGCCGGAGCCGGATCAGATCCGCGCCTTCGGCTTGAAGCATACCGCTCGCAAGCTGGCGCGCGAGGAAGACTTGCCGCTGCTCGCCGGCACTGGTCTGCTCGACAGCTTGCAGCACGCACGCACGGAAGCCAGCCGCATCGGTTACCCCGTAATTCTGAAGAGCACGGCCGGCGGAGGCGGCATCGGGATGCGCGTATGCCGCTCAGCGAGCGAACTCGAAGAGGGGCTCGCGGCCGTCGAACGCCTTGGACAGGCGAACTTCGGCCAATCCGGCGCGTACCTCGAACGGTTCGTCGAACGCGCCCGTCACATCGAAGTGCAGGTGTTCGGCGACGGGCGCGGCGGAGTGCTCGCGCTCGGCGAACGCGACTGTTCGGCGCAGCGGAGGAATCAGAAGGTGGTGGAAGAGACTCCAGCACCCGGGCTGAGCGCTGCTTCGCGCCGCTCGCTGATGGATGCTGCGGTCCGCCTGGCGCGATCGGTCAAGTACCGTTCGGCGGGAACGGTGGAGTTCATCTTCGACGAGTCCACCGGCGAGTTCTATTTTCTCGAAGTAAATACCCGCCTCCAGGTGGAGCACGGAGTCACTGAAGAAGTTACTGGGGTCGACCTGGTCGAATGGATGGTGAAACTCGCGGCCGGAGATATGCCGCCGCTCGATTTACTCCGCACCGAGCCCCGCGGCGCCTCCATTCAGGTTCGCCTCTATGCGGAAGACCCGGCCAGGGATTTCCGGCCAAGCAGCGGAACTCTGCACCGGGCCGAGTTCCCCACGGGCGCGCGATGCGAACGCTGGGTCACCTCCGGCACCGAGGTGACGCCGTTTTACGATCCGATGCTCGCAAAGATCATCGTTCACGCCGAGACTCGCGAATCCGCTGTAGCCAAACTCTCCGAGGCACTGGCCGCATGTAGCCTAGACGGCATCGAAACCAACTTGCCCTACCTGCGGCAGATCGTAGATGACAGTCATTTTCGGAACGGGGGAATCACCACGTCCTACCTCAAGGACTTTCCCTATCGCCTGCGCGCGGCCGAAGTGATCGAACCGGGCACACAGACGACCGTGCAGGACTACCCGGGCCGCATCGGCTACTGGCACGTCGGCGTGCCTCCTTCCGGCCCAATGGATCCCCTTGCGCTCCGCTTAGTCAACCGGATCGCCGGCAACGCGGAGGGCGCGGCCGCGATCGAATGCACGATGACCGGCCCTACATTGCGGTTCCATGAGGCCACCACGATCGCCATCGGCGGCGCTGACATGGGAGCCACACTCGATGGAGCGCCGGTTCTCCGGTGGCGCCCCGTGGAAGTGAAAGCCGGCCAGACCCTGCGCATGGGCGCCGCGAGTGCCGGTGCTCGCGGCTACATCGCCATTGCCGGAGGCATTGACGTCCCCGCATACCTCGGGAGCCGGTCCACCTTTATCCTCGGAAAGTTCGGCGGCCATGCCGGACGCACTCTCCGCACCGGAGACCTGCTCCGCTGGGACTCGAGCCATGGTCCCGCCTGGACGCCGGACGCCGCCGCCATCCCGGAGTATGCGAGCGATTGGGAAATCGGCGTGATGTACGGACCCCATGGCGAACCCGATTTCTTCACGGCCGATGACATCGGCATGATCTTCTCCACTCCATGGAGGGTCCACTACAATTCCGACCGTACAGGCGTTCGCTCATCGGACCGGCGCCGCGCTGGCGCGGCCGGATGGCGGCGAAGCGACTCCATCCCTCCAACATTCACGACAACGCTTACGCCATCGGCGCGATGGATTTCACCGGCGACATGCCCGTGCTGCTGGGGCCCGACGGTCCCAGCCTTGGGGGATTCGTCTGCCCCTGCACGATCGTTCATGCCGAGATCTGGAAGCTCGGCCAACTGAAACCGGGCGACACCGTACTCTTCCGGCGCCTGACCGCGGCGCAGGCCGAGGCCATGGATAGGGCCATCGACGATACGCTGGCCGGACGCGCCGATTCCCTGCCCTCGCTGCCCGCCGGTGACATCACCGAGCCCGCCGTAGTTTGGAGTGCGGGCGACGTGGTCAGCCGGCAGGCCGGCGACCGTTATCTCCTCATCGAGTTCGGCCCGCTCGAACTCGACCTATCGCTCCGTTTCCGGGTCCATGCGCTCGAACAGACGCTGCGCGGCTTAACCGGCGAAGGCATCCTCGACATTACACCCGGCATCCGTTCGCTGCAGGTTCACTTCGACGGCTCCCGGCTCAGGCGCCAACAGCTGCTCGAGATGGTGGAGGAGGCCCTCGGCGGCGCCCAGGATCCCGACGCGATCGAAGTCCCATCGCGAGTCGTCCATCTGCCGCTTTCGTGGGACGATCCCGCCACCCGGCTCGCAATCGAGAAGTACATGCAATCCGTGCGCCCGGACGCCCCATGGTGCCCGAGCAATATCGAGTTCATCCGGCGCATCAATGGACTCGATTCCGAGTTCGACGTCCAGCGGATCGTGTACGACGCCAGTTATCTGGTGCTTGGCCTCGGCGACGTCTACCTGGGCGCGCCAGTCGCCACACCCGTCGATCCGCGTCACCGCCTCGTCACCACCAAGTACAACCCGGCGCGAACCTGGACCGCGGAAAACTCGGTCGGCATCGGCGGCGCTTACCTTTGCGTCTATGGAATGGAAGGTCCGGGCGGCTACCAATTCGTCGGCCGCACCGTCCAAATGTGGAACACGCATCGCGTCACGCCGGACTTCCCCACGGGCAGCCCATGGCTGCTTCGCTTCTTTGACCAGATCCGGTTCTATCCCGTCACCGCCGCCGAACTACTCGAACTCCGCGATGCGTTTCCCCATGGGCGATTCCAGCTTCGCACCGAGGACAAGGTCTTCCGCTTGGGCGACTATCTCCGGTTCCTCGCCTCCATCCGCGGCGAAGCCGACGTGTGCAAGCGCCGCCAGCAGGCCGCATTCGAAGAAGAACGCGAGCGATGGGCGGCCGCCGGTCAAGCGGCCTATGTCGACGAACCCACCGCACCCGCTCCCTCCGCCGACGAGGACGCTCCACCGGAAGGCTGCGCCGCCGTTCGTTCACCGATCACCGCGAGCGTTTGGCAGATCGCAGTGGAACCCGGCCAGCATGTGGAGCCCGGCCAGAAGCTCATCGTCCTGGAGGCGATGAAGATGGAAGTCTCCGTCGTGGCGCCGCAAGGCGGCGTGGTGGAAGCGCTCCGCTGCAGCAAAGGCGGAATGGTGTCGGCCGGACAAAGCCTTGTGATGTTCAAGCCGGATCAGGAGGCCGCGTGACAGGCCGGTTTCAGCCGCTGCCGGTTGCGAGGCTCGCCGCCGAATACCGGTCCGGGGCGAGCACTCCAACGAAAGTTGTCCGCGAAATCGCCGCACGGATTGCGGCCGAAGGCGAACGCCCGGTCTGGATTTCCACTTTCTCCGCCGCCCAACTCGAGCAGCGAGCGGCCAGCCTCGAATCGGACCCGCGCGCCGCCGGACTCCCTCTCTACGGCATCCCCTTCGCCGTCAAGGACAACATCGATGTGGCCGGCCTTGCCACTACCGCCGGCTGTCCCGCGTTCGCCTATCGCCCGGAGCGTTCCGCCTTCGTGGTGGAACAGCTCGAAAAGGCTGGCGCTATCGTCATCGGCAAGACGAACCTTGACCAGTTCGCCACTGGCCTAGTTGGAGTTCGTTCCCCGTATGGAGCTTGCACCAACGTCTTCGATAACCGTTACATCTCGGGGGGATCCAGTTCCGGTTCGGCGGTGGCTGTGGCATCCGGACTGGTGTCGTTCGCGCTCGGAACCGACACCGCCGGCTCGGGCCGCGTGCCGGCGGCGTGCAACGGTCTTATCGGCGTGAAGCCGACCCGCGGGGCGTTGAGTATGTCCGGCGTCGTCCCCGCATGCCGGTCGCTCGACTGCGTCTCGATCTTCGCGGCAACTACGGGCGATGCAGCCGCAGTGGCAAAGGTAGCCACCAGGTTTGATCCCACGGACCCCTTCTCCCGCTTCCCTGCCCCTGGCGATACCGCCGCCCCATGGGCCACCGGCGCCTTCCGCTTCGGTGTGCCGCCGCGTGCCCAACTCGAGTTTTTCGGCGACACCGAAGCCGCGCACCTGTTCGACGCGGCCGTCGAACGCCTGCGATCGGTGGGCGGCGAACGCGTCGAAGTGGATTGGACCCCGTTCCGCGAGGCTGCGCAGCTACTCTACTCCGGACCCTGGGTTGCCGAGCGGCTCGCATCGATCGGAGGGTTCCTCGAGTCGCATGCGTCCGATGTGCATCCGGTGGTGGCGAGCATCATTCGGGGCGCCGGCCGGTACTCGGCAACCGACACTTATCGCGCTCTCTATGAGCTCGAAGCGCTGAAGCGAACCGCCAGCCAAGCCTGGCGCCAAATGGACGTGCTGCTACTGCCCACCATGGGCGCCATTTACACCATCGACGCGGTTCAAGCCGACCCCATACGCCTCAATAGCAACCTCGGCCACTACACGAACTTCGTCAACCTGATGGACCTCGCCGCCGTGGCCGCCCCTGCCGGCTTCCGGAGCAACCGGCTACCGTTCGGCGTCACCTTCATCGGCAAGGCGCACACCGACGATGGGCTGCTCAACCTCGCCGCCCGGATGCTCTCGGAGCCTACGCCCTCTGCGGCGCCTCCCGGCTGTACGCCAGTGGCCGTGCTTGGAGCGCACCTGAGCGGCCAGCCCCTGAACCATGAGCTGACATCACGCGGCGCGCGGCTCGTTCGCACGTGCCGCACCGCGCCCGGCTACCGGTTCTATCACCTGAACGACACCACGCCTCCCAAGCCCGGCCTTGTCCGCGAACCGGGTTTCGATGGGCCCGGCATCGAAGTGGAAGTGTGGGCCGTACCCGATGACTCCTTCGGCGGATTCGTTGCCGGAGTACCCGCCCCGCTCGGCATCGGCACCGCCACGCTCGAGGACGGGTCCGCGGTGAAGTGCTTCATCTGCGAACCCTTCTCGGTCGCGGGATCACGCGAAATTACTCATTTCGGCGGCTGGCGCGGCTACATCGCCAGCCTTTCCCAATCCAAGTAGAGGTCCTATCGCATGCGTATGCTCTCTGCCGTCATTCTCACCTCCGTCTTCGCGGCGGGCGCTGACAAGCCGTTCGTTCCCCCCGATTTCGCGGTGCCGGAAGCGTACGCGGGCAAGGGGTACAAACTCGTGCCCCTCGGCCCGGATCTGGTCCGGCACGACTACGACGCCTACATGTCGAGCATCGATCATATACGCGCCAATTTCGGTTCGGGCCGCTGGCCGCGTCCCGGCATCACGATGAAGGAGGCGCTCGCCGACGTCGAGGGCGAGATCGCCCGCTTCCGCGCTCGACAGTCGTTCGCATACGCCGTACTGACTCCGGACGGTAGCAGGGAACTGGGCTGCTTCTACCTCCGGCCAGCGAAAGCCTCCGGTTTCGACGCCTCGGCCAACCTATGGGTAACAAAGGAACAATTCGATCGCGGATTCGAAGCCACACTCGTCAGGGACATGAAGCAATGGCTCGGGAAATGGCCATTTCAAAAGGTGGATTGGCCCGCTCGATTTCAGTAACAACCTGCTTGGCCGGAGCGTGTCCGTTGAGACCCAGAAGCAAAGCTTTACCATCCCATAGAAGCTTCCTATGGGATGTGGGGCTCATTTTCCTTGTCCTTCCGCGCCGACTTCGGTATCCTCACTTCATAACCCGTCCACTGGGGCTGTTTCCTCCACCCGACTGGAGACTCAACGACGAGAAAGCCCCGCTTCTGCTCCCTGACCGAGCGTCTATCCCAAAGCTCAGGAGAAATATCTCGTGTCAGGAAGCACTTTCCGGTTATTTACTACTCTGTCTCTCTTTGCCACCAGTGTGATGGCACAGGGAACTACGTCGCTCCGCGGTTCCGTTGCCGACTCCACTGGAGCCGTCATCCCGGCGGCCGTCGTCACGGCCACTCACAAAGAAACCAATACCAGCCGTCAGGTGCTTGCCGACGCAGCCGGTAACTACGCCCTGCTGCAACTCCCCCCAGGGCCGTACCTTCTGCGGGTTGAACGCGATGGCTTCCGAGTGACCGAACAAACCGCCACTCTCCAGGTGAACGTTCCGTTGACCATCAACGTGACCATGGAGGTAGGCGCGGTCACGGAAACCGTCAGCGTCACCGGCGCACCTCCGGCCATCAACACCGTGGACGCCACCATCGGGAACCCCTTCTCACAAGAACAGGTCCGCGGCCTGCCGCTCGAGACTCGGAACATCGTCAAGCTTCTTAGCATTCAGCCCGGCGTCACGCCCGAAGGCGAAGTGCTCGGCGCGCGGCGCGATCAGAACAACGTCACACTCGATGGCGTCGACATCAACGACGGGCAGAATGCCGGCATCAACAACCTCTCCGGCCAATCCGGCAACGGTTCCAACGCCAATGGCATACCGCGCGAAGAAGGCTTCAATGCCGTACTTCCCGTGCCCATCGATTCGGTGCAGGAGTTCCGTGTCACCGTCGCGGGCCAAGGCGCGAGCTTCGGACGATCCTCGGGTGGACAGGTGGCGCTCGTTACCAAAAGCGGCAGCAATCAATTCCATGGGTCCGCCTACGAATTCCACCGCAACACGGTGACCTCCGCCAACAACTGGTTCAACAACCGCGCCGGAAACAAACGCGAGCCGCTGATCCGCAACATCTTCGGCGCCTCGCTCGGCGGCCGCATCATTCGCGATCGTGCATTCTTCTTCGCCAACTTTGAACAACGCATAGACGCCAGCGGCCAACTCGAGCGCCGCACCGTTCCCACGGAAACGCTGAAGCAGGGCATCGTCCGGTTTCGCCAGAACGATGGCACCATCGGCCAGTTGACTCCCTCGGAGATCCGCGCCGTCGACCCGCTCGGTCTCGGCTTCTCGGACTCCATGCGGAGCCTGCTGAGCCGATACCCCACCGGCAACGACCCCGCCGGCGGCGTCGACCGCGGGCTCAACTTCTCCGGCTTCGTCTTCAATGCGCCGTTGCGCTTCGACGACAAAGCCTACGTCGCCAAAACGGACTTTAACCTCGACACCGCGGGCAAGCACACGCTGTCGGTCCGCGGCACTCTGTCAGACCGATCCCGCGATAGCATCCTGGCCCAGTTTCCCGGGCAGACGCCGGCCTCCAAACTGCTCGACAACAGCAAAGGCATCGGCGCCCGTTACACCGCCGTCGTCTCTCCAACTGTCATCAACGTCTTCAGCTTCGGATTCACCCGCCTCGGCCTCGAACAGTCCGGCTCGGTGGGCGATCGCGTCGGGTTCGACTCGCTGAGCGATTTGCTGAACTACAACAATCAGGCACGCGGATTCATCCGGCACATGCCCACCACCAACCTCGTACACGACACCACGTGGATCAAGGGCGCACACACCATCAACGCCGGTGTCGACTTCCGTTTCATCCGCAACGCCCGCAACTCGTTCGTGAACTCGTTCGCCAGCTATACATTCAGCCGCAACACGCTTCGCGGCCTGGGCTCCGACATCGTCGACGCCACCAACGCATTCATTCGCGACCGTAGCGGCAGTTCGACACTCGCCGTCTCGGAAGCCCCGAACGTCGCCCGCGCCATGGGCAACGTCCTCGGTCTGCTCAATCAGTATTCGGTAACTTACAACTTCAACGCGGACGGTTCCGCCGTGCCTCTCGGCAATCCCGTTCCACGCAATTTCGCCACCAACGAGTACGAGTTCTACCTGCAGGATTCCTGGAAGGCGCGGCCCTCACTCACGCTGAACTACGGCGTGCGCTACTCGAGCTTCGCCGTTCCGTATGAACAGAACGGCATTCAAGTCGGCACCACCGTCGGCATTGACCAGTACTTCGCTGAACGCGTGGCTGCTTCGCAGGCTGGCGTCGCCGGCGCTTCGATGCCCAACGCCCTGCTCACCTATGCCCTGAACGGTCCGGCGAACGGCAAGCCAGGCTGGTACAAGCGTGACAACAACAACTGGTCACCGCGCTTTGGTTTCGCCTTCAGCCCGAACTCCGACGGCTTCCTCGCCAAGCTCTTCGGCGCGGGCGGTGTGCTGCGCGGCGGCGCCGCGATGCTCTACGATCGCTACGGCAACGACATGATCGTCGAGTTCGATCGCACTGGTTCTCCGGGCCTGACCCAACAGGTCTCGCAACCGCGTAACACTAACTTCAGCGACTCCATTCGATACCCGAACTTCCCGCAGTTGACCGCGCCGTCCACCGGATCCTTTCCGGTCACACCGCCGGCGATCCTCGGCGGCTTCAACAGCGGCGTCGGCATCTCGCCGGATCTGGTGGCGCCCTACTCGATCGTCATGAACCTCAACTACGCCCGGCCCCTCGCCGGCGGCATGACCATGGAGGTGGGCTACGCCGGGCGCCTGATGCGAAAGAACCTGCTCCAGTCCGACTACTTCCAGCCGCTCACCCGGTTCCGCGACCCCAAGTCCGGCCAAACCTGGACCGAGGCAGCCGGACAGTTGCGCGCGATGTTTGACTCCGGCGTCACACCCGCCCAGGTCAAAGCCAACCCCGGCGCCGTCCCCGCGGTGGCCTTCTTCGAGAACATGTTCCCGGGCCTCGCCAACCTCTTCTTCCCCGGATCGGCGTCGGCCAACTGGTTTGACCTTGCCTACCGTGAATATGCCGGCAGCGAGCTCGACGCCCTCAACGACGTGGACCGTGAACGCAGCTATGGTCCCAACTGCCTCAGCGTGCTCGGATGCAATACCTTCTTCGCATCGCAGAACGCCGGTCTCCGCTCCTGGATCAACGGTGGCAACGGCAGCTTCCACGGCGGCACCTTCACCTTGCGCCGCGCCATGTCGAACGGCTTCTCCTTCGACTTCAACTACACCTTGTCGCACGCCATCGACGTGACGTCGGCGGCCGAATCCGGATCCGGCAACGGCGGCGCAGTCATCCAAGACGCCTTCAATCCCGGTTCCTTCCGCGGATCCTCAGACTTCGACATCCGCCACAATCTGACCATGAACGCCGTCGCCCAGCTTCCGTTCGGCAAGGGCCACCGGTTCCTCGGCAACATCCCTGGCGCCCTGAACCAGATCGTCGGCGGATGGAAACCCTCCCTCATCGGCCGCTATCGCTCCGGCCTGCCCACCGTGATCACGCACGGCTCGGTCTGGCCCACCAACTATCTGAATAGCGCTCTGGGCATTCTCGCCACCGGGGCCACCAATCCGCAAGCCGGTGTTGGTTTCGACCAAACCGGCACGCCCAGTATTTTCACCGATACCAAGGCCACGGATAGCTTCGTGGCGCAATACCCCGGGCAAAGCGGCACGCGCGCCATCGTCCGCCTGGCGCCGATGACGAACTTCGACTTCGGCATGTTCAAACGGTTCTTCCTCCCGATGGAAGGCCACACTCTGCAGTTCCGGGCCGAAGCGTTCAATCTGTTCAATAACGTGAACTTCTTCGATGCCAGCCTGCGCATTGACCGCCCGTCCACGTTCGGGCAGTTCCAGCGAGCCATGCCGGCACGCGTGATGCAGTTCGCGCTGCGGTACGAATTCTAACGGCCAGACGGCTCGTCAGACCAAACTTCGCCCGGGGTGTGTGGTTGCTCCACCCGCTCCGGGCGCAGTTGCGCCACCGCGTTGGAACCGAGACCGAAGTCCACCTTCAGCAGATCCATCGCCGAGAAACAAGCTTTGGAGATTCCGTCCGCGTGATGACCTTTCGTTTGGCCCAGAATGTGGAAGAGCTCATGGGCCGCCACCCGTCCCAAAGCCCGCCCGAAAGCTCCATCCCGGGCGCCGCTGGGGAGCGGCCCGATCTGGCTGCTCAGCATCCGTGCGATGCGTTCGCAACGTAGCACGCTAAAGGGCAGCACACGGCCTTCCGACACCGCGGTGTCCGCCAGGCTCTCCCCCCCGGGATGCGCCGCATCGCCGGGGAAAAATGAGGCGCACGATCCCGCGAACCGGAAGACCGCCAGATTCTCGAAGCTTTCGCTCCCATCCCGCTCGGCCAGCTTCTTCCAAACGATTCTAAACCCGGTTGAATCGAGAATACGCTGGCTCTCGCGCTCCATGGCGGACCGGGAAGCCGGCGTCATCTCAGTGGGATAATCCAGATACACCGCTACCGTACCCGGACCGGGTCCGGCAGCAAGAGGCAAACAGAGGCTCGTCAGGGCAAGCATGGCCCGGCCGATAAACATATCGGTACTCCACGAGGAGCGATTCGTTCCACCAGGAACTACCGACAGTATATATCGAAAGCTGGTCCGCGGATTTCAGCGCACCGTTGGCTGCCGCCACTGCGTCTCCCGCTGGCGATTCTCGGTGGCTTCCCTCGTCTGCCTGAGTTCCTGCCAGATCTGCTCATTCACCGGATAAATCGTCATGTCACGCAGCGCGATGCGTTTCGGCTCCCCGCCCGTTGACGCCAGGGCCTGATCCAGTTCGAGCAAATGCCCCTTGGAAAGCTCGAGGACATGCTCCTCAGGCTGGAAAATGGACCCGATCGGAAACTCCAGGTACGGCGTACGGCTCTGCTCGATGTGGCAGCCCAGCACGTGGCTGACGATCCGCGAGCCGGCAAAATCCACGAGCCGCCGCGTGCTCGCCGCGAACGCAGCCCAGTCGGAAATGTAGAGCCGGCCCGGATAAACGTTGTCCCCGGTCATCAGAATCGCCGTGCGCCGGTCATACAGAGCCACCGCCACCGGATGATGGCCAGGGATCGGGACCACGTCGAGGACGCGGCCACCCAAGTCAATGCGCCCGGTATCGTTCGGCCATTGCCCGATTCCGAACGCTTTCTGCACGGCCGGTATCTCGGCGGGCACGAATTCCACACCGGTGCGTCCGCTGAACTGGCTGTCACGGGCCACGTGATCGCGATGGCCATGCGAGTGCATCACCATCAGCTTGATGTCGGATCGCTTCTTGCGCTGCAGCCATTTCGCCACCAGACCATCCACCACCGTCGCCAGTTCCGTCGTGCCCGCGCCAGTATCCACGAGCATCGCCTTGTCGTTGCCGAAAATCAGATAGAGGAACGGCTTCTCGTAGTGAACGCAGCCCGATTCACGGATGATGTAGAAGTCTTCGTTGTACTCGTGAACACGCCACTCGGGCGCTTCCATGCACCGGGGACCACCCGTGGGCCAGGAGCGCGGCAGGCTCCCTCGCTCAATGCCGGCGCCATCGGGCTGCGGCGCCTGGGCGTAGATGCCCACGCCGATCCAGGCCGCTCCAGCGACAATCCACACCGCGACCAGCAAACGTTTGGAGATCATTCCACTCTGCCTCGATTCTGATAGTGAGAACGGCAGGGTTCACCGGCGCAACCCGGGCGCCACGGTGTTCACGGCGGGGTGAGTCTTTGAGTCTAACAGACAACCGCTGCGAGCACTAGAAAGGCTCAATCGAGGTCTCGACATTCATCACGGACTCTGTGACGGCAGGCTCGGCCAACCCGGATTCATGCTCTCGGGATCTGCATCCACCGTCATGTGCGGTTGGATATCGAAGCCGTGGGGTCCAACTCCTGCGCGTCACTGATGCCGGGGCCCATTTTGCCGGAGCGAGGGTGTTACCGGGGAACGGCGGTACCAGCAACGAGCAGTGCCAGATCGATGGCGTCACGGATTCAGGATCGACGCGCCGTTAATGCAGCGACTCGAGACATTGCCGGCAACAGCACCGGCTGGCGGCCATCAGGCACGATCGGCATGAAGCGATCGGCAAGGTTCGACCGCGACCCGGCCTTTGGAGCGAGACTGCAAGATCGTCCCTCACCACCAGCACCTCAGAATCGGTACAGGAGTTCCGCATATCCGAACATGGCCGATTGCCCCCGAGAGTAAATTGACCTGATTGCCGACAGGCCTTGCGCCTTGGCAAAATACCCGGCAATTGTAACTTGCGAATCGATCCGATACTCGACTCCCGCGTCATACAAGTTGGCCAGCGACCGCGCTCCGCCAGAGTTACGGCCAGCGTAGCCGAACGTCCACGGCTGAAACGCGCCGCCGCCCTGATACCAGAGATCGTCCGGATTGCTCAGCCGGAGGCTGTGGAAATTCAAACGATGCCGAAACCTTCGGATGCGGACGGAGGATGAGCATGCCGAAGCGATCGCGGTTGTTCATCATGTTAAAGAACGGGAATCGCGCAAAGGGCCTCGGCGTGGGCAAGACCTGGAAGAAAGTCCCGTGACGCGAATCGGCCGGGTTGCCATCCCCAGATCCGTCATAGAACCCGCCACGCAGCCAAGGCTTCCAGCGGCCGGCATGCGCGGGCTGCCAACCAGCTTCGAAATCAATCGCGTGCGCGCGATGGGTGAGCGTTCCCCAGCGCCCCGTCTGCACCGCCGCCCAAGCCAGCGCGTCGAGGGTTCCCGGCGCCGTCTCCACCGCGTGCACCGTGTGCCCGCCGAAAGTTTCGACGCGGATCCGGTCCGTGTCAGCCCGCCGCGCCGGTAGTACCCGGTTGTCGGTCTTGAGTACTTGGCGCCAGTCGTGATACTGGAGCGCGAACAAGCGCGTGTCAGCGGCATGCTTGCCCGTGCCCCAGGCCCAGGTGTACGCAGCGTAGCCGAACGCCGTATGAGTCTCGCCCCAGCCATCGGTCTGGAAAACTCCCCGCGTCGGCACGGCGCCCACTGCGGTGAAGTTGCCGCCGCGGTGGTTGTAGGAGTATTGGCCGCCATCGAAACTTCGACCCACGTGCAACCAGCCGAAGTGGCCGAGCAGGCGCATATTCACACGGTCTCGCTTCACCGTGGCGAGGGTGGCATTCTTGGGCGTGGTCTCAGCACCGTCCATGTATTCGAATCGGCCGACGCGGACGGTGTGCTGGTTATGCTTGAACCGGATCCAGGCCTGCTTGGGGAAAATGCCGATCGCGTTCCGTGATCGATCGTTTGCCGAATAGTAGGCGGGTCCGAGACCGAGTTGGCCCTGCGCACCGGGACCCAAGGCCGAGTCTGGCAGGCCCAACAGGATGGGTGCCGCTAGCTCCACCTGCCAGTCTAACTTTGCCGAAGTGCGGGAGAAACTGAGACGCGCGATGTTGCCGAGGTATGCGTAACCGCCGTCGCCAGAATCCGGTTCAAACCAGTTCCAGGCTTCCAGCCGCGTACGCAAGGAACCCTGCACCAGCACATTGCCCAGTTTCACTGGTTCGCGCGCCGGCGCCGTTTGCGCGGCTATCGGCAGCGAGGCAAACATCAGGACGGTGAAGCGAGTCTTCATGGACGGCTACCTCCGTGACTTTCAGGCGTTCCCGGATCCACTCGTGGAACCCCATCGGCGTTTCGGCCCAGGCGGCCAACCGGAAGGCTGGCAATACTCGCGGAAGCTCCGCCGGACAGACACCATCGCCGGAAAACACGAGCGCGTCGGCCCTCGCGACGCACGCCGCCGACGAGGCCTTCCAGTCGGCATTGAGCGGGTCAATCACGAAGATCACGAGATCCGGATCCAGGTGCGAGACGATGCGGTTGGATTCCACCAAAACGTTGCGGCCTTCGTCGAGCAGGCGCCGCAACACGGTGATGCCTCGCGCGAATTCAGAGTCGGTGAGGCGCAGCAGGTTGGCTGTTTTGATGGACGGCGAACCGTGGCGGTGATTCGAGATCTTCACCGCATGCCAGTCCAACTCGGGCGTCGCGCGCCGAATGGCGTTCACCATGCAGGTCTTGCCAACGTGGCGGCTGTGTCCGCCGACGGCCACCAGTTTCCCCGTCATTGCTTCTCCCTGCGTTGCTTCATCTCGGCGTGTATGGCGGCTAACTCCGGCTCCGAAAAACGCGAGCGTGCAAGCGCGGCAACCTGCGAATCCTCTACCGCGATGTGGCGCGCATAGAGAGCCGTCAGCCTTCGCACGCATTCAAGATATGCCTCCACGGGCGCCTCGCCGGCCGGGTCACCGCGCAGACGCTGTACCAGTACATCGAGCTCCGCATGAAGTCCCGCCGCCGTTTCGTGGTCTCGCTCGAGCGCTTCGATGACCTCGCGTTCCGCGGGCTCCAGTTTCGGCGCCAGCCGCGGAAACACGCTTTCTTCCTCGTCCGCGGTGTGAAGCACACCGTTGGTGGCAAAGAAGTGCACGGCCGCGTCGATGGCTCGCAGCGCTTCGTCCCGCTGGCTGGCGAAGGCACTGCCCGCGCGAGCGAGAGTTTGCAGGCGTTGCTCCACCCGCCGGTGGCAGGCCGACAGATGCTCGATCGGGTCATCCGTCATTTCCGGCGCACGCGGCCCCCGCAACAGATCGGCGACGGTCAGCATCCCCGGCTCCGGCTGGTTTCCGCCATCGCACGCGGAAACAGAATATTGTTTTCCAGGTGGATGTGCAGGTGCAGGTCCGTCTCCAATTCTTGCAGTCCCGAATACAGAGCCCGGTAGGTGGCGCAGGCATGCTCCGGCACCCGGTACCCCCCGGTGATCCGCCGCATCTCGGTCAGCGCCCGCCCGGCGCTGTCGTGCTCATGCTCCATCACCGCGATCGGCTGGCCGATCCAACCCTCGCTGCGGCGCATTGCCGGAAACAGAACCATCTCCTCTTTGCGCATGTGCGCTTCGAGTTCGTCCTTCATGGCCGTGAACGTACTGTCGAGTTCGGCCAGCAACGCGCCGTCCCGCTCCCCGTGCGCCTTCCGGACAGCCGCCAGCCACGATTCAATCCGCGGCAGTTCGGCGCGCAAATACGTGTGGTGCCGGTCCAGAATGTACGCGATCAGCGCTTCCAACGGTTCGTTCGGCCAGTCGCGCCGATCCGCCGAATCGCTCTGCTGCACGGCCGCTTCAATCTCGCCCAACACTACCCGCGGATCCAAGTGCTTCTCACGGCATGCCGTTTCGAAAGGCTTTGACCCGCCGCAGCAGAAATCGATTCCGTAATCCTCGAACACGCGCGTCGCGGCAAGCGATTGTGCCGCCAGTTCTCCCACCGTCTTCAATTGATCGATAGCCATCAGAACTCTCCTTGGCCCACGGCATCGCCGCAGCCGA
>JAWKHI010000070.1:0-21413 GCA_041394885.1 Bryobacteraceae bacterium | reverse complement strand
TTAACCAAACAGCCCACAGATTCCTCCAACGAGGCAACAAATTGAGGGGCTCGCCTCGGTTTTCAACTCACCTCCGTGGTGGTTCCTCAATAGCCGGCACAGGGCGGGGCGCCCACACGGCAGGGAAGAACTCGCCCCCGGCTCCGTTGTACCGGCGGTAAACTTAGAAGCAATGCAACGCCGCAATTTCGTGAAAGCATCGAGCATCGCCATGACGGCGCTTTCGGCCAGCCGCGTCAAAGGCGCCAATGAACGCGTCAACATCGCGCTCATCGGCTGCGGCGGGCGCGGCCGTTACGTGGCCCGGCTCATGCGCGAGGCCTCGCCCGACGTTGCCTACACCGCCGTCGCCGACGTCTACGCCACCAATGGCGAGACCGCCCGCGGGTGGGCCGGTCCGGACGCTCAGTTCTATTCCGATTTCCGCAAGCTGCTTGACCGCAAGGACATCGACGCCGTCCACATCGCCACTCCGGATCACTGGCACGCCATCGCCACCGTGCTCGCCTGTCAGGCCGGCAAGGACGTCTACGTCGAAAAGCCCACCTCGCTCACCATTCGCGAGGGAAGGGTCATGGTGGATGCGGCCCGAAAACATGACCGTATCGTGCAGGTGGGCACCCAGCATCGCTCGGCCGAGCATTTCCGCAAGATCGCCGAAATCATCCAGCGCGGCGACATCGGCGCGGTCAAGTTCGTACGCGTCTGGAACTACGCCAACCACACCCCCAATGGCATCGGCAGCAAGCCCGATGGCGAGCCCCCGGCCGGCCTCGACTGGGATATGTACCTCGGGCCCTCGCCCAAAGTGCCGTTCAATCAGAACCGCTTCCTCGGCTCCTTCCGTTATTTCTGGGACTACTCGGGCGGCTACATCACCGACTTCGGCAACCACCGGCTCGACACCATGCAGCAGATCATGAACGTCACCGCGCCCCACACCATCTCGGCCTCCGGCGGCCTCTACCTGATCCACGATGGCCGCGAGACGCCGGATTTCATGACCGTCACCTACGAATACGACGGCTTCATCGCCACCTACGAGGGGTCCAACATCAACGGCCATGGCATGGGCGGGCGCACGCCCGGACACCGCTACTACAACGCCCGCGGGGAATGGGATCAGCCCAACGGGATGGCCTTCTATGGCACTGAGGCTACCATTTACGCCGAGCGGATAGGGTGGGAGATTTTCCCGGAACCAGAGCCGCCCGCGCGCCGCCGCGCCGGCGTCGAACCTCCCCCCCGCCGCGAGGCCAAGGTGAAGCGGATGTGGGAGAACGTCGAAGAGCCCACCAAAGCCCACTGCGCCAACTTCGTCGAATGCGTGCGGTCGCGCAAAAAGCCGAATGCCGATATCGAGACCGGCCATCGTGGAACTTCGGTGGCGCTGCTCGGCAACATCGCCCTGCGCACCGGCCGCAAGCTCGTTTGGGACGCGGCGAAAGAACAGTTCACCGGTTCGGAAGCCAAAGCTTCGGCGATGATGTCGCGCCGGTTGCGGAAGCCCTGGGACCTGATCGAACTCTAATCGCCTACATGATGTCGCCGGGACCGGCCGCGGCATGTCGCCGGGATCGGCTGCCGCCGGGGTCCGGCCGTTCACCCCGCGCCGGTAGGCGCTCCGGATCAGTGCTCGCAGGCCCTCCGATATCCGGCAGCCCGAGATCGAGCAGCATCAGGTCCATTTCCGTCTCGCTCATCCCCACGATCGCGTCGGCGATGCTCGGCGCCGTCTTCGGCGTAGGGCACATGTATGGGCGGGGGCCCCTTGGGCGGTGCCAGCCCCAGCCATCGCGTGTCGCACAGGAGGTAGAACAATCGGGCGAAAAAGATCTTCCCTCGCCGGTCCTGTAGTTCTTCCGATTGGGCCGATTGGTGGGAATCGCCGCCGGGAAGGAATGTGCGCCGGCACGCAGGCGTCCGGCGGCCGCGGCTCAGGTGGTTGGGATGGCCGGTTCCGGAACGATGCCGGCCTCACGCCGCGCGTGCTCTTCCAGGTGATCGACGCCGCGCGGGGTGATGGCGAAGCGCCCGTCGTCGGTCCGCACCATCAGGTTGTTCTCACGCAGATACCAGATCGCGAACTCCAGGTCGTCGCGCGAGCACTCGAGCGCCTCCTCGAAGTCGCTCAAGGCGAGCATCGGTTGCCGCGGAGACTTGCGCCGCTTGTTCAGCAGCAGCAGCAGAATCGATTGCTTGCGCGCGCGCTCCACGTCGAGGTCAACCACCGCGCGGGCGAGGTCGAGGATCGCCGTCCGGGCGCCCCCCAGCGTTTCCCGCCGCACATCGTAGGCGGCGCGCCGCGTCTCGTCGCCGAGCGTCTTGTAGGCTTCGTCCACCAACCGGAACTGCTCTTCGTTTCCGCTGTCGGGATTTTTGGGATGGAAGCGCTGCGCCAGGATGCGGTAGGCCTTGGTGACCATGTCCTGGTCGGCGGTGGGGCTCAACTGCAGCGTCTCGTAGTAGTCGCAACCGGCGCCCGATGGCTGCACCTTCTTCCGGCGTGTGGTGCCGGTTTGGGGAATGAGCGGATCGACGAACTCGACCCCGGCCCGGTAGACCCCCGCGGACCGCATCCGGCACCAGGCGATGCGTCCTTGCACCTGGATTTCCATGCCGCGTCCCCGGCTCAGCATGTCTCCGAATACGAGCACCCGTGCGCCGGTTTCGACGGGCGTGGATACCTCGAGTCCGCAGCCGTTTTCGTGTAAATCCACGAGTTTAGAGGGAATGATACTCGTGTCCCCGGTCCGCAACTGGTAACGAACCTGCAATTCGATGGAGGCTTTCGATCTACGGGCTTTTTTCCGGCGCTCCTGATCGGATTGGGGCATAGCTACCTCTGTCCAATCGTCCTGAAGCTTCGCTGGCATTAGATCTTCACCTACTTTCGTATGCCGGCCCGGACTCACACTCCCGACGCCGCCGGCAGCAGCCGGTCCTGCCGCAGCCACCTCGCCCCGCTCACCTCGGCATGGTCCACCCCGCGCACCGTGATCGTGAACCGCCCGTTGTCGGATCTCGAAATCAAGCCTTGCTCGCGCAAGTACCAGAGACTGAAATCGAGGTGTTCCCGGGGAACCCCCAGCACGTCTTCCAACTCCACGATGCTCACGCCGGGCGCGTCCGGAGAGTTTCTCCGCCGCGTATAAACCAGGCCGAGGATTCCGTCCCGCTTCGCCTTCTCCATGTCCACCCCGTTGGAGGCTTCGCCCTGGTCGAAGATGCGCCATTTCAGACGGTTGACGCTACCGTGCTTGGCGTCATAGGCGGCCCGCCGTTCGGGGTCGGCCAGCGTCCGGTAGGCCTCGAGCACGCGGCGGAAAATCTGCGCGTCGCCGGTTTGCTGGTTGTCGGGATGATATCGCTGCGCGAGAATCCGGTAGACGCGCTGCACGGTGTCCTGGTCCGCGTTCGGGCTCAGTTGCATCAACTCATAGTGATCGTCGATCTCCTCGAGCCGCTGGCGTTCCGCCTCCCTGTTGTCCTCGCTGCTGAGTTTGAGCGGATCGGCAAACGCGATGCCGGCCCGGAACAGCCGCTGGTCGGCCGGCCGGCACCACGCCACCATGCCGCGCACCGCCATGGCTTCGCCGTTGTTCTCGAAATTCCCCTCCACCGTCACCGGCATCCCCATCGGCAACTCCACCGGAACCAATAGCCCGCACCCCTCATCGTGCAGATCCATCAACTTCGATACGATCGACTGCGGCATCCCCGGCCGCATCTGATAGTGCAATTGAATGCGCTGCATCTCGGACTTGACTACCCGAGCGCGGCCGCGACGTTCCGTTACCGTTGCCATAGCTGACTCATGCCTCATATCGGCCGGCCGGAGTGGTTTTTGAACGAATGCCCTTCGAGGCGCCACGCTCCCCGGCATCCCCTTCCTATGCGACCCTGGAAGCTGCTCCCATGCAAATCCCCTCCAAGACCGCCTTCGTCACCGGCGCCGCGTCCGGACTCGGCGCCGCCTGCGCCCGCGCCCTTGCCGCCGCCGGCGCTTCGGTCGTGATTGCCGACCGCGACCGCGAAGCCGGGCCGGCCCAAGCGGCCGCCATTTCCCCCGAAGCCGTCTTCCTCGAAACCGACGTCACCGATCCAGCCTCGGTCGAAACCGCGCTCTCGCAAACGCGCGATCGCTTTTCTCGCATCGATATCCTGGTCCATTGCGCCGGCATCGCGCCGCCCGGCCGCATTCTGTCCAAGGACGGCCCGCTCCCCCTCGATGCCTTTGCCCGTGTAGTGAACGTCAACCTGATCGGTTCATTCAACGTGTCCCGGCTGGCCGCCGCCGCGATGGCGCTGAATACACCCGATTCCTCGGGCGAACGCGGCGTGATCGTGCTCACCTCCTCGATCGCGGCGTTCGAGGGCCAAATCGGCCAATGCGCCTATGCGGCCTCCAAGGCCGGCGTGGCCGGGTTGACGCTCCCGATGGCCCGTGACCTTGCCCGCCACGCCATTCGCGTCGTCGCCGTGGCGCCGGGTATCTTCGACACCCCGTTGCTTGCGTCCCTGCCCGACGCCGCCCGGCACTCGCTCGGCGAATCGGTTCCGTTTCCGCCCCGTCTCGGTGACCCGGCCGAGTTTGCCGCGCTGGTCCGCCACATCGTCGAGAACCCGTACCTCAACGGCGAGGTGATCCGGCTGGATGGCGCCCTGCGGATGGCGCCGCGATAAACGGCCCCTCCCCCGGGCGGTTGCCAACCAGAACCGTGCTCGCCGACAATAGGACACCTATGGCTGAATCCGCCTCCGCTTCCCGAAACCTCGCTCCTCAGATACTGGCCGGCCGCACCGCGATCGTCACTGGAGGAGGACGCGGGATTGGCCGCGCCATCGCGCGCCGGTTCGCCGAGGCCGGCGCCAACGTCGTCATCGCATCGCGCAAGCTCGACGTGCTGCAAAGCGCCGCCAGGGAGCTCGGCGGACTTCCCGGCGAAGTCTTTCCCGTTGCCTGCCACGTCGGCCGCACCGGCGATCTCACGCGCCTGGTCGAGACCGCCGAAAACCGCTTCGGCCCCATCCATGTCCTGGTGAACAACTCGGCCACCAATATCGGGCAGGGACCGGCACTCGCGGTGACCGACGAGGCTCTGCTCAAGACCACCGAGGTCAACGTGCTCGCTGTCCACCGGTTGATCCGCCTCCTCGTTCCGCGGATGATCGCCAACGGGGGCGGATCGGTGATCAATATGGCCTCGATCGCCGGATTGCGTCCCATGGAAGGGTCGCTGGTGTACAGCTTCACCAAAGCGGGATTGCTGATGATGACCCGGGTGTGGGCCATCGAGTTCGGTCCGCAAAAGGTTCGTGTCAACGCCATTTGCCCCGGGCTCATCCAGACCGATTTCAGCGCGCACTTCTGGCAGGATGAGCGCTTCATGGCCAATCTCGAGGCCACCCAGCCCATTCCACGCATCGGGCAACCCGAGGAGGTCGCCGGACTGGCGCTCTATCTTGCTTCTGACGACTCGTCCTATGTGACGGGGCAGCAGTTCGTGGTGGACGGCGGCGCGATCGCGCGTTAAGCGGCGCCATCGCGCGTCAAGCTACGAGACGCCAGCTTCCTTTAGCGCCTCTCCTCTAGGGCGTATTCTGGGGCCAAAAAGGCCATTAGACTTGGCCTATTGGTACTGTATAGCCGTCAGTACGCTTCGCAATTTCCTCCACAGGCAACCAGGGGCGCGTTATCAACGACTTACCCCTTTTGGGGACATGCGAGCCGCTTCCAGAGGCCCATTCGGGGGTCTAGTACCATCCCGAACGTGGGTCCATGAGTAGATCCTCCATCACCCAAAACTAGTACAATTTGCCCACGAAAGTGGTAACGATTTCCCCAAAAGAGTCATATACTGATTGAGCAGGGAATACCCAGGAGGACACTACAGTATTATGAAGAAGCTAGCTTGTTTGTTGGTGATCGCATCGGTTGCATCGGCGCTGAGTATCGACGATTTCACGTCGGACCAGAGCGCCTGCGACGGAGGCGCTTGCGGGGGCACGGCCTCGTCCTCGACTCTCAACACAGGGGTATTGGGTGGGAACCGCGATCTCGTTGCAACCCTGCTCAGCATCAGTGGTCAGGTCCGCATGGACTCCAACGCGATCGAGCCGGGCCGCCTCACCTTCAGCGCCAGCGATAACGCCATCGGCGTGGGAGTTGCACAGTGGGACGGACCCGAAGGAACCGCAGCCATCGACTCGACGGGGCTGGGCGGCGTGGATCTGCTCGCCGACGGAGCGCTTTTCTTCGCCTTCGTCGCCCGCGCGGACCATGTGGGCGATGTCGAGATCGTGGTGTACGACCAGGCGACCGGAACACCGCATTCGGTGTTGGTGAATCTGCCGGGCGACAACGTCGACCATCTTTACCTCGTGCCGTTTTCCGACTTTGGCGCCGCGACGCTCAACAACGTCGGAGCGGTCGAGATCCTCATCTCCGGCGTCGTGACCGGTCTGGACGTCGAACTCGACTTCCTCGGCACCTCGGGTGTGCCTGAGCCGGCTACCTGGATGACTCTGGGAGCCAGTTTGATCGCCCTCGGGTTGGCGCGCCGGCGCAAGTTCCGTATCTGAGAACCGATCGAAAAATCCATTCTCCTCCGGTCCGGCGCGCGGGCGCTTTTGTGTACGACACCCGCGCGCCGGTTTTTTTTCGACAATTCGGCCTCACGCCGGGGTGTGGGCTTGGACCCGCTGATTATACTGATGACTAGGAATGCACCCTGATCCGAAAGGCCGGGACGCGACTCCGATCGCCCGGCCCGGCGCGCCGCCTCTACCCAGCCGCCTGACGACGAAGCATTTTTTCGCGCGCAATGGACTGCTGGGCCAGTGGCATCCCAACTACGAATTCCGCCAGGGGCAATTGGAAATGGCGCTGGCGGTGGAGGCGTCGCTCGCCGAGCGCCGTCATCTTATCGTGGAGGCCGGCACAGGTACCGGAAAAACGCTTGCATACCTCATCCCCGCCATTCTCGCCGGCAAGCGCGTGATCGTGTCCACCGGCACCAAGGCGCTTCAGGAACAGCTCTACTTCAAGGACGTTCCCTTTCTCGCCGATCATTTCGACAAGCCCCTCAGCGTCTGTTACATGAAGGGCAGGAGCAACTACGCTTGCCGCCAGAAGATTTACGACGCCGAGCGCGAGCCGGTGCTGACGGGTCTGGAGGAGGTGGCCGATTTCCAGATCATCCGAGAGTGGGAGCGCTCCACCGTGATCGGCGACCGCGCCGAGATCACCACGCTCCCGCCAACCAGTTCGGCCTGGGCGAAGGTGGACGCCCGGCGCGAGATGTGCACCGGCCAGAAGTGCCAGCAGTTTGAACGCTGCTTCATCACCGAGATGATGCGCCGCGCGCGCGAAAGCGACATCATCATCGTGAATCACCATTTGTTCTTCGCCGACCTCGCGCTGAAGAATGCCGACTCCGACGGCGTGCTGCCGGATTACGACGCCGTTGTATTCGACGAAGCGCATGAGTTGGAAGACATCGCCGGCCAGTACTTCGGCGTCTCGGTGAGCAACTACCAGTTGCAGGAACTCCGGCGTGACATCGCCGCCGTGGCGCAGCGCAAGAACTTCGGATCGGCCGAGTTGGATCGCGTGCTGACCACGATGGATGAAACGGCGGCGCGGTTCTTCGCGGCCTTTCCGGACAAGGAGGGGCGGGCGGGGTTCGCCGATCCGGCGGCCTTTGTCGAGCAGAACCGGCGAGAATTGAGCGACATGTTGAGCGTGCTCGAACTGACGCACGCTCATCTCGAACTGATCAAGAACTCTCCGGAAGAGATCATTCCGCTCGCCCGGCGGGCGCTCGGCATTGCCAGCGACCTTCGGTTTTGGACCCGTGCCGACGACAACCGCTACGTCTATTGGAGCGAGCGACGGGGGCGCGGCATGTTTCTCGAGGCCACACCCATCGACGTTTCCTCGATCCTTTCGGAAAAGCTGTTCACACACCGCGCCACCACTATCCTCACCTCCGCGACGCTCGCGGTGCAGGGGAGCTTCGCCTACGTCGAGGAACGTCTGGGCCTGCGGGACACCCGCTCGCTGATTGTCGAGAGTCACTTCGACTACCAGACCCAGGCGCTGCTCTACGTGCCGCAGCATCTGCCCGATCCCCGCAGCCCCGCGTTTCTCGAACAGGCGGTGGACGAGACCGTGCGGCTGCTTGAAATCTCACGCGGACGCGCGTTCGTGCTGTTCACCAGCTACCAGCAGATGCGGCAATTTCATGACCGGATCTCGCTCCGCATCGAATTTCCCACCCTGCTACAGGGAACCGGGCCGAACAATGCTCTCATCGAGGAATTCCGGCGCACGCCCCACTGCGTGTTGTTCGCAACGGCGTCTTTCTGGCAGGGCGTGGACGTTCCTGGCGAGCAGTTGAGCTGTGTGATCATAGATAAGTTACCGTTCGCGGTTCCGTCGGATCCGATTGTGGAGGCGCGGAGCCGGGCGATCCGCGAAGCGCAGGGCAACCCGTTCCATGATTATCAGGTGCCCGCGGCCGCCATCGCGCTGAAGCAGGGATTCGGCCGCCTGATCCGCGGCCGGGCCGATCGCGGTGTTCTTGCGATCCTCGACAATCGCATCACCAAGCAGCGCTACGGTCAGATCTTTTTCGACAGCCTCCCCGATTACGGCTTCACGCTCGATCGCGGCGAGGTGGAAAGGTTTTTCGATGTTTGAAGCATCGGTGACGCAAGTGTTCGCCGCCGCCCACGCCCTGCGCGGCTACAAGGGAAAGTGCGAGAATCTGCACGGGCACAACTACCGGGTGGAGGTGACCGTCACCGGTCCGTCACTCGACGCTTGTGGGCTGGTGGCCGATTTCGTCGACATCAAGGCCGCCATGAAGCGCGTGATTGACCGGCTCGATCACACCAATCTGAACGAAACCCCGCCGTTTGACGAACTGAACCCTTCCGCGGAGAATATCGCCTGGTACATCTGGCAGCAGGTGCAAAGCGACGTGGGCGAAGACACACGCATCGCGCGGGTCAAGGTATGGGAGACCGACAATTGCGTGGCGGTTTATTTGCCGTAGTAAGCGGCGTTTTTCGGCGTGAAGTCCGCCCACTTCTCCGGCAGATCGTCCAGCGCGAAGATGGCCGACACGGGGCACACCGGCACGCAAGCGCCGCAGTCGATACATTCCACCGGATCTATGAACAGCATCTCCTCGGACTCGAATTTCTCCTCGTCCTTCTTTGGATGGATGCAATCCACCGGGCAAGCGTCGACGCAAGCAGTGTCCTTGGTTCCGATGCAGGGTTCCGCGATTACGTAGGCCATAAATGTGCGTAAACTTCTTTTGTAGCACAGCCCCGGCGCCCCGGACAATGGAGGCGGCATCTTAGACACCGATACGTTGCAGGAATATCTGCGTGCGCGGGTTTCACCGGGTCAGTGGCGGATTGCGGCGCTGGGCGGTGGTGTCTCCAATGCCGTGTTTCTCGCCACCTCCCGTGATCGGCGCATCGTCGTGAAGCAGTCGCTCGGCCGCCTGCGCGTGGACGAGGAGTGGCTGGCGGACCGTGAGCGCATCCACCGCGAGTGCGACGCCCTGCGCCGGCTGCGGCCGCATCTGCCGGAGGGATCCCTGCCGGAGGTGGTCTTCGAGGATCGGGAAAATTTCGTCTTCGGCATGGAAGCCGCGCCGGAGGGGGCCCTGGACTGGAAGACTCTCTTGATGCGCGGCGATTGCGATCCGGGCGTGGCGCGGCGGGCGGCTGCGATCTTCGCCGCCCTCGCCCAGGCCCCGGAAAAGGAACATTTCGCCGGCCAGCATTGTTTTGACCAGCTTCGCATCGATCCCTACTACCGGTTCACCGCCGGGCGTCATCCGGACTTGCGGGAACGTTTCGACGAGCGCATCGAGGCCTGCCGCCGGCCCATCGGGCTGGTGCACGGCGACTTCAGTCCGAAAAACCTGCTCGTCGATCCCGGAGCCGAGGGTGTCCTGCTGATCGACTTCGAAGTGATCCACGCCGGCGATCCGGCCTTCGACGCCGCCTTCCTGTTGAATCACCTCCTGCTGAAGATGGTCCACGGCATTGAGGGATGCCGCGGTCTGGCGCTCGAGTTCTGGCGCGGTGTCGCCGAGGCGGTGGACGAACGGTCCGCGATTGCGCACCTCGGGTGTCTGCATCTGGCGCGGGTCGACGGCAAGTCGCCGGCCGAGTATCTCACCCCAGCCGGCAGGGAACGCGTTCGCCGCCAGGCGCGCGGCATGATTTTGGATCCGCCAAAGCATATGGAGGAGATTTTTTCGTGACCATCAAGACCCTGCGGGCCTGGGAGATTCTCGATTCGCGCGGCCGTCCCACGCTGGCTGTCGAAGCGCGTTTGTCGGATGGAACCACCGCGACCGCCCAGGTGCCCTCCGGGGCCTCCACCGGCAAACATGAGGCGCTCGAACTGCGGGACCGCGATCCCGCCCGCTACGCCGGCCGCGGGGTATTGCGCGCCGTGGCGAACGTGGAGGGCGTGCTCCAGGCGGCCTTGAGCGGGTGCCCGGCCGAGGACCAGGCGACAGTGGACCGGAGAATGATCGCCGTCGACGGCACGCCCGATAAGCGCAATCTCGGCGCCAACGCCATCCTCGGTGTTTCGTGCGCGGTGGCCCGGGCGGCGGCGATGGCGCAGGGAGTCCCGCTGTGGAAGCGCCTGGCCGGGGATCGTGAACCGCGGATGCCGGTCCCGATGGTCAATATCGTCTCCGGCGGGCTGCACACCCTGGGCGGCATTGAGGTCCAGGATTTCCTGGTGATTCCGCATGGATTCGATTCGCTGGCCGATAGCCTGGAAGCCGTCGTCCGGGTGCATGCCTTCGCCAGGCGGACAATCGAGAAGCACGGTTACGCGCTCACCGGCGTGGCCGATGAGGGGGGATGGGGACCGGCGCTCGATTCCAACGAGCGCGCTCTCGCCATCCTCGACGAAGCGATCGAAGCGTCCGGGTGCGGCGGCCGGATGTCGATCGCCATCGATGTGGCGGCCTCGCACTTCCATCGCGACGGCGCCTATTTCCTCGAGACCGAGGGCAGGCGGCTGGATGCGGCGGGGATGACGGATCTGCTCGAGTCCTGGTGCGACCGTTTTCCGGTGATTTCGATCGAGGATGCGCTCGACGAAGACGACTGGGCCGGATGGAAGCAATTGACGGCGCGGCTGGGCGCGCGCGCGCAACTGATCGGCGACGATTTGTTCACCACCAACACAGTCCGGCTGCGGCGGGGCATCGAGGAGGGCGCGGCCAACGCGGTGCTGGTCAAGATGAACCAGATCGGCACGCTCACCGAAACCTTCGAGGTGATCGACGCCGCGCGCGCGGCCGGTTGGCGGGCCGTGGTCTCGGCCCGGTCCGGCGAAACCGAGGACTCGTTCCTCGCGGACCTCGCCGTGGCCTCCGGGGCCGGGCAAATCAAGATCGGGTCCATCACCCGGTCCGAGCGTCTCGCCAAATACAACCGGCTGCTCGAAGTCGAGCGCGGGATGTAGGACGTCTCCAACGATTGCAGGAATTTGCGACGGCGCCGGTGAACTGGACTCCGTGCTTGCGAACGTTATCCTCAGGGCCTTTCCTAATCCATGGCGGCTGTTCGACCGATGGAACAGGAAGTGTACGCTCCGGTCTCATCCGATCCACGCCTGACCAGTGTGGACGTTTACGCCACTCCTGATAGCCAGGATTCGTCCCCGGCGCCCCGGCGTCCCAGGTCCGGCATCATAGACCAGGACATGCGCGACATCGTCGAACGCGCCGGGCCGGCGCTCGACCGGCTCGACGGCGCTTCGCTCGTGATCACCGGCGCCGGCGGGATGCTGGCGCGGTACATGGTGGAGACGGTGGCCTACTGCAACCGGGAGCGCTTCCGGAGCCCTTGCCGGCTGACGGCGGTGGTGCGGCGGACGCCCTCGGACGCCATCGAGGCTCCGGGGGTCGAATACAGGATCCACGACGCGAGACGCGCCTTCGAGGAGGCGGCCGACGGAGGCTATCTCGTTCTGGCGGCGACGCGGGGAGCACCGTCGGGCTACATGGCGGAGCCTGTGGAGACGCTCGAGCTGAACGGCCCGGGAGTGTTCGCCTGGCTCGAATGGGCGCACCGGAGCCGGTGCCAATCCGTGCTGTATTTCAGCAGCGGGGAGATTTACGGATCGGCGGAAACCAATAGCGGCGGAACGCCGGAGGACTATGCCGGGCGGCTGGATCCGGCGCTCGCGCGCTCGGTCTACGCGGAGAGCAAGCGGTATGGCGAGGCGGTCTGCATGGCGCTCCACCGGTCGCACGGGCTGCCGGTGCGGGTGGTGCGTCCCTTCCAGGTGTTCGGGCCTGGAATTCGGGACTCCGACACCCGTGCGATGAGCTCGTTTCTCCGCGAGGCGGCGGCGGGGAGGCCGATCCGGCTGCAATCGGCGGGGCAGGCTTTGCGTACCTACCTCTACATCGCCGACGCCGCCGTGGCGTTCTGGAAGGTGCTTCTCGAGGGCGCGCCCGGAAGGGCCTATAACGTGGGCGCGCCGGGGCCGGAGGTGACGGTGCTCGATCTGGCGCAACGGATCCGGGCGAGGACCGGATGCCAACTGGAGGTGGGCGGCGCGGCCTCGGATGCGCCCGCGCGGACATGTCCCGACATTTCGCGCATCTCGAACGAACTGGGCTTCGCGCCGCGGTACGGACTGGACGAATTGATTGACCGGACGCTGATCTGGATGAACGAGGAGGAACGGTGTTGACTGTTCGAGAAAAATGCCGGCTCTGCGCGGGCGCGATGGGGAGAATCTTCCGGGAATTCCCCGCTTTGCCGGTGGCGGGGGCGTATGTGCGTCCGAACGCCGACCCCGGCGCCGATCCGCTGTTTCCGCTCACGCTGCTCGAGTGCGCCGAGTGCGGACACGTGCAACTGCGTGAATCGATGAAGGGTGACTTTTACGCGCAGTACCGGTTTGCCACCGGCGCAAGCGGCGGCTACCGGGTGCATCTCGAAACCGTCGCGGACCGGCTGCAGGCGCTCGGCCTGGCGCCGGAGGGTCAGACCGCGCGCGTGCTCGAGATCGGGGCGAGCGACGGCGAATTGCTCGAACTGCTGGCAGGGCGCGGGTTCAAAGTGGCGGGCTTCGAGCCGGCGATGGAACCGGCCCGGCAGGCGCGGCGGCGGGGGCTCGAGGTGGTGAACGATTTCTTCGACACCAGAACGGCGCGGCAATCGCCGCTCGACCGGGCCGACGCGGTTGTGATCCGCCACGTGCTCGAGCATATCGATGATTTCGAGCCGATCTTCGCCGGGATCGAGCGGATTGCGACGCCCGAGACTGTCTTGATGGTGGAGGTGCCGGACCTCGCCGAGACCTGCCGCCAGCGCATATACGGGAATATCTATCACATTCATCCGAACTACTTTCACGCGGGTTCGCTCGGCGCTCTGCTCGCCCGTTACGGCTGGGGTGTGGAGCGCATGGATTCGGTGCCTGTGTTCGGCGGCAGCCTGCTCGCGATGGCGCGGCGCTCGGCGCCGCGGCGCGGCGGAAGGTGCCCGGACGCGCCAGGGATGGAATCCTTCGTCGAGGAGTGGGGCGAGTACCTGCGCCAGACGCGGGATTTCTTCGATGTGCAAAAGAAAGCCGGCCGAAGGGTGGCCGGATATGGAGCGGCCGAGCGGACCGTGTCGCTGCTGAGCACGGCCGGGGTCGACCGCACGCACGTTTCCGCGATCTACGACGCCAATCGGCATCTGGAGGGCCTCGCGCTGCCGGGCAGCCGGATTCCGGTGCGTCCACCGGCGCGGCTGGAAGCCGATCAACCGGACCTTCTCGCGATCTTTGCACGGTCGTTCGAGGAAGAAATCGTCGAGCAACAGCAGGGCTTCCGGAAGGCGGGCGGACAGTTCGTGTCGCTGAGGTCGGCCGCGCCGCGGCTCATTTGAGGGAAGGAGCGCTGCCCAATGGCTTTGGTCTCGCTGATCCTGCCCGCCTATAACGAAGCGGAAAACCTCCCGGAATTGCGCCGCAGACTGGCGGCGGTGACGGCCGCGCTGCCAGGTCACGAATTCGAATTTCTCCTGATCGACAATGCCAGTGCGGACGCAACGCCCGCGCTCGGCGAGCAATTCGCGGCCGAGGATCCCCGCTGGCGCTTCCTCCGTTTCAGCCGGAACTTCGGCGCTGAGATCTCCCTGGCCGCCGGTCTGCGGTATGCGCGGGGCGAAGCGGCGGTGCTCATCGCCACCGATCTGCAGGATCCTCCTGAAAAGCTCCCCGAGATGATCGCGCTCTGGGAGCAGGGCTACCAGGTGGTGTACGGCCAACTGGCCCGGCGCGCCGATGGGAACCCGCTCAAGACCATCGGAGTCCGCATCGCCTATTGGCTGATTCATCGCCTCAGCGACGTGCGCATTCCACCCAACGCCACCGACTTTCGTCTGCTGGCGCGCCCGGTGGTGGACGCGGTGAACCAATGCCGCGAACAAAACCGGTACCTGCGCGGATTGGTCCAGTGGGTCGGATTCCGGCAAGTGGGCTTTCCCTATGACCGGGCGGAGCGAAAGGCCGGGCAATCGACGGCCAACGTTCTGTTTTGCCTGCAATATGCCTTCAATGCGATCCTGGCTTTCTCTTCGCAGCCGCTGCGCCTGGCCACCTATGCCGGTCTGCTCACCATGTCCGGGAGTATTCTCGGCGCGGTCGCCTACACGGGAATCTACATCGCCTACCGTTTGGGCTGGCTCGCCTACGGACCGCCGCCCGGCTGGACCACCATTACGCTCGCGCTGTTTTTTCTGATCGGGCTCCAAAGTGTGTTCATGGGGCTGCTCGGCGAGTACATCGCCAACATCTATCGCGAGACCAAGGAGCGCCCGTTGTGGGTGGTGGACCGCGTGGCTGGGTTCGAGGGCGGTGCGCCGGGGCTCGGGCGGCTCGCGCGCGCGGTGGAGGATCCCACCCGGCATGCGCTCGAGGCGGAGAGTGAGTCACCGGCGCGGCCGGGAGAGAGGATTCTGCGATGATCTCGATTTCCGAACTGTCCGGAACCGTGTCGGCCGAGGCGCTCAAGGCGGAGATTCTCGCGCTGGTGAAGCGCTATCACGACGCCCGGTTCCAACCCTCGGTGTTCGAGCCCGGCCAAACGCCCGTGCCCTGCGCGGGCCGTGTGTTCGACGCCGCCGAGATGCAGTTGCTGGTGGAATCGGCGCTCGAATTCTGGCTCACGGCGGGCCGCTTCGCGTCGCAGTTCGAGCGGGCCTTCGCGCGCCTGTTCGGCGTCCGCGATTGCCTTCTCGTCAACTCGGGCTCGTCGGCGAACCTGGTGGCGGTGTCCGCGCTCACGTCCCCCAAGCTGGGCGATCGCCGCCTGCGTCCCGGCGATGAAGTGATCACGGTGGCGGCCGGGTTCCCCACAACCGTGAATCCGATTCTGCAAAACGGACTGATGCCGGTGTTCATCGACGTCACCGCGCCCACCTATAACCTGGATCCGCGCGAGCTCGAAGCCGCATTGTCGCCCCGGACGCGCGCCATCGTGGCCGCCCACACCCTCGGCAATCCGTTTGACCTCGCCGCGGTCACCGCGTTCGCCGCACGCCACGGGCTGTGGCTGGTGGAGGATTGCTGCGACGCGGTCGGGTCCACCTATGCCGGCCGTCCCGTGGGCGGCTTCGGCGACATCGCTACCACGAGTTTCTATCCGGCCCATCACATCACCATGGGCGAAGGCGGCGCCGTGCTGACGGCGAAACCGTTATTGAAGACGGTAGCCGAGTCCTTCCGCGACTGGGGCCGCGACTGCTGGTGCGAGCCCGGCGCCGACAACACGTGCGGCAAGCGGTTCGATTGGCAACTGGGCGAACTGCCGTGCGGGTATGACCACAAGTACACCTACTCGCACATCGGCTACAACCTGAAGCTCACCGATATGCAGGCCGCGGTGGGTGTCGCGCAGCTCGAAAAGCTTCCCGCGTTCATCGAGGCCCGGAAGCGGAACTTCGCGCGGCTCCGGGAAGGGCTCGCGCGGACCGGAGAGTGGTTGATCCTCCCGGAAGCGACGCCCGATTCCGACCCGAGCTGGTTTGGGTTCCCGATCGCCGTGCGGCCGGAAGCGGGATTCACGCGGGACCAACTGGTGCGCCATCTGGAATCCAAACGCATCGCCACGCGCCTGCTGTTCGGCGGAAACCTGCTGCGGCAGCCGGCCTATCTCGACGCCCCGCACAGGCAGGTCGGCACGCTCGCCACCACGGACATGGTGATGAACCATGTGTTCTGGATCGGCGTCTATCCAGGGCTCGGCGGTGACCAGACCGCGTATGTGGCCGAGGTGATCGATGCCTTCGTGCGCCGTTGAGTCCACCCCGGCGCTGGCGCTGCGCATCCGCGAGCACTCGCTGCGGATGGTGCACCGGGCGCGGGCGTCGCATATCGCCAGCAGCCTGTCGATGACCGATCTGCTCGCCGTCCTCTACGGCCGCGTGCTCCGTGTGGACCCGGCGCGTCCCGATTGGCCCGAACGGGATCGCCTGATCGTCAGCAAGGGGCACGCCGCGGCGGCGCTGTACGCCGTGCTGGCCGAGCGGGGATTCTTTCCCGTCGAGGAACTGGATCGGTATTGCGAGAGCGGATCGCGCCTGCTCGGCCACGTGAGCCATCACGTTCCGGGCGTCGAGTTGTCCACCGGGTCGCTCGGGCACGGGTTGCCGGTTGGCGGTGGGATGGCGCTCGCGTCCAAGCGCGGCGGGGCTGGGTGGCGCGTGTTCGTCCTGCTGAGCGACGGCGAATTGGACGAAGGGTCGGTGTGGGAGCAGGCTCTCCTCGCCCCGCAGCTCGGTCTCGACAACCTGGTGGCCATCGTCGACTACAACAAGATGCAAAGCTTCGGCAGCGTGGCCGAGGTGGCGGATCTGGCGCCGCTCGCCGACAAGTGGCGGGCGTTCCGGTGGGGGGTGCGCGAGATCGACGGTCACGATCACACCGCCATCGCCGCCGCGCTCGGCCAGGCGCCGTTTGAGCCCGGACGCCCGAGCGTGGTGATCGCCCATACCGTGAAGGGCAAAGGGGTGTCGTTCATGGAGCAGGATCTGGCCTGGCACTATCGCTCGCCGGACCTGGCGCAGTTGGCGCGCGCGCTCGACGAGGTGCGGAACCGGTGAGGACGGCGTTCATCGAAGCTCTCGAACAGATCGCCGCGCGCGATCCGCGCGTGTGGCTGCTGTGCGGAGACCTGGGCTATTCCGTGCTCGAACGTTTCGCTTCGCGATTTCCAGACCGGTTCGTCAACGCCGGCGTGGCCGAACAGAACATGACCGGGATGGCGGCCGGGCTGGCGATGGCGGGCAAAAAGGTCTTCACCTACTCGATTGCGAATTTCCCCGTGATGCGGTGTCTCGAGCAGATCCGGAACGACGTGGCCTATCACAATCTCGACGTCACCATCGTGGCCGTAGGCGGCGGTTTGTCGTACGGGAGCCTCGGCTACAGCCACCACGGCGTGGAAGATTTGGCGGCCATGCGCGTGCTTCCCAATATGGCCGTGCTCGCCCCGGCCGATCCTGTGGAGGCGCGTTTGGCGACGGCGGCGCTCGCGGTGCGTCGCGGCCCGGGCTACCTGCGCCTTGGCAAGGCCGGGGAACCGGTGCTGCACACGCGCGAGCCGGCCTTCGCCTCCGGCCGCGCGATCGAGGTGCGCCACGGCGAAACCGGCCCCCCGCAGGTGACGCTCCTTGCTACCGGCGCCGCGCTGGCGGTGGCGCTCGACGCCGCTCAGGAACTTGCGGAGCAGGGAATCGAGGCCACGGTCGCGAGCATGCCGTGGATTGCGCCGTTCGATGACGATTATGTCCGTCGCGCGGCCCGGTCGGCTTCCGTCGTGGCAACCATTGAAGAACACGGAGCCGGCGGGTTGGCCGAATGCGTGGCGATGGCGATGGCCACCGGCCCCAATCACGGCGAACCGGTGGCAACGCTGCTGCCGTTCCGCCTTGCGCGAGAGCCGGTGACGGTGGCCGGGTCCCAGGGGGAGCTGCGTGACTGGAGCGGGCTCGATCCGCGCCGGATCGCCGCCGCGGTCTCGGGCGTGCTCAGTAAAGCCGTTCCGATTCGCTCCGCCTGATCATTTCTCAAGCTCCTCCACCCGAGTCGCCGCCACTTCCGCCAGCGCTTCGGTGAGCGCTTCGGTGAGCGCCACGGTGAGAGAAGCCACGCCCTCGAGCGGCGGCCATTGCTCCGGCTTCCAGAGGCTGGACCGGATCATGCACTTCGAAGAAAGAAGGCTTCCTCCACCGTCACGCCCAGCGCCAGATCCGGCGTACGGCCGCGAAACGCCATCGACGTCCCGCATCACCAGTTGCGCACCGCCGTTCACGCGCAGTGTTTCCGTCTTGCCCGGAACCAGGAACGGGAGCCCGGCGCGCGGGTTGTCGAGGATGTTGTGGAAGGTGTTCCCGCGGCGATTGCCCGGGCGATTCGAGATGGCAAGCGGCGATGGCTCGCCCATCAATTCCCGCAACTGGGCGCGGCCGGAATGACGTCTTTGAACGCGGGACCCATGGACGGCTCGCGGCGTCAGTCGGCGGCGGCCGGCGACGACGCCCGTTCTCCGGAGAAGGGGTTGAAGTCGGTGGCCGTATCGAACACCTCGATGCCTTCGCCCCGCTTGAGCGCATTCACCACCACGTAGGTCACCGGCGTCATGGCGGCCTCGTACAGCACTTTGCTGATGTAGCCGGAATAGATCAGCTTGACGATGGTTCCCCAGTCGACGGTGCCCGCGAAGACGATGACGATCACGATGACGGTATCCACCAGTTGTCCGGCGATGGTGGAGCCGATGGTCCGCATCCACAGGTGGCGTCCGCGCGTAACCACCTTCATCTTCGCCATCACGAACGCGTTGGCGAACTCGCCGCACCAGTAGGCGATCAGGCTGGCGATCACGATGCGTGGAACGAAGCCGAAGATGCGGGCGAACGCTTCCTGGTCGTGCCACTCCGGCGCTGGCGGCAGCGCCACTACGATCATCCCCATGATGGCCAGCAGCGCGGAAGCGAAGAAGCCATGCCAGATGGCCCGCCGCGACGCGGCGTACCCATAGACTTCGGTGAAGATATCGCCAAAGATATAGGTGAGCGGGAACATCAACTGCGCGCCGCTGATGCGGAACGGCCCGATCGCGGTGATCTTCGGCGCCACCAGATTGGAGACGATCAGGATCACGACGAAGGCGTGAATCAGTGCGTCGAGAAACCGGTACCGGGGAGGGTGCGACATCCGATCTTCCGAGTGTAGCGCGGAACGTTTCCGGCTCTGCTATCGGGGCTATGCGCGGCCCGCGCTGCGATTGGAAAAGGCGCCGGCAGCGCCCCCCCTACTGGAACAAGCGCCGTTCGCGGCGCAGAAACGCCGGCGTGTCCAGATCCTGATGGGAACCGCGTTCGGTGCGGCTGGTAGCCATTTCCTCTTCGGCGTCGAGCGGTGACGTGATCACCTCCGGCATGATCGGCTCCTGCTCGGCCGGCGGCTCGGGCTCCAGATCGATCGACACCGCGCCGCGCGATTCCACCGCGGAACTCATCGGCGCCTCGACGATCGGCGCGTAGGCCGGCGTGGCGGGCACGGCCGGTTGCGCCGGGCGGTGCGTGCGCGGGATCTCCACCTTGCGCGGCGCTTCCATGCCCTCCCGCACGAAACCGGTGGCGATGACGGTCACCTTCACTTCGTCCTTCAGATTCTCATCGAGCACCATGCCCCAGTTGATGTGCACGTCGTCGTTTTCGGTGGCCTGCCAGATGAGCGTGCAGGCTTCGTCGATATCCTGAATCGGGAGGTTGGACGACGCGGTAATGTTGATGAGCGTTCCGCGCGCGCCGCGAACGCCCCCGTCGTCAAGGAGCGGATTCTCGATGGCGCGCCGGGCGGCGTCCACCACGGCCTTTTCGCCTTTGCCGGACGCGGTGCTCATCATCGCGTAGCCCATGCCGAGCATGATGCCGCGGATGTCGGCGAAATCGCGGTTGATCACGCCCGGCGTGGTGATGATGTCGCTGATGCCTTGCACGGCTTGCCGCAGCACGTCGTCGGCCAGCGTGAACGCTTCGAGGAAGCCCGTGCTCGCCGGGGCCACCTCCAGCAGGCGCGTGTTGGGAATCGTGATCACGGTGTCGACGGTGCCGGCCAGTTCTGCCAGCCCATGCTCGGCGATCTTCATCCGCCGCGGACCCTCGAAGCGGAACGGCGTCGTCACCACGGCCACGGTCAGCGCGTTCAGTTCCTTGGCAAGCGAGGCGATGATGGGCGCCGCTCCGGTGCCGGTGCCCCCGCCCAGGCACGCGGTAATGAAGACCATGTCGGCGCCTTCCAGCGCCTCGATGATGCGTTCGGTGTCCTCGAGCGCGGCCTGGCGCCCGACGGCGGGGTCCGATCCGGCGCCCAGGCCGTTGGTGACCTTGGAGCCGATGGCCAGTTTGTTCGGCACCGGCGACGCCTGCAGCGCCTGCCGGTCCGTGTTGAGGACGAAGAATTCCACGCCATTGAGGCCCGCCTCCATCATGCGGGCAACGGCGTTGCCCCCACCTCCTCCGATCCCCAGCACCTTGATGCGGGTTCCGGTCGCGGCCTCCTCGGCCATTTCGAACTTCATCGAGTCGTTCAGATTCAACATGGGGTACCTCGTTCCTACCGTTGGTTACCAGCCGAAGAAGCCAAGCAGCCCGGGCGGTTTGCGCGGGCGCGTCCGATGAAGCTTCAATCGGGCCGAATACATTGCCAGACCCGCCGCGGTGGTCCACGCCGGATCCTGAAAATTCTGAGGCCAGTCCTGTACGCCCACGGCCAGCCCGTACTTGGCGTGACAGTTGAGCACCTTCTCGGCCATGTCGAGCATGCCCGGGAGCCGTGCTCCTCCTCCTGTCAGAAAGACCCCTTCCATCAGCGCCTGGTCCATCCCGACGCGTACAATTTCGGCGCGCACGAATTCGAACAGTTCCTGCGCGCGCGCCTCGATGATTTCATTGATCTGGTACCGCCGGATCGAATGCGATTCCCGCCCGTCGTCGGAGGGAATCTCGATCTCCGCGCTGTCGGCGGTCAACCCCAGCATCGCGCATCCGTACTCCCGCTTGAGTATCTCCGCATCCTCGTAGCTCACGTTGATGTTGTAGTGGTGGCGCAGCCCCACCGCGATGTCGCGCGTCAGATGGTCGCTCGAAATCGGCAGGCTCGCCACTCCCGCCGCCGCTTCCCCGTCGTACACCGCGATCCCGGTCGAATGCATCCCCAGATCCACCACCGCCGCTCCCCGATGCCGCTCCTCCGGCAGCACCGACGAATAGGCCGCCGCCACCGGCTCGAATACCGTGTCCTCCACCGACAGATGCGCCTGATGCGCGCTCGTGACGATGCAATC
>JAWKHI010000069.1:0-22178 GCA_041394885.1 Bryobacteraceae bacterium | reverse complement strand
AGTCGCGGCCCATCCCGCCGGACGAGGCGACGAGACTGCTCCATGAGGCCGTTCTGATTCGTTCGGACCTGGAGCGCGAACCGCTGGATGCCGCGGCGCATCGGATCGCGGCATTGCTGTCGCATCCGACATCGGCCACCGATCGGAAGCTCCGCCTCCATCTGCTATGTGTTCAGGGCGACCTGGAGTTCCAGCGCGATCTTGACGCTGCTGAGGCGAGTTGGAACGAGGCGCTGGAGATCGCCGCCGCGATCGGGGCTGGCGATTGGGAGTCGCGCGCGAAGGGCGAACTCGGGACCATCGCCTTTCTGAAGGGTGAACTGCGGGAGTCGTTGACGCTCGTGGGCCAGGCGTTTCTGGCGGCGGGGGCGTCCGGCGACGTGGCAGCACAGATCCGGTATCAGACGGCGTTAGGGGAGGGCTTCGCGGAGTTTGGTCGGCCCAATGATGCGATCCGGCTCTTTAACAAGGCGCTGGTGCTCGCCCGCAACACGCCGGGCGCTTACTTCCCCTTCACGGCGCACGTCGGGAAGGCCAGGCTTCTCGCACTCGACGGGGATGGCAAGGAAGGGCATCGCCTTCTGGAAACGTCGATGTGCCGCTCCAGTTTGCCGCGGGCCCAGGTTGTGATCTTCTCCAACTGCCGCCCGAAGAAGTCGTCCCAGGCAAACGGGATGGCCTGCAACAGCGGCCCTGCGAGGCTGGCGTTCAAGTCATGCCGCTTGCCGGTAGACGGGCTCAAGAACTGACCGTCGCGCGCGACGATGGCACGCAACGTCGCCCAATGTAGGGAGCCCCAGCCGTCAACCTGGAGGCCGATCTGCTTCAGCGCCCGTTCGACGGCTTGCTCCAGACGCTCTTCCAGATGTTCCTGACGATTCCGGAAATCCCCGTCGGCATCGTGCTGGACTTCAGCCAAATCGCGAGCCAACTGCTCCCGTGGACCTTCAATCTGACTTTGAATCCGTTGGAGTTCTTCGACGAGTCCTTGGCTTCGCTGGGAGAGGATGGCGCGCCGGGCGCGAAACTGCGACTGGATCTCGTGCAGCAAGAGATCCCGCTTTGTCATCACCTCCTGATTTCGTTCTTCGATTCCTTGGTGACGGGCGATTTCCTCGAGGTGTCCGCGGAGTTGCGGGACCTGCGTGTCCGGCGGGTCGCCCAGTCCGTAATCCTTCTGGCCCCCGAGCGCGCCGACCAGACGCAAATACGCCTTCGTCGAGACCGTGAAGACGCACGTCTGGGAGAGGGAGTCCTGAAGGCGGCGCAGCCCGTCATTCGCTTCGCCGGCCTGGCGAGCGAGTTCGGCGGCGATGTCCATGAGTTCGTCTCGGAAGTCCCGCTTGACCCTCTCGTTTCGGGCAAGGATGGCGTCGCGGACGGTTGCCTCGGCGTCAAGCCCCAACTCGGCAAGGGTCTCATCATCCGTGTCAATTTCGTCGGCGTGTGTGCCGATGAGGGTCAGAGCGTGGACCTTGCCGTCCAGCAGGAGTTGGCGGAGGAGCTTCTGTTCCAGAAGCATCGTCCGGACATCCTTCGTAAGGCCGCGCTTAATGTTGAATAGGGCCCATAGGTAGGGCGACTCACGCAGGTACCACCGGACGATGACCACCGCACGTTTCCGTGTGCGTGTGGACGAACGGCCCGTTACGAGGGGACCACCGCGTGCGGTGCCCAGGATGGTGGCACGCCATAGTACGGGGCAATGTAGGAAGGAACTCTGATCGCTCCGGCGAGCAGGCATGCAGGGAGCCAGAGCCGTCGATTCACACCCGGCACAAGCAACACCAGGAGGATGGCCGGCAGAATCGCAATCGGAATGACAAAACTCCAACCGATCGAGTTCATGGTCGATTGGTCGGCGCTCCCAATTGACACAAAGCTTAGAAAAACAACAGCCAGGAGCGCGCATCCTTCCAGCGCAAGCGCCACCCAAAAGGCGGCATCCTTGCGTTGGCCCCACGTGGCCCCCAGGCGCATCAATAGGGAACACAATGGACCCAAAACGCAAAACAACAGGAGGGGTCTGGGGATGCCGCCGAGCCGGAGCGCCAAGGTCACCAAAGCCAATGTGGTGACCACGATCAACCAGATTCCGGCCTCGGCGGCAGCCACCGCGAGCGGCGACCAGGATGGTGGCACTCCGTAGTACGGGGCGACGAAGAAAGGACATCTGATCGCTCCGGCGAGCAAGCAGGCGGAGAGCCAGATCCGTCGATTCACACGTGGCACAAGCAGCGCCAGGAGGATGGCCGGCAGAATCGCAACCGGATTGGCCAGACTCCAGCCGATCGAGTTCAGATTCGAGTGGTCGGCGATCCCTCCTAGTTCCAAGCTGGTAAACCCAACAGCCAGGAGCGAGCATCCTTCCATCAAAATCGCCACCCAATAGGCGGCATCCATGCGTTGGCCCCAAGTGGCCCCCAGCAACGCGGCAAGGGCAAAGAGAACGAACAGGACGTTGAGCCGGGCAGACGCGAGAACGGTTTTCGCAAACCGCTCCAGGGCCTGGTCCGCGCCGCTGTCAGGCACCAGCAGCGCCGAGGATTTCGCCCATGTATAGCCGACACTTTCGAGGCCGGGCGGATCGTAACGGCGAACGGCAAAGACGGCCTCGCCCGCCGGAATGCCGGCCGGCAGCGGGAAGATGCGAATCTGCCGAGGGGTGTGGGGCCGGGGCTGATTCAGGTCACCGATGGCGGCGACGCGAACGCCATTGACGTAGAACTCGCAGGGGCAATGCTGGCTTACGATGACGGCGGGCTCGCCGGCGGGGATCGTGACGCGCGCCCGCATCCAGGAGCGGTTCTGCAGATAATCGTTATTGGAGTCGGGGCGGTAGTCGCTTTGCTTCACCCACTGGCGGTCATCGAAGTCGGGGGCCGCCCATCGTGGGTCGTCGCCGCGCTGGAAGACCGCCCCGGCGGGATACTGGGCGGCGACTGGCAGCGCCAGCAAGATCAGTAGCAGCAATGGTTTCATGAGGTCCTCGGCACCGTGACGACGGTGATGTCGTCGTTCTGGCCCCACGCCTTGGCGGCTTCGGCGTTCTCTGGAGCTGGCTTCATGGAGATCTCGCGCGTACGGTCGAAGCAGAGGAACTCGCGCTGGGCGTTCTCCGCCGCGACGATTAGAATCAGCGCTCTCATTCGATTCGTCCTCCGCCCGGCGCGGCTGACCGCGGTAAAATAGAGTGGATGGAAAAGGTGGCGCGAATCTTTCGCAGTTTCGAAGAGGCGGAAGCCGCCGACGTTCTCGAGCGAAGCAAGATGGATCCCCGGGAACGGATCGCCATTTTCTTCGCGCTGCAAGAAAGAGCCCGCCCCAATGCCACTCAGCAAGGACTTGCGCGAGTTTGTCGAGTGCTTGAACTCGAACGGAGTTGAGTACCTGATCGTGGGCGCTTTGGCGGTGGCCCGGCACGGATATCCTCGGTACTCGGCCGATGTCGATTTCTTCCTGAGTGCCAGTCCCGCCAACGCGGACCGAACGGTGGCAGCGATCCGGCAGTTCGGATTCGGGAGCTTGGGTCTCACGGTCCACGAGTTCACCACGCCGGGGCGGGTGATCCAACTGGGCCATGAGCCCAACCGGATCGATTTATTGACTTCGATTTCTGGGGTCAGCTTTGAAGACGCCTGGCAAGGCCGGGTGGCCGGGGATTTGGACGGAGTTCCGGTGTTCTTTATCGGGAGAGAAGCGCTGCTTCGGAACAAGGATGCGGCGGGCCGAGGTAAGGATCGCGTCGACGCCGAAGAGCTTCGGAAGCTGAATCCTGGCGCGTAGCTCATGCGTTCCTCCGCACCGTCACCACGGTGATGTCGTCGTTCTGGCCCCAGGCCTTGGCGGCTCTGGCGATCTCTTGTGCCGAATGCGTCGAGATATCGCGGGTGCGGTCGAAGCCAAAGAGTTCGCGCTGGGCGGGCTCGGCTTCGCCGGTTGCGATGGATTCGTCGTAGGTAACTCCGGCTGCGACGCCCAACGGCAGTCCCGTGGCAACTTCGAGTTCGCGGCCGTCGTCGTAAGGTGCCGGATGCCCGGCATTAGCGATGGTCACTTTACCGTCGGGGTCGAAGCGGGCGTAGCAGCAGGGGGCGAGGCCGCCTCTCACGCGGCCCACGAGCGACTGGTTCAGATTCGCCAGCACCTCCGCGGGCTGGTACGAGCGTTCGTTGCTCAAGGCTCCGGAGATGTGGCCCACCAGCAGCGCGGCGCGCAGTCCCTTTCCGCTGACCTCGCCCACTAGCACCAGCAGCGCGCCACCGGAGCTGGTAAGTTTCTGGTAAGAGTCGCCACCCACTTCGCTCGCCGGCAGGTACGCGGACTCCACGGCAAACCCCGGCTTGGCAATACGAACTCCATTCACAAATACGTCATAGACCTCGTCGAGCGGTGGCATCGCGATCGCCAGTGGCTGTCCAGCGAGGCTGGGCGGAAGAGACACCGAAGCGCGATACCAACGGGTGCCTGCGAAGAAGGCCTGCGCGCTGGAGAACCGCCGGAGCCAATTCGACGGCTGCCATCCGGAATCGTCGAAGTCCGGAGCGGCCCAGCGAGGGTCGTCGCCTTCGTGGACGCGCCACTGCTCGACGCGGGCGACGTCCTCTTCCGCAAACAGTGGCGAGGCCAAGGCACGCAGTCGCAGCACCGCCGTCAGGATTCTGTAAGTGTGAGGCAACGGGATTCTCCCCTCCGCCGCGCGCGCCATTCGCGCGGGGATGGGCTCGACAACCCGCCTGGCTCGTGACGGTGCGCGCGGCGGCCAGCGTTCAGACTACGGCCGCTCGGGCAGCCGCTTCGTCGGTATGCAGCGTCGTGTACTTCGCCAAACCCAGCATCGTGAACACCTTCACAAAATGCGGTGTTAGCCCAAAGCACACCACTTTCTGCGGCACCTTGCTCGCGGCCATCAACAACTGGATCACCAGCGCAATGCCGCTCGAGTTCAAATACGGCACTTTCGTGAAGTCGAGCAGGATCTTCGCGGTGCCCGCCTTGAGCGCCTTGTACTCTCCCAGCACGGCATCCTCCGACGTGCTCGTGATATCGCCTTCAAAGCGCATCACCGCCGTATCGCCGTTCTGTTCCACCTTCGTCTTCGTTGGCATCACCATGTCTTTAGTTCTCTCTCTGCCTATTCAAATGAATCACCAGCCGCGCGTAGCTGCCGCCGGTCGTCTCGCTGATGTATTCCACCTCATCCACCAGCGCCTGAATGAGGAACATGCCCATGCCGCGCGGATCTTCCTCGCCCAGCATCTTGCGATCGATGTCCGGCACGTGCAATTCGTTTTGCACGCCCGTGCCATGATCGCGAATCTTGACCTCGAGCGACTCGTCGCCCATCGACAGCGTCACCACCACACCCAACAATTCGTTGAGCTGATTGCCGTGTTCAATGGCGTTGATGCAGGCTTCCGAGACCGCCGTCTTCAAGTCTTCAATGCGATCGAGTGAAAATCCCATGATCTCGGCAACGCTCGCCGCCGTGTGCATCGCCACCTTCTCGAAGCCCAGCCTCGTAGGCAATCGCAGCTCCGTGATGATGGGTGCGGCAATCATTGGGCTCCTCCCCGGGAAAGATAGAGGGCCGTCATGTCATCGGTCTGCCGCGCGTTGCCCGCAAAACGAGCCAGCGCCGTCCAGACGTCATCCAGCAGCGTAGCCGAAGGCTTCGTGCCCATCAGCCCCAGCAGGCGCTCTTCGCCGAACTCCTCCTCGCCGTGAAACACTTCCGTCAACCCATCGGTATAGAGCAACAATTGCCCTCCTTCCGCCAACTGGAACCGCTCGGTCTCATAAGTCCGGTCCGGCAACATCCCCAGCGGCGGACCGCTCGCCGCCACCCGTACAGACTCTCCTCCATGCACCAGGAACGCCGGATTGTGGCCGCAGTTCACCGCCTCCACCGAATGCGTCGCCGGATCCAGGCACAGCAGAATCGCCGTCACATAACGCCGCCGCGCTTCCGGCCCTTCCTGCCAGTGCAGTTGGTTCAGCCGCGCCGCCATCTCGGCCATCGGCAAGCCTGCGCCGCAGATGGCGCGGAAGCTCGACCGGAACGTCATACTGATCAAAGCCGACGCCAGGCCCTTGCCCGCCACGTCGCCCAGCACCATCATCAAGCGGCCATCGGGCAGCGGCACAACGTCTACGTAGTCGCCGCCCACTTCGTAACAAGTGGTCGAACGTAAGGCAAACGAGTAGCCCGCGACATCTGGCACCGCCTGAGGCAACAGGCTGCGCTGAATTGTGCGCGCCGCATCGAGGTCAAGCTGTACGCGCTCCCACTCGATCGTTTTCTCGTGATGCTGCGCATTGCCCACAGCCAGGGCCGACTGCAGCGCCAGCCCTTCCAGAAAGTCTTCCTCTTCCAGCGACAGCGGCGCTGGCCGGTAGATCACCAGATGAGCCAGCGTATCGCCGCGTTCGCCCGTCAGGGGCGCGCTGGCGTAGCCGGGCAGCGGAACGCGCTCCGTCCAGCGCGTCCAGTCATCCGGAACGCGGCCATAGACGCTGACTCTTGCTTCGAGTTGCGCGCCCATTGAGAAGAAGAAAGCGCCGTCGGCCTCGAGTTCCTTAGCGGCGATCTCCAGCACGCCGGCGAGTACATCGTCGAGGCGGATGGTGGAATGGACGCGCCGTGCCGCCTCCAGCAAACTCTGCACCCGGGCAAGCTTCTGCTGTAAGTCGATGCGCTCGTCGTTTCCGTTCGGCCTGTGCAACTCCTCCGGAGGCATTGCCGTAGTATCTCTCATTTGCCGTAACTCGCAAGCGCCGCGGCTTCGTCTTCGAAAATGTCGAAGGTCGTGTAGAGCTTCGTGATCTGGAGCAAATCAGCCATGCGCCTGCCCGGACGCAACAGCTTCATGCTCCGCCCGCGCGAGGTGGCCGAAGCAAGTGCGCCCACCAACTCGCCGAGCCCGGCGCTATCGATATAGCTGAGCCCGGCCAAATCCACCAGCAGGTCGGACTTGCGGTCGAATGCCGCGACCATCTGTTCCCGCAAGCCGCTGGTTTCTTCGCCGAGCACCAGGCGTCCGGCCAGACTCATGATCTCGACATTGCCTTCATTTCGTTTGCCAATGGTGAGTGCCATGCCGCGAGGTGTGCAATTGCGGGGCCACCGCGAAAACCTCCGCAAAACCCGACCAGTCGTGCTCGCCATAGAACCACCTGGATAGCGGCATTATCCAATCGGATAATCGCAGTAAGTCACCTTGGATGCATAATGATCTAAGCTCTGATGACGCCGTCCGCCGCGAGCCCGTCTTCGATCCTCTTGAACGCCTCCGTGCTGGTGTTCCTCTTTCGCGCGCTCGTCGGCGCCCGCACGCCCGGCCGCCGCGCTCAGGTGGCTGACCAGTTGCTGAGGCTCCTCGAAGACTTCATTTCCTTCGGTTCCGGCCGCATCATCGTGGGCGACGATCTGGAGACCGCCTTCCTGCGGGCCGCCGGAGAACTCGGCGGCGACGCACCATCGCTATGGCGGCATCTGACTAGCGAAGGCCCCTATGAGGGCGATGGTTTGGTGGCTGTCCCAATCTATGCCGGCGGCGCGCTGGCCGGCGCGTTGCTGCTCCGCGGCGCCGAGCCGGGCGCCATGGCCACGCTAAGCCCGGTGGCCAGTCTGGCGGCCCTCGCCATCGAGAACGCACGCGAGGTGGAGCATCTTCGCGACGAGCGCACCGTGCTCGAACAACGCCTCTGTGGCCACGGCGGCATCCTGGGAGAGAGCCCCGCCATCCGCTCCTTGCTGGACCGTATCGAGAAACTCGCTCCGCGCGACACCACCGTGCTCATCCAGGGAGAAAGCGGCACCGGCAAGGAACTGGTGGCCCGGCTTCTCCACCGCGGGAGCCCGCGCGCCGACGCGCCGTTCGTCGCCATCAACTGCGCGGCCATCGCAGAGACGCTACTCGAAAGCGAGCTCTTCGGCTACGAGAAAGGTGCCTTCACGGGAGCTGCTACGGCCAAGAAGGGCAAGATCGAAGCGGCCGATAAGGGAACGCTCTTTCTGGACGAAATCGGCGAGCTGGCATTGCCGCTGCAAGCCAAGCTCCTACGCGTTCTGCAGGAACGTGAGGTCGAGCGTGTGGGCTCGACGCGCGCCGTGAAAATCGATATCCGCGTGGTCACCGCTACCAACCGTGACCTCGCCGAGAAGGTGAAGAATGGCAGTTTTCGCTCCGACCTCTATCATCGATTGAACGTGGTGGCTCTGCGTACGCCGCCCCTGCGGACTCGCAAGGAAGACATCCCGCTGCTCGCCGCGCACTTTCTGACGCTCTTCGGCGAGCGATCGAAAAAACTCTCGCCCGAAGCGTTGCGTTGCTTGCAAGCCTATGACTGGCCCGGCAACGTTCGCGAGTTGTCGAACGCAATCGAACACGCCGTCGCGCTTGGGGATACGGGCCCCGTGGTGCCGGCGGACCTGCCGGAGTCAATCTGGGACGCGGCGCCCTATGCCGACGTGGGCGCTTACCAGTCGACAGTTTCCGATGCGAAGCGCGAAAGCATCCTCAAGGCCTATCAGCAAGCGGGCGGCGACTACAAAGGCGCCGCGAAGCTGCTGGGTTTGAATCCCACCTACTTGTTGCGTCTGGTTCGCAACCTGGGGCTGCGAGAGGCTGTGAAGAAATAGATGGCATTTCATTTCACCGTCGAACGTCCAGCGACCTCGAACTCGCACGCGATCCCGCCTCGCGGTGGGACCTGCGTAAAGCAAGCTCGAATGGTGGATGCCAACGAACCCAATCGGATATGCCGACTGGTTGTTCGACCGCTGCCGCTACAGGCCGCAGGCGGGCCTCGGTTACATGGCGAAGGACGTACGTAGCCGCGAGCCCATGATCCAGTAGACCTGAGCTCAGGCTAAACGCCGGACCAAGAATCCAGTTCGCAAGCGGGTGACCGAAGGAGCTTCCTCCTATCCACGGCAGATTCCAGGCGAGGTCTCGGATGTAGTCAACGCAGCCGCTCGGGCACGGAAGGGTAGAAGGTGATTCGCGAAGCCAATGTGACCCAGCAACAGTCTTGGACTCGGCGACGGAGGGAGGTGAAACCATGTACGTTCCGTCCGTTTGTCTGGCCGAACTGACCTACACGGCAGAACAACAGGGGTTTTCGCCTCGTCGCGAGAGCAAGTGGCCAGAAAAAGTTAGTGGTTCCAAGTGACCCTCAGAGCAGCTCGTTCTCCAGTCCGCTAGCAGGACTTGAACATGGCATCCGTCAGGACCGGGCGGTGGTCACTTTGCTCGCCACAGGCACCTTTCGATGCTCGCGGTTCAACGCTCGGCAACTCGCCTGCAGTCATCCTGGCAGTAGAAGCCGGCTGCTCGGAACGGCCTTTCGCTCCTCCGCAGCGGGTATACCCTTTCAGGCACTCCCACGGCGGGATCGTCGTTCCCGGCCTATCCCTTCGCGGCCCTCGTTTCACGAGCCCGAGAATCCGTTGGCCTCCGCCCTCGGTTCCTCCGCTGTTGCTGCTGGCGGGGGAACTTCCACGGGCGGCACCCGCGATTCCCAATTTCGCGAACGGTTCTATCAGCTTCCGCTTTCCTGCTCCCCTCCAGGGGTTTTCGTCCCTTCGGGATCAAAGCACTCGAAGCAAGTTACTGACAGAAAACTTACCTGTTCGAACCGCCCGATCTCCCGTCACTCCCTCGTCTAAGCTGCTATTAACACGCCCAGACAAGATCATCACTTCGGGTCCGCTACGTTTCGCCAGACTCGCTGTTCCTAAAACCTCTTGGAACCACGTTCAGAATGCGCCTACTGAGAGCGAAAGTCAAGGCAAAAAATGCAATCTCTCGGACGTTTTCCTATGCTTTGATTGTCCCTGTTTACCAGTACTTGCGGGGGATGGCCTGTGGATGCTCGTTGGATAAAACGTGCTTGGCCGCTTCTGTTTTGACTTACTCGCGGTCAGTCAAACGGAGTATCATACCCGTATCCGTGGCTGCCCACATCACGCCATCCGATCCAGCGGCGAGCATTACGCGCCGGCCTACGGCGCGGTAGTCGACATCGAGCGTGTCCCAGGACTGCATATCTGGACTTCTAGAAATTTTGACCTTGCCCGGGATGGGGACGTCGCGCAGTTGGCCGGGGGGCTCGTAGCCAGCCACATAGGCGCGGTTACGCGAGTCGAAGATCACATCGGTGACGGCATGGTTCTTTCTCCTGTACACACGCGCGGTTCCTTTCCGATCCTGGCCGATGGCCATCACGTCGCTCGGGAATTCGAAGCTGTACTCGAATTCCAGCAACACCAGAGCGCTTCCAGAGGGTGAGAATCGGACGCGCGTAATGGTGCCGAGGACGGACTCCACCGATGGCCTCCAAGTCACACCGCCGTCAGGGGTCTGAAGGATCAGACTGAGCGAGGGCCACTGCCTCCTCTGGGCGGCTGTTTCCGGATCCATCCACACCGGTGCGTCCGGGGCACGGCGCGCGGGCTTGTGAAATCCGACGATCATCCCCCAGCCGCTCGGATGAAAATCGGCCCAAGTGTAGGCGCTACGGTCCGGGTTTGACTTGGGCTCCTGGGCGGCGGGCAACTCGGTCCAGGTTTCGCCGCCATCCACGGTCTTGAGAACTTTCTTCGGGGCTCCCAATGCGTAGCCGGTTCTCTCGCTGGAAAAGCACACGCGGACAAGATCTTTCTCTTTGCGAAGACGGCGCCACTCCGCACCGCAATCGGTGGTGGCGTAGATGCCGTCTTCGGCGGCCATCCATCCCATGCCGCCGCGCAGAAAGAAGATCGACCTGCCTTCGGGTTTAGTTCTCTCGATCGCCCATGTTCGCCCGTTGTCCCGCGTCTTCACCATCACGTGGCGGGGGCGGCCGCCGTCGTTCCAAATTCCGAGCGCCATTCCGCACTCGGGGGAAGGCATCGCCAGATCGTAGATACTGAGGGACTCTCCAGCGCGGTCGAAGAAATAGGCGGACTTCCAACTAGGGCCAATCTCTGCTCCCCGGGTCGCGGGGAGCGTTGCGAACGTGATCGCAACGAGGATCAGAAATCGGATCAACGGCCGGTCCCCGCTCCGTTGGTGAGTGCGACGCGGGCGTAGTCGGCCTGCTCGAATCCGGCCGGGTCCGAGCAGGAGAGCGCGACGAGCCCACCGACGATCTCACCGATGCTGGTGAGCATTTCCATCTCGTCGCCGCCATGAGCGTGCGGACTGCGATGCTGGACGTTGATGACGCCGACCACCCGGTTGAGGGCAATGACGGGGGCCGATAGAAAGGCTTCGAAGCGGTCTTCGGGGAGATCCTGAAAGAATTTGAAACGCTGATCGAGGAAGGCCTCTCGCGTGATCGCGAGCAGCCGGCGCTCGCGGGCTACCCAGCCGGTGAGCCCTTCATCGAGCTTCAGCTTCACGGTGCCGACAGCGGCGGGATTTGGACCGTGCGCCGCGCTGAGCACCAGTTCCTCCCGGGAGCTGAGATAGAGGAGACAGGAATCGGCGTGGAGAAACCGCGCCACATGATTGACTACGGTGGCGAGGGCTTCGGTAAGCGCCGGGGGCCGGGCAAAAAACCGGCTCAACTTCTGATAGAGATGCACCTGATTTTCGAGTCGTTCGATTCGGTGTTCGTTTTCTTTGCCGCGCGCCACGCCCTTATTATGCCACCCGGACATTCGAGCGTCTCGCCGGGGAGGGATCGCGGGGCGAAACAGCCTTGCTAGCGGACGACGCTGGTTCTGCACTACCATGGAAGGTACTTCGCCGCGCCGATGTTGCCCGGCGGAGGACCTCAACTCGCGGAAGGAGCCTTGATCTATGTGGAACCGGCGCAAAGAAGATGAACCAGCACCGAAGATTACGCCGCAACCTCCCACCAACGCCGCATTGGCGCGCGAGGGCATTCCGTTGAGCACGCTCCCACCCCGTCCGGACGCGGACACGTCGCGTTCGGCTTCCATCGGCAAGTCTTGCATCATCAAGGGCCAGTTGTTCAGCCGCGAGGATCTGTTCATCGATGGAGAAATTGAGGGTTCGGTGGAATTGCAGGAGCACCGTTTGACGATCGGCCCGAACGGCAAGGTGATGGCCGGGGTGAAGGCGCGTGAGATCGTGGTGCTCGGAACCATTCACGGCAACGTCGAGGCGGGCGAAAAGATCGAGATCCGCAAGGATGCCAAGTTGGTGGGAGACATCAAGACCGTGCGGATCGTGATTGAGGATGGCGCCTACTTCAAGGGCTCCATCGACATCGTGCGCAACGAACCGGCACGCGTGCAGCCGCCTCCCCGGCAGGCACAACCGCAGGCTGCGCCGGCTGCTCCGGCCACCGCCGCACACAAGGCGTAATTTCCGAATCCCGGCGCTCGCCAGGCGTGTTCGGTGGCCATCTACGAACCGCCGCGGCGAGTTCCGTCATTGCAGTAGGGAACTTACCAGCAGGAGGCAGTTCTTATCGGACCCGCAGTTTCCGAACAATACCGTCAGAGTCATGGGCTGGAGCAATTTCTGGGGGCGCTCTCACCGCCCGCCAGCGGCGCTGGATGCCAAGTGTTGGACGTGGGTGAGTTCACTCAGGCCAACGTCACATTCATCATCGGACAGGGTCATCGGCTAACCTTCGAAGATCTGCTCCGATCTTTCGATATTCCGGGCGCGCCAGCGACAGAGCGGCTTGCGAAAGCGCTGGATTTTCCGGCCGAGGCATTCGACGCGATACTGGTGTGGGACATTCTGGAGCACTTTCCGCCCCCGGTAGCCCAGGCGATCATCCCGCGCCTGCATCGGATTCTGCGCCCGGGCGGAATCCTGTTTGCGTGCTTTCATGCCGAGGCGAAGGACAACATGGTGGACGCGTTTTCCTTCCGCATCGCCGACGGCAAGACGCTGCTGCTGCAGCCACGCGGGCGGCGGCGGCTGGCGCAGACGTTGAACAATCGAAGCATCGAGAAGCTGTTCGCTCCGTTTGCTTCGGTGAAGTTCTTTCTAACCCGGGATTCGATAAGGGAAGTGATCGTGCGCAAGTAGGGCAATTTCAACCGAGTAGCGGTTGCAGCACCTCTCCGTGGACGTCGGTAAGCCGGTAGTCCCGTCCCTGGAAGCGATAGGTGAGCCGAGTGTGGTCCATACCCAGCGCGCGCAGGATGGTAGCCTGCATGTCGTGCACGGTGGCGGGATTGGTGGCCACCTTGTACCCTAGCTCGTCGGTGGCGCCGTAGCGGACGCCGGCCTTGATGCCGCCCCCCGCCATCCAAATGGTGAATTGCCGATGATGATCGCGGCCGATCAACGGATCGTCGGGATTGCCTTGCCGCATGGGCGTACGGCCGAATTCGCCGCCCCAGATGACGAGCGTTTCGTCGAGGAGACCACGCTGCTTCAGGTCCGCCACCAGGGCAGCTGATCCGCGGTCCACTTCCTGGCAGATGCGGGGGAAATGCTCTTTTAGATTGATGCGCGCGCCACCGTGGTGATCCCACTCGCCGTGGGTGAGCATCACGAAACGGACGCCCCGTTCCACCAGGCGGCGCGCGAGGAGGGCGTTGTTGCCGAACGATTTCTTCCCTGGTTCGGTGCCGTAGAGTTTGTGAATATGCTCCGGTTCGCCGCTGATGCTCATCAGCTCCGGCACGCTCGCTTGCATGCGGTAGGCCATCTCGAAGGCGGCGATGCGGGTGGCGATCTCGGGATCGCCGCAGGTGTCTAACTTATGTTGATTGAGCGCGCGCAGTGTATCGAGTGACGCGCGGCGGTCGTCGCTGGTCATCCCCTCGGGATTGGAGAGCGACAGCACGGGATCGCCTCCGGAACGGAACGGGACGCCCTGATAAACGGTGGGGAGGAAGCCGCTGCCGTGGCAGGCCGTGCCGCAGCGGCCGGCGCGGCCGGAGGCAAGAAGCACGAAGCCGGGTAGATTTTCCGCCTCGCTGCCCAGGCCGTAGTTGATCCACGCGCCCATGGAAGGCCGCCCGGGACGCTGATGCCCGGTGAACATCTTGAGCGCGGCCGGCGAATGGTTGAACTGATCGGTGGTCATCGAGTAAATGAACGACAACTCGTCCGCGATGGCGGCCGTGTGGGGCAGCATGTTGGAGACCCATGTGCCGGTCTGGCCGTGCTGCTTGAATTCGAACGGAGAACCGAGCAGCATCGGGCGTCCGCTGATGAAGGCAAAGCGCTCTCCGGCCACCAGTTCCTCCGGCACCGGAGTGCCGTGCATTTGGCGGAGCTTTGGTTTGAAGTCGAACAGGTCCAGCTGCGACGGGGCGCCGGCCATGCACAGGAAGATCACGCTTTTCGCTTTGGGTGCGAAGTGCGGCTGCTTGACGCCTGCATTGACTGGCCGCGGGTTGAGCAGACTGGCGACGGCCATTCCGCCAAGGCCGAACGATTCGGTAAGAAAGCGCCTTCTTGTCTTCGCTGCGTCGTCTGACATTGATTTACTCCCTGGGACTTACTCCCTGGTCACCGTTTCGTCTAAGTTGAGAATCACGTTGGCCACCACCACCCAGGGCGCCAACCCGGCCGATGAGGCGCGCGCCTGCAGCGCAAGGGCGCGGGCGGCGGCCGGATCCTTGCCGTACCGGCGTTGCATTGCCGCGAGCAGGCTCTCGAGCGCGCTACGCTCCTGCTGGTCTGGCAAGCGGGCCGTCGCGGCGCGGAATCCGTATTCGATGCCGCGATCCCTCAACGTTTCCGCCATTGCACCGGCTGCTTCGAGGAACGCCTCATCGTTCAGTGTGGTGAGGGCTTGCAGGGGCGTGTTGGAACGGGGCCGGTCCACGGTGCATGTCGTACGGTCGGGAACGTCGAAGGCCATGAAGGGCGGGTAGGCGAAGGTTCGCTTCACGAAGGTGTACAAGCCGCGGCGGTATCGGTCCTCACCGGTGCTGGCGGGCCACGCCTGGAATCCACCTTCGATAAAGACGGTGTCGAACAAGGAGGGCGGGATGGGCGGAAACACGCTCGGTCCTCCGATCTTGCGGCTGAGTTTTCCGCTAGCGGCGAGCACTACGTCGCGCACTGATTCGGCGGGAAGCCGGTAGCGCGGGGCGCGCGCGAAGAACTTGTTCGCGGGGTCCGCGGCGATCTTTTCCGGCGTGACGCTCGAACTTTGGCGATAGGCGGCGGACATCACGATTTGCTTGAGAAAAGCCTTGAGGTCCCAGTTGCCGTCCATCAGGTCCAGCGCCAGCCAGTCCAGGAGTTCGGGATGAACGGGGCGGTCGCCTTGTGAGCCGAAGTCCTCCATGGTTTTGACCAGGCCGGCACCGAACAAGGCGCGCCAGAAGTGGTTGACGGCCACGCGGGCGGTGAGCGGATTGTCGCGGCGCACCAGCCACTGCGCCAGTCCCAGCCGATTGGCGGGGCCGTCGGCCGGCGGCAGGATGGAGGGTGTGGCCGGGGTGACGGGCTCTACCTTGCTGAGGAAATCGCCGCGCGATTGGATGTAAGTCTCGCGTGGTTGGGCGAGCTCCTTCATCACCAACGCGACGGTCGAGTTGGCTTCCACGTAGTCGTCGAGCGCCTTCCTTCGCTCGTCATGACGCCGGCGGACATCGGCCAGCCGCGGCGCCACCGAGCGATGGTGCGCCGCCAATTTCCGCTCCTGTTCCGGAGTACGTGTGTCCGCCAGCAGCGCAGTACGAATTGGCGGCGGTGTGGCGATCCATTCAGTGGGATCGAGAGTGGTGACCCAGACCTTGGTTTGCCGCGCCTTCTTCGGTTCCGGCTCATAAATGACACGGAGCAGGGATCCGGCTGGAATCTCGCGGCCTATGGCGAACACCCCGGCTTTTCCCTGCAGCACCAGGGCAGCGTCACGCTCAAAGCCCTCATAGTGCCGGAACGACATGCGGTAGTAACCGGGACCGTTGGTGTACTTCAGCAGCAGATGATTCACACCCGGCCGGAGCTGCAACGTGAGCAGCCCCTGTTGTTCGGAGATCGGGGTGAGCGGATCCGTCTCCACCAGCATCGCTCCATTGAGCCAGACTTTCACACCGAGGACGCTGCCCACCGCGACGGTGACCGGTTGGGCCTGCGAGGAGCGGATCTCGCGATACAGATAGATGGAGCAGTTGTAGCCGTCCAACTGCTGCTGTTTTCCTTCCTGGATGTCGGGTCGCGGCCGCCATGTGTATTTGCCGGCTTCGTAGGATGCGTCCAAGCGGATCTCTTTTTCCGGCGGCCATGCCTCGGCGTGGGCTTTCTCGGGTGTGAAGGTCTCAAACGGACCGATGGAATACCAGGGACCCCAGTCCGGCTTGGCGGCTAAGGCGCGTTCGTGCGCGGCGAGCCGCTCGGGAGTCCACGCCTCCACCTGAATCTTGCCGCGACCGTCGATCTTGATGCCACGGGCGGGTTGGCTCAATTGAAAAGCGGTTTGCTCGCGACCGGCCGAACCGATCTCGATCCAGCTATCGCGTATCGAAGGAAGCTGCGCACGCATGCGCCGTTCCCACTCGCGTTGATCCTCGGCCAGTTCGGGAGTGGGAGTGTCGAGGGTTCGCCGCAGCGGCGCGACGGCCTCCTCGAGCCGCTGGCGCTCGTCGGCATCGCCTTTGAATACCGGCTTTTCCTGATCGATCTTGATGGCGCTCTCGGCGGTGCTGTTGAAATAGGCGTAGAAGCGATAGTAATCCTTTTGCGTGAAGGGATCGTACTTGTGGTTGTGGCACTGCGCGCATCCGAGCGTGGAGCCGAGCCAGACGGTTGCGGTAGTGTCGGCGCGATCCTTCACGGCGGCATCGCGGAATTCGTCGTCCTTGGATCCGGCTTCGGAGTTGACGAGCGTATTGCGATGAAATCCGGTGGCGATGACCTGGTCTTCGGTCGGGTTAGGGAGCAGATCGCCGGCGATCTGCTCGATCGTGAATCGATCGAATGGCAGGTTCCGATTGAACGCGCCGATCACCCAGTCCCGCCAAGCCCAATTCGTGCGTGGTTCGTCGCTTTCGTAGCCGTTGGTGTCGGCGTAGCGGGCCAGATCGAGCCACATCTGGGCCCAGCGTTCTCCGTAGTGCGGAGACGCGAGCAGACGGTCGACGAGATCTTCGTAGGCCCCGGGCGAGGTGTCGGCGAGGAATCGATCCAGTTCTTCGATGGTGGGAGGGAGGCCGGTGAGGTCAAGCGAGAGCCGGCGGGCGAGCAACTCCCGCGACGCTTCCGGCGCCGGCGAGAGCGACTCTTTTTCCATCCGGGCCAGCAGGAACCGGTCCATGGCCGTTCGCGGCCAAGACTCGTTGGCGACCGTGGGAAGCGGGGCGCGGCGGGGCGCGATGTAGGCCCAATGAGTCGCCAACTGGCCGCTCTCCACTCCCACGCCCGCCGGCCACGCGGCGCCGGAGGCGATCCATTCCCTCAGCGCGGCGATCTCTGGCGAACTCAGGCGGTCGCCAGCGGGTGGCATCGGCGATGCACCGTCGCGCGCTTCCACGCGTTTCAGTATGAGGCTGGCGGCGGGATCGCCCGCTCGCACGATGGGTCCGGACTGCCCACCGCGCTCAAACGCCGTCTGGCCGTCCAGGCGAAGCCGCGCCATCTGGACCTTGGCTCCATGGCAGGCGAAGCAGCGTTTCTCGAGGACAGGATAGACGTCGCGGGCAAAGTCGGCGGGCAGGGCCAAGGGCGGCGCGGCCAGGGCAAGCAGCAGTAGGATCCTCACGGGCACTCAACATATATAATGCCCCCATGACCATTCCCGTGTCCCGCCGCCAGGTTCTGCTCTCGATGGCCGCCGCCGCATCGCTTCGCGGCGAGAATGTTTCGCGCTTCCGTTTGGGGATCACCACCGACGAGATCGACGACGATCTGACGGTGGCTTGCCAGTTCCTGCGCCGGTTCGGTTTGGAGTACGCCGAGATCCGGAATTTGTGGGGCAAGTACAACACGGCGCAGCCGGTAGAGATGGCGCACAAGGCGCGCGGGATCCTGGATGAGTACCGGGTGCGCCTGGCGATTCTCGATACCGGTTTCTTCAAGGTGCCGTTGCCGGCCGAGGGGCCCGAGGGGAATCGCAAGATCGACGAGCAGTTCGCCGTGCTCGAGGCCGCCAAGGAGCGGGCGAAGATTCTCGGTACGGATAAGATCCGGATTTTCGCGTTCACGTTCAAAGGGGAAAAGACGCCGCACGCCGAGCCTCGCATCGCCGAACTGCTGCGCGAGGCCGCCCGCCGCGCGCGCGGATACCGGCTGGCGATCGAGAACGTGGGTAACAGCTACATGTGGTCCGGCGCCGACGCGGCTCGTATTCTGAAGACGGTCCCGGAATCGAACATCGCGCTGACGTGGGATCCCAACAATGCCGCGGAGACGGGCGAGCAGTCATTCCCCAATGGCTACAAACTGCTGGACCCGGCCCGGATCGTCCATGTGCACCTGCGCGACTACAAGCGGCTTCCGGGAGGCAAGACGGAATGGTGTGGCGTCGGCCAGGGTGAGTTTGATCATGTGGGCCAGCTTCGGGCGCTGCTTGCAGCCGGCTACAAGGAGACGATGTCGCTCGAGACGCATTTCAAGATCGACGGGAGTAAGACGAAGGCGAGCGAATTTTCGATTCAGGGTCTGCTCGAGCGTATGGCCAAGGTGTGAATGGCCGCTGGTTAAGATAAAGAATGGGTTGCCTTTTATCAGGCGGAAACATTATAGTCCGATCATGGGCCCTTGTTTGACCGCTGGCTGGATCTGGATACGCGCCGCGGGGATAGGTATCGCCCTGGGAGCGGCCGCAGCAGCAGTGGCGCAGGGCGCACCGTTTTCCGGCCAGGCCGTGGTGGAACGCTACTGCGCCGGGTGTCACAACACCAAAACCAAAACAGGATTGACGTTGTCCGTTTTGGACGCCGATGACGCCGCGAAGCGGCCCGATGCATGGGAAAAAGTAGTTCGCCGGCTGCGGGCGCGTTCGATGCCGCCGGCCGGTATGCCGCGTCCGGACGAGGCCACCTACACCGCCCTGATCGGCCATCTGGAAGCGTCGCTCGATCGCGCGGCGGCGGCGAAGCCGAATCCCGGACGCACCGATACATTCCGCCGCCTCAATCGCACCGAGTATCGCAACGCGATTCGCGATCTGTTGGATCTCGACGTGGATGTATCCTCGCTGCTGCCCGCCGATGAGGCCAGCCACGGTTTCGACAACATCACCGTGGGTGATCTGTCGCCGACGCTGCTCGAGCGTTACCTGTCGGCGGCGCGGAAGATCGCTCGGCTGGCGGTGGGGATCCCGGGCAAGTCTCCCGGCGGCGACACCTACCAGCTCCCGCCGGACCTCACTCAGGAAAAGCATTTCGATGAGCTTCCGCTCGGCACCCGGGGCGGCATGGCTGTACCCTACACCTTTCCTGTGGACGCCACCTACGAGATTCAGATCCGTCTGCAGCGGGACCGCAATGAGCACGTCGAGGGTCTCCGCGGCGCGCACGAAGTGGAATTAATGATGGACGGGGAGCGGCTCCAGGTGTTCACCGTGAAGCCGCCCGGCGTGGGTATGGATCACAGCCAGGTGGACACGCATTTGAACTATCGCGTGGCGGCCAAGGCGGGTCCGCACACGATCGCCGTCGCGTTCCCCAAGACGCCGTTCCTGTTGCTCGAAACCGAGCGGCAGCCCTATGAGGCCCATTTCAATATGGATCGCCATCCGCGCATCCAACCGGCGGTGTACTCCATCTCGATCAATGGTCCGTATGAGGTGAAAGGCGCTGGAGAGACACCCAGCCGCCGGCGGATTTTCGTCTGCTCGGGGAAGGGCGGTGAGGATGCCTGCGCCGGGCGAATACTCACCACGTTGATGCGCCGCGCCTATCGCCGGCCGGTGGACGCGGCGGACCTGACGATGCCGATGAAACTTTACCGGGAGGCGAGCCAGGCCGGCGGGTTCGACCAGGGGATCGAAATGGCACTGCGCGCCGTGCTGGTGAGTCCGGAGTTCATTTTCCGCGTGGAACAGGAGCCTGCCGGCGTCGCGGCGGGACAGGTGTATGCGGTGAGCGATCTGGAACTGGCGACGCGGCTGTCGTTTTTCTTGTGGAGCAGTATCCCGGATGACGAACTGCTGGCGACGGCGGAGAAGGGTGAGTTGAAGCAGCCGGGGGTGTTCGAGAAGCAGGTTCGGCGGATGCTGGCGGACCCGCGCGCGAACACCCTGGTGACCAACTTCGCCGGACAGTGGCTCCATCTGCGGAATCTCGATTCGGCGACGCCCGACATGCGTCTGTTCGCCGACTTTGACGACAACCTGCGCCAGGCATTCCGGCGTGAGACCGAAATGTTTTTCTCCTCCATTGTGCGCGAGGACCGGAGCGTTCTGGATCTGATCAATGCGGACTATAGCTTCGTCAATGAACGTCTGGCTAAGCACTACGGGATACCGAACGTCTACGGAAGCCGGTTCCGGCGCGTGAGGTTTCCCGAAGGGAGCGTTCGCGGGGGCCTTCTGGGGCAGGGAAGCGTGCTCACCGTCACCTCCTATGCCAACCGCACTTCGCCCGTCATCCGCGGCAAGTGGATCCTGGAGAATTTGATGGGAACGCCGCCGCCTCCGCCGCCTCCTGTTGTACCCGCGTTGCGCGAGAAAGCCCCTGTTGGGCAGACGCTGACGATGCGGGAGCGGTTGGCCGAGCATCGCGACAACCCGGCGTGCTCAGGATGCCACAAGTTGATGGACCCGGTCGGTTTCTCGCTCGAGAATTTCGACGCCGTCGGACGGTGGCGCACTCACGATGGCGGCGCACCGATTGACGCCGCGGGCGGATTGCCCGACGGCAGCCAGTTCGACGGAGTCCGCGGACTGCGGGCAGCCCTGATGCGCCGTCCGGAGATGTTCGCCACCACGGTGACGGAGAAGCTGCTGACGTTCGCATTGGGCCGTGGCGTGGAGTATTACGATGCGCCGGCGGTGCGCGCGGTCGTCCGGGCCAGCAGCGGCGCTGAATACCGTTTTTCATCGTTCATACTGGGAATAGCGAAGAGCGAACCGTTTCAACATCGCCGCGCCGGGGCGGCCGGGGGCATGGAGAAACTGGGTGCGAGGAATGCAAGGAGGGCGCGATGATCGTCACCAAGAAGGCGTTGCCGAGAAGAACGCTGTTGCGCGGCATAGGGGCGTCCGTGGCGCTGCCGCTGCTGGACGCGATGGTGCCGGCGATGACGGCGATGGCCGCCACGCCCGCAAAACCGGTGCGCCGGTTGGGATTCGTCTACGTGCCGATGGGATCGGCCATCGCCCAGTGGACACCGCCGGGCGGCGACAAGCTCACCGAACTCTCGCCGACGCTGCAGTCGCTGGCGCCTGTGGTGGACCGCATCACCGTGCTCACCAACCTCGAGTTGAAGAACGCATATCCGGGTACGCATGCCACCTCCAACGCGGCCTTCCTGAGCGCGGCGAAAGCGAAATGGACCGAGAGTTCGGATTACTATCTGGGCACGACGGTAGACCAGATCGCAGCCAAGCAGATGGGGCAGGACACACGGCTCCCTTCGCTCGAGTTGGCCATGGACCTCCTTACAACGGTGGGCCAATGCGACAACGGATTCGCGTGCGTGTATCAGAACAATCTTTCGTGGTCGTCGCCCACCACGCCGCTTCCCGCCGAGGCGCACCCACGGCTGGCGTTCGAGCGGTTGTTCGGTGAGGGCGGCGCCGCGGCGGACCGTCTGGCGGAAATGCGCAAGGATGCGAGCCTCCTCGATTGGGTGCGCCAGGACATCGCCCGTCTCAAGACCCGGTTGGGTGCAGGTGACCGGACCAAGGTGAACGAGTACCTCGATACGGTGCGTGAGGTGGAGCGCCGGATACAGAAGGCCGAAGCCGAGGTGGCCCACAACACGCTTCCCGATCTCGACCGCCCGGTGGGTGTGCCCGCCTCCTACGCTGACCACGCCAAACTGATGTTCGATCTGCAGGTGCTGGCACTGCAGGGCGACGTGACGCGCGTAATCACCTTCCAGTTGGCGCGTGAGACCAGCACGCGCACCTATCCCGAGATCGGCGTTTCCGATCCGCACCATCCGTTGACGCACAACGGAGGCGATCCGGAGAAGTTGGCCAAAGTGGCCCTAATCAACGCCTATCACGTTTCCCTGTTTGCCTACTTCATCGAGAGGTTGAAGAACACGCCCGATGGCGACGGCACTCTGCTTGACCATTCCATCTACCTGTATGGAAGCGGGATGGGCAACCCCGACGTGCACGATCAC
>JAWKHI010000068.1:0-22215 GCA_041394885.1 Bryobacteraceae bacterium | reverse complement strand
AGAACCGCGCCGGGGCCGTCGAAGCCGCAGGCGTCGAGCACGGCGCGATAGACCGGCGGCGGGTAGTAGTTGGCCTTGAAGCCGGCGAAGCGGCCTGAGAGCGAAAACGCGGCCGGCGTGGCCGAATCGGTAAGTAAAGCGCCTCCAGGGGCAAGAGCGTCGCGGATCCAGCGGAAGCAGCGCAGCATATCGGGCTTGGGCAGCCAGGTGGAGAAACCGATGAAAGAGGCGATGTCGAAGGGCCCATGCGCGGCGAGCCGTTGTCGAAACGCGGCGCTGGTGAGGTCTCCGCGGATGAATTGGCAGTCAAGCCCGGAGCGTGCGGCGCGGGCCAGCAGAGGAGGCCCGGCGTCGCCGTGAGGATCGAGGTCCGACGCGATGATTCGGACGCGGCGGGCGAGGGCGGGATCGCGGCGGGCCAGATTCTCGAGCGGCAGCAGGACTTCGTCGGCGAAGCCGCAGGGGGCGGTGAGAATACGGACCTGGTGCGCGCCGGACGACAGGCGCCGGTCGATTTCCGCGCCGATCAGACGTTCGAGTATCCGCAGACGGTCATAGATGCCACGGTGGAGCGGATAGTCGAGAAAGACACGCTCGAGCAGGGAGTGAGGGCGGGTGTCGCGATCGTAGATGGCGCGCATTACGGCGGCGGAGTATCCTTCGCGCAACAGCGTGCGGCCGGCGTGGGAAAAGGCAAACAGGGGTTCGCGCCAGGTTCCTTCGAAAAATCGCGGGAGCAGGCAGCCGAACAGGTAACGCGGCCGAAAAACGTTCTTCCAAAGCGAAGGCCCTTCGAGATCGACGCCGGTTACGCCCAGGGCGGCTTCCGTGGTACGCGCCGCGTCGTCGTTGGCGGCCGCGCGCAGTTGGTTTACGGCGGCGGCGGCGCGGCGGAGAGTCTCCCCGGGCGGTTCGCCGTCAAGGGCGAGGTCGATGTTGGCGGCATGACCACCATCGACGACGATGGCGGGCGGAAGGGCGCCGGGAGCGGCGCCGGGCTGAAAACCGGGGCGGCTATGGTCCTGATCGGGATCGCAAACAATGCCGGAGCGGGGGGCGGCGACACGCGTCTGGCATTCGCCGGCGAGGTAGGAGGCCAGCGCCGCGGCGATGCCCGAACGGCGATCGGCGTCGCCACCGTGAAGAGCGATGCGGATCTGCATGGCGCTTAGGTGACCGGCCCGGGGTTAAATGGTGCGAGAGCGTTATGGAGCCCCCAGTGATCGGCCCAGGTTTTTTTGCGGCCGCTCGCCACATCGATCAGGAAGCGGAACAACTCCCATCCGATGTCTTCGATGGATGCCTCGCCGGTGGCGATGCGTCCGGCGTCGACGTCGATCAAGTCATACCAGCGTTCGGCGAGCGCGGTACGGGAGGAGACCTTGACGACAGGGACAAGGGCCAGCCCGTACGGGCTTCCTTCGCCGGTGGTGAATACGTGCATGTTCATGGAGGCGAGTTGTTGAGTGCCACACATGAAGTCACCGGCGGGAGTAGCGGCGAAGACGAGGCCTTTGGCGGTGACGCGTTCGCCGTGGGTGGCCACCGACCGGAGGGCCGTGGTTCCAGCCTTGGCGACCGAGCCGAGCGCCTTTTCGACGACGTTGGCCAAGCCGCCGCGTTTGTTGCCGGGAGTGGGGTTGGCGCTACGGTCGGCGCTGCCTCGGGCGAGGTATTCGTCATACCAGCGCATCTCGCGGATGAGATCGCGGGCGACGCTTTCATTGATGGCGCGGGGAGTAAGCAGGTGGACGGCGTCGCGGACTTCGGTCACCTCGGAGAACATGACGGTGGCGCCGGCGCGGACGAGGAGGTCCGCCGCGAAGCCGACGGCGGGATTGCAGGTGACGCCGGAGAAGGCGTCGCTGCCGCCGCACTGGAGGCCGACGATGAGGTCCGAGGCGGGGCAGGTGGATCGCTCGCGCCGGTTCAAGTCTTCGAGGCGGCGCTCGGCGTAGCGCAGGATGGCGCCGATGATTTCGCCGAAGCCGCGAAGGTCTTGATCCTGGAGCTTGACGACGTAGGGGTCATCGGAGAGAACGGGCAACTGTTGGGAAGCCATGCGCTCGAGGGACTGGTTGGGAAAGAGCCGATTCGGCTGCAGCTTTTCGCAGCCGAGGCTGACGACGAGCGGAGCGCCGCCGAAGTTGGCGTGGCGGCTGATTTCGCGGAGGGTGCGAATGGGGACCTGGGCGCCGGGCGCGTCGATGGCGACACCGCAACCATAGGTGTGCGTGATCGCGACGGCATCGTCGACATTGGGAAATCGAGGGAGAAGTTCGGCCTTGATACGGCGGACCGCGTATTCGACGGTGGGTGCGACGCACTGCACAGTGGTGGCGATGCCGAGGATGTTTTTGGTGGCCACCGAGCCATCGGGATTGCGGAAGCCTTCGAAGGTAAAGCCGGGGAGGGGTTCGGGAGCGGGCGGGACATCGGTGGCGAGGGGGAGTGCATCGAGCGGCGGGGCAACGGGGAGGTCCAGCATTTCCTCGCGGACCCATGCGCCGGGTTCGAGATCGCGATTGGCGGCGCCGATGACCTGGCCGTAACGGAATATGGGCTCTCCCCGCGCGATGGGGCCAAGAGTGACCTTATGGGACTGCGGAATAGCGTCGCGGAGGGTGAGGCCGTCCTGGAAGGCCGCGCCCGCGGGAAGGCCCTCGGGATTGACGATGATGGCGACGTTGTCGCGCGGATGTACTTTGACGTACAGGGGATGCATAGTAGAAGAAAGAAGAGGCTTCTTTATGCTATCCATGTTGGCGCTCGCTTTGCTTGCACAGGGGCTTGCACAGGGGCAGGGCGGCGGGGAATGCCCGAGGCAGGTGGAAGATGCGCGGCGTGCGTTCGAGGCGAAGCAATTCGAAGCGGCGGAGGCGGCGTTCGGGCGCGCGGTGGCCGAGTGTCCGCCGCGCGCGGATCTTCTGCTTGCGCATGGACAGGTGCTGTATCTTGTCGGCAAAGAGATCGAGGCTGAGGCGCGGATGCGGGCGGCGGTGGAGGTGGACCCGAACCATGTGCCGGCGCTGTATGCATTGGGCCGGCTCTACTACCAGCAGAAACGCTATCCGGAGGCGATCGCGCAGTTGGACCGGGTGGTGCGGCTGGACGCGGAGCATCATCGCGCGTGGGACAACCTGGGGCTTTGCTATGACGCGTTGAACCGGGATTCCGATGCGCTGAAACATTTCTTCAAAGCGCTGGATATCGTGATGAAGAAGCATCCGGATTATGACTGGGCGCATGCGAACCTGGCGGATTTCTTTTTGCGGCGTGAGCAATACGAGAAGGCGTTTCAGTTGGCGGCGGAGGCGGCGCGGCGCAATCCGGGGTCGGCGCGGAACGCCTTCCTGACGGGAAAGTCGTTGTCGAAACTGGGCAAGGACGAGTTGAGTCTGCGGTGGCTGGAGCAGGCAGTGAAGCTGGACGGGGACTATTCCGAGGCATGGTACCTGCTGGCGCAGACGTACCGAAAATTGGGCCGTGGGGCGGAGGCGGGACAGGCGCTGGGACGGTTCAAGGAGGCGCAGGCAAAGGGTCCGGCACGGCGGTGATTGGCTTTGTTCCTTCTGTTTCGCATGTGGATTCTGGCGGGACCCGAACGCTGCGGCTATTGATTCCATTGAGCTTATGTGAAATTGGGATCGCGAAAAATTGGGTTTGCCCGGGTTTGATCGGGATTGATGTGGTTGTCTGAGGACCATTGCCGTTCACTCGGTTTCAGGGTAGCGGGGCAATGGAGAGCGCGCGCAAACCCGATCCCGGGAAGTGATTGAGGGCGTTGGAGAAATAAATTCCGGTCCGTGGGGGATTGCTCTGGCGGGGTTGCACTTCTGCAGAATGGTAGAATTATGGTGCGGCGCTTAATATAAAGAATGCCGAAGTCGAACGTCTGGCTGCCGAGGTAGCGAATCTTGCTCGGGAAACGAAGACAGAGGCGATCCGGCGGGCGCTCGAAGAGCGGAAGACAAAACTGGAACTGCATTTTGTCCCGCAGGGCCGTGGAAGCCGAGGCGAAGCTTTCCTGAAGCGCGAAGTATGGCCGCTAGTGCCGCCTGGGGAGGCGGGGCGGACTCTCACCAAGGAAGAAGAGGAAGCGATCCTGGGGATTGGACCTGAGGGGGCATGATCCTACTCGACAGTTCGGCGCTAGTGTGCGCCTTGATAGGGGAGCCGGGCGCGGACGAGTTGCGTGACTTGCTGGAGGGCGCTAGAGCTGTGGCGGTGGGCGCGCCGATGGTTCTGGAAGCGGGAATCGTGCTGGCGGCGAGAGGGTTGGATGCGCGGCATGGGTTGGGCGGCTACCTGGACGCGATCGAAGCGGAGGTGCTCGAGTTCCGAAAGGAGCACCAGTCAGTGGCCCTGGGGGCGTTTCTGCGGTTTGGGAAGGGGCGGCATCCGGCAGGACTGAACTATGGAGATTGCATGAGTTACGCTTTCGCGCAAGTTACTCAGATGACGCTAGCGTACAAGGGCGAAGATTTCGGCCAAACGGATTTGAAACGGCTGAGCAGGTTGGGGTCAAGGGCCTGAAGGCGTTGAGGGCCGCGGATCGGAAGAAGCCGCGGCCCTCATTGCATTACTGGGGCGCGCATTACTGGGGTGCTTCGACGGGGGCGGGGGGAGGATCGTGGCTGAACACGATTTCCCACTCCGAGTTGCCGCGCACGAACATGCGGGCGACTTGGCCGGCGAGGGTGTCACTACCTTCGGCGCCGCTGCCGATGACCTGCGGATACCAGTTGTCGACCTCGGCGATCTTGACCGGGGGCGTCCAGGAGCCGGGCTCGTTGAGATCGGCGGCGAAGGCGACGTAGACGCCTTCCTGCGGCCAGCCTTCCCAGCAGCAGGAGCGGTTGAGCAGCATGACGTAACGCTCGAGATGGGTGTTCCAGTGGACCGAGGGTCCCCAGAAGGAATCGGTGTCGGCGCTTTCCCATCCGACGGCGGCGGGATAGATGGGGGTCTGGCGGCCGCCGATGCCGGGTTCGTTCCATGCGCCTTCGTAGTATTTCCAAACGCGGCCGATGGGGTGATCGCGATCGGCGATGGCCATGCGGGCGACGGCCACGCCCTGGCTCGAGACCTCGCCACCATAATTGCCGAAGTGGAAGTAGAAGTACTTGCCGGCGCGGTCCGGAATGACGGTAAAGTCACCGTGGCCACCCGCGAAATAGCCATTCAGCGCGGCGCAATTGTCGGGCTCCCAGGATTCGAGTACCAAGCCGAGATCGGTGAACGACGCTCCGGAGTCATTGGACAAAAGGGCGCCGATGGCGGGAACCGACTGTTCCCGCGTGCCGCAATTGATGATCCGCTCGTAGTGATACCAGGCGTACATGGCGCCGGTCTCGTCGAGCCAGGCCGATTCGATCCACATGGGAGAGTGCGAGGAGCCTTTGAGCGCAACGCGTTGGGCGGCGCGGAAGCGGGTTTGACTGCGTCCCTGGCTGACCATTGGGTCACCCGTGGAGCTGAACATAGTGTACTGATTGACGCCGAGGCGCACGATGGGGGTGTTGGAATCGGTTGCAGCGGAAAGGGTGATCGCTCTGGCAGGGCGGACCGTGGCGTACTGCGCGGTCATCGGGGCGGTTGCGGCGATGGCGAGTGCAGCGGAGAGGACAACTTGTTTCATCTACACGATAAGATCACGCAGGGGGGCGGAAAGTTATCGATTCGCCCCTAGGGTTTACCTTCCTTGACACAACGCAACCAATGGACGAACGTGGAAGCCGGAAACAGGGAAAATTTACCGGTTTTCGTCTGTAAATCCGTTACTCGCCGGAGCCGGGAATGCTGGTACCCCACGAAGCAGCGGTTCCCCATGATGCGGCCGTCCCCCATGATGCGGCCGTCCCCCAAGAGGCGGCAGTACCCCAGGAAGCCGCGGTGCCCCATGAGGCGGCGGTGCCCCAGATCGCGGACGAACCGGCCGGATTCGCCGCACCCCACACCGGTAACCCGAACAACACGGACTCGAAGCGGGCAGGTCCGTACACGGCCGCGAGGCTCCAAGCGCCGGTGACGCCCCAGCCGGCGGCGGCATCCTTGACTACGAGGGCTTTGTTCAGCAGGGGCAGGTAGACGGCTTGGCCGGAGAGAGCCGGCCCCTGCATGCTTTGCGAGTTGGCCAGGGCGGCGGGGATATCGAGGTAGCCTGCGCCGACGGTGAAAAGGTCGTAGGCGCTTGGGTAGGCGGCGCCGGTATTGGGATCGACGGCGACGCTCGTAGCGGGGAATGATTTGGAGGCCGTCTTCATGAGACGCGCCTTGACGGTGTCCGGGGTGAGGGAAGGATCCTTTTGGATCAGGATCGCGGCGGCGCCGCTGACGGCGGGCGCAGCCATGCTGGTCCCGCTCATGGTGATGTAGGCCGGGAGGTTTCCGGCGGGACCGTAGGAGGAAGAGGCGACCACATTGGCGGGGAGATGTTCGACCAGCGAGGAGCCGGGCGCGAGGAGGGAACTGACCAGATTGCCTGGGGCGACGAGATCCGGCTTGACGCCGAGGTCGATCCAGGTGGGACCTTTGGAACTGTAGCTGGCGATCTCGTCGTTGGAGCGGGCGGCGGTGCCATTGGTCTTCATCGCGCCGACGGTGATGGCGTATGGGCTGTTGGCGGGCGAGACGATGGTGGCGTAGGTGTTGCGGCCGAGATTGCCGGCGGCGCAGACGACGACCAGCCCTTTCTTCCAGGCCTGTTCGACGGCGCGGGTGAGCGGATCCAGGTAGTAGCTCTCTTGAATGGGCCGTCCGAGGGACAGGTTGACGACGCGGATGTTGTATCGCGCCTTCAGTTCAACGGCGCGCTCGATGGCGGCCACGACCGCGCTGTCGCTACTGAAGCCATTGGCATCGAGCACGCGGAGATCGACGAGGTGAGCGCGCGGCGCGACCCCTTTGAAGTTACGGGTGTAGCCGGGGCCGGAAGCCGACTTGCCGTTGCCGGCGGCGATGCCTGCGACATGGGTGCCATGGCCGTAGTCGTCAAAGAGTTTGCCTCCGATGAAGCTCTCGCGGTAGACGACGCGGGAGGCTGGGGAGTCAGCCTGTTCGAGGTCCGTATGGGGAAAGATGCCGCTGTCGATAACGGCGATGCCGATACCAGCGCCGTCGAGACCGGCGTTGTTTGCCACCGTGGACCCAGAGGCGGCGGTGGTGAGATCGACTGTACCAGCGAGGGTGCGATCGGGGCTGACATAGGTGACGGTGGGATCGGCGACCAGGGACAGGACGGCCGCCGGGGGCAGTTCGGCGGTGACGGCGGAGATCAGCGAGTGCTGAGCCTTGACGAGAGCGCCGAGCAACTGGAGCTTGGACAGGTCCAGGGGGAGGGGCACGTGGTTGTATTGGACGATGACCCTGACCGGGGCCGAGCCTCCAAGCAGGGAGTTGAGATCGGGTGCGATCTTCGGTATTTGCGCGTGAGCGGTGGCAGTTGCGAGGAGTGCGAGGAGCGTGAGAAGAGCGCGTTGCATGACGAAAAAAGTTGCACATCGGAGTCCGAACCGTGAATCTTGCCAAAACTGTTCAGATTAAAGGGTTGGCGTGAGGCGGCGCTGATTGGGACGGTGGACGGAGTGTCCGGTTAACCTGCCATCCTGTCTGGCAGAGGGCTGAAGTTCTCCCCACAGAGGGTCGATGGAGCGGGAGAGCCATGAGACCGGAGAGAACCCTGCGCAACCAGCCGATCGCGGCACGGTTGTACATTGGAGCGGTCGCGGCGCTGGGAAGCGCTGCGCTGCTGGCAGGGTATGGGGAATGGTCCGAGCGAGGCCCTGGTTGGGTGTTACTGGTATACACGGCGATTGCGATTGTGGCCGCGCAATTGAAGGTGGTGCTACCAGGGGTAAAAGGGGCGTTATCGCTGCTGTTCGTGTTCGTGCTGGTGGGGGTAACGGAGTTCAGCTACTCCGAGACAGTGACGCTGGCAATCCTGGGGATGCTGTCGCAGTCTCTATTATTCCGGCGTACCCGTCCGGATTTCACGCAGACGGTATTCAACGTGTCGGCGATGACGTCGAGCACGGCAGCGGCGTACGCGGCCGCGCATGAGTTAGCGGGAAAAGCAGACTGGGTGGAGATGCCGCTGCTGGTGCTTACCGCGGCGGTGGTGTTCTTTTTCTGCAACACGGGATCGATCGCGGTGGTGATTGCGCTGACGGAGCGGCGGTCTCCCTTGGCGGTGTGGCGAGACGGTTATTTTTGGTCGTTCCCGCTCTATATGCTGGGGGCGGCGGTGGCGACGGTAGTGCATGCGACCAACGCCCGGTTCGGATGGCAAACGACGCTGCTGGTGTTTCCGGTGCTTTACGCCATGTACCGTTCGTATCACTTGCACGTGTCGCGGATCGAGGAAGAGCGGACACACGCCGTGGAGCAGCAGAGGCACATCGAGGAACTGAACGCGCTGCACCTGCGCACCATCGAGGCGCTGGCGCTGGCGATCGAGGCGAAGGACCACACGACGCACGACCACTTGGAGAGGGTGCAAGTGTATGCGCTGGCGATTGGGCGTGAGTTGGGGCTGGACAGCGAGGAAATCGACGCGTTGCGGGCGGCTTCGCTGCTGCACGATATCGGGAAACTGGCGGTGCCGGAGCACATCATCTCGAAGCCGGGCCGGTTGACGCCGGAGGAGTTCGAGAAGATGAAGATCCATCCGGTGGTGGGAGCAGAAATCCTGGAGCAGGTGCGGTTCCCGTATCCGGTGGTGCCGGTGGTGCGTTCGCACCATGAAAAGTGGGACGGAAGCGGCTATCCGGACGGACTGGCGGGGGAAGAGATCCCGATCGGGTCTCGCATTCTGTCGGCGGTGGATTGTCTCGACGCGCTGGCGACCGACCGGCAGTACCGGCGCGCGCTTCCGCTCGAAGAGGCCATTGAGGTGGTGAAGGCCGAGTCCGGCAAGGCGTTCGATCCGCGGGTAGTGGAGGTGTTGTCGCGGCGGTATGTGGAACTGGAGCGGATGGCGAAGACGGCCGGGGAACAGGCAGACAAACCGAAGCTATCCGGTGGATCTGAAAGTGAAACGCGGCCTCGCACCGGCCGCGGGATTCGAGAACTCGAGCACGGGACTGGCCAGGCTGAGCGAATCGGTGGCGGCGGCCGAGGAGGCCGGGACGCAGGAGCGGATTTTCATGCGGGACCGGATCCCGGGGGTACTGAGCGCGCTCGGGCAGGCGGATGGGGAGGAGGAAGCTCTCGAGGTCCTTATGGGGCAAGTGTCCGCGCAGATCCGTTTCGATGCGGCGGCGGTCTATGTCCTTGCGAGCGGGGTCCTGACGCCGCTCTACATGCAAGGTAAGGAGTATCAGGGTTTTCTGTCGCAGGAGATCCCACTGGGAGCCGGGTTGTGCGGTTGGGTGGCAGAGAACGGGAAACCGATTCTCAACGGAAATCCGGCGGTGGAACCGGGGTACCTGCGGGATCCCGATCGGTATTCGAGCCTTCGATCGGCGCTGGCGGTGCCGATTCGAAGCGGCAACGCAGCCGGCGGGGTGCTGGTGCTGTATCAGTGCGAGCGGGATGGGTTCAGCCGGGGCGAATTGAATTTCCTGGAAGTACTGGCGGGGTCGCTTCCTGGATATTTGCGCTGTCTGGCGGGGCCGGGGCCGGCGGCAGAGCCCGTGACCGAGATCGCCGATCCGTCCTAGCGGTTGCGGCGGAGCAACGCGCGAGAGCCTTTTGCTTTCGGACGGGGGGGAGTCACCAAAAATTCGCGAGACCGTCACACGAGACGCCTTAAAGTGTATTAATCTAGATGTTGCTTCATTAAGAAACTTTTCAAAGGAGTCTTGCCATGAGGTCTCTCTTCGCTGGTATTTCGATATTCTGTCTTTCCGCGGCGTGTTTGCTGGCCCAGTCCGACAACGCGCAACTGTCGGGTTTTGTCCGGGACTCGAGCCAGGCAGTGGTGGCTGGCGCGAACGTGACGGTTCGGAACGAAGGCACAGGTGTCGAACGGCAACTGGTGACGAATGAAACGGGATACTTCGTTGCCTCGAGCCTGCCGCCGGGATTCTACACGGTGTCCGTTGAGTCGACGGGGTTCAAGAAGTACGTGTCGACGCAAAACAAGTTGGACTCGAGCATCGCCAAGACGGTGAATGTGACGTTGGAAGTGGGCGCGGTGGCCGAGACGGTGGAGGTGGTGGCATCGGTGGCAAGCGTCCAATCGGAAACGGCGATGGTGGGCAAGCTGATCGAAGAGACGCAGATCAAGAACATGAGCCTGAACGGCCGCAATCCGCTCTTTCTGGCGCTGTTGAAGCCGGGGGTTCGCGGGGGCGCACTGAACGGATTCAGTTTCGGGTTGACGTCGGGCGGGTTTTCGGTGAACGGGTCACGAAGCCAGGACAACCTGATCACGATGGACGGAGCGGTGGCGGTTCGGACGCGATCGAACGGGACGTCGATCGGGGTGGCGGACCTCGAGACGGTGCAGGAGATCCAGGTGTTGACGGCGAATTTCGCGGCGGAGTACGGACGGTCCGGCGGCGGGCAGATTCGAATTGTGACCAAGAGCGGGTCGAGGGACTTTCATGGGAGCTTCTACGAGTACTTCCGTAACAATGCGCTGGACGCCAATTCGTGGTCGCGTAACCGGGCGGGACTCGACAAGCAGGCCGAGCGGTTCAACCAGTTCGGCTATGTGCTGAGCGGCCCGGTGTATCTGCCGGGGAAGTGGAACACGGACCGGAGCAAGCTGTTCTGGCTGTGGAGCCAGGAGTGGGTGCGGCGGCGGCGGGAGTCGACCTCGATCCAGACGGTGCCGTCGGCAGCAATGCGTACGGGCGACTTCTCCGAGTTGCTGAGCCCGAACTCGTTTTTCCGGACAACTCGCGTAGTAAACGATCCCGAAACCGGGCAGCCGTTCCCGAACAACATTATCCCGGCGAGCCGGCTGAGCTCGAACGGGCTGGGATTCCTAAAGGCGTTTCCGGAACCGGTGGCGGGGTTCCTGCAAGGGACGGCGAACTTCATCCAGACCCGTCCGCAGCCGGCGAACCAGCGGAAAGACACGCTTTCATTCGATATCCTGCCGACGCTGAATCATACGGTTCGTCTGCGCTATCAGAAGTACGGATTTTTCGAGGCGGAGGCGTTCCGAGGAGGAACCGACCGGGCGCGGCGGACGATTGACCGGCCGAACGATACGGCGTCTTTGAATCACGTGTGGACGATCTCGCCGACGATGATCAATGAATTCATGGTGACGGCGAGCGTGGACCGTGTTCGTCTGGTGGTGCCGAACGAAGAAGGCCTGGCGAACCGGAGCCGCTACGGGATCGACTATCCGTACCTGTTTCCGGAGCGGAAGGAGATCCAGGACAAGATTCCGACCATCGCGATCGCGAACTTCGTGACGGTGGACGGGGGACCGTACCCGGCGAGCTCATCGGGACCGATCTGGGTGTTTTCGAACAACCTGACCAAGATCGCGGGCAATCATTCGTGGAAGTTCGGGTTCTTGTTCGAGCGGATGGGGCAGAACGATTTCGATCAGATCAATGTGAGCGGGGTGCCGGGCGGCACCAACAACCAGAATGGGCGATTCGTGTTTTCCGACCGGCGGACGGGCGCGCCGACATCGGGCATCGCGATCGCGAATGCGGCGATGGGGTTGTTCGACACGTACGCGGAGATCGGTCCGCGGTCGTACACACCGTACCGGGGCCACATGTTCGAATGGTTCATCCAGGATTCGTGGAAGGCGACGCAGAACCTGCGGGTGGAGGCGGGGTTGCGGCACACGCTGGTGACTCCGTACTTCTACAGCCTGTGGAACAACATGGCGGTGTTCGACCCGGCCCGCTACAATCCGAACAACGCGGTGGTGCAGGATCCGCGGACGGGCTTCATCCTGAGCGGGGACCGTTTCAATGGGGTGGTGATTCCGGGCAAGGAGTTCCCGGCTGCGGCGCGGGGCCGGGTTCCGGCGGCCGATAGCGGCGAGTATGACCGGTTGTTGTCGGGCGGGTCGCGCTACTGGGGCCAGTATCAGTACAAGAACTTCCAGCCGCGGGTGGGACTGGCGTATTCGATCAATCCGAAGTCAGTAGTGCGGGCGGGGATCGGGCGGTTCATGACGCGTCACGGGGTGGCGGACAACATCTTCCTGGGAGGGAATCCGCCGTTCCAGCCGATGGTGTCGATCGCGAACGGGAACGCGGACAGCCCGGCGGGAGGGCGACCTTCGGCGTTTCCGCAATTCTTCATGACGTCGGACCCGGTGTTCAAGATTCCGGGCGCATGGAACTGGAACCTGACGTTCGAGCGGGAGGTTGGCATGGCGACGACGGTGTCGGTGGCATACGTGGGCCGAGTGGGCGAGCATCTGGAACGGGAGCGCAACCTGAACGCTCTGGCGCCGGGCACCTTGCAGCGTCCGGAAAACCGGGGCGTGAATGTGAACGTGCTGCGGCCGTTCAAGGGCTTCGCGGCGATTCCAATGGGCGAGACGGCGGCGCGCAGCGAGTACAACGGCATCCAGATCGAAGCGACGCGCCGATTCTCGAAGGGTCTGAGTTACGGGGTGGCGTACACGTACTCCAAGAGCATGGACAATGCGTCCGGCCGGCGGGACCGGATGTACAACTCGCTCGACGACCGGAACTACTGGGGACCGTCGAGCTTCGATACGCGGCACGTGGCGGTGATCAACTTCATCTACGAGCTGCCGTTCCTCAGAGACCGGAACGACCTGGCGGGCACGCTGCTGGGCGGTTGGCAGGTGACAGGGGTGACGCAATTCCAGACGGGCACGCCGATTACGATCCGGGACCGGGGACGACTTCGCCGGGATCGGTGCGAGGCGATCTGCAGCCGTGGAATTACTCCGGGCGATCCGAAGCTTGCGCGCGGCGAACGAGCGTTTTCGGCAGGCGCGGCGGACAGCAATTTCTACTTCCGGACGCGCAACAGCGACGGGTCTGCCATCTTCTCGACGCCGGCGGCAGGCACGTTCGGCAACCAGACGCGGAACCAACTTCTGCACAACGTCGGGTTCCAGAACTGGAACATAGCGGTGTTCAAGGATTTCCGGTTCGCCGAGCGTCATGCGGTACAGTTCCGGACGGAGTTCTTCAACTTCCCGAATCATCCGAACTGGAGCGGGGCGAACACGAACCCGCGGAGTTCGACGTTCGGCAAGGTTACGGGGAAAGGCAGCGAACGGAACGTCCAGTTGAGCCTGCGGTATTCGTTCTAGGCGGCTGGAGTCAGAGAGCGGATTCGCGGATGGCGGGGGGACGGATGTAGTTGGCGTCCGGAACGGCAGGGTCGCTGGCGAGCCCCGCTCGCAGCCGATCGAGGGCGATGTGGGCGACGGCGATGGCGATGGGAGGAGAGTCGCGAATGATTTGGGCATCGCCGGCGGATGCTGCGAAATCGTCCCAGGAGAGAACGGCCTCTGGCACTACGACGCGCAGGGCGGCGTCGTAGACGGCGGCGTAAACCTCGTTGGCGCGGGCGGCGATAACGGGTGCGCGGAGGGGGGCGGAACCGAACCAGGCAAGGGCTTCGAGATTCGAGACGGCGCAGACCGGGCGTCCGGTGGCATGAGCGAGGCCTTTGACGGCAGCGAGCGCGATGCGGACACCGGTAAACGATCCGGGTCCGGACGCGGCGGCGAAACAATCGATTTCGGCGACGGTGATCGCGGCTTCGGCGAGGAGGGCGTCGATTTCGGCGAACAGTTTGTGGGCGTGGCCATCGGGGGAGTGCGCGGTCCGGACGAGAATGGGGCGGCCATCGATGAGGAGGGCGAAGCCGGCAACGGGTGTGCTCGAGTCAATGGCGAGGATCGCGGGCACTACTTTTCGCCCTTGATAATACGATCCAGGGCGTAGACCTTGCCGTTGGCGTTGATGCCGTAGAGGCGGAGGTTCATGACGGTGGGGAAGCGGGCGGCGATGCCGGGTGGAACGCGGAAAGAGCCGCCGATGGTGTCGCCGATGACGCGATAGCCGCGGCCATCGGCGGTGGACTCCACCGTCCAAAGGTAGAGCATCGCTTTGGAGGCCTTGGTTTCCTTCGTCAGTTTGGCGCGGAACTCGACGGGCTTACCAACCGGCACGATGTCGCCGGAGGGAGCCTCGATGGTGAAGGGAATTTTGGCGGGGCTGGTTTCGATCTGCTGCGAAAACACGGCGCGGGAAGCGAACTTCCAGGACTTCAGCATCCCTTGCTTACGCCCGTCGCGCGAGAGATGGAGCACCCAATCGGAGCTATTGTCGGGAGGCGAGCCGGAGAACTCTTCTCCTTTGAAATCCTTCTTCTCGTTGATCACTTCGCCGGTGGAGGGCCTGAACCAGTAGACCTCGTACTTCTTCTTTTCGGTGACGATGCGGACGGGGCCGGGTTTCTCGAGATAGACGATGTACTCGACGCCTTCCAGGGCAAGGGAGCGGCCGCCATCGAGATCGAAGTAGGGCTGGAGCTCCCAGAAGCGTGTTTCGGCGAAGAAGTCATACCAGGCGGTCATGGCCTTGGCGCCAGGGGAGTCGAGATACTTGGGGTCAACGTCGAACTTACGGCCGCCGTAGGTTCCGGTGTTGCCGAAGGTGGGGTATTGGCCGTTCATGGTGGAGTTCCAGAGGCGGCGGACGAATTCGGGGGAGTCGACGTGATGCGGGTGGGACTTGCCGGCGCCGGAATCCTCGTAAGCGAATTCGGCATTGACGAGCGGGGCGCGGAGGACCTGGCGCTCGATGGAGCCGAGCGCGTTGGAGGATGACTGATAGAGCACGTAGTTCATCCAGCCGTCGGGGAGGAGGGGTCCGCTGGTGGCGGTGGTGTGGGTGGTGCGGGGTTGATTGTAGGGATCGTACTTCTTCAAATAGCCGCCGATTTCCTTGAGCAAGGCGCGGCCGTCTTCGTACTCTTCAAACTCCTGGACGCCTTGCCAGGTAATCATCATGGGCGCGTAGCGGGAGGCCACGTACTTGATGTAGCGCTCGCGTTGTTCGCGTTCGGGAAAGACCTTGACGAGGTGATTGCGGTCACTGGCGAGGACGAGGTCCGCGAAGATGCCCTTGGCGTTCATGGCGAGGATGCGGGCGTCGAGTTCCTGGAAATGTTCGATATTGGGCGCGTCGGGGGCGGTGTAGGCGGGGCGGAGCTTTTCGTCGTCGTGCATGATGAGGCCGCGGATGTGGGTGAATTTCTGTTCGGCGCGTTTGGCGACGACCTGATCGAAGACGGGCCTCGGAATCCAAGCGAATCGGTAGCTGGTGTCCCCCATCCAGAGGTGGGCGACGCGGGTTTCGGTGGTGGACCAGGCGTAGACGTTGTCGGGACGGATGAAGCCAGGGTGATCGGAAGGGGTGGCGTTGATGGAGGAGGATTTCCCGTTGATGGAGGCGAGGTTGGAGGTGACGCGGTACACGTGTTCGCCGGGGTCCTGGGGGGTGAATCGAAGGACGAAGCGGCGGCCGCCATCCCAGAAGCCATTGATCATGGTGGTGCGAAAGCGGGGTGAGCGAAATTCGGCGTGCAGTTGGACAGTGAGGTAGGGGTTGGGGTGCGCCGATGCCTCTTCGGGAGTCATTTCGAGAACGACGTCGATGGGTGTGTATATGGGGGTGTCGGCGGCGAAAAGGGCCGCGGCGGCGAGGACGAGCAATGCGCAACGAGCCATCTCCTTACGTGTAACATAGACGCATGTTCACGCGACGTACGTTTTTATCGGGAGCCGGCGGCCTGACGCTGCTGAACGGTGCGATGGCGGGCGCGGAGACCAAGCCCGGCGGGAAGCCGATGCGAGGGATCTTCGTGATCATGGCGACGCCGTTCACCGAAGCCAAGGAGATCGATTACGAGGATCTGGAGCGCGAAGTAGGATTCATGGACCGTTCGCGCGTGCATGGGATGGTGTGGCCGCAACTGGCGAGCGAGTATGTGACGCTGTCGCGCGAGGAGCGGATGAAGGGGATGGGGGTGATTGCGAAGGCGGCGCGGGGTACAAAGCCGGCGCTGGTGCTTGGCGTGCAGGGTCCGAACACGGAAGCGGCGCTCGATTACTTGAAGCGGGCGGAGGAGTTGGGCCCAGACGCGCTGATCGCGATTCCGCCGTCGGAAGCGAAGTCGGTAGATGATTACCGGCGGTACTATGCGGCGCTGGCGGGGGCGAGCCAGCGTCCGATATTCGTGCAGACGACAGGGGGGGCGAAGGGGATCACGCCACCGGTGGAAATGATCGTGGGTCTGGCGAAGGAGTTTCCCCAGTTGGGCTACATCAAGGAAGAGGCGGATCCGGTGGTGACGCGGATGCTGGGGTTGAAGAAGCACGAGGAGATCAAGAGCGTGTTTTCGGGCGCGGCGGGCAAGGGCATGCTGTACGAAGCGCGGCTGGGAATGGATGGGACGATGCCGGGCGCGCCCTACGCGGACGTATATGTGCAGATCTGGGAAGCGTGGCAGGCCGGGGATCGTGCGGCGGCGCGGGAGGTGTTTTCGAAGCTCTTGTTGATGATCAACCTGGACGGGGTGCTACCGGGCACGCGGCAGTATGTAATGAAAAAGCGAGGGATCTTCAAAACGACGGTATCGCGGCGTCAGAAGGTGACGCTGTCGGCGAAGGCGATGGAGGAGATCGATTATTGCCTGGAGAGTCTGGGCCCGTGGCTGCGGGCCTGATGGATTTTCAAACAGAAACCACGGTCCCGAGAAGCGGGCGTCGACTCTCCGAGTGAGCCGACGCCCGCTCTGGCAAATATGGGACCGTGACTAACTACTCTTATATGCGTGCGTGAGGGGGGGAATGGGCCAAAATTTTTTTGGGAGATGGCGAGGGTTGTGGATCCTGCGCCCGCAGGCGAGGCGCGAGTAGAACAGCGATGCGGGCCATCTCGCTCGACGAGCGACAAAGCCTCCGGGCGCAAACCCCGGCCGCCCAAAGGGTTGCAGCGGCACGCGCGACTTTAGACACGGGCCGTTGGTCTAGCGGTCCTTCAGCAGACGTCCTTCTCCGTCGAAACGAAAATCGCGGTTGTTTCCGCTCTCGCGGTACCGCCACGCCTCGTCTTTGCCCGGATGAACCTCGATCTCATCCGGTGGCCCCTTCTGAATGTAAAGCTTTCCCCGGTCAGTGCGCCACCCGGGCGTGCCCGCCCTGCCGAAACGCTGGTTGGCATACGCGATCCGCCGGTAGTGTTCTTCTTTGTCGCGTCCCTTCCAGAATTGATCGATGAAACTCTGGCGCTCCGTATTGGAGGTGAGCGCTTCGAAGCGCGCCCGCTCTTCCGGCGTGAGCAAATACGCCGCGTCCTCATCGGCCCATTTTTGGTAGGGGCTGCTCTTGGACTTGCTCCGGCTCTCCCGCTTTGACCTCGATCGGCTCCGCAGACCCGCCGAGAGCTGCGTCTTCCGTTTCGCCAGTCTCTGTTCCCGCTTCACTTTGCGCTCCTCCGCGCGGCGCTTGTTTCGCTCCTCCGTCGCCGCCTTGCGCTTGTCGCTATCGGTCTTGCGTCTTTCTCCGTCCGCCTTGCGCTTCTCGACATCGGCCTTGCGCTTCGTGCTCCGCCTGCGTGACCGGTCCTGATTCGCCTCGGCGCGAAGCTTGTCCAACTCCGCCCGCAGCCGCGCAATCTCAGCGTCTTTGCCGGTGAGCGGGGACGCATCGGCGCCCCCGGTCGCTCCAGCCACTTGGGAAGCTGCGGGAGAAGGCGCGGGCAACGGCATGGGCAACGCCGCGGGCGAAGCCGCGGCGGAAACAACAGGCGACGCCACTGGAGAAGGTTCCGGTGACGGAGATGGCCGCACCGCAAATTGCGCCTCAGCCTCCACCTGCGGACTGGGCGAGGGTGTGAGCGTCGCCGCCGGCGCCGCTTGCGGCGCTGCCGCCAGCGCCTCGGTGGCCGTGGTTTGTCCGGCGACCGCCGACAGGAGCACCAGGATCAGGGCGGCCCCGGCCATCGCGGGCGCCCATGCGCTCGCATTCCGCTCGGCTGGCGCCAGCATCCGTTCGATGCGCGCCTTCAAATCGCCGCCCCGCGCCGCCGTGGCCCACTCCACCCCGCGCCCATCGGCTCGCGACGTCTCGAGATCCAACAGCGCCCGCGCATAAGCCACCCGGTCGCCAGTCACCTCCAGCACCGCGTCGTCGCAGCAATGCTCCCGCTCGCGCCGCATCGCTGCGGATACCCACCACACGGCAGGATGGTAGAACAGTGCGCTCTCCACCGCGCCCTGGAGCAGATTCACCAGATAGTCGTATCGCCGGATGTGCGCCAGTTCGTGCAGCAGAATCGCCTCCACCGCCGCCGGAGCCATCTGCGTCAGCATCCCCACCGGCACAACGATCACCGGCTTCCATACTCCCGCATGCCAGGGCCCATCAACGGCCGCGGATTCGAGTAGCCGCACCGCGCGCCGCACCCCGATGCGTCCCGCCAGTTCATCCCACTCCGAGCCCGCCCCGCGCGCCCGCACCGTCACGCGCCGCACCGCCGCCCATGCACCCAACATCCGCAGCGAGAACAGCAGCACGCCCGCTGCCCATGCCATCGGAATCCACGCGACGGCTCTATCGGCAGTCGACGCCGCTGGTGCGGATTCGTCGCCCTCCGTCCCGATCTCGCCCGAATACGCGGCACCATCCTCGGCGCCGTACACCACCGGAGGCGGCGTCGAGAGCCATACCCAAGTCGCAGGCACCGCCGCCGCCAGCAGCATCATAGTCAGGCAGGCCAAGCCGTATCGCAGCCGCGCCCGTCGCGCATCCACCACGCGCAGCGCCGCCGCCAGCCCCAGCGCCAACAACGCTCCCTGCCAGAGGAAATGCAGCAGCGCCCACGAGAATGTGATTTGTCCGGTGTTCATTTCTTGCCTCCCTGGTATGCGTCCAGAATCCGGCGTATCTCGGCCAGTTCCTTGGCGCTCGCCTTCCTCGCCGATAGCGCCTGCTGCACCAGCATCGCTGGTGAACCGCTGAATGCTTTCTCCATCAGGTCAACCAGCAGTTGCTTCTGCGTCTCCACGCGCGGTTGCACCGCTTCGTACAAATGCGCCCGGCTCGACTCCTCACGCCGCACGATCCCTTTCGCCGTCATGATCTGCATCAGCTTCAGCACCGTCGTGTATCCGGTTTCGCGGCGCGCGTTCAGAATCGAATGCACGTCGCGCACCGTCGCCGGTCCGCGTTCCCACAGGATCCCGAGGATTTCCAACTCGGCGGCCGTGGGCTTGGGGGAGGTGCGCTCCCTGGAAGTTGCCATGAAAGGCAGTATATACGAATGCTTTCGTAGATGTCAACGAAAGATTTCGTACACGCCGCCTCTCAGCCCGAAAATCCCATCCGTGCCCACATCGCCGTTACACGGCTGTCGCCCCGTGCCGCCACCGCCCGGCCGGCGCGTTCGCGCACCGCGCCCCCGAGTCCCGCCAATGCCAATGCTTCGAGTGCCCCCGCCGCCGACGTGATGCTCCCCGTCGACACCGTCTGAATCAGGTACGCCACCGATTCGTCGGTGCGCATAGCACCGATCGCCAGCAGCAGGGCTTTCTTCAGTTCCGGATCCAACGCCGACTGCAGCCGCGCGGAAATCATCTCGAACGCCCGCTGCTCCCGCGTGGCGGCCAGCGCCAGCGCCGCTGCTTCCACCCGCACCGGATCGGCATCGCCGAGCACGCGCGCCACGAAATCGAACGAACCGCGACGGTCCATCTCCAGCAGCTCGACGAAGCACTCGGCGGTCACCTCCTGCTCGGCGTCTCCCAATAGCGCCTTCAGCCGCAATGCGAGCAATGCATCCCGGCGGCCTGTGGCTCCCAGCGCTTTCACGGCGCCGATGCGCGCCCGCATTTCCGGATCCGCCAGCAGATCCACAGCCAGCAACGCCGCGTCCGGATGCCGCTCGTCCACCAGGCCCAGCGCGCAGGAGGCGCGGAGTTCGGCCGCCATGTCGGCCTGCCCCCCGAACACTGGCTCCATCTGCACGTGCCGGATGCCGCGCTCGAATACACCGCCCGCGTAGTATTCCACGGCGCGCAGCGCCTCCGCGATCGCCGTCTTGCCCCCGCAGCCCTTGTCTTTTTGCACCGCGTTACCGTCCATCAGGCGGTCGAACGCCTTCGCCAGATCGGGGCCCAACTCTCGTAGACCCTCCCCACCTGCGATTCGCGCCGCCTTGGCCACCACCGCGCTCGAGCGATCCGAGAGGGCGCCCCGGATGATTTCCACGGCCTCCGGTGTCATCGGCTCGCGGGCGATCGCGCCCAGACGCTCCAATTGCTGTTCCGTTCGTTCCGGCGGCATCTTTCGAGGGTAGCTATAATCGCAGCCAAAGGAGAACGCTCATGCCAACTGCATTTTTCACTACCGGCGGACAGCCCCGCGCCGTTACCGGCATCCGGCACGATTCCGCCGGAAACCCACAGTCGCTCACCGCGGCTATCCCGGACGGAGACACCCTCGGCGTTCATGTCGAAGGCAGCGGATCGGTCCGCTTCCTCGGCATCGACACCCCCGAGAAGACCTACGACATCAAAGGCCACGGCCGCCCCAGTCTGGACTCGGACCTTTGGAACGCCTACCTCACCGATCCGTTTCTCCCCGAGTACGGACCCTTCGAAATCGAGGATCATCTCGCCGGCCACCTCCGTTCCCGCATCGGCCCCGGCGCGGGCACCAACCACCGTCATCACGGTGACCATGCCAAGGAAACCTTGCTAGGCTTGGTCGAAGCCGACATGGCCGCCATGGGCCAGCCCCCGGCGGACTTCCGCTTCTTCCTCGCCTTTGCCTTCGAAGTCTTCGATTCCTACGGCCGGTTCCTCGCGTTCATCAATCGCAATCAGCCCGACGGCAATGTCCCCGGGCCCCGTCCGCTCTCCTACAACGAGCGCATGCTCGAGGCCGGCGCTGCCCTGCCCTACTTGATTTGGCCGAACGTCGACCCGTTCCGGTCCCAAGGCTTGCTCGACGCCGTGATCGCGCCCGGCGCCGCCAACCGTGTCGCCCAGACCACCCCCGCTCTCCGCCGCGCGCGCGACTTCACGCAGCGCGCACGCGCCAATGGCGACGGCGTTTTCAATCCGGACAACCCATTGCGATTCGAAGCCTTCGAGGTCCGCTATCTCGGACGCCGCGAAGCGCCATCGCGCGCCGTCATCGATCTCAGCCGCAACGACGACGTGATTCTGCGCCCGCAAAGTTACTACAAGATTCCCAACCCCGAGGATCGCTTGTTCATTCCTCCCGCATTCGTTCCCCTGTTCGCCGCCCGCGGATGGCGCCTGGAGGGCTGGTATTAGTCTCCGCATTGCCGTCGCCGGCGCGGGCGCCATCGGCCGCGAGCATCTGCTGCGGATCCAGGCCAATCCCCGTTGTCACGTCGTCGCGGTGGCGGACCCCAGCCCCGACGCCGCTGGCCTGGGCTTCGCTCACTATCGCGACGTCGAGACCATGCTTGCCCGCGAGACGCTGGACGGCGCCATCGTCGCCACGCCCAACCACCTCCACCTGCCCGTCGCGAACGCGCTGCTCGCGAACGGCGTGCCCACGCTCGTTGAAAAACCGGTCGCCGAAAGCATGGAATCGGCCGATCGCCTGGCCGCCGCCGTTGCCGGCGCTGGTGTCCCCGTGCTGGTCGGCCATCACCGGCGTCACAGCGCCGCTCTGCAAAAAGCCCGGGAAATCATCGGCGGCGGTGCGCTCGGCAGGCTCCTCGCCGTCAACGCTACAACCCTGTTTCACAAGCCCGCTGCCTATTTTGACGCCGCTTGGCGGCGCCAGCCCGGTGGCGGACCCATACTCATCAATCTCGTCCACGACGTCGACACGCTGCGCTTCCTCGCCGGCGAAGTGATCGCCGTTCAGGCCGCCAGTTCCAATCGCCGCCGTGGTTTCCAGGTGGAAGACACCGCCGCTGTGCTGCTCGAGTTCGCCTCCGGCGCCCTGGGCACGATCCTGCTCTCCGACGCCACCGTCGCCGCGGACAGTTGGGAACACACCAGCGGCGAAAATCCCGTTTACCCGCGCGACCCCTCGCGCGATTGCCTGCTGCTCGCCGGAACCAGGGGGTCGCTCGCCGTGCCCACCATGCGGCTATGGACGCAGGATGGCGCGCCGTCCTGGACCGAGCCTTTCGTTTCCGAACGCTGTCCGCTCCCCTCCGTCGATCCCCTTGCCCGCCAACTCGACCATTTCTGCGACGTCATCGCGCACCGCGCCGCCCCGTTGGTGAGCGCCGCCGATGGAGCCCG
>JAWKHI010000067.1:0-24838 GCA_041394885.1 Bryobacteraceae bacterium | reverse complement strand
ATAGCCTTTTCTTTCATGCCGTTGTGCCCTCCCTCCGGAAATGACCCGGCGCTCTGTATCGGATCGATCGGAGCAGATCACTGTGCCCCGAATGCAAGGCTAGCGCGAAACCCCCAGCCCCGCCAGCGCTTCCCCAAGCGCCCCCGGCCAAAACGGCTTCTGCAAAAAAACCGAGCCGGGAACCCCCGTCGGTGCCGACGGATGCCCACTCGTGAACAGGACCTTCAGACCTGGCGTCGAGGCAACGAAACCCTTCGCGAGTTCTTCCCCAGATCCGTCCGGAAGCGTAAGGTCGATCACCGCGATCGCAAAGCCGCCCTGTTCGAACACCGCCGCCGCTTCCGCCCGCGTCCCACACCCGGCAACCTCATAGCCCAACCTTCCGAGGTAACGTTCCAGCAGCGAAAGCAACGCGGGCTCATCTTCCACCAGCAGCAGCTTCATCCCGGCTACCGGGCGTCCACCACCGCGATCGCGGCCATGTTGACGATATCGGTCACTTCGCAGCCGCGCTGCAACACGTGCACCGGCTTCGACGGACCCATGAGAATCGGCCCGATCGCCTCGGCCCCACCGATCCGCGCCAGCAGCTTGTAGGCGATGTTGCCGGATTCGAGATTCGGGAACACCAGCACGTTCGCGCCTCCCCTCAGCCGGCTGAACGGGAACGTCTGCCCCAGGATCTCCGGAACCACAGCCGTGTCGGCCTGCATTTCACCGTCGATCATCAGCTCCGGATTTCCCGTCCGCACGATCTCCACCGCCTGCCTTACCCGCTCGGCCAGCGGATGCCGCACGCTCCCGAAGTTGGAGAACGACAGCATCGCCACCCTCGGCTCCACGTCGAAATCGCGCGCCTTCGCCGCCGCCATCACCGCGATCTCGGCCAGTTCGTCGGACGTCGGCTCGATGTTCACCGTGGTGTCGGCGAGGAAGTAGATGTCGTTTTGCTGGGTGATCAGCATGTACATCCCGGCCACCCGGCGGCGCCCCTTCTCGAGCGGGATCACTTCGAGCGCCGGCCGGATCGTATCGGGATAATGCTGCGTCAACCCCGCGATCAGCGCGTCGGCCTCCCCACGCGCAAGCATCATCGCTCCCAGCAATGTCGATTGCGATCGCAGACGGGACTCAGCCTCCTTGCGCGTAATGCCCTTGCGTTGGCGCCGCGCGTAGTAATCGTCGATGTAGGCGTCCATCTGTTCGAACGCGGTTGGGTCCACGACGCGGACGTCGCCCAAATCGAGGTTCAGTTCCTCGGTCAGCGCGGCGATCTTCTCCCGCCGCCCGATCAGCACCGGATGCGCGATGCGGTCTTCCAGCAGCAGATGGCACGCACGCAGGATCTTCGGCTCTTCACCCTCTGGAAACACCACCCGGCGCGGCTGACGCTGCGCTTTGTGGATCATGATCCGCATCACCTCGTGAGACTTGCCCAGCCGGCGCTCCAACTCCAGTTCGTATTGCGCCAGATCCACCGGATGCTGCGCGACGCCGCTATCCATCGCGGCCTTGGCCACCGCCGATGCCACGCGGATCAGCACCCGCGAATCGAACGGCGTGGGGATGATGTAGTGCCGCCCGAACTCCATGTGCTCCACCCCATAAGCACGGCGGACCGCGTCGGGAACATCCTCCTTGGCCAGCCCCGCCAGCGCCCGCGTCGCCGCCAGCTTCATCTCTTCGTTGATCTTGGTGGCGCGCACGTCCAGCGCCCCGCGGAAGATGAACGGGAACCCCAGGACGTTGTTCACCTGGTTGGGATAGTCGGATCGGCCCGTCGCCATGATCACGTCTTCTCGCGCCGCCGTGGCGTCTTCCCACGTGATTTCGGGATCGGGATTCGCCATCGCGAACACCACAGGATTGGCCGCCATCGGCCGGATCATATCTTGCGTGATGCAGTTGGCCGTGGAAAGGCCCACGAGAACGTCGGCCCCGACCAGAGCCTCCGTCAGCGTGCGCGCGGCCGTGTCGTTGGCAAGCTGCTCCTTGAACCGGTTCATATGCTCGGTCCGGCCGCGGTAGATCACGCCCTTGGTGTCGCACATCACACGATATGCTCGCGTACCCCGAGATGAATGTAGTGTTCCGCGCAGGCGATCGCGCTGGCCCTGCCCGTTAATCACCAGCCGCACTTCGTCGATCTTCTTTCCGGCCAGTTCCACCGCGTTGGTAGCGCCGCCGGAAATGATCGCCGTACCGTGCTGATCGTCGTGGAACACCGGGATCCGCAGCGTCTGACGAAGCGTCTCCTCGATCTCGAAACACTCCGGCGATTTGATGTCCTCGAGATTGATACCCCCGAAAGTCGGCTCGAGCATCTGGCAAGCCCGGATGATCTCGGACGCCTCGGTCGCCGCCAACTCGATATCGAATACGTCGATCCCGGCAAAGCGCTTGAACAGCACCCCCTTGCCTTCCATCACCGGCTTGCCTGCCAGCGGACCGATATTGCCCAGCCCCAGCACCGCCGTCCCGTTCGTCACCGCCGCCACCAGATTCCCCTTCGAGGTGTACCGGTACGCATCGTTGGCGTCGCGATGGATCGCCATGCAGGCGGCCGCCACGCCGGGTGTGTAGGCAAGGGATAGATCGCGCTGCGTCTGACAGGGCTTGGTGGCCACCACGGCGATCTTGCCGGCGGGCGCGGCTTCATGGTAACGGAGGGCGTCTTCATCGCGTATGGACATAGGAACTTATTGTCGCGCACTGCGATAGGCGCGTGATCCACCACCGACACGCAGCCGGCGCAAGCGGGTTACTATGAGAAGAATCTGATGGGTGCAACTCCGGTACCTCCGGCCCTTGATCAATTGGGTGAACGCCGTTTCTCGTTCTATCCGCCGATAGTCAATATCGAGCACAACGAGTGGCTGTACAAGCAAGGCAACTGGTCGGAGATTCTCGTCGAAAACACGAAAACAAAGCAGGAGATCTGGATCCACGCGTACCTACATGGGCGACGTCTCCCGCGTCGAAGAACCCATCATGATCGTCGACTCAAGCGCGAGTTGGAGTTCAAAGGCGGCTCCGTTTGGCCCCATAGCAGGCGCGTCCTCTCCATGCCCGCCAACCCCACCGTCAGACCCGGACCTTCCCTAAACGAACCCGCCCCGCCTTCCGCCGTCGACAGCCTTCATGGATTCGAGCGCGGAATCCCGCATCGGCCGGATGATTCTCATCGCTCTCGCCGCTGCCATTCTCCTCACCTTCGTCATCGTCGGCGTCACCCGCCGCAAGTCCTCGGTCGAGTCCATCGAGTACAAGGGCATCATGCAGGCCGAACTGGGGCTTACCTCCAAAAGCGACTATTTCGACGTCGTGCGTAAGCTCGGCGAGCCTGCCCAGGACCGTTGGAAAGACGAAACCGGGGAACGGCAGTACCGGGCGCTATCCTACCCCAAGCACAACGCCATCATCATCCTGATGGGTCCGGACCGAAACCAGATCCGCTATATCGGCGCCAAGGACTTTGACTGGAAAACCATTCACTCCGTGGAATTGCCCGGCGGCCACAACACTGATTCCATCCTCCGCTCCCTGCCCCGTTTTTGAAAGATCGAATCATGCTGTCGCGAAGACGTGCCCTCACCACCCTCGCAGCATCTCTATCGCGCGCGCAGGGGCAAAATAAGGACATGTTCGCCGACGCCGTAGCCTACGAGCGATTCATGGGACGTTGGAGCAGCCTCATCGCCAATCCACTCCTCGACTTCGCCCACCTGCCTGGAAAACGCCGCGTTCTCGATGTCGGCTCCGGAACGGGATCTCTCGCCATCGCTCTGGCGAAACGCAATCCCGACTGTGAAATCGTCGGCATCGATGTCTCCAAACAGTACGTCGAATACGCGCGCAGTCGAAACCCCTTTCCACAGCGCGCCACCTTCTCCGTCGGCGACGCCCAGCACCTCGACTTTGCCGGCGGAGCCTTCGACGATAGCCTGTCCCTGCTGGTTTTCAACTTCATTCCGGACAGCGCACAGGCGCTCCGTGAGGTCACCCGCGTCACCAGGCCGGGAGGTGCCGTGGTGGCCGCCGTTTGGGATTATGGCGCCGGGATGCAAATGCTTCGCGCCTTCTGGGACACGGCCGCGGCTGTCGATCCCACAGCCGGGAAAAAAGATGAAGCGCACATGCCCCTTTGCCATCGGGGAGAACTGGCGAACTTGTGGCGGCAGGGTGGCCTGGACGCAGTCGAGGAGAAGGCTCTCGATATCGAGACGCCCTACGCCTCGTTCGCCGACTATTGGGATCCGTTTCTTCTCGGCCAGGGTCCAGCCGGAGCCTATGTCCGCAGTCTCGACGCCGGCCGGCGAGACCGGCTTCGCGCGGAACTGAAAGGGCGTCTTTCCGTGCAGCGGGAAGACGCGCCGATTACCCTAACCGCGCGGGCTTGGGCCGTGCGCGGACGCGTCCCGCGCCGAGGGTGACGGCTGTGGCGCCGCCTTCCTCCGCTCCGGCGTGCGCGGCGTCCGGTTGATCAGCCGGTTGGCCCGCCCCTTCCGCTTCTCGATTTCGAACGCGTCATACAACACCCCGCGCGCCGTCCGCGATTCAAACGACAGCCGATTGCCGTTGATGCGGATCACCTGAAACAACTGCGTATCCTCGGCCCGCCGCTGCATGAAGTCGCTCGCCGCGTCCAGATTGTACATCTTGGGTCCGGAAACCGACACCACATAGACGGTGCCGCTTTTTCCGCTCCGCGTCGGCGCGCCCGTGACCAGGTTGGTGCGGCCATAGGTATGATCGTGGCCGGTGAGCACCATGTCGACCGCGTATTTGTCGAAGATCGGCTGCCAGAGATCGCGCAGTTCCTTGTTGTCGCGCCCCTTGGCCGTCGAAAAAATCGGGTGGTGGAACGCGAGCACGGTCCACCGGTTGGGATTGTTCGCCAGTACGCCGTCCAGCCAGGCGGCCTGTTCGGCGCGCTTTTCATTGGAATTCAGCCCCACGATGCGCACTCCCTGCACATCCACGTAGTAGGACGACTCTTCCACGCCCGCCGGCCCATTCTCAGGCAGCGTGAATTGCGGACGCCAGTGCGCCGTCAAGGCACGCGGCGCCGCCGCATCGCCGGCGTACTCGTGGTTGCCCGGAACCGGAAGCGAAACCATCGAGTGATTGATCCATCCCGCGGCGCGGTGCCATTCGCCCCACTCGGCGTCGCGCGGCCCCCGGTTGACGAGGTCGCCCGCATGGATCAGGAATCGCGCATCCGGCGCGATCGTGAACCCCTGCCGCACCAGCCGGGACCACAAAGAGAAGATGTCGTTCTGCGCATCGCCCACATACAGAAACGCGAGCGGCGCCGCCGTCGCCGATGCCGTCCGAAACTGGTTCCACTCACTCCAGTTGAACCCGTCGCCGACGCGATAAGCATAGAGCGTGGCGGGCTGAAGTTCGCGGAAAGTCACCGAGTGATATCGGGCATCGCCCAAGTCGGAGTGGAACGCCTGCGTCGACGCGGGCACATCGCGGGCCTTGGCCGTGAAGCCCGGCCCGTCTTCCGCCTCGGCAATCTGCGCGACCGCGCGCTCCACCGCCGCCGAGGTGCGCCACGTCACGGACTGCGTCACCGCCGGGTCCCCGCTCCACGTAAGAATGATGCGATCCGGCGCGGCAGTGGGCCGGTGCAGTTCCGCCTCCGGAATCTTGCCGTCACGCTGCGCCTGGGTAACATAGGCGGCCCCCAAAAGCACACCGAACGTGACGGCGAGCCATAGCCGCGATGGTTTTGCCATATCCATGCATGGTACACCCGCTGTGTTTCCCTATAATGAAGTCTCATGCCACGCACTTGGTTGCTGCTGTTGGTCGCCGTCAGTCTTCAGGGCGCCGGTTGGCGGGATTTGTTCAATGGCCGCGACCTCACCGGTTGGGAGTCCAGGGGATCCGGAATCTGGAACGTCATCGACGGAGGAATCCTCATCGGCCAGCGCGACCCTAGGAACGACGGGCCACCCGCGTTCCCCCTGGAAAAACGGCAGTACGAACGTTGGCTCAACAAGCAGGCGTGGCTCTACTCCACCGAAGAATTCCGGGAGTACGATTTGAGCCTCGAATATTGGCTCCGCGCCGGTGGCAATTCCGGCATCTCCCTCCACGATCCCGGTCGCGCCGAACACGCCATCTCCTCCCCGCCGGACTACACCAAAACCCCCGCCCGGATCGCCTACGAGATCCAGCTCAGCAACGGGTATCCGGATCACAATCCCACCGGCTCCATCTATAATTTGGGCCAAGCCAAAATCGGGCCGCAAAAGGACAATCAATGGAACCGGCTCGATATCGAGGTGCGCGCCGGCCTCATCCGGGTGAAGCTCAACGGCGTGCAGGTGGCCGAAGCGCCCCCCGATCCCAAACGCGCCTCACGCGGCCCCATCGGCCTCCAACTCCACGACATGTTCACCGTCGTGCAGTTTCGGAACATCCGGATCCGCCCCCTCCCGTGACCGGCGTAACCAACCTGCACCTCGCCCCGGCGCCGGTCCGCGTGGACGGCCTTTGGGCGGTGCCCATCGATATCCAATCCCTCGACGCGACACTCTATTTCGACGCGGCCCAATGCTCCGCCGAGGCCGAAGTCTATCTCGAATTCGTTCACGGCGCCAAAACCGGCTGCCCCGTGTTCGACCTGCGCCAGCCGATCGCAGAAGCGTGGCTGGATGGCCAAACGATCGATCCGGCACGGATGGCGCATCACGATTTCGGTGCCGGACCCGAGAGTTCGATGCGGATTCTCGAAGCCCGCTGCCGCCCCGGATCTCGCCACTCGCTGCGCATACGCTACCCTCTCGATCGTCCCGCCGCCGTCGATGTCGGCAGCCGCCTGCCCGGATTGGTCTGGGTCCCCGGCCTCGGCGTCCGGTTCAACTTCGGATTCTCCGATCTCGGCCCGGGACGCTATCTGGATTCGTGGCTGCCCGCGAACCTGATTTACGATCAGCATGCCGTCGACATCGGCGTCACAATCACCGGCGTCAAGGAACCACACGTCGCCATCCATAACGGAAACTGGGCCACCCAGCTGGCGCGCAATCGTTGGTGGATCGAATACCGGCGCTACTCGACGTCACTGTCGCCCATGCTTGAACTGCATCCCGCCCGGCTGGTCCGAGGCAAACGCACCGAGACCAGGCTGCCCGTCTCGCGCAAGAGGGTGACCATCGAGATGTGGAAGGACGTCCAGGATCGCACACGGCTCGGTCCGCTCGCCAAAGAGGTCGCTGGATGGCTGGCTGGACATGAGCGCGCCATGGGTCGCTACGTCCATGGGGACCGATTCGTCGTCTACCTCCAGGAGCGCGGCGGCATGGAGTACGACGGCGGCTGCACCTCGAGCGTCGAGGCGCTCTATCACGAGGTGTTCCACTCCTGGTGGGCGCGGGGCCTCAAGCCCGCCTCGCAGAACGACGGTTGGATCGATGAGGCGTGGACGGTCTACTGCGACGAACATCCCGATACCGCGATTGCATTCGATTGGGACGCGCCCCCAATTACGTTATCGCCCGGACATCCCTGGTGGCGGTCGACGCCGCGCGAGGCGTACCGCGAAGGCGTGCGCATGTTCCAGGGAATCGCGCACCTGTTGGGCTCGGCAAAAAAACTCCATCGCGCGATGCGAGCGTTTTATAAGGCGAACGCTCCAGGTTTTGTCACGACAGCCGAGTTAGAGGCGCACCTGTCTCCCTTGCACCCGGACGTGCATCGCGCGTTCGCCAGGTTTGTCTACGGGCGGATCGATGGGGAGCAAGGAAGGACGCGTCGAGCACAACCGCGTCGCCGGGCTGACCGGTCGGACTGATCGGGAGGGCCGCTCCTCATGATAGGCACTCGCCCCTACACCTGCGCCCGGAATGGCCGATCGTAACTCTGACCCTACTTCGCCCCCAAAGTCTTCCGCAGCCAATCCACCATCGGCTGCTTGTAAGTCCAAAAACGTCGATCTTTCTCCCAATTGATGACGCCGTGTACCCCGCCCTCAACCGTGATCAATTCCACAGGGATGCCCCGCTCACGAAATAGCTTCACGTGCAGCAGTGCCTGCGCGTAGGGCACCGCCGCATCCTCGGTCCCATGAATCACTAGAAATGGAGGAGTCTTGCCGTTGAGGTATGTGCGGGGCGATGCCTCGTGCAGGATCGCCGTCGCCCGCTCATCGTATTCGTCGATGAGGAAGAACGTCTTCATCCCCGCCGTAGCCGGTTTCCCGGCAAACTTCTCGGCGAAAACCTCCATGTCGATCGGCCCGTAAAAACAGACCACAGCCGCAACGCCGGCATCGTTCCTCGTTCCCACCAGATTCACAAGGTGCCCACCCGCCGATTCGCCCATCAACGCGATCCGGTTCGGATCCACCCGAAACCGCCGCGCGTTCTGTTTCACGAACTCCACCGCCGCCTCCACGTCCGTCCGCGCCGCCGGGTAGGGATGCTTGGGCGCCAACCGGTAGTCGATCGTGAACCAGGCCATCTCCGTCTGGTCCAGCACGGCAAATAACGGTCGTACGAAGTTGGCCGTCTTGCTGCCGGTCACCCAACCCCCGCCATGAACCAAAATCACAGCCGGAAATGGGCCTTCCCCGGCCGGCACATGCGCATCCAGCTTCAGGACCTCGCCTCCCGGCGCTGCATACTCAATGTCGGTCTCAACCTCGTACGCCGGCCCAGCGCACAAAGCGGCGGCCATCGGAAACAACGCGAGCAGACAAAAGCGCATTGCCTCGTATCCTATCGCAGTTCCCGCCTCGCAGCGCACTCCCGCTCTCACCGAGTCACAGAGGAACGAAAATCGCGAACTCACCCTGTATCAATCACTTTCACCGGTCTAGCCACGGAGTCCCTGGACACGCCATGGGACAATCACTCGCCGGGTGAAACTCGGTCCGTTCTTTGTCAACGGAATACCTTGCACACAACAGGCGTTATGCGGGAACAAAGCCAGCGAAACCAGCCCTAACCGACTTATTATCCGCAAGATGCGCGGACAAGCCGCTGGCTTTGTTCCCCCGGGACAAACCCGGTTTCGCCCCTCCCCGCCGCGTTGTGATCTAATCGCAGAATGACGGTCGAAGACCACTTCCCTTCCCTTGCCGGCCACCGCCTCTTTGCCCCGCTCCTGATAGTCGTGTGTGTCCTCGCCCCGTCTCCCATGGCTGCGCAGCCTCTCTCCGCCGGCGCCTCCGCCGAAGCAACCAAGGCCTATGACAAGCTCTGCGCTGGCTGCCACGGCGCGGACGCTCTCGGATCACAGCAAGGCCCCGGGCTCGCCGGGAATCTCCAGCTCCGCCGCCGGTCCGTCCAAAGCCTTCGCGGAATCATCCGCAAAGGCATCCCCGCCGCGGGCATGCCCGGCTTTGACCTTCCGGACTCCACTGTCGACGGTCTGGTCGCCATGGTCGTCTCGCTCAACGCCTCTGCCGCCGAGGTCGACATACCGGGCGATGCCGCCGCCGGCCAGGATCTTTTTTTCGGTAGGGCACGCTGCGCTTCCTGCCACATGATTTCCGGACGCGGTACACCGGTCGGCCCCGATCTCTCCAACATCGGGCGGCAACTCACAGTGACCCAGCTTCGCGACGCTCTCCTTAAACCCGCCTCTCGCATCGCCCCCGGATATGACCTCGTCACGGTCCACTTGCGCGACGGGCACACTCTGCGTGGCTTCGCGGCCAGCCGCACCCGCTACGACATGGCAGTCCGGGACCGGGAAGGTAACTTCCATCCTATTTCGCTCGATAAGGTCGCCCGCATCGTCGAAGACACGTCTTCCATGATGCCTGTCACGAACGCATCGCCATCCGAGATACAGAATCTCATCGCTTACTTAGGCCGGTTGACGGGAGTAACACCGGGAGCCATTGTAGAGACACACACTCCCGCTTCAGGTGCGGTCGATTTTACTCGGATCGTAAACCCAAAGCCCGAAGACTGGATCACTTACAACGGAAATGTAAGTGGAAACCGCTACAGTCCGCTGCGTCAGATCGATACCTCCAACGTCAAGAAACTCACTCTTCAATGGACGTTTTCGATCCCACTTTGGCGACACTTCCTACCCGACACTCCTTACTATCACGAGAACATGCGCTACTTCGGCCTCGAGACCGTGCCCATCGTCGTCGACGGCGTCATGTACATCACAGGACCCAACCAGGCCTTCGCCATCGACGCCACAACCGGTCTCGAGATGTGGCACTATGCGCGCCCACGCACTCCCGGCTTGGTTTCTGACCCTTCGCTCGGTACCAATCGCGGAGTCGCCATCCTCGGCGATAACGTCTTCATGGTTACCGACGACGCTCATCTCATTGCGCTGAATCGCACCACCGGTAGCCTCGTTTGGGAAACCGTCATGCCGGATGAACCACAGCGCTACGGCGGCACTGTCGCGCCCCTCATCGTCAAAGATATGGTGATTGCGGGCGTCGCCGGTGGGGACTGGGGAATCCGCGGATTCGTCGACGCCTACAAAGCCGCCACCGGAGAGCGCGTCTGGCGTCATTGGACCGTTCCCGCCGAGGGCGAACCCGGCATTGAAACCTGGGAGGGAAAAGGATACAAGCTGGGCGGCGGTTCCACGTGGCTCACCGGTTCCTATGACCCTTCCACAGATACGCTCTTCTGGGCCACCGGGAATCCCTGGCCCAACTCCGACGATCGTGACCGCGGCGGCGATAACTTATTCACCGATTGCGTCCTCGCGCTGGATCCCGCCACTGGCAAGTTGAAATGGCACTATCAGTTCACGCCGCACGACACCAATGACTGGGACGCCACCGAGCCGAATGTCCTCATCGACGCCGACTATAAGGGGCGCCCGCGCAAGCTGCTTCTTCATGCGGACCGGAACGGCTTCTTCTACGTCTTCGATCGGACCAACGGGGAGTTACTCCTCGGCAAGCCTTTCATGCACCGTGTCACCTGGGCCAGTAGCATCGGAAGCGACGGCCGCCCCGTCCGCCTTCCCCCCGGTGAATTGAGGTGCCCCGAGCACGCCACCAACTGGAACGGAACCGTCTTCAGCCCGGTGACCCGCCTCTACTACGTGATGGCCACCGAAAAATGCAGGGTCAACTCTTTGCCCGGAAGCTGGAAGACCGGCCGGCCCGCCGAGATCCCCGGCGCGAAATATCTCCGGGCGCTTGATATCGAAACCGGAAAAATCGCCTGGGAAAGCCGGCAGGTCGGGCCCGTGGACGGCAAGCGAGTGGCGGGTCTCCTGGGCACCGCGGGCGGCCTTCTCTTTTACGGCGATCCGAGCGGCTACTTCGTCGCCGCCGGCGAGCGCGACGGAGAGACGCTATGGCGCATCCCGCTCAATGCCACCATCAAGACTTCGCCCATCACTTACGCGGTCGGCGGCAAGCAGTTTGTCACCCTGGCCGCCGGATCGAACATCATGACCTTCGCGCTCCCCGATTGAACCATGCCGGCTCTGGGCCGATGTACAATGACAACGGCTCGGAAACAGAATGCAATCGGTGAACAGGCATAAGAAGCTATGGCTCCTCTCGGGCGTTGGGATGGCATTGACGGCCGCACTGCCCGGTCAGGATACAGACCTCTACGAACGCGAAGTCAGACCGCTGATCGAGGCCAATTGCCTTGGTTGCCATAACCAGAAAATCCGCATGAGTGGCCTTTCGCTCGCCACGCGCAGCGATGCGATTGCCGGGGGCAAGCGCGGCGTCGTCATCACGCCTGGCAAACCGGGCGAAAGCCGGATCCTGCAGGTTCTTCGTCACGACGATCCAGTCAAGATGCCGCCCGGCCGTGCCCTCCCCGCCGCCGACATCGCAAAGGTCGAACGATGGATTTCCCAAGGCGCCCCTTGGCCGGATCAGCCCGTCCGCGCCGCGCCGAAGCCCAATCACTGGTCCTTCAAACCGCCCCGGCGTCCATCGCTGCCCGCTGTCGAGAACGCTACCTGGGTCCAATCGCCGATAGACCGTTTCATTCTGGCCCGCCTGGAGAAAGAGAAGGTCGCACCCTCCGAAGAAGCTCCCAAAACGACGCTCATCCGGCGGGCATATCTGGACCTCACCGGGTTGCCGCCGTCGCCCGCCGAAGTGCGCGCATTCCTCGCCGACGACAAGCCGGGCGCCTGGGAGCGCGTCGTGGACCGGCTTCTCGAATCGCCGCACTACGGAGAGCGTTGGGGGCGCCGGTGGCTCGACTACGCTCGCTACGCCGATTCGGACGCCGGCAGCCGCGATGAGCCTCGCCAGATCTGGCGCTATCGCGACTGGGTGATCAATGCCCTGAACAGCGACATGCCCTTCGATCGATTCGTTCTCGAGCAGCTCGCCGGGGACCTGCTGCCCAATCCCACCAACGATCAACTGATCGCCACGGGCTTTCACCGTAATTCGATGATCCAGATCGAAGCGGGCACGGACCGGGAACAATACCGCGTCGAGGCCGTTTTCGATCGCGTCGATACGACAGGTACCGTGTTCCTTGGCCTCTCGGTCGGCTGCGCCCGTTGTCACGATCATAAGTTCGACCCGATCTCGCATCGCGAGTACTACCAGCTTTTCGCGTTCTTCAACACCGCCGACGAGTGGGGCAACGATCGCCCCCGCTATGACGCTCGTATCCATAACCTTCACCAGGTGCACGCGCCCTTGCTCGAACTGGCCCCTCCCGCCGAGATCAAACGACGCGACGGGTTAGTAGAGCGTTACTATAAGCTCGGAGAAGAGATCGACAGAATCAAAGAAGAAAACAACGGCAAGAAGGATGACCCTCGTATCAAGGAAATCGAGGAAGAGATCAAGAAGCTGATCAAACAGATTCCGCGATTCGAATCTTCCATGATCATGCGCGAGTGGGAGCCGAGGCGAGAGACTAACATCTTTCTCGGTGGAGATTTTCTAAGCAAGGGGGATCGAGTCGATCCCGGCACGCCTTCGTTTCTAAATCCATTTCCCGCCGGCGCCGGCGCCACGCGCTTGGACCTGGCCCGCTGGATCGTGGACCCGGCGAATCCCTTGCTGGCTCGTGTCACCGTCAACCGGATCTGGCAGGATTACTTCGGACGCGGATTGGTGGAAACCGAGAACGACTTCGGTACGCAGGGTTCGCCTCCCACTCATCCCGAGTTGCTGGACTGGCTCGCCGTCGAGTTGGTCGAAAGTGGATGGAGCCAGAAGGCGATACACCGCTTGATCGCTACTTCAGCCGCCTATCGTCAATCCTCCAAGGTACGCGACGATCTGAAGGAGTCCGACCCCGGCAACTATCTCCTCGCGCGCCAGTCACGGCTTCGGCTCGATGCGGAGATCGTGCGCGATGCCGCACTGACCGCCAGCGGCTTGCTGACCGCCAGGATAGGAGGCCCCAGCGTGTATCCGCCGCAGCCTGACGCGGCGATGCAGGCCAGCCAGGTGAAAAAGAGCTGGAAGGCATCGACGGGCCCGGACCGCTATCGGCGAGGTATGTACACGTTCTTCTGGCGGGTGACACCGAATCCGGCCTTGGTCGTGTTCGACGCCCCCAACACGATGACCACCTGCACGCGCCGCACGCGCTCCAATACACCGCTGCAAGCGCTCGCGCTGCTGAACGAAGTCGCGTTTCATGAATTCGCCCAGGGCTTCGCGGCGCGGCTGTTAGCCGAGACGCCTGAGGGTGGCGAGCAGCGGATTCGCCGGGCCTTCGAACTGAGCGTGTCACGGGAACCAAACGCCCCTGAGACAGCACGTCTGCGCGAGTTACTCGCGGCGGAGATCGATGCACTGCGGACTCATCCCGAGGAAGCAACAAAGCTCAACGGACCGGCTCCCCCCCACGGCGTCGACGCGGTCGACCTGGCAGCCTGGACAACTTTGTCGCGGGTGTTGTTCAACACCGACGAGTTCATCACCAGAGAGTAATCGCCATGACCCTCGAAGATCGATTCTCACTCGCGGAAACAAGGAGGCACTTCTTCCATAAGTGTGGCCTTGGCCTCGGACGCGTGGCGCTCGGATCCCTCCTCGCTCGCAGTTTGCCGGCGGCTTCGAGTAACCCGATGGCTCCTCGAAAACCGCACTTTGAGCCCAAGGCCAAGTCGGTGATCTACCTGTTCATGGCCGGCGGCCCGAGCCACCTGGACATGTTTGTGCATAAGCCCGTACTCGATAAGTTAAGCGGCCAGAAGCCGCCGGACTCGTTCATGAAAGGCAAGCGATTCGCATTCATGGAGCGCATGGCGCGCCAGAAGATGCTCGGCTCGCCGTGGAAATACGCACAGCATGGCCAGAGTGGAGCCTGGATCTCGGAGTTACTCCCTCATATAGCGGCCAACGCCGACGATATCGCCATCATCAACACCATGCGGGCCGTGAACTTCAATCATGCCCCTGCCAAGATCTTTTCGCACACCGGATCCGTCATCGCCGGCAGGCCCAGCATGGGAGCCTGGATCACATACGGCCTGGGCAGCGAGTCGGAGAACCTGCCTGGCTTCGTTACACTGCAGAGCGGCCCCAGGGGCCCCCGCAACGGGCCGCTCATCTGGGGCAGCGGCTTTCTACCCAGCGCGTATCAGGGAGTACCGTTCCTGCCGGGCGCCGAGCCGGTCTTCAATTTGGCCAGCCAACCCGGCGTAACGCCGGCCCGCCAGGACCGGGCTCGCAACGCAATCCGGGACCTCAATGAAATGCGCTTCGCCGCTACCGGCGACGATGAGATCGCCACGCGGATCGCCTCTTATGAGACGGCGTTCCGTATGCAGACCAGCGGCCCCGAACTCATGAATCTCGCCGGGGAGTCCAAAGACACTCTCGAGATGTATGGAGCCGAGCCGGGCAAGAACTCGTTCGCCAATAACTGCCTGCTGGCGCGGCGGCTCATCGAACGTGGCGTGCGCTGCGTCCAGGTCTATCACACGGATTGGGATCATCACACCAATCTCAAGACAAGCCTTCCGCAGCGCTGCGGCGAGGTGGACCGGCCCTCGGCGGCGCTCGTCCGGGATCTGAAGCAGCGCGGCCTGCTGAACCAGACGCTGGTGATCTGGGGAGGCGAGTTCGGCCGTACACCGATCAGCGACGGCGACGCGGGCGCGGCCATCGGCCGGAATCATCACATCGATGCGTACTCCACCTGGCTAGCGGGCGGCGGCATCAAGGGCGGCCAGGTTATCGGCGAAACCGACGATATCGGCTTCTCACCGGTGCAGGATGTCGTCGAGGTGCACGATCTGCATGCCACGATGCTTCATCTGCTGGGGCTCAATCACACGAAACTGACTTATCGATTCCAAGGGCGCGATTTCCGCCTCACGGACGTACACGGAAAAGTAGTCCGTCAGTTACTGGCGTAAGTTCGGTGCGGCGCCGATGCGCGATGGAGGAACTTACCTCGCGAAACTCGGCAGTTGCACCAGATCTTCGGCCGGAACCGCCTCGAGTGGCTGTCCGGCTTTTCGCCACGCGTCCAAGCCGCCGCGGATAACAAACGCCTCTACGCCTCGATCTCGCAGTGCCCGCGCCACGCGCAGGCTGGTGGCGTCGCTCAGTCAGGTGCAGTAGAGGTAGATCTTCTTTGCCTCTGGCAGTTCGTGAAGAGCCTCGCTGAGGCGATTCGGCTCCAACCGGCTGGACCCTTTGATGCGGACCGCGTTGCTTCCGTAATAGCCATGGCTGCGCACGTCCAAAACCAGCAGCCCGTCGGCGCACTCTTCCATCAACTGAGCCAGCTCCCTTGGTTCCACGCGTGGGATGTCGACGAACTCAGCCCTTAGCCGCCGCGCCAGGCGAACCCGATACGCCAGATAGGCTACCAGCGCAGCCACGAGCAGCACCTTCACCAAGCTGCCGGCTTCCGCCATGCGTTGGGCCACTTCGCCGAGCACTCCGCTGAACAGATAACCCAGCGTGAAGTATGCACCGGCATAAATGATCGCGCCGGCGGCGTCGAACAGCAGGAATTGCAGCGGCGGCATGTTGAGGCTCCCGGCGAGCGGAGCACTCATGGTATTGATGCCCGGGACGAATTTGGTGAACAGCAGCACCGAGCGGCCGCGCCGGTAGAACGCGTGCGCCGCGTTGTAGATGCACGATTCCGGATTCATGCTCATCCGGCACAGCAATCCGAGAAAATACCAGCCCGTAAAACGGCCGATTAGATAGAGCAGGACGTCGCCCGCAAGCAGACCCGCGAGCGCAGCAGCGAACGTGGGCCAAAGAGCCAAGCTGCCGCGATCGGCTAGCGCGCCGGCTGAGACCAACGCCAGCGCCGCGGGGAGCGGCAGGCCGACGGCTTCCACGAAACACAGCGCGCCGAGCATGAGCGCACCGTGGCGGGAGATCAGCTCCAGTACGTCCACGCCGCTTCAGTCCTTGCCCGGGCCTGCGTTGCTGAGGTCTTTTCGTAGCTCAATAGATAAAGTATGACCTATCGCGACCCGTCGAGCGCGATATAGTGTCGTCATGAGAGCGCATGCCTCCGGGCCGATAGGACAAAGCGCGGTCGCGCTTGGGCTGCTGGCGCTGTGGACTCCCGCGATTTTCGCACAGTCCGGAGAGGAGATCTACAAACAGTCCTGCGCGCAGTGCCATGAGGGCGCTGTGGAGCGAGTACCGCCGCGATTTTTCCTGGCGATGATGACCCGCGAGGGCGTTGTGCGCTCGCTCGATTCCGGCGTGATGAGCGAACAGGGCCGGACGCTTTCCGGCGAGGCACGAGCCGCGGTGGCCGCCTTTCTGACCAACCGCACGGAGAGGGACAGCGACCGCTACATGGCGTCAGGAGCCTGCGCGGCGGGCACAGCAACCGAGCCAGGGCCGGGCCTGGCTTGGACCCGCTGGGGAGGCGATACGAGTAACTCCCGGTTCCAGCCGGCCCGGGCGGCTGGCCTCGAGCCGGCGGAGGTCTCGAAGCTGAAGCTGGCATGGGCCGTGGGTCTTCCCGGTGAGGCCGCGGCACGCTCGCAACCGGCGGTGAGCGGCGGACGCTTGTTCGTGGGAAGCAGCGATGGCGTGGTGTTCGCGCTCGACGCGCGCACCGGGTGCCGCTATTGGTCATTCAACGCCATCTACGGGATCCGCGGAGGAATGGTGGCGGGTGAAGCGGTTCACTTCGCCGACAGCCGTGCCAACGTGTACGCGTTGAATCCACGAACGGGACAGCAAGTCTGGAGGACTAACATCAGCGAGCATCGCACAGCCATCTCGACCGGCACGGCACAACTCCATGAAGGGGTTCTGTATATGGGGCTTTCGTCGGGCGAAGAAGTTGTAGCGCGAGATCCGAAATATCCATGCTGCACGTTTCGGGGCAGCATCGTGGCCCTGGACGCCGCCACGGGCAAACTCCTTTGGCGCACACACACGGTGCCCGAGCCCAAGCCAACACGAAAGAACCAAGCGGGCACGCAGCTGTACGGCCCGTCCGGAGGAGGCGTGTGGACAACCCCCACCATCGATGCCGCGCACGGGCTGCTATACGCATCGACGGGCGATAACTTCTCCGATCCTGCGACTGACATGAGCGACGCGGTAGTTGCCCTGGAGTTGAAGACCGGCCGGATCGCGTGGTCACGCCAGCTAACAGCGAACGACGCCTACAACAGCAGTTGCGGTTCGCCCGGCAAGATCAACTGCCCGGAAGTGAACGGCCCGGACCATGACTTCGGCCAGCCTCCGATTCTGGTTACTCTCAGCGGGAAGAAGCGCGCACTCGTGATTGGGCAAAAATCAGGCATGGTACACGCCCTCGATCCCGACAATGAGGGAGAGATCCTATGGCAGACGCGAGTAGCCGAAGGCGGTGTTCTGGGCGGAATCCAGTGGGGATCGGCGTCCGACGGCTCCAACATGTACGTAGCCATTGGGGACATTCGCTTCCGGGGCCGCACGGCGAAGGACGGGTTGGCGGTGGATCCGTCAAAGGGCGGCGGCCTGGCAGCGCTTCGCCTCGCAACCGGCGAGAAAGTTTGGCAGGCGAAACCACCGGTTTGCGGGGACCGGCCCAACTGCAGCCCGGCGCAATCAGCCGCGGTGACTGGGATTCCCGGCGTTGTATTCTCAGGTTCGCTCGACGGCCGGATTCGCGGCTACTCGACCGCGGATGGACACGTGGTTTGGGAGTTCGACACCGCCCGCGAGTTCGAGACAGTGAATGGAGTGAAGGCACACGGCGGATCCATCGACGCACACGGCCCGGTGGTGGTTGGAGGGTACCTGTACACGAACTCCGGTTTCGGCAACTGGGGTAACATGCCGGGTAACGTTCTGCTCGCGTTCACGCCCGGGCCCTGAGTCACGCGTGGCTGGGCGCTATGCCGGGAACCAGTTGTCGTCGCTGGTGGGCGCGTCAAACGGCTGGCCGATCTCGAACTTCAATGACTGGATCAGCCCGTTGATGTAACCGAATGCGAAGGCGAAGGCTGTGCGGCCGCCGGGATCGTCCGGATGCTGGGGCATGTGGTCGGGCATCAGCATGTAGGGATAGTCGATCTCGTACAAGGTGCGGAGTACTTGAGGCATGAGCATATCCCCTTCGTCCGGGTAGACCTCCACGAATTCGTCCCGGTGCCCACGGATGTTCCGGAAGTGGATGTTGAAGATTCGCTTCTGGCCGCCCAACTTACGAATGACGTCGTGAATTTGCGTCTTCGGATCCTGGAGCATTTCGGCGGTGGTTCCGAGACACAGGTTGAAGCCGTGATACGGACTCTCGTGAAGACCGGCCATCTTGTACAACCCCTCCGGCGTACCGAGCACGCGGACGACATTCTCGAAGCCTTCGGGCGGCATGCCCGGGTCATGAGGATGGCATGCCATCTTGACTTTGTTAGTGTGGGCGACGGGGATTACATTCTTGACGAAGTGACTGATCCGTTCCCAGGCGGTAGCTTCATCCACTTTGCCGGCACGGGTCTCGGCCGGGAACTTGTCGCTCGCTTTCGCCTTTTGTAAGCTCCAAGCGGAATAAGTGGTGCCTCCCCGCCCGGGCTCGCGTTCGGTGCGCACAACGCCGAGAATCGACATATTGTACTTAATGCCCGGCAGTCCCGCGGCGCGGACGTTCTCGATGCACTTGCAAATATCATCGATGTCGCGCTGGCGCTCGGGCTCTTTTCCGAGCATGATGGACGGCCGCTCCTCGCGGTCGATGTGACTCGACGACAGAAACGGCGCAGCCACGGTCTCGATGGTGATGCCGTGCTTGTCACACAGTTCCTTCATCGCCGACAGTTCGCCGACCTCCCAGTAGCCACGCGCCGGATAGGGAGGCTTGGGAGGATAGCCGCAAACCGTGTTTACTCCGTGCCGCTTCAAGTACAGGAGCATCTTTTCGTCCGTGGGGCCGCGCTGCGTCCCGACGTGGAGGCGGACGGGCTTGTCCTGCCAGCGGGTTTGGCCCGAGGCGGCAGGCTTTGACTCGGTTTGACCGCAGCCGCTGAGGGCCGTGGCGGCGGCGAGGGTAGTGGAGGTGTTGAGAAAGCGTCGTCGATCCATCTCGAACAACCTATCAAAGCGCAAGCAGAAGCGCCAGCGCCACCCGGCTCACTCCGAGGATCCACAGCGCCACCCTGGCACAACGGTGGTCGTCCCATGGACAACGCTGCCGGCGACGGGAGTCACAGTGCAGCGGCGGACAGCGTATTTTCGGCCGTACGAGGGCTTTAGACTATGAAGATGAACCGGCGCGCGGCATTGAGAGCACTCGGCGGAACGTTAGCGGCGGCGAGACCATCCTACGGCGCTGCACAGCGGCCGAACATCCTGTTCGTGATGACGGACGAACACAGGGCGGACTGTGTGGGCTATGTGAATCCGGCGGTGCGGACGCCTCATCTGGACGCGCTGGCGCGGGAAGGCGTGGTGTTCACGAACGCGTACTCGACGAGCCCGTCGTGCGTGCCGGCGCGGGCGGCAATCTATACGGGGAAGTACCCATCGCAGTGCGGGGCGCCCACCTACATCACATACCTGCCCCCGAGCGAGACCACGTTCATGACACGGCTTCGCAGAGCGGGTTATCACACGGCGGCGATCGGCAAGCAGCACTTCGGAGAATCCAGAGTGGAGCGCGGCTACGACTACGAGGATCTCGTGGATGGGGTGGCGGGGGCGAAAAAAGACTCCTACACACGCTTCCTGCAGTCGGCGGGCATGAAACCGGCGGCGTTGCGCACGCCTGCTGGCAGGTTCGCGTCGCGCTGGACAGGGGATCCGCGCTATCACATCGACGACTGGGTGGGTGAACGCGCGACGGCGTACCTGCGCGACCAGTGCCCGGCGGACCGCCCCTGGTATCTGACCGTGTCTTTCCACGGCCCCCACCAGCCATTCGACGGATTAGGGCTTCCGAGCGAGAAGGAGTACGCTGGCGCGGCGCTTCCGAGGCCGGTGAGCTCGGCAGCGGATCTGGGCGACAAGCCACCGCATTTCGCGGACCTTGCCAAACGGACCGGCGGTCTCCGGCCCGAGGAGATCGAGAACATCCGCCGTTCGTACTACGCCAAGATCACTTTCATCGACGGGAAGATCGGGAAACTGATCGCGGCGTTGAAGGCGCGGGGCGAATACGACCGGACGTTGATCGTACACACGGCCGATCATGGCGACTATATGGGGGATTTCGGAATGGTCTACAAGGGGCAGTACCTATCGGAGGCACTGATGCGGATCCCGATGCTGGCCAAGCCTCCCGTGGCCGGGTTTCGGGGACGGAGGGAAGACGCGTTCGTGCAGAACTTCGATATCGCGGCCACCAGCCTGGCCATGGCGGGCGTCGATGCACCGCCTGACATGACGGCGCGCGACATGGCTCCATTCTGGAAGGGACAAGGCGGAAACGCCCGTCGGAGATTTTGCTTTTTCGATGCGCAAGGGCTGCAGGGCGTCCGGGATCGGCGGTGGAAATTGGTGCACTACCGCGACCGGAACTACGGAGAACTGTACGATCTGGAGCGCGATCCGGCGGAAAAGCGAAATCTTTGGAACGATCCGGGGAATGCGGCGGAGATAGTCCGGCTGCGGGGAGAACTGCTGAACCATACGCTGGGAATGCTGCCTCGGGCGGACGCGGAGTGGAATCGCGGTGCGCCGCTGCATTAGATCGGGGCATACAATCAGCCGAACAGGGGAAACAGGCGCGGTTTGGCCGCTTAGTTGCTCGACAGAAACGTCCTAGCGCCGGTCTGGGGCTCGACGGATCGGGCATTCCCCGTATGCGGGTTAGAGCATCGCCTCATTCGGGGCCACAGCTTAGTACTTTCGCCCCCATTCGGGGACTTTCGTACCATTACCAAAGTGAGATGATACTAAGAATATTCTACTAAGTTATTGAGGAGAGAAATCCTATTTTGCGCAAATACTACCTGGCGAATGCTAATGTGTCTTTCGGGCGCCCCGTGCCGTGCGGGCTTGCGATTTTGTTCGCAGTAGCCGCTGCGTCCGCCCAGGCGCAGCAGGTTCGAGTGGACTACCGGTTGGATTCGAGCTGGAACACGGGGCTACAGGCTGGGATGGTGATCACCAACACGGGCCAGACGACGCTGCGCGGCTGGCGGATGTCGTTCACCTATCCGCACACGATTACGAGCATCTGGGACGCGAAGATCCGTTCGAAGAGCGGCAATGCATATACGATCGAAGGACCGAACTGGAATCGCGACCTGGCGCCGGGTGGACAGGTGTGGATGGGCTGGGTCGCCTCGCTAAGCGGCACAGTCCAGGCTCCGACGGGTTGCGCGATGGCTGGAGTGCAGGTGGTTTCGACGACGTGCACGGGCGGAGGCGGATCGGTGGATACGACACCGCCGAGCGTCCCCGGGGGACTGCGTTCGGACACACAGACGACGAGCTCGATAACGTTGCTGTGGACTGCTTCGAGCGATGTGGGGAGCGGAGTGGCGTCGTACGAGGTGCGACGCAATTCGGCGCTGGTGGGAACGGTGGCGGGCACGATGCTCACCTTGGGGAGCCTTGCGCCATCGACATCCTACACCTTCGATGTGAGGGCCAAGGACAATGCGGGCAACTACTCCGACTGGAGCGCACCGCTGACGGTATCGACGCGCACTCCGGTTTCGTGCGCGGCACCGCCGGCTGCGCCGACCAACGTGGCAGTGAGCGGCATCGCAGCGAATTCGGCCCAGGTTTCGTGGACCGCGCCGGCTGCCGGGGAGGCTTGCACGCTGACCTATACGGTCTGGCTTGACGGCGTTTCCAAGGCCACCGGATTGACGGCCACGACGCATCTGTTGGCCGGGTTGCGGGCATCGACGACGTACGCGGTCGCGATTTCGGCGAGTAATCAGGCGGGATCCTCTCTGCCATCGACAGCGGTGACGTTCCGCACGGCGGACGAGCCGCCGCCTGTGATTTCGGGATTTCCGCCGCGTGTATTCGCGCCTTACGCGGATATGCTGTTGTGGCCGACCCCGGATCTGGCGTCGATCTCCGGACAGACCGGGGTGAAGTACTTCACGGCGGCGTTCATCGTGGCAGGCGCCGGCAACCAGGCTTCCTGGGGAGGGATCGTGCCGATCACCGACACCTTCCTGGCGCCTCAAATCGACGGACTGCGGGCGGTGGGCGGTGACGTGATCGTGTCGTTCGGCGGCGCGTTCGGAGTCGAGTTGGCGCAAGCGTGGACCAACACCGCTTCCTTGCAGGGGCAGTACCAAGCGGTGATCGACCGGTATCAGCTCTCGCGAATCGACTTCGATATCGAAGGAGCGGCGATCGCCGACGTCGCGGCCATAGACCGGCGGAACAAGGCGATCGCGGGATTGCAGGCGGCGGCACGGGCCAGCGGCAAATCGCTTTTCGTGCAGTACACACTGCCGGTGCTTCCGAGCGGGCTGACGTGGCACGGCGTGGACCTGATCCGGAACGCGGTTCAGAACGGAGTAGACATCGGGATCGTGAACATCATGGCCATGGACTACGGCAACGCCGTCGCAGATCCGAACGCGATGGGGCAGAACGCCATCGCCGCCGTGAACGCGACGTTCGCGCAATTGAAGGCGATATACGGAAACGCCAAGACGGATGCGCAGCTGAGAGCCATGCAGGGGGTGACGCCGATGATCGGGCTGAACGATGTTTCGCCGGAAGTGTTTACGCTGACGACGGACACGCCGTTACTGGCGGACTTCGCGCGGGCAAGCGGCCTGGGTCATCTTGCGATGTGGTCCGTGGGCCGGGACAAGCAATGCCCGGGATCGCCGTCGGTTTCGCCCACATGCAGCGGAGTGGCCCAGACGCCATGGGCCTTTTCGGCGGCATTCGCGGGTTTCACTGGGCAGTAGGCCGGCGGCGGTCGAGGATCCTTGGAAGTAGCAGCATCGTGGCCCCCCACAGGGCCAACGAGGCGACGAGCGGAATGGTGGCTTGCTGGCGGAAGTCCTGGAACAGGAACTTGTAGGCCGCGGCGGCCAGCAGCGGATAGATCAACCAGGCGAGATCCGGACGCTGCCAGCGCTGGCTACCCCAGGCAAGGAAAAGAACCGTGGCGAGCAGGATGGCCGTGCGAACGGTGGATGCCGTCGCGGCACTGGCGCCGATAGAGCCGGTGAGCACACCGGCCAGGATCCCGGCGCAGATTACCGCGGAGGCGAGACCGGTGACGAATACCGGCGTCCTGGCCCAGATCGATTCCCCGGTGGGAGGAAATCGCCAAAGAAGAAGACACGCGGCCAGAGCACCCATAGCGCCGGCCCAGGCGTACCCGCTGAGGGCGGCCAGACCGGCGGCCTCGGCGATCAGCAGCGGGACCACGGACGATATCGTGCCGGAGAGAATCAGCCCCAGGAGCAGAAAGACTGTGCCGTGCCACAGCAAGGTGATGCGCTCCCACCGGATGGCCAAAGCCAGGAACGCGAGCGCGCCGGCGGAGAGCAACGCACCGTAGCGCGCGGGTGAGAGCAGGATCCCGGCGCCGGTCATGGTGAGCACCAATCCGAACGTGGAGTAGACGTAGAAATTGCGGCCGCGCCGGCCGACGCGATCAAGAAAAGCGAAGGAAACCAGGTAACAAGCCACGCCGAAGATCAGCGTAATGGCGGGTAGCCATAAGGCGATGGCGGGAGCGGTGCGCGCCACGCGCAGCCCTCCATAGATGGCAAGAAGGAAAGCAAAGGCGCATTGGAGGACCTCGAAGCCGGAGAAGGGGAGTCCACGCCATAGCGTGCGGGCCATCGCGGTGCCAAGATAGACGGCGAGCAGCAGGATCTGCGCGCCGACGACCGCAACCGGAACGATGGGAGCATAGCCCTCGGGCACACCCATTTCGCGCGTCGCGATCCAGGTGGTGAGGCAGACGGAGAGATTCGCCACGAGGGCCACCAGCCAGCGCTCGCGCAACCAGTGGTCAAAGCAGGCAGAGAACTCGACGACGGCCGCGATGGCGACGATGGCGAAGGTGAATGGCACCAGATCGTGGGTGGCGAGGAGCAGCGCCGCGGAGGTGAACAGGCCGGCGAGTGTGGCGATCCAGGCTACGTGGGTCAGGTTATTCCGCCAGGAGCCGGTCAATCCGAGCGCGGTGAATCCGAATAGCGCCAACGCGGCCGCCGGCGTGGTGACGGCATGGAATCGCAATACGGCTTCCCACAGCAGAGGCGCGAGCACGAGCACGGCGGTGAGACTGTACATCACCGATTCCATGCGTTTTTCGGCTGCGCCGCGCGCTGCGAAGCTCAGCCATGCGAAGGCGTAGAGGATGCCGGCGGCGGCGCCTGCCTCAAACGGGAGTCCGCCGGATTCAGAGAGCGCGCGCAGGAGATAGGCACCCGCCAGCCCGAGTAGGGACTTGCCGAGGACGGGGACCGCAGCGGCGAAGGCGTCGGGACTCGTCATGGCGGCGGCGCCTTGCGCGGAAAC
>JAWKHI010000066.1:0-26348 GCA_041394885.1 Bryobacteraceae bacterium | reverse complement strand
TGGGCGCGGAAGGATATCGACGCCGTGCTCATCGCAACCGGAGACCGCTGGCACACGCCGCTTTCGGTGCTCACCGCGCGCGCCGGCAAGGATGTCTATTGCGAGAAGCCTTGCTCGATGACGATTGCCGAGAGCCGCGTGCTGGCCAACACGTTCCAGACACTCGGCCGGATCTATCAGGCCGGCACGCAGCGCCGCAACGGGACTAACTTCATCCGCGCCAAGCAATTGCTTACGTCTGGCCAGTTAGGCAAACTGCGCGCGTTGCACGCCGAAGCTGGCCCGGGCGAACGTTGGGCGCCCAAGACGTCGCATGCATGGCTTGTGGCGGAACCGGAGCCGCCGAAGCAGGTGGTGGATTGGGATCGATGGCTGGGGCCAAGCCCGTGGCGGCCGTATAACTCCGACTATGTGCGCGGACGCTGGCGGGGTTACTTCGATTTTCATGGCGGCGGCATCCTCGAGTGGGGTGCGCATACCGTGGATCTCTGCCATTGGGCCGGCGGGCTCGACGCCACCGCGCCGGTGGAATTCGAACCCAGGGGCATGGGCGCCGACACGCCCTACTCGATTCGCTGCCGCTACGCGAATGGCCTGGAACTCGTGATCCGCGACAAGGGATTCATGGGTCTGGGCAGTTGCCACTTCCGCATCGAGGGCGACGCCGGATTTGCCGAGACCGCCGACAGCGGCCGCATCGGGGTGCCCGATTCGCTGCGGAGCGCGGTGGAGGACGTCCCGCAGGAGGAGGCGCGCCTGTCGACCACGCATCACGTAAGAGACTTCGTCAATTGCGTGAAGAGCCGCCGCCAACCACAGGCCAATGCCTTGGCCGCGGCCCAAACGCATATCACGTGTCACGCCGCCTACATCGCCTTTCAGCTTGGCCGGAAGCTGCGCTTCGACCCGGCGACAGACCGTTTCCTCGGCGATGACGAAGCCAACCGTATGCGATCCCGCGCGATGCGCGAACCATGGAGCGTGTGAACATGCAACCACCAGCCACGGAACCGAAACCTGAGATGAAAGACGACAAGTACGGCACGGCCGAGCAGATCATGGCGCTCGCCCCGGCGCGTCTGGCAGCGATTCTGAAGGACCCTGGCGCTTCCGTCTACGCCCGCGCCAAAGCGTGCCAACAGTTGGCCGTCAACGGCGGCGCGAGCGCCGTGCCGGCGCTTGCCGCGCTGCTTCCGGACCCGCGCCTATCGCACTACGCCCGCTTCGGCCTGGAACCGAATCCCGACGCCTCCGCCGGCGCCGCGTTGCGCAAAGCGCTCGGCGAGTTGAAGGGTCCGCTGCTGGTGGGAGTGATCAACTCGATCGCGGTACGCCGCGACGGGATGGCAATCGAACCGTTGGCGAAGCTGGTTTGGAGCGAAGACGCCGGGGTGGCTCGCGCGGCCAACGCCGCACTGGCCCGCATTCGTCCACCCGGTTGACGGCCTACCGGATGCCGAACAGCCCCGGGCGTACGCGAGTGAATGTGAAGCGGGCCGGGTTCACCGCGGTGGCCCCGGGGGAATCGACCGGCACGATTTCCGCCGCCACGGGCTCATAGGCGGCGCGCGGTGCGATGGTGCCCTTCGCCACCAGGATCCGCATCCGCTCCGGATACACGCCCACTGACACGAGCTGATTGAGACTGTTCGGGCTGGAGCGCTTCGCCGTCAGAATCACGACGTTCGGCAGATCGGGTGTGGACCCTTCCACGTGGATCACGGCCGTGAGGCCCATCGACCAATAGCGCCCGCCGCCGTGACGCACCGCCGGCTCGATATATTCGCCGTCGTGCAGGGACTTTACCCGTCCGCGCACGCGCACCGGCTTCCCGTGCATGTCATCGGTGCGGCCGCCGACGTTCATGTCGAACGCGCCGCCGATGCCTGCTGTCACCGCGGCATCCACGGCCGCCGGATCGGCCATCACCACCACCCATCCTTCGGCTTTCTGCTTGATCAATTCATCGAGGATGAAGGTGGAATCACCGGCGGATCCGCCGCCGATGTTATCGCCCGTATCGAAGAGGGCGACGGGAAACTTGGTGGCAGCCTTGGCGCGGCGAACGGCTTCGGCCGGGTCCGGCAGGTTCAAGCGGATGCGGTCCCTGGTAGCCCACATCATGTCGGCGATCCGCTGGGCCTCGCGCTGCGCAAGCTCCGGATCGTTGTCGGTGGCCACGATCACGGAAGGTCCGATAAATTCCACGTCGCTCCATTGATACCCACCGGGCGCGCTGGCCGCCAGCACCTTGGGATTGGTTTTTTCCAACTCGATGGTAGCGTCCCGCATCGGCTGGTAGGGTTCGGCGTAGGTATTCTGGAAAATCAGGTTGTAGATCATCGGCGGCTTGGCGATGGCCTGCACCGGGCGGACCTCCTTCCGCAAGATGCGCCCCATGATCCTGGCCGCTTGAATGCCGCGCTCCCTGGTGTCGAGATGCGGGTTCTGCTTATAGGTGATGAGGACGGTGGATAGTTTCACCAGCTCCGGGGAAACGTTGGCGTGAAAATCGTGCGTGACCACGATCGGGAAATCGGGGCCGAAGTGTTTGCGCAGCCGCCGCACCATCTCTTCGTCTCCGTGGGGATGCCCTTCCACCACCATCGCGCCATGTTGGGCCAGCAGAAGTCCGTCGAGCTTGGGTGCCTTCTTCAGCTTGTCGAGCAGGCGGTTGAACAGCGTATCGAAGCACTCGCCGGTAAGTGGACCCTTGGGGGTCGCATTGGCCACGATGGTGGGATAGACGTCGAAGCCGGCTTCGTCGGATCCAACGAGGTAGCCGCCCTCTTCGGTGTTGCCGCGGCGCCATTTGTTAAGAATGTCGTTGCCGGGTCCGGGCTCTTCCACGATGTAGTCCGCCAGCGCCGTCTTGGACGGGTTGAAGGAGTTGGACTCATGTTGAATGCCGCCGATGGCGACGAGGAAGCGGCGGTTCTGAGCGGTAATGGGTACGGTGGCCATCAAGAGAATTATTCCCGAAATACACAGACTACGCATTGTGCGTCCCATTGTAACCGGTAGAATCAGAAGATGTCGCGTCCGCTCTCCGGCGTCTATCCGATCCTCGCCACCACGTTTCATGACGATGGTTCTCTCGACCTCGCCAGCCAGATCCGGCTGGTTGAATTTCTTCTCGAACAGGGCGCACATGGCCTCGGGTTGTTCGGCAACGCCAGTGAAGGCTACGCGCTCACCGGCTCCGAACGCGTGTTGCTGATGAAGGAGATTGCCAAGGCCGTCAATGGGCGCGTCCCTCTGGTCGCGTCGAGCGGACACACCGGCACCGATCCCGCCGTGGAACTGAGCAAGGAACTCGAGGGGCTCGGGGCCGGCGCTCTGATGGTGCTGCCGCCCTATCTGCTCAAGCCCGACGGCGAGGGACTGATGCGGTACTTCGATGCGATCGGGCAGGCGATCACGATTCCGATCATGGTGCAGGACGCGCCGCTGATGACCCAGGTCCCCATGCCCGCGCCGTTGCTGGCGCGCATGGCTCGCGAGATCGAAGCGGTACAATACGCGAAAGTGGAAGCCCCCCCCACCGCGCCGAAAGTAACCGCCGTGCTGCAAGCGGCCGGCGGCGCGCTCACCGCCTTCGGCGGTCTGAACGGGAACTTCTTCATCGAAGAGACGCAGCGCGGGGCGCGGGGAACCATGCCCGGAAGCGATATGACGGCGGACTTCGTCTCCATCTGGGACGCGCTCGAACGTGGCGACACCGCGGAAGCGTGGGACGTCTACACGCGCATTCTGCCGCTGATCCGCTTCGAGCTCCAGCCCGGCATGGGCGTGTCGGCGATGAAGCACAACCTCCACGCGGCCGGTGTGATCGCGAGCACGCGCGTCCGCCAACCCACCACCTCGATCGACGCCGCCGCGCAGGCTGAACTGGCGGTGCTGCGGCAGCGGACGCGCAAGCCGTGACCAAACTGCAGCGCCGCATCGCCATCCTGCTGTTCCTGTCGACCGTGATTAACTACATCGACAGGCAGACGCTCTCGGTGGTGGCGCCGCTGCTGACCAAGGAACTCGGCCTCTCCGACCTCCAGTACTCCCGCATCCTCACCGCATTTCTGGCCGCCTACACGCTGATGTACGTTGGCTCCGGGATCCTGGTGGACCGCTTCGGAACGCGGTGGTCCATGACGGCGTTCGTGGGATGGTGGTCCGCCGCCAACATGCTGCATGCCACCGTGGCCGGGCCATGGAGCCTCACCGGCTTCCGCGTGATGCTCGGTCTCGGGGAATCGGGCAATTTCATGGCCGCCTTCAAGGCCATCTCGGAGTGGTTCGAGCCGAAGCAGCGCGCGTTTGTGAACGGGCTGGTGCAGGCCGGGGCGAGCGTGGGAGGCATTCTGGCGCCGCCGGTGATTACATGGATCACTTTGCGCTGGGGTTGGCGATCGGCGTTCGTGGTCACAGGGCTGCTCGGATATTTTTGGATCGCCGGGTGGCTCGCGGCGTATCGGCACGCCCCCGCGCACGTGGACGTGAAGTCGCGATCGGCCAGCCGTTGGCGTGAGATGCTGCGCTATCCGCAGACCTGGGGCTTGTTTCTGGCGCGCTTTTTCAGCGATCCGGTGTGGTGGTTCTACCTGTTCTGGCTGCCCAAGTATCTCGTGGATCAACGCGGATTCACCGTGGCCGAGATGGGGATGCTCGCGTGGATGCCGTATCTTTCCGCCGACATCGGCGCGATTGCCGGCGGCGCGCTGTCGGACCGGCTGGTGCGGCGCGGGTGGGATGTTCTGCGCGCGCGCCGCGCCGGTATGCTGCCGTTCGCGCTGTTGATGCCGCTCAGCGTGGTGGTAGCGTACACGCCATCGCGCGCCCTCAGTCTGGCGCTGATCTGCGTGGTGACCTTCGCGCACATGGCCTGGAAGACGAACCTCACCACGCTCACCAACGACATCTACCCGGTGGAAGTGGTGGGTTCGGTGGCGGGGATCGTGGCGTTCGGCAACGGCCTCGGCGGCACCCTATTCACGGCCGCGGTGGGCATCGTGGTGCAGTACCTGGGCTATGAGACGATCTTCGTCGTGATGGGCTGCCTGCACCCGTTCGCCTACCTGCTGCTGACGCGGCTGGTGCGCGCGCCGATCGCCGCGGTCAACACCTCGAGCGTGGATCTGGCCGCCGATTCCCAACGATAACGCGCCGCCTGTTTGGGCCCGGCGGCCCCGTCCACTTCTCCGCGCAACAGTCGCTCGAGCGCGGCTTCGATCGCACCTTCGTCGAGGGGATCGAACAACAGCGCCGCGCCGCCGGCGATCGTGCGAAGCGGCTCGATATCGGAACACGCCGCCGGAATGCCCGCCGCCAAGGCCTCGAGCACGGGCATCCCGAAACCTTCGAACGTGGACGGGTAGACGAAAGCACCCGCCCGCTGGAACAACCCATAAAGCTGCTCGCGCTCGATCCACCCGGTGATGCGCACCGCGCCCCCCACGCCCAGTTCCGCGATCAGCCGTTCGATCGCCGCGGTCTGAAAGCCGCGCATGCCGGCCAAGGTCAGCCTCCATTCGCGGTGGCGGCCATGCACGCGCGCGAAGGCGCGGATCAGCCGTTCGATGTTTTTGTGCGGATGCAGTGTGGAGACGCACAGCAGGTTGGGGTCCGGTTGGCCGCGCTGCGCCCCCAGTTTGAAGAATCGCTCGTCCACGCCGTGCGGGATGACGGTGATTCGTTCCGGCGGCAGGCTCGGGTAGTAGCGCAGCAGATCGGCGCGCGTGGCTTCCGAGACCGCGATCAGCCGCGCCGAACGATGCGCCGAGGCCCATAGGAGGATGCGCCAGGCGAACAAGTCCGCCGTCCGGAAATGCTCGGGATGGCGTTTATGCTGCATGTCATGAAATACAGTGACGCGCGGGCAAGCCGAGAGCAGCGGCGCCGTGAATCCGGGATTGAGCAGCACATCGTCGCCGCGCGTCCGCCACGGGAGCATCGTTTGCTCGTAGACGATTCGCACGGGCCGGTTCCCGGCGTCGAATGCGCACGGAGCCTGCCGGAAGTTCTCCGCCGCCGGAATCAGATCCACGCCCGTTTCGCGATTCGTATAGACGGTGTAGCGGTTCACCGCGTCGACGCGCGCCAGCGCCCCCAGCAGCGAACGCAGATAGATCTCGGTGCCGCCCACCCCGCCGGGGATCAGATACAGCGCGTTGATGCCGATACGCAGCACGGGTGACGAACGCTCTTAGTGCCCGGCCTGCCCGCCGGCGCTGAAGTCCCGCGGCCCGGGTTTTCGCTGGCCCCGCAACTCGTATTCGAGGATCGCCACCTTCTGGGCCAGGGCGATGTTGTTATCCTTCAGCTCGGAAACGATCATCGACACCCGGAACAGCACCAGGAGAAAGACGCCCATCGCCACCGCCGCCAACGCCGAAGGCGCCGTGCTTACTCCGAAAATCCCGGCGAGCCATCGCAGCGCGCCCGGCCACAGAGACAGGATGAAAATGAGCAGACTGGCCGCCAGCCAACTCACCGAGTACTCCACGCGGATGTGCTCCCGCCGCAGCGAATAGAGCACCCGCACGATGAGCGCGACGCTGAGCAGCGCCGTTACGTCCAGTACGCGCATTGACGAATCACCTCCAGCGATGCCGCTCGAAGCGCAGGATATTCACCAGCACTCCCAGCAGAACGTGAACAATATAGTAGAAAGACCGCGCCACGGTGATGCTGCTGCGTCCGGCCAGTCGCGGACGGAACGTGCACGACACTTCCACGAACTGAAACGCGCGCCGCTTCAGCACCACCAGTGCTTCGATCTCGGGATACTCGAGAGGAAAACTCTTGCTGAACAACTCGATCGCCTCGTGGTTCACCGCGACGAAACCGGACGTCGGATCCCGTACGGGCCGGCCGAGGATGGGTCGCAGAACGATTCGGAAAAAACGAATGCCGAGAGATCGGGCGAAGCTGGTGTGATCGTGGTCACTGTCGACGAAACGCGAGCCGATCACCATCTGGCAGCCGGATGATTCGAGCGCCGCGAGCAGCCGCGGTACGTCGCGCGGATCCATCTGGCCGTCGCCATCGATGCGGACCACCCGCCGGAACCCGAGTTGATACGCCAGCCGGTAGCCTGCCTGCACGCATCCGCCCAACCCCAGATGATGGGGAACCGACAAGACCTCCGCCCCCGCATTCATGGCCTCGGTGGCGGTGTTATCGAGCGAACAATCATCCAGCACCACGATCGGAATCGGCCCCAGCACCGCGCGCGCTTCCCGGACCACCGCTCCAATGCTGGCGCCTTCATTGAAGGCGGGGATCAGCAACAGGACGCCCGCGTCCGCCGGCGGGCCCGTGGCTGGCGATTGAGCAGACAAGCTTCAATTCTACGGCCATCGGAGGCCGGCGATTGCGGCGTCTATTTTTTCGATTTCTTCGCAGGAGATTTCTTGCCGGTCGGCGCCGGTTTGGCTGGCTCCGCGCCGTCGAAGGTGATGGTGGAATCGCTGGTCAGTAGAGTGGACTCGGTGGCGAACTTCCGGTAGTTGCGATACACGTTCTCGTTCCGCACGCACATCGCGCTTTCCGCTTTGCAGGCCAGGTTCGCGGACTTCACCGGGAGCAGGTAGCCCTTGCCCGCGATCGGCACCACGGCGTACTCGAGCATCATCTCCGCGCTCGCCAGCGGATAGTCTTTCGGAAGCCGGCGGGACTGCATCTCCAGCCGCAGAACTCGCGACGTTTCCACGTCGATCCAGATCGCGCCGCGGTAGGCCGGAAAGATCTTGTTGTTGTTGAAGTCCACTTTCCAATGCGAGTTCGGCTGTTCGACAGTATAGGTGTATTTGGTCGCTTTGCGCCCACCCACTTCTTCCACTTCCCCGGCTTTGAACGCCGCGTTGGTGGCCGGCGACAATACGTCCACCTGGACGGTGTTGAAGTCCCCGGTGGCCCAGCTCCCGGACTCCATCGGTGTGTCCGCCTTCAACGGCTTGCCATTGCGCCGTAGGTTCCGGTAGGACTCGGCGCCGTTGATCACCATCACCTCGGCCTCGATCTTGTCGAGCTTCTTCCACTTCGTCATGCGCAGGCCCTCGCCCTCCTGGCGCTCGGTGATCTGATCGGCCACGAAATCCGGGATCTTCTCGTCGAATTCGAGCACCACGCGCCGCGCCTTTTCGATCACCGGATCTCCCGATTCGGCTTCACGAGGGGTCGGGCCGGTTTGCTCCACCACGCGGCCTTCGGCGTCGCTCACAATTTCAGTTCCGATCGCAGGTGGAAGATTGCGTCCACGGGCGCCGCCGCCTCCGCCACGCTTCAATACCGGGGGACGCTCGTCGTCCCGGTTGGGCACGGCCACCGCCTCCGGGGCGGAGCGTTCCGGCGCGGTGGACGGCGATTCCGGAGCCGCCGGGGCTGCCTCGGGTTCGGCAGGCTGCGGCGCGCCTTTCTGCGGAATTGTCACCCAGCCATCGTTGGAGGGTTTCTTCGAAGTCTGCGCGGCGAGAAGAACCACTCCCGCCGCTGCGATCAATGCAAGTCGGGCGCCCATTGTTCGAGCCTCCAGGCCATGTCCCAGAACATGTATTCGTACCGGGAGCCAGTGAGAAACAGTTCGATGGCGCGGCCATGCGCGGCGCGATCCATGCTTTGCGCCTCCGTGTCCATCATTCCAAGCACTTCCCTCACCACTGTGCCATACGCGGGATCGGCATATTGATCGATCCATCGTTGATAGTCTTTGTTGCGGGAGCCCCGCCGCTGGAGGCCCTTGCCCACCTCCCAATAGATCCAGTAGCAGGGTAACAGCGCGGCCAAGCCATCGGAAAACGAACCGCGCGCCGCGGTGGCCAGCAGGTGATTGGTGTAGGCGTAGTTGGATGGCGCGGCAAGGCCCTGGCGTTGCCGGGCCGGGATGCCCTTCAGTAGCGACTCTTGCATCTCGCGCTCCACTTCGATCGCCTCATCGGCGTGACGCTCGAGCGTCCGCCTCCACTCCGCGCGCGGCGCTTTCGCGGCCACAATGCGTAAAGCCTCGCCGAAGGCGCGAAGGTACTTGCTATCTTCGACGAGGTAGAACTCGAATCGGTTGCGCGGGAGTGTGCCGTCGGCAAGTCCGAGGAGAAACGGATGCCGCAGGATCCGTTCATAGACCGGTTGCGCCGCCGACCACATCTCGGCGGTAAGCGGCGTCTGCGCGGCGCAGACCTTCGCCAGAAGCAGAAAAACCGCGAGCCGGTTTCTCAGCCGAACACCTTCTCCATCACCTTGCCGCCGAAATCGGTGAGCTTCTCGTGCCGCCCGTTGTGCAGGTACCACAGCTTGTGCTGATCGAGACCCAAGGCATGTAAAATCGTCGCGTGGAAATCGCGCATGTGCCACCCGTCGATGGCCCGCAGCCCGAATTCGTCGGTATCGCCTAGCGTCTGGCCGCCCTTGATGCCGCCGCCGGCGAACCACATGGTAAACCCGTGCGGATTATGATCCCGCCCGTTGCCCGATTGCGACATCGGCAACCGGCCGAACTCGCTACCCCAGATCACGAGCGTCGAATCGAGCAGGCCGCGGGCCTTGAGGTCGCTCAATAGCGCTGCGATCGGGCCATCCGTCATACCCGCCATCTTCTCGTGATTGGCCTTGAGATGATCGTGCGCGTCCCACTGGATCGAGACCGGCCCGCCGCCGTGATAGATCTGCACGAACCGGACGCCGCGCTCCACGAACCGCCGCGCCAACAGGCAGCGCGTGCCGAACTCCGCGGTGTGCTTCTGATCAAGCCCGTACATGCGCCGCGTTGGTTCGCTTTCCTGGCCGAGGTCCACCGCCTCGGGAGCATGCGCCTGCATCCGGAACGCGAGTTCGTAGGACGCGATCCGAGCGGCCAGTTCGGAATCCCACGCCGGGGTGTCGAGTTCGTTCATCTTCTGGAGCAGATCCAGCCGGGTTCGCTGGCGCTCCCGCGTCACACCGCCGCCCGGCTTCAGATGCAGGATCGGCGTGGCCCCCGGACGCAGCAGTGTGCCCTGGTACACGGCGGGCAAAAATCCGCTGCCCCACATCGGCGTGCCGCCCTCGGGCGTCCCCTCCGGCTGCGGCATCACCACGTAGGCCGGCAGGTTTTCCGATTCGCTCCCGAGCCCATACGTCACCCAGGAACCCACCGACGGATAGCCCATCAGGATTCGTCCCGAGACCACCTGGTACATCGCCGGGGCGTGCACCACGGACTCTGTATAGAAGTTACGAACGATGCACATGTCATCGACGTGTTTGGCGACGTTCGGGAACAGCGACGACACCCACGCGCCCGATTGGCCGTGCTGGCGGAACTCCCACGGCGTGGGCAGGATAGGCGTCGACCCGTCAGTGAACTGGCTCTTGATGGCGCCGAACGATTCCGGCAATCGCTGGCCGCTGTATTTGGTGAGCAGCGGTTTCGGATCGAACGTGTCGATCTGCGAAGGGCCACCCACCATAAAGAGAAAAATGACAGACTTGGCCTTGCCCGGGAAATGAGGCTGACGCGCGGCCAGAGGATTCCCTCCGGTCGCGGCGCGCGCTTCCCGCGCCAGCATATCCTGGAGCGCGATAGCGCCGAAGCCATTGGCGGCCATCCGAAGAATGTCGCGGCGGGATGACATCGGTTCGCCCTCAGTGTATCAGTGCCCGCGGCTCCCCGGTGACAACCGCTGGTGACGCGCCGCTGATGATGATGTCACGTTTCACACCCGGGCGGCGTCCTGTTCCATAGAGGCACATATGGAAAAGCAGGAAATGATCGATCTTCTCAACACCGACATCGAGGACGAGTTCGCCAGCGCGATTCAATACATCAACCATGCGTCGCTCATCACCGGCGCACGCTTCGGCTCCATCCAGAAAGAATTGCTGGTGCATGCCACCGAAGAAATGCAGCACGCCACCACGCTCGCCGATCAGGTGGCGTTTCTCGGCGGCAAACCGGCCACCGGCACCGCGAAGGTGGAGACCTCGGACGATCCCGAAGAGATGCTGCGGCAGGACCTGGCTGGAGAGCGTGGTGCCGTTACCCGGTACAAGGCCCGCATCCGTGCGGCCATGGATATGGGCGAATACGGCTTGGCGCGCGTTCTGCAGGACGTGCTCGTCATGGAAGAGGAGCACGTCAAGGATCTCGAAACGGCGCTCGGGCTCTGAGCATTTTTAGGGACTCGCCCGCACAACGGAGTTGCATCGAGGGCGCCCCGCCCCTGTGCCGGCTGGCTAAAACGTCATCCGCAGACCCATCTGCATGATGCGCGGCCCCGACGTCGTATCGATCTGCCCAGGCCGCGCGGCGGTAATGTTGCTGCGCGGATTGTTCAGATTGGCGTGGTTGAAGGCGTTGAACATTTCCCAGCGGAACTGCAATTGCGCCCGCTCCTTGATCGGAAATCGCTTGAAGAGGGCAAAGTCGAGGTTCCAGTCTCCGGGGCCAACCAGGGCGTTGCGGCCCGTGTTTCCGTACGTTCCGGCGGTGGGTAGCGCGAATTTCGAAACGTCGAAGTAGCGCGCCATCAGTTCGTCCCGCGAGCGGCCGGTGTCGAGCGTCGGGTCGCCCAGCGAATTCGGGCGTTGCGTTCCCGTGCCCGACAGCGCGACGTCGCGGCCTGAGACGACGTTGAACGGACGCCCGGACTGCGCGATGAAGATCCCGTTGGTCTGCCAGCCGCCGAGGACCCACTTGCCGATGCCGGCTTCGGGACCGGGGATTTCCCATAGGAACGACGCCACTATCCGGTGCCGCACGTCGAAATCCGAGAGGCCCTTGTCCGCCCTCATATTCATCGTGTCCTGCCCGTTGAACCCGTCGACGTCGATCGACATGCCGTCAATCGACCGGGCCCAGTTGTAACTGGCGAGCAACGTGAACCCTCCCGAGAAACGCTTGTTCAAGGTGAACTGGAGAGCATTGTAAGTGGAGTTGATCACGTTCTCGTAGCTGATGATGCTGGCGAAATCGGGCGCATAAATGCGGCGGGCGGCGATGTTGCCCACTGTGGCGCCGGTCCGGTAGATCGCCGGGTTCAGTTCGCGCCGGATCGGAAGCCGGGTTCCCTTGGAGCCCAGATAGCCCGCCGTGAACACGTATCCGGGCGCCACTTCGCGCTGGATATTGAAGTTCCATTGCTGCACGTAGGGCGCCGCAAAGAACGGGTCTACGCTCAGACCCACGATGACCGGCCGCAGGAATCGGTAGGCGGCGCGGTCGGCGTCGGTGGCCGGAGACTCGTACGGGAACGGATTCACCTGGCCGGCGTACGGATCACTGAAGCTGCGCGGATTGTTCACCCGTACCTGCAGCGAATAGGGCGGCGAGTTGACGAAGTGGCTTAGCTCATGAAAGCGCGGGATGTCGTAGAAGAAACCGTACGCCCCGCGGACGCTCGTCTTCCCGCCGGCGAACGGCGTCCACGCAAAGCCGATCCGCGGCGCCAGATTGTTCAGATCGCTGCCGGTGCCGCCCCGGGGCACTCCGGCATCTTCCTGATAAACCATCCCTAGCGGCGCGGTAGGAAACACGGTCGACTGTTGGCCCGGGCGGAACAATGTCAGTTCCTTCGCCGCGGAGTAGAACGGGAACTGCGGTTCGTAGCGCAATCCGAAGTTCAGAGTCAGCCGAGGATGCACGCGCCAGTCATCCTGGAGATAGAGTGAGAACGTCTGCGCCCGGATCTGATTGATGCGAATCGAGCCCTGGGTGAAGTTCACCGCGCGGCCGAGCAGGAAATCGGAAAACGCGTTGCCGCTGATCTGGCCGTTGAAGGTGAACTGCGGATCCACGCCGTTGGCCGTCACGCGGTCGCTTTTCGACCATCGGTACTCACCGCCGAACTTGAGCAGATGGCCACCGCGGGTCCACGTTCCGTTTTCGAGAAACTGATGCGTGGGGCGATTGATGAGCACCAGGTTGTCCTGGAGGAGATTCCAGTAGCCGGTCACCTGCCCACGATAGTGCGGAACCAGTGTCTTGCCCAACGCGTTCAGACCGCCGCGATTCACGTTGATGCCCATGTCCTTGTACGACAGGCCGTCTCCGCCTCCGATCGGCAGGGGACCACGGTCGATCTGGGACTTGTTCCAGGTGTATTGGCTCACCAGCAGCAGTGTCGGCGACGCCGTCCATGTATGCTGGCCCGTTACGTTCCACGTATCGAAGGCCACCTCGGAGGTGAGAACGGGCAGCCCGGCCGTATTGAAGTCCGCCGCCGTGGTCTCGAAGAATCGTCCGCTCAGGCGCTGGGTGTCGGTGAGCGAATAGTCCACACGGCCCAGGAACTGATCGGAATCGGTGGATTGCGGCGGGTTGTAGATGAAGCGGTTGCCGGCCGAGTTGGGCAGCGGGATCTGCATCTTGTCCATGAACGCCACCGAAGCCGGATCGAATCGCGCGGCGGGAATGATCGCACCTGGGAAAGGCTGATTCGAGTTGAGTGGGTCTCGCGGCCGGCGGTTGGCCGCCGACGCCGTAAAATCGCCCTGGCGCTCGGCCGAGGTCGGAACCACGAGGTTAGACCGGGTGGTGCCTGTCCGCTGTCGTACGCCTTCGTAGGACCCGAAGAAGAACGCCTTGTTGCGGATGATCGGTCCGCCCACCGCGCCTCCGAATTGGTTGCGCCGCAGCTTGCTCTTGGAGATGCCGAAATAGCTGCGGGCGTCGAGTGCGTCGTTGCGGATGAATTCCCACAACGACCCATGCAGTGCGTTGGTGCCGGACTTGGTCACCGCGTTCACCACCGCGCCCGAGTTCCGCCCGTACTCCGCGCTGAAGTTGTTCGTCTGCACGCTGAACTCCTCGAGCGCGTCCGGATTGGGCACCACCGCCGCCACGTTCTGCTGCGGATCGTTGTTGTCGCCGCCATCGAGCATGTAATTGGTGGAAGTTCCCCGGCCCCCATTCACCGCGATTCCGTCGTTGCGGTTCAGCGCACCGCCACCCGGGGCCGACACCGCGCCGGGCACCAGCAAGACAAGCTGCAGCGGATTTCGCCCGTTCAGCGGCAGTTCGCTGATGCGCTTTTCGTCAACCACTTCGCGAATGGTGGCGGTCACCGTATCCACCTGCGACACCGCGCCGGAAACAGTCACCGATTCCGCCGTCGAGCCGAGATCGAGAAGCACCGTCACGCCACGGCTCTGGTCCGCATCCAGGCGAAACGATTCCGACACGAATTGGCGGAAGCCTTCTTTGCTCGCCTCCACGCGATAGTCGCCCACCGGCAGACGCGGGAAATTGAAGCGGCCCGCCGCGTCCGATTGCGCATTGAATTCGAGTCCTGTGCGCGTATTCACCGCACGGACGGTGACCGTGGGCACCACCGCCCCGGTGGCATCTTCCACAGTGCCGAGGATCTGGCCGGTGGATTGCGCCGCCGCCGGCGTGGCGGCGAGGATCAGAGTGCAGCAAGCAAGGATGTGACGTGTCATGACGAGGCCCCCTTCTGGATCGACTCGTCATTAAACTATCACAATCTATGTAGCAGCGTTTACTTCTCTTCGTGGCACGTCCCGCATGCCGACTTCGCGCCCTGCTTCACGTGGCAGGAACGGCAGAACTTCATCGTGTGCACAACTTCCCTCTCCAGCGTCACGCGCGTCTCCACCGGCCCGTGACAATCGGTGCACGGCGCGCCCCGATGACGCCGGTGGCTGAAGTGCACGAAGTCCGGCACTTCGTACACCCGCTCCCAGCGGATGGCCCGTCCCGCCGCCGCCGCGCGCGCCAGGGTGCGAATGTGCGGCGAATCCACGGCGACGTGCCGGTGACAGCGCATGCAGGAAGCTGCTCCGGCAATGGTCGCCCGCGCCCCGCGGCCGGGGTGACACTCCACGCATTGAGCACCCGCCGCGGCATGGTCACGATGGCGGAACGGCATCGGCTGGCTGGCCGCGCACAATCCGGTGAACACCGCCGCCAGCATCAGAAAAAGACCCCAGCCGCCGTCGTATACTCTAGGCAGGTGGATACCGAGATTACCCGGGCTGGCGAGTTGTTCCGGCCGCATCCCAATCTCAGTGACTCGGTCAACCGGAACGTCGTCCGGTCCGAGGTGGATGGCGGTGTCGATCTGCGTGTCCTCAACGCCGGCGTGGAGCTCGAGCTCGAAACCGAAAATCGCTTTTACACTCTGGTCTATTGCGGTTGCGAGCGAGCCTGGCTTTCCGGACATCCGCAGTTCTGCCCACAGCCGGTTTTGGTGAGAATCCACGGCAGCACGTGGGGGGGCTCCATGATCCGGACCGCCTTCATCGGCCGGGGCATGCACCTGGAGTTCGATCATCCGAAATTCCGGACGATTTTGACATCGCGCATCGTGGAAATCAAGGAAGTCCGGACGCAGTAGCGCCCGGGCCTTCTCGCATCATACCGCGCTCCCCCGCGGAATCTGGCACCATGGTGGGCGATGATCGGGTCCCATGAAATCCTCGCCTTCTTCGTCGTCACCGTGATCGCGACCAAGTATGTCGTGCAGCAGTTGGTCCGCCGCGCCGCGCCGCGCCTGATGCACAATACGTCGATCGCGGTAGGCGCCTGGCTGGTAGTCACGGCGCTGATCGCCTGGAAAGGCTGGCTGCAGTTCGGGCCGATGCCCCCGCGCATCCTCATTTTGGTGCTGTTCAGCAGCGTGTTCACGGTGTGGGTGACCGGGTTCACCGATTTCGGGCGGGCGCTGGCCACCGTGCCGCCCCTGCATTGGCTCATCGGAATGCACGCGTTTCGCATCGCCGTGGAGATCTTCCTGCACTGGGGTTGGCGCGAGGGCTTCGTGCCCAAACAACTGACCTGGGAAAGCTGCAACTGGGATGTGCTCACCGGGGTCACCGCGATCCCCATGGCTTGGCTGGCCTCGCTCGGCAAGGTGGCCAAACGCGGCGTTTTGATTTGGAACTGCTTCGGGCTCGCTCTGCTGGTGAACGTGGTGACGGTGGCAATCCTCTCGATGCCCACGCCGTTCCGTCTGTTCACCAATGAACCGGTAAACCGTTTCGTCACCACGGCACCTTACATCTGGCTGCCCACCTTCCTGGTACAGGCGGCGCTGTTCGGGCACGTGCTCCTTTTCCGCCGCCTGCTGGGCAAAGAGCCCGCACCGGTGAGCCTGAACCTGTCGGTGTGAACGGCGCGCTTCAGCGCTCCACCCACACCCGGACTCTCTCGGGAAACCCGGCGGCCACACCGCCGCCGATCGCCGGCATGGCCTCGAGCCGCAGTTCCCGCAGCCGCGGAAGCCCGGCCAGCGCCGCCACGCCGGCGTGAGTGACCCCCGCGCAAGCGTACAACGTCATGCGCTCGAGCGTTTCCATCCGGCTCAGGATCTCCAGACTCGTATCGGTGATCCGCGTCTGCCCGGCATAGTAGCTGCGCAGCCGCAGACCGCCGATGAGCTCGGTCGCGCGGTCCCCCGTCTCCCGGCAATACATGCACCACAGCGCTTCCAGACGTTCGCAGCGGCCCACATGCCGGAAGCCCTCGTCCGGCACATCCATTGGCATGAACTCCACCAGTCGCGGAAACGAAGGCAGCGCCGAAAGCGACGCGTCGTCCACGTTGCGGCAACTCACCGATAGCCCGCGCAGGGCAGGCATCGCCGCCATGGCGCGGAAGCCGGCGCCCGCGAGGTTGTAGCAGCGCCTGCCCCAAAGGTACTCGAGCGTCGCAGACCGGCTCAGTGCCGTGAACCCGGTGTCGCCCGCCCGCGTGTCCTGGCACATCAGCATGCGGAGGTGGGGCAGGCGCGCGATGGCGGCCATCGCTTCGTCATCGGCGTCGAAGCCCAGCCATTCGAGGTGCGCCATCCTGGCCAGTGGCGTCAACGCGCGCGCCGGCAGATCCAATCGCGAGTCATCCAGATTCAGCGCGAACAGGCCGTCGAGCCGCGCCAGCCGCTCCATGCCCGCTTCGGTGATCGCGCCTCGCACCAGCAGATAGGTGGGTCCGGCGTCGAAGCCCATCAGCGAGAGATCCGGTTCGCCGCCTTGCCACGTCCGAAACACCGGATACTCCTCGAGCCAAGCAAGCCCCGCGTCGGTCACGTGATTGCCGGACTTCAAATGGCGCAAGGCGTTCTTGCCGGCCAGCGCCCGCAGAAGGTCATCGCCCGAGTTGGACCCGAGCAGATCCACGCGCTCCAACCGGTGACAACCGGCCAAGTGCGCCAACCCCGCATCGGAAACTCCGCCGTGATGATACAGGTGAAAGCGCCGCAATTGAGAGAGTTCGCCGAGCACGGCCAAGCCCGTGTCGGTGATGCCGCACCCGGTCAGATTCAGATGCTCGAGTTGTGGCATACGGCGTAGATGCGAAAGTCCATGGTCGGTCACGCGGCGGGAACCCTCGAGGTCGAGCGACGTCACGAAGTCGAGCGCGGCCAGGCGTTCGAGCGCGGCGTCGGTCATTTGCCCGGCGGCGCGCAGCCCGGTGATGCCGTGGCTCCGCATGGCGTCGAACAACTCCTCCCACGCCCGCATCGAGACCGGCGGCCGCGGTTCGATCGAGTTCTTCTCGATGTCGACCTGATGAAAGGCCGCCGCCCCGCCCTTGTCCGCGGACGCGGATTCGAGTTCCGCCCAACTGCCGAACCCGGAGACCCTGGCGGCGAATAGCCGCGCGGAGGCGGGTGTCAGCGGCTCGCCCGCCGCGATCCCCATCCGGTGCTTCACCCGTTGGGCGAGTTCCTCGTGAGTGAAGCTGCCGCCAAACAGCGCGCGGACCCGTTCCAGCGCCTCTCCGTCGCCGCGCTCGCAGGCCCGGAAGACATCGTCAGCCCAGGCACGATACTCCCTAAGACGCTCATTTTCCACGTGCTGTTTGAGGCTGGCCCAGGTATCGAAGCCATACTCGCGCGCGATGACGAGCTGCGCGTCTGCAAGCGCCGCTCCGCGCGCGCCGGCCATCCGCTCGCGCGCCGGTTCCGAACCGTGCTGGTATTCGCGTAGCAAGTCCTTGGCTTGCTTGCGAAGTTGTTGCAAAGAGGGTCGCGCGGGAAGGCGCTGGGACATGACGGATCTCCTTTCCGATCGCCCGTGTTCGCGCGGCGGGCAGAAAGAAGATCGAACGCAACCTCGATAAACCGAACGGTGGGCTCAGCCCTTTCCCGCGAACCGGACGCGCCCGTTGCGCGAAACAACAACCTATCACAGCCAGACCATCGCCGGTTTGCCGCCGCTCGAAACGCGATAATGGCTCGATGGCTCCGCTCGACGGCCTTACGATCCTCGATTTCACCCGCGCCGTCGCAGGCCCCTTTTGCACCATGAGGCTCGGCGACCTGGGCGCCCGCGTCATCAAGATCGAAGAACCGGCTCGCGGCGACGAAACGCGCGCCTGGGGCCCGCCCTTCGTCGGCGACGAAAGCGCTTATTTTCTCTCCATGAATCGCAACAAGGAGAGCGTCGCGGTAGACCTCAAGTCGACCGAGGGCCTTCGCCTGGTCCGCGCAATCGCGGCCAAGGCCGACGTGCTGGTCGAAAATTTCCGCCCGGGCGTGATGGACCGGCTTGGCTTGGGCTATGCCGCGCTCGCCGAATCGAATCCGCGGTTGGTCTACGCATCCGTTTCCGGATTCGGGCAAACCGGTCCGGACGCGGCCAAGCCCGGGTACGACATGATCGTGCAGGCGATGTCCGGATCGATGCATGTGAGCGCTGGGCCGGACTACGGCCCTGTCAAGATCGCGTTCCCGGTCTCCGACATCGTCGCGTCGCTGTTCACCTCGAACGCCATTCTCGCGGCCCTGCTCGAGCGTGCCCGCACCGGACGCGGGCGATCCATCGAGGTCAGCCTCCTCGAGGCGATGCTGTGCGCCCAGAGCAATCTCGCCGGATCGATTCTCCTTGCGGGCAAAGACCCGCCGCCGGTGGGCAACGCGCAAGGCAACATCGTGCCCTACCAGCTGTTCCGCTGCCGCGACGCTTCCATCGTCTGCGGCGCGTTGAATGAACCGATGTGGGCCCGCTTCTGCCAGGCTCTCGAGCGCACCGAGTGGGTCGCCGATCCGCGGTTCCGCACCAATCCGGACCGAACCCGGAACCGTGCGGAGCTGATCGGGCTCATCGACGCCGTGCTGGAACTCCGCGACGCGGCGGTCTGGCTCGGGCTGCTCGAACAGCACGGCATCCCCTGCGGCCCGGTGCTTTCTCTCCGCCAGGCGCTCGAACTCGAACAGGTGGCCGCCCGGGGCGCTATCGTCGAAATGGAGAGCGAGAAACTCGGTAAGATTCGTATGATCGGCAATCCCATGCGCATTGAGGGATGCGAACCCGTTTACCGCGCTCCCGCCCCCCTCGGCGCCGACACCGATCGCGTAACCAAGGAATTCCTATGACTGACTTCGAAAAACTAGGCGTCTTCTATCTCGGCCGGACGGTGGACCCGGAGACCAAGCAAGGCGGCGAACTGCTGCTGTACGATTCCAAGGACCTCGTCACGCACGCCGTCTGCGTCGGCATGACCGGTTCAGGCAAGACTGGCTTGTGCATAGACCTGCTCGAAGAAGCCGCTATCGATCACATCCCTTCCATCGTCATCGATCCCAAAGGCGACATCGCCAATCTGCTGCTCACGTTTCCCGATCTGCGCCCGGAAGACTTCGCGCCCTGGATCAACCCCGAAGATGCCCAGCGCAAAGGGGTTTCTCCCGCCGAGTTCGCCGCCCAACAGGCAAAGTTGTGGACCGAGGGGCTGGCCAAATGGGGCCAGGACGGCGACCGCATCCGCCGCCTCCGCGATTCCGCCGAGTTCACCGTCTACACACCGGGATCGAGCGCCGGGCGGCCGGTTTCGATTCTGAAGTCCTTCGGCGCGCCCAGCGCCGAATTGGCGGAAGATCGCGAAGAAATGCGGGACCGTGTGAACGGCACCGCCACCGCACTGCTTTCTCTGGTGGGCATTGACGCCGACCCTGTGCAGAGCCGCGAGCACATCCTGCTCGCGACGATTCTCGATACCGCCTGGCGCGAAGGCAAGGACCTCGATCTGGCGGCACTCGTCCAACAAGTCCAGACCCCGCCCGTCACCCGCATCGGCGTGCTCGACATCGAAGCGTTCTATCCGTCGAAAGACCGCTTCAAGCTCGCCATGGCGCTCAACAACCTGCTCGCTTCGCCCGGTTTCGAGGTGTGGCTCGAAGGCGACGCCCTTGACGCCGGCGCGCTGCTCTACACGCCGGAAGGCAAGCCGCGCGTTTCCATTTTTTCCATCGCGCACCTCAGCGACGCCGAGCGCATGTTCTTCGTCTCCCTGCTGCTCAATCAGGTATTGAGCTGGATGCGCGCCCAACCGGGCACCACCAGCCTCCGGGCGATGCTCTACATGGACGAGATCTTCGGCTACTTTCCTCCGGTGGCCAATCCGCCGTCGAAGAAGCCGCTGCTGACGCTGCTCAAACAGGCGCGCGCGTTCGGCGTCGGCGTCGTGCTGGCCACGCAGAACCCGGTGGACCTCGACTACAAAGGCCTCGCCAACTGCGGCACCTGGTTTATCGGGCGCCTGCAGACCGATCGCGACAAGCAACGCGTCCTCGACGGACTGGAAGGCGCCGCGCTCGGCCAGGGCGGAAAGTTCGACCGCGCGGCAATGGAGAAAACCCTCGCCGGGCTCGGCAATCGCGTCTTCCTCCTCAACAACGTCCACGACGACCGCCCGGAGCTGTTCGAAACCCGCTGGGCCCTTTCCTACCTCCGCGGACCGATGACCCGCTCGCAGATCAAACAGTTGATGGAGGGCCGGACGGCGCCGGCGGAGGCTAAGACCATATCGAAGCCCGTGGCCAAGGGTAGCGCCAAACCCGTCATCCCGCCGGATATCGACGAGCGATTCGTGCCCGTGCGCGGCTCGGCCTCGGGCGCCGTCTATGAGCCGGTGATCCTCGGCGCGGCTTCGGTTCGTTTCGTCGATACCAAGAAAGGCGTCGACGAATCCCGCGACGTCGCCTACATCGCCCCGGTCACCGACGGCGCCGTCGCCGTCAACTGGGAGGAAGCCGCCGAAGCCGAGTTTGCACTCGATGAACTGGAAACCACGCCGGGCGAAGCGGCCGGATTCGCCGATCTGCCCTCCGCCGCGGCACAAGCGAAAAACTACAAGACCTTCCAGCGGGACTTCGCCAATTGGCTGTACGGGGCCGAATCCTACGACCTGTATCGGAGCCCGTCCACGGGCGAAACGTCGCAGCCCGGCGAGAGCGAGCGCGATTTCCGTCTGCGTCTCCAGCAGGTGGCCCGCGAACAGCGCGACCTTGCCGTCGAGAAACTACGCCAACAGTACGCCACCAAGATGCGCCCGCTCGAAGACAGGCTCTTCCGGGCCAAGCAAGCCGTGGAGAGGGAAAAGCAGCAGGCGTCGTCGCAGACCATCAATACGGTTTTGAACGTGGGAATGTCGGTGCTGGGCTCGATCTTCGGCGGCAGCCGCCGTTCGTCTTCGGTGACCAAGGTGATCAGCGGTGCGCGATCGGCAGGGCGCGCCTACGAGCAGCAAAAGGATGTGGATCGCGCCGAAGACTCCGTGGAGCGGCTGGAGGAACAGGTGAAAGCGCTGCAGACCGACCTGCAAGGCCAGATCGACGCGCTTTCGGCGGCGGGCGATCCGATGACGGAGCAGTTCGAGACGATTTCGGTGAAGCCCAAGAAGACCAACATCAGCGTCAAGCTGGTCGGGTTGGTTTGGAAGGTTTAGGGTTCCGCCACACCTGCCGTTCCCATTTCGGCCGGACTGAGAATGAGAGTGCGCGCGCATGTCAGTTTGGCCGGACGCCGGGTGCGTTTTCCTGTTCCAGCGCAGTGGCGAGGGCGGTAGCGATGGCATTGCGGGCTTCCGGGTAGGGGAGCAGCGCGGTGAGGATGACGGTGCGGAGTTCGATGAACTCGGATTCGGTCATGTAGCGTTCGGGCGTTGGCGTGTAGGCGGGCGCGGGTTTTTGGGCGGAGTCCGGCTGTTGCGGCTGGGCGGAATCGGACGCCAGCGGCGCGGCGGCGGGGTTTCGGAAGATGGAGCGCGGGGTGTAGACGGCGTCGGCGGCGTAAGTCCAGGTTTCGCGCGTAGTGGGGGTGACGGTCATGCGGCGGCCTCGGGGGCGTTGGGTTCGTTTCGCCAAATTTGCATTTCGCTGGGTTCGTTTCGGTGATATTCGGTGACGGCGCGGTGGTAGTCGCGCTGGAGGCGGGACCGTTGGCGTTCGAGAGTGGAGAGGGCGCGGCCGCGGTCGGCGAGGATGTTGAAGGCAAGAGCAAGGCGAGTTGGCGGATCGATGAAGAAGTAATTGTTTTCGATATCGGCGGCCACTGTGTCGATTTCGTGGTCCAGGGAAGCGGCTTCGATGGACCATAGGCGGCGGAGCTTCCACTGGGCGATTGCCATTTGTTCGACGAGCAGGGCCTCGGCGTCGTCGATGGGGGTGAAGCGGCCGATGAGGATGAAGCGATGGACGAAGGCTTCGAGGAGTTGATGGAAACGGGCGTTTGGGGCGGAGCGGGACTTTCGTTCGGGGGAGACGGGTCCGCGAGAGAGGCGGCCGTTGGCCTGGGAGGCGAGGATGGGGCGGAGGGATGGGGTTTTGTCCGGCATTGGATCTCCTCTTCGGTGTGGCCGCGCGGCGGCGGCGAGGTACGCTTCTAGTTCTATTGTTGCTGGTTGGGTGGTAACTTCCGCGTGGTTTTGGCCGGGGCCGGCAGGATGGTCGGTGGTGCAAGTGACGTTGGGTGAGCGGGTTAGGTGGGGGTGCAATTATTCTTGGTGTGGTTGTGACTGGGTTTTTGGGAGCTAGGACGAGTGTCCTGTCGGGAGCGTTGAACCGCGCGCCGATTCCATCGTCGTGGCGGGAACGTCTGTTGATTCTGAGTTCAGTCGCAAAGCGAACCGGGATGCCGAGCGTTGGGCCGGCGACGAAGTAGGCGGCTTCGGATGGCTCGACGGTGAGCCAGAACGGATCCGCCTCAAGTTGGAGGTGAAGCCGGAAGAGCTTTCGGATCGATGGTCCGCCGTTGCGGTCGGCGAATGCACGCATCGCCGATCGGATGAACTCGTGCGGATCGCCGTTGGCAGCTTGCCAATCCGCTGCGCGAGCGATGCCAGCTTCGAGCAGCGCCGCTCCGATGCGGGCGGCGACGCGGTCGGCGGGACATGCAACGGACTCACAGCAGCGGCGGCATCCACCCGGGCGGTGGGGCGATGACGGCGTCGCGTGGGGCGCGGCGGGACTCCTCGGTGAGTGCGTGCGCCAGGATCGACGCGGCGAGTTGCCAATCTGGGCATTGCAGGAACTCCTCGATCAGCGGCGACTGCCGTGGACTTGCGCCTCGCTCGATGGCTTCGAGGTCGCGCAGCACCGTTCGTCTTCGCACGGCCGCGCTAACCCTTCGTGCCGATGGCGCGCTCGAAACGGTAGATGCTCTTGTCGCCGACGGTTTCGGGTCCGGTGAGCGATGCGGTTGCGATCTCCGGGTACTGCGTCGCGAGGATGCCGCGGACCTGCTCGACGCTCATGGCTTCGTTGGGGTCCGGGAAGCGCACGCCTGCGTATTCGAATATGCGGCGGAGGGGGCGGATGGTCATGTCACTTCTCCTCTTGTTGTTGTTGCTGGTCGTCGAAGAGGCTGGGCGCGGCCGGCAGGGGCGCGTCTTGGCCTTCGCCTTCCTGGCGCGACGTTCGTCGGCGGCATCGCGCTCGGCCTTCTCCGCTGCGGCGAGTTCGGCTTTCACGGACTGGAGGTTCGACGCGGTTTGACCGTGAACGGCGCAGTATTCGCGGAGTTGGTTGGGCAGGGTGCGGTCGAGTTCGTCGGCGGTGGCGGTGATCCATAGCGGCGTTGTGAGTGCGTCGCTTTCGTCGGGCGTGACCTTCTTGGGGATGACGGTCAGCGTGAGCATGCCGTTGGCGTCGGCGGACACGGTCATGATGACGGTGCGGTTGGTGAGCAGTGGGGCGAGGCCGTTGAACAGGCCGGGCGTGGTGTCCATGGTTGCTCCTTCCTTGGTTCGAAGTGGGTTTGGCACGGAGGCGCGGGCGCGTACGCTGGCGAGGTGGAGGTTCCAGCGACTCTTGCGCGGTTCGTTGGCCAAGAGATCATCAGTGCTTGCACTGATGACACCAAGCGCGTTGTGCCAAGTTCAATCAGCGGCACCGCATCAGATGTCCGGTTGGAGGGTGACGAAAACTAGTGTTGATCGCGAATGCTCCAACATATCAGCATGGCGCTCAACCGGAGAGTGGCGGTGCGGTTCGTTCCTATTTCGAGCGCAGATGTGGCCTGCCACTTTCTAGCCTTCCGTGGGCAACGCCTATTCGATTGCCATTCTGGTCGCGCTGATACTCGTGCGAGGCAACCACTGAGTTGAATGCGTCCCGAATCGCGATCGAGAGTAACTGCCCAGCTGGTCGCACGAGTAATCTGTTGCTGCACCATTGCTGCAGGTGATCCGTGTTCAGCGTCCAGCGGCGCCGTAGTCGGATCATCTCCGCAAGATTCCGGCGTGGGCCGACGCAGCGCTGAAACTGATGGAGACCTGCGATATTGTGGTCGAGTGGTTGTTGTCGGCCGATTTCCTGCATGGACCGATTGCGATAGTGGAGTCGTCGTTCCGCGTGTTTCTGTTCACGCCGGGCGGCGTTACGTGGTCGTCGATGCAGACCATTCTCGGCAAAGCCAGCGAGGCCAAGGCGGAGATGCTGCGGATTACGGACCGTTCGAACCCGGAGGCATTGAATCTCGGGTTGCGGACGTTGTGCGTCCGGCACGGCTGAGCGTGGCGGGTCCGCTGCCGGAAGAGGTTTTGACACCGATCCCCTCCGTTATCCCGGTGCAGTTGTTAGCAGCGGTGCTGGCGAAGGAGAAGGGGCTGAATCCGGATCAGCCGTGCGGACTGTCGAAAACGACGCTGACATTGTAGGACCGAGTGGATGCGACGCAGCCCGGTCACAAGAAACTCCGTATTTGTCGTTTATTTCTTTGATGATCGTGAGGAACCTTTTCGCGCGGGCATCGTAGGGAAAGACGGCTTGGATGAGTTGGGTTTTGAAATCGAGCCAGACATGGGCCGGGAGTCCATCGGGTTCGACGAAGGCGGTGGGCGGAGCGTGCTCGCGGAGGCGGAGGCCGACGGGCGAAGTGGCGCAGTTGGAGGGACGGCATGGCTTAGCTCTTGCTGCGGATGACCGCAAACGGGGAGCGAAGATTTGTGCGTCCGGTTTGTTCTGCATTTTCGTTGTTTGCCGGTCTATGATGTTGATTCGACGTGGCTCCGAGGGGCCACAGGAGTGTTGACATTCGGGGGGGTAGATCGACTTTCGACCGTACCGAGGTGCGCGGCCTAGGGCCGAGCGATGCGTATCTGTTTGGATGCTTTGTTGGCCATTGATCTATTGACTCCGGTTCCAGTGTGTTGCGGCGGGCCGGGCGGCGCGCAAACCCGATCTGAGGAAGTGATTGATAGGGCGGGGAAAATAAATTTCGTGAGCGCGTGGCGGCGCTTGACCGGGGAGGGACGAGCGCGATCTTGCGTCGTATGATCGCGTTGTTCGATGGCGGGGCTAAGTAGCGGCCTCTCGGGCTGAGTGGCAAGTTCGGGATGCGGCGAATCGAGCAGCCCGGGCCACCGACAGACTTTTCGATTACGGCCCTGTTACCTTGTATCGAAGACGGAGCGGTACGCTACCTTGGCCGCGCGATCGCCTAAAGGCTTGCCGCACTCCTCTACCCACCGGCCTCCCGTCCGGATCAGTGACACTCAAGTTCTCCGGCTGGACAGCGATAGTAGCGGAGGTATCGAAAGGAACCACGAGCCGATGGCCGCGCCCCTGACTGTCTTTCTCGAATTGCGGCATCGGGTGAAAGTTTCCGCCCGACCAAACGCCAAGCCGCACCGTGCCCGTCCTCTCCCTCTCCTGCCGCTCCAAAGCCCCAGTTGTGTCCTCAATTCTTATCTCTACAGCTACGCCCTCGTGGAGAGTGAATCTGGGCACTCTGGTTGGCGGGCCCGGAGCGACGACGACGACTGTCGGCTGAAGATCCCACAGACACGAATTGACATAGTTCGACCCAGGTGCCTGTACGCACATCGCATATCGCCCGGGCGGGACCGGGTTAACGGAGTAGCTGCCGTCCGGGGCACTGGACGCCTGAGTAGATACGTCTTGAGGGAGTGGCGCAGAGAGACTGATTGGAGCGAAACTCACGACGGCATTCGGCACGGGCCGGCCACCGGGGAAGTCGAATACCTCACCCACGATGTTGCCGACCTGGCCGAACGCGCACGGCGCAAGAAAGCACGTTACATTTAGGACATAACCACAATACCTGCGAAACCTTTGAAACGGGCCGACATGGACTGCGGCTCGAGAACCCGGTGACGAACAGAATTCTCACTTACA
>JAWKHI010000065.1:0-28041 GCA_041394885.1 Bryobacteraceae bacterium | reverse complement strand
TTCGGCGCTCAACTTCACCCCGGCCGGCGACTCGATCCGCTTCGGTCTCGGTGCGATAAAGAACGTGGGCGCCAACGCGGTCGAGTCGATCCTCAAAGCGCGCCAAGAGGGCGGCGGATCCTTTCACGGCTTGTTCGAATTCTGCGAGACAGTGGACGCCGGGGCGGTGAACCGGCGCATGATCGAGAGTTTCATCAAGGCCGGCGCCATGGATTCGCTCGCCGGCAATCGCGCCCAGTTGTTCGCCGTGCTCGATCCGGCCATGGAAGCCGGGCAGCGCGCCTGGCGTGACCGCTCGTCGGGCCAGGTGGGATTGTTCGGCGACTTGTTCGCCGCCGGTGAGGCGGAAGAGCGTCCTCTGCCGAAGGTCCCCGATTGGACGCAGAAAGAAAAGCTGACCGGCGAGAAGGAGACCATCGGCGTGTATGTCACCGGGCATCCGCTCGACGAGTTCCGGGACAAAGTCCGCGACCTTGCCACCCATGATTCCTCCACGCTCGAAGGCCTGGAGCGCGGGGCTCAGGTGGCATTGTGCGGCATGATTGGCGGCATGCAGCGGCGCCGCAACAAAGAGGGCAAGCTCTGGGCGTCGTTCCAACTCGAGGATCTGCTGGGCCAGGCCGAGTGCATGTGTTTCGCCACCGCGTTCGAGCAAATCCAGCAGGATCTGGTGGATGACCGTCCGGTGCTGATTCGCGGCATGGCGCTTCCGGATGAGAACGGCCCAGCGCGAATCTCGGTGAAGGAAGTAACGCCGCTCGATTTGGTTCGCATCAATCTGCCGAGCCTGGTTTCGATCCGCGTGAATCTGAACATGAGCGGGGCGGGGCGCGCCGGCGCGTTGAGCGCCTTGTTTCAGCGCAAGCCGGGAGAAGCCGAGGTCCGGCTGCGTCTGGAGAAGCCGCGGGACTTTTCGGTGGTGCTCGATGTGAGCACGCGCGTGCGGCCGGATAAGGAGTTCGTGGAGGAGGTGGAGAAGATTTGCGGCCCGCAGGCCTTTGAGGTTCTGGCGAGCTGAGCGATGGCAACGTTCCACTTCGACTGCTCCGCCGAGGCAAAGCCCTTTCGAACCGATGCCCGTTCTGAACGGTTCGGGTACAATCAAGGTTCCCATGGCCAGAGAGTTTGACCTGACCCCGCGATCCGTTCCTCGCCTGGAGACGAAGTATCGCCGCATTGTGACTGATCTTCCGGCGCCGGAATCGATTGCAGTGCTGGAGACGCTGCAAAAATACGAGCCGGTGGCGATGCGGGGGCAGCCGCCGATCCTGTGGGATCGTGCCGAGGGGTTTCAGGTCTACGACGCCTCGGGCAACTGTTGGATCGATTGGTCCAGCGGTGTCCTGATCACGAACGCGGGGCACGGGCGGCAGCCGATCGTGGACGCGATCGTCGGCCAGGCGCAACACAAATTACTGACCAACTATTGTTTCCCCAACGAGATCCGGGCGCGTCTGGTGGAGAAGCTGGCAACGATGTTCGGCGAGCCGGACCGCAAGGTGTTCCTGTTGACGACGGGCTCAGAAGCTGTGGAGTGTGCGATCAAACTGTGCCGCACCCATGGCGTGAAGGTGGGCGGGCGGCGCAAGAACGTGATCGTCTCGTTCGAGAAGGCCTTCCACGGCCGGACACTCGGATCGCAGCAGGCGGGCGGAATTCCCGGGCTGAAGGAATGGATCGTGAACATGGATCCGGGGTTCGTCCAGGTGCCTTTTCCGGACGGGTTCCGGACCCGCGACACCACCTTCGACGGATTTTTGCGTGCGCTCTCCGAGACCGGCGTGCAGCCGGCCGATGTTTGCGGCGTGCTCCTCGAGACCTATCAGGGCGGCAGCGCGTCGTTTGCGCCTGTCGAGTACATGCAGCAACTGAGGGCTTGGTGCACAGGCCGCAAGGCGCTGCTGGTGTGCGACGAAGTGCAAGCCGGTTTCGGGCGCACCGGAAAACTGGCTGGGTATCAGCATTACGGCATCCTGCCGGACCTTTCCACCTGGGGCAAGGGGATTTCGAGTTCGCTGCCTATTTCGTGCGTGATCGGGCGCGCCGACGTAATGGATCTCCATCCCCCGGGGTCAATGACATCCACCCACACCGGCAATCCCATTTGCTGCGCGGCGGCCTTGGCCAACATCGAATTGATCATGGCGGAGGACCTGAGCGGCAACGCGGCGCGGATGGGCGAGGTGATGCTCGCGCGTCTGCACGCCATGAAGGCGCGATTCCCGCAGATCGGTTGCGTGGATGGGAAGGGGCTGGTGGCGGGTGTGGCTTGTGTGCATCCGGAATCGATGGAGCCGGACCCGGACTTGGCGTTCGATACCATTCAGCGCTCGGTGGAAAAGGGCGTGCTGATGTTTTCCCCCGTAGGTTTCGGCGGTGCGACGATCAAGATTTGCCCGCCGCTGGTGATTCACCGTGAGGCTCTCGAGGAGAGTCTGGACGCCTTCGAGCAGGCGTTTGCCGAGGTGCTGGCGGCCCGCGCGGTTGCGGCCTGAACTTGCCATGCCGACGCCGCTCGTAAAGGCACTCACGTTCGACGTGTTCGGGACGGTGGTGGATTGGCGCGGTTCAATCGCCGAACAAGCGGCTGAGTTCGGCGAGGCGCGTGGGATCAGGAACGTGGATTGGGCGAAGTTCGCAGACCGCTGGCGGGCTGGCTACGGTCCGGCCATGGATCAGGTGCGGAAAAAGCAACTGCCGTGGATGACGATCGATCAGTTGCACCGGCGGATACTCGATTCGCTGCTCGACGAGTTCAAGATCGCGGGGCTTTCCGAGGCAGATAAGGACTATCTCAACCGCGTGTGGCACCGGCTCCGTCCGTGGCGGGATTCGGTCGGCGGGTTGACGCGCCTGAAGCAGCATTACACTATCGCGACGCTTTCCAACGGGAACGTGGCGCTGCTGGCCAACATGGCGAAGTATTCGGGTCTGCCTTGGGACGTGGTGCTGTCGGCGGAGTTGGCCGGGCACTACAAGCCGGACATCGAGGTGTATCAGATGGCCGCACGGCTGCTCGGGCTGCCGCCGGATCAGTGCATGATGGTGGCGGCGCACAAGAATGACTTGCGGGGAGCGGCGAAGGCGGGTTTTCGCACTGCGTTCGTGGAGCGGGAGTTCGAGTTCGGGCCGATGCGTACGCCGGACATGGCGGCGGAGCCGGACATCGACTTGCATGCGCGGGATTTTCACGACCTTGCTCGTCTGCTCGGAGCTTGATCTTTTTCCAGTCGATGTAGTTGGCGAGCCCGGCTGTGGGGTCTTTGCAGTGTGCCCACGCTTCGTTGCCTGCTCATGACACCGGTGCTGTGGCTGACTCTGCCCGCGGCCGTGGTCGATTGGAGCCCCGGTCCGGTCAGTCCGCCGCATACGGCGTTGGAAGGCCGGCCACTGGTTCGAGTAGATACGGCGGGGTTCATTTGGATTGCGGGGGCTTCCAACACTCTCATCCGCAACCCCGGCTACAACACGGCACGGCGCACCGACGCGTTCGTGGCGCGTGTCTCTCCAGCCGGCGAACCGATCTTCACAAAGACATTCGAAGGGTTTCTTCCGGCAGGCCTGGCTCTGGACCGGCTGGGCAACGCGATCATCGCCGGGCACGGCCTCGTAATGAAAGTCACGACCGGCGGTCAGGTGGCTGCCCGGCTGCCGATCGGCGCCCTGGTGGAGGGTGTCGCGGTGGATGACGCCGGCGCGATCTATCTCACCGGGACCGCGGACGAAAACTTCCGCGCTACACCAGGCGCAGCCAAGCCCGGCATCGGACCGAAGGGATGCCACACGCGATCGGAGGAAAACGCCTTGTTTTGCCCGGACGCGTTCGTGGCCAAGCTCCGGCCGGATCTCTCGGCCTTCGTCTACGCCACGTTTCTGGGCGGCATTCGCACCGAGCGCGCCGCCGCCATCGCCGTGGACGGATCGGGAGCAGCCTACGTCACCGGAGAGACATGGTCCGCGGACTTTCCCGTCACGCCCAACGCTTTGCAACACACCTACGGCGGCGGAGTCAATAATGGCCCGCTCAGCTACGGGGACGTGTTCGTCACCAAGGTAGACCCGTCGGGGCGATCATTCCTCTACTCGACCTTCCTCGGCGGGCGAAGCGCGGAGTGGATGGGTGGCGTCGCCGTGGACAATGTTGGTCGCTTGGTGGTGACGGGTGCAACCCAATCGGAAGACTTCCCTGTCACCGCCAACGCCCTTCAGCGGTCATACGGAGGGGGCACGCCCATTCCGGGTGCGGCCAGCGATGCCTTCGCGGTGCGATTCGACGAGCGTGGCGCCGTGATGTGGTCCACCTACTTTGGACGCGAGGAGAGGGAGTCGGCAGGTGCAGTGATGCTCGGCCCGGCGAACCGGGTCTATGCGGAGATCGCGGGTGCAATCCGGCCGGTGTTGCGGAACAGACCAGCCAGTGTGTGTGAGCCGTCGTTTGGTTTGTTGGCGCTCGACGCGGCGACAGGCACGATCGTGGACTACTATGCGCAGTGGCCGGCATCGTCTTTTTCCTTCGACCTCGATGGCGATGGCCGCGCCTATGTGCTGCCTCGGACGCCTTCGCCCGCGGTGTTTGGCCCGGACGCCGGCTCATTCCGGGCGCTGTTTCGTGTGGATTTCAGCCGCGATGCGGAGGTCTCGCCCGATTGCATCGTCAACGCCGCGAGCATGTTAGGCGGCGGTGTGGGCCGCCCGGCGGCGATCGCACCGGGCGAGATAGTGAGCATCCTGGGAGAGAAGTTAGGTCCCGGAGCAGGGTTGTCCGGCTTCCCGGACCCATCCGGGCGGCTACCCGTGGAGCTAGGTGGAACGCGAGTGTCGATCAACGGCCGCCGGGTGGCGATCCTGTCGGTGAGCGAGGGCCGGATCGACGCCGTGGTTCCTTTTGAGACCGCGCCCGGGGTTCCGGCCAGGATCGTCGTGGAACGGAGTCAGGCCGGCTCGGAACAGGGCGTTATCGATGTATCCGTGGTGCGTCCAGGCCTGTTCACGATCCCGGGAACCAGAGGTCAGGCGGCGGCGCTCAACGAGGACGGCAGTCTTAACTCCGCGAGGAATCCGGCTCGGCGAGGCTCCGTGTTGACGCTCTACGCCACAGGGCTCGGCGCGATGTCGCCGCTGCCGGACAGCCTCGCGGTGACATCGGCCGGGCTGCCATTATCGCGGGTGGTGCGTCCGTTCGACCTGTACGTGGCCGCTCCGGTCAGCACCTTGGCGGCCGGGCTGGAAATCACCTATGCCGGCCCGGCCCCGGGGATGGCGCCGGGCGTGGTGCAGGTGAACGGCCGCATACCGGAGTTGTCCGGTCAGGGAGCGGTCCCGATCAAGGTGGTAGTGCCGGCTCCGGAGTTCGATGTGAGCCAGGACGGCGTGTTCGTCTATGTTCAGTAATCCGCGGGCGATTCGAAGCCTTGTTCCCGGAAGTGCTTGTCGAAGCAAAACGCCGTGCGGATCCCGAATTCACGCATAACGTGAAAACTCACACAATCGACGAGGCTAAGCTTGGTGCGCGCGGCGGCCAGCACCGCGTCCATCGCCCTGCGATGCGGCGCGGCGCCGATCCATTCCACGTCGAACATTGGAAACATTTTCTCTTCGAGCGCGCGAAGCGCCTGGATTCCAAGCCGGTGCTGGACCAGCGCCGCGGATTCCAGAAGGACGTAATTGCTGGTCAGCAGGTGCGTGTCGTCGTTGACGAGACCAGTCCAGATCCGGGCGGCGGCCGGATGATTGGAGTCGTCCCGGTCAAGCACGGCGTAAATCGCCGAGGTATCGACGAAGACCGTCATGCGCCGAAGGCAGCGGCGAGATGCCGGTCATGCTCGATGCTGCCGTCCGCCGAACCCGAAGCGAATTCCCCGATAGCGGAGAGGGCGGCCTCGCGCTTCCGGTTCGGGTCAGGACCGCGCTGAGAGCGGAGTAGCGCATCCACTCCCAGACGCACTAACTCCGCCACCGGCTTTCCTGTTTTCGCCGACAAACTGCGTAGCGCGGCAATCTGCTCCGGCGTGAACTGAACTTGGGTACGTTCCATGACAACATGATAGCATTGACTGTTGTCATGTTGGTAGCGATTTACTTCTTCGTGACCCGCATAGAGACGCGGCGATTCTGCTGCCGCCCTTCTTCGGTGTCGTTGGAGGCGACGGGGTGTTGGTCGCCATAGCCTTCCGATTCCAGGCGGCCGGCATCGATGCCCAGCGCGGTGAGTTCGGCCACCACTGCTTTGGCGCGTGCGCCGGAGAGCGCCATGTTGGCGGCGGCATTGCCGGTGTTGTCGGTGTATCCGCCGATCTTGATGTTGACGTTCGGGAATGCTTTCAGGATCTCCGACACGTTCTTGAGCTGCTCCTGCGAGGCAGGCTGGAGGGTAGCCTTGCCCGTGTCGAACAGGAGGCGGTCGAAATCGAACCACGTGGTCTTGTCGACGGGGCTCGAGGACTCGATGAAGTCCACCAGCTTGTTTTCGACGCCCATTTGCGGAATATTGAGCTCGATCCCGTTGGGGAGTTTGCGCTTGAAGAATTCGCCGAGAGCGGCCCAGGCGGAATGCATGGCGCCGGTGGCGGCATCACCGGCCTGGCGGCGGCATGGCCCATGGTATCGGCGGCTTCGTGCGCGGCGTGCCTTACGTCAGCAGCGCCCTGATTCATGTACCAGAGCAATCCGAACGCCCCGGCGGCGATGAGCAGCAGAGGCAGCAACCACCCCCGGCTGGCGGAAGGGGCTTCGGGAGCGGGCATAGCGGCGGCGGCGGGCATCGAAGAAGAGAGCAGGGAGGACATGCCGGCCGGAAGCAGCGCCTTGAAGCTCGCCATCTCGCCGCCAAGCAGTGTGCCAGGCCAGCGGCGCCGAGCCCTTCGCTCTTCACTTTGTTGCCGAGGAAGGCCATCACCAGGGGCGCGGCCATACTCAGAAGGCTGGACGCCGAAGAGCCCTTCATGCCGGCGGCGCGGCCGATCATGTCGGCGATCTGGATTGCTGGCTTCCAAGCAGACAGCCCGAGAAACTGGGAGCCGAGGCCGGAAACGGCGGGGCCGGCATTGCCGCCGAGCAGTGACCCAATATTGCCGAGAAGATCCGGCGAAAGCGCGGGGTTGTTGAGTAAGCCCAGGACGGAACTGAGGAAGCTGGTGTCGCCGGCGCGCTGCCCGATGGAGCCTGCATCATGGCGGCGGCGCCGGTTTTTGAGCGCGCTTCCACGGCGCCTTGCGGTTCACCGAGATTGCCGGCGAGCGCGCCGAGCGTATTCGCATCCACCATGTTCATCAGGGAGTCAATGAGAGTAGGCATTTGGGTTTGGGTCTTCTCCTTGGACTTGAGTCCAACCGAGTATAGCCGCCCCAGGAGGGTTTGCCAACCTCCCCGGACAGGGGATCGGCAAACTTGAAAAGTTATCCGGCGGAATCAGAAACGCCCGTCGGCCCGGCGTCACTACCGTATCGAGGAGAACCGCAACAATGCCCCGTACCGACAAAGTTTGCTTCGACCGGATACTACCATCCGAACTTCGGCGTCCGCACAGCGGACGCATGATGATGCTGCCGGGTGGCCCTACCCGTGCGGCGTTTCAGATCGCCAAGCTCTGGCCCAACGGTTCCGTGATTCGGATCGGTTTCATGAATGGCAGCACCGCGCAAAAGAACATGGTGAAGCAGTTCGCGCCCCAGTGGACGCAGTTTGCCAACCTCACCTTCCAATTCGGAGACCTGGTGGGCGCGCAGGTTCGCGTCGCGTTCAATGACGACGGGGCGTGGTCCTACATCGGCACCGATGCTCTCTCCATCCCGTCCAATGAACCGACGCTCAACCTGGGCTGGCAGGACGAAGGAGTGATCCTGCATGAGTTCGGCCATATGATCGGCCTCATCCACGAGCATCAAAGCCCGATCGGCAATCCCATTCAATGGAACAAGCCCGTGGTGAATGCGGCTCTCTCGGGTCCGCCCAACAACTGGCCGCAGGACGTGATTGACCACAACATGTACGCCAAGTACGAGACCAGCCAGATCAACGGAAGCCAGTTCGACGCGCATTCGGTCATGCTGTACAGCTTCCCGGCGTCCTGGACCACCAACGGCTTCCATAGCGATCCGAACGAAGTGCTTTCGGCGGTGGACAAGCAGTTTTCGACCACGGTCTATCCGCAGACGCCAGTCACGCAAGGCGTCGTGGATCTTCCCGTCGCCGAGGCCGTCGAGGCCGAAATCGGCCAACCCGCCGAGGAAGACCTCTTCAAAATGGTGGCGCGCACTCCGGGCCGGTACGTCATCGAAACCGACGGGCCCACGGATCTGGTGATGTCGCTATACGATCTGGCCGGGAACCTGCTCGCGCAGGACGACGATAGCGGGGCAGGCCGGAATCCGCGCATCACGGCGCAACTGACTCCGGGCGAATATAAGGTCCAGGTGCGGCACTACAACACCAGCAACGGCACCGGCTCCTACTCCATCCGCGCGGCGAAAGGCTGAGCAAAGGCGGGGGATTGACAGTAATATAGGGAGCGTGCGTTTCTCGTTACTGTTACTCCCCCTGCTCGCGGGCGCGTTGAGCGCCGCGATCCACACCGTCGAGATCGTCGAGCGGACCGACGTCGAAAACGGAAAGACGTTCGGCAAAGCCGGCGCCTATGAACGGCTGGCCATGCGAGCGCGATTTCGGCTGGATCCCAGGCTGCCCGCCAACCGTCTGATCGCGGACCTGCGGCATGCGCCGGTGAATGAGCACGGCATGGTGGAATTCACCGCCGACGCGTATGTGCTGAAGCCGCGAGATCCTTCGTTAGGCAACGGTACGGCGTTATTCGAGGTGTCCAACCGGGGCGGTCGGGGCCTGCTCTCGACCTTCGCCAATTCCAAAGGCAAAGACGATCCTGGAGACGGGCTGCTGTTCGAGCAAGGGTACACGCTCGTCTGGGTGGCTTGGCAATTCGATGTCCCCGAACGGAAGGGTCTGCTCACCCTGCAGGCGCCCCCGGCACTCGGTGTAACAGGGATGGTCCGCTCGGAAGCGGTGATCACGGACCGTACCGGAACGATCCAGGTAGCCGATCGCGGCCATGTACCCTATGCCGCCGCGGACCGGAATGAACCGGCCGCGAAACTCCTGGTCCGCCAGTTCGCGGACTCGCCTCGTACCGAGATCCCACGAAAACAGTGGCGTTTCACGGCCGGCGATACGGTGGCGCTCGACGGTGGATTCCAACCGGGAAAACGCTATGAGGTGATCTACACGGCGAAGGATCCGGCCGTGGCGGGAGTGGGCTTCGCCGCGGTGCGGGATTTCATCTCGTTTCTGAAATACGGCGGAGGATTGCCGACTGCGGTGCTCGGCGAACAGTCCAGGCACATCAAACGGTCAATCGGATGGGGATCGTCGCAGAGCGGCCGATTCCTGCGCGAGTTCCTCTACCAGGGCTTCAACGCCGACGAAAACGGCCGAAGGGTTTTCGATGGCCTCATGCCGCATATCGCCGGCGGTGGCCGCGGCAGCTTCCACCACCGGTTCGCCCAGCCATCGCGGCTGGGCCCGTGGTACACCACCGATATCTTCCCATTTCGCGATCTCACCGACACCGACGCCGTGACCGGCCGCACCGACGGTTTGCTAAGGATCGCCACCGGCACCGCGACCGTACCCAAGATCTTCTTCACCAACACTTCGAACGAGTATTGGCGGCTCTCGGCTTCGCTCACACACACCTCGCTCGACGGAGCGTCGGACGCCCCGCTGGCGCCCACCACCCGGATCTACTATCTGACCGGCACTCAGCACGGCGCCGGTTCCTGGCCGCCGTCCAAGCCGAATGACCTGCTCTACGCGAGCAACCCGAACAACTATCGGCCGATTCTGCGGGCGCTGCTCACCGCGATGAATGAATGGGTTACGAATGGAACCGAACCGCCGCCGTCCCAGTATCCGGCCAACACCCCGGATCAACTCGCGGAGCCGGAAAACGTCCGGTTCCCGAAGCTACCCGGCTTCGTTTCGCCCAACCGCGTGTGGCACGCGCAGCGGCTGGACTTCGGTCCGCACTACTGGATGGACGGAATCATCTCCTTCGAACCGGCCAAGGTGGTTGGCGCGCCGTTCCCGATCAAAGTGCCGCAGGTGGACGTCGATGGAAACGAAGTGGCCGGTATCCGCAATCCGGTTCACGCGGTTCCCCTGGGTACATACGCGGGTTGGAACATCCGGCGCGATGCGCCCGAATCGGGACGCGAAATCGCGGGGCTGACAGGGTCGTATCTGCCGTTCCCGGCCACGCGAGCCGAGCGCGAGCACACCGGAGATCCACGGGCTTCGATCGAAGAGCGATACGCCAGCCGGGCTGAGTATCTGGACCGTGTCACCGGGGCGGCGCGCAAGCTCGCCGCCGGGCGCTACCTGCTCGAAGCGGACGTGGCGGAAATACGCGATCGCGCCGCGGCGGAGTGGGACACCCTAACCGGCGCGAAACACTGAGCGCGTGATATGCTCGACGTTTCGAGGTACGAGCATGTCAGACAACACAACACGACGATTCTTCATGGGCGCCGCCGCGGCGCTGTCGGCCACGCGGGTATGGGGCGCCAATGACCGTGTGAGCCTCGCCATCGTCGGGCTCGGCGGGCGTGGCAGTGACCATTTACGAGTCTACTCGCGCCTCGCCGAGGCACGTGTCGCCGGGCTGTGCGACGTGAATCAGGCCGCCCGCGAACGCGCCCAGGCGTCCCTGCTGAAAACCACCAGCGAGAAGGCCAAAGAGTACGAGGACATGCGCGATGTCTTCGCGGATCCAGCCGTGGAGGCGGTCTCGATCGCCACGCCCAATCACTGGCATGCCTTGGCGGCGATCTGGGCGATGAAAGCCGGCAAAGACGTCTACGGTGAGAAGCCCGCCGCCTATAGCGTCTGGGAAGGCCAGCAGATGCTGAGGGTGGCCAGGGAGACCGGGCGCATGCTGCAAATCGGGTCGCAGCACCGGAGCACTCCGTTCAAGATGAAGGCCATGGAGGCGCTGCAGGGCGGGCTCATCGGCAAGATCTATCAGTCCCGTGGGTTGTGCTACAAGCGGCGGGTCTCGATCGGGCACAAGGCCGACGAACCGGTGCCGCCGGGCTTGAATTGGGATATGTTCCTCGGTCCGGCGCCGATGCGGCCGTACAACGAACTACGCTTCCGCTACAACTGGCACTGGTTCTGGGACACCGGCAACGGCGATCTGGGCAATCAGGGCGTCCATCAGATGGGCGTCGCGCGGTGGGGCATGTCTGACCCGCAATGGCCGAAGACAGTCTACGCTCACGGCGGCAAGTTCGCGTACGACGACGATCAAGAGACCCCGAATACATTGACGGCGGGTTTCGATTTCGGCGGACGGGAACTGGTGTTCGAGGTGAGGGGATTGCTTACCGGAGCCGAAGGCGGAGTGCCACCGGCACGGCGCCGGCCGGGCACGCCGGGCGGTCCGTCTCCGGCGGCCACGGCTCCCAAGACCAGCGCACCGCTCAACGTCATGATCGGGAATCTGTTCTACGGCACGGAAGGTTGGGCGGCCATGACCGACCAGGGATTCCAGGCCTTCAAGGGAGAGAGCAACGAGTTGATCGCGGAAGACCATGTGGAGCGCGGGGCAGGCGGCGACACCACCGGCCTGCACATGCAGAACTTCCTGGCGGCGGTGCGGTCCAGGAAACATCAGGACCTGCATGACGAAATCGAGATCGCGCACATCAGCGCGTCGATGTGCCACCTGGCGAACATCAGCTACCGCGTCGGCCGCAAGTTGACGCTGGCGGCGGGGCCGAAGTTCGTGGGCGATCCGGAAGCGGACAAGCTACTCACGCGGACGTATCGCAAGCCGTATTCTTTGTAGGATCGGGAGCAGCGAAAGTCTCTCCGGCCGGCGTGATATGATTTCCGGTCATGAGACTCCTCGCCGCAGGCTCTTTGTTACTGGCCGCCTGCGTTGCCACGGCGCAACGCAAGCCCGGGAACCCGCTCGAACATCTTCCGCCAGAGATCGAGATCCTCACTCATTTCGGCGAACGGGCCGACATTTCTCCCGACAACCGTCGCATCGCGTTCATGAACAAGAGCTTCGGAGACGCTTTCGTCATTGATCTGGAGACCAGGATCATCCGCTGCCTCACCTGCAACGTGCCGGGCGCGGCCTTCCTGCGCGTGATGCACTTGCGCACAGGCGACTACATCCTCATCGGCGCCGATCATTTCGAGGACATCCACACCAGCCGCACCCGCGACAACGAGTTGTGGTTCCTGAGCAGGGAACCCGGCTCCAAGCCGGTGAAGATGGGGCAGAAGATGAGCGAAGGGATCGCCATTTCCAAGCAGAGCATGTTGGTCTCATTCTCGGTGCTGCCGGCGCAGGATCCGTCGCTCGGCCAGGGTTCACGCCTCGAACTGGCCGAGGTCAGCATTTCCGGCGGAGCGGCGAAGCTGATCAACAAGAAGGTTATCCATCGGAGCCCGGACGCCAATTGCCGGCTGGAATCGCAGGACTTCTACGACAACGACAAGAAGCTCACCTTCACCTGCTATGAGCCGAAGGGGTTGGGCTCGGCGATGTCGCTGGACCTCACCACGGGCGCGGCGGTGAACCTATCCAAGGCCCCGGGCTCGTACAACGAAACCGAGGGCATCTTCCCGGACGGCCAGTACACGCTGGTGGAGGCAGACAGGCAGTGCGAGAAACTAGGCGGCAAGCGCGGTTCCGGCAACATCGACATCTGGAAACTCCGGATGGATGGCACGGGTAAGGATTTCACGCGGCTGACCCACTTCAATGACTTCGAAGGCGGCAAAGCCTCCAATCCGGTGGTTTCCACAGACGGCCGCTTCATGGCATTTCAGTATGCGCGGACCACCGATCCGGCCGGAGTCGGATACGGACTGCTGATCTACCGGTTCAAGCCGTAATTTCCCTATCGCTGGTCACTACCGCTGGATACGCGCCGAGCCGCCCTGGGCGAAAGCCTTCACTTCGTCGATCGTGGCCATGGTGGTGTCGCCGGGGAAAGTAGTCAGCAGCGCGCCGTGCGCCCATCCGAGCTTGACGGCGTCTTCGGGCGAAGCGCCGGACATCAATCCGTAGAAGAAACCGGCCGCGAATCCGTCGCCGCCGCCCACGCGATCGTAAACGTCGAGTTCGCAGGTGGGCGCGACATGCGTCTTGCCGTTAATCCAAGCCACCGCGCTCCAGCTATGCCGGTTGGTGGTGTGTACCTCACGCAGCGTGGTGGCGACCACTTTCACGTTCGGAAACTTTTCCACTACGCGATCGATCATGCTGAAAAAGGTACTGGGGTCGAGCTTGGACTTGGCGGCCACCTCGGGGCCAGCCACGCCAAGGCCTTTTTGCAGGTCCTCTTCATTGCCCACTAGAACGTCCACGTTCTCCATGATTTTGGCGATCATGGTTTGTGCGCGCTCCTCACCGCCCGATATTTTCCACAGCTTGGCCCGGTAGTTGAGATCGAGCGAACAGACTCCGCCTTGCGCCTTAGCCGCCTGCATGCCTTCGATAATGACGTCGGACGTGGTGGGAGACAGCGCGGCGAAAATACCGCCGGAATGGACCCATTTCGCGCCGCCGGCATAGATCTCGTTCCAATCAAAGTCACCCGCCTTGAGCAGGGCGGCCGCTTCGTTGCAACGGTTGTAGAACACCACCGGCGCACGTACGCCCAGCCCCCGATCGCTGTATACGGCCGCCATGTTGGGACCATTCACGCCGTTGTGCTCGAACCGCTTGTAGAAAGGCGTCACCCCCATCGCCTTCACGCGCTCGGCGATCAGGTCGCCGATCGGGTAGTTCGACATCGCCGAGACGACGCCGGTGCGAAGGCCGAAACAATCGGCGAGGTTGGCCGCCACATTGAACTCGCCTCCGCTCACGTGGATCTGGCACTCGTGCGCCTTCCGGAACGGGATCACGCCGGGGTCCAGCCGGTGTACCAGCGCGCCGATCGAGATCAGGTCAAAGCGCGCGTCCGCACGAAGATTCAATCCATTGCTCATGATGGTTCCCTCGGAGATTTTGCGATCGGTTCTAAACGAAGCTGTACTTGCGCGCGCCGTCGTCCCAAACGATTTTCTTGCCGTTACGCAGTGACAGCGTCGCCATATGTCCGGAGATCGCGGCCTGCTGGCCTACCTCCACCGGCGCCACCAGTTCCGCTTTCCCCTGCACGGCCAGGATCAGATTGCGGAGGTGCGCTTCCACCGCAAGGTTGTCGTTGCCGGGCAGCTCGATGCGCGTCGGCTGCCGGCCCTTGACGTGCTTTTGCGGCGTGTAGCTGAGGATCTGCCGGTTCAGCACTTCGATGGTGCCGTCGTTGCCGCAGAAATTCTCCCCATAGCCGAAGTTGTCGTTCCCGAAGTAACAGCTATAGTTCAGGTGAAACTTGTCATTGTACTCGTAGATGGCGCTCATGGTATCGGGCACTTCCCGATCGTCCTTGGCATCGGTCCACCGGTACACACCGCCTGACGACATGCAACTTTGCGGTACGGTCTTGCCGAGCACGAAATTGGTGATGTCGGTCTGGTGGACGAGCAGATCGGTGGAGATGCCGCCCGAATAGTCCCAATAGAGCCGCCATTGATAGTACCGCTGCGGATCGAAATCGCGCTTGGTGGCTGAGCCCAGGAATTTCTGCCAGTCTGTGTTCTGGGGGTTGGCGTCCTTGGGAATGGTATAGCGCCAGGCGGCCGCGCCGCCGGGGAGCGAGTTGCGGTACCAGAACGCGCGGACGTAGTGGCAGTCGCCGATCATGCCCTGCTGGATCATCTGGCGGGCCATTCCGTAGAGTGAATTGCTGCGGTTCTGCGTGCCCACCTGCACTTTCTTGCCCGCGGCCTTGGCAGCCTTTAGGATCTCTTCGCCTTCTTCGATCGTGTGAGCCAGCGGCTTTTCGATATAGACGTTCTTGCCCGCTTTGAGCGCGGCGATCGTCATATCGTGGTGAAGGTGCTCAGGGGTGGCGATAACGACGGTGTTGATGTCTCGATTGGCCAGCACTTCGCGATAGTCGACATGGGTGGTGGGGGTATTGCCGCCCATGGTCTGAATCCGGTCCTTGGACCGGTTGCGATGGCCCTCATAGGTGTCGCACGTGGCCAACACCTTGATCATCGATCCGCTGCCAACGTACAGCCGTTCGGTAAGATAATTGCCCCGGCTGCCGACGCCGATCATTCCGACGGTGACCTGGTCACTGGCGGCCAAGGCGGGCATCACGGCCGGTGCGGCCGTGACCGCGGCCTTCAGGATATTGCGCCGGGAAAGATTGTCGGACTTGGACTCAATCATGAGGATCTGAATCTCCTTCTTGCAAGCGGAAGCTGTCGGGTGTCTTTCAGGATACCGCACAGGGCCCGAGCACCGCAGCCGCTCGAGGCATCCGCCAAGTTCGTCTCGCGCCTCCAGTACCGCCGCAACCGCGCGATCTAGTAACATAGCGGAATCAACGCACGCCTTACCTGGAGCCTCATGATCGCGTCATTACCTGCATTTAAAGCGTTTCATCGCGCCGTCTGGATCGGCGCCGTCCTGGCGCTTTGGCTAACGAGCTGCCAGAATGAATCCGCGGGCACGGAGGGCAAGAAGAAGGGGGGAAAGAAAGGCGAAGTCGCGCCGGTTATCGTAGCCCAGGTGGCAGCGCGCGATGTACCCCTGGACCTAGAGATCATCGGGAACGTGGAAGCGTACTCGACCGTGGTGGTAAAGCCCCGGATCACCGGGCCCATCGACAAGGTCCATTTCCATGAAGGTGATTTCGTCCGCAAAGGCGACCGCCTGTTCACCATTGACCCGGCGCCGTTTCAATCGCAGGTGAATCAGGCGGAAGCGAACCTGGCGCGCGACCGCGCCCAGTTGCTGCAAGCCAAAGCGAATCTCAGCCGCGACGAAGCCCAACAGCGCTTCGTCACCTCCCAGGCCGGACGCTTTGCGGATCTGCAGAAGCAAGGAGTCATCTCAAAAGACCAAGCCGAGCAGTATCAATCGAACGCCGACGTGCTGCACCAGGCAATCGAGGCCGATCGAGCGGCCATCGCGAGCGCCGAGGCATCGGTCGAGGCCGGCGAAGCCGCCGTCAAGACCGCGCGCATCATGCTTGGCTACACCAGCATCGTGTCGCCGGTTGACGGCCGCACCGGCCCGCTGGCGGCCAAGGAAGGCAACCTCGCCTCCGCCAACGCCACCGAGTTGATCGCCATCAGCCAGGTGCAGCCGGTCTACGTGAGCTTCTCCATCCCGGAAGCCCAGTTAAATCCCATCAAAGCCGCGATGGCAAGGGGCCGTCTTCCCGTAACCGCCTCCCCGCCCGACGATCCGGCCAAGCCCGAAACGGGAACTCTCACCTTCGTCGATTCTTCGGTCGACACCAACACGGGGACCATCCGCCTCAAGGCGACCTTCACCAACGGCGGCCGCCGCTTGTGGCCCGGCCAATTCGTCCGCGTATCGCTCCGCCTCGGCTTCCAGAGCGGCGCTCTCCTGGTTCCCAATCAGGCCGTCCAAACCGGCCAGGATGGCTCCTACGTATATCGCGTCACCGCGGACAACCGCGTTGAGATGGTGCCCGTCTCGACGGCCGGCCGTATCGATCAGGACATTATCATCGACCGCGGTTTGTCCGCCGGCGACACCGTCGTGACCGAAGGGCAATTGCGTCTGGCCCCGGGAATGCCGGTGCGTGTGCGCCGGCCTGGCGACGACAACGCCGCACCCGCGAAATCCGGCCAGGGCAAGAAAAAAGGCAAGAAGAAGCAGTCCCAGGAGTAAGGAGGGCGCGTGAATTTTTCCGCCATCTTCATCCGGCGTCCGGTGGCGACCAGCTTGCTGATGCTGGCCCTTGCCGTGTTCGGAGCGATCTCATACACGCTGCTGCCCGTGGCGGACTTGCCGAACGTGGACTTTCCGACCCTGGTGGTGTCGGCCAGCCTTCCCGGCGCCAACCCGGACACAATGGCGTCCGCGGTGGCGACGCCGCTCGAACGCCAGTTCACCATGATCGCCGGCCTGGAAACGATGTCGTCGAGTAACGCCACCGGCAACACCCAAATCACCCTTACCTTCAGCCTCGATCGCGAATTGGACGGCGCCGCGGTGGACGTGCAAACAGCCATCGCCGAAGCCTTGCCGCTGCTGCCCCCGGGGATGCCCAACCCGCCGTCGTTCCGCAAATACAATCCGGCGGATTCACCAGTGATGTTCCTGGGCCTCACTTCAGAGACCATGCCGCTCTACGAACTGCAGGAGTTCGCCGAAACCAAGATCGCCCAGCGTCTCTCGATGGTGAACGGCGTGGCGCAGGTGAACGTGTTCGGAGCCCAGAAGTTCGCCGTGCGCGTGCAAGTGGACCCCGATAAGCTCGCCGTCCACCACGTCGGCATCGACGAAGTGGGCCGCGCCCTCCGGCAGTGGAACGCGAATCTGCCCACCGGCACGCTGTGGGGAGAAAAGCAGGCGTTCAACATCCGCGCCGACGGGCAACTGCGGCGCGCCGCGCAGTTCCGGGACGTGATCGTGTCGTACCGCAATAAGGCCCCGATACGCCTGGGCGATGTCGCCGACGTCATCGATAGCGTGGAAGACGACAAGACCGGTTCGTGGCTGTTTGAGAACGGCGTGGGAAAAAAGGGCCTCAATCTGGCCGTAATGCGCCAATCCAACAGCAACGTGATCAAGGTGAACGATGAGATTCGATCCTTGATTCCCGCGATCCGGGCGCAGCTTCCGCCTGCCGTCGTGCTCACCATCCGTGGCGATCGGTCCCGCAACATCCGGGAAGCCTTCGACGACATCCAGCTGACGATGGGTCTGGCGGTTGTCCTGGTAATTCTGGTGATCTTCCTGTTCCTGCGCAATACCCGCGCCACCTTCATTCCCGCCACCGCGCTGCCGCTGTCGCTGTTCGGAACGCTGGCGGTGATGCTGCTGCTCGGCTACAGCCTGGACAACCTGTCGATGATGGCATTGATCCTCTCTGTGGGATTCGTGGTCGACGACGCGATCGTGATGCTCGAAAACATCGTGCGCCATCTCGAGAATGGCGAGACGATCATGGAGGCGGCGTACAAGGGTTCCAAGGAGATCAGCTTCACCATCGTGTCGATGACGGTTTCCCTCGCCGCCGTGTTTATCCCGATCCTATTCATGGGCGGGTTGATGGGACGCTTGTTCCGGGAATTCGCGGTAACCATCGTCGTGGCGATCATCCTGTCCGGCTTCGTTTCGATCTCACTCACTCCGATGCTGTGCAGCCGGCTGTTGAAGGGAGCGCACGAGGCCAAGAACGGGATCCTGTTTCGGGCCACCGAGTGGTTTTTCCAGATCATGCTCCGCTGGTACGACTGGACGCTGACGCTGGTTCTGCGGGCCCGGCCCGTGATGCTCGCGGTCTTCTTCGGCACGGTGGGCCTCACCATCTATCTGGCCGAACTGGTGCCCAAGGGGTTCATTCCGAGCCAGGACAGCGACACCATGTACGCGAATACGCAGGCACTGCAAGGTATTTCCTACTACAAAATGGCCGAGTATCAGCAGACCATGGCCAGGATCATCAGCAGCGACAAAGACGTGGAAAACCTGATGACCAGCGCCGGCGGTTCCTTCAATCTGAGCGCGAACTCAGCGCGCTCATTCATCACGCTCAAGCCGCGCAAGGAGCGTGAACTCGGCGTGAACGAACTGATCGCCAAGCTTCGGCCGCAAGTGGGCTCGCTCGTGGGGACGCGGGTCTTTCTAACCGCGCCGCCGGCGATCCGCATCGGCGGACGGTCATCGCGGAGCCAGTACGAATACACACTTCAAGGGCCAGACGTGGCCGAACTGTACCAGGCGGCCCCGGAATTCGAGAAAGCCATCGCGCAAATACCCGGGATCACCGACGTGAGCAGTGACCTTCAGTTGAGCAACCCGCGCGTGAACGTGAAAGTGGATCGCGACAAAGTGGCCGCCCTCAACCTCAACATGCGCGATGTTTCCAACGCGATGTACGACGCCTTCGGGCCGCGGTGGTCTTCGACGATCTATGCTCCCACCTCGCAGTACAAGGTGCTCCTCGAAGTGAAGCCCGAGTATCAGGCGCATCCGGATCTGCTTTCCAAGCTCTATTTCAAGAATCGCGACGGCGCGTTGATTCCGATGGACGCCTTCGCCAGCGTCTACACCGACGCCGGCCCCCAAATGATCAACCACTCAGGGCAGCTGGCGTCGGTGACGATTTCCTACAACCTGACCCCCGGCACCGCGCTAAGCGACGTGGTGGGTGAAATCCGCGAAGCGGCCGCCCGCCTGCCGGGCACCATTCAAGCCAGCGCGCAGGGGACCGCCAAGGCGTTCGAAGACTCCATGAAGAACATGACGACCCTGCTGATCATCGCGATCACCGTGGTCTACATCGCGCTCGGAGTTCTATACGAGAGCTACGTCCATCCGCTCACGATCTTATCCGGACTACCGTCGGCGGCTCTCGGCGCCCTCGCCACTCTGCTGCTGTTCGGCGAGGAGTTGAACGTCTATGCCTTCGTGGGCCTGTTCATGTTGGTGGGGATCGTGAAGAAGAATGCGATCATGCAGATCGATTTCGCTCTGGAAGCCGAGCGCCGTCACGGCATGACGCCGCGCGACGCCATCTATCAGGGCTGCCTCATCCGCTTCCGCCCTATTCTGATGACCACCATGGCCGCGCTGCTGGGCGTTCTTCCCATCGCCATCGGTTTCGGGTCCGGTGGTGAAACGAGGCGTCCATTGGGCCTCGCGGTGGCCGGCGGGCTGATCGTGTCTCAGTTCGTGACCCTGTATCTCACGCCCGTTGTTTACACCTATCTGGATTCCATCGTGTATTACTGGCGGCGGGCGGCGGGGTCTCCGCGAACGGCCGCCCACCCGGCGGGAGACTAACATGAATTTTTCGGCGACCTTTATCGAACGCCCCATCGCCACCAGTCTGCTGATGGCTGCGATCGCGTTGTTCGGCTCGGTGGCATACCGTTCGCTGCCCGTGAGTGACCTCCCCAACGTCGACCTGCCGACTCTGCTGGTGACGGCGGCGCTGCCAGGCGCGAGTCCGGAGACGATGGCCGCGGCGGTGGCCACCCCGCTCGAGAACCAGTTCACCATGATCGCCGGCCTGGCTGCGATGTCGTCGGTCAACTCGCTCGGCTCCACGCAAATCACGCTCGAGTTCGACCTGAGCCGGAATCTCGACGGGGCCGCGGTGGACGTACAGGCGGCGATCACCCAAGCCGCGCGGATGCTGCCGCAAGGGATGCCCACGCCGCCCACCTTCACCAAGGTCAACCCCGCCGATCAGCCGATTCTGTACCTGGTGCTCACCTCCGGCACCATGCCGCTGTGGACGCTCAACGAATACGCCGAAACACGCGTGGCGCAGCGGATTTCCATGATCAACGGCGTCGCCCAGGTCCAGGTGCTCGGGGCGCAGCGCTACGCCGTGCACGTGCAGGTGAACCCGCGGGCGCTCGCGGCGCGGCAGGTGGGCATCAATGAGGTGGAGAATGCGCTGCGTAACTGGAACGTGAATCTGCCTATTGGCACCATTGTCGGTCCCCAGCGCGCGTTCACTTTGCAAGCCACCGGCCAGTTGATGAACGCGGAGGCTTACAAGCCCGTGATCGTCTCCTATCGCCAGGGGTCGCCGATCCGTCTGGAAGAACTGGGGCAGGTGGTGGACGGTATCGAGGACGATCGCGCGGCATCGTGGTTCTACAAAGACGGCATGGAGCAGCGCGCCGTGGTGCTGGCGATCCAGCGCCAGCCCGGCACCAATACCATGGCCGTCACCCAGGACATCAAGACGCTGCTGCCGGTGTTCACCACGGAGCTGCCGCCGTCGGTCAAGATGGACGTGCTCTATGACCGCAGCGAGACCATTAGCGAGTCTTTCGAAGATGTGAAGTTCACCATGCTGCTGACGCTGGGTCTGGTGATCATGGTGATCTTCCTGTTCCTGCGCAACGTTTCGGCCACCATCATCCCCAGCCTCGCGCTGCCGTTTTCCATCGTCGGCACGTTCGCAGTGATGTATCTGCTTGACTACAGCCTCGACAACCTGTCCATGATGGCGTTGATCCTGTCGGTGGGCTTCGTGGTGGACGACGCCATTGTCATGCTCGAAAACATCGTGCGGCACATCGAAATGGGCAAGCCGCCCATGGAAGCCGCTTTTACCGGCGCACGCGAGATCGGGTTCACCATCGTCTCGATGACACTCTCGCTCGCCGCCGTTTTCATTCCCGTGCTGTTCATGGGAGGAGTACTCGGGCGCTTGTTCCGCGAGTTCGCCGTCACCATTTGCGTCGCGGTGCTGATCTCGGGGTTGGTGTCGGTGACGCTGACGCCAATGCTGTGCAGCCGTTTTCTGAGAGCCTCGCATGAGGGCGCGCACGGCTGGTTTTACCGTGTGACGGAACGCTTCTTCGAGTGGCTGTTGCGTATCTACGGCGCTACGCTCGGCGCGGTGCTGCGGTTTCGCGTGGTCACCGTGTTCGGGTTCGTCTTCCTGCTCGCCGCCACTGTGTGGATCTTCGTCCGCATTCCGAAAGGCTTCATCCCCGATCAGGACACCGATCAGATCATTGCGTTCACGGAAGCCACCGAGGGCACGTCCTACTACCAGATGGTGGAGCACCAAAGGCAGGCGGCGGATCTGGTGGCGAAAAACCCGAATGTGGAAGGGTTGGTGTCGAGCGTCGGAGGAGCTACGGCCGCGACGCTGGGCGGAGCCAATTTCGGACAATTGATCATTCACCTCAAGCCTCGGCACAGCCGGCAGTTGGGTGTGAACGGCGTGATGGATGAACTGCGCGCGGAATTGGGTCAGATTCCCGGACTCCGCACCTATCTGCAAAATCCACCGACGGTTCAGATCGGCGGGCAGGTCACCAAGAGCCCCTATCAGTTTTCGCTCCAGTCCCCGGACCAGCCCGAGTTGTTCGCCGCCGCCGAGGCGTTCACCAAGGAACTTGCCACCGAACCCGGCTTGCAGGACGTCACGAGCAACCTGCAGATCCGCACGCCGCAAGTGAACGTCCGAATTGACCGTGACCGCGCCGCCGCGCTCCAGGTGAACGTGGAACAGATCGAAAATGCGTTGTACGACGCCTTCGGTCCCCGGTGGGTCTCCACGATCTACAGTTCGGTGAACGAGTACAAGGTGTTGCTCGAGTTGCTGCCGGAGGATCAGCGTGACCCGAAAGCGCTCTCGATGCTCTATTTCAAAGGCTCGGGCGAACGTCTCATCCCGCTCGATGCGGTGGCCGTCCTGCACGAAGATGTGGGTCCCCAGACGATCAATCACTACGGACAACTGCCGGCGGTGACCGTGTCGTTCAACACGATTCCGGGATATCCGCTGGGCAACGCGGCCGAGCGCATCAACGAACTGATACGCGATCTGCCGGAAGGAATCGGAACCGCGTTTCAAGGCTCGCTGCAGGCGTTTCAGGGTTCACAATCGAACCTCACCCTGCTACTCATCGTGGCGATCCTGGTGGTCTATATCGTGCTGGGCATTCTCTACGAGAGCTATATCCATCCGCTGACAATCCTGTCGGGGCTGCCTTCGGCCGGCTTCGGCGCGCTGCTCACGCTCGAGCTGTTCGGGTTGGACCTGAACATCTACGGGTTCGTCGGACTGATCATGCTCATCGGCATCGTGATGAAGAACGCCATCATGCAAATTGACTTCGCGCTCGAAGCCGAACGCGGCGGCCAATCCCCCCGCGAAGCCATCTACGAAGGCTGCCTCATCCGCTTCCGCCCCATCATGATGACCACCATGGCGGCGATGCTGGGCGCGGTGCCGATCGCGGTGGGCTATGGCGCGGGTGGCGATGCGCGGCAGTCGTTGGGTCTGGTGGTAGTGGGTGGATTGATCTTCTCCCAGATGGTCACCCTGTACCTCACTCCGGTTGTTTACACGTACATGGCCGGAATGCAGGCCTGGACACGGCGCGGAAAGAAGACCGCGCACGCTCCGGCAGCCCCCGTCGGTGTTTAGCGGGCGGGCGTAGCTGCTACTCGGCGGCCTCGGGAAGGCCTTCCAGGCTGATCACCGTCCGGCCCTCGAGCCGCGTCACGAAGTGGCCGTCATCGCCCACTCCGGCCAGCTTCGAACCGGTCTCTTCGCGAAACTCGCACGATTTCCATTTCTTCGTGAGAATGGCTTTGTACACGCGGAAGAAGTCCCGCGCAGCCTTTTCATCGGCCCATGCCGACACGTACGCCAGGGCCACCCGGTTCTTGTCTTTCTTGTTTTCCCATAGCGCGTACTTGCCGCCTCGCCAGCTCTCGGCCAACAACTCCATGGAGGTGTCCGTCTGCCGCAAGAGAATGAGATGATCGAACTCACCCACGGTTCCTTCCGCCAACTCCTTCCATTCCCTCTTGCGCGGCGGCTGCGGCAGCTTCACGGCAACCGGCTTTTCCCCATCGATGTATTTCTCCGGATGCAGGATTTCGCGCGTCGATTGCGGTGGATTGCGAAACACTTCCGCGAACCCGTCCTTGCCGAGCTTTTCCACCACCCGGTGCTGAAAAACCATGCCCTGCGAATACGGAAACACGAGCGACTCTTTCATGTAGAGTGGGACGCTCGAAAACACCGGGAATCCGCTGCCTGCCGAACCGGCCATCCGGCTCATCATGCTCACCATGTTTCCGTTCTCGAGCAGCGACTGGCCCATCCGCTTGGCCATGAACTCCGACATCAGCCACGTCGCCTGCCCCTCCATCACCGCCATCCGCGCCAGCGCGCTGTCGTCGCTCGAACCGGCTTTTTTCAGAAACTTCTCCAGCCGGAAATGCTGATCCGCAAGTGCGTGCGCCAGTTCGTGGACCAGCGCCATGTCCCTCATCACCCCCGGATCGCCCTCGAGCAGGACCATCTTCTTCTTCCGGTAGTCGTAGAAGGCGGCTGCCTGTTCGCTCATCAGATCCACCGTCGTCTTGCGAAGATCGAAATCGGCCGGAACGAACCCGAGCTTCTTGAGCGCCAGTTCCTCGATCCGGATTTCTTCCGGCTTGACGGCTTCATCGATCCGCTCGTCGAAGTACGCCTTCAACTCATCGCGTTTCATGGTGTGCTCTATCACGCGTTCGCGAACTTCGAGACCGGTGATTCCCGACAGTTGCGCCAGGATTTCGGCCGTCTCCTGCGCCGCGGCGGCGGCGGGCATGAGGAGTACGACGATAAAGAGCAGACGGTTCATACGGCGAGTGTTCCCTTATTTTCGGCGTTCGTGACGGCCGGTTGCTTCCAGGCCCATAGCAGGGCGGCGGCCAGCCCGAGCAGGGAACTGGCCAGCAGTGTTTGGCGCACCCCGATCCACTCGGCGGCGGCGCCGCCGGCCAGGCTGCCGAGCGGAAGCATTCCGACGACGGTCATCGTGTAAAGAGACATGATCCGGCCGCGGTAGTCATCCTCGATCGTACTCTGAATCGTCGTGTTGATCGCGGAGAGCATCCGGAAGATGCCGAAACCCATGAGCGCCATCGCCATCAGAGATAGTCCGAACCAGGGCGACAGCGCGAACAAGGCCAGCGACAGCGACGATTGGATCGCCGATCGCAGGATCACGCCCGCCAGCGCGGAGGTGCCGCGCAGACGCGCCAGAACCACCGTCCCCACGATCGCTCCCGCGCCCATCGCTCCCAGCAGCAGGCCCAGCCCCTCCGATCCGCGATGGAAGATGCGGTCCGCGAACACGGGCGCCAGCACCGAAACCGGAGTCGTCGACAAGTTGGCCAGCGCCGTGATGCCGAGCAGCGTCCGGACGCCCGGGTGCGTCCATGCGTAGGCGAACCCCTCGCGCAGGTGCTTGGCGAAAGCCGCTGTGCCCGATCGCGCCGGTTCGCCGGAACTCATGGAGAACAAGGACCAGATCACCGCCAGATAGGAGATCCCGTTGACCAGGAAGCACGTGCCCTCGCCGAATGCGGCGACGAAGAATCCACCGATCGACGGGCCCACCACGCGCGCGGCGTTGAACGTCATCGAGTTCAGCGCGATCGCGTTCAGCAGATCTTCCTTGCCCACCAGATGGATGTACATCGATTGGCGCGCTGGAATTTCGAACGCGTTGATTACTCCCCATAAAGCCGCGAGCGGGATCAGCCATCCAATCGTCACACGCTCGGAAAGAGTGAGCGCGGCCAGGGTGAGCGCCTGTACCAGAAACGCGCATTGCGCCACGGTGACGATGCGGCGCCGATTGAACCGGTCCGCCGCCAGGCCCGCGATCGGCCCCAGCAGTAAAACCGGAATGTGATTGCAGAATCCGAGCGTGCCCATCCATACGGTGGATTGGGTGAGCCGGTAAACGAGCCAACTTTGGGCCACGCTCTGCATCCACGTGCCCATCAGTGAGATCACCTGGCCGGATACGAACAGGCGAAAGTCACGATGGCGCAGGGCCCGAAAGTGCTCGTTCAATTCTCAAGCATAGCGTGGACACGCCTTTTTAGGCCGTTTTGCGCCGCCGCTTCCACTCAAACATGGCGATTCCCGCCGCCACCGAGACATTGAGCGATGAGATCGCCCCGGCGAGCGGAATGCGGACCAGTTCGTCGCAGTGAGCGCGTGTCTGCTGATGCACTCCCTTCCCTTCGCCGCCGATCACGAGCACGGTGGGTTCGGCGTATTCCACCGTGTCGTAGGTGGCCGTGCCCCGCTCGTCGAGTCCATAAATCCAGAAACCGGCCTTCTTGAGTTGTTCGAGCGTGCGGTTCACGTTCGTGACGCGAATCACCGGCAGGTGCTCAGCGGCGCCCGCCGCCGCTTTGATCGAAGCTGGCGATAGGCTGGCGGAGCGCCGCTCCGGGATCACCACCGCGGAGGCGCCGGCGGCGTGCGCGGTGCGCATCACCGCGCCCAGGTTGTGCGGATCCTCCACGCCGTCGAGGACCACCAGCAGCGCGGCGGGTCCGGCGCCGAGAAATGTTTCCAGATCGAGATACGGCCTCGCTCCCGACACCGCCACGATGCCCTGATGCACCGCCCCCGGCGCCATGCGATCGAGCGTGGCCCGATCCTCGAACCGGATGGCCACGTGCAGTTCGCGGGCCAGTTCAATGCATTCCTGCAGGCGCGCGTTAGCCGCGCCCCGGGCCACGTGCAGACGTTCGATCGGAGAGGCGCCGGTCTTATGCTTGCGGAGCGCCTCCCGCACCGCATGAATGCCGGCGAGGATTGTAGCGTCCCCGGTTGGGGCGGTGCGATTCATCTTCTAATCATGCTATCCCGGGCTTGAAGGATTTCGACAGTAAAGCCGTAAGATTCTCTTGGCTCGCGACGTCAATGGTCCGGCGGCGGCTATTCTGGAGATACCGCCCATACCCGCATGCAGCGCAGCAATTCCGAGTGGCTGGCACACCTTACCGGCGAGGATGACCTCCGCCACGCGGCCCTTCGCGATCTTCGCGAAGCCCTGCTACGCGGGCTCCGCGCCGCCTTGGCCGGCAGCGCTCACGCCTGCGGCGCGTTCCTGGAAGACGCCGTGCAGGATTCGTTGCTCCGCGTCATGGACCGCCTGCACCAGTTCGAAGGCCGCAGCCGCTTCGTTACCTGGGCTACCTCGGTCGCCATCCGCGTCGCACTCACCGAACTGCGCCGCCGCCGCTGGAAAGATGTCTCCCTGGAAGACGTTGTCGCCGGAAGCGATTTCAAACCCGAACGCGCCGTTGACGGCGATCGTAACCCCGAAAACGCCCTCCGGCGCGCCCAACTGCTCGACACCATGCAAGCCGTGATCTACCGCGGCCTCACCGCCAGGCAGCGGACCGCCCTTCTGGCCGAGCTACGCGGCATGCCCCAGGAGGAAATCGCGATCCGGCTGGGTGTCACCAGGAACGCCATCTACAAACTGACCCACGACGCCCGAAAGCGGCTGAAACGCGGCCTGGAGGAGGCCGGCTACCAGGCAGCGGACGTCTTCACCGCATTGACGAAGTAGAGGAGGGATCCATTGCCGCTTTCCAAGGACGAACTCGACAATCTGCTGCAGTTGCTGGGAAACACCAGGGCCGAGGAGATCGATTGCGAACAGTGCCTGGATCTGGTGGCCGAATTCGCCGAACGCGTGCTGGCCGGCAAGTCACCGGCTGAACGCCTGATCGCCGTCGAACAGCACCTCTCCGTTTGCGCGGAATGCCGCGAGGAGTACGAAGCTCTGCGGCTGGCGCTCCGCCGTCTCGAAAGCGGACGCCAGCCGTAAGACCCGCCCCGCGCATGGCGTCACACTCATGCCGGGCAGCTTGATCGCCCGGCGTCAAGGAGACCCCAAATGAACATCGCCTTCTTCGCCGTCGCCTTCGCGGCCGCAATCGCCACTCTATCTGCCCAGATGCCATCCGCCTCCAGGCCTCCCGTTACCTTCACCAAAGACGGAAAGCTACGGCAACCCGACGGCTACCGCCGCTGGGTCTATGCCGGAACACCGATCACCCCCAACGATATGAATGCTGGAAAGGCCGCATTTCCGGAATTTCACGCCGTCTACATCGACCCGTCCGCGTATGACCACTACGCCAAAACGGGCCAGTTCCCCGACGGCGCCGTCATCGTCAAGGAGTTGCTCAGCGTCGGCGCCAAGAAAGCCACCAGCGGCAACGGCTACTTCATGGGAGAATTCACCGGGCTTGAAGTCGCCATCAAAGACAGCACCCGCTTCCGTGACGAGCCGGGCAACTGGGCCTTCTTCAGCTTCGGCCACAAGTATCCGCTCCAGAAACAGTCGGCGGCCCAGGCCACCACGAGTTGCAACGCCTGCCACGGCGCTAATGCCGGTGACGACTTCGTGTTTACGCAATATTACCCCGTGCTGCGCGCCGCCAAGGCGTCTGCCGGCAAACGGTGAGGGCGCGACATCGGCGCGGGTGCGGACGGCCGCACCCGCTCAATCCCCTGCCAAGCCAGCCCTCCGTCCCCATACCGTCAAACCCGCCGCCATCGCCACAGATACGTCGCATCGCGAGCGCACTCCAGTCGCTCGCTTCAATGGGGC
>JAWKHI010000064.1:0-28441 GCA_041394885.1 Bryobacteraceae bacterium | reverse complement strand
CCGGGTGCGCTCGACACCGATTTCGCCAAGCCGAAGTCGAGCACCTTCACCCCGTCCCGCGTGAGCATGACGTTCTGCGGCTTCACGTCGCGATGGGTGACTCCCGCGCGGTGGGCGCGGTCGAGGGCGTCGGCGATCTGGGTCGCGTAGCTGAGGGCCTGTTCGAGCGGGATCGGGCCTTTTTCGATCCGAGCCGCCAGCGTCTCGCCCTCGATCAGCTCCATCACCATGTAGTTGGGACCGATGTCGTGGAGCGTGCAGATATGCGGGTGATTCAGAGAAGCCACCGCGCGCGCTTCGCGCTCGAAGCGGGCTCGAGCGTCCTCCCGTTGGGCGATGTGGTCGGGGAGCACCTTCACAGCTACCGAACGGTCGAGCCGCGTGTCCCGCGCCCTATACACCTCGCCCATCCCCCCTGCCCCGATGCGAGCCGTGATTTCATAGGGACCGAGGCGGTCGCCCTCTGCCAATGCATCTGTCATTGGCTGTATTCTATATCGGTGTCCCTCATGGGCAACCCCGGATCGTCAATAAGCTGCTCGGGCTGTAACCGAGCTCGACGGCGACCTCCGTCAGGGCAACGCCTCGCGCAAGCGGGTCAATCGCTTCTACCAGCATTAGCCAGGACGCGCTGGCCGGCTTTGAGGAGGAGGGACTCGTTCCTCAGGAGAGGATGAATGCCCGCCCCGCGGAGAATCCCCTCGGCGACGACAACGCCGCCGCCAGACTGGCGAACACCGTGAGCACCGGCGCGCGCCACAAGGTCCTTGTCACCCGGCGCCACTTCTCGAGGATTGTGTCCAACTTACTTCCCCGGCGCCTTGCGCTGCAATTCATCGAAGAAGTTCAACAGGAACGTCAGGTGCGTGACCGGTTTCTCGCCGCCAGCGGCGGGCGGGACGATCACTGCGAGCCGTTTGCCGTCCGGCGCGACATCGTAGTTTGCGTAGACGGAATACCTCTGCACTCGGGTCTCGGTCCACACCCGAGGTTCACTTGCCACGAACGTGTCACCCCGCGCGGTAGAATCGACTGCAAGAACTTGGCCTTCAGGAGTCAGAAAAAACAAGCCCTGTCCATCTGGAAGCCACACTGGGTCGACGCCTCCGCCCTTGGAAACCTGCCACCTTCCCCCCGGACCTGGGAACGACCGGACGTATACCTCTGGCATCCCCGATTCCGCCGAGTGATAGGCCAGCCAGCGCCCGTCCGGTGAGAACCGTGGCCCGCTCTCCATGGCCGGCGTTCCCACGAACAACTCCGGTTTGCCGAGCCGGACCCCGGGACCATCTGGCGCCGTATCGGCTTCGACAGGCATCGTGAAGATGTCCCAACTGCCGTCGTTGCCGGATCCATGAAATGCCAGGTGTTTTCCGTCCGGCGAAAACGAATACGGATACTCGATTGGGTCACCCGTCGACAGTCGCCCGGCTTCACCAGATCCGTCCGAGCGGACTGCGTACAGCCCGGGAGCTGCCGGATCCGTCGACTGGAACACGATCACCTTGCCGTCCGGACTCCAGACCGGAAATTCATTCCGGCCCGGCCGGAATGAGAGCCTCGATGTCGTGTTGCGATCCAAATCCCGCACCCAGAGATCTGACCCGGTGGCGCTGCCGATCGAAAACGCCAGCCGCTTGCCGTCAGGCGAGAACCGTGGCGGATAGATGAGGCCCGGCGCAGTGAGCAGCGGGTCTGCTTTTCCGGAGCGGTCCAGCCAGGAAATGCCAAACGTCACCAGGGATGCCTTTCCCGAAATGTGGGCGAAAGTTCCGTTTCGCGCGACAGCAAAGTCACCGCCCGCCGCCGGGGTGCTGGTGACATCTTCCAGGATGGGCGCCGGGGCGCCCTTGCTGGTTAGACTGACAGGGTCGAAGGGGACGGCGAAGAGAGTGGTCCCATTCAGGTAAACCAGGTGTCCTGTCATCGGGTGTGTTTCGCTGGCGAGAAAACGGGGGTAAAAGCCGCGCGGATCGAGTGTTTTCCGTTCCCCGGTCGTCAGCGAAACCACACTAATGTTCGCGGCATCATAACGGCCGAGGACGGCGGATGAGGTGAACAGGACCGCTTGGCTGCCCGGCAGGGCCTCCGGCCAGCGGTGGGTCACTTCTCCGGGGCTCAGCGTCGTCACGGGCACGGGCTTTCCTCCCGCCGAAGGGATCCGTGAGAGGCTGCCGGTGACATTTAGGGCCGCAATTATGCTACCGTCGTCGCCCCAGGTTCCACCGAAGGCCGCAGGAGCATCGCAGAGCGTTACCGTGGTTCCACCATCCACCGCGATCTTCCGGAGCTTGCCATCGGCGAAGAACCCAATCCAATCCCCGGCGGGAGAGAAGAACGGGCCGTAGGCGTTCTCGGTTCCGGCAAGCGGCATGACTTCGGTCTGGTCCAGAAGGCGCGTGTGCAGGCGCACCTTTTTGTCGGCGCCGCGCATGGTCAGTACAAGGCGACGGCCGTCGGGCGAAAGAGCCAGCATGTTTCCACCGAAGGCGCCGCCGACAAGCTGTCTCGCCAACGGCGCACCGGCTGCGACCTCCGCGTCCAGGCGGATGAGAGGGCGCAAGGGCTCGGGCCGAATGGCGCTGTACCAACCCGCACCGGCGACTGCGAGTGCGCCTGCCAAGACAGCAGCCGCCAGCGCAGGCCAGCGAGCTATCTTCGACTGCATAGGGGCGGCGGCTTCCGCGGGCGGCGAACGTAACTCGATCACGACATCGCGAATCGATTGCCAACGGTCGTCCGGGTCCTTGGCCAGACACCGCTGTACGAGCCGTTCCAGCCATGCCGGGGTGAATGGCTTCAGCGCCATCGGGGCGGGGTCGGCGGAGAGGATCGCACCTACGAGGCTCGTGTAGGTCTTGCCCTCGAATGCCTTCCGCCCGGTGACCATCTCGTAAAGTACAGCCCCGAAGGCCCAGATGTCGGACCGCGCGTCGGCTTCCTTGCCCTCGAACTGCTCTGGCGCCATGTATTGCGGGGTCCCGAGGACGGTTCCCTCGGTGGTGAGTGCTTTGGTCAGCGTCGCCTCGCTGGGTCCGGGTGCGGTGGGCGCCGATTTCGCCAGCCCGAAATCCAGAACCTTAACCCCGTCCCGCGTGAGCATGATGTTCTGCGGCTTCACGTCACGATGGGTGACTCCGGCGCGGTGGGCGCGGTCCAGCGCGTCGGCGATCTGGGTCGCGTAGCCGAGCGCCTGTTCGAGCGGGATCGGGCCTTTTTCGATGCGAGCCGCCAGCGTCTCGCCCTCGATCAGCTCCATCACCATGTAGTTGGGACCGATGTCGTGGAGCGTGCAGATATGCGGGTGATTCAGCGAGGCCACGGCGCGCGCTTCGCGTTCAAAGCGGGCTCGCGCGTCGTCGCGCTGGGCAATGTGATCGGGGAGGACCTTGATCGCCACTGACCGGTCGAGCCTCGTGTCGCGGGCCTTGTATACCTCGCCCATACCGCCCGCCCCAAGGAGTGCGGTCACTTCGTAGGCGCCGAGTTTGTCTCCAGGAGCAAGCGACATTGAGTTCCGATCATCTTATCTCAGGCGCAACGGGGATGTTGTCTGCAACAGGGCAAGGATGGCCGTTCTAACCCGAGCACTATCGTCACCAGCCGCCGAAGTCCCATTTCAAGGACGCCGAAAGCCGGAAAATGTCGCCCGGGCACCAACCGCGTCGGCGCTCTAGAGAAGGGGGGGCTCGCGGAACGGGCACGCCTACGGGAACGATCTCCCGGTTGGCGATAAGAGGAGCCTCATCGAATACCTGAAATCCCTCGAGAGGCGGCGGAGCAGCCCTGGCGTGAGACGGCTTGACGCGGCAGGCCCCAAGTGGAAGACTGAAAGCGAGAAAATCCAAAGGAGGTCCGTAATGGTCACCCGCACATCCCGCCGGAAGGCGATCCAGGCTGCTGCCTTGGCTGCGATGACACCCATGCCAGGCGCGGCCCAATCGGGTTCGGCCAAGGGCCGGGATTGGCCGCCCACGATCGGGGCCGACATGCCGAAGATCTGCGTCTCCGGCGGCCGCGATGAGGCGCACATGCGGCAGCTCAAGCAACTCGGCATCGATTACATCCTGAGTGGCGCACAAGGATTTCCATGGACCGAAGAAGCGATTCGGGCAAGCCTGGACCGCGCCAAGGCCGCCGGCCTCACCGTGATCAACATGATGATCCGCGAGCCGGCAGAGGCCATCCGCGGCCTGCCAGGGGCGGACGCGGCAATTGAGAAATTCATCCAGTCCATTCGGGCGGCGGGCAAAGCGGGATTACCGATCATCGAATATAACTTCTATGCGCACCGGCTGGTGGAAGGCTACTACGAGCAGCTAGGGCGCGGGGGCGCGGGCCTGACGGCGTTCGGGTATGACCGGGTGAAGGACCTCCCTCCGCTGCCGGAAAAAGGGGTTCATACGAAGGCGCAGCTATTCCGGCGGGCTGAGCACTTTCTGAAAGCAGTGATTCCGGAGGCGGAGAAGGCGGGGGTGCGGCTGGCGCTGCATCCGAACGACCCGCCGGCGCCGATGAGCCGTGGTTCCGAACAATTGATGGCGACGTTCGAGGATTGGAAGCGGTATTTGAGTATCGTCAAGAGTCCACACAACGGGATGACGTTCGATTGCGGTGTGACGCGGGAGTTGGGCGAGGATCCAGTGGCGGTGTGCCGGTGGATGGGAGAGCGCGAGCAGATCAACCATGTGCACTTCCGGAATGTGATTGTCCGCAAGCCCTATGTGGATTACACGGAGGTGTTTATCGACGAAGGTTCGGTAAACATGTATGCGGTGATGAAAGAACTGGTGCGGGTGAAATACCGGTGGGGGTTGTATCCGGAGCATCCGCGGGCGCTGGATATTGACCGGAACCGGGAGAATGGGATTGCAGGGCAATATGCGAAGGTAGGCGGAGGCGGGTTCGTCGGTGAGGTTTATAACATCGCTTATGCCAAGGCGATGTTACAGGCGGTGTTGTCGGCATAGGCTCAGAGGTTTTCACAAAACAAGGAGATTGGCTGGTGAAAGCTACGATAGCGCGTTCCGTCGACAGCAGGAAGAAGTTGCCGCCCGATGACTGCGAACAACTACTCAAGGTATTGAAGGCCCGTTTCGGCAAAAACATGAATCGTCATAAAGGCATTGCATGGCAGCAGGTGCAAATGCGGCTGGAAGGTGACGCGGACAAGCTCTGGTCGTTGAATGAAATGGAACGAACCGGGGGCGAGCCCGATGTGGTCGCCCACGATGAGGAGATGGACGGATTCACTTTCTACGATTGCTCACCGGAGAGCCCGAAGGAACGAAGAAGTATCTGCTACGATGGCGCGGCGCTCGAGTCAAGAAAGCAATATAAGCCGGCAAACAATGCTCTGGATATGGCCTCGGCCATGGGCATCGAGATCTTGACGGAAGCGCAGTATCGCCACCTGCAGAAATTCGGACCGTTCGATACGAAGACCTCCAGTTGGATCCGAACACCTTCGCAAATCAGGAAACTCGGCGGCGCTCTCTTTTGCGATCGGCGCTACGACACTGTTTTCGTGTATCACAACGGCGCGGAGTCCTACTACGCGGCCAGGGGGTTTCGCGGCTCTCTCCGGGTCTAGTGGCGCAAACCACGTGGATCGGACCGGGGAGAGCACCTCACAGACCGATTGTCGCCTGTCCCCGGGGAGAGCTGCTTGTGCGTCATATCCCGCAGTCTCTGTTGCGGTTTGCCCCACCCCTGGGCGCGAACCCCGGGAAAGGGCCGCTCCGAGCGCTACGGGAATGGCTCTCGGCATGCACATGCTTCTCGTGAGGCTTGTCATGCTCGTTCTCGGACTCCTGCTCTTCCTACAGGCGCCCATCCCCGGTGACGCGGATCGGGGCGCACGGCTGTTTGACTCTCAGCGCTGCGTCGTTTGTCATGCCATTCAAGGCCGGGGCGGTCAACTGGCCCCGGATCTCGGCAAGTCCACCGGCCGCGCCCTCACACCGTCCCTGCTGGCGAGCCTCGTGTGGAATCACGGCCCGCGGATGTGGTCTTCGTTCGAGGGCCTGGGCATCGCCAAGCCCCAGTTGAGCGAACAGCAAGCCGCCGATCTTTTCGCCTACTTTTACGCCTTTCGCTACTTTGAAAAGCCCGGCGACGCGGCGCGCGGCCGCCAGGTGTTCCTGAATCTCTCCTGCGCGCGGTGCCATAGCCCTTCCGGCGCCGCCGGCCCGCAAGGTGCGCCACCGGTGTCCAAGTGGACCTCGCTCGGGAGCCCGCTCCTGCTTGCCGGCGCGCTATGGAATCACGCTTCCGCCATGGAAACCGCGATGAAAGAACGTGGAATTCGCTGGCCGGTGATTGACGCGCAGAAACTCACCGATCTTCTCGTCTACCTTCGCAATCTGCCGGGGTCCCCCACGGTGGAAGCGGGATTCACCGTGGGCGCTCCCGAGCCGGGCGAGGCGCTGTTTCGTTCCAAGGGCTGCGCCACCTGTCACAAGGGCAGTCTCGATCTCAGCACGCGCGGCGGCGGCCGTACCCCCACCGATTTCGCCGCCGCCATGTGGAATCACGCACCGTTGATGTTCTACAAGACGCCGCCCCTGGCCGCCGGGGAGATGCGCGAACTGGCGGGCTACTTGTGGTCTCTCCAGTATTTCGAAGAGAAGGGCGATGCCCGCCGCGGCGCCAAAGTCTACGCGCGAAAGCAGTGCGATTCTTGCCACGCCGACGCCAGTTGGTTCGCGCCTTCTCTTTCCAAGCGAGCGCAGCCGCTCAACAGTATTGCCGTGGTGTCCGCGTTGTGGCGTCACGGCCCGGCGATGCTGGCGCGGATGGAAGAGCGCGGAATGAAATGGCCTCGTTTCAAGGATGAGGAAATGGCGGACCTGATCGCCTATGTCAATTCCCTGCGATGACCGGCTGACGGCGGACCCGGGTGGCGTCACACCCTGCTGCGAGCACTTCGCCGCGCTCGGCCGTATTCCCTTGCTCGAGGGGCTTCCCCCGCGGGATCTGGTGGATGAAGTGTCCGCCTTGCTCGTGAAAAAGCGCCTGCAGCCGGGCGCGCGCCTGTTCCTCGAAGGCGAACGCGCCACCGGCGTCTATCTGCTTCTGAGCGGCGTCGTGAAACTCTACCGCACATCGCCCTGCGGCAGGGAAATGATGCTCGCGCTCATCCATGCTCCGGCAAGCGCGGGTGAGACCGCGCTGTTCGACGGCGAACCGCATCCGGCCTCGGCAGTGGCCGTGGAAGAGTGCGTCGCCGGATTCCTCAGCGCTCCCGATTTTGCCCGCCTGTGCCGCCGGCATCCGGCGATCTCGGTCTCCGGATTGCGCCTGGCCAACGCGATGGTGCGCCAGCTGATGGAGTCCGTCGAACGCGTCCGTTTCGCCAGCCTGCGACAGCGTCTGGCGGCCGAACTCCTCGAACTCCCCGGCGACGCCGCACCGGTCACGCATCAGGAACTGGCATCGCGCCTGGGCACCGCGCGCGAGGTCGTCTCCCGGACGCTCAGCCGGATGCGCGCGCAAGGGATCGTCGAGTTCTCGGGACGCAGGATCGGCATCCTCGATCGCGGAGCGCTCCGGCGCGAGGCGTCGGCCGGATAGCGCCGCTCAAGATCAAAAATGCAGCCGCAGCGTGTACTGCACCTCGCGCCCGTAGTTCACCTGCGTCGTAATGCCGCCGAATTGCGTGCTGGTCACCGATAGGTTCGGGTTCCCAGGCATCACGCTGTTGGTCAGGTTGTAGCCCTCCAGCCGCAGTTCCAGCTTGAACCGCTCCGTCAGGTCGAAGTTCTTCGACAACGTGCTGTCGAGGTTCCAGTAGCGCGGACCTGTCAGGTTGTCGTACTGCTGCGGATTCGTGCGGCGCGTGAACGGAGTGGCCTGCTTGAACACCGACGTATTGAACCAGCCCGACCACTGGCGTGTCGGCGAACCGGGGTCACCCGCCACGTCGAGCTGCCCGAATCGCAGAAACGAACCCGTGTTCCACAGGAAGATGCTGCTGGTGGACCACCCGCCCAGAATCGCCTGCACCACCGGGTGCGCCCCGGCGCCGAAGCGCTTCCCTTTTCCGAACGGCAGGTCAATCGTCGAGCCCAGCGTCATACGGTGACGGGGCAGCGCCGCGGGAAGCATCGTCAACCGGTTGGCGTACTGATCCACCGCATCGAAGAAAGCGCCCGTTTTCTCGCGATTGTAGTTATATCCCCACACGACGCTGTATCCGGACGCGAACCGCCGCTGCACCCGCAACTGGACGGCTTTGTAGCGATTTTGCACTCCCGGCATGAAGCCTTCGGTCAGGTCGCCATACTGCGGATATGGACGCAGCAACGTCGAAAGCGGTACCGTGCGCTGGCCGCGCAACTGCCCGGGCATCAGGCTTGCCGGCAGACCGAAAAACGGGTTCGGAACCGCCGCGCTGAGCGCCGTCTTGTAGTCGTAGCCCAACTGCGGGTCCACCATATTCAGTGACCGGCCAAATCCCGCGTTGCCGCCCTGTCCCTCCGGCACCATGTTATGCCCGAAGTTCATGAAGAACGTGCCGTCGAACTTGAAGCCGGCGGCGATGTCGCGTTCGAGCGTGAAATTGAACCGGTCATTCATCGGAGTGCTCAGATTCTGACGGGACCATGTGGCCGCTCCACCCAGGTTCGTGTTTCGTCCGTCGCCGCGGCCCACCGGCATCACCAGTGGATTGGACGCCGGGAACGGGTCGCTGATGGTAGCCTGGGGCACACCCTGTAACTGCACCGGCCCTCGCGACGTGATCGAGTATCCATCGGTTGCCGGCAGGCGCCACGAGTAACCGAGGATGCTCATCACCGGCACCGCGTAGCGCGCGTAGCCGATGCGGACCGCCGTCTTGTCGTTGGCCCGCACCGCGATGCCGAGCCGCGGCAGGAAGTTCGCGCGCGGAGCATGATAGAGCCCGCGATGATCGTCATCGGTGTAGATCCACGCGCCGTTGTACGTGGGCTGGCTCGACCCGGCGATGGCGGCAACCTGGGGCGGCATCACCGGCCGGTTGCTCTGGAACTCTGGAATCGGATTGGCGAGATCGAGGTAGCGCGAGAGCCTGCCCTCGCGTTCCGATGGCGCCGTCTCGTACTCCCACCGCAGACCCAGATTGAGTGTAACCCTGCGGTTGAGCTTGAAGTCATCCTGGAAGAACACGCCGTATTGATCCTGCTCCGTATACCGCGGCGATACGTAATTGGCCGCCAGAGTGTTATCCACCGCGCCCAGCAGGAATGTGGCCCATGCGCTGCCGAAGTTAATCAGATTCGGCGCCAGATAGGTGTTGGCGGTCATGTTTGCCGTAAAGGGAAACGTGCCTAGATTCGGCAACTGCGAATACTCGTAGCCGTGCCGGTACGCCATGCCCAACTTCATATAGTGCCGGCCCCGGTCGTGCCCCACGCTTCCCTGATAAGAGTACTTACGCGGCCGGTAGCTCCACCAACTGGATTTACCGAATGTCGCGCCGCCGATATTCAAATTGGGATAGTAAACAGCCGGGGCATCGGCCGTATAGGGTTTGTACCAGGCGTTCCCCGGCCAGTACTTTTCCAGACCGCTTTCGCCCAGCTTCGCCCATTCCGAATCGTACTCGTCTTCCGAGTAGACCACGCCCATCCGGAAGTTGATCACCGTCCGCGCGCTCAGCGTGTAGACGCTGTCGAACGCCGCGTTCAACGCGTCCATCAGGCCCCCGTTGTCAGACGTAGTTGCCTGCGTACCGCCATAGTTGTTGTTATCCAGCCGCGTGCGGATAACGCTATATCGGCCGAACGCCTTCCACTTCGGCGTAATATTCCAGTCGGTTCGGTTGGACGCGTTCCAGTAGTTCAAATACCAGGCATAACCGGTCCGGTAGTTGTTCACTCCGGTGGCGTCGTCGCCCGGGTTGTTCGGCCGCCAGATGTCGGCGAGAAAGAGGCTCGATGTACGGTCGATCCGCGACGCCGGGATCACGTTACCCGCGAACGGCATCCGGGTGACGGCGTTGTTGACGGTGTTGGTCTGCGTGGTCCACGGATCGAAGATCGGCCGCAGACTGCCCGCCTTGTTGAGAGTCCTCGAAAAGTCTCCCGATCGCTCGAGGTCGGTGGGCAAGGTCATTACCTTGGTGTAGGGCTGCCGGTTGTTCCACTTCTCGAAGGTGAAGAACGTGAACAGCCGGTTCTTCACGATCGGCGCTCCGATGGTGCCGCCGTAGACGTGATTGCGAACCACGTTCGGCGCCCGCGTGAAAGCGTTCGACACCGCGTTCAACGCAGGGTTGCGCCCGAAGTAATACGCGCTGCCGTGATACTCATTCGTCCCCGCCTTCATGCCCACGTTCATGACACCGCCGGCCGAGAATCCGGACTCCGCGTCCACGGAATTCTGCTGCACCGTGAATTCCTGCACCGCGTCCATCGGCGGAGCGTAGGATCCGCGCGAACCCACGCCGATCGGCGAGCCGTCGATCTGGACTTCATTGCGTCCGCTGGTCTGTCCGCCCACATCCACACCGGTGGTCGACAGCTGATAGAAGGGGTTGCGCTTGGAAACGTCCGAATACCGGTTCACTACCGCCGGATCGAGTAGCGCCAGGGTGAAAGGGTTCCGCGCCAGCACCGGCAGCTCTTTCAGCATCTTTCCGTCGATGGTCTGCGACAGCGTGGTTGTATTGAACTGAATCTCGACGGCCGAATCGGAAACCGTCACGGTTTGGTTCAACCCGCCCACCTCGAGCGCAATGTTCACGGTAAGATCCGAACGGACCAACACCTGCACATTCTCGCGCACGAAGTTGCCGAACCCCGTGCTGGCGGCGCTCAACGTGTAGGTGCCGGGCTCGACGAAATCGAACAAATAACGTCCGGTCTCATCGGTGTTCCGTATCGTCTCGGCTTGTGTGCTCGCGCTGCGGAGAGTGACGCTCGCGTTGCCGATCGAAGCGCCGGTGGAGTCGGTGACGATACCTTGGACGCGGCCACGATAATCCTGGGCCGGAACCAATCCCGCGGTGGCCAACGCCAAAGCCGCGATCGTTAAGAGGGATCGAGACATCCTGAAGACCTCCCTGGTTTCGAGATGCCGGGATTATATCACGCACCGGTCCGCAAAGTTTCGGCGTAGTCTAGGAATCGCTCTCGCCGAGCCGGTGAATCTTCATCATGTCCGTTGCTCCCTCATGCCCGATCGGTTGCCCCGACACAAGCACCACCACATCCCCGCGATTGCACCATCCCAGATCGATGAGCATGGTTTCCATCTGCCGCAGCATCTGGTCTGTCGACGGCAGCACCGGCGCTTCGATCGCACGCACGCCGTAGATCACCGACAACTGCCGCGCCACCGATACCAGCGGCGTGAAGGCGAACACCGGCATCGACGGGCGGTAGCGCGCGATGGACCGGGCCGTGCCCCCGGACGTCGTGAACACCACCAGTGCCGACGCCCCGGCCAGCACCGACGCGCGCCAAGCCGCGTGCGTGATGATCTCGGCGATGACGGCTTCCGGCTCCGGCACGCGCTCGGGCGGAATCGTCGCTTCCGCCTCGCACGCCACCCGCGCCATTACCTTCACCGCCTCGATCGGGTAACGCCCCGTGGAGGTTTCCGCCGATAGCATCACCGCGTCGGTGCCATCGTGAATCGCGTTGGCGATGTCGCTCACCTCGGCCCGCGTCGGCGTGGAATGATCGATCATCGATTCGAGCATTTGCGTCGCCGTGATGACGAAACGTCCGCGGGCCCGCGCACGCCGGATGATCGATTTCTGAATGAAAGGTACCTTCTCGAGCGCCATCTCCACGCCCAGGTCACCGCGCGCCACCATCACGCCATCGGCTTCATTGAGGATCTCATCCAATGCGGCCCACCCCTCCGGCTTCTCGATTTTCGCCACAACCGGCAGGTGCGCCTCGTGCTCTTCGAGGAAATGCCGCAGCCGAAGCAGGTCGTCGCGGGACCGCACGAACGATAACGCAACCATATCCACGCCGGCCTCGAGCCCGGCTAGCAGATCCTCGCGATCCTTCCGCGTCAGCGCGGGCGTGGAAACCTGGACGCCGGGAAGATTGATGCCCTTGCGGTCCGAGATCGTGCCGCCCACCACCACTTCGCAATCCACCGCGATGCCGTCGGTGCGGATCGCGCGCAATTCCACCGATCCGTCGTTGAGCAAAACGCGGTCGCCGGGTTTCACATCCTTGGCCAGGCTGCGGTAGGTGGTGCAGGCCTTCTCGGCGTCGCCGTCGCAGGGCTCGGTGGTGATAGTGAACCGCGCGCCCGCCTGCAGCTCCACCGGCCCGCCCGGAAAGGTTCCCAGCCGGATCTTCGGCCCCTGCAGATCCAGCAGGATCCCGGCACGGACCCCCGCCTCGAGCGCCACGGCGCGCACCCTCCGCACCCGCTCGGTTTGCTGATCCGGGGTGGAGTGAGACGCGTTCAGGCGAAAAACGTTGACGCCGGCGGCGAACAGCGCGGCGATGGACTCGGGCGAGTCCGTCGCCGGCCCCAGCGTAGCGACGATTTTGGTCTTGCGAAAGGGAAGAATGGTCATGGGTGCGGTGTGTCGGTGATACTCTGAAAACTTACCCTCCCATTATGTCCATCCTTCAGGTGATCATTCTCGCCCTGATTCAGGGCCTCACCGAATTCCTGCCGATTTCAAGCTCCGCCCACCTCGCCTTGGCGCCGTGGCTGCTGGGCTGGAAAGACCAGGGTCTGTCGTTCGACATCGCCTTGCACTTCGGCACGCTGATGGCGGTGGTGATCTACTTCTTCCGCGATTGGCTCCAGGTGCTGGCCCAGGGCTTTGGGCTGTCTCTGGGCAACGATCCGGAGCTGAAACGCAATCCCCGCCTCCTGTGGCTGATGGCCGCCGCGTCGATCCCTGTGGGAGTGCTCGGCCTGCTGTTCAAGGAATACGCCGAGACCACGCTGCGCTCACCCTGGGTGATCGGAACCATGATGATCGCGGTCGCGCTGGTGATGGAAGCAGCGGATCGGGTCGGCCGAAAGCAAAAAGGCATCGAGCACGTCGGCCTGAGCGACGCGGTCGCCATCGGGCTCGCCCAGGCCGTGGCGATCATCCCTGGCACCTCCCGCAGCGGCATCACCATTTCCGCGGGGCTCTTCCAGAACCTGGACCGGCACGCGGCGGCCCGTTTTTCCTTCCTGCTTTCGACGCCCGCGGTGGCCGCCGCCGCCGCCAAGGCCTTTCTAGATCTCTACAAAGAGGGTGGCGTGCCGCCCGATATGCGGGTGGCCTTCGTGCTTGGAATCCTCGTCAGTGGCCTGAGCGGACTGGCCGCCATCGGTTTCCTCATGAACTACCTGCGCCGGGCATCGCTGCGCGTGTTCGTACTCTACCGGATTATTTTTGGCATAATAATATTCGCTCTGGCTTTTCTCCGCCTTCCGGCGGAATGAACATATTGGGGCCCTCTCGGGCAAAGCGTCTTAATGAGGCGGTCGGGTTCGTGTTTCTATTCAGCGCCGTATTCGCGGCGCTCGCGTTGATTTCCTACCATCCCGAAGATCCCTCATTGAATACAGCGGCTTCCAACGCGGGGGCTTACGAAGTCCGCAATGTGGTGGGTGTGGTCGGAGCTTATTGGGCCGACCTTTTTCTCCAGTCGTTCGGTCTGGGCGCATTCCTACTTCCTTGTCTGATCCTTGCGTTGGGATGGCATTGGCTGCGGTCGAGTGAAATCGAGGCCCAACCGGCCCGTCTGGCTGGGGCGGCCCTGTTGTTTCTCGCCTCCAGCACCATGCTCGGTCTCGCCTCGTCGTGGCGGATGTTTGGCGATCGCATCCCCGTGGGCGGGCTCTCGGGAATCGTGATTGCCGGCTGGCTCACCGCGATGCTGAACGTCACCGGCGCCGTCCTGTTGGCCATGCTTTTCGTTCTGCTCTCGCTGTACATGCTCACCAGTTTCGAGGTGGAACATCTCGGCGTTGCCATGGCGCGGCCCCGCACGATCCTGAACAACCTGCGCGAGCGCTGGCAAGCCTGGATCGAGACCCACCGCCGCAAGGCCGGCGACGGCGAGGAACCAGCCCCGGTAGAAACGCCGGCCGTCTCGCGCCGGCGGACCGAGGTCGCCACCTCGGTCTACGACGGCTACGACGGCATTCCCATCCGCACCATCGACGATCGCGATGCCGCGGCCGGCGCCTCCGGAGAAGAGGCATTCGAGGAGGCAGCCGAAGCCGCGCCACCCGAACCGCTGGCCCCGCCCGTCATTGAGTACGTGCCGCCGGCCCCGTCCAACGATCCGCCGTGGGAAACCATCGTCGGAACCGCGCCCATCCCGGACGCGCCCGCCACGCCCGCTCGCCGGCGGTCGGTCGACTACCGCCTCCCCAGCACCACACTTCTGAGTGAGCCGGACGAAAAGATGGCCTGCGACCGGCAGGAACTGCAGGACATCGCCGTCCGCATCAAGGGCAAGTTCGACGAGTTCAACGTGCGCGGCACGGTAGTGCAGATCAATCCCGGCCCGGTGGTGACCACGTTCGAATACAAGCCCGAGGCCGGCATCAAGTACAGCCGCATGACCACGCTCTCGGAAGATCTCTGCCTCGGTCTCCAGGCCGAATCGATACTCATCGAGCGCATCCCCGGAAAGCCGACCGTCGGCATCGAGGTCCCCAACTCCAAGCGCGAAGTAATCAGCCTGCGCCAGATTCTCGAATCGGACGAGTTCCGCAATTCCCCGTCGAAGATGACCATCGCGATGGGCAAGGACATCAGCGGCCGGATCAAGGTGGCCGCGCTCGAATCGATGCCGCATTTGTTGATCGCCGGATCCACCGGATCGGGCAAAAGCGTGATGTTGAACTCGCTCATCATGTCCGTGCTCTATAAGTCCACGCCCGCCGACGTTCGTATGATCCTCATCGATCCCAAACGCGTCGAAATGGGCGTGTATGAGGACATTCCGCATCTGTTGACTCCCGTGATCACAGACCCGCGCAAGGCAACCAACGCGTTGCGCAACGCGGTGCTCGAAATGGAGCGCCGGCTGAAGCTGCTCGCATCGCAGGGCGTGCGTAACATCGACCAGTACAACCGCAAGGTGCGGCAACAGATGGAGAAGCCGCGCAGCCTGTTCGACGATCCGGAAGAAGAGCAGAGCGTTCTCGAACCGCTGCCGTTCATCCTGATCGTCATCGACGAGCTCGCCGACCTGATGATGATCGAGCGGCAGGGCGTGGAGGAATCGGTAACCCGGCTGGCGCAGATGGCGCGCGCGGTCGGCATGCATCTGGTGGTGGCCACCCAGCGCCCCAGCGTGGACGTGATCACCGGCTTGATCAAGGCCAACTTCCCCGCCCGCGTCAGTTTCCGCGTGGCCACGCGCGTGGACTCGCGCACCATTCTCGACGTAATGGGCGCCGATCATCTGCTGGGCAAGGGCGACATGCTGTTCCTGCCCCCGGGTTCCTCGCGCCTGGTGCGCGTCCACGCACCCTACGTCACCGAAAGCGAGATCGCGGAGGTGACCCGGTGCTGGAAGGATCAGGCGCGGCCGGACTACGACCAGAGCTACCTGTTGACACCGCCCGAAGAAAATGATGACGCGGCCGACGACCTCAGCGACTTCAGCGATCCCATGTACGAAGACGCCGTCCGCGTGGTCTGCGAAGTGGGCAAGGCATCCACGTCCACGCTCCAACGCCGGCTTCGTTTGGGATACGGCCGGGCGGCTCGCATTCTCGACAAGATGCAACACGACGGTATCATCGGTCCGCCCGATGGAAGCCGTCCGCGCGACGTCTTGAAGCGGCCCGAGTGGCTCGATCAGCCCACCGGCGTGTAGCGCGGGAATACGCGCCCTCCCGCGAGGCTAAAATAGAAGTTGCCCCGAGGAGGCGCGCCGATGCCGATCGTCCAACCGGTACCGCCACAACTGCTACCAGGTCAAAGGCTGACCCGCGACGAATTCCTGCGCCGCTGGGAAGCCTTGCCGGAGTTGAAGAACGCGGAATTGATCGATGGACTCGTCTATATGCCGTCGCCCGTAAGCAATCGACATAGCCGTTTTGATGCCCTGGTTCACGGGTGGCTGATCCAGTATGAGGCGGCGACGCCGGGTTGCGAGGCCGGCTGCAATGGCACGTGGCTCATGCTCGAAAGCGCGCCTCAGCCAGATTCGCATCTACGTCTTCTGCCCGAACGCGGCGGCCAATCGCGGGAACAGGGCAACTACTGCGCTGGGGCGCCGGAACTCGTGGTGGAGATCTGCGCCTCCACTGCGACTCACGATTTCGGCCCCAAGCTATCGCTCTACCAGCGAGCCGGTGTGCAAGAGTACCTGACCGTGTCTCTCAAACCAGCCCGGATCACTTGGCGTGAATTGGTGGATGGGAGTTACAAACCGATCCGTCCCGGGAACGACGGGATTCTCCGCTCTCGTGTCTTCCCTGGGCTTTGGCTGCCCTCGTCAGCGCTGCTGGACCAGGATGCCGCAAAGATCCTCGCCGTTCTCCGCGAAGGTCTCGCTTCGGCCGAACACAAGGCCTTCGCCGAGTCGCTCCACCGCTAGGTGAGGCCCCCGCCGCCCCAACACCGATGGTAATCTGGGCCTGCAATGCTATCCCGACGCTCCGCCCTCGCTCTCCTTGCAGCGCCCGCCATGCCAGCCGGCGCCGCCCAGCAAGCCGCCCGCGCCACACGCGCCCTTCCCCCGCTGACAATCAAAGACGCCAAGGTGATCGCCACCAGCGGCGGCGCCCGCTACCGCTGGATCTTTCTCAAGATCATCACCAGCGAACCCGGGCTCTACGGCATCGGCAGCGCCAGTAATCACTACCAGACCCACGCCGTCATCGCCGCGCTCGAAAAGCATCTCATCCCATGGCTGATCGGTAAGAATCCGGACCAGATCGAGGACCTCTGGCAGTCCTCGCACCTCCGCACCTACTGGCGCAACGGTCCCGTGAACAACAACGTGCTCAGCGGGCTCGACATGGCCCTGTGGGACATCAAAGGAAAACGCGCCGGCATGCCGGTCTACGAACTGCTGGGCGGCAAGGTGCGCGCCGCGGTGCCGTGCTATGACCACGCCGGCGGCGCGGACGTGGAAGCCGCCATCGCGGCGGTCGAGAAGTCGATCGCCAACGGCTTCCGGCACATTCGCGTTCAGTTCGGCGGATATGGCGGCGGCGGGTTCGTCCCGCCCGGACAGGGGTCGCGGCCCGAGGGCGGCCCGGCGGGTCCGGCGTTCGACGAGGAGATGTACGTGGAGCGCGTGCCGGCGATGTTCGAGCGCGTCCGCGCCAAGGTCGGCTTCGAGCCCAAGCTCTGCCACGACGTCCATTCTCATCTCACCGGCATGAACGCCGCCGAATTTTGCCGGCGCATGCAGGCAATGCGCATGCTGTTCATCGAAGACGTGCTGCCGCCGGAGCAGATCGAATGGTATCGCCACATCCGCCGCGTCTGCACCACCCCGCAAGCCATCGGCGAGGTCTTCTCGCATCCCTACGAGTATCTGCCCTTGATCACGGAGCGGCTCATCGACTACGTCCGGTGCCGCGTGTCGGGGATCGGCGGCATCACACCGGCGCGCAAAATCGCCATGCTGTGCGAAACGTTCGGCTTGAAAACGGCCTTCCAGGAAGGCGGCGAGAACGATCCGGTGAACCAGCTAGCCGCCTATCATGTCGACATTGCGAGCCCTGGATTCGGGATCCAGGAGGAGAACGGATTTCCCGAAGCCGCGCGCGAACTATTGCCCGGCTGCGCTGAAATTCGCAAAGGCTATCTGTACGGCTCCGGACGTCCCGGCCTTGGCATCGACATCGATGAGACCCTCGCCGCCAAGTACCCGCTGCAGCCGATCACCGATGGCGGCACTTACCGGCTGGATCGCGGTATGGACGGCTCCGTCGTCAAGCCCTGAGCGCCCGCCCACGCGCGGAGTGATAATAGGCTACTGTATGGCCACCACTCGACGCGCGTTTCTGACGCACACCGCGTTCGCCGCGGCTGCCGCGCAATCCGCACCCGCTCCCGATTGGGGTGGACCGGTGCTCGACATCCACCTTCACCCGCGCCGCGAGCCTGACGGCGAGTTCGTCCACATGCAGGGCTGCGGCGTGACCCACGCCGTGATCCTCGGCCGCGTCACCGGGCAGGATGAGACGCAGGCGCGGATGAAGCAGCACCCCGGAAGGATGCGCTTCTTCGCCAGCACCGACGTCGCGGCCAAGTCCGGTGAGAGCCCAACGTCGTTGCTGCGCCAGGCGGCGCGCAAAGGCGCCACCGGGTTCGGCGAGTTGAAGTCCCACGGCCGTAGACGGCCCTGAGATGCGGGCCGTCTACGACCTGGCCACCGAATTGCGCATACCCGTGCTGATGCATTTTCAGGAGGTCCCGCAGGTTCCGGGCGAAGCCGGTTACAACACCGGCTTGGCCCGCTTCGCCGCGATCCTGAAGGCATACCCCAAGACCACCTTTATCGGACACGCCGATTTCTTCTGGGCCAACATCAGCGCCGACGTTCCGCGCGACGTGCCCTACCCCACCGGCCGCGTCAAGCCCGGCGGTATCACGGACCGCCTGCTGGCCGAGTTCCCGAACCTCCACGGCGATCTATCGGCCAATTCCGCCCGCAACGCCCTCAACCGCGATCCGGACTTCGCCGCGGGATTCCTCGAACGCCACAGGGCGAAACTGATGTTCGGTTGTGACTGCTCCTGCAGCGACGGCCGCGGCACGGGTCAGCGGTCGACACAACCGCTGATCAAAGGCAAGTGCGTCGCGAGAGAGACTCTCACCGCCATTCGCGCCCTTGCGCCGGGCGCGTTCCGGCAGATTGTTTGGGAGAACGGGTCGAAGAGTTCGTTCAAGGCGTGATCAGCAATTCACGCCCGACGCCAAAATCCCGCCATCGACAATAATCGACTGACCGGTAATAAAGCTCGCCGCGTCGGACGCCAGAAGCAGTGCCGCGCCCACCAACTCCTCCGGCCTGCCGAACCGCTTCATCGGCGTGCGCATCAAGATCTCCCGTCCGCGATCGGTCCCGTTGAGTAACTTCGCGTTCAGCTCGGTGGGAAACACGCCCGGCGCAATCGCGTTCACGTTGATCCCGTCCCGCGCCCACTCGATAGCGAGGCTCCGCGTCAGAGCCAGCACAGCGCCCTTCGACGCCGCGTAGGCCGCCACCTCGAACAGGCTCACGTAGGAATTGAGCGACGCCACGTTCACCACCCGCCCCTGCCCGCTCGCCTTCAAAGGTTCGTAGAACACCTGGCAGGAAAGCAGCATCCCGGTGAGATTGGTGTCCATGATCGATTGCCATTCTTCCACCGTGATGTCCACCGTTGGCTTACGCATGATCCGCCCGGCCGCGTTCACCAGGATCCCCACTCCGCCCAGCTTGCTCACCACCTCGGCGCGCAGGTTCTCGAGCGACGCGCGATCCATCACGTCGGACGTCACCCGCAGCGTACGCCGGCCCAGCTTTTCGATCTCATCGGCCACTTCATTGATGTTGGCCTCGCGGCGTCCGGTAGCCACCACGTCGGCCCCGGCTTCGGCCAGCCCCACCGCGATCGTGCGTCCGATGCCGGAGGTTCCGCCCACAACCACGGCCACGCGGCCGCTGAGATCCATAATGTTCTTCACGTTTGCCATGACAATCCTCTTCGAGTTCTTACTAACTTTGAAATTCGACGACTGCTTTCACCACGCCGTTGGCCGGGTCGAGCCAGGCGGGAAAGCGGTCCGCCATCGCGTCGATGGAGACCGTGTCCGACACCCATTGCGACGTGTCGATCCGGCCCTCCTCGAGCAAATCCAGAATGCGCCGGTGTTCCCGGGGTGTCGCGTTCCGGCTGGCCATCAACGTTACTTCCTTGCGGTGAAAATCGGGGTCGTGAAACGTCACCTCGCCCACGAACAGCCCCACGAAGACCAGCTTGCCGTGGTTAGCCAGAAAGCGAAACGCTCCCATCATCGAATCTTTGTTGCCCGTGCAGTCGAATACGATCGTCGGCAGTTCATCGGCTAGAACCGCCTCGGCGGAATCGTAGAGTGCGGCCCCCGGGAACATCGATGCCGCGAACGCGCGGCGCGCCGGGCTGATCTCGAGCACGCACGGCGATGCGCCTGCCACGCGCAGAAACTCGAGCACTGTCAGTCCGATCGGCCCGGCGCCGATCACCAGCGCTTTTTCTCCAGGCTCGGGCGCGGCGCGGCCCACCGCGTGACAACCGATGCCGAGCGTCTCCACCAGCGCCAATTGCTTCAACGTTAGCTTCTCGCTCACGTACACATGCGATGCCGGCAGAACGATCTGTTCGCGCATCCCGCCATCGATATGCACGCCAATAACGCGCAGCTTCTCGCAGCAGTTGGTGTTGCCGCGCTTGCAAGCCGGGCAGACGCCGCATTCCAGATACGGATTCACCGCGCACCGGTCGCCTGGCTTCACTTCCGTTACCCCGTCGCCCACCGCCAGCACCTCCACGCCGAGTTCGTGCCCGAGAATGCGCGGATATTGAAAGAAAGGCTGCCTCCCCCGGTAGGCGTGCAAATCGGTGCCGCAGATGCCGATCGCGCGGACCCCCAGCAACACTTCGCCCACGCCGGGCGATGCGGGAGCATCCGTCTGCGTTACGGCAAACTGCCCTGGTTGTTCGAGAATGACGGTTTTCACGGTAACCGACCAGTGTAGCGCGCGGCCTTACCCCTACGGCAGGCCCCTACGGCAGGCGCGCCAGCCAGACGTTCGCCATGTTCACGCCCATGCTGAACACCAAACGGTCCGGACCCACGGTAACGCTCACCTGCGCCGGCCCGTCCAGATTCATCATCGATCGCACGGCGTCGTGAAAATGCGCCACCGCGAACGGCTCGCCCACCCGGCGCCGGCTTGCCCCGTCCAGCCGCTGCGCCCAGATGCACCGGAACGAGTCGCGTTCGGAAAGGAAATACAGCAGCTTACCGTCCGGGGACCAGTACGGACTGCGATCCATTGACTTCCCGTCCGTCACCGGAATCCATTCCCGCGGCGACGTCATCCGGGCTACGTAGATGGTCCGCGATGTCGGCCGGTCCACCACCTGAAACGCTACCCACTTGCTATCGGGGGAAAGCTTCGGCGCATAAATCGGATAACGATCGTGCTTCAGTAACTCACTGATCTTCCGCGTGGCTACGTCCATCATTGCCACATAGGGAGGAGGCCCCATCTGAATGAGCAGCCGCGCTCCGTCGGAGGTCATGTCCCGCACCAGGCCGCAATCGTCGCATAACTTGGTGGCGACTCCGCCGCTGGCTGGCATATACAAAACCGTCAGCCGCCGCTGGTCAATAGAAGTGAACGCGACCACACTCCCATCGGCGGACACTTTCGGGTACATCTCGCGGCCTGGAGTAACTAACAACGCACCTTGCCGCCCGGACCGGACGTCATAAAGAAACACGTCGTTGTTACCCGTCCGGCGCGACACGAAGGCGATCACGGAACCGTCCGCGGAGATATCCGGGTAGTAGTCGTCTCCGGTTTCGCGCGTCAACTGGTGCAACTCGCCCGTCACCGTCCCCTTGTTCGGATCCGCGGACAGCTCGTACAGATCGCTGTTCTGCTGTCCGCTCGAAAACACCACCCGGCCGTCTCGCGCCACCGATGGCTCCAACTCCCTCCCTGTTCCGTGCGTGAGCTGTTCCGGCGTCCCCGCCGGCGTCCACGTCGACGAATCCAGCCAGACGCGCCACAGATTCACGCTGTCCCCGGACCCGATGCTCATCACCACCGCGGACCCGGCCATCGCGAACGGGTACGGCCCGATCGTAAGACCACGCGTACGCAAGGACTCGAACACGCCGGTCCGCTTCGCCACTCCGCCTTCCACCGGCACCACCCAGAGGTCGTGCGTCGGCGGGCCCAGTTCCTTATTCCCGAGAAATATCACCTGCCGGCTGTCGGGCGTCCACTGCGGATGATGCGCCACTTCGAATTCCGGGGCCAGCCGAACGGGATCTCCGCCCGTTGCCGGCGCCACGAACATGCTGCTCGCGCCAGCCGCGAACGTCGCGCCTACTCCCGAAGAACTCTGCACGTACGCGATCCAGCGCCCGTCTGGAGAAAACGACGGGCTGCGGCCATTCCGCGCCACCAGTCTCGACTCGCCTCCGAGCGACGGCACCACGTAAATCCCTCCGCCGTCCCGCTCGGAGCGATAAGCAATATGGACCCCGTCGGGCGAGAACGACGGCTCGTAGTCGTCGGTCGCATGCTCGGTCAAACGGATCGGCGTCCCCCCGGAGGTTTGCTGCACCCACACATCGAGTTGTCCGCCGCCAGCCCTGTCGGTGGCGTAGGCCACCAAGCTCCCATCCGGCGAAATAGCCGGAAACGAAGTGAGCCCCGGGTCCGACGTCAACCGCACCAGCGGCTGGGGCGTCACGGTGTCCGCCGGCGTCAGCGTCCGCCACCACACCAGCCCGATCACCGCCACCACAACCGCCGCGAACCCGGCGAGCACCCGCTTCGGGAAAAAGCGATTCACCGCCGGCGCGGCATTCGTTTCTTTCTCCTCCGCCGGTTCCACTGGAGGCTTTTCCAGTTCTTCCTCGATGTCCTGCAGGGCCGCCCGCAGATCGGCGGCCGATTGGAACCGCCGGCCCGGATCCTTACGCAGACAACGCCGCACGATGTGATCGAGTTCTGGCGGAACCTCCGGCGCCCGCCCCGGAATCGCCGCTGGATCGTCGCGCAGGATCGCCGTCACCAGTTCCGCATTGCTCTCGGCGCGGAACGGATGCGCCCCCACCAACATCTCGTAGAAAACCACGCCAAAGGCGAAAATATCCGAGCGGGCGTCGGCTGGACGCGCGGACGCTTGCTCCGGGGACATGTATGCCAGCGTCCCCATCAGCACGCCCTCCGCGGTTCGCGGGCTGTTCGCCGTGCTCACATCGCTCACAGCCGCGGCGGGAATAGGCGAAGTGAGCGCGTGCGGAGCCGGTGAGGTGGCGCGGATCTTGGCCAAGCCGAAATCCAGCACCTTCACCAATCCCGCCTCGTTCACCATGATGTTGGAAGGTTTTACATCCCGATGGATGATTCCGGCTCCATGAGCGGCTTCCATTGCTTGGACGATCTGAATCGCATAACGCAGCGCTTCTCTTACCCGAATCGGCTTCCCCGCCTCCACACGATCGAGCGTGAGACCCTTCACATACTCCATCGCGATCAGGTCGACGCCGTCCACGGTATCGATCTCGTAGATCGTCACGATATTGGGATGGTTCAGCGAGGAAGCCGTCCGCGCTTCCTGCAGAAAACGCTGCTTCTGGTCCGGATCGCAGCACGATTCCGGATGCAGCACCTTCAGCGCCACCAGCCGGCCCAATCGCAGGTCCCGCGCCAGAGACACCACGCCCATCCCGCCTTCACCCAACGGCTCGAGGATTTCGAAATGGGAGATGGTCTCGCCAGCCACGATTACCATCAGTGTACTCCCCGTCCAGGCAAGGTGCCGCGACCGAATAGAATTATCGTTTAGCCATCATGAAGAAACCGGCGATCCTCTCGTATTTCTTCCTCGCCCTCCTGTTTGCAATTTCCGCGATCTACCAAACCCTCGTTTCCTGGCAGGTGCTCGCGCACTCGCCAGATTCCGAGGTGCGCTACGCCATCCCCTTCACTCTCGCCGAAGGCACCCGCATGGTGGCCACCCTCACACAAGCCGCCCTCGACGCCGGCCTCCGCCCCGGCGATGCCATCGACGCCATCGACGGCCATCCCCTCCGCGGCGCCGGCGCGCTTCTCGACGTTCATTCTCCCTCGCTCACGGTTGCCATCTCCCGCGCGGGCGGTCAACAGCAAACGATCCGCCTTCCCGCGCGCCAACTCGGCGTCGCTTTCAACGCGCTCGAACTGCGCCTCATCCAGATCGTCATCCGCGTGGCGATGCCGTGGCTGTGCCTGTTGCTCGGCGCCTGGGCCGTAGCCATTCGCCCCCGCGATCCCCAAGCCTGGCTACTCCTGGTGTTCATGCTCTGCTTTTCCCAGGTCTTCGGCCGCAATGACGATCTCGGCTTTTGGGGGCTGGTCTACAACGGCTTCTTCCGCTCCCTTTTTCCCGTGGCCATCATCCTGTTCGGATACTACTTCGCCGGACGGTTTCGTCTGGACGCCCAAGCCCCCTGGATCAAGTGGCTGCTGCTCGCCCCGGCCGCCATCACCGGCTTCTCCGCTTACGCACTCAGCCTCATCCGCTGGCGCGATTTCCTCGCCGTGCCCGCCCTCCAGCGTCTCCTCGATACCCCGGCTTCTTTCTTCTTCGCCGCCGTGTTCCTCTCGATCGGGGTCTTCTTCATCACGCTCGGCATGAAAATGGGCACCAGCGATAACCCCGACGCGCGCCGCCGCTTGCGCATGCTCCTCATCGGCACCCAGGTGGCCATGGCGCCGATGTTCGTCATCCTGATTGCCTCCTTCATCCTGCGCCGCCCCAATCTCGATTTCGTCCCCACCTGGGTCCTCACCTTCGCCCTGGTGACTCTGTTCCTGTTCCCCGCCACCATCACCTACGTGATCATCGTTCACCGCGCCCTGGATGTCCGCGTGGTGATTCGGCAGGGTATTCAGTATACGCTCGCTCGCGGCGGTGCGCGCATTCTGCTGATCGCCATCGGCATCGGCATTCTCTGGACGATGATCCACATCATCGAAGACCCCATGGTGCGGCGCCCGCAGCGCTACACCGCCGTCGGCGGCGGCATCCTCGCCGTCACCGTGCTCCAGCGCGTCCGTGACCGTGTCGCCGGTTGGATCGATCAACGGTTCTTCCGCCAGTCCTACGACACCGAGCGCGTACTCACCGGTCTCGCCGACGAGGTCCGTACCATCGTCGACCCCACATCGCTCGTCCGCACCGTCGGCCGGACGATCTCGGAAACCCTCTTCGTTCCCAGGCTCGCCGTTCTACTTCCGCAAAACGACGTCTTCCGGCCCGCCTACACCACCGGTTTTGACCCCGCTCCCGACGTGGCGTTTCCCATGCACGCGGCCACCGTCGCCCACATCCATGACGCTCCGGCGCGCGTCTACTTCGACGATGAAGCCAGTTGGCTCTACCGTACTCCTGGCGTCACCGAGGCCGAACGGCAACAGCTTCGCGCCCTCGACGCCCAGTTGATCCTGCCGCTTTCGGTTAAAGAAAAACTGCTTGGCTTCATCAGCCTCGGCCCCAAACGCTCCGAAGAGCCCTACTCCGGGCTCGACCTCCGCCTGCTCCGCTCCCTGGCCGCGCAAACCGGGCTCGCCCTCGAAAACGGCCAACTTGCCGATGCCTACGCCCGCGAAGCTGCCCAGCGCGAAATGCTTAACCGGGAAGTGGAAATCGCCCGCGAGGTGCAGGAGCGCCTCTTCCCTCAAAAAGCTCCCTCCATCGATGGCTTCGATCTCGACGGCGCCTGCCGCCCCGCCCTCGGCGTCGGTGGCGACTATTACGACTTCCTTTCCCTGCCCGATTCCCGCGCCGGCGTCGTCATTGGCGACGTCGCCGGCAAAGGCATCGCCGCGGCGCTTCTCATGGCCACCCTTCAGGCATCGGTCCGCGGACAGGCCATGCTCCCCGGCCACTCACTCGCCGAACTCATCGGCCGCGTCAATACCCTTATCTACGAGGCCTCCACGTCCAGCCGCTATGCCACGTTGTTCTACGCCGAACTCGATATTGCCCTCCGCCGCCTCCACTACGTCAACGCCGGGCACAATCCGCCCATGCTGCTGCGGTCCGATGGCGAAATCGAGCGGCTGGATAAAGGAGGCACCGTCGTCGGGCTTCTGCCCCGATTCCCCTACCAGGAAGGCACGGTTGACCTTGCCCCCGGCGACGTTCTGGTTTGCTTCACCGATGGCATCAGCGAGGCCGAGAATCCCCAACAGGAGGAGTGGGGCGAGGAGGCGCTGGCCGCCGCGGCCCGCCGCGCAGGCCCCATCCCCGCCGGAGAACTGATCCGCTCTCTGATGATCGAAGCGGACCGCTTTGCCAACGGCGCGCCCCAGCACGACGACATGACCGCCGTCGTTTTGCGCTGCCTATAGGCCGCTGGAAACTTTCTGAGCCCGATGGCCGCTCCGCGCGTCTATCTGGATGTGCAATCGGGAAACTCCGCCGGCGCGCCCGGTGTCAATTTGCGTGTGGCCGAATCTCACGCCGCCGGGCGACTCGCTTCAGTCCTCAACGCCAAGGTCACACAACGGGGAGCGAACCTGGCCTCCCTCTCTCTCCTCGGCCCGGTACTCGTTGTATTCATCCGGCACGCCGGCTGTACATTCTGCAGACAGAGCCTCGCCGACATCGCCGAATCCCGCGCCGCGATCGAGGCCAACGGCACCCGGATCGTGATCGTTCACATGGGTTCTCCTGCCCCGATCCTCGCGTTGCTAAGCAGGCACGGCCTCCAGGACCTGGACCGGATTGAAGATCCCGATCGCGCCCTCTACCGTGCCTTCGGTCTCCGTCGCGGCTCCCTGCGCCAGCTGTTCGGCATGAAGGTCTGGATTCGCGGACTCCGCGCCGGATTGCTCGACGGCCATGGCATCGGCCGCCCCGATGGCGATGTCCGCCAACTCCCCGGCGTCTTTCTCCTCGATCGATGCGAGATCGTCCGGCGGTTCCGCCCGGCCAGCGCTTCGGACCGGCTGCCCGTGGCCGAAGTCGCCGCCGCGGGCTGATCCGCTACGGAATCCGAATCGTCCCCACTGCCTGCCAGCCGGAAGTATTCTCCGCCGTATCCCGGGCGGCCGCGTAGATGATCTTTTCGCCCCGAAACGCCCCGAGGAAGGTGATGCGCAGGGTGAGCGTGAATGAGGTTCCTGACCCGGCCGCGCTCGATAAAAACCCGTCCACCCGGCACTGGCTGTTGCTCACGGACCCGTTCCCCGGAATCCCCATCGCCCCGGCATAGGGCCCACCGGCGGCTCCGGCGTCATTCACCAGCACCAGTTGCCCGGCCGGACGCACAAAGGCCACGTAACACGCCGCCCGCCCGTCAATGGCGTCGCCGATCAATATGTTCAGGATGTTGAGATCGGGGAATCCGTCGCTGTCGGAAAAAGTCGCCGAAAGCGTGACCGCGGCGCCTGTGCTGCGCGCCGGAACCGCGCTGTCCACTCGTGTCCCGCCGGTGAGCGCGCCCGGAACCGTCCACGTACCCTTGGCCACCCAACCCGAGTTGCCGCCGGAATGGCTGCGCGCCGCCAGGTAGAAGGTGCGGCGCCCGGCCAACGGGCCCTTGAACGCAAGATTGAGCGCCAGGAAAAGACGATTTCCCGACATGGATGCCGATGACCCCACCCCGCTGATTTGGCACTGGCTGTTTTGAATCACGCCGCCGCCCGGCAGCGCGAGCGAGCCGGCGTAGGGCCCGCCCGCGTCACCGGAGTCGTTCACCAGAAACAACGTCCCGGTCGTCGATCCCGACGGAACATAGGCAAGGTAGCAGGCCTGGCGTCCGTCGATCGCGTTGCTGATCAGAATATTCACAACCGCGAGATTCGCGGCGCCATTGAGATCGTCGAACTGGAACACGAAGCTGCTATTGGCCCCGGCGCCCGATGCCGGGCTCATGTCCTCCACGCTGGGCGGATTCGCGTTGTCGAAGTGAAACGTCACCGCTGGCTGCAGCCCGGCGAGCGCCGTGGCGCGCACTTGCACCGGGCCCGCAATCGGTCCGAAGCGGAGGCCGTTCGCGGCTATTCCGTCGAAACCCGAAACCGTCTGCGAGTTGTCCAGGATCGCGCTCCCCTGCGTCACCTCCCACCGCACCGCGACGCCCGGAAGCACACTACCCCCTCCATCCCGCACTTCCACCAGGAGATTCGCCGGGGCCCGTTCGCCCGGCCGCACGGCTTGATTGTCTCCGCCAGTGATTCGGATCGAGCCCGGGCCGCCCGGTTGCACATCGAGCATCAGTTGCCGCTCCGCGTACCCGCCCAGCCGCACCCATACGGACCCCGTGCCGGCCTTGCCGATGAGACGCAGGTTGCACGTGGCGATGCCCTGGTCATTGGAAAGCACGATCGGCGCCGGGTCGCACACCGCGGACGGGCCCGTCGCCGGATCGGCCGAACGCGCATCGATGTGCACCCCGGCATTGGGGATCGCCGTGCCAAAGCCCCCGCCGCCCGCCGAGCGGAAACGCACCTGGATCGCGCCAGCGATCACGCTTCCGAGCGTCCCCGTGATTTGCAGCGGATCCCCCGCAGGCGCCAGGAACTCGTAGCTCGGGAATGGCGTCGGGTTGTTGTCGGAAAGCGCCGGGATCGTCACGAAGTGCAGGTCCACTGTACCCGACGTGCTGGCGGCGCGCGCCGTCACCAGCCGGTACGAATTGAACAGCCCCACCGTGCCGGTGCCCGGCGCAATGAAGATGTTCGAGGCTTCGCCAGTGAAATCCGTCACGGTCGTCACCGTGTCCGGAACCAGGCCC
>JAWKHI010000063.1:0-30618 GCA_041394885.1 Bryobacteraceae bacterium | reverse complement strand
GCCGATCCTACTGCCTCGCTGTCGAGGCGCCTGGCCCCCCGTTTCGGCTCAAAACAAAAGAATCGAAGAATCCAAAGGGGGTCGTGTGTTTCGTTACCTGCTACTTACAGTGATCGCGCTAGTTCCATTGGCTGCCCAAACGAGTTCGCTCCAGGGCACGGTGAGCGACGCGCAGGGGGGCGCCATTCCCGATGCCGTCATCACGCTGCTGAACGAGGAGACGTCGGCGGCGAGAAAGACGCTGGCTAACCCGGCAGGCGGCTACAGTTTTCTCCAAATGTCTCCGGGCGCTTACAGGCTCGAGGTTTCGAGCCCGGGCTTCCGGGTTTTTACCGCGCAGGTGCGGCTACAGGTGAACTCTCCTGCCACGTTGAACGTCGAAATGGAACTGGGGCAGGTCACCGAGACGGTCAGCGTGATGGCCGAAGCCCTGGCAATCAATACGCAAAATGCCACTGTTGGGAATCCGTTCACTGAAACGCAGGTACGGCAGCTTCCGTTGCAGACCCGTAACGTAGTGGAGCTGCTGGCGCTGCAGCCGGGCGTGACTTCGACGGGCCAGGTGATCGGAGCCAAGGCTGACCAGAACAACGTCACGCTCGACGGCGTTGACGTCAATGACAGCCAAGGCGTGAATGGCTTCGATGCGGTGCTGCCGATCCCGCTCGATTCGGTGCAGGAGTTCCGCACCACTGTCGCCGGCCAGGGGGCCGACCAGGGACGTTCCGCTGGCGGCCAGGTTTCGATCGTAACCAAGAGCGGCACCAACAGCTTTCACGGATCTGTGTACGAGTTCCACCGCAACGTGAAGACCGCGGCGAACAACTGGTTTTCCAACCGAGCCGGCATTCCACGCGAGAATCTCATCCGGAACCAATACGGAGCGTCGTTCGGAGGCCCGATCGTGAAGAACCGGGCGTTCTTCTTCGCTAACTGGGAAGATCGTAAGGATCGCTCAGCGGCTGCGCAAAGCCGCGTGGTGCCGACCCAATCCTACCGCGATGGCGTGATTCAACTGCGGACCAGCGATGGCATTCAGACGCTGACAGCGCCGGAGATCCGCCAGATCGATCCGCTCCTGGGAGGAGCCAATCCCTTCATGCTCGATCAGATGAAGCAGTATCCGCTGCCGAACGATCTGCTGAGCGGCGGCGATCGCGGACTCAACTTCGCTACCTTCCGCTTCAATGCCCCGCTCAAGCGCGATGACCGCGCCTATGTCGCCAAAACCGACTTCAGCCTCGATGGAGCCGGTTTGCATACACTGAGCGTGCGCGGAACGCTGGCGGACAACGTTCGGGACAACACCTCGAATCTGGCCCAGTTTCCCGGCCAGGACGCCGCGTCGAAGTACTACGAGGGACACCGCGGTATATCGGCAAGGTACACGGCCGTGCTCAAGCCGACCGTCATCAACGTATTCAGCTACGGTCTCACGCGGCTGGGCGTCCAGCAGTCTGGCGTCGGCGGCGCTTCGGTGTCGTTCGTTCCCGCCACCTTGACTGCGTTTCCGCGTGCGATCACGCGGATTCAGCCCACGCACAACATCGTCAACGACACGACGTGGACCAAGGGAGCGCATACGGTGCAGTTCGGCGCGAATCTGCGCCTGGTGACCAATGACCGCATGCAGGACAACAACTATCCGTCGTATGCGTTCAGCCGAAACACGCTCAAGGGACTGGGCGCCGATATCAACGCACTGGCGACGGACTTCCTGCGCGCCCGCACCGGCAACTCCGCCTTGCGCCTCACCGAAGGCACTTTCGTCACCAACGCCTTCGGAACGATGTTCGGCATCCTCAACAACTACAGCGCTACCTACCAGTACGGCGTGGATGGCTCCGCGATTCCGTTCGGCCAGCCGGTGGTTCGGTCATTCGGAAACAAGGAGTACGAGTTCTATATTCAGGATGCCTGGAAGGTCCGGCCGGACCTCAACATCACCGCGGGCCTGCGCTACGGGATGTACCAGGTGCCCTTCGAACGCAACGGCGTGCAAGTGGCAACCACAACCGGCATCGATCAGTACTTCGCCCAACGGATCGCGATCTCGCAGGCGGGCATTCCCGGCAATGCGATGACGGACTCGTTCCTGACATTTGCGCTTGCCGGACCCACGCGCGATGGCCAGGGCTACTATCGGCGAGACAACAACAACTTCGCCCCGCGGCTCTCGATTGCCTGGGCTCCCGTGTCGGATTCGCTTTGGGGCCGGCTATTCGGAAAGGGCGCGGTTATTCGTGCCGGCGGCGCCATGGTGTATGACCGCTACGGAAGTGCGATGGCGACGAGCTTTGCCGAATCCGGATCGCCGGGCCTTGCGACGCGGGTGACTCAACCTTCCAACACCGATTTCACAGACTCATTCCGATATTCCGGAGGGGCTCTTCCTGGGCTGCCGGCGGCGCCGCAGGGCGGGTTCCCGTTCACTCCTCCGGCCGTTGCCGGCGGCTTCGGGTCCTATTCGGCCGTCAACCCCAATCTGGTGGCGCCCTATTCGATGCTGCTCAACTTCTCCTATACAAGGCCGCTTCCCGGACAGATGACGATGGAACTCGGCTACATCGGCCGGCTCTCGCGAAAAGGCATCCTCCGCCAGGACTACTTCCAGCCACTGACGCAATTCCGCGATAGCAAGTCCGGTATGACCTGGACGCAGGCGTCGGGCATTCTGCGCGACTACTTCGAGAGTGGAATCACTCCGGCTCAGGTTCGCGCCAATCCGGCGATCCTGCCCAAAGTGGATTTCTTTGAAAACCTGTTTCCCACCGCCGGAGGGACGGTCACGGGCACCAAAACGGCCAGCGCCAGCGCGACGTCCAACTACTTCTACACCGTCTACGGCACCTACGCCGGCTCGGACCTTGACGCGCTGCACGACTTTGACCGCGTCCGCCAGCCGAACGGGACCTGCTTCAGCGCCTTTGGCTGCAACACCTTCTTTGCGATGCAGAACGCCGGTATGTTGACTTGGGTGAACGCGAGCAACCCAGCTTTCCATGGGGGACAACTCGTGCTGCGCCGTCCGGTGTCGCGAGGTTGGGGCTTTGACTTCAACTACACATTCTCAAAGTCGATGGATATCGCTTCCGGTTCGGAATCGGGCGGCACCTCCACCATTCAGGACGCGTTCAATCCGGGCGCCTCGAGGTCGCTGTCGGATTTCGACATCCGCCACAACATCACGGCGAATTCGGTGGCGGAACTGCCTTTCGGCCGCGGCAAGCACTTCTTGCGCAATGCGCCGGGATGGCTCAACCACATGGTGGGCGGGTGGCAGGTGTCGATGCTGACGCGGTTCCGTTCGGGTCTGCCGCTGACGATCAGCACCGGCGGTGTGTATCCGACCAACTACCTCAGCTCTTCGCTGGCGATCCTCAGGCCTGGCTCCGCGCTGCCCGAGACCAAGATGGGCTTCAACGAGTTCGGCGTGCCCAGCGTTTTTGCGTCCACCACGGCGTCGAATGCGTTCTACGGGCAGTATCCCGGCACAGTGGGGGCTCGCAACCTCATCCGTGGACCGCGGTCACTCAATTTCGACCTTTCGCTTGGCAAGTACTTCCAGTTGCCTCTGGAAGGACACCGGATCCAGGTTCGGGCAGAGGCGTTTAACGCCTTCAACACGGTGAACTGGAACAACCCCTCATCGCTGACTCTCTCCAATCCGACGTTGTTCGGCCAGATAACGGGAGCCGCGGATGCGCGAGTGATGCAGTTCGCGCTGCGCTATGAGTTCTGATTAGCCCGGCGGGAGCGCTCCATATTTTTTCGATGGGGCGCTCTTCCATTTCGCGGATAGAGCAGTTAAGATGAAAAGGTCCCCGTCTGTCGACCCGCTTGGCCCTGCCGCCGTCTTCGGGTGCACGTCCCTACCCCATCTCGAGTCAAATAGTCTTCGAACTTCGTGAAGGGGATTGCTATGTTTTTTCCGGTTCGCGCCGTCGTCTTGGCCGCCCTCGCAGCCGTAGCTTCCGGGCAGGAAACAGGCGCTGGTTCCGCCGATTTCTTTGAGAACAGGATACGCCCGATCCTCGCCAATAACTGCTTCGCCTGCCACACGAACTCGGCGATGGGCGGATTGAGATTGGATGATCCCGAGTCACTGGCCAAGGGCGGAAAGCGCGGCCCCGCGGTGGTGCCCGGTGATCCGGCCAAGAGTCTCCTCCTCACCGCCGTGAAGCATGTGGATCCGGCGCTCAAAATGCCGATGGGCAACAAGCTGAAAGACGCGGAGATCGACGATCTTGCAGCGTGGATTCAGGCCGGTGCGAATTGGCCTCAGTCCGCCACTACGCCTGTGAAGAAGGCCGGCGGAGCATTTTCGATCCTGCCGGAGATGCGGCGGTTCTGGTCCTTGCAGCCCCTGCGCAATCCGTCGCCGCCCGCCGTCAAGGATGCCAGTTGGCCGAAGACAACGATTGACCGGTTCATCCTCGCCAAGCTTGAATCCGAGTCCCTGAAACCGGTGCGCCCGGCGTCCAAGCGGGATCTCATCCGGCGCGCCACCCTCGACCTGACTGGGCTGCCGCCTACATTTGAAGAGATCCAGGCATTCGAGGCCGACAATTCCCGCGAAGCGTTTTCGAAGGTGGTGGACCGCCTGCTCGAGTCCCCGCAATACGGTGAGCGATGGGGCCGCTATTGGCTCGATGTGGCCCGCTACGGCGAGGATGATTACCGCAGCCTGAATCCCAATCCGCGCGGCTACCGCCCCTATCCGAACGCGTTCGCCTACCGCGACTGGGTGATCGGCGCGATGAACGACGACATGCCGTACGGTGAGTTCGTGAAAGCGCAGCTCGCCGGCGATCTGATGGACCCGAAAGCCCGCCACAAGAATATAGCAGCCACAGGATTCCTCGGGCTGGGGCCCTGGTACTACGACAACGGCGCGTTCGAGATTACGCGCGCCGACGAGCGGCATGATCGCGTGGACGTAACCACACGCGGATTTTTGGGCATGACAGTGGGCTGCGCGCGGTGTCACGACCACAAGTACGATCCGATTCCCCAGAGTGACTACTATTCCCTGGCTGGCGTTTTCTATAACACGATTTACGAGGAATATCCGCTTGCGCCCAAGAAGGTGGTTGATGAGTACGCCAAGCTCGAAGAAGATTACGACCGCGCGCAGCGGGTGCTCAAGGAGGCGGGCGAAGCGCTCTCCACCAACCTCTCCCGGTCGCTCGCTTACAAAACGGCTGACTACCTGATGGCGGTTTGGGAGGTGACAGGGCCGCAAAAGAAGAAGTTCGAGGATGTCGTTGAGGCCCGCAAGCTCGACTTCGAACAGCTTGACCGGTGGGTCAAATACATGGGGCGAAAGACCTCGAAGTACACGCACAAAGAGCCCTGGCAGGCCATGATCGAAGGCGGCAAGAGCACCATGGCGGAAGCGAAGAAACTCGCCGGCAAACTTCAGGAGCAGATCATCGAGCTGATGCTCGAACGCAATGAACTCGACGCCGAGAACAAGGTGATCGTCGCTAAGGATCTCGAAGGGACCAAGCCTAAAAAGAGAACCGACAAGCCGAGCAATTTCGTTTCGTTCAAGGACTTCAACCCCGGATCCTGGCTCCAGTTGAAGAGCCTGCCCGAACAGGACAATAACTTTTGGACGGAGATCTTCCAACGCGAATTGGGAGAGAACGACGATCCCAACGCCATGATGGCCATGGGACGCCGCGTATTCAAGCCGGGCGTACTCTTGTATCGCGGATGGGGTCTGGAGTCGCGAGTTGGTCCGGACGCGCAGGCGCGGCTGAAGACTCTGCAGACCGCCGTCGATGACCAGAAGAAGAAGGTGGAGGCCCGGTATCCATTCGTTCACGGCGTTCGCGATGCGGAAACGCCGGTGGACATTCAGTTGAGCCACCGCGGCGATCCGGCCAACCCGGTGGGTCCGCAGATACCCCGTCACTTCTTGAGCGTGCTGTGTGACGGCGAGCCGCAGCCCTTTTCCAAGGGCAGCGGGCGGTTGGAACTGGCCGAGCGGATTGTCCGGCAGCCGCTGGCGATGCGTGTAATCGTCAACCGGATCTGGAAAGGACATTTCGGGACCGGTATCGTCGACACGCCCAGCAACTTCGGGAACACCGGTGAGCGCCCGGCGCATCCGGAGCTTCTCGAGTACCTCGCGTCCACATTCGAAAAGCAAGGTATGTCGATGAAGAAGCTCCATCGCGAAATCATGCTGAGCGCGGTGTATCGGCTCTCATCCGAAAACGATCCCACGGCGGCGGCCAAGGACTCCGGTAACCGGCTCTACTGGCGCGCCAACCGTAAGCGAATGGACGCGGAGCAGATTCGCGACTCCATCATGTACGTGTCCGGCAAGCTGGACACGGCCGTGGGGGGACCTTCGGAAGAACTGACGCCATCCATGCTGCGGCGGACCGTATATGGCAAGGTGAGCCGCTACAAGCCAGACGAGTACCTGATGTTATTCGACTTTCCAAGCCCGCTGATCAGCGCGGAAAAACGGTTCCTGACAACCGTGCCGCAGCAGCGTCTGTTCCTGATGAACAGCGACTTCATGCAGATCCAGGCGGAGGAACTGGCCAAGCGGGTTGCCGGAGGGGCGACCCAGCGGGACCGGATTCTCAAGGCCTACAGACTCGCCTATGGTCGCGATGCCAGCGAGCAGGAGATCGCCGCCGGCATCGATTATCTGAAGGCGGAACCGCTCGCCGAGTACGAGGAACGTCAGAAGAAAGCCGCCGAAAAGGACAAGCCAAAGCCCGACGCCAAGGGTGGAGACATGCCCGCCACAACGAACCTTTCGAAACCGGCCCCAGAGGCCGCTCTTCCGGAGGCCCCAGTCACAGAGGCCGCGGCCATTGATCCGGCGGGGCAGGGCCAGATGGGGCAAGGCCAGATGGGGCAAGGAATGATGGGGCAGGGAATGATGGGGGGCATGGGAGGCCGCCGCGGCGGACCGCCCGCGCCGCCACCCGTGAAGTACGAGGCGACGGTTTGGGGCCGTTACGCCAAGGTTTTGCTCAGCTCCACCGAGTTCCTGTTCATCAACTAGGAGACAACCGATCATGACCCGACCGCATCGATCCATCTCGCGCCGCGAGGCGCTCCGCCAAGCCGGCACGGGATTCGGAATGACTGCCTTCGCCAGCATGATTGGGCAGTCGATTGCCCGTGCCAGCGGCATCGCCGGTTCCGATGGCCAGTCCGGCGCAGTGACTCTCGATCATCCCGCCAGGGTGAAGCGCGTGATCTTCTTGTTCATGAACGGCGGCTGTTCGGCGATCGACAGTTTTGACCCCAAGCCGATGCTCGACAAGTACGACGGCCAGCCGATGCCGGGCGGAGAGATCAAGACCGAGCGCCGCACGGGGGCGCTGATGAGGTCGCCCTTCCAGTTCAAGAAACATGGCCAGTGCGGGATGGACCTCAGTGAGTTGTGGCCTCACCTGGGCGAGGTGGCCGACGACATCTGCTGGGTTCGTTCGGTGCATACCGAGATTCCGAATCATGAGCCGGCTTCGTTGATGATCAATACGGGCGCGAACCAGGCCGGACGTCCATCGCTCGGCGCATGGCTCACCTACGGCCTCGGGGTGGAGAATCGGAACCTGCCCGGGTATGTGGTGCTGTGCCCGACGGTGCCCACCACGGTCGGTTCGCCGTTGTGGAGCAATGGCTTCCTGCCGGCGATTCATCAGGGCACCTACATTTCGTCGCGGCTCCAGACGCCGGAGGGCGCCGGGGCCATGCCGATGGACGCCGCTGACGCGTCCGCTGACAAGGACAAGAAGAAGACGGTCAAGATCGAGAAGGAGTTCGATCCCAAGAAACTGATCAGTTTTGTGAACAATCCGCGCTTCGAACTCTCTGAACAGAAGCGCGAGATGGACCTGTTGCAGAAGCTCGAGGCGCTCAACCGGTCACGGACCGGTGAAGACGCCTCCGTCGAGGCAACGTTGAAATCGATGGAAATAGCCTACCGGATGCAGACCGAGGCGCCGGAGGTTTTCGATATTCGCAAGGAGCCCCAATCGACGCTCGATCTCTACGGCGAGGGAACAACCGCGCGCGGGTGCCTGCAGGCCGTGCGGCTGGTGGAGAAGGGTGTGCGGATGGTCCAGGTCTACTACGCGAGCGGCGATCCGTGGGATGCGCACGCCGACATCATGGCGCACAAAACCAACGCGAAGAATTCCGATCAGCCGTTCGCGGCGGTGATCAAGGATCTGAAGCAGCGTGGGCTGTGGGACGACACACTGGTGGTTTGTGGATCCGAGTTTGGACGCACGCCGGTGCGCGAGGTGGGCGGCGGTGGCGGTGGCGTCCGCAAGGGGCGGGACCACAATCCCTTCGGATACACGATGTGGCTGGCCGGCGGGGCTGTGAAGGGCGGCACCATTTACGGCGCCACCGACGACTTCGGATTCAAGGCCGTCGAGAAACCGGTGCACGTGCACGATATTCACGCGACGATTCTGCACCTGATGGGGATCAATCACCTCAAACTCACTTACCGGTACAGCGGACGCGACTTCCGCCTGACCGACGTTGCGGGCAATGTGCTGCACGACATTCTCGCTTAGCCGCGCGCGGTCTAAAGAACAAGCCTCATCTGAAATCGAAATGCGCGTCCGTCATTGAGCGTATTGGTGATCCGCCCGAAGTTGTCGCCCGACATGTCGATCCCCGGTTCGGCGAACTGTGGATGGTTGGTGAGGTTCAGAGACTCGGCCCGAAATAAGAGTGATCTCCCGCCGCCCAGCGGGAAGCGCCGCGATACGGCCGCGTTCACATTGAACAACCCGTCCTTGCGAAACACATTGTTGCCCAGATTGCCGGTGAGTTCGCCCGCCGAGAGGGACCGGAAGGCCTCTCGCGGTAGTTTCTGAGCCGCGGTGTCCGGGTGGTCGACGGAAACGCCGAGCACCGATGGATCCACCAGGCTCGGACGGTCGCTCCCAGCGCCATCCACGTTGCCGCTGCCCGGCGAGTCCGCCGTGCGAATCGCGAACGGTGTTCCGGTCTTTATCAGCACTACCGATGCGAATTGCCATGACCCCAGCGCCTTCTCCAACCAATCGGGACCGGCGGCGAACATCGGTGTCTGGTAGTCCGCATTCCACAGAGCGGCGTGCGACTGATCGAAATCGCTGGGGCCTTTCATCTGGCCGTGCACGTTGAACTCCGCCGGGCTGCGCCCTCCGCGGCCGTCCCGGCCTGAGCCCGTGTTCGTGTACGACGCGCCGAGGTCGATCGCCTTGCTGAACCAGTAGGAGGCCATCAGAGACAACCCACGCCAGCGGGGAACGCGCAGTTCCGCTTTTGCCGCGTCGTAGTAGCCGCGCGAGCCATTGACGGTATGCAGGATGTCGAAGTACGCCGGATCGGACCGGCGTTCGTTGATAGTCGCGGTGATCAGCGGAATTCCGGGAACCGGGCGCGCGCGGTTCATGTACCACTGCTGCAGCAGCTTCCAGGACCTGCTGCCGACGTAGCCGAGTTCCAGGGCCCACTGTGGGGCCGGACGGATCTGCCAGCTGAAGTTGTACTGCTGCGAGTAGGGGCTCGACAGCTCCGGGTCCAGCCGGAACAGCGTGCTCCGGCCTGTTCCGGATAGCTCCGCGGCGGAGACCCCCTTTAGAGGATTGCCCAAATCCGGCTGCTGCACCGAGATCAGAACGACGCCGGGCGCGTTGAACCGGCTCTGCATGAAAGTTGCCGCGAAGATCTCGCCATATTGGATTCCGTAGGCGCCGCGGAACACGCCCCAGCGGTCATTGGCCCGATAAGCGAAGCCAAACCGGGGGGCGAGGTTGTTACAGTCGCAATCGTAAGGAACCGTGCTGAGACCGTTCACCTCGTTGGGCCGGGTGACCGGCTCGTAGCGGATACCGTAATCAATGGTCAGGTTCGGGCGCACCTGCCAGTGATCACCGGCGAACAATTGCAGATCCCAATTTCGGAACCCGCGATGCGGATCTCCGAGTGCCACCCGGTACTCGCTTGGCGTCCCGAGCAGCAGATTCTCCGTGACGGAACGGCCGAAATCGCGGCGGAAGGAAAACGTCCCGCGATGGTTGTTGGCTTCTGACCCGTTCACTTGCCGGCGCAGGATCGAGAATCCGGCTCGCCAGGAATGGGAGCCCCGATTCCGGTTCAATCGGCCGGCGTACCGGAACAGATTCTGCGCCCGGTTGATGGGAATGTTGTCATCCGGCCCCACCGATTCGAGAAGACGGGAAAATACGAAGCGGGGCCCAAGCGAGGTCTCCTCGGCCACGAGCAAGGATCCGATCCGATCGAAGCCAACCGATAGATCCGTGGTAGTCCCCGGCGACCATTCGCGAATCCACGTGAGGCGCGCCTGGTGGCTGCGGGTGGTGGTGTCCGGATTCTGTCCGCCCACGAGTTGGAACGCCTCCACGTCCTGGAGTGTGAAACCGTAACGGGCAACCAAGTGGTCCTTCTCGCTCGCGCGGCGATCGAGAGTGGATTCCGCGCGATCGTTGTCGATGTTCTGCGGGGCGTTGGTATTCAGCGCCCGCGGGTTGATGTCGGTGCGGTTCGGGATCTGCCGCCCGTAGGCGCCCAGAAGTGCCTGCACCAGCGCCCGCGCCGCGGGATCGGTGGTCAACGGAACGCGCTCATCGGCGGCAGGCACCAGAACGTTTCCGTTCACCTGCCCGCGCAGGCGGCGCCGGCTGGCGCTGCCGGTGAGGAAGGTCCGCTCGCCCACCGGCGCTGTGATGCTGAATCCGTAGTCGTTGGTGCGGGCCGGCTGGACATTGCCGGCCTGAAAGAAAGACCTCGCGCTGAGGGCGCTGTTGCTGTGGCTCCAGAACAGTTCGCCGTGCAGCGGACTGGCTTGCGGCTTGGCGATGTGGACCAAGGCCGAGCCGGAGCCCCCAAACTCGGCCCCGAAATAGTTCCGCTCCACGTCGAAGCTCTCAACCAGATTGGCGGTGGTCCCCATCCGGGTGTTCAGCTCCTTGAGGACGTTGTTGTCGATGAGCGTGAGCCGGACGTTCTCATTCCGCTGCCCCTCTCCTGTCTTGGCGTTGACCTCGCCCAACAGGTTGAGCTGGGTCCGCTGATTGGAAGAGGCCTGTCCGGTGGTGGCTGCCGGCGCCGGTGCTTCCGGCTGAGAATCCGTTGCGGGGTCCGGCGCGGTGGGCGGCTCCGCGCTCTGCGCGAACACTGCCGGGCATAAAGCCGACGCAGCCAGAACCATTTGCGTCAACCGGATCCGGCGCAAACGTTGTGAGAGAAACACCATTCCGTTTTGTACTGGGTCTGCCCACACTCGATGTGCGGCGACCCAGGTTTCATTTTGTCACGGCCTGCCGGAGGACCAGCTCGTGGACTTTATGCCGGGCCCAGACGGATCGTGACCACGGCGGGCAGCACGCGGTCCGTGGTCACACCGGAAGGGAGGTTCACCGAGTCGTTGGTGACGCGAAGCGCGTGGGTGCCCGCGGCGTTGCCACTGAGATCGAGCTGCGCGACCAGTGTCGACGGATCTACGGAATTGATCAGCCACGCACTCCCGCGGGCCTGGACCTGGACCGCGGCCACAGATTGGGAGATCACTTCGGCGCCGGCCGGGACGTTGGTGAATTCGATCGGAACGTTGAATGTCCGGACGGTGGAACCGGCGAGGAGCGTGAGGGCGCACCAAGTGACGGCAGTCAGAGCCAAGGCGGCCGCCTTGAGCCTCAGGCTGCTGGTGAAGAAGTGCAGCGCGCGGCTGGCCCAAGGCTCCCGGCGCCGTGCCAGCAGATGCGTGAGCCGTTTCTCCAGATCGGCCCGGCTGCTCATGATCGAGCGGGTGCGGCCAGTCATCACCGTCACCTCTCCGCGCTCCTCACTAACGGCCACAACCACGGCATCGCACCGCTCGGCAAGGCCCGCCGCGGCGTGGTGTCTGGTTCCGTAGGAGCGAGGCAGATCGCTTTCCTGCGTCAACGGGAGCAAGACGCCCGCACGGTCCAGCCGGTCTCCGTCGAGGATGGCTGCGCCATCGTGCAGTGGCGACCGCTTCTGAAAGATGGTTTCGAGCAACTCCGGCGAGACTTGGCCGCCAAACGGAACGCCGCCGCTGGTGAGTTCGGAGACAGGATCTCGGCGGACAAGCACCAACAGCGCGCCGTTGCCGGACTCTGCCAGTTCAAACGCCGCTTCTGAGACGGCCGAGACGCTGTCGCGCTCCGATTGCGATGGGTGGCCGCGGATGCCCGCATCCACCTGCATCAGGGCGTGCCGTAGCTCGGATTGAAACGCGATCAATAGCACGAAGACCAGAACGGCGCTTGCGCCATCGAGGACCCACGCTGTGACGATTAGGTCCGTGTGGCGGGCCAAGGCAGCCAGTGCATGCAGGCCGACTGTGCCCATCACGAGCCGGAGAGCGCGCGCCCGAACGCTACAGCGCAGCAGGACGTACATTGCCGCCGCCAGAACAGCAAAGTCGACCGCGCCTCTCCAGTTCAGGGGTTGGGTCACGGTGTGCTCAGGCGATCGGGCCCACGGGGCGCCGGCAGGCGATCAGGTCATAGATCGCGGCGAACAGATAACCGCCTATGGCGCCATCGACGGCTCCGTACACGGCGCCCGTAAGCGCCGATCCCAGGGTTGGCGCGGGGTGATAGCCCGGCCAGACCGAACCGATCATCTGCAGAAAATCCACTCCATAGGTGGGCCGCAGCCAGTTCGCCATTCCCACCACGAACAGACAACCGCCCCAGAGGGCCGCTGCCGTGATCATTGTTGCCTTGGTTGAGAGTCTCATCTTTACCCGGCTCCTTTCATCCGGCTTCAATCTCAAGGTACCTGGATGGCCGGAACTTGGATATCCCGCCGGGAGAGTATTTTTAGAACGCCGCGCGGACTGGCGTAAAATACCGTCCGGACGGGATGGGCGAGCCTGCCGCTGATGGCTAGTCTTGGGAAGGAGGCGACACACGATGATCAGGAATGGGATGCTGAGGACGAAGTTGAATGAAAAGCTGGCGGAACTCGCCACGCCGGTGCAGCGGGAAGAGCTTTTCGTTGAGCGTCGCGCCGAATTGCAAGAACAAATGGAGCACTTGTCCGAGGTGGCCATGGCGGCAGGGCGGCTGACACGGGAATCGGAACTCCGCCGGCAGGTCAGTGAAGCGCTCGAGCGCATTACCAAAGGCGCCTACGGTGTCTGCGAGCGGTGCCAGGAGATGATCGCGCAAAGGCGCCTGAAGCGGTGCCCTGGCGCGGATGCTGCCGATGCCAGGAGCGCGCCGACGAGGCCTCGGGAGGGACCCTGCAATGACCGGCGTGGCGGGTACGGCCAGGATCCCGACTTCCAGCCGGCCTCCAGGCAGCCGGCGATCGAGCCCTATGTCGACGTGATCTACGTCTGCCCGGACCTTGGGCAAGCGATTCGAACGGCGATCGAATTGCGTCCCTGGCGCATCCGCGTCTATCATGCGGATGCGATCAAGGAGATCGGACCGCGTGCTCGACCTCCGGGGCGCGAGTGGTTCCTGGCGGGCGGCAAGCTGCCGGATGGCGACTGGAGAGTCGTGTTGCGGCGGATGGCCAACTCGCGGTGCGCTGCTTTCCACTATCGTGCTGCTCGGCGAGTTCGATGGGCAGCAATGGATCGACGCGCTGCAGCATGGCGCCTTCGATGTGCTGGTGGAGCCGGTGGCGCCGCGGGAACTCGCGCGGGTGGTGAGACGGGCCTCGCGTTGGACCGCGGGGCGGCTGCGGGCGCCGATTCTGATAACCGAACCCAGTTCGTCGAAGCGGCGAAAGTCGGTGGGCCTGCGCACCCTGTGGGACCGATTGCATCGCCGGGCCAACGGAAATGGTTAGACTGCAAGCTACGGAAGAATGAGTGCGGCATGGAAAACGCCCGCAACCGCCGCCGACCAGCCGTTGGCATCGCCTACGTCGACGACCGTGAGCTCCCGCCATAGCGCCGCCGGCCTGGTTCGGCAGTAAAGGGTCTCCGCGGCACGAGATACGATGCTGGCTCCTCGTCAGCTGGACTGAAGAAGGCTCGGCGGAGTGGCAGCAGTTCCGCTGGAACGATTGTTCCGCCGGGGCTGCGCGCAGTTGCTTCGAACACCCCTGTTCCGACATCTACAGCGAAAGCGATCGAGCGCCTCCGCGGCAGCATCGCTTGCCGTCGATACCGAAGACGCCGATTCTCAGGCTGCGCTGCGGATTCTGTACCGGGAGATCGGTGACAATATCTCGTTTATGAGGCGGTTGCCGGAATGGATGAAGCCAGTTCGCTCGACGCGGTGAGGCAGGCGTGGGCGAACTACTCCGCCGCGGTGCGACGGGCGCTGGAATGGGACGATCAGGCGCGAAGGCGGCAGGGTCGCGACTTTCTGGCCCGCGCGCCCGAAGTGCAGCGGCTGCGCGTGTTGAGCGTATCCGAGCGGATCAACGGGCTCAACGAGCGTCACCTGCGCGGGGAGACCGACCGCTCGATGCGGTCCGTCAACGACTTCCGCGAGCGCGTCTTGGCACTCACGGCCGTCACGGTGCTTCTTGGCTTGATACTGGCGACCCTGGTGGTCCGGCACATTCTGAAACTCGAGGCGGACCGATCGGTCCGCTATCGCGATCTGCTGCACGCGCAGGAGGAACTGCATGAGCTATCCGCGGAACTCGTGAAGGCGCAGGAGGCCGAGCGCCGTTCGATTGCGCGAGATTTGCATGACCAGGTGGGACAGTCCCTGGGCGCCCTACTGATGGATCTGGGGCGGGCGTTGAACGAAGTGAAGGACAACGAACGGGCGCGCGCCCTGTTGGCTGCTGCAAAGGACGGCGCCGAACGTACGGTGAACGAGGTACGCAATATCGGTCTGCTGCTGCGGCCATCCATGCTGGACGACCTTGGGCTGGCCCCCGCCATTCACTGGCAGGCGCGGGAGGTTTCGCGCCGGACCGGTCTGCGCGTGGACGTGGACGCCGGCGAACTGCCGGACACCCTGCCGGACGAGCATCGGACTTGTGTCTTTCGGATCGTCCAGGAAGCGCTCAACAATGCGGCGCGGCACGCCAACGCGAGCTTGGTGCAGATCGCCGTGCGGCAGCTGTCGGACGCCGTAATGGTGGTGGTGCGGGACAACGGCGTGGGCTTCGATCCCGAGTATATGCGCGGCATGGGGATCGTCGGTATGGAGGAGCGCGTCCGGCACCTGGGCGGCGTATTCGGGCTGCAATCGGAGCCAGGCAAGGGAACGGTGCTCAAGGTGGAACTGCCACTCTCCGATTTCAGCGCCCGGGAATCGTGAAAGATCATCCGTGTGACATGCCAAGGATACCGTCCGAACCGGATGGTTCCACTGCGAATCAATTCCTATTCTGGATATGTAAGTTGTTAACGTTCACAGAAAAGGGGACTGAGTCATGCAAGTGATTACATGGAATTCAAGACGATGGAAGTTGACGGCGGCGCTGTTCGCCGCGCTGGCCGTCGGCGGAATCGTGGGCTTGGCGGCCGAAAAGCACCACATGGTGGCGCGTGTCGACATCCCGAAGATCGATCTTCGCGCACCGGAACAAGCCAAGCCATCGGCGGGTTTCGCCGATGTCATTCAACGGGATCTTCCGGCGGTGGTAAACGTCTCGACGGCCCGCACCGTGAAGCGCGCGGCCGAAGGCCCGAATCCTTTGTTTATGGATCCGTTCTTCCGGCAGTTCTTTGGGGATCTGCCGGCTCAGCGGCCCGGTAGCCAACGTGAACATGCGATGGGATCGGGCGTGATTGTGTCCGCCGATGGCTATGTTCTCACCAACAATCACGTAATCGACGAGGCGGCCCAGATTACGGTGACGTTGGGCGACAAACGGGAGTTCAAGGCGAAGCTGGTCGGCGCCGATCCGCGCAGCGATCTTGCCGTCCTGAAGGTAGAGGCGGAGAACCTGCCGACACTGACTTTCGCTGACTCGAGCAAGGTGCGCATCGGGGACTACGCTCTCGCGATCGGTGATCCGTTCGGTATCGGGCGAACGGTCACGCTCGGCATCGTCAGCGCAACCGGCCGCGGAAACCTAGGGATCGAGGACTATGAGGACTTCATCCAGACCGATGCGGCCATCAACCCGGGCAACTCCGGCGGCGCCTTGGTGAACTCGCAGGGCGACCTCATCGGGATCAACACGGCGATCATTTCGCCCAACGGCGGCGGTAACAATGGCGTCGGATTCGCGATTCCCTCGAACATGGCGCGCTCGGTGATGAACGAACTGGTTGCGCACGGGAAGGTGACACGTGCACGGCTCGGTGTAATGCTGCAGCCCCTCACCCCGGCCCTGGCGAAGGCGTTCGGACTCGAGGGCCCCAACGGCGCCCTGGTGGGTGAAGTGGAGCCGGGCAGCCCGGCGGCCAAGGCGGGGCTGAAGTCGGGTGATGTGATCGTGAAGTTCAACGGCGAGCCGATTGCCGACAGTAACCAGTTGAAGCTCAAGGTCGGGATGCTCAAGCCCGGCGGCGAGGCGGATGTGGTAGCGATGCGTAACGGCTCTGAGCACACCTTCACGGTGACGCTGGGCGAAATGTCCATGACGGCCGGACCGGTTGGCGAAAAGGGCAAGTCTTCGTCCGCCCTTGCGGGTGTCTCGGTGGATGCGCTCACGCAGGCGGTCCGGCGTCAACTGGAGCTCAATACGGGTACGCAAGGGGTCGTGGTGACCGCGGTGGATCCGGCTTCCAACGCGGCCGAGGCCGGGCTGCGGCGCGGAGACGTCATCGTCAGCGTCGGCCACACGCCGGTGGGTAGTCTGGACGATTTCCAGGCGGCCGTCAATCAGTCGGCGAAGGGGCCCCTGTTGTTACAGGTGATTCGCCAAGGAAACACGCTCTATCTGGCCATCGACTCTGACCAATAGGTAGCAGCGTGCCGCCGCCCGGCCGGCTCATGCCCCTGGAGCCGGCCAGGGCGGCATTCTTTTTTTGCTTGAATAGTGACAGTGGAGATCGGGCTGGTGATGAACTGGACTGACGCTGCATCCGGCGAAGACGCGTCTGGTGGACCTGAGACGAGAAAAGGAAGGCTTCGTGTTTTTGGGCTGCACGATTCGAAAGAAGCGTAGCATCCAACGGGCGCCGCACAAGCATTACATGCAGCGGTGGCCGAGCCCGAAGGCGACGAAGAAACTCCGGGACCGGGCACGAGAGTTGACGGGCAAGAAGCAAAGCGGGAAGGACGTAAAGCAGATCATCGCCGAACTGACACCCGTGCTTCGCGGCTGGGGGAACTATTTCCGGACGGGGAATGCCGACCGTGAGTTCAACAGAATGGACCGCTTTGTTTTTCGGAGCCCGCGGCGCTGGCAGTACGGGCGAGGCGGGCAGCGGCCGACGAAACGGGAACCATTCACCGGCGAACTGGGTTTGGGATGGGTCTGCACAAGTTGATGGGCACCGTGAAGTACCCGGCGCAAGCCACACCAAAAAGATTATCGTTAAGCCGTGTGCCGGAAAGGCCGCACGGTTCGAAAGGAGAATTTAGAAACGGGCTGGCGTAAGCCGGTACCGCGCTAATATCTACCAATGCCAAGAATCCGTATCCTCCTTGCCGATGACCACACCGTGATGCGCCGCGGACTGCGGCTGCTCCTCGAACAGGAGCCGGACCTGGAGATCGCCGGCGAGGCCGGCGATGGACGGGAGGCCGTTGCCCTGGCTGAATCCCTGCGCCCGGAGGTAGTGGTGATGGACATTGGCATGCCGCTGCTCAACGGTATCGAGGCCACGCGGCAGATCACGGAAGCGTTCGCCGGCACACGAGTCGTCGTGCTGAGTATGTACTCCGATGAAAGCTATGTGCTCCGGGCCTTGAAGGCTGGTGCACGCGGCTATATTTTGAAGGACTCGGCGGAGGCGGACCTGCTTCGAGCCGTGAGGGCAGTATCGGAGGGTAAGTCATTCTTCAGTCCTCGTGTCAGCCGGATGCTGCTCGAAGACTATATCCGTCAGTTGAAAGAAAAAGGTGAGGAAGACTCCTACGAACTCCTGACGTCGCGTGAGCGCGAGATACTGCAGTTGTTGGCGGAAGGAAAGTCAAACAAGGATGTCGCCAATCTTTTGAACTTAAGTCTTTACACGGTGGAAACTCACCGTTCGCACATCCTGCAGAAGTTGAACATTCATACGGTTCCTGAGTTGATCCTCTATGCGGTCAGAAAGGGAATCATTCAGTAAGGTCTACAGTGCTGCCCCTGCGCAATATGGTGTGTCGGCGGGAGAAGCCAAGCCACGGTGCGAATCGTCTTTCTCTGTAGAGGATGGAAATTTCGGAATCACCGGAAGGCATCCTGAAAGGAGACAAAGAAATGACGATAAAACGATTGATACCGGCTGTAGCAGCCGCCTGCCTGATGGTGGCGCCGGCGCTTGCTGCCAAGGAGTGCAGCGCCGGCAAAGTTACCTCTGAGTCGTATACGTGGAACTTCAAGCAGGAAGCATCCAAGCTCCTGGACAATGTCCGGCGCGATGCGAGCGAAGTGCAGGATCACGCCGCGAAGCTGGAGAGCTTCGAGAACATCGCCGAGGTGCACTGGCAGTCGCACGCTGAGGAACTGAACGGCATCAAGGCCGCTGTCAACAGAATGAGCGAGAACCTGTGCCGCCTCGAGACCATCAAACCGAGTACATCGGAGTGGCAACGCGGTGCGATTGATACCGCGATGAAGACAGAGCATCTGCTGGCGTCCGAGGCGACTGCGGGTATCGGCATGGTCAACGCGCGCGGTGGTGACCTGTGGTCACCCGAGTATGGCGGCATCGTGCGAGCACTGTACACCAACTCCTCGGAATTGCAGGCGCGAATTGGACGCCTGCAGGCGCTGGCCAACGCCAAGCGCGAGGTACGGGAGCTACAGGACGAGGTCAACGCCGGATTGTGATCATCGGTTGGCGTTGGTTCGCAGGAGGGCGGCCATTGCCCTCCTGCTTGGTCGTTTTGGATGTTCGCTGGAAAGGGCGATTCGCCGCGAGGAAGTCGTCAAGCGAAGGAGGCAAGCACCGCGTATGCGGGCCCGCCAAAAGCTTCTTCCGTTAGTCTGACCGACTCATCGCGTGGATTACACCCTTATGGGAAAGGAAGCTGGAATAACACGAAGTAATCCAGTAGGTGACCAAAACCCGCGCGCCCAGCCGTGGGAGCCAATTCCCTCCGCGCGTCGTGTTCGACAATAACGCCTCCGAACTAGCCACACTCGTGGAAGTGGTGGCGCAGGACCGGCCTGGCCTGTTGTACGATCTCTCGGCCGCCATCACCGAGAACGGCTGCAACATCGACGTGGTGCTGATCGAGACCGAGGCCCATCGCGCCTTGGACGTGTTCTACCTGGCCGCCGCCAGCCGCAAGCTCGACGACGGTCTCTGCAGCCGTCTGGAAGCTGTGCTCCTCCGCGCCTGCAGCGCCTGAGGCTACTCATTCATACCGCAGAGCGACCACCGGCTCGACACCGGCAGCGCGCCGGGCCGGCAGGTAGCTGGCCAGCATCGCCACCGCCACCCACAACAGAGACGCGGCGCAAAACGTGAGCGGGTCCATCGGACTCACCCCGTATAGTTGGGAGCGGAGCAGCCGCGTCACTGCGGCGCTGCCTGCCAGGCCCACCGCGATCCCGGCCGCCGTGAGACGCAGTCCACGAGCCAGGATCATCCAGATGACGTCATGCTTGTGCGCGCCCAAGGCCATCCGGACGCCGATCTCATGCGTGCGCTGAGAGACGGCGTAGGCGATCACGCCGTAGAGTCCAAGCGCGGCTAGGACAATCGCCAGCAGGCCGAATACGGCTAACATTGACGCTTCCCACCGTACTTCCCAAAGGGACCGGGAAACGTGCTCGGCGAGCGAGAGCGTTTCGAGCATGCGCAACTTCGGATCTAGCCTGTTCAGTAACCCGTGCAGAGTCTGGATGAAATCGTTGGGGTCGCCGGGCGTTTCAACAATGAGGACCATAAGCCCGCTCCAGACCTGCGATTGCGGCCGGTAGAGATACGGCTGCGGTGATTCCCCAATGGCCGAATACTCGCTGTCCCCGGCGATGCCGGCAACGCGGGCCGGCTCCCGATCCTTGTCGCAGCCGAGCCAGACGATCTTGCCGAGGGCGTCCTCATTGGGCCACAACAGGCGCGCCATCGTTCGATTGACGATGACCACGCGCTGGGAGCCAGTTGCATCTTCGGACCGGAATGTCCGGCCTGCCTCGACAGGGATGCGCATCACCCCGAAGTAGTCACCCGCGATTGTGCTCGCTCCGGCGCGGCGGGATTCGCCGGTCCGGCCGGCCGCCGCGCAAACGCTGTCGTTGAAGCCGAACGGAAGGGAATAAGTCAGCGCCGCGGCTCGCACACCGGGCGCCGCGGCCACTTCGTCGAGCAGGCGGCCATAGAACACACGACCCGATTCCGGCGTGTACTCGGGAGGCGAGATATAGAGACGCGTCGTGAGACGGCGTTCGGTGGCAAAGCCCGGTTGGAGACTCTCCGCCGACCATAGGGCGCGGAGAAAAAGCCCCGCGGTGATGAGAAGCAGCAGCGACACGGCCACTTGCGCGACGACGTAGGCGTCGCGCCGGCGTGCCTGGCGTCTTCGCCCCACCACGGCCCGCGATTGTTCGAGCGCCGGAGCAAGCCCGAACAGCAGGGCGGCGGCGAGTCCGGCCGCGACGGTCAGCGCGGCCACGCGCCAGTTGAGGTCGAGATGCAGGTTGACGTTCAAGGCCTTCGGCAAGGTTGGAATCAGCAAGCCAAGAGTGCGATTGGCCCATGCGCCCAGCAGCAGCCCGATCGCGGCGCCGCCGCCTGCCAGGACGAAGCTCTCGACCAGCGCCTGCCGTATCAGTTGCAGGCGGCTTGCGCCCAGGGCCCGCCGGATGTCCATCTCGTGACGGCGGACGTTGGCACGGGCGAGCAGCAGGTTGGCGATGTTGGCGCAGGCGATCAGCAGAATCGCCGCAACAACGAGCAGCATGATCGCCGCCATCGGAATCATGCGGCGCTGCGCGCCGGGCACAGCCCCACTGGCGGTGGTGAGATGAAACGGCGCGTCCGCCGGACGGCCTGGAATGGCAGTGCGTGGGAACTCATCGAGGATGCTCGATTGGAGGGCCGCCGCTTCAAAGGCTGCCGACGTGGCCGAGACTCCGGGTCGAAGACGTCCGATAAGGGAAGCGCGCGGGGGAGTGCCCGCTTCGAACCGTTTCTGGAACGGTGGGAAGGCAAGGTAGGGAATCCACACCGAACAATCGTGCGGCGGAAAGACCCCGGAGAAACCCGGCGGCGCAACGCCGGCGATCCGGTAATACTCGGCCTCGATCCGGATGGTTCGCCCGATAATGGTGGGATCCTTGCCGTAGCGGCGGGTCCACAGCCGATGGCTAATGACGGCCACGCGTCCGGCGCCGCGGACCTCGTCGGCGGGAGTGAACCAGCGGCCCAGGTGGGCCGGAATGCGAAGGGTCTCGTCGTAGTCGGCGGAGACCCATTCCGCCATGGCCGTCTCGGTAGCGCCCGGGACCTCAATGCCGGTTATGCCAGCGGTGTAGGCGGCGAGGTTGGAAAACGAGCGATTCCGCCGGCGCATCTCTTCGGTGTCACGCCAGGGAAAGTATTCTTCTGAACCCTGTGCGAATCGGACGACCCGGGACGGCTCAGGGATCGGGAGCGGACGCAAGAACAGTTCGTCGATCAGGCTGAAGATGCCCGTGTTGACGCCAATCCCCAAAGCGAGACAGAACATCGCCGCGATTGCATAGCCCGGGTTGCGGCGGATGGTTCGCAGCGCATAGTGGAAGTCGCGGCCCAGCGGCGGAAGTCCACGCCGGAAAGGGGAAACACGGACGGCGGCACAGGACAGGGCTTGCCGCCAGTACCAGGCAGCGCCGCCACCGCGAGCAAGGAATTCCTCCTCGAGATCGCCGGCGACGGTTTCCCCGTCGCGCCCGCCTACCAGAGCGCGGACAAGCCATGCGGCTAGGCGCGGTGGACTAGGCGCGGTCAAGACGGACCCCTTTCCACATCCGGTCCATCATCGTGCGAGTGCGGGAAAGCGCGTCCGCGCCTGCGGCAAGGAGTTCAAAGCAGCGCTTGGATCGGCCTCCGCGCTCCGGCGTCGGGTCGCTGAACCAGGACCGCAGGTAGCCTTTGGCTTCCAAGCGGTCGAGAGTGGCATAGAGCGCGCCGATGGTGACCGTGCGCCCGGTGCGGGTTTCGATCTCAGACTTGATCGTGACGCCATAAGCGTCGTTCCGTAGTCGCGCGACGGCGAGCAATACGATTTGCTCGAACTCGCCGAGGTGATCCTTGGACATATCATCTGCATTGTAGATGATATGAGCCCAACCGCGGTGCAGACTAGCCGCGCAGAAGATAGACCGCAATCTCAGCCCGCAGATTGCCCCACATCTCGATTCGCTTGTTCCCTGCCAGCAGGATCCGCCGCTCGACGGTCCACTTTTGCTTGTTCACCAGCGACTGAAAATCGTCGACGGTCAGAAAGTGGATGTTCGGTGAGTCGTACCATTCATACGGGAACAACTCGGTACGGGGCGCGCGCCCGCTCCACAGGTGTGACCATCGCACCCGCCAGTGTCCGAAATTCGGGAAGCCGATGATCACGTTGCGGCCCACGCGCAGCATCTGCCGCAGCACGTACAAAGGATGCGGCGTTTGTTGCAGGGTCTGGCTCAGGATCACCGAGTCGAATGTGTTGTCCGGATAATCGGCGAGGCTCTTTTCGAGATCTCCCTGATACACCGACAATCCGCGTGCGATCGCCTTTTGCACCTTCGTGCCGCTCAACTCGATCCCGCGGCCTTCCACCTTTTTGTTCTCTACCAGCCACTCGAGCAATTCGGCCTCGCCGCAGCCGAGATCGAGAACCCGGCTGCCGGGTTCGATCAGCTCACTGATGATGGCGTAGTCGCTGCGCCCCAGCACTTCGCGGACAATCGCCCGGCCCGGTTCAGCCACCAGTGTCATTTGGTCGCTCCGCGCAGGGTCCGGGCCAGGAATCCGCGCAGCAGTTCGGTTTGTTCAGCCACTTCCACCAGGAAGGCATCGTGGCCATAGTTGGAAGGCAATTCGCAGTATGCCACGTCGCGATTCCGGCTGCGGAGCGCATTGACGATCTCGAGCGATTGGTAGGCCGGGTAGAGCCAATCTGAGGTGAAGCTCACCACCAGGAACCGCGCGGTGGCGCGCTCGAGAGACGCGGCCAGGGACGGAAACCCGCCGGCGAGATCGAAGTAATCCATGGCCTTCGTTATATAGAGATACGAGTTGGCGTCGAAACGATCCACGAACTGCGCTCCGCGGTATCGAAGGTAGCTCTCCACTTCGAAGTCGGCTTCCAGATCCGGCGTGGGTTGGTCTTTGCCGCGAAGCCTGCGCCCGAACTTCTCACGCATGGATTCGTCGCTCATATAAGTAATGTGGCCCACCATGCGCGCCACGGCCAATCCCCGCCGCGGCGGCGGACCGTTGAAGTAGTCGCCGGCGTTCCAATCCGGGTCTGACATCACCGCCTGACGGCCCACTTCGTTAAATGCGATCTGCATGGCCGAGTGCCGCGCCGTGGTGGCAATCGGAATCGACGCCGCCAGAGACGACGGGTAGGCCACCGCCCATTCGAGTGCCTGCATGCCGCCCATGGACCCGCCGGCCACCGCGAGCAGACGGGTGATGCCGAGGTAGTCGACGAGCTTCTTCTGCAAACGCACGATGTCGGACATCGAGATCCAAGGAAACGACATGCCGAAGGGCTTGCCCGTAGCCGGGTTGATGGACCCCGGCCCGGTGGTGCCACGGCAGCCGCCGAGCACGTTCGAACAGATGACGAAATAGCGATCGGTGTCGAAGCCCTTGCCAGGGCCGATCATGGAATCCCACCAGCCCTGCTTGCCAGTCTCGCGGCTGAGGCCCGCAGCGTGCGCATCGCCGCTGAAGGCATGTACGATCAGAATCGCGTTGGTGCGTTCCGCGTTGAGCGAGCCGTAGGTCTGATAGGCAACATCGACAGGCGACAGAGCAATGCCCGAATCGAGCGCCAAGGAATCAAAACGCACGGTCTGTGTGTCGACGATCACCCTGTTTGGAAACCCCATGATAGCATCGCATCCGCTCGGAACGGCTACATTAACGGCCTTGACAGGGTCCAAGGAGGGACCCTAAAATGAACTCAGGTTAACGAAAAGCGTTTAATCGAATCCTTTCAGGGGTCAAGAACATGAGTGCAGTTTTCCGTTTCGGGCTGTCGTGTCTGATTGCGTCAGCGGCGCTTTGGGCGCAGAGCAGCGGCACCATCCAGGGTGTGGTGGGCGACAACTCCGGCGCCGTGATTCCCAACGCGACGGTTACCGTGAAAAACCTGGACACGGGCGTGGAAAACCGGGCAGTGACGAACGCCGTGGGCTTCTACACCGTGCCCGCGCTGAACCCCGGCCGGTACAGCGTCACCTGCGCGTCGCAAGGCTTCGCGCCGAAAGAATATCCGGGGCTGCGGCTGGAGGTGCAGCAGACCGCACGTATCGACTGCCAGTTGAACATCGGCACCGTGGCCGAGACGGTGGAAGTTTCCGCCGCGGCGCAGTTGATCCAATCGGAGAAGACCGAAGTGGGCCAGGTGATCGATTCCAAGCGCATCGTCGAGATGCCTCTCAACGGGCGAAACTATCTGCAACTGGCCCGATTCACGGTAGGCGTACTTCCGTCGCGCCAATTCGGCAAAGGCACCCGCCAGGATGGGGAAAACGGCGGCGAGGGCGGCTTTCTCGCGGTAGGCATGCACGCCGCGCAAAACAACATCCTGCTCGACGGGTCCGACAACACCTCCCGCAATTCCGGCGGAGCGCTCGGGTTCCAGCAGCAGGCCACCAAGCCCTCGGTGGACTCGGTGGGCGAGTTCAAAGTGGTAACCAACAACACGTCGGCCGAGTACGGTTACCGGATGGGCGCCAAGGTGATTGTCTCCACCAAGAGCGGCACCAACGATCTGCACGGCTCGTTGTTCCACTTTCTCCGCAACGACAAACTGGACGCCACCAACTTTTTTGCGAACCGGTCCGGAGCGAGCAAGCCCACCTATCGGCTGAACCAGTTCGGCGGCACGCTCGGCGGCGCGATCATCAAGAACAAGATGTTCTACTTCGGCAGCATCCAGGGGACGCGGATCCGGCTTGGCAAGAGCTTCACTTCGACGGTGCCCAGCGCAGCGGTGATCGGCGGCAATTTCAACGACCAGCCAAATCCGACGCGCGAGGTGTACGATCCGCTCACCCTGACCGGGACCGGCGTCAACGCCACGCGGCAGCCCTTCCCGAACTTTACGATCCCGTCGAGCCGGTTCGACCCTGTTTCGGCGAAGGTGCTGGCGATCTATCCACGGCCAAATATTCCCGGGCGCGATAACCTGCCGAATAACTTTTTCTTCTCCCCATCCGACAGCGACGACTTCGATCAATACGACGTCCGTTGGGACTATAACATCAACGACAACCAGCGGACCTTCGTCCGTTACTCCTACCGCAACCAGTTCACCTTCCAGAACGGCCCACTGCCGTTGCCGGCCAATGGGGGAACGGGGCAGACGGTGGACCTGCCCGGACACAACCTGGCATGGTCACTGAACTCGACCTTCGGTGCGACGAAGTTCAACGAGATCCGGTTCGGGTACACGTTCTTCCCGACCGTGTTCGACATCCCGATCACAGAGAACCTGCAATCGCAGTTCGGCATCAAGGGAGCACCCGGCGATTCCTTGAACGACGGACGCGACAACGGATTCGCCCTGTTCGTGCCCGGCGATGGATTCGCGCAGGTTGGTCCGCGCGGGTTCTGGCCGAATTTCAATGACCTCACCAACTACCAGATCGGCGATAACTTCACCTTCGTCACGGGCCGGCACACGGTGAAGGTTGGCGGCGAGTGGCGGCGCTCGACGGTTCCGCGCGATCCGTCGCGGTTCCGGCGCGGCCAGTTCAACTTCAGCGGCGATTACACGACGCAGCAGCCGAACGTAGCAGCCTCGCGGGCTCGAACGGGCAATGGCATTGCGGACATGCTGCTCGGCATGGCGCAGAATGAAACCTGGGGCTTCCCCAACGGCGAGACCACGCGGGTGCCGTACTTCGGCGCGTTCGTGCAGGATGACTTCCGGCTGAACGCGAAACTCACCCTGAATGTGGGCGTCCGGTATGAAATCTTCTTTCCGCCGACGTTCCCCAATCCGGAAAAGCAGACCGTGTCGCGTTTTCTCACCGAGATCAACGGGCGCACTCCGGATCCGGGCGAATTCCTCGCTCCCAACCGCGGCGGCTTCGGGGAGGCCCAATATCTGCCGTTGTTCCTGACTCCGAAAGACAGCGGCGATTGCGGCTGCATCCGCGACAAGAACAACATCGCGCCACGGTTTGGCCTGGCCTACCGGATGACCGACAGGACCGTCATCCGGGCGGGCGCGGGGCTCTACTACGGCGAGCACGACAACGTGCAGTCGGAGGCGAGCCGGTTCTTCACGGGCGCGCCCCTGGCGAACGAATTCAGCGCGCCGCAGCCGCGTGAGAACACGACGCTGCTGGTGAGGAACGGGTTCGCACCGGTGACGCCGGAAGGCTTCCCGCGGGCCGGCCTTACGGTGAACACGGCGCGCGACTTTCTCCCGCAGCCCTACGCCTACCAATGGTTCTTCGACTTCCAGCAGGAGTTGCCCGGCGACATTCTGTTCACGCTTGGCTATCAAGGCACCGGGGCCCGGCAGTTGTTCTATAACATCAACATCAACCAGCCGGAGACGCCGGATCCAGTGGTGCCGAACAATCAACGTTTCCGGCGGCCGTTCTTCAACAGCGTGAATCAATCGAACACAGGCGACAACACCAGTTATAACGCACTGACGGTGAAGGCAGAGAAGCGCTTTTCGCGCGGTTTTACGTTCCTCAGTTCGCTCACATGGTCCCACAACCTCGACTACGGCGACGAGAATCTGCAGCAAGGCAACGGCAGCAGCCTGTTCACTTACAACCGCCGTTTCGACCGCGGCAATGCATCGCTCGATCGCCGGCTCGCCTACGTGGCAAGCGCCATCTACGAACTGCCGTTCGGCAAGGGGCGTGCGCATCTGACTTCGGGACCGGGCGCGTGGATCCTGGGCGGATGGCAGATCGGCGGCATCGTGTCGCTGCTGGCCGGGACGCCGGATTCGCACACGATCAACCAGAACACGACCAACGTGGGAGGAGCCAATCGCGGCGATCTGGTTAGGAACCCGAACCTTCCGCGCGGCAGCCGGACCATCGACAAATGGTTCGATACGACGGCCGTGGTGCCCGGGAAGTCCGGCCAGTTCGACAATGCGGGGCGGAATCTGATTACCGGTCCGCCGACTTACAACTTCGACTTCTCCTTGAACCGGAACTTCTATCTTCCGTGGGAAGGGCACTATGTGCAGTTCCGCTTCGAGTCGTTCAACTTCACCAACACGCCTGCCTTTGGGCGGCCGAACCTTGCCTATGGCACGGCGGCGGTGGGCACGATCAACTCGGCGGACGAGCCGCGGCGGATTCAGTTTGGGCTGAAGTACGTCTTTTAGGCCCCGGCCGGTACTCAGACGGGAAGGCGATGAAGCCGATGAAACTCGATGAACTCCCTTTCCGTCACAGCACCTGCTCGAGCATGGGCATTCGCAAGGCGGGGTCAATGATGGAGGGGAGGCGGTGGAGGCGGGCGCGCCAGATCCCGAGGGCCATGGCGATGAGGAGATCGTCGTGCGCGGAGGCGGAGGCGGGCTCGTAGCGTTCATTCCCGGCTAGAGTTACTTCGCGCTGCATGAGCTCGAGTTCGCGGGTGAGCGTGTTGGCGTGCGGAATCGCGGACGCGATCATGATCTTCCGGTCCCGGAGGAGCAAGTGCATTCCGATCATGAGGTCCCGCTTGGGGACGTAGTGCGTCTTGCCGTCGGAGTGGGCCCGGTCCCCGGCGGTGATGTTGACCGCGTAGAGCCGTGGACGGCGTTGGAAGGTGCGGAGGGCGCTATTCAACATGTCGTAGACCGGGGCGCCGACGCCAGTGGTGTCGACGATGAGGGAAGCCTGATCGCCGAGGTTGGTGGTGTCGAGCAGTTTGCAGACGTGGTCGACGGTGTGGGGATAGGGCGTATCGAGCGGGATTCGTTCGAGGTGGCGAATCCGGTAACGAATCTCGGCGATGCGCTCGAAGGTGGCGGCGTCGCGATTCTGCGAAAGGACTCCGATGAACTCGACGATGGCGAGGGCGGTGTAGTCGCGTTTTTGACCGAGGTCGAGGCCGATGAAGAAATGCTGCCAGGGGTCGGGAAGAATAATGGGAAGTTGCGGCGGTGGGGCGAACGGCGACCGTTCGGCGGGGAACAGCGGCGTGAGGGACGGAGTGAGAGCGGCCTGGATATCGTCGTGATTGAACAGAGCCGACTGGGATTGCGAGAACTGACAAAGATACTCCTGCGCGAAGACAGCTTCGGGGAGGTTACGGCGCTCCTCGTCGAGGAAGGTAGGAGCGATGCGGGGGCATTCGGTGGCGGGAGCAGTGATGCGGAGGAAGTCCGAGCCCGGCGCGGTCCAGGTGTCGTAGAAGAACCCGTTTCGGCCGTGGGGTGTGGAGAGCAGGCACAACGTTGCGCCGGGGTGGGTGGCGAGCATTGGACGGACGGAGTGGTAGAGATCATCGGAGACGCGCGCGGCTTCGTCGATGATGAGGAGCGTGGCGGAGAAGCCGCGGATGGTGGACTCCGAGCATGGGAGGGCAAGGATGCGGGCGTTGTTGGGAAGGCGGACGGAGGCGCGGGAGGCGGGGTCGCGACGGGCGCGGATGTCGAGGGTTCGAAGGTTGGCTTCGATTTTTCCGAGCAGTTCGGTGGATTGGCGTTCGGAGGGGGCGAGGATCAGGGTGACGGAATTCTCGTTAGTGAGAGCGTGGTGAAGCGCTTTGATTGCCGTTACCGTGGACTTTCCCCATTGACGGCTACAGTTGAGCAGGATGCGCCGGTTGGCGGGATTGAGCACTTCGGCCTGCTTGGGGTCCGGGTGGAAGCGGAGAGCCTCGCGGGCGAAGGCCAGCGGATTGACGGTGTGGAGTAGAGACAGCATGGCTATTAGGCCGGCTTGGGGGACAAGCCGAAGTCCTGGTAGACCTGAGCCATGGCGTCCGTGATGGCGTGGTAGGCCTCCGGGAAGCTGGCGAGTCCACGGGCGATGGCGACGCGCATAGCGTTCCAAAAGTCGAGGGTGAGCTCGGTGTTTTTGGACACACTTGTCCGGCCGGCGTGTGGCTCCCGGGTAGCTTTCAACTCGATTCTTTCGCAAGTGAAAGGTTCGGTGGATGGTTGGAAGGTCCAGTGCATTCGGAATTCTCCTTTATCGCGTTGGCGGGCAAAAGTTCACAAGGGGAAGCTTGATCGACGTGCTTTTCGATGATTGCAGGGGGATTGTTTTGCATCGAGTTGTTTTCAAGGGGTTTTTCGGATGCTTCGCGTTGACGGCGTTGGCGCTGCAGTTCCTGGAGGCGGCGAAGGGCGCGGTCATGTTGGCGGGAGAGGCGCTCTTCGTGCCGCTGTATGTTGGCAAGGGCCCGGCCTTGTTCGATCAGCGACTTGTGAGCGATGGCGGTCCGGGCGGCGTGGTCAATCTTGTTGAACTGCTCCTGAATGGCGGGTTCGTTTTGGACCATGGCGAGGTCAAAGTGGGCAGACTCGATGGACCATGCCCGGCGTTGGCGCCATGCGGCGGCGGCCATCTCTTCCACCAATAGGAATTCGGTGTCGCCGGCGGGGCACCACTCGACGGTGAGCGATTCCAGGAGGGATTGGAAGGCAGCTTGGGACTCGTTGGCGAGCACGATGGTTTTGGCGGTTAGTCCGTGCTTGGTGGCGTTCTGGGAGACGCGGGCTTTGCCTTCCTGGGTCTTGGGACCGGGGAGCGCGTGTAATCGAGTTGGCATTTCCTTACTAACCTCCATTTTCAGGATCGCATTGCCGTCCTAGCATTTTGGACGCCGATAACTGGAAGTTATTGATTCGAATCAGAAGAAAAAGCTCTCTTTCCTGTGACTGGAAAAAGATGAACAGTGAGCGCAGTTTCTTCTTGACATGGCCTGATGGGGGGGGTTCGATTTCGAATAATCGTAGGTTTATTAGTACCACTCAGTGAAGAAACAGTGAGGTCAGTCCGAATGGTTCTCCGACTTTTCGCGCTTTCTGTGTGTCTCGGCATGGTCCCTGGATGGTCTCAGTACCAGGTGGAGGAGCGGCACCGCCATGAGCGGCTGATCGCCGTGGTCCCGATGATCGGATCCGGAACGTACGAGGACCCGAAGCGGCCACTACTGACGCCGGCTTCCGTGAAGGCGGACGACGGCATCCTGGCATACAGCTACGAGTTGAGCGACGACGGGAAGTCCGCGATTGTCGAAATCGTGGCGAGAGACCGGAAGGCGCTGCAGCCGATACTGAACGCGGGGCGTGCGGACGTGAAGGCGTTCCTCAAGGGGCGGGACAAATTGGAGGACGTTGAGCGCGAAGTCCGGAAGGTCAAGAAGGATTTCGCGGTTGAGAAGATGCCGGGGGCAGGGGTCCGCGGCGGGCCGAACGAAAGGCC
>JAWKHI010000062.1:0-30994 GCA_041394885.1 Bryobacteraceae bacterium | reverse complement strand
GACGGTGTGGAAGTTCTGTGTGAGCTGATCACTGCCATTGGCGCGGAAGTTGTTGGCGGCAGCGCGGGTGGGATTGAAGCCGGCGACGTTGGCCGCGGGATAGAACCCGGCGATGGCTTTACCGATGGGGTCCAGACGGCTCTGGGGAATGATGTTGTTGGGGAAGGGCTGCGCGGCGCCGGTGCCGACGCGAGTGGCTGGATCCAGGAGCGAGAAGTTTGCGCGATTGGAGAAGTCGCCATTGGCTTCGCCGGGATTGGGGACGTTGCGGGTGACGGTGACGCCGGTGCGTCGGCGGCCGCCTTCGAAGTTGTAGAAGAAGAACGTCTTGTTTTTGATGACGGGGCCGCCGATGGAGGCGCCGAAGATGTTGTAGCGGAGGGGGGCTTTATCGCGGGCGAAGAAGGTGCGGGCGTTGAGCTTGTCGTTGCGGAGCCACTCGTAGGCGGAGCCGTGGAATTGGTTGGTGCCGCTCTTGGTGGTCATGGTGATGTAGCCGCCGCCGGTGCGTCCGAGTTCGGCGGAGTAGTTGTTGGAGATCGCCTTGAACTCCTGCAGGGCTTCATTGGGCGGGTTGAGGGAAAGCTGCGCGACGCCGATGGCCATGTTCTGCGTGACGCCGCCGTCGAGGGCCCACATCTGGTTCTGGGAGCGTCCGCCGGCCATGGAGAACTTAGGGACGGCCTCGCCGCCGTCTTCGCTGCGGTAGCTGATATTACCCATGAGGCGGACCAGCGAGGCGCTGCGGCGTGTCTGAATGGGCATATTGAGGATGAACTTGTTCTCGATCAACTGGCCGACCGAACTCGATTCGGACTCGAGCAGCGGAGCGGAGGCTTCGACGCTGACGGTTTCGGTGAGTTGGCCGATCTGGAGTTTGATGTCGACGGTGGAGGCGGTGCCGGTGTCGAGGACGAGGCCGGTGCGGGAAAATTTCTTGAAGCCGGACATTTCGCACAGCAGCTCGTAGCGGCCGGGGTTGAGGAACGAGATGGTGTAGACGCCGGTGACGGTGGTTTCGGCCGTGGTGGCGATGCCGGTCTCAACGTTTCGGGCCGTGACGGTTGCGCCAACGACAACGGCCCCGGAATCATCGGTTACGGTGCCTGTGAGGCGTGTCTGTGCGAGCAAGGAAAATGCGGACAGTGCAAGCGCGACCAGTGTCTTCGCGGACAAACTCATTGTGAACAACCCCTGAAAATGAAGCATTGGCCGGTGAACACACCAGCCGCCCTCCGATTATACACCCAGAGTAAGCCTTTGCCAGTGTAAAAAAAGTGGCGGGCAGGTGTTTTGGGGAATGGCTGAGGACCGAAGGCTTGGCTCGAAACAGTTAGCGTTTGGCGGGGGACTTGCGTGCGGTACGCCTGGCGGAGGGATCGACGGGGTTCTCTTCCCCTGGTTTGGGTTTGACGCCAGCGGCGGCGAAGGGCGGGGGCTCGAACACGGGCAGGTCGACGGTGGCGGGGTCCGGGGCGTCCGTACTGAGAGAGCCGGAGGCGATGGGCGGCGCGGCAGCCGGGCTCGCGGCGTGTCCGGCTGGAGACGACGTATATATGCTGACGATCCCGACAACGATGAAGATCGCGAATGTCGCGGCGAGCATCATGACGAACTTGACGGTTGGGGAGAGTCCCGGCGGAGGCGGCGGGGGAGCGGCGCGGGCGGCAGGCCTGTTTGCGATGGCGGCGGTTGTCCGCTGGAGGGCCTCGCGGAACTCGGACGCCGAGCGATAGCGTAGCGCGGGGTCTTTCTCGAGGGCCTTCAGCACGAGGCGGTCGATCTCGGGAGGCAGCCCGGGTTCGAGCTTCGAGGGGGCAGGCGGATCCTCTTGCGTATGGGCTCGCATCAATGCGTAGGCGGAATCACAGACGAAGGGCGGCCGGCCTGTGAGCAACTCAAACAGGACGGCGCCGACCGAATAGATGTCCGTGCGAAGGTCGAGCGCCTCGGCACGCACCTGTTCCGGGGACATGTAGGCGTAGGATCCGACGGCAGCGCCGGTCTGAGTGAGCCTGGGCGCGGTTTGTTGGAGCGCCAAGCCGAAGTCCATGAGCTTAAGCAACCCGTCGGGGGTGACGATGAAATTGGAGGGTGTGATGTCGCGATGGGTGATCTCGTAGGCGTGGGCGAACTCGAGCGCTGTGAGGGCCTGTCCAACCAGATCCAGGGTCTCGAGCAGGGGGAGCCGCCCTTGCTCGAGGATGGCGGCGAGGGACTGTCCCTCGACGAACTCCATGATCATGACGAGATCGTCGCCGATGCGGAGGGCGTTGTGGACGGCGACGATATTGGGGTGATTGAGAACGGCGTGCAGGCGGATCTCGCGGAGGAAGCGCTGTTCTTCTTCCGGGGACTCGAGATAGCCGCGGTGGAGGACCTTCATGGCCTCGACGCGTCCAGTGATGGTATGCTCGGCGCGGTAGACGGACCCGGACCCTCCCGACCCCAATGTACCGAGAACCCGGTAGGCATCGATGGTGTCGCCCGCGCGGAGAATCATGGTGTTGCTGTTACTAACCCCCTTATGACATCCGTGCGATCAGCCAACTCATGACCAGGATGAACACGAGGGTGCCCATAATGGCCAACAGGGGCCTCTGGAGGAGCACGGAAGGCTCCGGCTGCGCCGTTTCATCCAAGGGGAGAACTTCGACTTGCGTTTCCGCCTCGACCGGGGAGGGGGAGGGCGCCGCGGTGGACGGGGAGCCGGCCTGCGCGAGCATAGCGAGGGATTCGGAAGCCTGGGGCGGTGTTTCGAGCGCGACGGCGGTGAGGGAGGCCGCCGTTGCGGCTTCGGCCGGGCCGTGGGAGTGATGGCCCGAACGCTCGAGGTTCAGGGAGTGGACGACCGGGTTCATGGACCGGTGCAGTGCCCCGGCGAACTCCATGCAGGTTTGGAAGCGTGCCGAGGGCTCTTTTTCCATGGCGCGTTCGACCACGGCACACAGCGTCGCCGGCAGGTCCCCGCGGATCGTCGCCAGGGCCGGGGGAGGGGTGCTGACATGCGCCGCGAGCACATCAAAGTGGCTCTTGCCCATGAACGGCTTCCGGCCGGCCAGGATCTCGAACAACACAACGCCTAGGGAATAGATGTCACTGCGAGAGTCGAGCGATTCCGAACGCACCTGCTCCGGCGACATGTAGTGGATTGGACCGACGACGGCTCCCACTTGCGTGAGCCTGGGATCCGACGCCACGCAAGCCAGATTGAAGCCCGACAGCTTGGCGATTCCCTCGGGCGTCAACAGGATGTTGACCGGGGTGACCTCGCGATGAACGATGGAGCAATCGTGGGCGAATGCAAGTGCACGGAGCACTTGCTGCATCAGCGAGCAGGCTTCCTCGAGAGGCATCTGTCCGGTTTGGAGGCGGTCTTCGAGCGTGGTCGCTTCCACCAGTTCCATGGTCATGACCAACCGGGATTGCAGTTCGAATGCTTTGTGGCAGGTCAGAATATTAGGGTGGCGCAGGCCGGAGTGGATCCGGGATTCACGGAGGAACCGCTGGATCAGGTCCGAGTCGCGGCGTGGATCTGCCACCACCACTTTCAGTAGCTCATCACGATTTTCGGCAAGGTTACGGACGCGATACGAGACGGCCGAGTGCGAACTGCGCACGACGTCCACGAACTCATAATCGCCTACGACCTGCCCAAGGGCAAAGCTCACGACACTCCTCCATGTAGTGCAGCCTCTCCGGTCCTCCGCGGCGCCGGCTAATGGGCCGCTGAAAAACTCCTGGTAGAGTCTCCCGAGTTGATGGTAAGCGAGAATGCCAGTCGCGGCAATCGAGGTGGGACACTACCTTCGGCTCGGCATTACCAAGGGCTATCACCGGAAAACACCTGAGAATATCTCTAAGGTCTTTCGGGGATGAGGTGTCGAAGGGGGCCTGAAGAGGGTTGATCGTCCAAGCAGGGGCCGGGTGGCGAGCGCGCCAGGACCGCGCTTGTCCTGAGTTCCAGCAGCCGCTCGCTCGCGCTGGCGGATCCGCTAGGGGAGCTGGGATTCACCCATGAGCCAGGCGTCGATGCCGCGGGCGGCCTTTCGGCCTTCGGCGATGGCCCACACCACCAGCGACTGGCCGCGGCGCATGTCGCCGGCGGCAAACACACCGGGAATGGAGCTCATGTAGTTGTCGTCCGTGGATACGTTGCCGCGCGCGTCGAGCTTAACGCCAAGTTGTTCGATCATTCCGGAGCGGACCGGTCCGGTGAAGCCCATCGCGAGCAGAACGAGGTCGGCGGGGAAAGCAGTTTCGGTTCCGGGGATGGGCTCGAATTTGGGAGGCGGACCGACCTGGACGGCACGGAGCGCTTTGACGTGACCTGCGCCGTCATCCTCGAAGCTCTGAGTGGCGATGGCCCAGTGACGATCGCAACCCTCTTCATGGGAGCTTTCGACGCGGAGCATGAGTGGCCAGAGTGGCCAGGGGGTGGCGGGCGAGCGCTCATCGGGCGGCCGCGACATGATCTCGAATTGTGTCACCGAGGCAGCCTTCTGCCGATTGGAAGTGCCGACGCAATCGGCTCCGGTGTCGCCGCCTCCGATGATGACCACATGCTTGCCTGTGGCGAGGATCTGGTCCGGGACGTCGTCACCGGCCACGCGCTGGTTCTGCTGCGGGAGGAACTCCATCGCGTAATGGATCCCTTCGAGATCGCGGCCTGGAACGGGGAGGTTGCGCGGGGTTTCGGCGCCGCCGGAGAGCAGGATGGCGTCGTATTCGAGGCGGAGATCATCGACGGCGACGTTCGCGCCGACGTGAGCGCCGGTGCGGAAGGTGACACCTTCCTCGGCCATCTGCTCGACGCGCCGGTCGATGTGGTGCTTCTCCATCTTGAAGTCCGGAATGCCGTAACGGAGGAGTCCACCGATCCGGTCGGCCTTTTCGAAGAGGGTGACCCAGTGGCCGGCGCGGTTGAGCTGTTGGGCGGCGGCCATGCCAGCGGGCCCGGAGCCGATGACGGCTACTTTCTTGCCGGTGCGGTGGGAAGGGGGCTCGGGGACGATCCAGCCTTCCTTCCAGGCATGGTCGATGATGGTGCGTTCGATGACCTTGATGGCGACGGGGGGCTCATTGATGCCGAGGACGCAGGCGGACTCGCAGGGCGCGGGGCAGATGCGGCCGGTGAACTCGGGGAAGTTATTGGTGGAATGGAGGACGCGGATGGCTTCGCGCCAGCGGTTTTGGTAGACGAAGTCGTTCCAATCCGGAATGATGTTGTTGAGGGGGCAGCCGGTGTGGCAGAAGGGCACGCCGCAATCCATGCAGCGGGCGCCTTGGGTACGGACTTTTTCCTCGGGGAAGTCGAGGTAAATCTCGAAGTAGTCGTTGACACGCTCGGCTACGGGGCGCCGGTCCGGCACCTCGCGGGCGAATTCCATGAATCCTGTATCTTTTCCCATATGGTTCCTATCAGAGGGAGCTAGTCTCCCGCCACGGCGGGAGTTTGGGTGACCGGCTTCGGGGGCGGCGTGGGGGCGGTGGCGGCAGCCTGTTTTCGCGGAACGCCGAGGACCCGTTTGAACTCGTGGGGGAAGACCTTGACGAATTTGGGCACCAGGGCAGACCAGTTGTCGAGGACCCACTCGGCGCGCGGGCTTCCGGTGTACTCAAGGTGCTTGAGGACGAGGCCCTTGATGAGGTCAATGTCGGCGGTGTCCATGACCGGTTCGAGGTCGACGCCGGTTAGGTTGCACTGGGTGCGTGCGAAGTCACCGGATTCATCGAGGACGTAGGCGAAGCCGCCGGACATGCCGGCGGCGAAGTTGCGTCCGGTGGGGCCGAGAACGACGACGAGGCCATTGGTCATGTACTCGCAGCCGTGGTCGCCGACGCTTTCCACCACGGCGGTGGCGCCGGAATTCCTAACTGCGAAGCGTTCGCCCGCCATGCCGTTGAAGTATGTTTCGCCGGAGGTGGCGCCGTAGAGGACGACGTTGCCGACGATGATATTTTCTTCGGCGACGAAGTTGGAGCCTTTGGGCGGGTAGACGACGATGCGTCCGCCGGAGAGGCCCTTGCCGGTATAGTCGTTGGCGTCGCCTTCGAGTTCGAGCGTGATGCCTTTGGAGAGGAAGGCTCCGAAGCTTTGCCCGGCGGAGCCATGGAATTTGACTTTGATGGTGTCGTCAGGGAGGCCGGCCGAACCATAGCGGCTGGCGATTTCTCCGCTGAGCATGGTTCCGACGGTGCGGTGCACGTTGCGGATGGGCAGTTCGAAGGCGACGGGTGTCTGGTTCTCGATGGCCTCGGCGGCGAGGGCGAGAATGCGGTGATCGAGGGCCTGATCCAGGCCGTGATCCTGGGCGATGGTGCAGCGGCGTCCGACACGCTTGGGGACTTGGGGATTGTGGAAGACCTGGGAGAAATCGAGGCCCTTGGCCTTCCAATGGTCGACCGCTTTGCGCATCTCGAGGCGGTCAACGCGGCCGACCATTTCCTCGAGTTTGCGATAGCCGAGGGAGGCCATGATCTGGCGCAACTCTTCAGCGACGAAGAAGAAGTAGTTGATGACGTGTTCGGGCGTGCCGGTGAACTTGGCGCGGAGGGCGGGATCCTGGGTGGCGATGCCGACCGGGCAGGTATTGAGGTGGCACTTACGCATCATGATGCAGCCCATGGTGATGAGCGGCACGGTGGAGAAGCCGAACTCCTCGGCGCCGAGCAGGGTGGCGATGGCGACGTCGCGGCCTGTGCAGAGCTTACCGTCGGTCTGGACGATAATGCGGCTGCGGAGGTCATTCATGACGAGCACCTGCTGGGTTTCGGCGAGGCCGAGTTCCCAGGGCACGCCGGCGTGTTTGAGCGAGGTGATCGGTGAGGCGCCGGTGCCGCCGGTGTCGCCGGAGATGAGGACGACGTCGGCATGCGCCTTGGCCACGCCAGCGGCGACCACGCCGACGCCGACTTCCGAGACCAGTTTGACGGAGATGCGCGCCTTGGGATTGGCGTTCTTGAGATCGTAGATCAACTGGGCGAGATCCTCGATCGAATAGATGTCGTGATGGGGCGGCGGGGAAATGAGCCCGACGCCGGGGATGGAGTGGCGGACGCGGGCGATGACTTCGTCGATCTTGTGTCCGGGAAGCTGGCCGCCCTCGCCGGGCTTGGCGCCCTGGGCCACTTTGATCTGGAGCTCATCGGCGTTGACGAGGTAGTTGATGGTGACGCCGAAACGGCCCGAGGCCACCTGCTTGATGGAACTGCGGCGAAGATCGCCGTTGGGATCGGGCCGGAAGCGCTCTTCGTCCTCACCGCCTTCGCCTGTGTTGGACCTGCCGCCGATGCGGTTCATGGCGATGGCGAGGGTCTCATGGGCTTCCTTGGAAATGGAACCGAACGACATGGCGCCGGTGGCGAAACGCCGGACGATGTCTTTGGCGGGTTCTACTTCCTCGATGGGTATGGGCTTTTTGTCATAGCGGAACTCCATCAGGCCGCGGAGAGTGCAGAGCTGACGGCTCTGGTCGTCGATGGCGCGGGAATACTCCTGGAAGGTTTTGAAGGCGTCGCCGTTGTGGCTACCATCCATCCGGACGGCGTGCTGGAGCTTGGTAATGGTGTTGGGGTTGAGCAGGTGATACTCGCCGCGAATCCGAAATTGGTAGTTGCCGCCGATGGGGAGTTCGGTGTCGGACTCGGTTAGCGGGAGGTAGGCGAGGTCGTGCTTGAGCCGGGCTTCCTGGGCAAGGACGTCGAGACCGATGCCTTCGATGCGGGAGGGAGTTCCGGTGAAGTATCGGTCCACCACCTTGCGGTTGAGCCCGATGGCTTCGAAGATCTGGGCGCCGCGATAGCTCTGGAGGGTGGAGATGCCCATCTTGGAGAAGACCTTGAGGAGGCCTTTCTGCAGGGACTTCTTGTAGTTTTTGAGAGCGGTCTCAAACGAGACGCCGTCCGGCAGTTTGCCGCGGCGCTGCAGATCCTCGAGGGTTTCAATGGCGAGATAAGGGCAGACGGCGCTGGCGCCGTAGCCGATGAGCAGGCAAAAGTGCTGGACCTCGCGGGGCTCGCCGGATTCGACGATGAGCGCGACCTGGGTCCGGGAGCCTTCGCGGATGAGGTGATGGTGAACGGCGGACAGAGCGAGGAGGGAGGGAATTGGGGCCCAGTCCCGCTCCTGGTTGCGGTCCGAAATGATGATGACGTTGTAACCGCTCTTGATGGCCCATGAGGCGCGGCGGCAAAGGGCGTCGATGCCGCGCTCGAGTTCCTTTTCCCCACCGTCGACGCGGAACAGGGAATTGAGCGTGGTGGCGAGAAAGCTGCCGTGCTGGACGCGGCGGATCTTTTCGAGATCGTAGTTGGTGAGGATGGGATGGGGGAGTTTGAGGGTGTGGCAGTGCTCGGGAGTTTCGGCGAGGATGTTGCGTTCGGTGCCGATGTAGGAGCACAGGGACATGACGAGGTCTTCGCGAATGGGATCGATGGCGGGGTTGGTGACCTGGGCGAAGAGCTGTTTGAAGTAATTGAACAGGGGCTGGGGCTTGTCGGACAGGCAGGCGAGAGGAGTGTCGACGCCCATGGATCCGATGGGGTCGTCGCCTTTGGCGGCCATGGGATTGAGGAAGACCTTCAGGTCCTCGTCGGTGTAGCCGAACAGGCGCTGGCGCTGGAGGACGGTGTCGAGCTCACTGGGGTGCCAGCGGGCAGGCTCGGGCAGGCGGTCGATGGTGATCTGCTGATCGGCGAGCCATTGGGCGTAGGGCTGGCGGGAGTAGAGGCGTTTCTTTATTTCTTCGTCGGGGATGATGCGCTTTTCGGTGAGGTCGCACAGCAGCATCTTGCCGGGCTGGAGGCGGCCTTTGAACTTGACGTCCTCGGGAGCGACGGGGAGCACTCCGGTTTCCGAAGACATGATGAGGATGCCGTCGTGGGTGACGAGGTAGCGGGCTGGGCGGAGGCCATTGCGGTCGAGCGTGGCGCCGATGACGTTTCCGTCGGTAAAGGCGACGGCGGCGGGCCCGTCCCAGGGCTCCATGAGTGAGGCGTGGTACTCATAGTAGGCCTTCTTGTCCGGATGCATGGTGACGTCGTGATCCCAGGCTTCCGGGGCGAGCATCGACATGACGTGGGGCAGGGAGCGTCCGCTGAGGGCGAGGAGTTCGACGGCGTTATCCAACTGCGAGGAGTCACTGCCGCCTGGCATTTCGATCGGGAAGCACTTTTTGAGATCGGCGCCGAACAGGTCCGACTCGAGGACGCGCTCGCGGGCGGTCATCCAGTTGACGTTGCCCTTGATGGTGTTGATTTCCCCGTTGTGGCAGACGAAGCGGAAGGGATGGGCCAACTGCCAGGTGGGGAAGGTGTTGGTGGAGAACCGCTGGTGGACCAGGCAGAGTGCGCTGACGAGTTCGGGGTCGGCGAGTTCGCAGTAGAACTCGGAGATCTGGGGAGCGAGCAGGAGCCCTTTGTAGATGATGGTGCGCGCCGACAGCGACGGCACGTAGAAGAAGTCCTTGTCCTTGATGTCGGAGGCGGCGATTTCGGTTTCACACCGTTTGCGGGCGACGTAGAGTTTCCGTTCCAGTTCATCGGGCGACAGGTCGTCTTTGGGGGCGACGAACAGTTGCTGAATGTATGGCTGGGAGGCGCGCGCGACGCGCCCGATGGCGTCAACGTTGACAGGGGTGTCACGCCAACCGAGGACTTCGAGGCCTTCTTCGGCGACGATGCGTTCGATGATGCCTTCCACCTGGAGCCGGGGCTGCTTGTCGACGGGAAAGAAGATCATGCCAACGCCATACTTGCCGGGTTGGGGAAGCTGGAACCCGAGGGTGGCGCACTCGCGGGCGAAGTAGGCGTGTGGGATCTGAATGAGCACACCAGCGCCATCGCCGGTTTCGGGGTCGCAACCGCAGGCGCCGCGATGGGTGAGGTTGATGAGGATCTGGATGCCTTTGTCGATGATGTCGTGGGTGGGTTTGCCCTCGATATTGACGACAAAGCCGATTCCGCAGGCGTCGCGCTCGAGGTCGGGATTGTAGAGACCCTGAGGCTTGGGGAGGCCGGCCAACCGCGTGATGTGATCGTATTCGGTCAAAGAGTGCTCTTGCTTCACAAAAACTCCTGGACGCCTGGAATCAGAGTGATGGCGTATTAAACAGAGTATAGCGATCCGGGCATCATCAGTCAATTCGAATTTGCGAATCTTGAAAAATCGGTTTTTCTTATAGTATCATGTGGAGGTGACCTTGGATCACCTCCGGTTATTTCGCGATATCGCGGCCACGCGAAGCATAAGTAAAGCTTCTGAAATGAATGACATAAGTCAGTCCGCCGCGAGTCAGCACCTGCAGGAGCTGGAACGGCAGTGGGGTGTTGAACTAATCAACAGGAAGACGCGTCCAATCGGTCTAACCCACGCTGGGAAGCGGTACCATGAGTTTTGCAGGGAAGTGGTCCGCCTCTACCAGGAGTTTCAGGGGGAGTTGGCGGGTATCAAGGGAAGCGTGGAGGGGGTGTGCCGGGTGGCGGCGATCTATTCGGTGGGTCTTTCGGAGTTGACCGGTTTTGAGCGGGTATTCCGACAGTGGCACCCGGAATGCGAACTGGAGATGCAATATCTCCGTCCGGAACGGGTGTACGAGGCGGTGCTGGCGGACCGGGCCGATATCGGTCTGGTGAGTTATCCGGAAGCGAAGCGCGAATTGACGGTGCAGCCGTGGCGGCAGGAGCGGATGGTGGTGGCGATGCGGCCGGACCACCGGCTGGCGAAAAAGGCGCAAGTGACGCCGCAGGATCTGGCGGGCGAGGACTTCATCGGATTCGACGACGAGCTTCCGGTGAGCCGGGAGATCCGGCGATATCTGCGGGAAGCGGATGTGGAAGTGGAGCAGGTGATGCATTTCGACAACATCCAGAGCATGAAGGAAGCGGTAGCGTTGGGGTCGGGGATCAGCATCCTGCCGGAGCCGATTCTGGCACCGGATATCGAGCAGGGGCGGCTGCGGGGAATCGCGCTTGCCGATCCGGGGCTGGTGCGGCCGTTGGGGATCATACGGCTGCGGCGGAAGCGGCTGAATCGGGCTTGCGAGTCGTTCCTGTCGCTACTGACGGGCGCGTCGAAGTCGCTACGCGCGGCGCCGCAGTAGGTTATCCGCGAACGGTGACCTTGGCGAGTTCCTTTTCATCGAACTCGACGCCGAGCCCGGGGCGGTCCGACGGAGCGGCGGATCCGGGACGGTAGTCGAGGGGCTCGCGGAGGAGGCGGTTTCCGAAGGGACCTTTGTAGCTCTCTCCGCCTTCGAGGATAACGGCGTTGGGGGTGGAAACGGAAAGGTGGAGCGCTGCGGCGCGGTAGGGCGCCGACCCCATGCTCGAATGGGGCGACCACAGGACGTCGTGGAGATCGGCGAGGATCGCGATGCGTTTGCACTCGGTGATGCCGATGCGGCACGGGTCCGGGTTGACGATGTCGGCAGCGCGTTTTTCGAACAGATCACGGAAGTCGAAACGGGTGTGGTACTGCTCGCCGGCGCAAATAGGAACGTCGATGGCGTCCGCAAGCCGGGCATAGCCGTCGAGATCCTCGGGCATGAGGACGTCTTCCCACCATCCGACATTGCCGACCTGGTCCATCTTGCGTCCGACGAGGGTGGCCTCGTGGAGGGTGTAGGCGCCGAGGGAATCGACGAGGATCTGGCCTTTGCCCTCGAGCACTTCGGCGGCGGCGAGGACACGATTGAAGTCCCGCGCAGCCTGTCCACCTTTGGCGAGGCTCATCTTCTGGACGGGATAGCCGATCTCGAGGAGGCGCTGCACGTTGTCGCGGACTTGCGCCGGATCATTACCGCCGACACCCTGGTAGGTGTGGATACGATCGCGGAACTTGCCGCCGAGCATCTGGTAGACGGGCAATCCGGCGGCCTTGCCGACGAGATCCCAGAGAGCGATATCGATGGCGGCGATGGCGCGCATCCAGAACCCGGAGTTGTGGCCGCGCAGCCGCTCGGTGGAGTATAGCTTCTCGAACAGTGGCTCGATGTTTCTCGCATCCTGCCCGATGAGAATGGGGGCGAACAGGTCCGTGAGGATGGTCCGCACGACGCGCGGAGCGGTAACGGCGTGGCCTTCGCCCCATCCGTAGACGCCCTGATCGGTGGTAATCTTCACGAGGCAGGACTGCTGGACGCCATGTTGGCGTGAAGTCTCGGCGCGTTCGAGGCGGCGCCAGATGCCAATGTCCTCGGTCTCGCCGCCGAGCGGCGTCATTTGGACGTAGGATGGTTCCGGCTTTCCGTCGTTGGGTGAGCGGATGATTACCGGTTCGACTTTGGTGATCTTCAGCGGTACGCCAATGGTGCGATGAACTTCGGCCGCGGTGGCTTTGGAAGGGACAGAGGCAGCCTGTGCGGCGGCGAGGCCAGCGAGGATCTTTCTTCGCGTGACAGGTGGCATACGAGAGATTGTTTCAGAACCAGGGCCGCGGCGCGACCCCGGTTTGACGCTAGGGGTTGCAGGGCGCGTAGTTGCGAGTGGCGGTGACGGTGCCTTCGGGGATGCGGAACGAGAACGAGAGCGGCTTTTGACGGAAGTCAATAAACCGGGCGTTGGTCTGAATCGCGTATTGGGACTGGATGATGTTGCCGATGCGGCCGGCGACGGAGGAAAACTGGAGCGCGGAGGGCTCGGAGAAGAATTGGCCAAAGGTGTCGCGCGCGAGTTCGCGGAGGAACCCGGTGAGGGCGACGTCGGCTGTGCCGGGGCCGACGGCGACGGTGTAGAAGGTCACGCCAGTGCCGCGGGCGGTGCCGGTGGCCTGGGTGAGGTCGACGAGATTGCCGCTTTGATTACCGAGCGCAGTGAACAGGACGACGATGTGGCGGCGGTCCTGTTCGGCGCGGTAGGCGGTGGAGGCGGCGACGACGGCGTCATAGAGCGCGTTTCCGGGAGGAACGGGGCGCAACTGGTCAATGAGCACGAGTGCTTTGTCTTTGTCGACGGTGAAGGGGAGCAGAGGCCGGGCCTGGTCTTCCAGATGGACGATGGCGACGCTATCGGGCGCATCGAGGCTGTTGACGAGGGTTTTGGCTGCGCTGCGAATGAGGGCCTGGTCCTGTTCGGCGGTGAGTCCGTTCATGCCGAGGACGATGGTGAGGGAAACGGGCGCGACGGCCTGAGCGGGGGCGATGGTGCAATCGATCTCCTCGCCCTCCTCGCGGCATGTGACGCGTTCGCGCGTGATGCCGCGGATGGATTGACCGGCGCTGTCCTGGACCGAGACATAAGAAATGACGGTGGGACAGAAGCGCAGGTTCATCTGGTTGATGAGGCTGAGCGGCTGGTTGGGGGCGAAGGTGGTGCGGACGGTGAGGGTGATGGGCTCCGAGCGTCCACCGCCGGGAGCGGGGGTGAAGACAGTGATGCGGGCATCGCCGGCCGAGACGATGTCCTGGGCGCGCACGAGGGCGATCAACTGCGCCGGATGATTGAAGAAGGTAGAGCGTGGTTCCCCGTTGACTTCGACCACCGAGCCGCGGACGAAGCCGCTACCGTTGACGACGAGGTTGAAGGAGGCGCCCGCGGATTCAATGGTATTGGGGAGGATGCTGGAAATCACCGGGACGGGATTGGGCGTGGGAGGCTGTTCGATTATGTTGGCGGAGAGGGGGACGTTGAGATTGGGAGTGGCGGGATCATCGGTGCCGATGGCGAGTGTGGCTTCGGCGGGCCCGAGCGCGGTGGCATTCAGGTTGACGTTCACCACGCGCGTCTCACCGGGCAGGAGGCGAAAGCCGAAGTTGGGAGTGACGGTGAAGGCGCGCGCGTCGAGGAAGAAGGATGTGATCACCAGGGGCGCGGTGCCGGCGTTGGCGACGGTGAGGGGACGGGAGACGGCTTGGCCGCGGACGACGTCGCCGAATTCGATGCGAGTAGGGGCGGTGGAGATGCGGGGAGCACGGTCTTCGCCACCGGTGATGCGGACATAGGCCGAGTCTGGCGAGGACTGCTGATCGAAGCGCACAACAAGAGAAATGTTTCCGTTGCGAACGCGGGCAGGGACGCGGAAATCGACGTGGTAGATGCCGGGGTAGCCGGGCGTGAGGCCTGCGTAGAGGACATCTTCGGCGGGGAGATCCTCCCCATCGAGAATGACGACGGGCTTGATGGCGGTTGCGGTGAGAGCGGTGGGGAATTCGCCGGAACCGACCACGGGATCGGTGCGGCCGAAACCGGTTCCGAAGGCGCGGACGACGGAGTTGGGCGTGGCGGAGGTTCCATCGGGCCCGATGGGATCGCCGGTATCGGCGCGGATAGCCTGGACGGGGCTGCGTCCCTGCTGATTGACGTTGTAATAAAAGAACTCGGGGGAGGCGGCGCGGAGTTCGACCTCACGCGGATCGGAACGCAGTTCACCGAAGCGTCCGCAGTTGGTGATGACGACGACGCTACTCATGCCAAGCGTGTCGATCTCCGGCACCTGGAACAAAATTTCATTGGGAGAAACGGAGAGGAGGCGGGCGGCGACGCCGCCGACGGTGAGGCACAACCCGGCGAGATTGGTGGGAAGCTGGCCATTGACCAGGCGATCCGGAATGGCCTCTTCGTCGGCGCCGGACACGATGAAGGCCCGGCCCTTGACGATGGCGCGGCCTCCTGGGGAAAGGTGCCTAACGGCGATGAGACCGCGGCCAGCGCCGATGACGCCGTCGGCGGCGGAGATCTCCGGGAGCGGCGGACCTACGCGGCGGGAAACGATGGAGAACTCGACCGGCGGCAGTTCGCCCTGGCGGACGGTGACTTTGACGGTTCCGGGGCGGAGGGGGAGGGTGAGCTGCACCGAGGCGCGGCCGAGGCCGTCGGTGACTGCGGTGGGAGCCGAGAGGGTGCCGGCGGTGGTAAAGAAGCTGACGGTGGCGCCGGAGACGCCGTTGCCGAAGGCGTCGAGCAGCGAGATCATGAGCGGCAACGGGAGGGCTGTGCCTTCGTCGGCGGTCTGGTTGTTCCCGGACAGGATATTGAGGCTGACAGGGCCGGGACGCGATTCGCCGAGGCGTGCAAGGAAAGTGGTGGGAGTGCCGACGCCGGAGGCGCGGCGAATTGCGCCCGGGGTTGTGGGGAAATCGGTGGACTCGGTATAACCGGCGATGTAAAGGTTGCCTTGGTCGTCGCGCGCGATGGGGCCCGAGGTTTCGTTTCTGCGTCCGCCCAGGTAGGTGACGAAGGTGGTTTGGGTGCCGGCGGAATTGAACGAAGCGATGAAGGTGTCGAAGGGCGAACTGCCGGTGCCGGAGTTGAGGCCGGCCTGAAGAGCGTCATTGGTAGTGGCAAGGTTGGTGCTGGAGGTAGTGCCGAAGATCGTGGCCCTGCCTTCGGCGTCACCGACGACGCCGGTGACCTGATCATCGCGGTTGCCGCCGAAGAAAGTGGAGTAGACGATCTGGCCGCTGCCGTTGAGGCGGGTGAGGAAACCTTCGCGGCGGTTTTCATCGCCGGGCCCGAAAAACGACTGGAAGGTCTGCGGGGTGACAGGGTAACGGCGGCTGGCGGTATCACCGGCGACGTAGACGTTGGCGCCAGTGGGATCGAGGCTCATGGCACCGAGGTTTTCGACCCCTTCGCCACCGAGGAAGGTGGACCAAAGAAGACTCTCGCCGTCGGCGGCGATGCCGGTGACGAAGATATCGAACTGTCCGAGGTGTTCCGATTGGGGGGCGCCGGAGGTGGGGAAATCGCGGAGTGTAGTCTCACCGGCGACGAAGACCTGTCCGGAGCGGTTGACGGCGATGGCCTTGCCGGACTCCTGCGCGACGATGAAGGAATCGTTGTCGCCGCCGAGGAAGGTGGACCAGACGAGTCCGCTGCCGGTCGAGTTGATCTTGGTGACAAAGACGTCGATGGCGCCGCGCATCTCATCCTGGAAGACATCTTCGGAGGTGATGGGGAAGTCCGCCGAGGAAGTGTCGCCGGTGACATAGGCATTGCCGCCGGTGTCGACGGCGACGGCGTTGAGGTGGTCGCGATCTTTGCCGCCGATGCGGGTGCAGTAGGTGAGTTCGGTGCCGGACTGATTGAGCTTGAGGACGAAGCCGTCGAGATCATTGGGCCCGCCGAGGGGAAACACCTTGTAGGCTCCGGGGGTGGTGGGGAAGTTGGCGGAGTTGGTGGTGCCGCCGAGATACAGGTTTCCGTTGCTGTCGACGGCGGGCTGTCCGGGAGTATCCTGGCCGGAACCGCCAATGAGCGTGGAGTAGAAGACAGTAGTGCCGGTGGCGTTGAGCTTGACGACGAAGATGTCGGAATCTCCGATGAGCTGAGACTGGAAGGCGCCGGTGCTGACGGGGAAATCGGTGGAAGTGGCTGTACCGGTGAGATAGATGTTGCGGGCGCGATCGAGGACCAAGCCATTGGCGACGTCGCGGAAGCGTCCGCCGTAGTAGGTGGAAAACTGCAGCACGGGGTCAATGGTAAGGGGATGAGCGCGATCATACGGGCCGACGCGGAAACGGACGCGCCCTTCTTCGTCGATGCGGTATGCGCCGTCGACGGCTACTCGCGCCCCGGCGACTTCCTGATAAATGACGGGGCGTTTGTGGACGCTGTCGCCGCCGGGCGTGTGAATGACGAGATCGCCTTCGGCCGATAGGGATAGTTCGCCGGCATCGGGAAAACGGAGAGCGATCGCGGAGGGGTCAGCCTGCGGGGCGACGACGAAATCGTACTCGAGTCGGGAGCTGGTGCCGTAGTAAACGAGGTCAATGCCGGAGTAAACGTTGTTATAACGTACGCGGGCGAAGTTGGGGACGCCGATGCGCCATTGAGAACGGTCGTTCCCGCGAAGATAGTTGCTTACGGACTCGAGCCGGTGGAGGCCGGTTGCACCGGCGGAGGGGTCCGCGCCGTCGAGTAGCATCGACAAACGCGCGTCTCCGGCGGCGAAGCGGGCCTGGGCGGGCGATACCTGTAGCGCGAAGCCGGGGCCCATGGCGCGGAAGACCCCTGTCATCGATTCCGGCTCGAAACGGAGTGGCAGCGGTCCGGGCACGGCGGCGGGGGCAGCGGCGAACGCCGGCAGCAGGACTGTGGCTGCGAGGACGGCGGAAACAAAACCGGCTAATTTTGTTGTCATACAGGTTCCCGTAATTATATTACCGGAATCAAAGAAGGCGGGAGACGGCGGTTTCCAGTTGGTCGAGCGCGTCAACGAAGAAGTGATCCCTGGATTCGATCCAGACGAGGTCCTTTTCGCCCGGGAGGGAATCGAAGAAGGCCTGGAAGCTCTCGCGGGGCCCGAACTGGTCATGGGTGCTGTGCAGGAACACGCGGGGGACCGGGCAAGCGAGGTAAGGCAGGGGATCGGTGTGAAGGGAAGGGAAGCCGACGGGGACTAGCATCCGGGCTCCGGGCGCCTGGCAGCCCAGGCGCAGGATGACACGGGATCCGAACGAGAAACCGGCCATGAGATACGGCAGATCGGGGTAGCGCTCGCGGAGCCAGCCGAGGGCGACGCGGGCATCTTCGATTTCACCGACGCCATCGTCATGGACGCCCTCGCTGAGATTGACGCCGCGGAAGTTGAATCGCAGGACGACGGCGCCGGCGGCGCGTAAGCCTCGGGCAATGCGGTAGACGACCTTGTTGTGCATGGTGCCGCCGTGCAGTGGATGAGGATGGCAGACCAAGGCGGCGTAGACGGGGTCGCGATCGGCGGGTTCCTCGAGAAGAGCTTCGAGGCGGCCGGCGGGGCCGGAGATAAAGTGAGATTCGATGCGGCGAGCCATGAGTTGCGGGTGGCGCCTATCGGTTCTCCACGACTTCGCTGACGGCGCCATCGACTTCTTCGGCGCGGATGCGGAGGCGTTTCCGTTGCTCGAGTACGTCGATGGAGGTTTCGAAGCGTGCGGCTACCATACGATCGTCCTGGGAGTGGGGAGGGATCTTATCGCGGGTCTTCAGGGTCTCGTTGTATTTTTGGCCGAGTTCCGGCATGCCCTCGAACATGCGTTTCGCGTCGGTTTCGGCGACCATCATGCCGTTGAGGGTCTTGCCATCGGCGGTTTCGAGAATGAGGTCCACGCTCCGGACGAGGAAGGGGAAGTCGGCGGGATTGGCGAACCGGAAGTCGACGACGGCGAGAGAACTGCCGTCGCTAAAGGCATGGGTGCGTACCTTTAGTACTTCCCCTTTGATCTGAATATGCGAGCCGCGGGTGAACCACAGGAAGCCGCCGATCAGGGCAGCCATCACGCCGAGACCGGCGAGGAGGAACGCGGGTCGCATCGGGAGTAGTTAGGCGCTGGGCGAAGGCGCGGAGTGCGAACCTTCGATCAGTTGCAGGATGGCTTGCATGGACTCGTGCGATTTCTGCACCTGTATCTCGCCGAAGATGTGGGTCTCGAGACCGACCTGGCCTTTGTATCCGTCCTTCTCGAGGCGTTTGAAGATGCCGCTCCAATCGAGCAGTTCCGGACCGGGGAGGATGCTCTTACCTTTGATCTGGACGTTGCCGACACGCTTGGCGGGAAGCAACTCATAGCCATCGGGGAAGGCGATTTCCTTGGTGTGTGCGGAGTTGAGGGGGTCCCAATTGATGCCGACTCGGCGGTGTGTGACTTGCTTGACGACGGCGGCAAGCTCGGCGGCGGAGGAGACGTTGCATGCTCCTTCGTTTTCGATGAGGAGGTCAATCTTTTCGCGGTCCGCCATGGCGGCGAGCTCATTGAGATGCTCGACGATGCGGGGCATGGTGGCGGCGGGGTCATTGGTGCGCATGAAGGTAAACACGCGCACTTTCCTGACGCCGAGGATATGGGCGGCGTTGGCGGCGCGTTTGAGCTCTTCGGCGCGATTTTCAAACCGGGTTGGGTCCTTTTTGACCGAAGCGCGCGCGGGTTCGGTGCCGGGGAGCCAGTACTTGAACATGCTGGTGTTGAGGAAGGAGATGCCGACACCGCCATCGCGAAACTCCTTGGCTGCCTGTTTGAGGTCGGCCTCAGGGAGCATGAAGTATTCCTTCCGCGCGCCTGGTACGGAGCGGAGTTCGAGCCACGAGATCCGGTATTTCTTCGCGAAGTCGATGGCGCCTTTGGGGTCGCGGGCAATCTCGTCCGTGATGGCGCTGATGCGCGAGCGATCGATGCGATTGTGCGCGGCTTCAGCTCGAGGAAGAACGGCGGTGAGGCAGGCGGCGAGGCCACCGCCCAACACGGCGCGGCGGTTCGGATCAGTTGGACGGTTTTTGGAATGCATCGTCATTGACTCCCTGGTTGATCTTAGCTTCTTTGATGGTCTGTTGGCCGGACTTCTGGCCACCTGTAGTTACGACGACGAGGAAAGGCATCTTGACGCCCTGGACGTCGCGAATATCGGAAAATGTTTCGACGCGCTCCCCGGGGGGCGAACCCATGCCGCCCTCGTCCATATAACTTTTTCCGGCGAGGAGACCGGTGGCGGGATCGACGAACAGCTTGGTTTCGAGTTTGAGAGCGGCGTTGGAGACGAGGACCCCTTCGACGTCCTTGCCGCCGAGCTTGGAGGCGCCGAGCGCCTGCGCGGAGTAGCCCGGTTGGTCAAAGTTGCGGAGGAGGGTGAGAATCTCGCGGAGGTTGCTTTGGCGCGCGCGTTCGGCCATGGCGGCGGGGGCTACCTGGACGCCCTGCGGGGAACGCATCCAGACGATGTTGCCGTCGAAGCCCTGCTCGATGCGGCCCATGGGGAGTACGAGCTTCATGAGAGACTTGCCGGCGGCGGTGCCGACGGCTTCGGCCTGCATGGTCATTTCGCCCTGGGGGCCGACGCGGGCGATGTCGAGTTTCAGGGCGTAGTCCTTCAAGTTGCTGACGGCATCGCCGCCGTGGGCCTGGCGGGCTTTGGTGAGCAGCGCGACGCCTTTGGCGGTGGTTTCCCCGGTGGGCGCGGCTACGGCGGCGGCCTTCGGCGGGGGAATGGCGTAATCGACTTCGGTGAGTTTGAGGTCCGTGGACGACTTGTCGAACTCGGCGGCTTTGCCGAGGATGACGGTGAGGAAGCGGGACTCGTCGAGGTATTTGGCGGCGACGCGCTTGACGTCGGCGATGTTGACCTTTTCGACTCCGGCGCGGAAACGAGCGAGAAAGTCCGAGGGGTAGCCGTAGTATTCGAAGTCCATGAGGCGGCCGATGATCTTGGACGTGGAGTCATAGTCGAACGCTTCGCCCTTGAGCAGGCCATCTTTGGCGCGCTGGAGCTCGTCGGCGGTAACGTCTTCGGTGCGGATCTTGGAGATTTCCTTGCGGACCATCTCGAGGGCCTTCATGGTGGTTTCGGTCTTGGTGCCGGCGCTCGCGGACCAATAGCCGGCGTGGTCGTACTCGGCGCGATAACCGGCGCCGACACCGTAGGCGAGGCCGGCGTTGGTGCGGACCTCATTGAACAGGCGCGAACCGAAGCCGCCGCCGAGGATCTGGGACATGACGACCATGGCGTGGTAATCGGGATCGTCACGGCGGCCGAGCAGGAGCGAGATGCTGATGTTGGACTGATTGACGTCGTCTTTGTTGAGGAGATAGGCGCCGGTTGCCTGCGCGGACTTGTCGACGGCGGGTGTTTGCGGGCGGGGCTGATTGCCTTTGGGCCAGGCGCCGAGGGTCCGGGTGACGAGGTCTTTCATCGCCTTGGCGTCGAAGTCACCCCAGACGCCGAGGATCACGTTTTCGGGCTGGAAATACTGTTTGTGGAAGGCGAGGAGATCATCGCGGGAAATGGAGTCAATGGTGGCGTATTCGACTTGCCGGGTATAGGGGCTGTTCTTGCCATAGAGCAGCCGAGCGCCTTCGCGGGAGTGAATGCCGTGGGCGTTATCGTTGCGGCGGGCGATGCCGGCGCGGGTGGCGGTCTTGGACAAGTCGATTTTGTCCTGAGGGAAGGCGGGGTTCCGGAGGATGTCGGCGAGGATCTCGAGACCCTTGGGTGCGTCTTCTTTGAGGACGAAGATGCTGGCGCCGGAAGAATCCTCACCGGCGAAGGTTTCCACCGATGCGGCGAGGCGGTCGAGTTCCTTGTCGAGGTCGTCGCCCTTGCGCTGCGGGGTTCCGCCGGTGCGCATGACGCGGAGGGTGGTGGAGGCGAGGCCGGCCTTTTCGATGGGTTCCCAGCGAGTGCCGGTGCGGATGATGGCGCGCGCGCGGACGAGGGGGAGTTCTTTGTCTTCGACGAGGAACAGCGTCATGCCGTTGGGGAGCACGGAGCGATCCACCCGCGGGATACGAATGGGGTTCAGCGGGGGAAACTTGAGGTCCTTGTAGGTGTCCGGGATGGCCTGGGCGGATGCGGAAGCGGCGGCTAGGGCGAGGAGGGCGAGCAGGCGAGTCATTTTCATTTTCTCCTAGTTGCCTTCCGGCTCGAGAAACGCGACGGTGCGATTGGAGTCCTTGAAAGTCTCTTTGGCGACGCGCTGGACGTCCTGCGGGGTGACGGCGTTGAGCTTGTCGAGGAAGCGGAACAGATTGCGCCAGTCGCCGGTCAGGGCTTTCCATTCGGCGAGTTGGCTGGCCATGCTGGTGTTGTTACCGAGGAGGTTGATCAGTCCGGCACGAGCGCGATTCTTCACGCCTTCCAGCTCTTCCGCCGAGACGGGTTCGTCGATCAGACGCTTGATTTCGCCGAGCATGGCCTTTTCGACATCTTCATTGGTTTTACCCGGCGACGGGATTGCGCCGAACAGGAACAAGCCAGGGTACTTTTGGCCGGGGAATCCGGTAAAGCCGGCGGCGGCGACGGCCACCTTCTGCTTCTGGACGAGAGCCTGATGGAGGCGGGAGGAACGGCCATCGCTGAGGATGCTGGAGAGCGCTTCATAGACGGCGAGATCCGGGTCCAGGATGGAAGGTTTGTGGTAGCCCATATAGGCGATCCGCTGGGCCTTGCCCCGAAGGATGAGGCGGCGCTCGACGGTCTGCGGGGGCTCTACGGTGCGCAGGGGCGGCGGGACGGGACGAGCGGCGATGCGGCCCATGTACTTTTCGGCAAGGGCTTTGATTTTCGCGGAGCTGACATCGCCGACGATGACGCTGACGAGATTGCCTGGGCCGTAGTATTTCTGAAAAAATTCGGTGGCGTCGGCGCGGGTGAAGCTTTCGAGGTCACTCATGTGGCCGACGACGGGTTCGCCATAGGGATGGGCTTTGTAGGCGGCGGCGGTGAACTCCTCGATGAGGCGGCCTTGCGGGCTGGATTCGGTGCGCATCCGGCGCTCTTCGCGAACGACGCCGGCTTCCTTGTAGAACTCGCGAAACACGGGTTGATAAAACCGTTCGGATTCGAGATAGAACCAGAGCTCGGCGGAATTGGAAGGAAGGCTGAAGAAGTAGTCGGTCTTGTCGTAGCTGGTGGAGGCGTTGAGGCCGCGTCCGCCGGAACGTTCGATGATCTGACCGAATTCGTTTGCGACGACGAACTCGCCCGCGGCGGCTTCGGCGGACTTGAACTCCTGCTCGAGGCTTTGCACCCGTTTCGGGTCACCGCCGCCGGTCTTCTGTTTTTCGGCCTGAATGGCCTGGAACGCGCGGTCGACACGTTCCAGGGCCTCTTTTTCCTGCGTGTAGTCTTTGGTGCCGATCTTACGTGTGCCCTTGAAAGCCATGTGTTCGAACATGTGGGCGAGCCCGGTGATGCCTTTCACCTCTTGCGCCGATCCGACGTCGGCGTAGGTATAGAAGGACGCAACCGGGGCCTGGTGGCGTTCGACGACAATGAACCGCCAGCCGTTGTCGAGGGTGAATTCCTGGACGCGGGACATGACGTCTTTGAAGTCATCCTGGGCCTGCGCGGCGAGAGAGAGAACGATCGCCAAGGCAAAGCGGATGAAGATCGTGCGGGGGAACGATGGGATCGGCATGATGGATGGCCCAGAGGGTGCTAGAACGAGCGTATCCGAGGCGGGCGGGGCGGCGCAAGGGGGCTGGGGGGCGCGGGGCTAGTCCGCGTCGTCCCGAGTTTGAAAGGCACGGAGGATTTTCCAGCTCCCGACCCCGCAGATCATGGCGAGGAGACCAAGGCTGGCGCCAAGCACGGCAAAGCGGCGGGTGGTGGACAAATGCCGCGGGGCGACGGGGATGTCGTACTCGAATGCGAGGTCGATGAGCACGCGGGTGGATCGTTCCCGTGGCGGCCGATTGCGGGCTGGACCGGCGGTTTGCGGTTCCTGGTCGAACACGAGGATGTAGTCGCCGGGTTGGCGGATCGGGACGCGGAGTTCGCCGGCGGAGACGAAGCGTCCGGCGGCGGAGAGCCTATCCCATCCTTGTTTTTGATGCCACTCGAGATCCTCTTTGGAGATGACCATCACGCGGAGAGCGGCGCCGGGTTGGAGGGTGTGGAAGCGGCAGACGACGGTAGCGGGACGATCGATGGCGCCGAGTTCGACGTACTTGGGCGTTCCGGCCGGGACGGGCACGATGCCGTGGAATTGCTCGATTCTGGCGGTGTGGCCGCCGACAACGGTGCGCAGGATGCGAGTGTCCGGGATCTCGGGGGCGGGGACGGTCATGATGTCGTTGGAGAGGACGATGAAGTCGGCGATCTTGCCCGGAGAGAGGGTGCCTTTCCAGGCTTCCTCGCCAGCAGCGTAGGCGCCGGCGGCGGTCCAACTGTGGAGGGCTTCGTCTCGCGTGAGAGTCTCCTGATTGCGCCAGCCGCCAGGCGGGTTGCCGTAGCGATCCTGGCGGGTGACGGCGGCGTGGAAGCCGAGCATGGGGTCCGGGCTCTCGACGGGAAAGTCGGAACCGTTAGCGAGGACGACGCCGCGATCGAGCATCTGCTTCCAGGCGTAGGCGCCGGCGATGCGGTCCGGACCGAGGCGCTGTTCGGCCCAGCGCATGTCGGAGGTGGCGTGGGTGGCCTGCATGGAGGCGATGATGGAGTATTTGGCGAAGAGATCGAAGTCCGCGGGCGAGACGATTTGGGCGTGTTCGATGCGGAAGCGGCGGTTGTTGGCTCCGCCGAGGGCGGCGGCATAGGCCTGGAGGACCATCCGATTGGCGCGGTCACCGATGGCGTGGGTATTGACCTGGAATCCTGCCTTGACGGCGTCGCGGGCGACGCGCTCCACGTCTTCTTTCTGGAGTATGAGGAGACCGCTTTGTTCGGGATCGTCGGAATAGGGGGCGAGGAGGGCTGCACCACGGGAACCAAGGGCTCCGTCGGCCATGAGCTTGATAGAGCGAACCGTGAGGCGTTCGCCGATTTCCGGACCTTTGGCGAGATAGTGACGCCACAGCTCGCCTTCGCCGCCGATCATGGCGTACACGCGAATTGGGAGGCGTCCTTTGGCGATGAGGTCGCGATAGGCGGCGATCTCTCGTTCGCCGACGCCGGCATCGTGGACGGAGGTGAGGCCGAGGCGGGCGCACTCGCGGGCGGCGCGTTCGATGCGGAGAGCGATGGTGGCGGCGTCGGGGGGAGGGATTTTGCGGCTGACGAGTGAGGTGGCGCGATCGATCAGGATGCCGGTGGGGCGCCCGTTGGCGCGGTGGATGCGGCCGCCGGGCGGGTCCGCGGTCTTGCCGTTGACGTCGGCGATTTGGAGGGCGCGTTGATTGACCCAGGCGGCATGGCCATCGACGCGGGTGAGGTAGACGGGATGGAGGGGGGCGGCGCGATCCAGGGGCGCGGAGTCCGGGAAGCCGCCACCGGACCAACGGGTTTGATCCCAACCGCGGCCGACGATCCATTCGCCGTGCGGGAGGCGGGCGGCGGCTTCGGCGACGATGCGCGCGGCGTCGGCGGGGGAACGGGCGTCGCGAAGGTCGAGGGTTTCCAGGCTTTGGCCGAGGCCTGCCATATGGCCATGCGAGTCAATGAAACCAGGGGTGACGGTGGCTCCATGAAGGTCAATTCGCTGCGTGTCAGGACCGGTGTGGGCGGAAAGGTCATCGCCGGCAGCGAGGATCCGGCCGGCGGAGATGGCGAGGGCGGAGGCGCGGGGATGCTTGGGATCGGCGGTATAGATGTTGGCGTTGTAGAACAGGAGGTCGGCGGTTTGGGCGGTGATGGGGGCGTGGGCGAGAAATGCGACAAGGAGGATGGTGGCGAAGCGAGGGAGGAAGGCGTCCGCGACGAGGCCTGACACCCTTCGATCTAGCGATAGAATGAAGGGCATGGAAGACAGTATGGCACACCCCACTTCTGCGTCCGCATGGCCGGTGCCGGCCTGGCGAGGGTGGGTGGCGCTCGGGTGCGCGTTGGCGGTATCGATTTTTTTTGTCGGCGCCGGCGTTTGGAAAGTGATGGACCCGTTGGGTTGGGCGGCGAAGGTGTCGCAACTGAAGGTGCCGTCGACGTTGAGTTTGCCGCTGGCGGTGGGGCTGGGAATTGTGGAGATCTTCTCCGGGGTGTTGTTGCTCGTGCCGCGATTCCGGCGGTGGGGGGCGTTGTTGACGGGCGGCCTGTTACTGGTGTTCATGGCCTACATCGGGTACCACTACAATGCGCTTCGAGGGGAGGATTGCACCTGCTTCCCATTCTTGGAGCGCGCGATCGGACCTCAGTTTTTCGCGACCGATGCGTTGATGCTGGCGGCGGCAGCGATCGCGGGTTGGTGGGCGCGACCGTCGATCGGGATCCGCCCGGCGGCGATGGTGCTGGGCGCGGTGTGCGTGTTCGCGGGGGTGAGCTACGGAGTGACGGTGGCGCGGCAATCGGGGGTGGAAGCGCCGGCCACGGTGACGGTGGACGGGAAGCCCTATTCGCTGCGTGAGGGCCGGGTATTCCTGTACTTTTTCGACCCGGAATGCTCGCACTGCTTTGCGGCGGCCAAGCAGATGTCGGGCTATGCGTGGAAAGACGTACGGGTTGTGGGCATTCCGACGCGGGTGCCGCAGTTCGCGGAACAGTTCCTGGGGGATACGGGGTTGAAGGCAGTGCTGACCCCGGATCTGGAGGTGCTGAAGGCGAAGTTCCCGTTTGGCGATCCTCCATTTGGGGTGGCGCTCGAGCATGGGCGCCAGCGGGAGGCTTTCGTTTTCTTCGATGACGTCCAACCGGTGAAGGGATTGCGGGAACTCGGCTACATTCAATAGTTCGGGGCAATAGTTCGGGGCAATAGCTCTGGGCAGCAGTTCGAGGGGTGTTGGGGGCGGGGAGGAAGAAAAGGCCCGGCGCCACCGGAGGATTATGGCGCCGGGCTAACTTGCTCACAAGGAGGAGTGAGTGTGAGCAAAGCGATTTCAGTATACCTCAGTTCCTACGTTTGAGGGTAGGCCTCTCGTCTTCATCCTCGGCTTTGGGCTTCTCGTTGCCATCGGAGTCGATGCGGCCGGAACCCTGTTTGCGCAGGCGGGGCTTATTCGCATCCTCTTTGTCGTCGACACGCCGATGATTGAGCATCTGGGCGAGACGGAACTTCACGTCATTGAACTCGGAAGTGGTGACGACGTATTCGGGTTTCGCGGTGAGGATTTCCTGGATATTCTTCTGGCTGTTCTTGATGCGATCGTCGGTGGGCGGATGGGAGGAGAAAACTTTGGCCATGGTGCCGGGTTTTCGTTTCTCGTCCGACTGCAGCTTCTCGAAGAAGTCGACGAAGGCCGTGGGATCGTAGCCAGCTTTATATAGATACTGCAGGCCGAGCAGATCGGCTTCCGACTCGAAGCCTCGCGAGAAGGAGAGGAACCCGATGGGAACGAGGACGCTGGCCGCTTGGCGAACCCCGTACCCGGCCCAGCCACCCATAAAGATGAGGGGGATGGTGGCGAGGTTGACGATGTTGCCTCGCGTTGCCTGACGGGTGCCGTGGCGGGCGGCGATGTGCGCAATCTCGTGAGCCATGACGCCGGCGAGTTCGGCTTCGGTTTCGGCGCGCAGCAGTAGCCCGGTGTTGACGAAGAAGAAGCCGCCAGGGAGGGCAAAGGCATTGACCTCTTCAGAATCGATCACCTTGATGGTGACGGGGACCTTGACGTCGGAGTTGCGGACGAGGTTCTGGCCGACTCGGTTGACGTATTCGGCGATCACGGGATCGTCGATGATCTTGGCCTGGCGCTCGATCTCCTGGGCCAACTGCTTGCCCATGCCGATCTCTTTTTCGAGGGAATACCAGTTGACGCCTTTACCGACATCGCGTTCGCCGATGGCGTCGGGGTCTTTCTTTTTGTCCTTGGCGGCAAAGCCAGCAGGGACCAACAGAACGCTCATGGCTACGACCGCCGACGTCCTACGAACAAAAGCCATCATCATAACCGCCTCCTGGGTCGTTAGATGCCTTCATTATACGTCCGGTTTCATCATACGCATCCGGAGCCTTACCAAAGTTAACGTATAGTCGAAGGAATGGGTTTCCTGTGGCAGCGGTATCGCGATCAGTTTCCGGTGACGGCGAATCTGACCTATCTAAATCATGCGGCGGTGACACCGCTGGTGAAACCGGCGGCGGAGGCGATGAAAGCGCTGGCCGAAGACGCGTGCCATTGGGGTTCGCTGCACTACGACGAATGGCTCCAAGCCTATGAAGGGCTTCGAGTTAGCGCGGCGAAACTGATCGGCGCGCATCGCGACGAGATTGCGATCGTGAAGAATACGTCGGAGGGGATCGCGACGGTGGCGTTGGGGCTGGACTGGCGGGAGGGGGACCGCATCGTAGCGTTTCGCGAGGAGTTTCCGGCCAACTACTACATATGGGAACGAGTGGGCGGGGGACGGGTGGCGGTGGAGTGGCTTTCGATCCACGATCCGCTCGAGAAGATCGAGGCGGCGTGCCGGGGTGCGCGGCTGCTGGCGATCAGCTATGTGAACTATCTATCGGGGTACACGGTGGATCTGAACGCGATCGGGGAGATCTGCCGGCGGCATGACGTCTTCTATTTTGTGGACGCGATTCAGGGGCTGGGCGCGCTGCCGCTGGATGTGGAGGCGGCCCATATCGATGCGCTGGCGGCGGACGGGCACAAATGGATGCTGGGTCCGGAGGGCTGCGGGATACTTTATTTGCGGCGGGACCGGATGGACTCAGTAGAGCCGGTGGAATTCGGATGGACCAACGTGCGGCATTACGCCGATTATGCATCGCGTGACACGACGCTACGGTCTGACGCGGGGCGGTACGAGCCGGGCACATTGAACACGATCGGGATCTACGGGCTGCGGGCGTCGATCGAGTTTCTGAATCAGGTGGGGATCGGGGAAATCGCGCCGGCGGTGCGGGGGCTGGCGAGGCGGATCGAGGAGGGGGTTCGGGGGAAGGGGTATGAAGTGCTCGAAAGCGGGTCAGGTATAGTGAGTTTCCGGAAGCCGGACACCGATAGCCGGGTGATTGTGGCGGCGCTGCGGAACGAGCGGATCGTGGCAGCTCCGCGGCAGGGATTTGTGCGAACGTCGCCCCATTTTTATATCGCGCCGGAGGAGATTGACCGGATGCTGGACGTGATACCCTAGCTTTCGATGCTGCTCGGATCTGTAACCTACAATCTGCTGAAAGACTGGGACCTCGAGACGCTGATCCCGAAGCTGGAGGAGGCGGGTTTTGAGGCGGTGGAACTGCGGACTACGCACAAACACGGTGTGGAGCCGTCTATCGGCGCGGCCGAGCGGGCGCGTGTGCAGCAGCGGTTCCAAAGCAGCAAGGTGCGATTGTTGAGCTTCGGAACCACGGCCGAGTTTCATTCGCCGGATCCGGCGGTACGGGCCAAGCACGTGGCCGACGCCAAGGCGTTCATCGATCTGGCGCACGATACGGGGGCATGGGGCATCAAGGTTCGCCCGAACGGGCTGCCGCCGCAGGTTCCGCGCGAGACGACGATCGGGAACATCGGGGCGGCGCTGCGAGAGGTGGGCGATTATGGGGCGGGGAAGGGTGTGGAGATCTGGATGGAGGTCCACGGACGGGATACGCAGGTGCCGACGGTGTCGGCGGCGATCATGAAGGCGGCGCGGCACGAGAATGTGGGCGTGTGCTGGAACTCGAACCCGACCGACATCGTGAACGGCAGCATCAAACCGAGCTTCGAACTGCTGAAGCCATACATCAAGAACGTCCACATCAACGAACTCGCCAACGGATCGTATCCGTGGCGTGAGCTGTTCACGCTGCTGCGCCAGATGAAGTACGAGCGCTACACGCTGGCCGAGTGCCAGGAGAGCAAGGAGCCGGAGCGCTTCCTGCGCTGGTACCGGGCCCTTGGAAGGAACTGAATCGCGCATGATCTGGCGGCTTTTCGGGCCGCTATTGGCCGCGGCGTGGATGGTTGCGGCCGCCGTTCCCACACCGGAGTCGCATTTCGGCCATCGCATGGGCGAAGACCGCAAGCTGCTGGACTGGAGCCGGGTGGTCTCGTATTTCGAGGCGCTGGGAAAGTCCAGCGGGCGGATACGGGTGCGGACGCTCGGCAAGACGACGGAAGGGCGCCCATTCGTGGCGGCGTGGATTTCCAATCCGGCGACGCTCGCGAAGCTGGACCGGTACCGGGCGATTCAGGAGCGGCTGGCGGATCCGCGGAAAACCAGCGAGCGTGAGGCGGCGCGCATGATCGGCGAAGGCAAGGCGGTGGTGATGATCACCTGCTCGATCCACTCGACCGAGGTGGCGTCCACGTCGACGGCGGTGCAGTTCGCTTACGAGATCCTGACGCGCGATACGCCGAAATTCCGCGCGATTCTGGACAATGTGATTTTCATCCTGGTGCCGTCGTTGAATCCGGACGGCGTGGACAAGGTGACGGCGTGGTACCGGCAAACGCTGGGGACGGCGTATGAGGGGACGTCGCCGCCGGAGCTGTACCAGAAATACGTGGGCCACGACAACAACCGCGACTGGTACATCTTTTCGCAGGCGGAGACGCGGCTGGCGATCGAGAAGCTGCACAATGTGTGGCATCCGCAAATCGTCTACGATGTGCACCAGCAGGGTCCGAACGCGTCGCGGATGTTCGTGCCGCCGTGGCTGGACCCGATCGAGCCGAACATCGATCCGCTAATCGCGCAGCAGATGAACATGATCGGGACGGGGATGGCGGCGGATTTGACGGCGGCGGGGAAAAAGGGCGTGGCGCTGAATGCGATTTACGACTTCTGGACACCGGCGCGGCACTACCAGTCGTTTCATGGCGGTTTGCGAATCCTGAGCGAGTCGGCATCGGCCCGGCTGGCGACGCCGGTGACGGTGAAAGCGGAGGAGATCAACCAGACCGCGCTCGGGTATCAGCCCCGGATGCGAAGTTGGAACTACCTGGAGCCCTGGCTGGGCGGCGAGTGGCGGGTGAGCGACATTGTGGACTACCAGAAGATCGCGTGGGAATCGGTGTTGTGGCAGACGGCGGTGCGGCGGGAGGATTTTCTGCGCAACTTCTATCGCATTGGGCGGAACTCGATCGAGCGGGCGCATCCGGGGTTCGAGATTCCGAAGAAGCAAAGGGATCCGGGGGCGACGCAAGTGCTTTTGAACACACTGCGGACGGGGTTGGTGGAAGTGGAAGAGACGGGATCGTCGTGGTTGATCTCGATGCGGCAGCCCTACAGCGGATGGGCGAAGGCGCTGCTCGAGAAGCAGGAATATCCGGATCTGCGGCAGTATCCGGGAGGGCCCCCGCGACGTCCGTACGACGTAACGGCGCACACGCTGCCCCTGCTGATGGGGGTGGATGTACGGGAGCGGGGCGCGGAGGGTCCGCCGGCGGAAGGTGTGACAGTGACAGCGGACCGATGGCCGGCGGCGGATACCGAGACGTGGAAGAAAGTGAATCGGGTGTGGGCCAAGGGCGCGAGCGTGTGGCGGGAGCCAGCGAGCGGAGACTTCTCGCCGGGGCGCACAGAGGGCTGGAAGGAAGTGAAGCGTCCGCGGCTGGGGCTCTACCGGAGCCATATGCCGAGCATGGACGAGGGCTGGACGCGCTGGATGCTCGAGCAGTTCGGTTTCCTGTACATGCGCGCCGATAATGCGACGGTGCTGAAGGGCAATCTGCGGGAGCGCTTCGACGTGATCGTGATGCCCGATCAGGGACCATCGGCGATCCACAACGGCTACCGGCCGGGAGCGATGCCGCCGGAATACGTGGGCGGGCTGGGGGAGGGCGGAGCG
>JAWKHI010000061.1:0-32371 GCA_041394885.1 Bryobacteraceae bacterium | reverse complement strand
TGCGTGGGATTTCTTCGTGACCGATGAATTCAAGATGACGTCGAAGCTGACGCTGAACGTGGGAATGCGGTATGAGCTGCATCCGTCGTGGTCACAAGCCGATGGGAAGCAATCGACGTTCGACGTGGTCTCGGGCAAGATCGTGGTTCCCGATGGATCGCTGGGGGCAATCAGTCCGCTGATGCCGCAAGGGTATGTGGACATCGTTGAGGCGAGTTCGGTGAAGGGATTCCATTCGAAGAATCTGATCCGGAACGAGTACAACAACTTCGCCCCGCGCATCGGGCTGGCTTGGCGGCCGTTCGACAACCGGACGGTGATTCGCGCGGGATACGGCATCTTCTACGACATCGTGGCGCGCGCGGTTCCGGTGGGCGGGGCGCCGTTCGTGATCAACGAGCCGACCTACACCAACACGCGTCCGGTGCCGACGGTGGTGCTGCCGCGGGTGTTTCCGGCGTCCGTGGCCGGGCCATCCACGATCTCGATTCCACAGGCGATCAATCCGGGGCTTCGGGATCCGTATTCGATGCAGTACAACTTCACGCTGGAGCACGAGCGCTGGGATACGGGATTCCGCCTCTCCTACGTGGGCACCAATACACGGCAAGGCGAATGGGGCTACAACGCGAACCAGCCGGTGCCGGACGGGAACCTGTTTGCAAGCAAGGCGCGTCCGTTCCAGCGGTATCCCGGAATCACCTACATCACCAATGGCGCCGGGCATCAGTATAACTCGCTCACGGCGGAAGCCGAGCGGCGTTTTGCGCGCGGGCTGGCGTATCAATTGTCGTGGGTGTGGGCGCGCGATATCGGCGACCTGGAACGAGGAGAGTCGCCCGAGAACGCGTTCGACAGGGCGCGGGAAAAGGCGGTATGGCTGGACATTCCGACGCACCGTGTGACGGGCAACTTCCTATGGGAACTGCCGTTCGGGAAAAACGGATCGCGGTTGCATCGCGCGGTGCTGGGCGGCTGGGAACTGAACGCGGTTTATAGCTTCTACTCGGGGCAATTCCTGACGCCTGCGTGGACGGGGCCGGACCCTGTCGGGACCGCGTTCACAGGTTCGAACACCCCGGCGCAGGTGACGATTCGTCCGAATCTGCTGCGGGACGCCAATTTGGCGGTGGACAGCCGCACGACGCGGCGTTGGTTCGATACGGCCGCATTCTCCGCGCCGGCGCAAGGATCATACGGGACGTCGTCGAAGGGCGTAATTCTGGGCCCTGGGTCGTCGATCTTGAACGCGGGCGTGGCGAAGCATTTTTCGATCGGCGAGCGGCTGCGTTTGCGGTGGGAACTGACGGCGACCAATGCGACGAACACGCCAAACTATGCCAATCCGAACACCAACATCACGTCGGTGGCGCAGGTGGGCGTGATTACGGGCGTGGGAGGCGTGTCGAGCCTGGACTCGTCGGGTCCTCGGGCGCTGCGTATGGGCCTGCGGGCGGAGTGGTAGCGTAGCGGGTTTGATCGAGGCGAACAAAGCCACTCGATGTGCGGGCCCGTTGGTTTGCTTTGATCGGTTTGCCCCGGACTCGACTGGCTTTGTTCCGTCATTTCGATTCTGTTGTCAAATAGCGGCTCGGCGCGGAAGTTTCGCTGCCAGAGCGATTGTGGCATGGAGCGTCAAGGGTATTGCCATGGACGCCGCGCGAAGTTGTTGACGGATTAGGCTTTGGCGATTTTCGAAGCGGTGGGAACGAATCAGGGGAGGACGAGGGCAGGATCGGGGCCCGAGTCCTTGGGTGTAGCGATAACCTTCACGATCCTGCGTTCCGGGATGGAGACGACGAAAATTTTGTCCTGATCCTGAACGCCGGCGAAGGCGTACTTGCCATCGGGGGACATGGTCAACGAGAGGGGCTTTCCGCCGAGGGCGACCTGGCCGGTTTCCTTGCGCGTGGCGAGGTCCGCGAAGCCGACGGCTTCGCCGGGCTGGAGGTTGTAGACGAGCGTCCTGGCATCGGGGGTGACGGCGACGCGACCGGGTCCCTTGCCTGTGGGGATGGTTCCGATCACCTTCTTGAAATCGGTGTCGATGATCGAAATGGAGTTGCCGTCCGAGTTGGTGAGATAGATCCATTTGCCGTTCCGGGAAATGAAGCCGCCCTGAGGGCGCGCTCCAACGGGGATGAGCGTGACGTCGCCCGAAGCGAGGTTGACAGCCGCCAGGGTGTTGGAGGTGGCGTTGCTTACGTAGGCCCACTGCCCGTTGCGCCCAAGCAGGACCATATGAGGGTCTTCCCCCTTGACATCGTAGCGGCGGAGGACCTTGCGCTTTTCGGGGTCGACGAGAAGGAGACCGTCGGGGTTTTCGGTTGTGACGACTAGATTTCCAGAGCGAGGGTCCACGGCCATGCCATGAGGGCGGCGGTTTTCGCCGAGATCGATGACGCCGGCTTTGGTGCGGGACTGGAGGTCAATGATGGAGATCGTATTGCCGCCGGCGCCGGCGTAGGTCATCCACAAGATGCCGTTGTCGGAGACGTAGGCAAAGCGGCGGTTGGGAGAGAAGACGATTTCGTGGGGATGGTCGCCGACTTTGACGCCTGCGACGCGTGTGCCGGCGGGGCTATAGAAGCCGACCGCGCCCGCGATTTTTTCGACAGCGATGAGCGAGAAAGGAAGGTCAGCGGCCGGAGCGGCTGCGTTGAGCAGGAGGGCTGCGAGGATGACTGCGGTCACGGTTTAGCAATTCTAACTCAAACATGAATGGGAACCAATGGGCGGGTGGCGTGTGCGACGGGCGGGCGGTGTGGTGCGTGATAGTGTGTTTGGAGAAACTAATGACATTACGAGTCCGATGGCTGCTGACGATGGGCTGGCTGGGGGCCTGGATGCCCTTGGCGATGGCGCAGACTCTGCCCGCACTCCCGCAGGCGCAGGCGATTCCGGCGCCGGGTGAGGCGAGCGAGGCTCCCTACGCACCGCGGGCGATTTTGCAGGGCGGGATCGTGGTGCCGTTGTATCCGCCTGGGTCGCCATTTCTGAAAATGGACCGGGTGCGGGAGGCGGAGAAGTACAACATGAGCCAGACGGTGGCGGGGCGGATCGGGAGCATCGTGAACATCCACAATCCGTCGATTGAGGTGCACCGGGTGGATCGGGGGATCAACATGGGGGCGGTGGTGATCCAGGTGGCCGGGGGCGGGCATCGGACGTTGAACGTGGGCACCGAGGGAGCGGACTTCGTTCCCTACTTCTACAACTTCGGAGTGAGCACGGTGATCCTGCGAAACCGGCTGCGCAGCGATGGCTACGACGCGCAGACCGATGCGGTGTTCGACGCGCTGCAGGCGATCCGGATGGTGCGGGCGTACGCGGGGCAATGGGATTTCGATCCGAACAAGATCGGGATCATGGGTTTTTCGGCGGGGGCGGAACTGGCATCGGCGGCGGCCGTGCAGTACGCCGATTTCGACAAGACGAACAGCGCGGCGGGCGATGCGCTGGCTGGGGTGAGTTCGCGGCCGGATTTCGGGAATTATCTATCCGGGCCCGACGCCGTTCGCGCGGAACCGGACGGCACCGGAAATTCCGGCGGATGTGCCGCCGGCGTTCCTGGCGACGGCGGGATCGGGTGACCGGGGCCATGCGGTGTGGGCGATGGATTACTTTTGAGGAACACGCGCAAAACGGACACGCTCCGGCGCATTGGGATCGCGAGTTCCTCCGTTGATTGGAGCCGCGCCGGAGCGGCCTTTGCGCTTCTCGGCGATGCTGGCGAAGGGCGTTCCGAACATCGAGATGCATATTTACGGCATGGGCGGCATCCGGGGGATACGCTTCCGGACGGCAGCCGTATGAGCGGGGGTCTGACCGACCGCCACGGAATTCCGTTCGGGACGTGGCAGGATCGCTATATCGATTGGCTTCGAGATTTGGGTTTCCTGGGCAAGCCGGGCGTGGAGACCAGGGCGGCGAAGGATGTGGCCGGATATGTGGCGCAGCCGCCGCGGGGGCGGGGCAGCGGGGTCGTTAGGCGTTCACTCACGGACGCAGGCGGCCCGACCAACGTCTCTACACCGCCCCGGACTGGGGCGCGCTCAGACTGAGTTCCTGGGCGAGCCCGATGAGCAGCCCTTCCGGCCCACGGATGTAGCAGAGCCGATACGCCTCTTTGTACTGAACCACCTCGCCGACGAGCTGCGAGCCGCGCTTGCGGAGCATTTCGAGGGTCTCGTCGATGTCGTCCACGGCGAACATGACGCGGAGATAGCCTAGAGCATTCACCGGGGCGTTGCGGTGATCGGCGACGGCAGGCGGCGTGAGGAAGCGGCAGAGTTCGATTCGGCCGTGGCCGTCCGGCGTTCGCATCATGGCAATCTCGACGCGCTGGCCGCTCAATCCAGTTACACGTCCCGCCCACTCGCCTTCGATCATGGCGCGCCCTTCGAGTTCGAGGCCGAGGTCCCGAAAGAAATCGATCGTCCCATCGAGGTCATCGACGACGATTGCTACGTTATCCATTCGTTTGAGCGCCACGTGTCGATTCTAACAACGGACCCGTGTGAGATTGGGACGAGCAGGCGTCCAAGCGGGTGGGCTCGGGCGGCCTTCCGACTACTTTTCGGCGATGCTGGCGAAGGGCGTTTGGCCCGGGCGGAGACCATTCGCCAGCGTCAAGCCACGGTGATGAAAGGCTTTCCCACTCATTGAGATGGATGTGAGCCTGATTGAGAATGCTGCGAAGCGTGCCAACCGGCACCTCGTGCTTGTTGGGAACGATCGCCGTATCCACGACCAATCCCGCACGGCGCACAAACTTAACGTGGCTGCCCTTCCGGCCTACTTCCACAAACCCGCTGCTTCGAGCCGACGCTTGATTTCGCGGAACGGTTGTGGACTAAGCCGCGCCAACCTCAACCTCGATCAAACGGACCTGAGGTGGGCGAGTAGCCAATGGCGGTTCAAAATAAAGCTCCAGCGCTTCTTTCAAGTTGGAGAGAGCTATTTCCTCTGTCTCCCCCTGGCTCGCCACGTCGATTTCGAGGCACTGGGAGACATACCAGTCCCCATCCTTCCAAACGCTTGCAGCGAACGAACGCTTCAAGCCTTCATTGTTTCACAACATCCGAACGGGTATCGCGTGCTGCCCCGCCTCACGGCTCCCATGGGCTGATGGTTGCCCGGTATCGTAGACTTGAGATTGGGAAACTCAGAGAAGCCAATGAACGCAGCCAGCCCACGATCCGAATACTTGCGCCGCCGGGAATCCGACGCCGTGCGCACGCAGATGAGCTATGCCAAACGGGGCATTCTTACCGAGGAGATGCACTATGTGGCGGGGCGGGAGCGCCTGAGTCCGGAAACGATTCGGGACGAAGTGGCGCGGGGGCGGATGATCATCCCGGCCAACTGGAACCACACGGCGCTCGAGCCGATGGCGATCGGGGTGGCGTCCAAGTGCAAGATCAATGCCAATATCGGGAACTCGTCCACAACTTCCGATATCGAAGGCGAATTGGAGAAGCTGCGCTATTCGGTGAAATACGGCGCCGATACGGTGATGGACCTGTCGACGGGCGGGGACATTCCGCGGATCCGGAAGGCGATCATCGCCGATTCGCCGGTGCCGATCGGGACGGTGCCGATTTACGAGGCGCTGAGCCGTGTGCGGCGGGTGGAAGACCTGAACATCGACGTGATGCTGGAAGTGATCGAAGAGCAGGCCGAGCAGGGGGTGGACTACATGACCATCCACGCGGGCGTGCTGATCCAGTACATTCCGCTGACGACGAAGCGGGTGACGGGGATCGTGTCGCGGGGCGGATCCATTCTCGCGGAGTGGATGGTGAAGAATCACCGGCAGAATTTCCTGTATGAGCACTACGACCGGATCTGCAAGATTTTCCAGAAGCACGATGTGAGCTTTTCGCTGGGCGACGGGCTGCGTCCCGGTTCCTTGGCGGATGCGAGCGACGAGGCGCAGTTCGCGGAGTTGAAGACGCTGGGGGAACTGACGCGGAAGGCGTGGGAATACGATGTGCAGGTGATGATCGAGGGTCCGGGGCACATCCCGATGGACCAGATCCAGATGCAGGTGGAAAAGGAAGTGGAGCTATGCCATGAGGCTCCGTTTTACACGCTGGGTCCGTTGGTGACGGACTTCGCGCCTGGGTTCGACCACATCACGTCGGCGATCGGGGCGGCGATGATCGGGTGGTACGGCGCGTCCATGCTGTGCTACGTGACGCCGAAGGAGCATCTGGGGCTGCCGAACAAGGAAGACGTGAAGCAGGGGATCATCGCGTACAAGATCGCGGCGCATGCGGCCGATATCGCGCGTCACCGGCCGGGGGCCCGGGATCGCGACGATGAGTTGAGCCGGGCGCGCTACCGGTTCGATTGGAAGAAGCAGTTCGAGCTGGCGTTGGATCCAGAGACGGCACAGGCGTACCACGACGAGACGCTGCCGCAGGAGGGATTCAAGGACGCGCATTTCTGTTCGATGTGCGGACCCAAGTTTTGCTCGATGAACATTTCGTCGAAGGTGGAGCAGTTCACCGAGGCGGATGCGGCGGCGGTTCTGGCGAATGGGGGCGGCAAGGCGGATCTGGTGCAGGTGAAGTCATAGGGGCGGCTTCGTTCCGTGGTTGGGCGCCGGCGGCGCCGGGGCGGCCAAAAATTCCTGGAGCACTTCGTTCGACAGGAGCACGCCGCGGCGTGTGAAGCGGAGCGAAGGACCGCGGCTTTCAAGGAGCCCTTCCGCGGTGAAGCGGGCGATGGGGGCGGCGAAGCGGAGGCGGTCCGCGGGGCTGAGTTCAATACCATCGTCCAGGCGGAGGCCGACGAAGAACTGCTCTTCAGTGGGGTTAGCGGGGGTCTGTTCGATGCAGGGGGACTGGCGGTTTTCCACGCGTTCGATGTAATCGGCGACGGAATCGGTGTTGGCGCGGCGGGTTGCGCCATCGAAGGAGTGCGCGTCGGCGCCGAAGCCTACGTAGGGGAGCCGGAGCCAATACTTCAAGTTGTGGAGCGATCGGTGGCCGGGTTTGGCGAAGTTCGAGATCTCGTAGCGGTCGATGCCGATGGCGGCGAGCGAATCCACGGCGGTTTCGTAGAAAGCGGCGGACTGTTCTTCGCCGGGAGTGTTCGCGGCGCCGTATCGGGAGCCGAGTACGAGTAGCTCCTGTCCGAGACGGCTGTCGCCGTCGACCTCGAGCAGGTAGACGGAGACGTGAGGGGGATCGAGGCGGCGGATCCATTCGAGCGACTCGCGCCAGGACTCCTGGGTCTGCCAGGGGAGGCCGGCGATGAGATCGAGATTGATATTTTCGATGCCGGCGCGGCGGAGGGTGTCGACGTCAGCGGCGACGGTGCGAGCGTTGTGGCGGCGGCCGGTCTGGCGGAGTTCGCGATCGACGAAGGACTGCACGCCGAGGCTCGCGCGATTGATGCCGGCATCGCGCCAGGCGGCGGCGCGGTCCGTCGTGATGTCTCCGGGAGCGGCTTCGATGGTGGCTTCGGGCCAGGGAGATCCGGGGATAGTCTGCAGGATGCGAGCGAGGCCGCCGGGGGCGAGGCGGGAGGGTGTGCCGCCGCCGAGATAGACGGTTTCGGGGGGCCACTCGAAGGCGTGGGAGGCGATTTCGGCGCAGAGGGCGTCGAGGTAGCGTGGTTCGAGAGCGGCGGGCAGAACGCCGGAGGCGAAGTTACAGTAGGTGCATTTCTGGGCGCAGAAGGGATAGGAAACGTAGACGCCGGGCACGGGCTAGAGCCGGACGGTTTCGCCGAGGTGAGTGGATACGGCGGCGGCCATATGGTCGCGAAGGGTGAGGCCATCGAGGGTGAACGCCTGCGCGGCGTCGTCCCAGGAGAGCTTGTAGCTTTTGACGTTGGCGGAGATCCAGATCTGGTGGACGGGCGAGTTGGGGGAAACGACGAATTTGGCGGGTGGGTTTTCGAATTCAACGGTCAGGGCGCCGGCGTTGAAGTCGGCTTCCAGATCGTGATCGTCTCCGGCGGCAGTGAGTGCGTCGAAGAGGTCTTCGAGGGCGGCGTCGGCGCGTTTCTGAAAGAGGGCGTCGTCCATGGGGGTCTACTGCCAGTATATGCTTGGGCTGAGATGGTCATTCGAACAGCGGCGATGTGGATATGCGGAGCGATGGTCCTATGGGGACAGGCTCCGGAGTTGATCCTGCACAACGGGAAGATCGTGACGGTGGACGAACAATTCCGGATCGCGCAGGCGATGGCGGTGCGCGGGGAGCGGATTGTTGCCGTGGGAGGGAACGCGGCGGTGCTTCGGCTGGCGGGCGCGGGGACGAAGCGGATCGATCTCGGGGGCAAGACGGTGCTGCCCGGGCTGGCGGACACGCACGTGCATGCGGGGTCGGCCTCGCTCTATGAGTTCGACCATACGGTGCCGGATATGGAGACGATCGAGGAGGTGCTGGCGTACATCGGGGCGCGGGCGAAGGTGGTACCGAAGGGCTCCTGGATCCGGGTGTCGCAGGTGTTCATCACGCGTTTGCGCGACCAGCGATTCCCGACGCGAGCGGAACTGGACCGGGTAGCGCCGGGGAATCCGGTGTATTTCAGCACGGGTCCTGACGCGTCGTTGAATTCGATGGCTTTGTCGCTGAGCGGCATCGGGGACGATTTCAAGGTGACGGATGGCAAGCCGTGCCGGTTGGAGCGCGATGGGGCGGGGAAGCTGACCGGGATCCTTCGCAGCTGCGGGCGGTTTGTGAAGTACAAGCCGGCGGTGAAGCAGCCGACGGCGGCGGACCGTCAGGAGCGGCTGAAGCTGCTGCTGGCCGATTACAACTCGATCGGCATCACGTCGATCGCCGACCGGGACGCCGATGACGGCGAAGTGGCGGTGTACCGGGCGCTGTACGAGCGTGGGGAGCTGTCGTGCCGGGTGTTTCTGAATCTGAGCGTCGATGCGCAGGCGCCGCTGGGAGAGATCGAGGCGCGATTGAAGAAAGCGGCGGCGGATCCGCTGCACGCCTACAACAACCGGCTCTGGTTGCGCGGGATCAAGATGTATCTGGACGGCGGGATGCTGACCGGGAGTGCATACATGATCGAGCCGTGGGGTGTGAGCAAGGTGTACTCGATCGAGGATCCGAACTACAAGGGCATGCGGTACATCCCGGCGGAGAAGCTGTATCCGATCGTGCGCTCGGCGATGAAGCTGGACTTGCAGCCGACGGCGCACTCGGTGGGCGACGGGGCGGTGAAAGGGCTGGTGGAGGCCTATGCACGGGTGGACGCGAATGACTTCAAGATCCGGGAGCAGCGTCCGTGCGTGACGCACTCGAACTTCATGACCGGGGAAGCGATCGATACGATGAAGCGGCTGGGGATTGTGGCGGATCTGCAGCCGGCGTGGCTTTGGCTGGACGGTGCGACGCTCAAGAAGCAGTTCGGGGACGCGCGGCTTGGTATGTTTCAACCGTACAAGACGCTGTTCGACAAGGGCGTGACGGTGGGCGGCGGATCGGACCACATGCAGAAGATCGGGAGCCTGCGCTCGATCAATCCGTACAATCCGTTTCTGGGGATGTGGATTACGCTCACGCGGGAGCCGCGGTGGATGGAGGGTGCGCTGCATCCGGAGCAGCGAATCACGCGGGAGCAGGCGATCCGGCTGTACACGATCAACAACGCGTTCCTGACTTTCGAGGAGAAGGAAAAAGGGTCATTGGAGCGGGGGAAGCTGGCGGATTTCATCGTGGTCGACCGCGACATCCTGACGAGCCCGGTGGCGGAGATCCGCGAAACGCGCGTGTTGAACACTTACGTGGGGGGCCGGGAGGTCTATTCGGCTCCCGACCGCCGCCGGTGAACGGTGACGGCGACTCCACTCACGAAGTAGAGCGCGGTGGCTGCGAGCAGCCAGGGCTTCATGGCCTGATGATCGAGTTGACCTTGCATGGTGAGGACGGGAAGGGCGAGGCATCCGAGAAGGGCCAGGGCGGCCGCGGCGGCCGGGAGCGCGGGAATGCCGGGTGAGCCAGGGGAAGAGGGCTGATGCGGGTGGTGGGTTGGAACCGTGGGCACCTCCGGTGGGGTGGAGTTGGGGAACGAAGTGAGTTTGGCTCCGGAGACGGAGGCGAGCGCGGTGTAGAGAGCCATCGTGGTGAGGTAGACGGGGAGGAAAAGATAAAACAGATGGAGCGTCCCGGAACGTTCCAACGCGAGGGCGAGCGCAATGGCGGCGGCCCAGGCAATGAGCGCGGGTGCGTTGAGAGAATGGCGGCGGCGGGCGGACCAATAGCGCACCAGGCCGAGTTTGGGAAACAACCAGTGTTCGGTGACGACGATGGCTCCGGCGGGGCATAGGAGGAGTCCGTAGAGGCCGACGAAGTCGAGGAGGCCGGTGAAGACGAAGGGGAAGCAGGCGATGGCGGAAGTGACGACGCCGGCGACGATGGTGACTTTGGCGCGGGACCAATCGGGGGTGATGGCCTGTAGGGCGAGTCCGGCACGGTAGAGCGTGGGATTGGAAGTGGTCCATCCGGCAATGATGACGGCGAGAACACCGGACCATCCGAGGGCTTGATAGGCAACTTCGCCGGAATCGAGTTTGGTGAGCTGGGTATTGAGGAGGAGAGCGGCGCCGGCGCCCATGAGGCCGGCGCAGATCCAGGCGAGGTAGTGGCCGAGGAACATCCCGGCGATGGAGGCGAGGCCGTAGCTCGAGCGGCGGGCGTATCGGAACAGGGCCATGTCGGAAAGGCCGCCGTGCATGGCGAGATTGCAGATCCAGGCGAAAGCGGCGACCTTCCAGAAACCGATGGGGGGTGAGCCGTCAGGGGTGTGTCCGGTCCAGACGGCGCGGGCGCACATGTCCCAGAAGCCTGTGGAGCCGGCTTCGCGAGAAAGGATGGGGATCATAACGAGGGCGCCAGCGATGAACATGAGGAACATCCATGGTGCGCAAACGGTGGAAAACGAGGCGACGCTCTTGAAGCCGAGGGTGGCGAGGGTGACGACGACGGCGCCGACGAGAAGCACGACGGCGATGAAGCGGACGTCTGTGGGATACCAGTGGACCTGGGCGGGGATCCCGAAGGGGATGCGCACGGCGGAGGCGGCGACGGTGATCATGCATCCGGCGAGGACACAAAACAGGAGGGCGTTGACGAGGTTGTAGATGAGGGTGAGGACGGGTCCGCCAATGCCGCGGAGATACCAGTAAAGGGTGAGGCGGGTGTCGGTGGCGATGGGAGCGCAGAGGAGGGTCCAGGTGAGGACGGCGAGGAGATTGCCGATGGCAAGACCGGCGAAGATGTCGCGTACGCTGGCGCCCCATGTGACGAAGAGGGCGCCGATGACGAATTCCGTGGCGGCGACGTGTTCGCCGGCGAAGGAGCCGATGAAGTAGCCGGGGCCGAGGAGGCGATCCTGGGAGACAGGCTCGCGATCGAATTCGTAAAGCTGGTCGAGCTTGCGGGCGGCTTGCGGAGTGGCGGCGGAGGCGGGTGATGACATTGCGGACTTTCGGCAGGGTATCGCCTTTGATGGTCCGGAAGCAAGGGGCGGTGTACTTGGCGGTGTACTTGGAGAATGGGCGTCAGGCAGAGCCGGCGGTTTTGAGGCGGAGAACGCGGAGGTCCCAGGCGACGGGTTCGGGGCGGGTGTAGGCGATTTGGGAGAAGTGGCGGTGTTGGGTGTTGATCAGCAGGTTCCATTCGATCCCGCGTGTGGGAACGGAGGGGACGGCGAGGACGGCGGAGCGCTGTGAGCGGTACCAGTCGTTGCCGAACTGTCGCGCGGGAGTATGGTCGTCGTGGGCGTCGTCGGCTTCCCACCCGTGGGGAAGCTTGGCGGGCCAGTGGATCAGGTCGCGCGGGATTTCGATCCGGACCCATTGAAAGCCGGCGGGTAGTTTGTCGGAGTTGGCGTGGACGAGGACTTCCAGGAGGGCTCCGGAGTAGGAGGAGGCGGCGTGTATGACGGAACTATTCCTGGAGAACCAGCGGCTGCCGAACAGGCGCGCGCCGGTGGAATCGAAAATCGGGTGACGCGAGCTTGCGATTCTGTACGCCAGGACCTGCCCATTACATGGGCAGGCCATATTCCAGGCTACGGAGCAACTCGGTGACTTTGTCGCACCCTTCGGCAGTGGTCATCGTGTGGATGGGTACCTGATTTTTCAGGAGTGGGTGTGGCTTGGTGAGCCAGTCGATGGCGGCGGGTTCGTCTTCCCAAACGGCGACGGCGAGTTCGATGACAGACTCGGCGTTGGCGCGAAGGGCGGCAGGGATGAATTGGAGGAGCTCGGTAGCGCGGGCGTCCAGGATCTCGGTCGGGCTGCGCCGATCGAGCGCCAGTTGAGGCGCGGTGGACATAGGACTGCTGGGTCCAGTTTGGCTGGAGAGTTGTATGCGAAGCAATACCCGATGATGCGGCATTTGATACCTACGAATGGGGTGAGCGTCGGTGGACGGTCACTCTCAGGTTCCAGTCTAAGGGAGGAAGGTGTGAAGAGATATCGGGAAAATACCCGGGTGTACGTCTTGGAATAGGGTGGTGGATGCCCACGTTTTGGCTTAGGATCACGCGAGCAAGTCGTTTACTACGCTGCCGTGGACGTCGGTGAGGCGGAAGTCGCGTCCTTGGAAGCGGTAGGTGAGTTTGGAGTGATCGAAGCCGAGGAGGTGGAGCAGGGTGCCGTGGAGGTCATGGACGTGGACCTTGCCTTTTGCGACGTTGAAGCCGAGTTCGTCGGATTCGCCATAGACGAGGCCGGGTTTCAAGCCGCCGCCTGCCATCCACATGGTGAAGGCGTTGGGATGATGGTCACGGCCGTCGCTGGTGCCGCCCTGGACCATGGGGGTGCGGCCGAACTCGCCGCCCCAGATGACGATGGTGTCGTCGAGCAGTCCGCGCTGCTTGAGGTCTTTGACGAGGGCCGCGGAGGCGCGATCTGTGTCTTCGCAGTTTTTCTTGAGGTCCTTCACGAGGTTGCCGTGCTGATCCCAGGCTTCGTGGTAGAGCTGAACGAAGCGGACGCCGCGCTCGACCAGGCGGCGAGCGAGGAGGCAGTTATTGGCGTAGGACGGTTTGCCCGGCTCGGCGCCGTACATCTCGAGGGTGGATTTGGACTCCTTGGAGATATCCATCAACTCGGGGGCGGAGGTTTGCATACGAAAGGCCATTTCGAAGGAGTTGATGCGGGTGGCGATTTCGGGGTCACCGGTGACATCGAGCCGCATTTGGTTGAGGCTCTTGATGCTATCGAGGGAATCGCGCTGGAGTTTGGCATCGGCGCCGGGGGGATTGGAGAGATAGAGCACGGGATCGCCTGAGCCGCGGAACTGGACGCCCTGGTAGACGGTGGGCAGGAAGCCGGAGCCCCAGCACTGGCTGCCGCCGGAGGGTCCTTTCTTGCCGGAGCTGAAAACGACGAAGGCGGGCAAGTCCTTGGATCCGGAGCCGAGGCCGTAGACGACCCAGGCGCCCATGCTGGGGCGTCCGAATTGCTGGGTGCCGGTGTTCATGAGCAACTGGCCGGGCGCGTGATTGAACGCGTCGGTGACCATGGACTTGACGATGCAAAGGTCGTCAATGATTCCGGCGGTGTGGGGGAGCAGTTCCGAGACCAGCGTGCCGTTGGAGCCGGCGGGGTGGAATTTGTACTTCGGCCCCATCAGCTTGGAATTGGGATTGATGAAGGCGGCGCGATATCCCTTGAGGAGGTCCGCGGGCGGGAGAGTACCGTCGAACTTGTCGAGTTGGGGTTTGTAGTCGAACAACTCGAGGTGGCTGGGCGCGCCGGCCATGAACAGGAAGATGACGTTTTTGGCCTTGGCCTCGTGATGGGGTTTGCGGGGCGCCATGGGATCGGCGGTGGCGGCCATCAACTGGTGGAGGGCGGCGCTACCAAGACCGACGCCGCATTGCTGGAGGAACCATCGGCGGGCGGGCAACAGGGATTGGCTCATTGGCGGATCGTTACTCCTTGGTGATGGTTTCGTCGAGGTTGAGGATGACGCGGGCGACGGCGGTCCAGGCGGCGAGGTCCGGGGAATCTACGCCGGCGAACTCGACGGCCTTGAGCTCACCGGACTGAAATCGCCGCTGCTGGGAACGGAGCAGTTGGAGCAACTCGGCGGATTCGGCTTCGGCGGGTTCGCGGGAGACGCAGCGCCGGAATGCGAAGTTCAGGCGGAGGGGATCGGAGGATCCGCCCTGTTCCAGAGTGCGTTTGGCTAGGGCGCGCGCGGCTTCGAGGAACAGTGGCTCGTTGAGCGTGGTGAGGGCCTGCAGGGGGGTGTTGGATCGGGAGCGGCGCACACAGGCCATGTCTCCGTTGGGCGCATCGAAGGTCTGGAGCATGGGGTAGGGGACGGAGCGGTAGCGGAAGGTGTAGAGGGCGCGGCGGAACCGCGCGTCGCCTTTTTCTTCGTTCCAGATCTTGGGTCCGTAGCTGGCTGGCGGTTGGAAGAGAAAGTCCGGGGCGGGCGGGTAGACGGGGGGGCCGCCGATGGCGGGGTTGAGGAGTCCGCTGGCGGCGAGGGCGATGTCGCGGACGATTTCGCCTTCGACGCGGAAGCGGGGTCCGCGGGCGAGTAGGCGATTGTAGGGATCGATCTCGTTGAGTTGGGGCGTGACGCGAGAGGACTGGCGGTAGGTGGCTGAATTGACGATGAGGCGATGCAGGGACTTCACGCTCCATGGATGGGCGCCTTTGGCGGTGGGCTCCATGAATTCGACGGCGAGCCAATCGAGCAATTCGGGGTGCGAGGGCGCTTCGCTTTGGCGGCCCAGGTCTTCCGAAGTTGCGACGATGCCGGTGCCGAAGTAGGCCTGCCAGACGCGATTGACGAAGGCGCGGGCGGTGGTGGGCGAGCGGCGGTCGGCCAGCCAGCGGGCGAAGGCAAGGCGGTCCGGACGGACGCCGTCGGGGAGGGAGTGGAGGAACGAGGGTACTCCGGGAGTTACTTCGCGGGTGGGTTTGAGGAAATCGCCCCGAGCGAGGATGTGAGTTTTGCGGGTTTGGGCGCGCTCGTTGAGAACGAGTTGCGAGGAGCCTTCCGGAAGTTGGCGGTAGAGGGCGGCGACGCGGGAGTCGAGTTGCAGCGGCGCGGGCGGACGGGGATCAGCGTCCGCGGTGAAGGAGATGCGCATGCGGCCGAGGTTGTAGTTCTGGTTGTCGTCGGAGTTCCAGCCACCGTGTTTTTGGGAAAGATAGACCGTGACTTCTTTCGGATTTTCAATGGGTGTTTCGAGGAAGAAGACAGCGGCGCGGGGTTGATTGCGGAGAACGGGACCGGCGTCGTGCCCCCAGGCGGTCTGATCATTGCCGTCGATGGCGTAGGCGATGGGTCCGGTGACGCGCGGAGTTTTCTTGCCGGCGCGCTCGTCCTTGTCGCGGGCAAATTCGGGGATCGCCTCTTCGGCGAGATCGAGGTCGGCGGCGGCGCGGGCGATTTTGTGCTTGGTTTTCGTGCTGCCGGGGCCGGTGCTCTCGACTTCGAATTCGGTGAGGGCGCCGGTGCCGCGCGGCGAGCGTCCGGGGCCGCCGAGGGGAAGATTGGGATCGTTGAGGAGATCGAGGCGAATGGCAGTGATGCGGGGAAGGTCCGTCTTGAAGGTAAATTGCGCCTTGTGTTTGGTGGGCGCGTAGCCGGCGGCGAGCATGGAGAGGTCACTCTGCAGGATGTACTTCTGGCCGCCGGTGGAGATGTCGTCGACATTTGGCTCGACGGGTGTCCAGGTGGTGTTGCCTTGCGCGGGCGTGGGCTTGGTGAGCGACGCTTCGATATCGCGGATCTGTTTGAAAATCTCGGTACGGCGGCGCTGCTCATCGGGAGTGTAGACGGCGATGTTCGATTCGTGCGAATTGTTCAGGAAGGCGAAGATACGGTAGTAGTCTTCGTGGGTGAAGGGATCGTACTTGTGATTGTGGCATTGCGCGCACTGGATGGTGAGGCCCAGGACGGATTTTCCGATGGCGTCAATGCGATCGAACATGGCTTCCATCCGGAACTGTTCGGGCTCGATGCCGCCCTCTTCGTTGATCATGGAGTTGCGTAGGAAGCCGGTGGCGACGCGGCTCGATTGGGTGGCGCCGGGTAGCATGTCGCCGGCGATCTGCTCGATGATGAACCGGTCGTAGGGGAGATCGCGGTTGAAGGCATCGACGACCCAGTCCCGGTAGAACCAGACCCAGCGCTGCTTATCCTTCTCAAACCCGTCGGAATCGGCATAGCGTGCGGCGTCGAGCCAGTGGCGCCCCCAGCGCTCGCCGTAATGGGGCGAGGCGAGGAGGCGCTCGACTTGACGCTCATAGGCGCCGGGCTGGTTGTCGGCGAGGAAGGCGTCGACCTCGCGCGGCTGCGGTGGAAGTCCGGTGAGGTCGAGCGAGAGACGGCGGAGGAGCGTAACGCGATCGGCCTCGGGAGAAGGCTTCAGATTTTCTTTTTCGAGGCGGGCGAGGACGAAGCGGTCAATCGGGTTTCGGGCTACGCCAACGGCATTCCCATTTGGGATCGCGGGTCTTTTGGGCGGTATGAAGGCCCAGTGCAGGGGCGCGCTGGGCGCGGCGGCCGAGGAGGAATCGGGCCAAGCAGCGCCGGACTCGATCCAGCGGCGCACCAATTCGATCTCGGCCTGTGGGAGGGGTTTGGCTCCCATGGGCATACGGGCCTGATCGCCGCCGCCGGCGAGGCGCTGATAGAGAGTGCTGGCGGCGGGGTTACGGGGCTGAATGGTACGGGCGGCGGATGCTTTGTCGTCAAGACGCAAATTGGCCATCTGCGCTTTTGCGCCATGGCATTGAGAGCAGGCCTTGACGAAGATGGGCTGAATGTCGCGGGCGAAGTCCGGAGGCTGCTGTGCGGCAGCGAGGGCGGTGAAGAGGGCGGAGGCGCAGAAAAGGTGTCGTAGAGACATTTTTGCCTGTCTTCAGGGTACATCGGGTGAGGGGGTGGTGGGGATGAGGGGCTCGAGAGGCGGGCCGGCCAAATAGGGGGTTTCACCTAACCGAAATGTTAGGGGCGTCGCAAAAGTGTTAGTGTTTTTCCGGTCCGTGGCCGGGGGTTCACCTTAGGCTTCCTTTTGTTTTCTGTCGGTTGCGAGTGTTTCGGGGGTCGCGGTGAGTTTGGCACACACCTTGCACTAGTGTAGGGTGTCTGACGCAAGCAGACGGCAAACGAAACCGGAAGGAGACACCGCCATGAAAGTTCGCACCAAAGTGAAAGCCGGCAGCGCCATCTGGGGCACCTAGTCTTCCCTTGGCCTGATTCAGACCTTGGCCTGATTCAGAAGAAATCATACCCTCTAAACCGGACTGCGACACCGCCGATGACACCCGGCAAACGGATCGCAGTCCGGTTTTGCGTTTTTGGGGCTGACGATTCCGGCCAAGAGTTAGACCAAAGCCGCGAGATCGGCGGCTTCGCCGAATTTGACTCCTTCGAGGGATGAGTCGATGTTCCTCAGTAATCCCGTCAGCACGCTGCCCGGACCCACCTCAATGAAGCGAGTCACACCCTGAGCGGCCAACTGCTTGATGGTGGCGGTCCACAGGACCGGGTTGGGCACTTGTTCGATCAATCCGGCGCGCGCTTCGGCGCCGGTTCGGATTTCGCGAGCGGCGCAGTTGTTGATGAGGGGAATGGCGAGGTCGTGGAATTCGATGGCACTCAGATCCTGGGCGAGCCGTTTTTGGGCGGGTTCCATCAACGCGCAGTGGAAGGGGGCGCTCACCGGCAGAATCACGGCACGTCGGGCGCCGGCGGCCTTGGCGAGGTCCGCGGCGCGATGGACGGCGGCGGTATGTCCGGCGATGACGACCTGATCGGGCGAATTGAGATTGGCCGCACTCACGACTTCGCCTTGAGCGGCTTGGGCGAGGATATCGTCGAGGGTTCCGGCGGGGAGCTTGAGCAGGGCAGCCATGGCGCCGACGCCGGGGGGGACCGCTTCCTGCATGTAGCGGCCGCGATTGCGTACGGTGCGGACGGCGTCGGCAAAGGAGAGCGCACCGGCGGCCACCAGGGCGGAATATTCACCGAGGGAGTGGCCGGCGACGTAGGCGGCTTCAATGCCGTGTGCGGCTAGGACCGCGTGGGCGGCGCAGGAGGCGGTGAGAATGGCCGGCTGGGTGTTTTCGGTGAGTTTCAGATCTTCTTCGGGGCCCTCCCAGCATAGGCGGGAGAGTGGGAAGCCGAGGGCGTGGCCGGCCTGTTCGAAGATTGCCATGGCGGCGGGATGGGCGTCCGCGAGCGATTTGCCCATGCCCGCGAATTGCGAGCCTTGGCCTGGAAACAGGAATGCGGTTTGGGGCATGAAGCTATTTATTGTGCCATGGCGATACAATCGAGGAGGCTGCGCGAGGCGGGTCACCGTGGGGACCGGGCCGCGCGACGAAGGAGCAACCCCTTGAGTCTGTCGGAAATTTGCGTCAAGCGCCCGGTCTTCGCCTTCATGCTGATCCTGTTCCTGGTGGTGATGGGTGTGTTCAGCTTCATGGATCTGGGAGTGGATTTGTTCCCGCAGAGCGATCCAGCCACTATCTATGTGCGGCTCCGGCTACCGGGCGCCAGTCCGGAAGAAATGGTTTCACAGGTGGTTCTTCCGGTCGAAGAAGCGGTGTCGTCGGTGAGCGGGATCGAGGAGTTGCGGGCGTACGTACTGGAAGGTTCCGCCAGCGTGATGATCACGTTCGTGCTGGAGCGGGACATCGGGGAGGCGGTGGAGGACGTCCGGGAGAAGGTAAGCGGGGCGCTACGCCGGCTGCCGCCGAACATGCTGCCGCCGGTGGTGCAGAAGGCGGAGATCGACCGGGAGCCGGTGGTGACGCTGGCGTTGAGCGGGGACCGTCCGATTCGGGAGCTGACCGAGATCGCGGACAAGCAACTGCGGCGTTCCCTGGAGACGGTGGACGGCGTGGCGACGATCGACCTGAGCGGGACGCGCGCACGGCAGATCAACATCTTCCTGGACATGAACAAGCTGAACGCGTACCGGCTGACGGCGCAGGACGTGGAGCGAAGCGTTCGGACGGAAAACGTGGAGATGCCCGGAGGGCGAATCGTCCGCGGGCTGAGCGAGGTTGGAGTGCGGACGCGGGGGCGCGTGGAGAGCGTTGCCGACTTCAACGACATCATCATCAAGAACGTCGGCGATTCGCCGATTCGGATCCGCGACGTGGGCCACGCCGAGGACAGCATGGCCGAGAAGCGGAACTTCGCGTACCTGGGCGGGAAGACGGCCGTGGTGCTGGAAATCCAGCGGCAGACGGGGATGAACACGGTGAAGGTAGTGGACGGGCTGTTGGAGCGGCTGGAGGAGGTGAAGCAGCAATTACCCAACGGCGTGAAGGTGGAACTGATCAAGGAGCAGGCGACATACATCCGGAACTCGGTGAAGGCGCTGGAGGAACATCTGCTGTTGGGGAGCCTGCTGGCGTCGATGATCGTATGGTTTTTCATCCGGGACTGGCGGACGGTGCTGATCAGTTCGTTGGCGATTCCGACCTCGATCATCACGACGTTCACGCTGCTGCGGGTGATGGATTTCACACTGAACTCGATGACGCTGCTGGCGTTGACGCTGGCGGTGGGTATCGTGATCGACGATGCGATCATCGTGCTCGAAAACATCTATCGGTTCATGGAAGACAAGGACATGCCGCCCAAACAGGCGGCGATCCTGGCGACCAAGGAAATCGCACTGGCGGTGATGGCGACGACGCTATCGCTGGTGATCATCTTCGTGCCGATTGCGTTCATGACGGGGTATGCGCGGAAGTTTCTGAATGAGTTCGGGTGGACGATGTCGGTATCGATTCTGGTGTCGATGCTGGTGGCGTTCACGCTGACTCCGGCCTTGAGCGCGCGGCTTCTGAAGCGGAAGACGATGGGTGGAGGAAAGTCCGGCCATGGCCATGGGGAGCCGGGGCCGGTGGAGCGGGGCTATGTGGCGATGCTCGGATGGTCATTGCGGCACCGGTGGGTGATCATCCTGGTATGCACGCTGACGTTTGCGTCGACATTCTGGCTGAACAAGCGCATCAAGCGGGATTGGATGCCGCAGGAGGACCAGGGCGAACTGGGGTTGTTCATCGAGTTGCCGGAGGGGTCGTCTCTGGCGGCTACCGAGAGTACGGCGCTCGAGATGTCGCGCCGGGTGGACAAAGTGGATGGCGTGAAGCTGATGGTGCCGCGAAGTTCGACCTTCATGGACCGGGTGACGATGGCGTATTCGACGATCCTTCTGGACCCGGAGGACGAGCGCCCGGGCATCGAGGAGATGGCGACGCGGGTGCGGGCGCAACTGGGGGATTTTGCCGCCAGCCGTCCTCGCATCATGTTCCCGAACATGCTGGGGGGGCGGGACTCATTTTCCCCGATTCGGGCGATGATGCTTGGTCCGGACATCGCGACGCTGGTGCGATACGCCAAGATCGCCCAAGTGGAGTTGAACAAGGAACCGTCCATCGCGGACATCAAGGTAAACCTGAATCTGAACAATCCGGAACTGCAGGTGCAGGTGGACCGGGCGCTGGCGTCGGACCTGGGGGTCCGCGTTTCCGACATTGCGGGCGCGGTGCGGTTGCTGATGTCGGGCGAAGACGAGATATCGACATACAAGGAAGGGTCCGAGCAATATCCAGTGATGATGCGTCTGGCCGAGGACCAGCGTGACAACCCGGAGGTGCTGAGCCGGCTGCTGGTGCCATCGGCGAAACTGGGGCTGATTCGTCTGGATTCGATCGCGAAGCTGGAGCGGGGGCTTGGGCCGAGCCGGATTGACCGGTACGCGCGCCAGTTTTCGGTAGGCATCTATGGAAACGTTGCGCCGGGCGCGGGACTGCAGGATGCGGCCGCGGCCGCGGCTGCCGCCTTTGACCGCGTGGCGATGCCGCCCGGATACAGGGTGGTGTTTTCGGGACAGGTCCGCGTGTTGGAGGAGACGACGGCGAACATGATGATGGCGATCGGGCTGGCGTCCATCTTCATGTACATGGTGCTGGCGGCGCAGTTCGAGAGCCTTCTGCACCCGTTCGTGATCCTGATCACGCTGCCGTTGTCGATTCCGTTTGCTTTGATTTCGCTGGACATCACCGGACGGTCCTTGAACCTGTTCAGCGCGCTGGGTGTGCTGCTGCTGTTGGGGATCGTGAAGAAGAACGGCATTCTGCAGATCGACTACATGAACCAGTTGCGCGACACGGGGATGGGATTGCGGCCGGCGATCCTGGAGGCGAACCGTGTACGTCTGCGGCCGATTCTAATGACGACGCTGTCGATTATCGCGGGATTGCTGCCGACGGCGGTGGGCAAGGGCGTGGGTGCGTCGCAGCGTTCCGCGATCGCGATTACGATCATCGGGGGGCAGACGTTGTGTTTGTTGCTGACACTGCTGGTTGTGCCGGTGGCGTATTCGATGATCGAGGATGTGAAGAATTGGTTCGCGCAGCGCAAGGGTTTGCGCGGAGAGGCGACGGCGGGGGCAACGGGGGACTGATTGCCGGGCACAGACCCAGAGGAGGGCCATGTCGAGGGACGCTGGAATCATCGGGGTCTCGGATCACGGCGGTTGGGCGGTTCTGGTGACGGTTGCGAGGGACGGGACGCTCCTCGACCGGCGCCGCATCGAATTGGTGGACGAGGGCTTGCCCAAGATTCCGCATCATAGCGAAGGGCAGACCCTACCTCTCGATGAGGCAGTGGCATTGGTGGAGCGGGTGCGGGTGTCGGCGGAGCGGCACGCCAAGGTAGGCCTGGACGCGTTAGCGCGGGAGGTCCCCGTGCCGATCGCCGGGGTCGCGCTTCGCCAGTGTCCACCGCTGCCGCCAACCATCGGCGAGCGGATCAGGGACTACCGGGCGCACAACCTGGCCGACTGGGTGATGTACCGGAAGGCGCTGGCCGCCGCGGCCGAAGCGCGCGGGTGGAGCGTTCACTGGTATGACACGAAGCAGGTGTTTGCCCGAGCGAGCGAGGCGCTACGCATCGAGGATGTGGAGGCCCATTTCCTCGAGTTGCGCCGGGCCATCGGTCCGCCTTGGGGCAAGGATCACAAAGTGGCGATGGCAGCGGCGTTAGTTGCGGTCAAAGCGCGGTAGACCCTAACTTGCAGAAGGGCGGCGGTGAATTCGTCAGTCTCCAGCGACGGCGGTGGGCAGCGAGGCGGCGGCCAAAGCTTTGGCCACCGGGCTCAGTTCGGCGCGCTGGCGGTCATCGATGGCGGTGACATAGGGCACGATGGGACCTGATTCGGCGATGCCGGCCAATTCGACGGCGGCATGAAGCACACGCGCCGGACCCCAGGCGTCGCGCAGATCCTCGAGTGGAATGAAGTGCTCCCGGATGGAAGCGGCGGTGCTCCACTCGCCGGCGCAATTGGCTTCAAACAAGGCGCGCGACAAGGCCGGAGCGACGCATCCGGAACCGGTGGTGAAGCCGGGCAGGCCAAACCCACGCATGTGATCGATGGCCGGGCGCTCGCCGATTCCGCTGATGACGTGGGCGCGGTCCACGCGGGCGAGCAGGCCGTCGAGGTAGGTATCGACGGTGGGATCCTTGCGGACAACGGCGTACTTGATTCCGATGCAGACGCCATCGTTGACGAGGCGCGCGACTGCGTCCAACCCGGCTTGTTTGTCAGCGCCGAAATTGGATTCGTCCTTCAGATAAACAATGATGGGCATGCCGGCCGCGTCGGCGAATTCGCGATAACCGCGTTCGAGGCCGAGGGCGTCGCGGGGGTCCGCGCAGGGCAGCAGCATCACGGTGGGAAAATTGCGTTGTCGTAGCAGAGGGGCTTGGTCGAGAGCGCGTCCAAAGGAGGGCCCAGCGCTCGGTATCATCAGGAACCCGTCATCGATTCCGGCGCACCAATCGAGCAGTGCTTCGAATTCGGCGAGGGAGAGGTGATAGAGGAAAGCATTGCCGCCGTAGAGGAAGTTGCGGATGCCACCGGCCGCGATGTGCCGTGCGATTTTCTCCGTCTGGGCGAAATCGATTTGGCGCGCGGCCCCGGGCTTACGGCAAAGCGGGGGCACGGGAAACACGCCCTGGAAGTCTGCAGTGGAGAGGGGACTGGTGCGCATCGCAACCCCAGTTTACCGCGGATAGAATCCCCGCAGTGGAACGAGGCTGGTATCTTTAACTCATATGGTGAACGACGAGCATCTGGACGTGTTGCGCGAGGATGTGGATGAGTGGAACCGGTGGCGCGCCGAGGATCCGGCCCTGTTGCCGCAACTTGCCGGAGCGAACCTGAGCAACGCCAACCTGGTGCTGGCGGACTTGTCGAAGGCGGTGCTCTCTCAGGCCAACCTTGCGATGGCCAACCTCAAGGGCGCCGATCTGCGATGGGCCGATTTGCGTGGGGCGAATCTGGTGGGAGCAAGGCTGATTGGCACCGATCTATTGGGGGCGGATTTGCGGGGCGCCGATCTGCGAACCGCGGAAGATCTTACACTCGAACAACTGGAGCAGACACTCGGCGACGATTCCACCTGTTTGCCGGACACGGTTCCACATCCGAAACATTGGGCGTTCCCGTTCGATGCCCGGTAGCACATTGCGATGAAGTGGTCCTGGAAGCTGATGGATGTGGCCGGAATCGGCATCTATATTCACGCGACGTTCTTACTGATCGTGTTGTGGGTGGCGTTCGGCGAGTGGTCACGCGGCGGATCCATGGGCGCGGTGTTGGGAGCGACGCTATTTCTTCTGGCGCTGTTCGGGTGTGTGGTGCTGCACGAGTTGGGCCATGCGCTGACGGCGCGGCGGTATGGGATTGCGACGCGCGACATCACGCTGCTGCCGATCGGCGGGGTGGCGAGATTGGAGCGAATGCCGGAAGATCCGCGGCAGGAACTGATGGTGGCGCTGGCGGGACCGGCGGTGAACGTCGTGATCGCGGGTCTGCTGATGGCGGTATTGATCGCGGCGGGAAGAACGAATCCGCTGGACGAGGTGGATCTGACGAACGGAAGTTTCGTGGGCCGGCTGATGGGAATCAATTTGGGCCTGGCGATTTTCAATTTGCTTCCGGCGTTTCCGATGGATGGTGGCCGGGTGTTGCGGGCGCTGCTGGCCACGCGGATGGAATACACGCGCGCGACGCGGGCTGCCGCGATCGTGGGGCAAGGGTTCGCGTTCCTGCTGGGCTTTGTGGGGCTATTGGGAAATCCAGTGCTGCTATTCATTGCGTTGTTCGTATGGATGGGGGCCGAGCAGGAGTCAAACATGGTGCAAGTGCGGTCCGCTTTGGGCGGGATACCGCTTGCGCGCGCGATGATCACCGACTTTCGAACGCTGGCGATGGGAGACACGCTACAGCAGGCGGTGGATCTGATCCTGACCGGTTCGCAGCAGGATTTTCCGGTTGTGAACGGAGAGGCCGTGGCCGGGGTGCTGACGCGGGCGGACCTGCTGCGCGCGCTTGCGGAACGAGGCCCAGGCGCGCCGGTGTCGGAAGTGATGCGGCGCGGGGTTCAAGTGGTGGAGTCATCGGAAATGCTCGAAACCGCGTTCCGGCGTCTGCAGGGCTGCGACTGCCGCGTGATCCCGGTAGTGTCTCGTGGGCGGCTGGTGGGGTTGGTGACTCCGGAGAACATGGGCGAGTTCCTGATGATCCAATCCGCGATGGATCGCGCAGGGCGGCTCCGGATCTGATTCGGAGCGTCCCATGGCAAAGCACACGCCTGTTATGCTGATACAGTTCCCTTGATTTCCCGCACTCTCCGCGCGCTTCCCTTTCTCCTGATCTCACCGTTGGTGATCGTGATTGCGTTCTCCGCGCTCGTGTTGACCGACATCCTGTTCGTTTTGTTCGGGAAGCGGCGCGAACCCGCCAATGCGGCACCGGAGACGGCGGCGGCGTCGGTGGTGATCCCTAACTGGAACGGGCGTGACCTGCTGGCGAAGTATCTTCCGTCGGTGGTGGCGGCGATGGCCGGCCATCCCGGCAATGAAGTGATCGTGGTGGATAACGGGTCATCGGACGGATCGGCGGAGTTTCTCCGGGAGAAGTTTCCGGGCGTCCGGGTAGTGGCGCTGCCGAGGAATCTCGGCTTCGGCGGCGGGTCCAATGCGGGGTTCCGGGCGGCGAAAAACGACATCGTGGTGCTGCTGAACTCCGACATGCGGGTGGAACAGGATTTTCTCGCCCCGTTGCTCGCCGCGTTCACCGCGGACGATGTATTCGCGGTGTCCTGCCAGATCTTCTTCTCCGATCCGGCGAAGCTGCGCGAAGAAACGGGACTTACGCAGGGCTGGTGGGAGAACGGAGGGCTGCGGGTCCGGCATCGCATCGATGACCGGGTGGACCGTCCGTTCCCTTGCTTTTACGGTGGCGGCGGGTCTTGCGCCTTTGACCGGCGTAAGTTTCTGGAACTCGGTGGATTCGACGGGTTACTGCGGCCTTTCTATCTGGAAGACACCGATCTTGGTTACATGGCTTGGAAACGAGGCTGGAAGGTGCTTTACCAGCCGAAGAGCGTGGTTTATCATGAGCATCGCGGCACGATCGGGAAGAAGTTTTCCGCGGACTACATCCGCACGATCGTCCAGAAGAACTTTCTGCTTTTTGCCTGGAAGAACATCCACGAGACGGGGAAGGTGGCATCTCATTTTCTGTTCACGTGGACCGGGGCGCTGCTGTGCCTGCCATTCGGCGACAGCGTAGAGCGTCCGAATTTCGGGGCGATGGCGCGGGCTTTCGTGCAACTGCCCGGGGCCGTGCGGTCGCGATGGCGCGCGCGCGCGATGGCGACGTGCACCGACAGCGAGGCTTTCCGGCGTCCGATGGGCGGCTACTTTCGGGATCGCTTCCAAGCCATGGAGGCGGACCCGGCGCGTCCGCGGGTTCTGTTCGTCTCGCCTTATCCGATCTGCCCGCCCGTGCATGGAGGCGGGGTCTTCATGTACCAGACGTGCCGTGAACTGGCCAAGCTGACTAGCCTGCACCTGCTCGTTTACGTGGACAAGCCCGCCGAGATCGCGGCGCACGCGGAACTGGCGGCGGAGTGCGCGTCCGCTGCGTTCGCCGTGAAGCCGGAAGGAAGCACGCGGAGCTTCGGGGCGATCGAACCGCACGCGGTACACGAGTTTCGCAACGGAGATCTGGAATGGGCGATGCACCGGGAGATCCTGCTGCGGGAGATTGACATCGTGCAGCTGGAGTATCTTCCGCTGGCGCAATACCGGTGTGAGTTCCGGCGGATTCCGCAGATCCTGTTCGAGCACGATCTCTATTTCCAGACGATCGGGCGTCAGTTGCCGCACATGCGCGGGGCAATTCAAAAGGCCGCAGCGTCGTTCGAGTACCTGCGGGCGCTGCGTTACGAAATGCGGAAGCTGGGCGAGTTCGACCGTGTGCAGGTGTGCAGCCGCGCCAATCGGGAATACCTGCTGGAGTTCGCGCCCGAGTTGGGGCCGAAGACGGACGCGGGCCTGCGCGCGGGCGTCGCCGTAGAGTCCTATCCGTACCGGCTGGAGGGACGAGCGGCAAAGACGATGCTGTTCCTGGGGAGCTTTCGGCACCTGCCGAATCTGGAAGCGCTGTACTGGTTTGTGAATCATGTTTTCCCGCGGGTGCTGGAGCGAATTCCGGAGGCGCGTTTCGTCGTGATTGGCAGCGATCCACCGCCGCGGTATTCGCTCCCGGACTTCGGGGAGTCCATGGACCTGCGGGGCTATGTGGACGACATCCTGACACCACTTACCGAGAACGCGCTGTTTCTTTGCCCGATCCTTGCCGGATCCGGAGTGCGAGTGAAGTTACTCGAGGCCTTCTCGTGCGGGATTCCGGTGGTGTCGACGACAGTGGGCGCCGAAGGGTTGGCGACGCGGGACGGCGAGGTGTGTGCGCTGGCGGACGATCCCGTGGACTTCGCGGATAAGATTGTCTGGGCATTCGAGAATCCGGCGGAAGCGCAAGCGATGGCGGTACGGGCTCGTGCGGAGGTGGAGCGCAACTGGGACATGCCGGTGCTCACGGCCAGACTGCTCGAGAGCTACAAGGAATCGTTACGCGGGCGCCGGGCGGCTGAGGCAGGCGTCGAGGAGAGGGTGCATGGATAAACCGGTAAGTCCGCTGGTGGCGCGTGCGTGGGAGTTCCAGCAAGAATTGCTTGCGCGCAAGGCGGAACTAAGCGTCGATTTTGACTGGTACCCTTACGACTCGATGGCCAATGCGGTACATCTTGACGCACTCTGCGACGGGGGGCTGGCCGGACTGCTGGGGATGATCGAAGGCGAGCTGGTGGCGGACGTGGGATGCGCCGACGGCGATTTCGCGTTGTTCCTGGAATCGCTGGGATGCCGGGTACACGCGGTAGACCATCCGATGGCGAACCACAATTCAATGCGGGGTGTGCGGGCGATGAAAGAAGCGCTCGGGTCGCAGATCGAAATCCACCGCGCGGATCTGGATTCGTGTTTCGAACTTCCCGCCGAACGGTACAAGCTAATTTTTTTCTTTGGAACGTTATACCATCTGCGGAATCCGTTTCAGACTCTGGAACGTCTGGCCGCGAAGGCAGAGTATTGCGTGGTGAGCACACGGATCGCGAGGCGTCTGCCTAACGGGCTCGACGTAGGAGACGCTCCGGTGGCCTACCTGCTCGATGCCGATGAGTTGAACGCCGACAACAGTAACTTCTGGATATTCACCGAGGCGGGATTGCGGCGGCTCCTGCGGCGGTCTCACTGGGCAGTAGAGCGGTTTGTTTCGGTAGGAGACCGGACGGAATCCGACCCGACGTCTGGGCGCGATGAGCGGGCGTTCTGCCTGGGCCGGAGCACGTTCGGGGTAACCGGAGTGGACCTGATGGCGGGGTGGAATCCTCCGGAGGGGTCGGGATGGCGGTGGACCGAACGCAGCTTTTCGATTCGATGTCCGCTGCAGGGCCATGTTTCGTCCGGGCGGTTGCGGATGACGTTCTATCTGGCGCCGGAATTTCTGGAGACGTGGAAGACGCTCACCGTGCGTTACTCCGGTACGGGCGAAGCGCGCACGCGAGGCGAGGTCTTCGACCAGCCGGGCTCTCACACGATGACGATCGACTTGCTGCCATTGTGGGACGGCCAGCGATCGAGGAGTGAGGTGTACTTCACGCTCGATCACTGGCTGGATCCGGATGCGGCTGACAAGCGGGAGCGCGGCATCATCGTGACGGAGATGCGCGTGGAATACGCCTGAGCCGTTGGAGGCGCTGCCTCAGAAATGAATTCGCGCCGTGTACTGGAACTCCCTTCCGCGATTCAACTGGCTGAGCGAGCGTCCGAAAGTGGGCTGCAGAACGTTGGTATTGGGATCGGTGGGGATGAACGAGTTGGTGATGTTGTAGCCTTCGAGACGCATTTCGAAGCGAACGCGCTCTGTGATGCGGAAGAATTTGGACAGCGTGGTGTCGAGGTTCCAGCTAAACCAGCCGGTGAGATCCGGGTATTGGTAGGGATTGGCGCGAGGCGTGTATGCCGGTAGCCGGCTGAACTGAGAGGTGTCGAAGCCGCGGTCGCGAGTGGGGTTGTCGATCTTCGGATTGCCGGCGGCCTGCATGGCGCCGAAGCGAAGGAAGCCTCCGGTGTTGGCGAACAGGAGACCGCTGACCGACCAGCCGCCCAGAATGGCATCGACCACGGGATGGGGGGTGCTCATGAAACGGCGTCCACGGCCAACGGGCAGGTCATAGACGCCGGCGGTGGAAATGCGGTGCCGCGGATTGTTGCTGTCGAGGTAAGTGAAGCGGCCGGCGAACTGATCGATGTCGTTGAAGAAGTTATCCGTCTTCTCGCGGTTGTAATTGTAGCCGATGAGGAACATAGCGCCATTGGCGTAGGCGCGCTGGATCTTGACCTGTAGGGCCTGATATCGGTTGCGGACTCCGTCGGTGTTGAACTGGGTGAGATTCCCGTACTGGGGGTACGGACGGAGAAGGTCACGGACGCGAATGTTGCGTTGGTTGCGAAGCTGCCCTGGGAATGTTTCCGGAGTCAAGTATTGGAAGAACGGGTTGGCGACGGAGCGATCAACGGCGGCCTTGTACTGATAGACGAGGTTGGGGTCCGTCATGTTGACGGCGAGGTTATAGGGGAGCGCGCGGCCGAAGTTGACAAAGTAAGTGACATCCAGGTGGACATCGGACGGGAGTTGTTTCTGGAGTGAGAAGTTGATGCGATCATTGACGCCGGAGCGGAAGTCCTGTTTGTTCCAGTCCGCCGTGTTGCCGAGGTTGGTGTAGCGTCCGAGGGTGCGATCGACGGGGGCGATGAGGGGGTTGCCGGCGGGGTAAGGGTCGCCGAAGCGTGCCTGTGGAACGCCTTGAAGGTCCGGCGCGACTGTGGTGATGGCGCTGAAGCCGGGATAGCGGGCGCTGCCCAGAGTGTCGGTGGTGAGAATAGGCGGCACGACGTAGCGCGCGAATCCGGCGCGGAACGCAGTCCTGTCATTGATGCGGAGCGCGAAGCCGGCGCGAGGCATGATTACGTTTTTCTGGCTGTCCCAACTGCTGCGGCGATCCGCGCTGACGAACTGCCAAGCGCCGTTGTAGATGGGCGGCCCGGTCCGTAGGCCGAGCACGTCGGCGGGAATGCGCGGGGGATTCTGCTGGAACTCGGGGATGGGGTTGTTGAGGTCAAGCTGGCGGGAAAGGCGGTCGTCGGCGTCATAAACGCCCGTTTCGTACTCATACCGGATACCGAGGTTGAGGGTGAGGTTACGCCCGATCTTGATGTCGTTGTGGAAGTAGAGTCCGTAGAAATCGGTCCAGGCCTTTTGTAGAGGGATGAACTGAGCCTGGGATGTCTCATCGATTGCACCGAGGAGGAATGTGGCCCAGCCGTCGCCGCGCAAGAGGGTATTCGGGGCCTGGAAGGTGTCGGCGGTGAAGGCCGGGCCGAACCGGAAGTTCATGAGATTCGGGCGGACCGAATTGCCTCGCGTGAGGCGGCTTTCTCCGCCCCATTTCATATAGTGGCGGCCGACGTTCTTCGAGATTCTGCCGCTGTAGTTGTAACTGGAGGGATGTTGGAACCACCATCCGCCCTTGCCGAAGCTGGCGGTGCCGCGTCCACTGACGATGACTTCGGGATAGTAGATTGCCGGAATGCCCTCGAGATAGGAACCGTACCAGGGATTGTTGGGCCAGATCTTGGACAATCCGGCCGCTCCTACTTTCGCCGAAGGCGCGTCGTAATCGTCGTTGAGGGAGGCGTAGCTCCAGCGGAAGTTGAGGACTGTCGTTGGATTCATGGTGTAGACGGCGTCGGCCGCGATATTACGGGAATTCATCACACCGCCGTTGTCGTTGCGCGCCGCCGGGGAGTTGTTTGGGGAATAGTTATTCTGATCCAGATCGGTCCGGAAGCGGCTGTATCGGCCGAAGAGTTTCCACTTGTCGTTGGGGTTGAAGTCTGTCCGATTGGAAAAGTTCCAGTTGTCGAGGAACCAGAAGTACGCAACCTGGTAGTTGTTGACGCCGGTGAGGCCCGTGCCGGGGCCGTTGGGCGACCAGATGTCGTTCATCACGATCCGGGAAGTAGGATCAATCCGGTTGGCGGGAATGACGTTGCCCGGAAACGGCGTGCGGGAGGCCTGTCCGGCTGCGTTCAGGTTTGTCGACCAGGGATCGAAGATGGAGCGTAGACCACCTTGGGCGTTGAGGGACTGCGAGAAGTTGCCGCTTCGTTCGAGGTCAGTAGGGAGCGTGAACTGCTGCTGGCGGGGATCCTTGGTCTTCCACTGCTCGTAGGACGTGAAGGTGAAAAGCTTGTTCTTGATGATGGGATTGCCTATGGTGCCGCCCCATATGTGATTGCGGACCGCGTTGGGGGCGCGGACGACGGAGTTGGTGACCGCATTGAGCGCGGGGTTGCGGCCGAAGTAGTAGCCGGTGCCGTGGAACTCATTGGTGCCGGATTTCATGGAAAGGCTGAGCACTCCGCCGGCGCTGTGGCCATACTCGGCGTCCACGGCGTTTTGCTGTACCGTGACCTCCTGCGTGGCATCCATGGGGGGCGCGTAGGATCCCTTCCAGCCTAGTTGCAGCGGTGCGCCGTCGAGTTGGAGATCGTTGCGCCTGGTGGTGTTTCCTCCGACATCCAACGATGACGAGGACCACATGTAGAAAGGATTGCGCGTGGCGAGGTTGCTGGTGTAGCGGTTGACGACGGCTGGATCGAGCAGAGCGAGGGTGAAGGGATTGCGGGCGAGCACAGGGAGGTCCGTCAGCATCTTGCGATCGACGGTGAGGGCCATGGTGCTGGTGTTGAACTGGACCTCGACGGGAGCGGCCTGCACCGTTACGGTTTCGACGAGAGCACCCAACTTGAGGATGGGGTTGATAGTGACGTCCGCACGGACCTGTACCCGAATGTTCTGCTGGACATATTTGTTGAAGCCTTCGAGCTCGACCGAAACTTCGTAGTTGCCGGGCTCTACGAAATCGAACAGGAAGCGGCCGTTTTCCGCGCTCGTGCGGGCGACCGACACTCCGGTATCGCTGTTGGTGAGGCGCACGCTGGCGCCTGCGACAACGGCTTCCGTGGAATCGGTGACGGTGCCTTGCAGCCGCGCGCGATAGTCTTGCGCGAGGATGGCGGCCGTGAAAGCAAGACTGGCGGCGATGGTCCGGAAGGTGGCGTTCATGGGACTGTAACTCCTTTAATGTTGCGACCGAAGATTGAGTATGTATAATGCAACGCGGCACCCGTGTCAAGGGGGTATCGCCCCGCGCCGTCGCTCAGTGCTCGCGACCGGTGCGAGATCGTACAATGAACGTTTCACCTAGCCATGACCGAAAAACCCCTCGTCGCCGTCATCATGGGCAGCCGTTCGGATTGGGAGACGATGCGCCATGCGGACGAATACCTGTCGCGATTCGAGATTCCGCACGTTTGCCGGATCGTGTCCGCGCATCGCACTCCGGAACTGATGGCTTCGTTTGCGAGCGGGGCGGAACGGGAAGGGTTTGAGGTGATCATCGCGGCGGCGGGCGGCGCGGCGCATTTGCCGGGGATGGTGGCGGCGCACACGACGGTGCCGGTGCTGGGAGTGCCGATCGAGAGCGCGGTGCTTCGCGGCGTGGACTCGCTGCTGTCGATCGTTCAGATGCCGGCCGGCGTTCCCGTGGGGACGCTCGCGATCGGGAAAGCAGGAGCCATTAACGCGGCGCTGTTGGCGGTGGCGATCGTATCCACCACGCGGCCCGCGCTGCGCGACAGACTGGCGGCGTTTCGCCGCGAGCAGACACAGAAAGTACTCGAAGACACGCTGTGAGGCGCACCCCGATTGTTCCTGGATCGACGGTAGGGGTTCTTGGCAGCGGCCAACTGGGCCGCATGTTCGCGATCGCGGCGCGGCAATCGGGTTACCGCGTCCACACGTATTCGCCGGACGACGACACGCCTACCGGCCAGGTTTCGGACCTGGA
>JAWKHI010000060.1:0-32864 GCA_041394885.1 Bryobacteraceae bacterium | reverse complement strand
AGCGGACCGGTCCAGGTGGGCGAGCACGGCCAGAAACGGATCGGCGAGGTGACGGGCGGGTGCGATGCGTTGCGCGAAACTGGATACCTCGGCCTGGATGAGGTCGACGAAGGCGGACTCGAAACGGCCGTGGATTTTGGGGTCCGTGGTGTAGCCGTAGGGGTTGGGGCCTTGCCAGCCATCGTGATGGATGGTGCAGTGAAGAGGTTGAGCGCCGTCGCCGGTGTAGTGACCGAGGCGGCCCATGTAGGAGGCGATCTCGAGTTCGACGAGGCGCGTGTCCTGGTCCGCGGCCTTCGCGGAGCGATACCTACGCATGGCGGCTTTCATACGCTCGTAGGTTTCGACGGCAGCATACGGAAGGGTCCCGGTCCAGCGGACGTTGGTGAGTTTGGCCGCGCCGGATCCGCTGGCTGCCAAGCGCCGGTGTTCTTCGTAGATCGCGATGACGAATTCGTAGCGGGATCGTGGAATCGGATTCAGGAAGGCGAACTGTTCCTTGAACCAGCCATGGTTCGGATCTTCGATGATCTTGGCGAACGGCTCGGCCGGACTGCGCCACGTGTCGGGGATGATCGAGAGGTAGGCGATCCAGTCCTCGTGCGCCTGCAGGAAGAGCGGACCATCAGCCGGGAGCGTGCGAACCGCGGCGCGGTTGATGTTGGAATGGCCGCGCAAACCCCAAGCGTCGAGCACCGGAGCGAAAACGAGGAGGGCGGCCAGTACAAGGAGTTGCTTTCTCATCAGAACCAATACCTCATTCCGAACTGGAACTGGCGGCCGGGCCGCGTGGAGAGAATCCTTCCGAAGTCGGCCAAGCCTTCGCGGCTCTGCACGGCTCCGGAACAGCCGGCAATACTGCAGTTGGGATTCAGGCGATTCAGGAAGTTCTCGGATTCCGCGATCAACTCGAGAGTGTGGCGTTCAGCAATGCGGATCTTGCGGACCAGGCGCGCGTCCCACTGAAAAAACGCGGGTCCGCTGAAGGCATTGCGGCCCCGGAAGAGGGCACGGTCGTTAAGGACCAGGTCCTGATTGAGGTCCAGGCCGGCGGTGGCGTTAACCGGGTATCCGCTGTTGTAGAACAATACGCTCGAGAACTCGAAGCCATTCAGGAAGCGGCTTGGCGGTCCATGGAAGACGGGGGCGTAGAGCGCGTTGAGGACGAGGTTGTGGCGGACATCGGCGTTGGAGTTGCCGTAGTCGGTACGGCGGCTGGCGGGATTTGAGAGAGCGCCACCTTCCAGGTCGCCGTCGCTGAGTGCGTGAGACCAGGACCATGTCGCCGACATCTGGAAGCCGCGCTGGAATCGCTTGGTGAGGGTCACATCGAGGCTGTTGTAGTTGCTATTGGCGCCCGATTCGAGGAGGTTGATGCCGCGGAACCGCGGGTCTGGACGGTTGGCCGAGCCCTGGTAGACGGGCCGGCCGTCGTCCAGCGTCCGCACCGGCGCTGGGAGGTTGATGTCGCGGCTGTAGGGCGCGAAGCGGTGGCCCCAGAACTGGTATTGAAAGTTGACGGCGAGATCTTTGAGGATCTGCCGTTCGAGTTGCAGGCTCGCGTTGTGGCCGTACATCACCTGGAAATCGCTGGGAAAGGCGGTGATCGTCGGCGGGGTGGCGGCAAAGGCGTTGCCGGCGGTGAGGAGATTCGGAAAGCGCGGCGCGCGAGGATCGGTGCCGGGCACGACGTAGTTGAACAGTCTGCGGCCGTTGTTCTGCGCTGCGCTCAGTGGCCCGGCGAGACTGGGTGAATCGTAGTAGATGCCGTACCCGCCCCGGACCACTGTCTTGTTGCTGGCCCACGGAGACCAGGAAAAGCCGAACCGGGGGGCGATGTTGTTGGTGTCGTTATTGATCTTTCGCGAGAGCTCGAAAGGCGCCTGGTCGTCGAGAAGCGGGTTCAGAACCAGTTCGTAGCGAAGCCCGAAGTTCAGAGTAAGTCCGGGACTCACTCGGAACTCATCCTGCGCGAAGAAGTTCACGAAGTTATAGCGTAATGCGACGAACGCGTCGCCGATGGTCTGCTGCAACTGGGTGTAGGTATAGGGGCGCCCGGTGGCCGGATCGATTTCGCCAGCCACAGCCCGTAGATATTGGTCGAGTGGAGTGACCGCAGGGCGGGCGGCGACGGCGCCGAGACCGTTGAACAGGAACAGCACGTTCTGCGCACTGGTGACATCGTAGCCGGTTGTCTGAAAGTCGACGCCGGCCTTCATTGTGTGTTTCCCCGGGTCCAGGTGAGGTTATCAATGATCTGCGTGCTGGTTTCGACGCTGGCCGATCCGGCGAGTGGATTGACGCCGAAGTTCGCTGTCCCGCTGATGTTGACGGCGGCGCTGCCCGGTTGGATCTGTCCGACCGGCAATCGGGTTTCGGCGCGGCGGTTGATGCCGAAACGGATCTCGTTGAGCACGGTGGGGCTGATGACCGTGGTGAACTGTGCCGCGCCGCCGTTCATGCGGTCTTCGAAGGTAGTGCTGCGGCCGATGGTGGTCAGTCCGCCGCCGCCACCGGGTTGATCGTTGGTGAAGCGGTTGTAGCGGATGAACCCGCTATTACGGTCACTGAGCCGGAAGTTGAGTTTGGCGCTCAGGTGTGAAGGTCTCGCCGAACGGCGAGTTGCCGAGATCGGAAGCGAGATTTGCAGAATGCGCGCAACATCCGGGTTGATGGTTACCGGCTGGGGGACCTTGAGAGGATTGTACTCGTCGTTGATGAAGAACCACAGGCGGTCTTTGGAGAGGGCGCCGGCGGCATTGCCACCGATCATCCACCACTTCTGGTTGGGCTTGGTGGCGGCCAGGGGAGGGCGAGCCGCTGTCTGGCGCGGACGGTAGAGCCACATGCCACCGAAGTGAAGGTCGTTGGTGCCGGATCGGCTGATGACGTTGATGACACCACCGGCGGCGCGGCCGAACTCAGCGGAGTAGGCGCCGGAGATAACCTGCATTTCCTGGACCGACTCCGGCGTGCTGATCACGAGGCGAATCTGGCGATTGAAACGCCGCTGGGTATTGTCGAGGCCATCCACCGACCAAGCGGAACGATTGTGGCCGCCGAAGGTGAACTGGGTTGTTCCGAATCCGGTGCTGGGGATTCCTTTCACGCCGGGGCCGAGCAGGTGGAAGTTGTAAACGTTCCGCGACGTGATGGGGAGGCTGCGAACCGCCTTCTCATTAACCACTTCCTCGATGGTGGGCGCCGCGCCGACCTCGACGATGCCGGCGTCGGCGGTTACAGTGACCGAGTCCGACACCTGCCCAACCTTGAGCGTGACGTTCACGCGGGCCTGTTTGCCGACCGAGAGTTGAATGCCGGATTGCGTGAAGTCCGCGAAACCGGCCGCCTGGGCCTTTACTTCGTATTCACCGATGCGGAGCAGCGGCATCCGGTAGTAGCCGGATCCATTGGTGAGGGCTTCGGTTTCCACATTGGTATGAATGTTCCGGACAGTCACCTTAGCACCAGAAAGAAAGGCTCCGGACTCATCCTGAACAAAGCCGTCGATGGCGCCGTCGCTGGCGTTGGACTGGGCGAAACCAGCGGTGCAGAGCAGTGACACGACGAGCAAGTAGCGCAGTAACATTTCACCTCCAGATGGTTTGAATTGACGATTGGCGAGAGGTCAGAATTCGAGCCGGAGCGAGACCTGGCCGGTCCTGCCGCCGCCGAAGACCTCGCCGCCGCGGGCGCTGGTGATGCGGCCGAAGTTGTTGTCGGCGATGTTGAGATTCGGGTCGCTGAGATTGACGCGGTTCGGAAGGTTCGTGAAGGAGCCTTCCAAGCGGAGCGAGGCGCGTTCGGCGATCTGAATGCGCTTGCCCATGCCGAGATTCCATCCCACGGTGGCCGGCCCGAGCACGATGCCGACACCGGAATTTCCGAAGCGGGCGATGGGAGCGGGATCGCGTCCAGGCACAACCCCAACAGAGCAGTTGAACTGGAGCGCACCGGCTCCACGCCCGGGGCAGACGAAAGCCGAACGGTCGAGCCAACGGGCGGCCGAAGGGCTGTCGAGGGTACCGTTTGCTGCGCCAGTCCGATCCGGGCGCTGGGCGCCACGGCGGGGAGCATTCGTGCCTGAAGGGTCGCCACCGCTGAAGACGGGCGTCAGGAACGGACCGGTTTGCAGGGTGAGGATCGACGACAGACTCCAGCCGCCGACGACCGCGTCAGCGAAGCGATTCAGGTTGGAAAGATGGGCGCGGTTCTTTCCGATTGGTAGCTCGTAGACGAGCGTGGTGACGTTGCGGTGGCGGCGCGTGGCGTAGACGTCGCCGCGGTCGGCACGGCGGTCTAAGGAATTGGTCACGCGTCCGCCGCCGGTTTCGCCGGCCCAGCCCCCGGGATTGGGACCCGCGTTGTCGGCGAGGTTCTTGGCCAGCGTGTAGGCGGTGTTGAATGAGAGGCCTTTCGAGAACCGGCGATTCACCTCGAGTTGGAGTGCGTTATAGACAGAGTTCGCGCCCGCGTCGCGGGAATAGATGAGTCCCCAGTGCGGGAAGGGACGGTCAGTCAGTGGCCGTTGCGAGAAGTAGCTTGTAGAGGACTGCGGCTGGTTGATATCGGGCGCCCAGGGCATCTGGCTCGACTTGTTTCCGATATACGAAATCCGCAGGCCCATCGACTGTGCGATCTGCCTATCGATGGAGAGGCTCCACTGATACATTTGCGGCGGGCGGAAGTCGATCTGGTTGGCGGTACGGAACTCGAAAGTTCCGACCGTACCGGAATTCACCCCGCTCGAGGAAGTGCGCGTGGCTGGCAAGGTGAAGATGGGTCTGCCGTCGGTACTGACGTTCTGAAACGAGCGAACGTCGGACTGCACGGTGCTGGTGAGCGAGTAGAATACCGAGCCCATGATGATCATGTTGTATATGCCGGCCGAGGCGCGCACGGTGGTCTTGTCATTCACGCGGTAGGCTAGGCCCAGGCGGGGCAGGAACTGCTTGTAGTAGTTCTTGCGAAGGCCCTCGGGGAGTCCGGCGTCCTTGGCGGAGACGATGGGCGTGCACCCGACTCCGTTGATCTCGGGACCGGGGCAGGCGTTGATGGTGGCGCGAACGCCGGGGCCGATGAAGGTGGGCGCTTCGGGATCGGAGGGGATGAGGACGCGTCCGGTGCGCGGGATCGTGCGGTCGAAGTTGCCGATGTTCAGGCCCGCATCGGTGTAGCCGGGATGGAACTCCCAACGGACGCCATAGTCGATGGTGAGTTTCGGCGAGAAGCGGAACGAGTCCTGAATGTACGCCTTGAAGTGGACCGAACGGCCGTCGTTGTCCTTGCGAAGGTCGGCGATTGAGGATTGGACGGGCGTGCCGAGGAGGAAGTCGCCCCACGGGTTTCCGGTGAAGTTGCCGTTGAATGAGAAGTCGCCGTAGGAGTCACCGGTGATGAAACTGATGTTTGACTCACCGCGGAGGCGGCGGACATCGGCGCCGAACTTGATGGTGTGGCGCCCTCGGATCCAGCTCATGTTGTCGATGAACTGGGTGTTCCAGGAGCGGGAGAAGCCGGGCCGGCCCTTGGCGAAGCTGGTGAAGCGGTCAACTTGAAACGCCGGAATGCCATTGTAGATGGGGTTGTCGGGGATGTCCCGCAGGTTGAGGGAGCGTAGGAACGAGAGCCCATCGAAGGGGAAGTCGCGCTCCGAGAAGCTATAGTTGACTCCGGCGCGAAATTCGTTGAACAAGTTCGGCCGGATGGTCATCGTGTGGGAGATCACGCCGGAGTGGTAGCCGTTCTGAACAGTGTCCGTGGGGAGGAGCAAGTTGTTCGGCGCGAGTGAGGGAAAAGTCTTCTTTGAGTAGCGGGCGAAAACGAACTGGCGCTGAGAGAATTGGTGATCGATACGGACGTCGAACTGATCGGATCGGATAGTGGCGGAGCGATTGTCGATGAAGTTCGCGGCGGTGAAGCGGTCGCCGGCGCCAATGTTTGGATCCGGGTAGAACGGAAGAACGGCGCGGGAGACAGCGTTGATGCGGCTGGCGGGAATCAGAGCCCCGGGAAATGGCTGCCCGGTGAGAGGATCGCGAACGGCGACGCCTTCCGCGCCGAAGTCGCCTTGCTTCATGCGCGCGGTGGGCACGGAGTTTTGAATCGTCGATTGACGCGGAAAGCGGAGAGATTCCCAGGTGAAGAAGAAGAACGTGCGGTCACGGCCGTTGTAGAGCTTCGGGACGAAGACCGGGCCACCCGCGCTGGCTCCGAAGGTATTGCCGATCTTGGCAGGCAACCTTGACTGTCCGAATGAGCGGGCGTCGAGCGCCTTGTTCTGGTGATACCAGAACAGCGCCCCGTGCAGCTTGTTGGTTCCGGACTTGGAGACGGTGGTGACATCGCCAGGGGTGCCGAACTCAGCGGTATTGCCGACGCCCTGGACACGGATCTCAGCGATGGTCTCCACCGATGGGAAAAGTTCGCGAATGGGGCTGTTGCCGGTGGCGGTGGTGATGGAGATCCCGTCCACGGAGGAATCCGATTGGGCTGGGATGCCGCCTTGGATGCCGAAGCCGTTGCCATTGTCGGGCTGAACACCCGGCAGGGTTGCGATCAAGTTGTAGGGGCTGGTGGATCCGCCGGCGCGCACGTTGGCGGGAAGAGAGACGACCTTCTCCGCCGATAGCGCCGACTGGATCATCGGGGAGTCCGTGGCGATCACTCCGGCGGCGGCCGAGACCTCCACAGCCTGCGCGACTTCACCCACGGCTAAGGCGGCGTCAACGCGCACGGTGGCGCGGGCTTCGAGCTGGATGTTCTTCGAGATGTAAGGCTGGAACCCGGCGGCGGCGATCGAAACCTCATAAATGCCGCGCTTCACATTTTGGAACTCATAGTTGCCGAAGTTATCGGAGACAGAATCCCGGAAGATATTTTCATTCGAACTTGTGAGGCGGATTTTCGCACCTTGAACCACGGACCCGGAAGGATCGCGGACGGTGCCGAGCACGATCCCCATGGTCGACTGGGCGAAGGAAGCGGCGGCGTACAGACACACCAGCAGTGCGGAACGGAAATGACAATTCATATGACCCCTGAGATACGTTGTTTGGGCTTTGGTCGGGCCTTTTCAGTCTAGGGTTCCTCGGTTTCGTGCTGACGAATACTCTGTTTCGATCGGAAGACTGAATGCTCGTGACGGATTTGAAATTCGAGTGGGCTATAAATACTGCATGACTCGGCGAACCCTCCTCGCGGCTGCTCCTGCGTTTCTGCAGCGCAGGCAACGAACGGTGGTGTTTTTGGTGGACGGGTTGGGCGCCGACTACGTGGCGGCCAGTTCCATGCCGGTGCTCGAGTCGTGGAAACGGAAAGGCATCTCGAAGACGGTGGGTGGGGTGATGCCCTCGGTGACGAATGCCAACAACGCGAGCGTGTGCTGCGGCGCATGGCCGGAGGAGCACGGAATCACAGCGAACTTCTTCCTCGACGAGGAGACGGGACGTGAACGATACATGGAGAGCGCGGACCTGGTTCTGCGGCCGACGTTGTTCGAGAGGGCAGGCTCCCGCGGCGTGGAGTCAGCGCTGCTTTCCGCGAAGAAGAAGACGGTGAGTCTGTTGCCGCGCGGGGCGAAGATCGCGATGACGGCAGAGGCGCCCGAAGCGGAGTGGACCGGGAGGCTGGGACCGGCCCCGCATATCTATAGTCCAGAGATCAACCACTGGTTGTTGAAAGCCGCAATCGATGTGTTGCGGCGCCGGCCGGAGATCGGAGTCGTTTACATCCACACCACGGACTACCCGATGCACATGTGGCCTCCGGAGGCGTCGGAATCGCGGCGGCATCTGCAGGCACTGGATGCGCTGCTAGGAGAGCTTGCCGATGCCGCTCCGGACGCGGCGTTACTGCTAACGGCCGACCATGGTATGCACCACAAGAGCCGGTGCTGGGATTTGGAGAAGGCGTGCGCAGCACGAGGCGTTCCGATCCGGACGGCGATCTCCGCCGAGCAGGACAAGTATTTGAAGCACCACCGAGGCTTCGGCGGCACGGCGTGGGTGCACCTCAAGTCTGCGCGCGATGCCGATCGCGCGGCTGAGGCGATTGGCAAGCTGGAGGGCGTGGTGCGCGTCCTGACGCGACCGGACGCGGCGCGTGAGTTTCGGCTGATGCCATCTCGAATTGGCGAACTGGTTGCCCTCGGGGACCAGGAAACAGTCTTCGGCGGCCTGGATTCGGAATTGCTGGCGCTGCCGCCGGAATACCGAAGCCACGGGGGACTGAGCGAAGCCGAGGTTCCGCTGGTGGTGTACAAAGCCGACAAAGCGCCGGAAGCGGATTTCTTCCGGCACAATGTCGACTTGGCGCGTTGGCTGTACCGATAGCCTTCAGTAGTAGAGTTTGAGGCCGAGCTGGATGCTTCGTCCAGGGAGCGCGTTCGTAACGACTCCGAAACCGCCACCCGAGACGTTCGAGTTCGGATAGTCGTAGTTCACCTGGTTGAACGCGTTGAAGAGCTCGCCTCGGAACTGGAGCCGCATCCGTTCGGTTAGTGAGAAGAACTTACCGAAGGTGAAGTCCCAGTTGGCCAGACTGGGGCTAACCACGACACCCTTGCCGGCCGTGCCGAAGGGAGTCGCCGCGGGGCGGAATGCGGCGGCGTTGAACCAGCGAAGGGCGGATGGGCTGTCGACCCGCCAGTCCTGACCCGCTACCACGTCGGCGCGCTGCGTGCGCTGTCCGCCGATATTGCACTCGCCGCAGGAACTCGACGTGATGGTGACCGGGAAGCCGGATCGAAGGCTCCAGATACCGGCGATCTCCCACCCTCCGAGCACGGCGTCGGCTGGACGGCTCCACCCTGTGCCGAACCGCTTTCCGCGCCCGACAGGAAGAGTGTAGACCCAGTTCGTCACCGAGTTCATCTTCACGTGACTCGGGTCGAGCCCCCATTCAACCGCATAGTTGTAGCTGTCCTGCGGGGAGGTAAAACCCTCGAGCCAATTACCGGAGTTAGACAAGAGCCGGCCATAAGTGAAGCTGTGCAGGAATGAGAAGCCGTTGGCGAACGAACGTTCCAAGCGAGTCTGCAGGCTGTTGAAACTGGTGGTGGCGCCGGAATCCATGTACTGGATGTCGGCGTACTGGGGGAAGGGACGACGCTGTTGGAGCGTGGCGGCCGTGCCGGTGGTGAGCGCCTGGTTGGCATTGAGGAACCGCGTGTTCTGCACGCTGCGGTTGCCGACGTAGCCGACTTCGAACAGCCAGCCTTTCATCAACTCGCGTTGGACGGTGAAGTTCCACTGGATGACGTAGGGATTGCGCAGGAAGGGGTCATTGCCGCGGACGATCTGATCGACGCCCGTATAGTTGGCGAGGAAGTCGCGCGGAGGACCGCCGGAAAGCGTCATCGGGTTCGAAGTGGAGATGTCCTGAACGCGGGTGAGATCAACCACGAACGGCGCGTTCATCCCAAGGAGGCCTTCGCGTCCCTGGCGATTGGTGTGGTTATAGAAAAGGCCGAATGCGCTTCGGACCACCGTTTTCGGCTGGACCGTCCAGGCGAGGCCGATGCGGGGGGCGAAGTTGCGGCGGTCGGGATGGACGAGCGCGCGATCGACAAGGCTGCCGTCTCGGGCGAAGGCGAGCTGCCCGCTAGCCGGGTTGAAGTTTGCGAGGCGGTTGAACTTCTCCACGATCGGGTTGCTGTACTCGTAGCGGAGGCCGAGGTTGAGAGTCAGGTTGCGGTTGACTTTGTAGTCGTCCTGGACGAACAAGCTATGGATCGATTTTCGGTTGTAGACCACCGAGTGAGATGTCTGCGAGTGATTGGCGGGCATACCGAGAAGGAAGTCACCCCAGGGGTTGTTCGAGAAGATATTGCGGTTGAAGCGAAACACCCCGATCAGCGCGGACACGTCGAGGATGGCGGTCTGAATATGCTGCACGTTGTAGCCGAAGCGGATCGACTGTTTTCCGCGGAGAAGGTTCCAGGTGTTGTCTGCGACGTAGACGTTGGGGATCTGGAACTGCGGCGTGGAGGTGTGGCGGCCGAAGGCGTTCATGCCGCCGACGATCATTTTCGGCCAGCCCCCGTTGATTCCCGGAGCGCTGGGCAGGTTCGGAATTCCGAGCAGTTCCGTTGGGCCGGGCGAGCCGAAGTTCGGAGGAAACACGTTGGCGCCTAGACGGGTGTAGCCCAACCGGATTTCCGAGAGCGTGCTGGGCGACACCACCCATGTTCCGCCGGCGACTGCATGCTGGCCGCGCGTGGCGGTGGTCCCGAATCCGTCGTTGAAGCTGCCTTCGATCAGGCCGGGAAACAGGCCAGGGCGGAAGGTCTCGAGGTCGCTGAAGCTGTAGCGCCCGAAGATGCGGAAGCTGTCGGTGAAGTTGTGGTCGAGACGGAAGTCGAGCCGGTCCACGTCGGTGCGGTTGGTCACCGTGCTAAGGAAGTAGCCCTGGAAGGGCACGCCCGAGCCAGTAAGGCCGCGAGGAAACTCGGAGAGAGTGGCGATCTTACGAGAGACAGGGTCCCACCGCGACTGGGGGATCGTCAAATTTGGGAAAGGCGTGCCGGCCCGGTTGGCGGCGGTTACGGTGAGCGGGTCGCGGGGCTGAATTCGGAGGTCGCCGGTGATCGGGACGTTGTTGAAGTCGCCGCGGATCAGCGCGTCGGTCGGCATGGTGCTGATGTAGCTGGTTCCCTGCCGCTCCATCTCACGCTCGTAGTTGACGAAGAAGAACGTCCGGTCAGACCGGATGGGGCCGCCCAGATTGGCGCCGAACAGGTTGTACCTGAGCTTCGGTTTGCGGCCGTCGGCCGTGGGTGTCCAGCCTTTGGCGTCGAGCCGGTCGTTGCGGAAGAATTCCCACAGCGTGCCCCGAAGCTGGTTGGTGCCGCTTTTGATCGTCACGTTCACAGCGCCGCCGGCGCTGCGGCCGAACTCGGCCGAGAAGGCGTTGGTCTGGACCTTGAATTCAGCGACCGCATCAACGGAAGGGCGAATGACGTCCACCCGTTCGCCGCGGAAACTGGTGGCGTTGGAGTTGTTGTCGACTCCGTCGAGCAGAAAGTTGTTCTGCAGGGCACGGTTGCCGTTGATGTTGATCGCCCCGCCGATGCGGCGGCCGGGACGTGTGACCGTTCCCGGCGCAAGCAGCACGAGTTGCGTGTAGTCGCGACGGTTCAGCGGCAACTCGCGAACCTGTTCGCTCGTGATCACCTGGCCGCGGGAACTTGTCTCGGTTTCGAGTTGCCCGGTGATCTCGGCCTGGACGGTTACCTCCGTGGCGACTTCGCCGGGCTCGAGCACCATGTCGACTCGAACGCGGTCCGCCACCCGCAGTTGCGGCACCACCGACACGGCCGGCTTGAAGCCGGCGTGCTCGGCGCGCACTTCGTAACTCCCGATTCGCAACGCCGGAAATGCGTAGATACCTTGCTCATTGGTGGTGGTGGCGCGATCAACGTTGGTGCCGCGATCGCGTAGTGTTACCTTGGCGCCGGCAACCACGCTTCCCGAGGAATCCAGAACCGTGCCGAGAATGCCTGCGTTTTCCGACTGGGCCCAGACGGCCGAAGCGGCGGAGAGAAAGACAAAGACCCGTACCAAGGTGGAATGCATGGAGCCAAGGTACTGGGTCTCCGTGAATGTGTGATTGGGGTTGGATGACGAACAGGTTTTCCGGGGAAGTAATAAGTTCGACTTGGTTTTGTCGTAAGAATGAAATATATTGTGAGCGATGATCCTTGGCCGCTCGATTGCGAGGGCCGCCGCCGTGTTGGTCCTAACGACGGTCTCGCCGTGCGAGGCGGAGACCCTGACGATCTCGCCGCTCATCTTCGCATCGGGCGGATGCACCGCAGTTCGTTTCGCCCAGAGCTGGCGTCTACAGTATTTCTCTGATGCTTTTCGGCTTGCGCCTGACGACCCCGAGGTGATTCGCGAGTACGCCCTCACCACGCAGGATGCCGGCCTCGCGCTGGCACTGTGGCGCCGCCTTCTCCGCACACCTACCGCGCCCGACGCGTGGCGGCAGCAGGCGAAAGAGCGGCTGGAAGTTGCCACCGCGTTGCGCGGCAGAGAATCGAACCGGCTTCTCAGCGCCTACCGCCGCTACTCGATTCGAATGCCCGCAGCCCGCGCGATGGACAGCCGTCCCCTGGGCTGGGTGCTACGCGTACGCATCAACGGCCACACCCTGCGCCTGCTTGTGGACACGGGATCGCGTGGAATCCTGATCTCCCGCAGTCAGGCCCGCCGACTCGGACTTGAGACACTCGCGCCGACGCTTCATGCCGGGTTTGGCGATGAGCGTCCGCGCGCCGGATGGATCATGGCTGGCCGCGATCTCGAGATCGATGGAGTGGAATTTGAGAATCCTATCGTAGAGGCAACCAGCCATGAAGTAGCTCCCGGTACGGACGGGCTGATCGGGATCGGGTTGTTCCGCGACTTCGTGATCACCTTGGACGGTCCCGGACACCGCCTGCTTCTCGAACCTCGAGGGGAAGCGGATGGGCGCCCGGCGAACCTGAGACGCGCAGGGCACCTGCTGTTGGCCTCAGGCGGCCTGGGCGGCAGGACGATGCGTGTGCTACTCGATTCGGGGGCAGCGTTCTCCATCCTTGACGGGGATCCAGACGCAGTCACGCCTGATCCCGTATCGCTGTCGGGAATCTCCGGCGGTGTCAAGGCTGGCCGGGTAATGGAGCGGCCGGTGCTCGATTCCGCCGGATACCGGGGACCCCTTCAGGAGGCCGTCTACGCGGACCTCCGCAGGCTGGGTGAGGACTTGGGTGCGCGGGTGGACGCTGTTGCGGGATTTCCTTTGCTACGTACGCTGGTGACACGAATCGATCTGCAACGAGGGCGGATCGAGATGCGCACCCGGTAGCGAGGGGCTGCGTACCCGGTAGCGAGGGCTGCGTCACGCGGCAGCCAAATTGCATCACGAGAGCCGGTTCCATTTGTGAACAGGATCCAACAACTGCGGGAGAGACTTGCCCAAATCGACTGGGAGATGGCGCAACTGGAATCGACACACCCGATCGGCGGTGTCGAGCCGGATCATCGCGCCGGAGCGCGTAACCTGCTTCACTACGTAGCGTTGCGGCGGCACGACATCCGACAACTGCAGACAGACTTGGCCGAGCTTGGATTGTCGTCGTTGGGACGGACGGAGTCTCATGTTCGGGCGTCTGTAGCTACGGTCATGCGTGTTCTCACCCATCTGGCCGCGGGGCATCAGACGCCGCTGCCGGCGCAGCATCTGGGAGACGGGCCTAGCCTTCACGAAGGCCGCCGAACGCTCGACCGGAACACGGAGGCGTTGCTTGGACCAGCGCCGGAAGGCCGGCGGGTGCGGATCATGGTGACGATGCCTCCACAAGCGGCAGACAACGATACGCTCGTGCGGGACCTGCTCGCGTCCGGCATGAACTGCATGCGGATCAACTGCGCGCATGACAGCCCGGCCGATTGGGCACGGATGATCGCTCACTTGCGGCGCGCCGAGGAGGATACCGGAGCGCGGTGCAAGGTCCAGATGGACTTGGCCGGACCCAAACTCCGGACTGGACCGATTGCACCGGGGCCGGCCGTGGCGCGATTCCGCCCGGAGCGCGACGAGTTCGGGCGCGCGGTGAAACCCGCCCGCGTGTGGTTGACGCCGTTGGATGCTCCGGAACCTCCGCCCGGAGAGGCGCAGTGCACGCTGCCGTTTTGCGATTCGTGGCTGCGGCTTCTGGAGGCAGGAAGTATCGTACGTTTCACCGACAGCAGGGGCGCGCGCCGCGAAATCCGCATCGCCGAGCGCGTTGGCGCAAGTTGCTGGGGTGAGGCTGTGAAGACGGCGTATGTGGCGCCGGGCATGGAGTTCCATCTGATGCGCCCCGGGCGCCGATCCTCGGCCGGGGAGTTGGGGCCTCTCCCGCTCCGCTCTCGCACGATCCTTCTGCGGAGGGGCGAGGAACTGATTCTCACACGAACGCTCGACCCCGGCCATCCCGCTACCCGGGACGCCCCTGGCAAGGTGGTGGAGCCCGCCCGCATCGGCGTCAGTCTTCCGGAGTTCTTTGACTCAGTGAGGCCGGGCGAGCCCGTTTGGTTCGATGACGGCAAGATTGGGGGAGTGCTGACGAAGGTGAACGCCGAAACGGCTGTGGTGCGCATCACTCATGCCCGCGCCGAAGGTGAAAAGCTGGCGGCGGAAAAAGGGATCAACATCCCGGAAACGGATCTCCGCGTCCCCTCGTTGACAGAAGACGATCTTCGCGTGCTGCCCTTTGTCGCCAACCATGCCGATATCGCGGGCCTTTCTTTCGTGCGATCTCCGGGCGACGTGATCCGGATGCGCCAGGAACTGGCGCTGTTGGGTTGCCCGAATCTGAGTCTGATGCTGAAGATTGAGACGCGGCATGGATTCGAGAACCTGCCGCCGATCCTTCTCGAAGCGATGCGCGGTCCGGCTGTGGGTCTGATGATCGCCAGGGGCGATTTGGCCGTCGAGTGCGGCTTCGAGCGGCTCGCGGAAGTGCAGGAGGAGATCTTGTGGATCGCGGAATCGGCGTTTGTGCCCGTGGTGTGGGCGACTCAGGTTCTCGAGACGCTGGCGCGCACGGGACTGCCGTCTCGTTCCGAAATTACGGATGCTGCGATGGGTGAGCGCGCCGAATGCGTCATGCTCAACAAGGGTCCTTACATCGTGGAGGCGGTGAAAATGCTTGACAACATCCTGCGCCGCATGGAAACACACCAGGAGAAAAAGACCGCGCGGCTCCGCCAATTGCACGTGGCGACGGCGTTCACGAGTTGTTGATCACCGGCGAGTTGCGAGATGGCTTACCAAGCGCTCCTGATACGCTTCGAGTCCCGGGCCGCTCCAGGAAGGATCCTTCGCCATCTCATCCCATACGCGAAGGCGGAGGATGTCATTGAGGCTGGGCTGTTCAGCGAAACGTTCCGCTTCATCGATCTCCATGGGGCCGCCCTGCAGGCGCAGGGTTTCCTGGCTAGCTGGCGAGAGCCGATTCCGGTAGCTCAAGTTCGTGGCGGTCAGGTACCGTTTGGCATCCACGTGGCTACCAACGAGGCGCGCCAGTCTCGGCGAGAAACCCCGCGCGAGCAGCCACCGTTCCCCGATCTCGTCATGGTTCACGACGCCGACGCGCGCGTCGCGAACGGAGTCCTGTTCTTCGAGCAGGTGTCCGATGTCGTGCAGGAGGGCAGCGAGCACGAGTTCTTCATCGGCACCGGCCTGCTCGGCATGCCAGGCGCACTGGAGCGCGTGCTCGAGTTTGGTTACGGCTTCGCCGAAGTACTGCTCCCCCGCGGATCCGCTGAGCAGAGCGATCACCTCGCTGGCGGCATCAGGCTGAGTCACGGACGTTCCCCTCGCTCGATCCGTGCCGAGATTTCGTCGATAACCGGCAGCAGCGCGGCCACCGAGTCGATCACATAGTGCGCGCCCATACCGGTGAACTTCTCACGCGCGGCCCGGAACCTCGCCTCTCGCTCATCGTCCGGTAGGGCGTCCAGTTCCTCCTGCGACAGACCGATCTCGTTGCCGGTGCGAACGACAGATACAGCCCAAGTTCCAGCGTTATGAGCCTCTGCGATGTCGGCCGCAGTGTCACCGACCTTGACGACATGGCGCAGGGGATAGACGCCGAGTTTGCGAGCGGCGTGGAAGATCATCCACGGGGCGGGACGCCCGGCGCCCACAAGGTCGGGAGTCACCCAGACGTCCGGCGCGTAGCCCTGGGCGGCAGCAGCGGCTTTCAGGTTGACGATCATGCTGGAATCGAATCCGGTAGTGGCGGCAATCGGGATGCCCCGGCGGTGGAGTTCGTCGGCAACGTCGGCGACTCCGGGCAGGACATCGACATGCCGCTCGAGGACTTCGATTTGGAGGGGGGTGAACTGGTTATAGAGACTGGCGAGCGTACCGGCATCCGGCCAACTGCCGTGCGTTTCCCGCCAGCGCACGGCCACGGACGGATCGGCCAGGATCGCCTGGATGTGGTCGCGCTTGTGCGCGCCCATCGGTTTGCGCGCCTCCGCTTCGGTGATGGTGACGCCATTGCGGGTGAACAGCTCTACAAAGGCGCGAACCGGGCCACGGCTGCCGAAATCAAGCACGGTGCCGGAGATATCGAACACGACGGCGCGGACGCCGGGAAGGGAGAGTGCTTTCATGAGGGAATGATGGCGACTCGAGGGGGTTTGACGGTCTCGGCGTAGTCGAGGGCGCGATTGATCTCGCCGAGCGAAAAAACGGCGGCGGCTAGTTCTTCGAATGGGAACTTCTCCTTTTCGCGTGCGAGAAACTCGAGGGCGCAAGCCAGATCGTCCGGCGAGTAGTTGTACACACCGGACACGCGGAGCATCCGGCGCACCAGCCTCTCGGCTGAGACTGGAACCGGGGGTGCGGGAAAGACGGAGCCGGCCAATACGAGATGGCCACCCGGGCGCAGGTATTCGAGGGCGCACCCAACCGCCTCGGGCGATCCTGAAAACTCGAGCGCGACGCAGGCGCCGTGATGGCCGGTTGCTTGCCTGACGCGCTCAGCGACATCTTCACCCGCGAGGCGGCCATCGATAGCCATGTGCGCCCCGAATCGGGCGGCCAATTGGCGGCGAGCCCGGTCCGGCTCAATGACGATCACGCGTTCCGCCCCGCTGGCCGCGGCCATTGCGCAGGCCGTCAGTCCGAGCGCTCCGGCGCCGGCCACGACGACATTGGCCCCTTCCAGGATTCCGGCATGACGGACAGCCGCGGCAACGGTCGCAGTCGCGCAGTTTGAGGGCGCCGCCGCAAGATCGGTGACGTTCTTGGGAATGCGAAAGATCGCGGCGCCGGCGGGAAGATGGCAGTAATCCGCGTAACCGCCGAACAGAGTCTGAGCGGAAGCGCCGAGCCGCTCATGGCCGAACTTCCGCAGCTCGACGCAGCTCGAGTGCAATCCGCGAAGGCAGTGGGCACATGTGCCACAGGTAAGGAGCATGGACCAGGTGACGCGATCGCCCACGCGGAGCGGTTCACCCTTGAACGTCGCGCCGCCTGTGGCGGGCAGCGCGGCGACTTCGCCGGTCATCTCATGGCCAAGCACACAAGGGGTGGGGCCGGAACGGCGGCCCGCGATCGTATGAAGATCACTGCCGCAGATGGTGGCGCAACGGATGCGGACGATCGTCTCGCCGGCAGCAGGGTTCGGGATGGGAAACCGTGCGAGGCGCAGCGGTTGGCCGGTGGCTTCGAAAATCGCGGCCCATGCTTTGCCGGAATGAAGTGATTCTACGGGGCCCACTCGATAGAGCGTAAAGCCAACAACGTCAGGTCCGCAAGGTAAATTTGCGGCGCTACGCAACAGTTCATCGAACTGAAATTTGTACGTGTCACATTTGGAAGAGAAGGCCCACATTCATGTTGCCTGCGGAGTCATTGCGGCGAAGCCGCCCTATGCTTGCGTGCTTCCTTCTGGTTGCCACAAGCGCAGCCTGCGGGACCAGACTTTCGCGCGTTCAGGGTGTAATTCGAACGGCCGGTTCGGACACGATGGTGAACGTGGCGCAGGCGTGGGCAGAAGCTTATGCGAATGTCGAGCCGGCGGTGTCGATTGAGGTGGCGGGCGGCGGATCGGCGACGGGCATCGCGGCGCTCATCGACGGAGCGGCGGACTTCGCCAACTGCAGCCGCCAGGTGGAGACGGGAGAGATCGCCGCAGCGAGGCAAAAGACGGGTCTCGAGCCGACGGAGTGGATCGTAGGTCACGACGCCCTGGCAATCTATGTGCATCGCGACAATCCGCTGAACGAGATCAGCCTCGAACAACTGGCGCGGATCTACCGCCGTGGCGGCGACGTTACCCGGTGGTCGCAGATCGGCGTGCGGCTTCCGGGCTCAGCCAGCGATGAAATCATTCTGATCAGCCGCCAGTCAAACTCAGGCACGTACCAGTACTTCCGCCATGCCGTCCTTGGACCGAAGGAAGACCTGAGGCCGGGGACACGCGATCTGAATGGGTCCAAGGAAGTGGTCTCGCTGATCGGGACGACCCCGGGCGCGATCGGGTACAGCGGCATGGGTTATGCGACGGCGGAAGTAAAGATGCTTCGGGTCGCATCTAGCGAAGGCGGGCCGGCCTACGGACCCACGCTGGAGAATGCCACACAAGGCAAGTATCCGATCGCTCGGCCGCTCTACGTCTATACGCTAGGCGAACCGCGCGGGGCAGCGCGTTCGTATCTGAACTGGATGCTCGCGGCGCCGGGTCAGCGAGTTGTGGCGGCGTCGGGCTATGTGCCAGTGGCGCGCGGCGAAGAGGTGCACGGGAGGTCGCCCGGCGGTGCCGGAATCGAGCGCCAGTAGACAGCGGGCCCAAGTCTCCGAGGCGGTTGTGGAAGCCTTGATTAGAGCGTGCGGCCTGAGCGCGGTGGCGCTGGTGTTCGGGATCTTCTTCTTCGTATTTCGCGAGGCAGCGGGACTGGTATGGAGTGGCCGCATCAGCGTGCTCGAGTTCATCACCGGGCCGGAGTGGAATCCCGTCGCCGCCGCAGGCCCGCTCTACGGAGCGCTCCCTTTGATTGCCGGGACGCTGAGCGTCACCGCCCTTGCAATGGCGATTGCGGTTCCGTTCGGACTGGGTTCGGCGATCTTTATTTCCGAATTCTGCTCGCCTGCCTGGAAGGAGACACTGAAGGTCCTGATCGAGTTCCTTGCGGCGATTCCTTCCGTTGTCTGGGGATTCGTCGGGCTGATGGTGATGAACCCGCTGATCGTCGCACTCACCGGCGCGGCGATCGGCCTGAACGTGCTCAACGGCGGAGTGATCCTGGCGCTGATGAGCGTCCCCATCATTGCCTCCATCGGCGAGGACGCACTGAAAGCCGTGCCGGATTCCTATCGCGAAGCCGCGCTCGCCATGGGCGCCACGCGGTGGCAGATCGTATACCGGGTGCTGCTCCCAGCGGCGCGCAACGGTCTTCTCGCCGCCGTGCTGCTCGGGGTCGGCAGGGCAGTGGGCGAAACCATGGCGGTGTTGATGGCCACCGGACACAGTGTCCGTTTTCCCACCAGCGTCCTGGATTCGGTGCGCACTCTGACAGCTACCATCGCGGCTGAGATGGGCGAGGCTGCAGTGGGCTCGGAGCACTACCAGGTACTGTTCTTGCTCGGCACGCTTCTGTTCGCGATCACCTTCGCGGTGAACCTGACGGCCGACCTGATCGTGCGTGGAGTCCGCCGCTAGATGCGCGAGCAGAATGGATTCCAGGAGACACCCGCGGTTCGAAAACGCCAGCGAATCGAGTCGATCGCGAAGCTCGCGTTGGCGGCAGGCACCGTCGCGATGCTTCTGCCGCTGGTAGGCATCGTGGCCTTCCTCGTTATCAAGGCGGCGCCCGTTCTCTCCCTCGATTTCTTACTGAAACCGCCGGTGAATGGCATGCGCGCTGGAGGTGTCTGGCCGGCTTTCCTGGGCACAGTTTACCTGGTGCTCACCTCGCTTGCCGTCGCAACGCCGATCGGAGTGCTGTCTGCCGTGTACCTGAACGAGTACGCACGCGAGAGCTGGCTCACGCGAATCGTGAACCTGGCGGTGGTGAACCTGGCCGGCATCCCGAGCATCGTGCACGCGCTGTTCGGGTTGGGTGCGTTCGTCGCCTTCGCCGGTATCGGCCGGTCGATCCTGGCGGCGTCGTTGACGCTCGCGGTGATGACGATGCCAGTAATTATCGCCAGCACCAAGGAGGCGCTGGCGTCCGTTCCGTACTCGTTTCGTGAGGCGTGCTGGAACTGCGGAGCATCGCGCTGGCAGACCATTCGCCACGTGGTTCTGCCGAACTCGATCAGCGGCATTCTCACTGGCGTGATCTTTCAAGTCTCTCGAACCGCAGGCGAGACCGCGCCGATCATGTTCACCGGCGCCGTCTTCTACAAGTCGCTGCCGCAGGGCGACCTCTTCGCCTACGGGCTATTCGACCAGTGCATGGCGCTTTCGATGCACCTGTTCACGATCTCCACGCAGGTTCCGGGCGTGCCCGATAGCGTCAGCTACGGAACGGCCGTGGTGCTCCTCGGGAGCGTGCTCGGGGTAAACGCGTTGGCGATCGCATTCCGGATCTACTTGCGCACGAGGAAGAAGTGGTGACCGGGATCGCAGCGTCTGCGAAGGATCTTTCGATTAATTACGGCGCGAAGCGGGTGCTGCAAGAGGTTACGTTCGAGGTGGCGGAAAACGAGATCTTTGCGATCATCGGGCCGGCGCAAAGCGGAAAGACCTCGCTGCTTCGCGTATGGAACCGGACACTCGAGTTCGCGCCGGACGCTCGATGGACAGGCGACGCCACCATTTTGGGCCAGAGCGTGCGCTCACTCTCGAGCGTCTACGAACTTCGCCGGACCGTGGGAATGGTGGCGCCGCTCCCTGTGGGACTGCCGCTGAGCGTCTTCGATAACGTGGCATTTGCGCCCCGCATGGCCGGCTCCCGCCGCGGCGCGGATCTCGCCAATCACGTCGAGAACTGCCTTCGCCAAGCCGCCCTATGGGACGAAGTGAAAGACCGGCTGCACGAGCTCGGCACCAAGCTCTCCGGCGGCCAGCAGCAGCGGCTCGCCATCGCCCGCGCGCTTTCGCATGACCCGAAGATCCTTTGTCTCGACGAATTCTCGATCGCGATCGACCCGGTCACCACGATGCGCATTGAGGACATACTTGTTGGGCTCGCCAACCGGATGACGATCATCTTGGTGACCAACCTCACCCAGCAGGCCCGGCGCATCGCGCACCGGACGATGTTCCTGCTCAATGGGCACTTCATCGAATGCGGGCCGACGGAACGGATCTTCTCCGATTCTCCCGAACGCCGCGAAACCTTCGAGTACGTCCGCGGAGCATTCGGATGAGCAGCGCGGCCGCGATCGAAGTCCGCGACTTGAGCCTTTGGTACGGAGACTTCCAGGCGCTCGAGGATGTGAACGTAACCTTCCGGCGCGGCATCATCACGAGCATGATCGGCCCGTCCGGCTGCGGGAAGTCGACCCTGCTGCGCTGCTTCAACCGCATGAACGAACGGTATGGGAACGTCCGGCACCAAGGGTCGATACTGGTGCACGGCCACGACATCTACGACCCCTTGGTTTCGCTGGTGGAACTGCGCAAGGCGGTGGGGATGGTTTTCCAGCGGCCGAATCCGCTGCCGATTCCCGTTCGGGAGAATGTGCTGTTCGGCGCGAGGGTGCATGGAATGCCGGGCGGGTCGGGACGCGAGGAGATCGTGGAACAGGCGCTACGCGAGGTCGACCTTTGGGAGTCGGTTCGCGGCAAGCTCGACGCCAAGGCCACGGAGCTACCGCTCGAGCAGCAACAGAAGCTCTGCATCGCGCGGCTGCTGCCTCTGAAGCCGGAAGTGATCCTGATGGACGAACCTTGTTCGGCGCTGGACGCGGCGGGAACGGCGGCAGTAGAAGACCTGATGAGCCGGTTGGCCGGTGAGTACACCATCGCCATCGTCACGCACAACATGGCCCAGGCACGGCGTGTGAGCGCGGAGTGTGTCTTCATGCTAAGCGGGAGGCTGGTGGAGCACGGGGCGACGGAGCGGGTCTTTTCGGAGCCCGCCGAGGAGCGCACTCGCATGTACATTTCGGGCCGCTATGCCTGAATACGGTTCCAGGTATCTTCCGCCAACCCAAACGAAAGGGTCATGCCTGCGCCGCCAAGCGCGGTGACGACCGTGACCCCTGCTTCCGGTTCGAACCGAACGAACGGCTTCTCCGTGTGTTTCGCGTAGACGCCGTACCAGCGCTGCGCGATCCGTTCATTGGGCAGGCGCAGAAAACCCCGGAGGTAGTGGAGAATGGCGCTGTCGATTTCGTCGCGGTTGAAGATATCGACATGGTTGCCGTATTCGTGCGAATCGCCGATGGTGACTTCGCGGCCCGGCGTTTGCGAGGCCATCACGTGAATTCCCCAACGTTCGTAGTGCGGAGTTTCGGAGGCGACGCGCTCCCGGTAGGCTGCGAGGGATTCGCAGATTCGGAACGATGGATAAAACCGGAGCGTCAGTCCGGCGGCCAGCGCTGGGCCGAGACCCCATCCGTCCGGCTGGGGCTGGGTTCGCATCATCTGGAGCTTGCAGCGGACGATTCCCGAATTCCGGTGATGCTCCGGGAAGAGCGTCTCGAAGTCGTCGCCGGAGCAGACGATCACGCGTCCGGCCTCCCAAGTTTCACTGGCTGTGCGAACGGCTGGGAAACCGATGGATCGCACCGCATGTCCGTAACGAAGAACGACGCCAAACTCTGCTGCCAGCCACTCGGGGAGGCGCGCCACGATGAGGCGCGGGTCGACCGTGATCTCGGTTTCGCTCCACAGCGCGCCCCGCAACCCGTCAGGGTCGACATTCGGAGCTCGGCGGGCGGCTTCGTCCGGCGTGATCCAGGAGCAGCGGTAGCCGAGTTCCGGGCCCTTAGCGGCAAATTCGCGCGCAACGGCTTCCTCGTCGTCGCGATACGTCAGATGGAGCGAACCGGTTTCGAAGCAAGGGAGGCGGCTTCCGGCCAGGACATCGCGCCAGATATCACGGCTCCGCAGCGCCATCGAAAGCATCGGCCCGTGCGGTTGGCCGATCGGCCACAGCAATCCAAAGTTACGAATGGAAGCACCGGCTGCCTGTTGGCTGCGCTCGAACAGCACAACCGAACTCCCCGCGCGCGCCGCAACGTAGGCATGCGCGAGTCCGGCGATTCCGCCCCCCACCACCGCGACGTCAGCTTTGTGCGTGACCACGTCTCTCCCAGTTTGACGCGTGCAGCCACTGCGTCGCCAGCGCCGCCGATCCGAGCAGCGCTGCGACGCTGAGCGCGAAAAACAGCGCTTCCCAGCCATAGTGCGTGGAAACACCAGCCACCAGATACGGCGAAACGACCTGCCCGGCGGATCCGATTCCGTTCACGAATCCGGCGGCGCGGGCGGTAGTCCCAGGGACCGCGGCTTCCTGTGTCCCAACGCCGGCCATGAGCGTATCCGGCCCGAAGGTCAGTGCTCCCATGAGCGCGATCGCAACGATGTTGGCCGCCACACCGAGGCGGCTCACCATCGGATAGAGGACGCACAACACACCGAGGCCGACCATCATCGCCGCCGCCACCGGATAGCGAGCGCCGCCGGTGGCGCGTTCGGAAAGATAGCCGGCGGCGAGCACACCGCCGAAGCCCACGAGCTCAAAGGCGGACGAAGCATAGCCGGCATGCACCGGCGAGTAGCTCAGATGCTCGGTCATGTAGAGCGGTAGCCAGAACAGGAACGCATAGCGCGTCATCTTTACGAAGAAGTACATGCACGCGATGGCGGCCAACGGGCGAGTGATCGCGAGTGGGCCGGCCGAAGAGTGCGTGTGGGGCGAGTCGGCGCGCCTGTCCCGCGCGAGAATCCCGAACAGGATTCCAATACCGGCCAGGATGAGCGAAGGGATCCAGGCCCCGCGCCGCCAGCCACCCTCGGAGACCTTCGCGGCCAGATTCGTCGCAATGAAGCCGCCCACGACCAGATGTGTCCCCCACCAGCTCATGATGACGCCGAGATTTGCCGTGGGGAACCAGTCCCGCGCGAGTTTCAGCACGGAGGGCCATCCAGTAGCCTGAGCCAGTCCGTTGACGCCTTGCGCGACCGTGAGCGGGAACGGAGTCCCGGTAAGGGCCGAGCAGGCCGCCGAAACGAGGGCACCGCAGAAGACAACGAGGCGCGCGCCAACACGGTCAGCAAGGTGTCCGGCGGCGAACTGGCCTACCGCGTACGCGATGCTGTACAGGAACAGGACGTGAGCCAGTTGTTCCGATGAGAAACCCTGCTCCGTCTTCAGGTACGGCATCAGGACGCTGAAGTTCTTCCGGCAAAGGTAGTAACCGGAGTACGCGATCCAGGTGAGTGCGAACGTACGTGAGAACACTGTTTCCAAGCAGAATAGGAAACGGGTGTTGCGGGGGAGTGACGCTGGCGTGAAAAGATCGAGAAGGGCGGGCCGCGGACGACCCGCCCGCGCGGATTACTTCAGTCCCATGCAGTTGGCATAGTAGGTGACCGGGGCCGGCCAGTCGGAAAAGATGCCGAGGATCTTCACTTCCTGTGCCAGCACATCCAGCGCCTTGAACATATCGCCGTCGGTCTTTATCGCCTCGCCCTTGGGGTCGAACTGATAGTACCAGCCGCCGTTGGCGGCGCCAGTGCGCAGGTCGGCCCGTTCGAATGTCCAGGTGATGATCTCGAGCCCGGCCGCCTTGATGTCCTTGGCATACTGCGAGGGAACGACGGCGCCCTTGTCGACGGCGAGCAGCGCCCACATTGGCGGCGCGAAGATCCGCACCCCCTTGGACTTGATGTCAGCCAATTGGGCCACGGTTAGCCGCGGAATCGGTGGGTTGACCGTCGGATCGATGCTGTCGAGGTAAACCGCCTGTTTGCCGAACTCTGGTTCGTTGCGAATCCAATACAGCACGTCGTCGAGGTTGAACGACTGGGCGTAGACGTCGGCCGGACTCACGCCGGCGGTCTTGAACTCGTCGATCATCTTCTGCGCATACCGGGCCTGACTGCCGAAGACCTGCGTGATCCGTGCCGGATTGCCGCCCTTGAGCTCCGGAGTATGCTTGACACCGAGACGCTTGTTGAGTTCGATGCTCTCCCGTAGCGTTAACACCTTGGCGCGGCTGGTATACAGGTCCGTGCGCCAGTTCGCCGTGCCGCCGAGGTAGCCTCGCGCGGAAGTGGCGCTTGGATTGGCGGCATCCATCTTTCCGGTAAGGGTCTTGAACTCCGTGAGTGTGAGGTCGCTCGTGCAGCAGTTGGTCCGAGTTGTGGGACCTGCCCAGGGGGTGGAGCATGCGGAGTTCAGATTCGTGTTCACGATGTTAGTGGTCGTGTGCAGGTCGCATTCGCTGTGGCGGCAGACCAGTTGGCCGTCTTTGGTGAAGGTCACGTCGCACTCCACGATGCCCGCGCCCATCCGTGCACCGGCTTCGTAGGAAACGTCGGTGTGCTCGGGAAACTGGAGCGCGGCGCCGCGGTGAGCAATCGAGAAGTAGCTCTTCGCAAAGGGGCCTTCCCTGCAGCTCATCAGCTTGTCCTTCAGCCTGCCCGGCTCCATGCCTTCCACCAGATAGAGCGGGCGTGGCCCCAGTTCGATCTTCGGGGCATTCTGGGCGAGGGCCATCGGGAACGATGCGGCCGCAACGAGGGCAGCCGCGCGCACCGCCTTTGAGTTCGTCATGAATATCCTTTCTCTTCGATACCGTTTCGCAGTACCTTGCAGCCGCCAATATTATCCGCCCGGAATGAACCTACGATTACATGTGACTTTCGCTGAGATAACAGTGCCGCCGTCATTTACAATTCACGCAGTCGAAAACTGTCTGAGTGACTTGTGCGATAGATTCGAGGCAGAACAAGATACCTGCAAAATGTTCTCAAATGACCACTCTGCACTCAGTATTCCGCAACCTCGCCCGGAGACCCGGAGAACTGCTGGTCCGGCGCTGGAATTGGAAAGCAGCCGTTTCGAGCTCCCTGGTCCGGGCGTCGTTGTTTTTCTTAGTGAACCTCTCGGCCGGACTCGCCCAGGCAGCGGGCGCCATGTTCGCCGAGTTCATCTATCGGGCCATTACCGCTGGCTTCTATGGGGCGCTCACGCAGTCGTTCCGCAAGGTGGAGCCAGGCTGGCATGGAGCCGCCGCTGCAACGGCCCTGCTGGTGACCGTGAGCCATTCGCTTGAACTGCTCATCCACTGGGCGCGCGGCACGCCCAACCTCGCCGCCAGCATCGCCGCGTCCTGCGCCTTCACGGCGCTGTCGACTTTGTTCAACCTCCACGCCATGCGCCGCGGCGTGCTCGTCACGGATGGCGAGGGATACGGCTTCTGGAGAGATCTGAAGCTCCTGCCGGGTGTGATCGCGAGTCTCCTCCCGCGCGGCTGCGCCTGATTCTTCCATGACAACGCTTCACATTACAAATGCCTGGCACCCGCGGTCCGGCGGCATCCGGACCTTCTATCAGGCCCTGTTCGAGGCCGCCGAGGCGCGCGCACACGACATGCGGTTGGTGGTTCCCTCGGATGCGTCTCGCGTCGAAGCGGTGGGGACCCGGGGACGGATCTATCACGTCGAAGCGCCGGCCGCACCTTTCAGCCCGAGCTATCGAATCCTCTATACCCACCGAGCTCTACTTCCCGGCGGAGCCGTTCATCGCATTCTGCGCGAGGAGCAGCCCGACCTCATCGAAGTCTGCGACAAGTTCACCATGACCTACCTCGGCGGGTTGCTGCGGGTTGGCCTGGTGCCGGGAATCTCGTTCCGGCCCACCGTGGTGGCCCTGAGTTGCGAGCGGCTGGACCGCACGGTTCAGACCTATGTAGGGGGCGGCAGCGGCGCGGCGGCCTTCTCGCATCACTTCCTCCGCTGGCTTTACTTCCCGCTGGCCGACCATCACATCGCGGTGAGCCAGTTTGTGGCCGATGAGCTGCGCGCTGTGGCAGACGGCCACAAGGTGGACCGCGGAGTCTGGATCGGACCCATGGGCGTTGACGCGAAGACCTTCGGAGCGGCCACCCGCACGCCCGGATCGCGTCGGGAGGTGCTCGCGCTCACCGGAGCCGAAGAGGAATCGACGATCCTGATGTACTCCGGCCGGATGGCCGCGGAGAAGAACATCCCGCTGCTGTTCTCAACGATGCAACGTCTGAGCGACGAGTTCGGCGACCAACGGTTTCGTCTACTCATGGTCGGCGACGGCGACGCCCGCGGCGCCCTCTCGGAGCTGGCGGAGAAGTCGCTCCCAGGGCTGGTCCACTTCGCCGGCCACTGTTCGAGTCCAGCTCATCTTGCGCGGATCCTGGCTTCCTGCGACATCTTCGTCCACCCCAATCCCACCGAGCCCTACGGGATCGCGCCTCTGGAGGCGATGGCCGCTGGCGTTCCTCTGGTCGCTCCGAACTCCGGCGGGGTACTGAGCTACGCCAATCCTGACAATGCCTGGCTCGCCGAGCCAGACGCCGAGTCCTTTGCCAAGGCGATAGCGGCTATCTGCGCCGACCCTGCGGAGCGAATGCGGAAGACCGTGCGTGGACGCCGGGATGCCGTCGCGCATGACTGGCCGAAAGCCGCCGCTCGTTTTCTCGACCTTTATCAGGATTTGCACACACGAGTGGCTGCCGCCACCTCCACGGGCTTGTTCGAGCCCGCGTTCTTCTCAACACGATAGACGGAGGCTCCAATGCTCGATCGCCGCGATCTGCTCAAGCTTGCCCCGGCCATTCTCGTGCCCGGCCGCGAAGCCCGTGCTTCGCCCGGAGGCTACTGTGAATTCCGTGCCAAGGCCTCTGTGCTCGTGCTTTCGATTCCGATTCTCCACCGCGACAAGGTGGGGGCAGGGTTTTTCCGGTACGAAGAGCAGGACGCCGGCGGCCGGAAGCATCTGCGGTTGGAGTTTGGGGCGGGTTCCGTGCCTGAGCGAGCAGCCGGTTTGAATCGCATGGGGCTGTTCGAAGAGTCGATCGTGGAACGGCGCGGCTCTCTGGAAAGGGCGGAGTACTTCGGCTTCATGACATCGTCGCCTGAAGAAAACATCGAACAAGCGAAATCGGCTCTCGCGAGCGGCGCCGCGCCCGGAGTGAGTGCCATTCGGGGCCGGATTGAGAATGGCCGGATCGTAAACCGGCTCGCGCGCCTAACCGGGCTGCGCCACACCGGCTGGACCCGCTGGCGGGATGTAACCGCCGAAGTCCGCGACCGGCTCGAGCGGGAAGGCGCGGGCGACGTCGAGCGCGATGCGGCGGGTGAGCCCGTGCACACCTTCCTTTATGCAGTCCGGGCCGCGATGCACGATGACCAGATGCTCGTGCGCAGCTTCGTCCACAACGGCGAGATCTACCGGCTGCGCACAGAGCCAGCGGCCGATGGGGCTGGGATTACTCGAATCACAGGCAAGATCTCAAAGGGCGGCAGCCGTTCGGAGACGTCGTTCCGGCTTTGGTGCGAGCGTTCCGCGCCCCACGCGCCGGTCCGTTTCGAGTTCCGGCCACGCTCCTTCTTGCGCCTTACTTTCGAGCGCGTTTCGTCATAGCAAGTTCATCACTGGGTAACCATCGAATGGGTACGCTTGGCGGTACCCTATGCGACTTCAGGCTCTACTCACTATCATCGTCACCGCCGCTCCGATATTCGGCCAAACCTACGGCGAACTGGCGGGAACCGTCTCGGATTCCACCGGCGGCCTTCTCGGAAACGTCCGGATTCAGGTTACCAATGCCGCCACCGGCGCGGCGCGCGAAGTGCGCACCACAGAGGCTGGCGTCTACGCCGTGCCATTTCTGCCTCCCGGCAGGTACGACGTCAGCGCGGAGTTACAGGGCTTCAAAACCCTCGTCCGCAAGGGGATCGACGTGCAAGTGGATGTCCGGGTCCGCGCCGACCTTACTCTCGAGATAGGCGCTCTGGCCGAGACGGTCGAAGTAACTGCCGCGACGCCGTTGATCAACAGCGAAAATGCGGCCGTCGGGACGGTGATCGAGAATCGCCGGATCGTCGAACTTCCGCTCAACGGTCGCAACTGGCTGCAGATGGTGGCGCTCGCGCCCAACGTCTCGGCCGAGATGCGAGCCAGCGGCCACGTCGACTCGCGGCAGGGCGGCGAGCGCGGCCGCCAGCCAATCTCAATCGCGGGCCAGCGTCAGTTCTTCAATCGCTTCACTCTCGACGGTGTCGAAAACACGGACGCCAATTACAACACCTATGTCATCCGCCCCTCGATTGAGGCGATGGAAGAATTCAAGATTCAAACTGGCATCTACTCCGCCGAGTTCGGCCGTGCCACCGCGCAGATCAATGCGACAACTCGGAGCGGAGGCAACCAATTTCACGGAGCCGTGTTCCATTTCATCCGCAACGACAAGCTGGACGCCAAGGAGTGGCAGGTGCGCGGAGATAAGAACCCGTTCCGCCGGAATCAATATGGCTTCGTCGGCAGCGGCCGCATCATCCGCGATCGCTTGTTCTTCATGTCGAACTTCGAGGGCCGGAAGGACGTTCAAACCTTCCAGGGCTTGGCCAACACGGCGCCGGTGCCATGGCGCACGGGCGACTTCGCGGGCCAGCCGAACGTCGTCTTTGACCCGCTCACGAGAACCGGAGTCCGCGCGGATGGCGCTCAGCCTTTCGCCGGCAACCAGATCCCACAAACCCGGCTGCATCCCATCGCCACGAAGCTGCTCGAGTTCTATCCGGAGCCCACCGCGCCCGGCGTACGCAACGTCGGCTCCACCCCGAACTTCGTGCGCCAACGAAAACGGGAAGCACCGGCCGACCAATTCACGCAGCGCTTGGACTTCGTCGAGTCCTCCAGATCCGCATGGTTCGGCCGTTTCAGTTGGGCCGACGAGTTCGAGCGCAGGATTGAGAACTTTCCGCTCCAGGAAGGCGGCGTTCAAGTGAACGTGGGCCAGATCATGGTCTCCAACACGCGAACGCTTTCGCCCGCCATCGTCAACGAGACCCGCTTCGGCTACAACCGCTTCGACAACGATCTTATCCTCCACTTCGCGTATGATCGCGACGTCACCAAGGAACTCGGGATTCAAGGGCTGGTTTCCCCGGAAGAGAACGCGTAGGGTACTCCCGCCCCGATTCAACTCGGCAGCGGACTCACCGGCTTCGGCGAATCGAAGCCCCTGGATCTACCGGAATCGCACGATGCAGTTCCTCAGCAACACGAGTGTCATCCGGGGCAAGCACAACTTCCGTTTCGGGGCCGAGGTTCGCCGGGACATCTACAATGCCCAAGGCAACACAGTGGCGCGCGGCCGCTATATTTCAATGGGCTGCTCACCAACCCCGCCCCCGGATCCGCGCGGGCCGGAGCAGCCAATCTCTTCGCCGAACTGATGCTCGGCCTACCGCAGCGCTCCGAGCGCGCTCTCAGTCTCGCGCTTCGGCCGATCTTCGGAAGATCTCCCACTTACCTGTACTTCGAGGACTCCTGGAAGATCACTCCCCGTCTCACGCTGAACGCCGGTCTGCGCTACGAAATCACACCGCCCTGGTACGAGCCGAACCGGCGCATCATGAACATCCAGATGTTCGGGTGGGGTCCGGACGCGCGTACACCGATCATGACCCGCCCTGGCGAAGGCGACTTCAACGACGGCCTTCAGTTCCGTTTCGCCGATGTCATCCCCACTCAAACCGGGGATGACAAGATGGGCCGCGCCACGATTCAAACGGACCGGACCGATTTCGCGCCCCGCATCGGGCTGGCATGGTCGCCGACGTCCAACTGGTCCATTCGCCTCGGTGGCGGCTTGTTCTATACGCAGGACCAGGGAAACCCGCGATTCGACATCGCCCGGAATCTGGCAGGCCGCGGCGACTTCACCGGGTCTGACCTGATCCCGAATTCCACCTTGGACGATCCCTGGCGCAGCGAGCGGCAGTCGTTCACCTGCAGTAACTGGTCCGGCAACTGCGTCGGCCAACCGTTCGTGCTCGGCAATGTGAACTCGCGACGGACGCCCTATGTTGGTCAGTGGTTGTTCAATATTCAACGCGAACTGCCGGGTGGGCTGGCGATCGAGACCGGATACATGGGCAACGTCGGCCGCAAGCTCGAGAGGCTTCGCAGCACCAACGAGCCCTTTCTTCGCAAAGGTCTTAACGATACCACTTCGATTCAGGCACGCCGGCCGTTCGCGATCTACGGGATCATTCAGCAGGTAGACGGAGTGGTGAACTCGAACTACCACGCACTGAATCTCAAGATCACCAAGCGATTCACGCGAGGCCTGAACGTCCTTGCCGGTTACACCTGGTCGAAGTCAATCGACGACGCCTCCGGTATCCGGTCCTCGAGCGGGGAGCAGTCGATCGCAAAGTGGGATTGGAACCTCCAGGACGAACGCGGTCTCAGCCAGTTCCATACCGGGCAGCGTCTGGTTCTCAGCGCAATCTACGAGATTCCCTTCTTCGCCGATGCGCCCCGCGCGGCCCGAGCGGTGCTCGGTGGTTGGCAAGGGAGTGGAATCATCACTGCCGCCACTGGAAACCCCGTGCGAGTGAGCGCGATCGGAGATACCAACAATATTGGCGGCGAGGGGAACTACCCCGACGCCACTGGAATCAGCCCCACCACGAACGCAGGTTGGGCGGACCGATTCTGGAACATCGCCGCCTTCGATATCTCCAACCCCGAGCTGCGCTACCGTTTCGGCAACGTGGGACGCAACGTGCTTATCGGCCCCGGATATTCCAACGTAGATTTGAGTCTGCTGAAGAACATCGCTACTCCCTGGGAAGGCCATCGCCTCCAGTTTCGTTGGGAAGTGTTTAACGGCTTCAACCATGCCAACTGGAACGTCCCTGCCTCCGACGCCCGCAATGCGGCCACCTTCGGCCGTGTCCTGTCGGCCCGGCCAATGCGGCAGATGCAGTTCGCACTGAAGTACCTGTTTTAGTTTCTTCGAATCGAAACACAATGTTGGTCCGGCAGAAACGCGGGACTGTTAACCTTTCGAATCTGGTTGATTTTCTTAACAGGAGATGACGATACGAACGAATCACGACAATGACCGTTCCAGAACGTTCGGTAAGGTTCTCGAGCAGCGATTCGAACGCCGTTCGCTAATCGGTGGATTGATGAAGGCGATTCCGGCAACGGCCCTGATGGGCAGTGGACAGGCGCGCGCGGCTTCTCCAGAAGAACTTGCTCGCAAAGCAGCGCCGGCCAGCCCGGCGGCCAAGCGCGATAGCCGAATTCAATTCAAAGCAATCAAGCTCAACAAGGAAGATTCGGTTCAGGCGGCGGAAGGATACAAGACCAAGGTGCTGCTGAAGTGGGGTGACCCGCTGTTTACCGACAGCCCTGCGTTCGATCCGCTCAACCAGACAGCGGACGCCCAGGCAAAGCAGTTCGGCTACAACAACGACTGGATGGGTTACTTCCCGTTGCCCGCGCACGACTCCGATAACCCACGCCATGGCTTGCTCACCGTAAACCACGAGTACACAAACCCGGAACTGATGTTCCGCAATCACGGCGGATTTACCGGCCAGACGGCCGAGCAAACGGCGATCGAGCTGCAGGCCCATGGTGTGTCGGTCGTCGAGGTCATGCGCGACAATTCGGGCGAGTGGTCCTACGTACCCGGTTCGCGCTACAACCGCCGCATCACCGCTACTACACCGATGCAGATCACCGGCCCGGCGGCCGGCAGTCCGCGTCTGCGCACTTCCGCCGATCCTACCGGACGCCGCGTGCTGGGATGCCTCAACAACTGCTCGGGCGGCCAGACTCCGTGGGGCACGATCCTGACTGCTGAAGAGAACTTCCACCAGTACTTCTCCAATGCCTCCGCGGTTTCCAGCGCCGCCGATCGGGCCATTCACGCCGGGTACGGTATGCCCACCGGCAACGGCGAGTATCCTTGGGCCCGTCACGTTGACCGGTTCGACATGGCTAAGGAGCCCAACGAAGCGTTCCGTTTTGGATGGGTCGTTGAGATCGACCCCTACCAGCCGCAAGCGGTCCCCAAGAAGCGAACTGCTCTGGGACGGGTACGGCACGAAGCGTGCAACATCGAAGTAGCGCGGAGCGGCCAGATCGTTGCCTACACGGGAGACGACGAGCGCTTCCAGTTCGCCTACAAGTATGTGAGCAAGGGTAAGTTGAACCCGTTTGACCGTTTTGCCAATGACTCTCTGCTCGACGAGGGCACACTCTACGTCGCCAAGTTCAACGCCGACGGCACTGGAGAGTGGATGCCTCTGGTGTTCGGCCAAGGCCCGCTTACGGCGGCGAACGGGTTCACCAACCAGGCCGACGTATTGATCAATACGCGCGGAGCCGCAGCTCTGCTGGGAGCGACGAAGA
>JAWKHI010000059.1:0-33858 GCA_041394885.1 Bryobacteraceae bacterium | reverse complement strand
GCCAAGCCGAGTTGGCGCGCGCTCTGATGCTGAAAGACGGCGTAATTGGGCCGGCGTCGCAACCCGGCGATCCGCGCCCGTCGTTTCCGACGCAGGCCGATAAAGACAAAGCGGTTCTCAAGGCATTCCAGGATCTGGCCTCGCAGCAGGACGGCACCAACGAAGGTGCGGTGGGCCACTACGAATTGGGATCGATCGCGGCCGACGGCGGTAAGCTCGACGAAGCGGAGAAGCACTTCAAGAGCGCGATTGCGAGCGGGGATTCCGCCACCGCCTCGGTGGCGCGGTGGTCTCTCGCTCAGGTCTACCACGCGCAGGGAAAGCCCGCCGAAGCGGAGAAGCTGCTGCGGGAGCTGATCGCCAGCCCGACGATTCTGGTGTCGAAGGATCAAGCCACCATGTCCCTGATTCGTGTCCTGGCGCACACCAAGCCGGATGAGGCGCGGAAACTGCTCGAGCCGCTCCAGAAGGCAGAGAGCCCGGTTGTAGCGCGCAACGCCATGCAACTGGTGAGCGAGCTGCCCTCCCAGGTTTCCGTAGCTCCGGCGAAGTAAGCATGAGCGAGCGGCCGGCCCCGGCCCCTCTCGCCCATCTCCGTTTTCCGGTCGAGGAAAGCCTTGGCCGCCGGTACCCGGAAGCGCCCCATCCCTATCGCACCGATTTCCGGCGGGACCGGGATCGCGTAGTCCACGCCCGGGCCTTTCGCCGCCTGGAAAACAAGACGCAGGTGTTTTCGTCGCCGGTGTCGGACCATTTCCGCAATCGCCTCACTCACACCATCGAAGTTTCCCAACTGGCGCGAACCGTTGCCGCCGCTCTGGGGCTCGACGAGGACCTCACCGAAGCCCTTGCCCTTGCGCATGACATTGGCCATCCGCCGTTTGCGCACTCGGGCGAGGTGGAGCTTGACCGGCAGATGCGCCGGTTCGGTGACCGGTTCGAGCACAACACCCACGCGCTGCGCATCGTCGAGAGCTTCGAGCATCCCTACGCGCGATTCCCGGGGCTGAACCTGACCTTCGAGGTGCGGGAAGGAATGGTGAAGCATTCTCGGGAACTGGACCCCGCCGACTGCGCCGGCCTCGAGGAGTATCTTCCCGGACTGCGTCCGCCGGCCGAGGCCCAGCTCATCGATTTGGCCGATGAGATCGCCTACGATTGCGCCGACTTGGACGACGGGCTCTCGGCGGCCATGTTCGAATTGGCCGACGTGGTGGAGGCGGTTCCCCTGTTCGCCGATCTGATCGATCGCATCGAGTTCCAGTTTCCGGGCGCGGCCGGGCGCGTTCGTTTTCTCGAAGCGCTGCGGCTGTTGATCGACGGTCTGGTGTCCGGGCTCATCGAAGGCACGGTGGCGGCGGCGGCGGGAATCGCCGATCACCAAGGTGTCCGGGCGGCGCCAGTCAGGATCGCCTGCTTCACGCCGGTGGCGGCGGAAGCGGCGCGCCAACTGAAGCGGTTCCTGCACGAACGGCTATACGAAGCGCCGGCGCTGCAACTCGAACGCACGCGCGCCGTGGAGATGATCGACGAGTTGTTCCGGCTCTTTCTGGAACATCCCGAGAAGATGCCCAACGGCTATCTGGCGCGGACCAAAGCCGAGCCGGCCCATCGCGTAGTGTGCGACTACATTGCCGGGATGACCGACGGCTTCTTCCGCCGCGCGCACGCCCAGGCCACTGGCGCCGGGCGGCCCGGCCCGAACACGCTACACTGATCGAGGAAGCTAATCTTGGCCGGTGCTGGGCCTGGTCTTCAAAACCAGCGTGCGGCACTTCGTGTCGCGGGTGGGTTCGACTCCCACTAGCTTCCGCCATTTACCGCCGCGCGGTTTGCTCGTCGCTTTCTGGGCGAGGCGCTGCTCCTTCCCCTCTTCGGCGTCGCAGCCTTGGCCAGGGACTGGAGTTTCAGCGGAGTGGCAGATATCTTACTTGACCCTCCCATTCGCCAGGACGGCTGCATTCGGTGATGAGTAGGATGTCCTCCACCGCTACAAGGATCGGAACATCGCGGCTTACTTCGAAAACGCCCGGCATCGGATATCCGTTTCTCGCCCGGTCGTAAGCGTACGCGGTGATTGTGGAGACATCATGAGTAAGCCCGATCCGAGTTGTTTCGGCTGCCCACGCAGTATTGCCGGATTGTCCACGCCGCTCAACCCGGCATCCTGAGCGCGAACGAGCTCAAGGGCCGGATTGCGGCGAAACAGAGCGCGAACGATGTCGTTGTTAAAATTCTCGTCGGCCAACCAGCGCAAGGCTACCCCAGACGCCGGGCCAGCAACCGCTCACGGATGCCGTCCGGCGGCCATTCCGATTCGTTGAGGAATCGCGCTGCGCGGCCGGCATCCTGCCGCTGGTCCAGGTAAGCCTGAAGCTGGGAGGGGTGGTGCTGGCAATACGCGATCACCTGGTACACATCGGCCAGAGAAAGTGCGGGATACTGCTGGAGAATTTCCTCTGCCGTGGCGCCTTGACGAAAGGCTGCGAACACAGTCTCGAGTGGAATACGCGTTCCGCGCAGAAGCATGACTCCATCCGCACCCTGCACGAGCGGGACGGTTTCTGCTGCCACTTCCATGACTTGAGGCTAGCGCCGTCAGGCCGGGGAGGGCAACACAAGAATTGTGGATGCCCTGATCATCGTGAGCCTGGATCCGCGCGCTGGCGATCTGGATGGGTAGCTCAGGGTATCGCCGGAGCGCATTGCCGTACCGGTCTCCTGATCAGGAAGGCTCAATAGAGAAGCCGAGTGACTCCGCGGGGAGCGGCCTCATCGCCGGCATGAACGGTGAATGGACGCCTACTCGCTTCCGCCTCTCACCGCCACTTGCGCAGATCGAGCGTAGTGGGGAATTCCGGATCCGGCGGCTGCGTCTGCATCGAGAACGGACCGGGCGTATGGCCGATCATCTCGAACCGGGCGAGCCTCCGTGCTTCGGCTTCATTCGCATTCACCGGAAACGTCTCGAAGTTTCGGCCGCCGGGATGCGCCACGTGGTACGTGCAGCCGCCGATGGCGCGGCCGGACGCGCGGTCCACCAGGTCGAACACCAGGGGCGTGTGGACGGGGATGGTGGGGTGCAGGCAGCGCGGAGGCTGCCAGGCCCGGTAGCGGACGCCGCAGACGTGCTCCCCGTGGGTCCCACTGGGCCGCAGCGGCAGCGCCCGGTTGTTCACGGTGACCGAGAGCCGCTCGGGATGGAGATTGGTCACGCGGACCTGCAGACGCTCCACGGAAGAATCGACGAACCGCGATGTGCCTCCCGCGGCCGGCTCTTCGCCCAGCACGTACCAAGGCTCGATCGCCTGCCGGAGTTCGATCTCGATGCCGTCGTAACAAACGCGGCCGTAGACGGGAAAGCGGAACTCGAAGTGCGGAGCGAACCATTCGCGCTCCACCGCATAGCCCGCGCGTTGCAGATCGTCGAGTACATGGGCGAAATCGCGTTCCACGAAGTGGGGCAACAGGAACTCGTCGTGTAGCCGGGTGCCCCAACGGACCAGGTTTCTCCGGTACGGTTCACGCCAGAACCAGGCGACCAATGAGCGCAGCAACAGCTGCTGTGTGAGGCTCATGCGGGCATGGGGAGGCATCTCGAAGGCGCGCATTTCGAGCAGCCCCAGACGCCCGGTGGCCGAGTCCGGCGAATAGAGCTTGTCGATGCAAAATTCCGCGCGATGCGTATTGCCGGTCACGTCCACCAGCAAATTGCGGAACAGGCGATCCACCAGCCAGGGTGGACACGGGCCAGCGCCTGGCTCCGGAACCAATCCGCAGGCGATCTCGAGCTCGTAGATGGCGTCCGGGCGGGTTTCATCCACGCGGGGGGCCTGGCTGGTGGGCCCGATGAACATCCCCGAGAAGAGGTACGAAAGCGCCGGATGATTGTTCCAGTAGCAGACCAGGGACCGTAGCAGATCGGGCCGGCGAATGAACGGGCTGTCGGCGGGAGTGGCTCCGCCGAGCACCAGATGGTTGCCCCCGCCGGTGCCGGTGTGGCGGCCGTCGAGCATGAATTTCTCCGCGCCCAGCCGGCATTGGCGGGCCTCCTCATACAGAGTGGTGGTGGTGTGGACCAGTTCGCGCCAATTGACGCGGGGTGAATGTTCACCTCGATCACGCCGGGGTCCGGGGTCACCTTGATCTGCTTGAGGCGCGCGTCATAGGGGGCGTGTAGCCTTCCACCAAGACCGGTGTCTGCAGCATTGCGGCCGTATCCTCCACGGCCATGATCAGTTCCACGTACTCGGCGGCGGTTTGCGTAGGCGGCATGAATACGTGCAGCCTGCCGTGACGCGTCTCCACGGCGAGCGCGGTCCGCACCACCGACGGGTCATCGCCCGCCTCCTGCTCGTGGACTTCCTGCCGATGGGTATCCAAAGCCGGGCTCTCGATGCTCCGCTGGGTCACCGTGGGGAGCTGGCCTTCGAGGACCATCGGGTCTACCTCGAAAATCCGGTGTATCGTCTTCGCCGATTCGTGGGGCAGGCTCACCAACGGGAGGCGAAGCCCCACCGGCGAGTCGCCCGGAGCGAGGAACACATGCCGGGCGCGTAGCATCCACAGGCCGCTTTGCCATGTTGGGCCGTCTTTGCCTGACGCCCGCCGCAGCGGCAGCACGAAACCGCTGGGCTGATCGAGGCCGCGCTCGAACACACGGCGCAGCCGGTCTCGCTCTTCCGGATCCTTCAATTTGCTGTCGCCCGGGGTGACGTTGACCGGAAGTTTGCGTTCTTTGTGCAGGTACTCGAGCGGGTCTTCGTAGGCCGCGATCACAAAGTCCCTGGAAACGGCCAGACGCTCGGCGAGCGCTTCGGCGAAGCGGCCGGCTTCCCGCACGCCGTAGCCATAGTCCTGCTCGGGATTGCCGATCCACTGATCGTCGCGCCACAGCGCCGCGCCGTCCACGCGCCAGTAGCAGGTGAAAGCCCAGCGGGGCAGGGACTCGCCGGGGTACCATTTGCCCTGGCCGAAATGCAGCAGGCCGCCGGGTGCGAAATGATCCCGAAGACGGCGGATCAACTGTCCGGAGCGCCGTTCTTTTTCCGGGCCGAGCGCGGCCGTGTTCCACTCTTCGCCGTCCATGTCGTCGATGGAGACGAACGTCGGTTCGCCGCCCATGGTGAGGCGGGCGTCAGCGGCCTGCAACTCGGCGTCGATGCGATCGCCCAATTCGTCGATGCGGCTCCATTGCTCTTCGGTATAGGGCTTGGTGACGCGCGGATCTTCGTGGATGCGGGTCACGCGCATCGTGTGCATGAACTCCACCTGGCAGGGGCTCACCATCCCGGTGACCGGCGCCGCCGACGATGGCTCGGGCGTGGCGGCGAGGGGGATGTGGCCCTCGCCGGCGAGCAGCCCGGAGGTCGGATCCAGGCCCACCCAGCCCGCGCCGGGCAGATAAACCTCGGCCCAGGCGTGCAGATCGGTGAAGTCTTCGCTCGGGCCGGGTGGACCGTCGAGCGGCTTCACGTCCGGGGTGAGCTGGATCAGATATCCGGAAACGAAGCGCGCCGCCAGTCCGAGGTTGCGCAGTATCTGGACCAGCAGCCAGGCGCTGTCGCGGCAGGATCCCGTGCGCAGCGTGAGCGTCTGTTCCGGCGTCAGCACTCCCGGCTCCATCCGGATCACATACTGGATCTCGCCCTGCAGACGCTGGTTCAGCTCCACGAGGAACGTCACAACGTGGCGCGGCGTCCGGTCTATGGACTGGATGAACTCCGCCAGGCGATCGGTCATCGGCAGCGTTTCCAGGAACGGCCGCAACTCGCGGGCGTGATCGCTCGCGTATTCGAAGGGGAACTGTTCGGCGTGCGGCTCGAGGAAGAAATCGAACGGATTGATGACGGTCATGTCCGCCACCAGATCCACCTCCACGGAGAGGAAACGCGCCGGTTCGGGGAACACGTAGCGGGCCACGTAGTTGCTCTGCGGATCCTGCTGCCAGTTGACGAAATGGTTCGGCGGCTCCACGCGCAGCGAGTAGCTGACGATGTTGGTCCGGCAATGAGGGGCCGGACGCAGGCGGACCAGTTGGGGCGATAGCGTGACTAGCCGGTCATATTGATAGGTGGTCTTGTGATGCAGCGCGACTCGGATCGGCAACGGGAAAACTCCTTAAAGAACCAGACGGGCAAGCGTACGAGGCTAGTTCATTCAGGATACCGTCACTCTCCGAATACGTACAGCACCCGGTCGGCCGCCACGGCGATGTGCTGCTTGCCGTCGATGTCGAACGAGATCGGGTTGGCCATCACGGGTCCGCCGGCCTGAAAGTCCCACAGCGGCTTTCCGGTGGAGGCGTCGAGGGCGAAGACGTTGCCCTCGTTGGTGCCGGAAAACACGAGGCCTCCCGCGGTGGCGAGCACACCCGCCCAAGGCGCCGACTGCAATCGGAACTCCCAGCGCATCTGCCCGGTGGCGGCTTCGAGCGCGCGCACCGCGCCCCACTGTTGATCCTCCGGTATCCGTGTCTCGCCGCCGCCGGCAAAGAATGTTCCCGGCTTGTACTCGGCTTCGCGCTTGTAGTAGGTGGAGCCGACTTCGCGCGTGGAAACATACACAAGTCCGGTCTGGGGTGAGTAGGCCGGTGAGAACCAAACCGTAGCGCCGTTCAGGCTTGGCCACACCAGGTTGCCCGCTTCGTTGGGCTCAGAGCCCGGAATGACGATCGGTTTTCCGTGGTCATCCAAACCCTTCGCCCATGTCTGTTTGGCGTACTCGCGTCCGGCGATGAACTCGCCCGTTACCCGGTCCAGCGCGTAGTAGAAGGCGTTGCGATTCGGATTCACGATCATTTTTCGCCGTTCGCCGCGCACGTCCGCATCCACCAGGATGGGAACGTGCGTCGAGTCCCAATCATGGGTGTCGTGCGGGGTGAACTGGAAATGCCATTTCAATTTCCCCGTGCCGGCATCCAGGGCGATGAACGAACATGCGTACAGGTTGTCGCCCTTGCGGCTGTCTCCATTCCAGTCCGGGCCCGGATTGCCCACGCCCCAGTAAACGAGATTCAGCGCCGCGTCGTAGGACCCGGTCACCCACGTGGACGCGCCGCCCGTTTTCCAACTATCGCCGGCCCAGCTATCGTTGCCCGGCTCTCCCGGGCCCGGCACTGTGTAGAAGCGCCATGCCCGCTCTCCGGTCACCGCGTCGTAGGCATCCACGAATCCTCGAATCCCGGCCTCACCGCCACTCACGCCCACGAGCACTTTTCCCTTGATGGCCAATGGCGCGAGCGTCATGCTGTATCCGGGTTTGTAGTCTTCCACCCGCGACGCCCAGCGCTGCTGCCCGGTGCGGATATCCAGCGCCACCAGGTAGCAATCGAGCGTGGCGACATACAGCCTGTCGTCCAGAATCGCCGGCCCGCGATTCACGCGGCCGAACCCGATGGACTGGTAGTCGGATGGAATGGGGCGTTCCCATTGCCAGAGCGTACGCCCGGTGCGCAAATCCAGGGCGGAGGCTTTGTTGGGCGCGGTGATGTACATCACGCCGTCGGCCACGATCGGCGACACCTGCGTCCGCTGCAGTTCGAACTGATGCGCCCAACGCACACGCAATCCCGCCACGTTCGCCGGAGTCAGTTGCCGCAGCGGCGAGTAGCGATGTCCCGCGTAATTTCCCGAGTAGGTAAGCCAGTTACCCGGCTCCTTATCCGCATTGGCGATCCTCTCGTAGGGCACCTGGGCCGCCGCCACGGACACGGCCATGAGCATCGCGCGAATTTTCATTGCTTCCCCCGCAACCCGGCCAGGTAGGCCACCATGTCGTCAAGCTCAGGCGCCGCCAGAGAGTTGGCGAACGACGGCATGGTGCTCTCGCCGGCCCTCCGCCGCAAGGCCTTCAACTCCGATTTTCGAAAGCTGTGGAATCGCCCGGCGCCGTCCGCGATTTGGATGGTGAACGGGTCCTCGGCGGCGCGGGTCCCCACGATGGGCTCACCCTTTTCGGGGACGGCCTCCACGATGAGAAACCCAACCGGCAGGAATGCCTCGGGCCGGGTGAGGGATTCGCGCAGATGCGCGGCGTTGCGTTTGGCGCCGATAGCGGTCAGGTCCGGTCCGCGGGGCGTGCCGGCGCCATCCACGATGTGACATCCTGTGCAGCCTCGCGCGCGAAACAGGGTCCGCCCCCGCTCCGCGTCCCCCGGGAGTTTCTCCGCGGTCACCGAGCCGAGCGAGGCGACAAAGGCTGCCACGCTGGCCACTTCGCGGACCGAGAGCTGCCACGCGCCTGGCATCTCCGGCGGTAGCCCTTCGGCGATCACGTTGCGGAGCGTCTCGACATCGGGGGCCTTGGCCAGCACCGGCCGGTTGAGTGCCGGTCCACGGCCACCCGTTCCGTTCTGGCCGTGGCAGAGGGCACATTGCGACTCAAAAACCCGGCGCCCGATTGCCATGTCGGGAACCGCGTCGTGGGCCGTCTGCGCCCCTAGGGGAGCGAGAACCGCGAAGCAGAGGAAAAAGGCCGGACGCCACATGTTCAGGGATGAGTATACCGCCGGTGCGCTCGCCGCAAGCGGTAAAATGGTGGCCGAATCGAAATGATCCTTGCCCTGCTGCTCGCCGCCGCCGTGCCGGACTTCGCGCAAATCCATGCCATCTTCACCGCCCGCTGCACCGGCTGCCACAGCGAATCGGCCCGGCAGGGCGGCCTGTCGCTTGAGACCCATGCCGGCGCGCTCAAGACGGTTACGCCGGGCAACAGCGCGTCCAGCACCCTGATGGCCCGGATCGGCGGCGGCAAGCCGCCGGTGATGCCGCTCGGCGGCCAGCCCCTTTCACCGGCCGAGATCGCGGCCATCGGTGCGTGGATCGACGGTGGCGCGCCCGGTCCGGCGGCTTCCCGTTCCACCGGCGAGGCCCGCTCGTGGCAGCCGACGCTCGCTCTGCGGGCTCCGGCACTTCCCCCGGGTGCGGAAGCCCATCCGCTGGACCGGTTGCTGCGCGTTTACCTGGGACCGCAGGGGGAGTTGGCCGAAACAACCGATGCGCTACTGCTTCGCCGCACCTACTTCGACCTTTGGGGGCTTCCGCCCACTCCCGAACAAGCCGCCGCCTGGGCCGCCGACCCATCGCCCGAGAAGCACGCGGCTCTGATTGCGAGGCTCCTCGAATCGAAGCAGCGCTACGCGGCGCACTGGATCAGTTTCTGGAACGATCTGCTTCGCAATGACCCCGGCGTCGTCTATCATGGCGATCGCAAGTCCATCACCTCTTGGCTTCAGAACGCGCTCGAATCCAACATGCCGTATGACCGGTTCGTACAGGCGTTGCTCAACCCACGCGAGAAGAACGATCCCGAAGGGTTTCTCATCGGCGTCAACTGGCGCGGCGATATCAACGCATCGCAGAAGCCGGTGATGCAGGCGGCGCAGAACACGGCGCAGGTTTTCCTGGGCATCAACCTCAAATGCAACTCCTGCCACGATAGCTTCATCAATCAGTGGAAGCTGAAAGACGCCTACGGCCTCGCGAGTTTCTTTTCCGATGAGCCGCTCGCCATCTACCGCTGCGATGCTCCCGTCGGCCAGATGGCGCAGGCCAAGTTCCTCTATCCGGAACTGGGTGGCGTGGCCAGCGACGCGCCACTCGAGGTGAAGCGCGCGCAGGCGGCGAAACTGTTCACGATGCCGGAGAATGGCCGTACGCCCCGCACGCTCGTCAATCGCATCTGGCGCGAACTGTTCGGGCGCGGACTGGTGGAACCGGTGGACGATATGGACGCCGAGCCATGGTCGGCGGACATTCTCGATTGGCTGGCCGCGGATTTTGTCGCGCACGGTTGGGACATCCAACATCTGCTCACCCGGATCATGACGTCGCGGGCCTACCGGTTGGCGTCGGACGGCGCAGCGCCTGGCGCGCCGTATCGTTTTCGCGGACCGGTTCCACGACGTCTGTCGGCGGAGCAGTTCGCCGATACCGTCTCCGCCATCACCGGCCAATGGCGGCTGCAGATTCCTCGCGGCGCGGGCAAGGCGTCTTACGCCCGGGACTGGGAGATCAAGTCCACCGCGCTCGGCCGCGCGCTCGGCCGCCCCATCCGCGACCAGGTCTTCACCGAACGGCAGACGCAGCCAACCACGCTCCAGGCGCTCGAACTGGTCAACGGGTCCACCTTGGCCTCGACGCTCGAGCGCGGCTCGCGCCGTCTGCTCGGCGAACTGGATCCCGCGCCCGCTCCACTCGCCGATTCCGGCGCCATCAATTCGCAGACCGTCACGATCGATGTGCCGGTGCGGGGCCGGAAAAAGCTTTGGCTCCTACTCGAAGACGTCGATTCCTACGATCCCGGCCGGGTGAAAGCGGGATGGGCGGAAGCAGCCTTTGATCAGGGCGGCCCACTCCCTGGTCCGCACACCGCGATCGCATTCAAGGAACAGGCGGGGAGGCCGGCGCTCGAAGCCAAGCTGGGCACTACCATGATCGTGGACGTGCCGCGCGGCGCGACGCGATTCACTGCCACCGTCGGTGTGGATGCATCCTCGCTTTCGAGCGACATCAATCCGCGCGTGCGCTTCTTCGTGTTCGGCGCGCAGCCGGATCCGGCGCAGCTCTACGCAGTGGAGGGAGACCCGCCAGTGGCATTCACGCCAGTGAAGAAGAAGCAGCTTCTGGACCGTGTGTACCGGCACGCGCTCGGGCGGCCGCCCACGGCGCTCGAGCGCAAACTGGCCGGCAAACTCGATGCCGAGGTTCTCGAGGACACGCTCTGGGCCATCTTTCTTTCGCCCGAGTTTCAATTCATCCGGTGAAACCAACCATGCTTACCCGACGCGAATTTCTTGCAACAGCGGCCGCTTCGAGCGCCTTGGCCGCGGCGGGGAAGATCCAGCCCACCGCCGACACGCTCATCCTGCTGTGGATGGCCGGCGGAATGGCGCAGACCGAGACGTTCGACCCCAAACGCTACACGCCGTTTGAATCCGGCATGGATCCCAACCGCGTTCTGAGCACCTTCCCTTCGATCGACACCGCCGTCGACAACATCAAGATCTCCCAAGGCCTGGAACGGATCGCCCGGGTGATGGATCGCGGGTCGCTGATCCGCACCTACCAGGCCGGCGACCTGGGCCACATCCTACACAGCCGGCATCAGTATCACTGGCACACCGGCTACGCGCCGCCGCAATCGGTGGCCGCTCCGCACATCGGCGCCTGGATCGCCCGGACGCTCGGCCCCCGCGAGCCCGACATGCCGGCCTTCATCGACATCGGCCAGAGCCTGGAAATCGGCGCTGAAAGCGATGCATTGAAGGCGTTCCACACCGCCGGATTTCTCGGAACCGAGTATGGGCCGTTCTTCATCACAGATCCGCGGGATGCCGCGGTGGCCGTTCGTCCGCCCGGGCACATCACCCCGGAGCGCTTCGAAAAACGGTACGAGCGCTACAAGAAGCTGCTCGAGGCCGGCCCCGCGCACCCAGCCGAACGCACCGGCGCGCAGCAGGAATCGCTGCGCAGGGCTGTGGAGAACGCGCATAGGCTGTTGCTGTCTCCGGCCGCGCAAGCCTTCGATCTCTCCCGCGAAAGCAAGGAAACCATCGACACCTACACGGCGGGCGATCCCGGGAATCGCTTCGGCCTGGGATGCCTGCTGGCGCGGCGCCTCACCGAAGCCGGCGCCCGGTTCGTGGAAGTGACCACCGAGTACATTCCGTTCCGGTACTGGGACACCCATGAGAACGGCCACCAGCGTACCATCCAGGTGAAGAATACCATCGATGCTCCGATCTCGAGGCTCGTGCTCGATCTCGAAGAGCGCGGACTACTGGACCGCACGCTCATCGTGGTTGCGAGCGAATTCGGCCGCGACATGATGCAGGAAGGCAAGCCCGGCAAACCGGTGAAGGATCAGGTGAAGATCCCCGACCGGCTTACCGACGTGAAGCACTACGGCATGCACCGCCATTTCACCGAAGCCGGCAGCGTGTTGTTGTTCGGCGGCGGCGTCAAGAAAGGGTTTCTCTACGGAACCACGAGCGGCGAACGTCCTTGCAAAGTGGTGGACAAACCGGTGCGGATCGAGGATCTGCACGCCACCATCTACCATGCGATGGGCATCGCGCCCAATCACGGATACGAAGTGGAAAAGCGGCCCTTCTATGTCACCCGCGACGGCAAAGGGAAGCCGATTCTGGAATTGTTTTCTTAAGCTTGCATGGGCCCGCGCGGCTCCCAGCGGTCTTCGCGGCGCGAGTATCGGACCGAGATCCCGCCTGGCAGGTCCGCCGCGCGCGGCTTTAGCGCCACCACCGTATAAGAGGTTCCGAAGAATCGTTCGATGAGCGGCGCCGGTACGATCCCGCTGAGCACCTCATAGAACGCCGCCGCCGGAGCCGCATTGGAGAACAATAACGGCACCGTGAGCCCCTGCACGAAGTAGCCGTGCCGCTCCAGGTCCCGGGCGGCCTGGCGTCCGGTCTTGAGGTTGTGGTGATGGATGGAGCGGACCGCCGGCTTCCAGCGTTCGAGAAACGAACTGGTGCGCCACCGGCGTGTGCGGGCCAACCGGAGGAATGGGTGGATGAACTTGTCGAAGAACGGGGCGTCGGAGGTGACGATCAACGCGCCGCCCGGCCGCAGCACCCGCCACGCCTCCACGTAGAAGTCGCTCAGTTCCCAGTCATAGAGATGCTCCACCATGAAGACGGTGAGCACGGCGTCGAAGAATTCGCCGGCGAGCGGCATCCGTGTGGCCGGCGCCTTGATGGCTGTGAGATTGGGCAGCCCGCGGCCGGCTGCCCGGCGGAGAGACCCTTCGTCGCAATCGACGGCGTAGAGGTGGCTGCCTGGATTGGCTCGCGCCCAGTGCGCGGACGTGTTGCCGTCGCCAGCACCGGCGTCGAGCACGAATTGGGTACCGGGCCGGAAGAACCGGTCGTAGTATTCGTGTTCGCTCAGATCGCCCTCGTTGTAGCCGGCAATTCCGGATTCGGCGGCGTAGTTCTCAAACCCGCTCCCGCTGCGTTCTCCGGACTCCACCAGCACTCCGTCGCGATTCTCGAGCCGAAAACCGCATACGCACGACATCGCCTCATCGAGCGCCTGGCGGCAGGAGGGACAGGCGAGCGCCGAGAGCTTCACGGGCGGGAGTGTGCGCGGGACGATCACTTACCTCTACTAGTGGCCGTGCTCCGCCATTTATCTCAGGAAAGCGGTTGCCGTCAGCGATCGACCACGGACCCGTCGTCGGGATCGTAGGTCTCCACCGGCCGGTAGTCGTGCCCGATCCTGCCAGCCACGGCGTCTTCGTCGAGTTCGATGCCCAATCCCGGTCCCGCCGGAACATCCACGTATCCTTCGCGAATCGTGAATGGCTTCTTCAGGTACCCCTCGCCCAGCGAAACCTGTTCCTGAATGAGGAAGTTGGGGATGGACGCCGCGATCTGAATGCCCGCCGCCAGTGAGATGGGCCCCAGCGGATTGTGCGGCGCGATGGAAGCATAATAGGCCTCGGCCATCCCGGCGATCAGCCTTACTTCGGTGATCCCGCCGGCGTGGCACAGATCCGGCTGGAGGATGGTCGCTGCTCCGGTCTCGAGCACCTCGCGGAAGCCCCACTTGGTGAAGACGCGTTCCCCGGTGGCCACCGGCAGATGCGTGCCGCGGGCGATCTCCGCCATCAGGCTGTGATCCTGGCAGTTGATCGGCTCCTCGATGAACATAGGGTGGTAGGGTTCCAGGCCGCGGATGAGGAGCTTGGCGGTGGCGGGGGGCACGGCGCCGTGAAAGTCGATCCCGATATCGATGTCGTCGCCAACGGCGCGCCGCAGTTCCGCGAATTTCTCCACCGCGAAGGCGACGTCGCGCGGGGTGTCGATGAGGCGGGTGACGCCGCGCCGTTTCGCGGGGCCGGTCTTGAACGCCGTGAAGCCCTTGGCGATGTCGGCGCGCATGGCCGCTGGGGTTCGCGCGTGGGAATAGACGCGGACACGCCGCCGGGTGGGTCCGCCTAATAGTTCGTAAACGGGCACGCCGAGGGCTTTTCCCTTGATGTCCCACAGCGCCATGTCGACGCCGGAAAGCGCCGACGTGAGCACCGGGCCACCCCGATAGAAGGCATGCCGGTAGATCGCCTGCCAATGATGCACCACCGCCCTCGGATCCTTACCCACCAGGTAGGGCTCGATTTCGGCCACCGCCTCCGCCGTCGTGCGAGACCGGCTCTCGGTGATGGGCTCTCCGAGCCCAACGATACCCGCATCGGTGTGGATTTTAAGAAACGTCCATCGCGGCTGGACTCGGATCGTCTCGAGGCGTGTGATCTTCATCGGTCCCGTCATTATCTCCCGATCGAGCGGGGTGAGGGGCGGGGCGCCACGCCCATGTTAAGATCGAACTAAACCCCATGAAAATCGCGATCGGGGCTGACCATGCGGGCTTCGCCCTAAAAGAAAAACTCCGCGACCGGCTCGTCGCCGAAGGATTCGAAGTGCATGATGTCGGCACGAATAATTCCGAGTCGTCCGACTACCCGGATTTCGCATCCAGAGTCGGGCATGAAGTGGCTTCGGGGAGCGCGGAAAGAGGCGTTCTGGTCTGTTCGAGCGGTGTAGGCATGTCTATTGCCGCCAATAAGATACCAGGAATCCGCGCGGCGCTCGCCACGCACGAGGAAGAGGTGCGTCTGACACGGTCTCACAACGACGCCAACGTGCTCACCATCGGCGCCAAATACACTTCGGAAGAAGAAGCCGGCGAACTCCTGAACGTGTTTCTCAGCACCGGGTTCGAAGGCGGCCGGCATGCGCGGCGCGTCGACAAGATCACCAAACTGGAGGAAGAAGCGAATCACCGATGAGTGAAGAACAGGATCGTATGGCCATGCCTCTCTCGGAGGCCGACCCGGAAATTTACGCCGCCATTTGCGCCGAGCTCGAGCGCCAAAACTCGCGGCTCGAATTGATCGCCAGCGAGAACTTCACTTCGGAGGCCATTCTCGAGGCCACGGGCACGGTTCTGACCAACAAATACGCCGAAGGCTATCCGGGCCGCCGCTATTACGGTGGATGCGAGCACATCGACGTGGTGGAGAATCTGGCTCGGGACCGGGCCAAGCAGCTCTTCCATGCCGACTACGCCAACGTCCAGCCGCATTCGGGGTCACAGGCGAACGAAGCTGCCTACGCCGCCGTCCTCCGGCCCGGCGACACCATCCTCGGCATGGATCTGGCTCACGGTGGCCATCTCACCCACGGCCATCCGCTCAATTTCTCCGGCAAGCTCTACAACATCGTGGGCTACGGCGTCCGCAAGGACGACGAAACCATCGACTATGACAACCTCGCGCGCCTGGCGGAGGAAAACAAGCCCAAGTTGATCGTGGCCGGCGGCAGCGCCTATCCCCGGATCATCGATTTCGGTCGCTTTCGGGCGGTGGCGGATTCCGTTGGGGCGCTCTTCATGGTCGACATGGCCCATTTTTCCGGTCTCGTCGCCGCCGGGGTCTATCCCAATCCGTGCGAGCACGCCGACATCGTCACCTCCACCACCCACAAGACGCTTCGCGGACCGCGCGCCGGGATGATCCTCGCCCGCCATCGCGTAATGGGCGAAACCAAGAAAGGCGCCGACATTCTGCTCGGCGATCTTCTCGACAAAGCCGTTTTTCCGGGCGCCCAGGGCGGCCCGCTGTGCCACGTGATGGCGGCCAAGGCGGTCTGTTTCCGGGAAGCGATGACGCCGGAGTTCCGCCGCTATCAGGAGCGCGTGAAGGCCAACGCCGCCGTGCTGGCCGCCTCGTTGGTGGACGCCGGATACCGCATCGTCTCCGGAGGCACCGATACCCACCTTGCCCTCATCGACGTTTTCAGCAAGGGCGTTCGAGGCAAGGAAGCTGAGAAGGCGCTCGACGAGGCCTACATCACCGTCAACAAGAACGCGATTCCGTTCGACGTGAATCCTCCACTCAACCCGAGCGGCATTCGGGTCGGCAGCCCGGCCGTCACCACGCGCGGCTTCGGCGAAGCCGAGATGCGGGAAGTGGGCGCCCTGATTGCCGAGGTGCTCGATACCCTGGGCTCCAATGCCTCTGGCGCCGAAGCCGCCATCGAATCGGTCCGCCGCCGCGTCGCCGTCCTCACCGGCCGCTTTCCGCTCTACGCGTGGAAGCAGCAGGCCGTGCAAGCGAGCTAGCGGCATGCGGATTGTCCTGGACGGGCGTCATGTCCGGGATTTCGGCATCGGAACCTATATTCATAACCTTGTCCAGGCGCTCGCCGTCCTGGATCACGACAATCAGTACACCATCGTGACGCGGCAGGGCGAGGCCGCCGAATTCGCCGGTCTGCCGAGGAATTTCGCGCCCGTCGCCTACAACCACCACGATCTGGCCAAGATCGACCACGTCGCCTTCCCGCTGTTCCTGCGGCGCTTTCAGGCCGATCTCTACCACATCCTCATCAACCGCGTGCCCTGGTTCATGCTGCGGCCCTACATCGTCACCGTGCATGACATGGGCCGCCAGATCCTATCCGGTTCCGGATGGCGCAACCAGGCGAGCCTCTATCGCGCCCGCCGCGGTCTGCTCAACGCCGCCAAGGTCATCGCGGTTTCCGATTCCACGCAGCGCGCCGTCGAAAGCGTGGTCGATGTGCCGCATGAGCGTTTCACCCGGATCTACAACGCGCCTGACCCGCGGTTTCTGGCCCATACCTCCACCCCGGAAGAGCGCCAGCGGCAGCTTGACCGCTATCAGGTAACCTATCCCTACGTCCTCTACGCCGGCAGCGTCAAGCGCCAGAAAAACGTCCCCCGTCTGATCGAAGCGTTCATGGTGGTGCGCGGCGAACTCGCGGATCATCCCAGGTACCACGATTTACGGCTGGTGATTATCGGGGATGAAATCAGCGGGAATCCGGCCGTGCGCCGCGCGGCGCAGCAAAGCCGGGCCGGGCAGGCGGTGCGCTTCCTCGGCCATGTCCCGGTGGATACGCTCCGCTCCTTCTACGAATCGGCGGAACTGTTCGCGTTTCCATCCCTGCGCGAAGGGTTCGGGTTGCCGCCTCTCGAGGCGATGGCCTGCGGTACGCCGGTGGTCACCTCCAATGTCAGTTCGCTGCCGGAGGTGGTGGGCGAAGCCGCGATGCTGGTGAGCCCGGACAACGTCTTCGAAATCGCGCGCGGCATCAAGGATGTGCTGCTGAGCGAGACCTTGCGGCAGGATCTCATCCTGCGCGGCTATGAGCAGGTGCGGAGGTTCAGTTGGGACCGCACCGCGCGCCAGGTGCTCGACACCTATATCGACGTCTACCGCCGCCGCCAGTCCTGATTCCCACCCGGCTGCTACGCGCCGTCCCCGGTTCCGTGGCCTATCAGCGCCGTGAGCGAGATCCCGAGCTCGGCCGTCAGCCGGTCCGCCAGGGGCGGCGTCAGGGACCGGACGCCCTTCAGGACGTTGTGCATGTGGGCCTGGGAGACCGCCATCCGCCGCGCCAGCGCCCGCTCGGTGAATTCACCGTTGCGAATGCGCGCGCGTATCGTCTCCAGGATCTTGTTCAGCAGGTCTTCCACGCCCATTTTCGATTCTCTCCTTCTCCCGCAGGCGCCAGCCGTTGACAGCAAACAGAAATATATCGCACTTTAAGTCATAAATAAAGCAAAAAAATAGAGAATTTTTTGCGTGTTCTCGTACTGCTGTATTATCAATAGAATCAGATTCTTGGGCGTCTCTCGAGCGATGCGGCTCTAAAGTTGTCGAACATGAAATACGATTGAATTGATTGACGAATTCTGGCTATCGGGTATGCTGGGCTCATAGCCAGTGCGCAGCCGCAACAATCACCCAGAGGGAAAAAGGCGCGCCTGGAGGAGATTGCCACCATGTATTGGAATCGTTCGGAAAGCCTGATCCTAGCCTCGAATAAGTGCGCGTACTGCCATGGCGCCGGCACCATCGAGAACCGCCGTGGCCGCGAGAATCCCTGCAAGTGTGTCTACCGCAATGTCTTCCGCGCCTGCTACACGCGCTTTCTGCTTTGCAGCTTCAAGGAACGTCACCTGACCCGATCGCGATACACCGCCGACTTCGTAAGTGGACGGCGCGTCTCGTGGGGCCGCAAGGACGAGGAGTACATCGCCGACTTCTGTCTGGTCAGCCGAAAGCACCTAGAAGGCATCGACCAGAAGATCTTCCGCTTTCACTTTCTGCTCGGCGCCGATTGGAAGCTATGCTGCCGCCGGCTGAATATGGACCGCGGCACCTTCTTCCACGCCGTCTACCGGATCCAACAACGCTTGGGCAAAGTCTTCCGCGAATTGAAGCCCTATCCGCTTTACCCGCTCGAAGATTATTTCTTCAATACCGTGCGCGGCGGCAGCAACGTGGTTTCGATCGACGTGGGCCGCGATCCGGAGCAGAAGAAGCGCGGACCGCTCCGCCCCCCTCTCCGCCCTGTGGACAAGGCGGCTTGACCTATCGTCAGCCTGTAGATTCAGACCGCCGCGCGAGCCACAGGGGCCGCGCGGCCGGCGGCGATCCTCGACGCTTGCCGTTCAATCCCTTCGATCATCCCTTGAAAGACGATGTGATGCAGCGGCGACACTGCGTACCAATACAGCAATCCGAACAGGCCCCGTGGCCGGAACAGCGCCACTTGCCGCAAACGGCACCGGGCCGGACCGGCCGGTTCCACCAGAAACTCGAGCACGGCCTCCCCCGGAAGTTTCATCTCTGCCCGCAGCGATAGCCGCCGGTTTTGCTCAATCCCCGCAACGCGCCAGAAATCGAGAGCTTCTCCGTAGTCCACCGTTTCCGGGTGCCGGCGCCCGCGGCGCAAACCAGGTCCGCCCACCAGCCGGTCCATCAAGCCGCGGATGCGCCAGAGCCAGTCCGCCGCATACCATCCATGTCCGCCGCCCAGCCGGCATACGGCCTGAAACACCGCCCAGTCCGGGGCTTCCACCGCCAACGCGCGCTCGTCGCGAAAAACTGTCCCGCCGGACCAATCCGGGTCACCCGCCATCGGTCCGGCCATGGCCCAATTGGTCTCCACCCGCCCTTCGGCCATCTTGCATAGTGCGGCGCGGATCGCCTCGCGCACACCGAGAAGATCCTGCGGAATCAAGTCGCGAATCCGGTTGTCGCGGCAAACCACCGGATTCTTCAGACCCTCCGCCAGCGGCTTCGCGATCGAGTGGCTCAGCGGCGTCACCAGATGGATCCAATACGAACTCAGACGTGGCGTCAACACCGGTACGGGGATGATCCACCGCCGCCGCAATCCTCGCTCCTCGGCCATCACCCGCATGATGTCCCGGTAGCAAAGCGATTCTCCGCCGCCGATATCGTACACTTCGCCCGCGGTGCGCGGTTCCGCCAGCGCCCCAACCAGGTAGCCGATCACATTGCGGACCGCGATCGGCTGGCACGGCGTGCTCACCCACTTCGGCGTGATCATCACCGGCAGCCGTTCCACCAGGTAGCGCAAGATCTCGAACGACGCCGAGCCGGATCCGATGATCATCGCCGCGCGGAACACGGTGACGGCCACGCCCGTGGAAGCAAGCGCCGCCTCCACCTCACGGCGGGAAGCAAGATGCTCGCTCAAATCCGGACCTGCCTCGCCCAGCCCGCCGAGATAGACAATGCGGCCCACACCGGCCGCCCGCGCCGCCCGCGCGAATCCCAAAGCCAGACGCAGGTCCTCGGCTGCGTAGCCGGCGCCAGCCGAGGTCATTGAATGAACCAGATAGTACGCGGCGTCGCACCCAGCCAACCGCTCGGCGAGCAACTCCTCGTCCCGCAAATCGGCCTGCTGGATCTCCAACCGTTCATTGGCGGCCCAAGCGCGATGGGCCAACTTTCCAGGCGAGCGGACCAGGCAGCGCACCCGATGCCCGGCATCGAGCAGACGCGGCGCCAGCCTGCCTCCGATGTATCCGGTGGCGCCCGCAATCGCGACAAATTGTCCTGAGGTTTCCGCCATAGGGTGCCCTTCGGCGACCTGACTCAATCTAGTAGATGCACCGGCCCGCCATGCCGATCTAAGAACAAGAACGCGCGACCGGCGAAGCTACGCCTTTTCCGCCCTCTGCCGCTTGATTTCCGCCATCACGTCCGCCACCAACTCCTTTGCCCCCGTGATCTGCCTGGCGATGATTTGCACATCCATCGCCGGTTTGCCCGGCTGCCGCGCGCTCTGGCAATAGACGCCGTGCTGGCCTACCAGCACCAAGGCATCGGTGAGCAGATCGATGGTCAGCGCCAGCCGGCCGCGCTCCACACCCATCTGGAACTCATAGCGCTCGAGTTCTTCGCGATTCTCGTCGTAGACGGCCATCAATTACCAACGATCCCACGCCGCGCCAGGAACGCAAACACTTCCGGATAGATTGTCTTGAGCTTTTCCGGCGGAAACCCGTGTCCGCCGCCCGGAACCGTGAGCAGTTCGGCGTCGGCGCCGGCTTCGCGTAGGGCCTTGGTCAACTTGGCGCCATGCTCGTAGGGAACGGTCTTGTCGGAGTCGCCATGAACGGTCTGCACCGGTGGCAGCCCCTTCCGGACGTAGCTCATGGGCGACACACGCCGGGCCAGTTCGAACCGGCCTTCCTGCTCCGGCAGCCATTCCACCGCATAGGCGCGCTGGTTTGGGCCGGCCAGTTGATCGCCGACGTCGGTAATGCCATAGAAATTCACCACCGCCGCCACATCCGGCGTCTTGCCGAGTTTGGCTGATTTCGGCGTCATCCCCACCATCAGCGCCAAGTGCCCGCCGGCGCTTCCGCCGGTGACGATGATCTTCTTCTTATCCACACCGTAGCGTCCGGCGTTCTTGAACACCCACTGCGCGGCCTCGATCGAGTCCTCCACGGCGGCGGGCGCCTTGGCTGCCTTCGCCAGCCTGTACTCCACATTGAAGACGACGAACCCCTTCTCGAGGTAGGGCACGCAAAAGGAAGGCACCACCGCCTCCTTGGTTCCGCCGCGCCATCCCCCGCCGTGGATCACGATCACCGCGGGCCGCCTCTTGGCAGCGCCGGCCGGGCGATACACATCCAAGCGGGTTTCCGGATGGGCTGCATAGGCGATGTCCCATTCGGCCTCTACCCCTGCCGGCAACGAAGGCCGGGTTTGCGCCTGCGCCCCATATGGCCAGAGGAGAGGCAGAAGGGCGGCCAACCCCAGACGGCGCCAAACAGCATTGCAGAACATACCCTTCATTAAACGCCTCATGCGGCGCCGATGCAAACCAATTTGGCGATCGCCTATGCCGCCACCCGCCGAAACAGCACCGGCTCCTAGCCGTTGTACAGCCGGAACTCGTAGACCCGCGCCACCGCGGCGCCATTGGTCTCTTGCAGATCCACTCGCAGCCGGTCTGAGGTTACGGTCTCGAAAGTATGGATACGCCGGCGGAAGTAGTTGTCCTCGTCGCCGCCCACGCGCCGCCACCCCGAACCGTCCGGCACGAGAACGCTGTACCGTTTCACGCAATCCGGATACCGGAACAGCGCCTTACGCGAGTGCCTGTTGATATCGGTGTCGAACATCAGTTGCACCGTGTTGAAAGTGGCTGGCCGCGCCAGCCGAACTTCCACCCACGCCGGCAAGGCGCCGGATACGTAAATGTTCGGCCAGCGGTCCGGACGGTTGCCGCCCCGGACCAGGTTGGCCGCGCCGTATGGCCGCTGCCGGGGTGCGATCCGCACCACAAAATGCGTGCCACGGGTAATGGGATGCCACCGCGCCGCGCCGGGCAGCTCCGCGGCTGTGCAGCCCACCGGCGACAGGGCCGGCTGGTCTGGCGTATCGTCGAACCGCGCCCAGGAGAGGCCGGCGACGCGCGGCAGGTGGATCCAATACATCCGGTTGGGCTCCAAGGCCCGGTTGAACGCGAATCGGACATAGCCCCGCCATCGGGGAGGAACCCGGGCCGCGGCCGACGCGATGTCCGCCGTCGCGCGAAAATCGTAGACGAAGTCCGCCTGCCGGAGCCCGGCACGCACGTCCACGGCGTCGTCCCGATCCGATACCAGGAACAGTTCCACGGCATCCAGACGGCCGGTGGACATGGGGAACATTTGCGCCGTGGGCAGGTCGAGGGCGAATAACTTGTCGCCCTCGGGAAACTCGAGCGCTGCCTCGCTGCTGGCGGTGACGGCGGCGCCCCGCGCCAAGTCCGCCGGATCTTCGTTGTCATATCCGGGAACGTAACAATCCTGCCGCAGCAGCGCGTCGCGCAACTCCGCCGTGTGATTAGCCGCCAACTCCCTGGGCAGGCAATCGTGCTTTCGGCAAAGCGCCGCCGCAACGCCCACTCCCTGACCGGCGATGGCCCCCGTTCGCAGGACGCGCGTCGACGAAAAGGCGGCGTATGTGGTGGAGATCGGCCTTCCGGCCATCATCAGGTTGGTGACGTTCCTGGAATAGCAAGCCCGCAGCGGAATGGCATACGGGATGACGCCGGCATCTTCCCAGGCGGGCTTGGTGTTGGGCTGCGACCGCGCCATGATTCCGCCCGGCTTGTGAATGTCGACATACCAACACCCGAACGCGATGGCATCCGGGTGTACCCGCGGGTTATTGCAGTCATGCTGGGTCAATATGTAGTCACCCATGATGCGCCGCGCCTCGCGTTTGTAGGGCCAGAAGCTCACAAAATCCAGACCGTAGTTGCGCGCGCGCTCGCGATGGACACAGCGGTTCTTGATGTGATCCCACACGCCGAGTAGTTGCCGCAGCGCCTGATGCTTGATCTCCTCGTTGTCGCGGATCTGGTGCATGGGAAGCCCCACTTCGATCCACCAGTAGCCGCGTTCGAATTCGCTGTGGCCGCGCCCCAGTAAGTCCTCTTCCTTGGGGAACGTCGCGATCCACTCCGGCGTGCGGAATGGAACGGGGACGCCGGCGTCGCGTGCGCGGAAAAACAGAGTGTTGCCCATCTGCGGCTGGTCCGACGCCTGCTCGGGCGCCTCGGGCTCGTCGAACTCGGCCCGCGCCTCCATCCCCCAACGGAACTCCGCTCCGGCACGGTACCCGATCACACCGTCGCCGCTTGCATCCACAAACAGCGGAGCCACGAACAGGAATTTCTTCTCGGTCCCCATTTGCACGCCGTGGACGGCAAGAATTGTCTGCTCGTCCTTCATTTCTACTTCGCGAACCGTGGTGTTGAGAAACAGGGTCAGGTTCTTTTCGCGCAGAACCCACTCATAAAGAACCAGGTCCCACACCGAGTTCATCAGCCCCTCGACGTATGGCTCGTGGTTGCGGACGCGTTCTTCGGTGTGGATCTCGTCGAGAATGCCGGTTTCCTTGCACCAGACGCTGTGGTTCGAGCTGACCTCAGGATAAAGACGTACCTCGCTCGACGAGTTGCCTCCGAGCATCGATCGCTCGTGCACGAGCGCCGTACGGGCGCCATTCCGGGCCGCTGAGATCGCCGCGCAGGTGCCGGAAATACCGCCGCCAATCACCACCACGTCGAAATCGCGGCGCAGCACCTCTTCCTTTCCTGGGAGAACGTACCCGCCGAGCAGCCCCGGCTTGGCGGAGGAGGGCGTAGGCGGCTGCGCGGCCGCGGCCGGACTGGCGTCGAAGCCGCCCAGGCCCGTCCACCCGAGCAGTGCCCGAAACAGATTCCGCCGGTCGAATGAGAAGTTCATGGCTCGCCACGGCAACGGCGTCCGCGCATCCTTGCGTACGGCCTATTTTTCAAAACCGCGTATGTATGGGATGACCGGCGGCCGAGGCCCCGTATTGAAGAGCGGCCCCCGTGTGGAGCGGTAGGTCATGTCCATGAACGGCGTTTGGATGCGGCGCCCGACGGCATGGTAGCGGCCGTTCTCCCAGTTGGATTGCATGTTGTAGGACACGATCCCGGTGGAGAGGAGCAGCCGCTCCGCATTGTACGGCTCCTTCCTGGTCAGCATCATCTGGATCAGCCAGTGCTCGAAGGCGTTCGCGGCATGGTATTGGGAATAGGGTCCGGGCCAGCCGAGCATCGAGATCATCGCCGGGTCTTTCCGTCCCTGGATGTCGCCGGCGTAGGTCCACCCCACGCCGCGGACCGAATAGATCGCGGCTTTGGTCCCGTCCCGATAGTCGACGATAGAGACGGTTGGATTGCGTTCGGTCTCCTGAAAGTGCCGCGGCTTCAGGTCAAAGTTTTTCCGCACGGCCTCGAGCAGATTGCCCGCCCAAGGATTACGGTCAGTCCACCTCCATGTTTCCGGCCCGCGAATGCACTGCACCGACTCGATGCCAGTCTCGCCGCCCCGGCGGCGTTCCGCGAAGGCCTGTAGCACGTCGACGCAATGGAAAAGACCTCCTTCATCTCCACCGCTTCCCGCCACCACCGATGCCTTAATGGGCGTATCGATATCGAGTTCGATCTCGGGCTTGCGGTAGTAGAACGGTATGGAAGAACCGCCGTACAGGGGAAAGTTCAGCTCCCGCGATTTGTCGAACATCCATTTGGCTTCGTCCCAACTGGTGGAGAGGTGCTTATCGTTGAAGACCGGCACCGAGCGCTTGCTCTGCTCGAAAACCCGGATAATCTGCTGGTACAGCCACCAGCGCGGATAGTATTTCTGCCCGATGAGATTGCCATGGTAAATCCCGTGCTCTCCCACCAGGACAACGCCATCCACGGCCAGTTCCTTCCCCCCGAGCGTGAGGGCTTCCCCAACCGTCTTATAGATCGGAATGCGTTTCGAGTTGCATACCTTCTGGCCCAACTCGCTTTCTGAAAGCTGATGGATGTAGGCGGACACAACGTCCACCCGCGACGCTGTATGGGCGCCCTTCCACCAATAACCGTCCAGCAGCTTGGTGATGATCCAGTCGGCATGCGATCCCGGAGCAGCCCAATAGGTGACGACGCAGGCGATCCGGGGCCGGCCCTCCGCGGCACGGGAGCCAGTGCCTGCCGCGAGGCTGGCCAAGGCCGCCTTGCCGGACGTTTGCAGCATTTCACGCCGGTGGAAGAGCCGGCTCGACGCCATCGGGCGATTTTCGATCATTGAGAAGCTCCCTGTGTTGCGATCTGGGCGTTGCGGCTGGCCCGGTCATGGAGCCTCGATGATACCGCCCCGCGATCGGTGTCGCGCACACGCGCTTGCGCCACGGCTGGATACGCACGTCGCGAACCCATCAAATGTCGAATCTCAGGAGCCTCGCATTCATCCTGTGCTCCGCCATGCGCCGTTCGCGCGCCTTGTCCTGCGCTGCACTCCAGCGCTTCCCCGACATCAGTAACGGAAGAAGGCTGGATACGAATAGCGGAAGAAAGATGGCGACGACCAAGGACGGTTTCATTTGCGGTCTCCTACCAAGAGCATACACCTGCCCCCACGGCGATCACGCCGCCAAAGGTCTGGTGCTGTGTCTTACGCCCGGCCCGTTAGAACGAGATCCGGCCGGTAAGCTGGATCTGGCGCGGAGTCCAGTACGAAGTCTGCAACTGCTGGATGCCGTCGGAGGTGTTGGGATTCACGAGCCCCTGAATGTTGAACGCGTTGAAGGCGTCGATGTTGAACCGCAGGCGGACGCGCTCGGTGAGGGAGAATTCCTTGTAGATCGAGATGTCGGTCTGGAAGTTCTTCGGCCCTTGCAGCACCATCGCGTTGTAGGGATTGGCGCCGGAGGGGCCGGGCGAGAACGGCGTGACGACGCGCTGGCCGTTGGCGAGCGTCACCGGAACGTTGTTGTTGCCGAAGTTGGCCACGCCCGGGGTGTTGTTGATGGGAGTGAGGTAGGGCTGGTAGTTGGCGGGAACGCCCTGGACGCCCCGGTTGGCGGCGTTGATGACGGTGGGCGGCAGGTAGCCGTTGAACCACATATAGGCCTGGCGGCAGACGCCGGAGCGGCAATCGGTCACCGGCGCGGTGTCCTTATAGAGCTCGATCGGGCTGGTGCCGCCCCAGTTGGTGTTTGCCACCTGGAAGGCCTGCGAAACCACGGTGCCGACGAACGCCATCTGATAGCCGCCGAGAATCGCGTTAACCAGGCGGTTGCTGTTTTTGAGGAAGCGGCGGCCCTTGCCCACCGGCAGATCGACGATGCCGTTGAAGCTTACACGGTGCAGCGGAATGGCGGTGTCGGCGCGGTAGTTCTGCCAGCGGTTGAACGCGCGGCTGGGCTCGAACTCCGTACCCACGTCCATGCCCTGCGGGATGACACCGGGGGCGTAGTTGGACGCCGGATAGAGCGTGTTGTCGCGGAAGGTGTTGCCGCCGACGCGGAATGCACGCGAGTAGACGTAGAAGACCTGGTAGCCGATGCCGTTGCGGAAGGGGCGTTGATAGTTGAGCTGAAGGGCACTGTCGTTGGAGAAGCCGAACTTCGTCGACTGCGTGATGTTGCCCCACGTGGTCCGATCGTAGGGGCGCGTCGCCACGCCGGCAAAACGGCCGGTCGGGGGAGTGGTGCCGGTTGTCGTCTGCCAGACGTAGGCGGACGGCGCGTTGTTGAAGACGAAGTTCTGGTCCAGGTTCTCTCCGTGGGTGAACACATATGAGGCGCGGATGACGGAGCCGTCCTGCAGCGGTTGCTCGATGGTGAAGTTGGCCTCCTGGACGCGAGCCGGAGGATACTTGGTGGCGAGTTGGGTGCCGCCGGAGATACCAGGCAGCAGGGCGGTGGTGGAGTTGCTGTTAACGACGTCGCGGCTGTTGACCCCGGTCACCACGGTGAGGGGGCTCCGCAGAAGGAAGTTAGGCAGCCCGTCGGGCGATTGCGCCGCCGAGGTGTAACTCTGCGAATAACCGGCCGTGAAGGGGTAGGTCGCCGTGAGATACCGGATCGAATTGCGGATCGGTACCGGGTAAATGTATTGTCCGTAGCCCCCGCGAATCACAGTGCCGTTGCGTCCGAACGAAGGCGTGTAGGCGAAGCCGAGGCGCGGCATGATGTTGGCGTTGCTACTGTAGAATCCGCGGGAGGGACGGCCGGCTTCGTCGAGCGTCAGGAACTTCACGCCCAAATCGCGGAGGTTCGTCACCAGGGCTTCGTGGGTCAGACCTTCCTGGATGTAATAGTCGAGCGTGCGCGGCAGCGCGAGTGCTTTGTTGGCGACGTCGAACGAAACGAGGTAGTCCTTCTTGGCGCGAGGCGCCGGATGGGCCTCCCACCGAACACCCATGTTGATGGTCAGGTGTTGATTCACGCGCCAGTTATTCTGCAAATAGGTGTCGTATTCGATCAGCGAAGCATTGTTGAACGGAGCATTGCGGTTCTGCGAGAAACTCGAGGCGGCGCCGAGAAAGAAGTCCGCATCCTGGTATCCGGTGTTGGCCCGGGGATTGAAATTGGCTCCCGTGGCGGGATCGTAGATGGCGGTGGCGAGGGTGGAGAAGGCGATCTGATCCGGTGAGCGGTCCGACATGTAGCCGAACTTCTCATGCCGGATGCGGCCGCCGAAGGCAAACTGATGCTTGCCCCATATCTTGTTCAGGTTCTCGTCGAGGGTGGTGAGGCGCTGGCTCATGCCGTAGTTCCACTGGGACCCGCCGTAGGGCATCAACAGGTTGGCGCCGATGGCCGGGAAGCCAATTTGCCCGAAGTTATTCGGCAAGCCGAACTGCTGCTCGTAGTTCTTCTGCGAGGCTTCGTTGCCCTCCACGTACATACGCTGCCACTGCATGCTGAGGATCGTTTCCGAGAAGAAGGTGGGCGACAAGGTCTTGGAGTAACCCATCGCGCCGCTGATGGTCTGAATGGGAATCCGCTGGTAGCCGGTGGCGCCTTCCGGCAATTCGCTGCTGGCGATGTTGGCGGGCGACGCCGACGGATAGTTCCGGAAGGCCTGCTGTTGCTGGTCGACCTCGGTGAAGCGGAAGTAGCCGCGGTTGTTGTCGTTGAAAACATGGTCGAGGCGAATGGTGTAGTTCGGCACCGTCTGTTCGGTGGGATTCTGCCCGTTGAGGTTGAAGTTGACCAGCGGATTGTCGGCCGAGGTGGGCAGCGGCGTCGCGGCATAGAGGGTCTTGGCCAGCGGACTGATCCGCGCCAGCGGAATCTGGTTGTTAACGAACGGCAGGCGAGCGTAGTTGTTGTCCCGGCCCTGCGTCGAATTCGGATCGTAGAGCTGCTGGAGGACGCCGGCGCCATTCACGAGTCCGCTGAAGTCGCCGTTGCGCATGGCGACGGTGGGCACGCGCATGAGCTGCTGCCGGCTCTGGCGCAGGGAGAAGCGTTCATAGGCGACAAAGAAGAATGACCGGTTGCGGCCGTTGTAGACTTTCGGAATCCAGATCGGGCCGCCGACGGAGCCGCCGAATTCGTTACGGATGAGCGGCGGCGCGGAGAAGTCGGCTGGGTCCTGGCGGGCGCGGGCGATGCCGAAGTAATTGTTGCGGGCGGTCTCGAACAGCGAGCCGTGAAACTGATTGGTGCCGGATTTGGTGGTGAGAATCACGGTGGCGGGCGTGGCGAACTGGGCGCTCGAGTTGAGGGTTTCGAAGCGCGCTTCCTGGACCGAGTCCGGGTCCGGCAGGGTCGCCTGGGAGGCGTTGGATTCGCCGCCGAAGTTGCGGTTGGTCATCGGCGCTCCGTCCTGCGAGTACTCCATGCCTTCCTGCATCAGCCCGTTGGCGCGGGTCCCGTTGCCTTCCAGGCCGGGCACGGTCTTCTGCGCCAGCCCGAGGATGTTTCGGCCATTCTGAGGGAGCTGCTGGATGCGAGCGGCGTCGAGCTGGGTGTTGACCGTGCCGCTGTCGTAGGTGGCCAACTGGATGGTTGTTTCGCTGACGGTCACCTTCTCGCTCACCTCGCCGACGGTCAACTGGGGATTAAAAACCAGGACTTGCCCGTTCTGCAGCGTGATGGCCGATTCGTACCGCTTCATACCGGGTGAGCTGAAAGTAACTGTATAGGTGCCGGCGAACAGCCCTTTCAGGGCGTAGAAGCCGCCCTCATTGGAAGTGGTCTCGATCGAAACGCCGGTGGCCCGATTCAATGCCCGCACCGAACAGTTCGGAAGGGCCGCGGAGGTGACGTCCTGCACCGTGCCCTGGATGGTCCCAGCGCCGCTTTGCGCCCAGATGGCCGCGACGGCGGCCAGAGATAGGATTACGGCGGGAAACCGGCGAGTAACCAAAGAAAAGCTAATCAGCATCACAAGACCCCTTTCAGGTAATGCGGAAAAGCATATCACAAATTGCGTTGACGAAACTTTGTTACGATAAGCCACGGATGAGCGCGTACTTAGGTTTCTTAGCCTACTTACTTTTCTTAATCTTCGCGGGTCCGGATTCCGCCGCCGCGCAGGCAAGAAAGCCGCCGCTCTGCGCGGGTTGCCATCGAGACGTCTGGCAGTCGTACATGCGGACGGGAATGGGCCGGTCATTCGCGCGGGCCGCGCCTGCCAATACGCAAGTAACCCCCAACGCCTTCTATCATTCGCCGTCGGAGAGTTTTTTCGCGATGGTGGAGCGCGGCGGCGAGTACTTCCAGCGCCGTCACCAGGTGGACGCCGCCGGACGTGAGGTCAACGTGATGGAGAAGCGAGTGGATTACGTGATGGGGTCCGGCAATCACGCCCGCACGTTTCTGCATCGCACGGCGGCCAATAAGCTAATCTGAGCTTCCGCTGGGTTGGTACGCGGAAAGGTGGAACTTGGGGAATGAATCTGGTACGACAGGCCCGATCACGACGGCTTCCGGCGGCCCATCACCTACGAGTGCATGTTCTGCCACAACGCCTATCCGCGCATATCGGCGGGCAGCGGGAAACCGTTCGCGGAGGCGGTGTACGAAGGCGCGCTGCCCGAAGGCATCGATTGCGAACGGTGTCATGGCGGCGGCGCGCGTCATGTGGAACTTGCCGGGCGCGCCGGCGCGGCGAGGGACGCCGTCCGCCGCTCGATCGTGAATCCGGCGCGGCTCAGCGCGGACCGTCAAATGGAGATATGCATGGGCTGCCATCTGGAAACGACGAGCTTTCCATTGCCCAACGCCGTGCAACGCTACGATCGCGGACCGTTTTCATATCGTCCGGGCGAGCCGCTGGGGGACTTTCTGCTGAACTTCGACCACGCCCCGAGCGCGGGGCGCGAGGACAAGTTCGAGATCGTGAGCGCGGCGTACCGGTTGAGAAAGTCGGCCTGCTTTCTCGAGAGCAACGGCAAGATGCTGTGCACCACCTGTCATGACCCGCACGCGCCGTCGCGGGGCGCCGAGGCAGAGCGACAGTACGCGGCCGCATGCCGCCAGTGCCACAGCCAGCCGTTGAGCGCGGCCTCCCACACCGGATCCGGGGGCTGCGCGGAATGCCACATGCCGAAGCGCCGGACCGAGGACGTGATTCACGCCGTGGTCACGGACCACTACATCCAGCGGCGAAAGCCACCCGGCGATTTGCTGGCGGAACGATCCGAACGCCAGGATATCTATCGCGGAGAGGTGGTGCTCTACTACCCGGCGTCATTGGCCGAAACGGCGGACAACGAGTTGTATCAGGCGGTAGCGCAAGTGAAGCAAAAGAGCAATGTAAAGGAGGGAGTCGCGCGGCTGGAGCGGGCGATTGCAAAATACGCTCCGAAACGGGCGGAATGGCGTCTGGAATTGGCGGAGGGCTTCGAGCACGAGGGGCAATGGGGGAAGGCGGCGGACTCCTATCGCGAAGCGGCGCGGCTGGATCCAGCTTCGGCGATCGCGTGGCAGAAGCTGGGAACGGCGCTACGGCGGTCTGGACGGACGGAGGAGGCGGTCGCGGCGCTCCGGCGATCGATCGCGGTGGATGCCGGACGCGCGTTGACGTGGCACGAACTCGGGCTCACCTACCGTTCATTGGATCGTCCGGCCGAGGCTTTGGACGCGATGGGAAAGGCGATCGAGCGAGACCCGGAGTTGCCCGAGGCGCACAACAACGCGGGAATCCTTCGATTGGCCGCGGGCGACGCGACCCGCGCGGAAGCTGCTTTTCGCGAGGCGATCCGCATTAAGACCAGCTACGCCGATGCGCATGGGAATCTCGCGAATCTGCTGGCGGCGGGAGGACGAACCGGGGAGGCGCAACAGGAGTTTACCCGCGCGCTCCGGCTGACACCGGCGGACGCAGGCACCCGCTACAACTACGCGCTGCTGCTCGGAAGACTGCGCCGTTACGACGAGGCGCAACAGCAGTTGGAGGCCTGTCTCCGCGACGATCCTGCCTTTGTGGACGCGTCCGCTCTGTTGGGCGATTTGTTGTTGGCGCGCAATCAACCGCGGGAAGCGGCGATCCGGTATCGGGAGGTGTTGCGGCAGCAACCCGACGCGGCAAAGGCGAATTTGGGGTTGGGCCTGGCCCTGGCGGCGGCTGGGGACCGCGACGGAGCCATCGTGGTCTTGCGGCGGGCGGCGTCCGGGCCTGACGCGGCGATCGCGCAGCGGGCGATGGAGTTGCTGCGGCAACTAGGGGCGGACGTAGCTCGGTAGTAGACGTTCTCGAACTAACACGGTAGGTGCCCTGCCACCGCCACGTGTCGGCCAGCGCTCGAGCGGCGAAGCCAGCTACACAGAGCGATGGCGCCGGACCGAAGCCTAATGCGATGGCTTTCTTTGTGACAACTCTGCGATCAAAAGCAGCCCCGCTCGGTGGGGCGGGCTCATCGGGACGCCGAACCATGAGGTTCATCCGCGGCCCCCGTCAACAGGCCCAGTTAACAGCAATGATCCTTGATTAATATGAATCTCCCCTAACGCCCAGTAACGAGCGGCGACGCTGTTAGCACCCTTTCATCTGGCAGGGAATCCTGCCCCGGGCTGCGCGAAGTGCGCTTGCATGCGGAAGCTCGCCCGGCACGGGGGTTGTGAAATGTATCGTTTGCCGGTTTGGGTGTTGGCGCCGCTAGCCGCGCTGCTTGTGGCGGCGCCGTCGATCGGGGCGCGGGGTCCGAGCGTGGACCTCATCCCGGCCGCCATGCCGCCGGACTATCCGGATGCGGTGGCCAAGAATGCCATCCGTTTCGCATGCACGTTCCGGCAATCGGATCTGCCGCCTTTCTTCGCCACCTACAACCTGCCGTTTGAAAAGAGGCTGGTGCGGGAGCGCGACGGGCGTTGGTGCCACGTCTTCTATGAACAGTCGATCCCCGGCTTCCGGGTGCATCCGGACAACCGGCGCGTGACCGAGCTGTTCATGGACATGGAGAAGTTCAGCTTTCTCGGACTGCGCTCGGTGCGGATCGGAGACTCGCTCGACATCGCCAAGCAAATGCTTCCGCTGCTGCCGCGGCGGATGACGGTGCACTTCGGACTTCCGTTCAAGGTGGAGGCGAAGTATTTCGACGCAGCCCGGCAGTTTCATTTTCCGAAGGTGGATCACAACCTGCTGCTTCGTAATAACAACTCCGACGAAACCAATCCCTGGGTGCAGGATTACATGAAAAGCGGGGTGGCGAACGGTAGGGAGCAAGTGCTGGTGACTCGGATGGCGTACGAGGGACGGCAGGCGAATGGAGACGTCTACCGCCCGCTGCTCGATTCTCTCAAAGAGGACCGGTTCCAGCGTTCGCGGTTGTCGTGGGAGGGGGGAGATATCCAGTTTGCCGCGCACCCGAAAGATCCGAAACGCACGGTGATGTTTTATGGCGATTCGGCGGCCACTTACTGGGCCTACGACCTCACGCCGGCGGAATATCAGTGGATCCTCAAAGTGGAATTCGGCGCCGACGAAGCGGTGGATCTGAGCGCGCTGGTGCCCCACGTGGACTATCTGGTCTGCTCCCTGCCGGAGGATAACATCCTGCTGCTGAGCGAGCCGATGCGGGAAAACTTCGAGATCGCGCGGGCGGCGCTCGACATCCTGATGCAGCATTTCGACGTACAGCAGCCGGAAGAGTTGAAGGAACTCAACCGGCTAATGGCGAGCAAGGAAACCGCGTTCGGGGCCAACCGGAAGGAGATCCGCCGCGTGATCGAGAAGGCGCGGAAAAACGAGGAAAACTGGCCCATCGCGGTGGACAGCGCCTTCGCGGCGAAGCTCGAAGGGTACGTGGCGGCCAACTGCCCCAAGGATCCGCTCGAGTGCGTGAAGCCGGCCGGTTTCAGCCGCCTATTGGGCGAGAATCGGGAGATGCTGGAGGGTTGGCTGATGGCCGGTACACGGCTGCGGGAGAAGGAGGGTCTGGCGCGGGCGGTATTGTCGGTGATCGAGACCAACCTTCCGGGGCACCCGGTGCCCACGCAGCCCGTAATCGACGCGCGGGCGGCCGAACTGGAGCGCATGGGGTACCGGGTGATCCGCGTGCCCAGGATCGGCGGGCGATCGGGCAAGGACGGGTGGCCGGGGATCAGCTACACGAACTCCGCGCTCATCGACAACGTGCTGTTTTTGCCCCAGTTCGGGTTCGGGGCGGCGGAAACGGCGGTGTTTGCGAACGTGCGGCGGCAGTTACCGGAGAAGTACCGGGTGGCGCCGATTTTCGCGCGGCACATGCTGGTGCGGAACGGGGGCGTCCACTGCGTGCTGGCCTTCATCCGGTCCGGGGCGGATCCGCGGGAAGCTCCTGGGGTGTCCGACGGGAATTGATCTCGGGGCGCGAGGAACTACACTGGGAGCTGGGCAGTGAATGCATTCCAGCACGATACTCGCCGCCGCGCTCGCCGTCATCGCTGTCGCGGCTGATTCGCGGGGCGGCCATGCCGTTTTTCGGAGCACCGACGGGGGCCGGACATGGTCACGGTCTGACCGGGGTTTGCCCGGCGATTCCAGAATCAACGCATTTGAGTCGTTCGGCGAGTCGATTTTCGCGGGGACCGATACAGGCATCTTCGTATCTGGAGACCGTGGCGTCGGCTGGCGGCGGTCCGGCGCCTCGACGGCGGCGGACCGGATCAGCAGCTTCGCCGTTTTAGGAACGAGCATTTTTGCCGGCGTCGCGGGTTCCGGCGGCCCCACCGCCCAGCCCTCGCCAGGTC
>JAWKHI010000058.1:0-34120 GCA_041394885.1 Bryobacteraceae bacterium | reverse complement strand
CGCATCGACCGGCCTGCCAAGGCCATCGCGGCAAACGCCTGGAACGACCTGGGCACGGTGTACCTGGATCAGGGTAACCTGGACGAGGCCGAGCGATCGCTGCGCAATTCGATTCGGCTTCATGAGGAAGTGTGGGGCCGCAAGCATGCCCAACTGGCCGCCCCGATTGCCAGCCTCGGCGCAGCGATGCATTTGCGGCATCGCTTCAAAGATGCGGAGAGGCTCTACCGGCGTTCGCTCGGGATCCTCGAGAAGACGGACGGACGGAACCATGCGGCTCTTGCCAGCGTGCTCAATCACCTGGGCTCGCTCCGGATTGAGGCCGGCAAGTATGCCGAAGCGGAACAACTGCTGTTTCGCGGTCTTCGTATCGCACAGGAGAATCCACAAGCATCGTGGAAGGAACGGGCTACGATGCACTGCAACCTCAGCGCCGTATACGAGCGCCTGAAGCAGTTCGGCGAGGCGGAATCGCACGCACGAGCCGCGCTCGACATCTGGCGGCCTCATACCGGCGAGGCACACCCGGTGTATGCCCTAGGACTGGTCCAACTGGCGGTGTGCGTCGCCGAGCAAGGCCGGCTCGAGGAGGCCCAGGCGCTGGGCGGGCAAGCCGTGTCGACGGCGGAGGGGAGTTTCGGTCCGGAGCACCCGGCTTTCAAGGAGATCCTCTACGCCTACAGCCTCGTCTTGAAAGCGAGCGGTGATAAGCGGGAAGCGAAGGCGTACCGTAAGCGCGCCGAACAACTGCGGGACGCAGCCGAGTCGGACTCGCGCCGGCACTCGGTGGACGTCAGCGAGTTCGCCCCGAGCGATAGGAGGTAGCAATGAGGACGCATACGCTCATGGCCGTGGCGAGTTTGGCGCCGGCGCAATCGGATCCTTGGCTGGACCGGATTCAGGCGGGCAACAGTCTTCGTCTGGCGGGCGATCTTGCGGGAGCGGAGAAGGAGTAACTGGCGGCGCTTGCGTACGCGGAGCTTTTGGGCAGAGAGCACATCCGCAACGGTTGCTGCCACAGCAACCGGGTTCCCCATCTGAACCCTACGTTTGGCGGGTTCATCACGATTTACGATTTTGCCGGCTAAGTAGCCGGCACATGTATTGGTCCGGCCGGATGGACCTGCACGGCGCAGACCCTCGGATTCACTCCCGACGACGTTTCTCCGACGGACGATCCGAGTATCACGAACCTCACCTAAACGTATACCAGCGGTGCGACCATTCTTGGTCAGCCCGCAGGGATCGACTTGAGCCTGTTCGGGGCGTTCTCGGCACAGTCTATCTATGGCCTGCCCACACAAGTGAGCTATGCCTCGCGGGCCATCGCCAACGCTGGACCGCAGTTGGGTAGGATCGCGGACAATGTCGGCAACACTCAAGCGCCGGAACCAACGTCTATGCTACTGACTGCCAGCGGACTGATGGCTTGTGTGTGGCTGACTCGCCGCCGCAAGCACGTCTGGCAAACCGGGAAATCGCCATCGGATCCAGCCGGAGGCACGCGAAGACGACGCCGTGTTCGCTCGGGATTACTGTACATCGGCGGGCTTCCTGGTCGCAAACGTCCCGAGGATAGGTCGCTCCTCTGCCCCGCGGCGGGCTGGGTTTCAATTTGTCGGGTCTTTAAAAAGGGCAGGGGCCGGCATAATTGAGCGATCATACGGGGCTACTTGCGACCCGGGACCGACGCGCGCTGTTACTCGCGCTCACCGTCGCAGCAGGTTACTGCCGCATCGGGGCAAGGTCGAGCAATCGGACCGCGCCGGCAGCGCTGCGCGGACGGTTCGCGCCTTCCTGCTTCGAGCGGCCGTAATTAGTTGATATTTTCCACCAGCATCAGATCGGCGCCGGCCTGTTGGAGGGCCGAAAAAAGGACTCTTTATGGTCTGGCGAGACCGTCAGCCCCAACCCGAGATACAGATTCTCGATCGCGCCGATCATGCGCAATCTACCCGACCCGGGGTCAAACAACCGGAGTTCGTGCCGACGAGCAGTCATGGGACCGCCTCCGATGTAGTAGATACCTTGTTCCGTTACGGCGAAGGCGCGCCCTGGTGGAATCGAGCACTTAGCGCTCCTGGCCGCCGTCAAGGGATCGGACGAACAGCGGACCACAACCGAAGGGCTCTTTCAAGTAGTAGATTGATTTGCCGTCAATCGATTCCAGTGCGACAGCGCCGCCCTGTTGGGTGACTTGAGCCGGTTCACCGCCAATCGCTGGCGCGCGGTGGATTTCGTTTCTGCCAGAGCGATTGCGGAGCGGAAGTAAATCCATTTGCCATCTCGCGAAACGGATAGGTTGGTGTCAGATTGGGATTGGAATCGTCTGGGTCGAGGTTGCCCGACACGCGTCGGCGTCGAACACATATACGTCCCAGTTATTGCTTTCGTCGACACCGTCGCAGACCAGCCAGCGTCGGGAGACCATCGAGGAGAGCCGAATTGAGCCGCGGAAGTCAACAGTGGCAACAGGAGCCATCGGCGTTGGCCCTGATCGTGAGGACGAGAACACGACTCTCCTGCCGTCAGGTGAGAGCTGCGGGGAGTAATCGGCGAGCGTCGAGGACATGGGACTCTTCGTGAGGACGCCGTTCTCCAAGTCCAGATATCGTTGGCGTGGAAGCGAGCATACGCCAACCGGGGCCTGGACCGCGCGATATTGAAGATTCCTGAGACAACGGTTAGCAGGCCGATTTCGCCGACATCGAGGCCCTCCGGCCTGGATCGCCCGTGCATGGCGACCTGAATAGCCGATGATTCAGGAGGGGCTTAGGCTGCTGAGAAAAAACCACAGCCTCTCCCATCGAGGGTCCATGCTATCGACTGGATGAGTGCCCAATGGCGTCAGGAGCCTTCAGGGAACCGCGAGGTACAAGGCCGGGCGATCGAATTCGAGCAGGGCTACGGCGCAGGTCAATACGCCGGGGCATGAGGCGAAGGCAAGGCGCCGGTCATCACGGGAAATGGCCGGGGATTGGTCGTGCCCACTTCCTTCGGCAGCGGTGAGTCGGCGAACTGGACCACCCTGAACCGGCAGCATGAAGATTCCGGCGGGTTCCAATCCTATTTGAGAACGAGCGACCAGCAGGGTTCTGCTGTCTGAAGACCAAGAGAACTGGCTGAACATTCCCGGCCATTCTCCGATCTTACGTTCGGTTCCGCCGAGGGACGGGACCAGGTAGACACCTTGGTCTCTGCGCAGAAACGCGACGAAGCGCCCATCCGGTGACCAAGCCGGCAACCGGTCATCGGCCAGATCCGAGGTCAAGCGGATCAACGATTCCGTGCCGACGACCTTGACGAAAATGTCGAAGTTGTCCTGGTTTGCTCCGTTCCACGAGAAGGCAACCTGGCTGCCGTCCGGCGAAAACGAGGGGTCTTGCTCGCCGCCGTCGTAGGTGGTCAGCGGTATGGGCTCGTTTGGTGCAGGCGTCTTCCCGCGATTCATCCACATCAAGCCGATTGCGGCTCCGGCAGCCAGCACGGCCGTGATGATCAGAATCTTCGTCCAGTGCGGGATTGGCGGAGCGGGATCGGAAGCCCTTGGGACTCCCTCCACAGGGGCAATGAAACGGTAGCCCCGGCGCGCCAGCGTCTCGACGAACCTCGGTTTGTCGGCCGAATCGCCGAGCGCCTCCCGCAGGCGGTTCACGGCTGCGCTCAGCCCGTGGTCGAAGTCGACAAAGGTTTCGTTTCCCCAGATCCGCTGCCGTAGTTCGTCCCGCGTGACGACTCCGCCAGGGTCTTCCAACAGCGCAACGAGGATCTTGCGAGGTTGATCTTGCAGCTTGATCCGGATTCCGTGCTTGCGGAGTTCGCCGCTGTTCGGGTCAAGTTCGAAGGCACCAAACCTTATCACAGTGTCGCGCAGAATGCCCGACATAGATCCAACCTCCGACGCCCCGCAGTATATCACCGTATTCGATCGGTGACTAGTCGCTTTATTACCCTTTATTATCAGACAGTTCCAGCGTGAAACGGCCATGACCTGCTTGGTATGCCCGGAGGCTGGAGGTACGCACCATCCGGCCCCAACCTCGGGCCATGAAAAACATTATCGGATGGCCTCTCCTTCTGGTTGCATCGATGTCTCCGGCGCAGAGGGAGAGGCAGATGACAATAGCGCTCTACGATAGTGCCGGCATTGCGCGGCAGGCGCGCGAGTCGATGAAGGAAGAGGCGGCGAAGATCTTTTTGGAGGCTGGAGTGGAACTGGTGTGGCTGGACTGCGAAGTCGCCGGCCGTTTTCTGAACTATACTCAATGTGCCCAGCCCCTCGGGCCCCACCGCCTGATGCTGCAATTGGTCTCCGGGTCGAAGAAAAACACGCCGACGGTCACCGGAATGGCATTCACTCAAGGAGAAGCGAGTGTGTTCGCCTGTCTCTATGTCGACCGCGTGCGGGAACTGGCGCTGGAATCGAACTGGGAGTTCGGAGAACTGCTGGGTCATGCGGCTGCTCACGAGATCGGACACCTTCTGCTGCGCTCATCGGGTCACGCACCCGCCGGCGTGATGCGCGCGCCGTGGGAGGTAAAGGACCTGCGCCGGCTGTCGCACAGCGGACTGATATTCCTCGATGGCCAACTCGCGCCCTTCACGTCCGGCTCAAGGTTCTAGCGAGCGAACGGAACTGGCGCCAACACCGAACCATACGTACCGGCCGGCCCTGACTCAACCGGCGTAAGGTGAACGTAAACGACTCCGTCTTGCTGGAGCGGGTTGAGGCTGCTCGGCGGAACTGAAAGAAGGACGCGACTCTGGCCGGTGCGCTTCATGAACGACATGGGGACCCTTTACTACGATCGCGGGCGGTACGTGGAGGCCGAGCGCGCCTACCAGAAGCGGTGAATCTTTGGGGACGATTGCCGGTTCAGCAGTGGCCACGAGGATCGAGCGCCGGGCTTGCACGCTTCGAAGCCATGTCGTGTGAAAGCCGGACCCAATGGTGGCTCGCGCGTTTTCCGCCTCGACCAAGCAGATCGATTCCTCGATTTAGGTCGACCCCGCTGCCCTCTTTAAAAGCCCGAAAAGATCAACTCCCCTGATGGAGGCTTTCGCCGGTAGGGAGGGACGACGCGGCAGGCCGCCGAGTTCCCCAAGCCTGGCGCCCGCTCCCCGAGCACATGCAACAACTGGTCGGATCTTGCGGACACACACCGCAGTCCAGCGGTGTTCGACGGTCGGCTTCGGCCTTTCAGATCAACTTCCCCGTTTCCGCTCGCAGGGGCACGAGCCCGGCCACAGCCCGCCTGTGGTAAGCTCCGGGTGCCCGAAGCCCAAGTGGAAGTCCCTGGATAGACCCATATGATTACCTCAGAAAGTGTGGCAGCCCAGTTCCGCGCGCAACTGCGCGAGGAAATTGATCGAACAAGGCAGCGCCATCACGACGACGCACGCAAAGTCTATAACGCCATGATCGACAAGAAGCCGCGGCTCATCGCTCAGTCGTGGATGTAATGCGACGTGATCGCCGCCGTGAAATTCGAGCCAGCGGGTTGCGTGTCTCCGTCGGGTGGCGGCCACAACGCCGGCGGCCTTGGCATCGCCGACGATGCGCTTACCATCGATCTTTCCGGCATCAAGTACGTGCACGTGGATCCCGCGGCGAGCACCGTGCGCGTCGGCGGCGGATGCACCTGGGGCGACGTGGATCACGCCACGCACGCCTTTGGTCTGGCCATCCCGACCGGGATTATTTCTACCACCGGCGTCGGCGGGCTGGGCCATCTGACGCGCAAATGCGGCTTGACCATCGACAACCTGCGCAGCGCTGACGTGGTGCTGGCCGACGGCCGCTTCGTGATCGCCAATGCACAGGAGAATAGCGACCTGTTCTGGGCACTGCGTGGCGACGGCGGAACTTCGGCGTCGTAACCTCCTTCCTGTTTAAGGCGCATCCCATTAGCGTGGTATCTGCTGGCCCGATGTTCTGGGACCTCGACGATGCCGCCGACGTAATGAAGTTCTACGCCGAATTCATTACCAAGGCGCCCGACACTGTGGGTGGCTGGTTCGCATTCCTGTCGGTCCCTCCAGTGCCGCTATTTCCCGAACATCTGCACCTCAAAAGGTCGCTGCGATTCTATGGTGCTGCCCGGTGCCCATGGAGGAAGCCAACAAGCTGCTCGAACCCGTTCGCCAGTTTCGCAAACCTTTGCTGGATGGCGTCGGCCCGGTGCCGATGCCTGCGCTCAACAGCCTCTTCGACGGCCTCTTTCCCCCGGGGTTGCAGTGGTATTGGAAAGCTGACTTCGTCAAGGAGCTTTCCGACGCCTCCATCGCTGAAAACGTCAAGTGGGGCAGCCAGATGCCTACCATGCACTCCACCATGCACCTGTATCCGGTCAACGGCGCGGCGCATCGCGTGGGCAATAGTGACACTGCCTGGAATTACCGCGACGCCGTCTGGGCCAAGTGATCGTGGGCGTCGATCCGGATCCCGCCAATCGGAAAAAATCACCAACTGGGCCCGGGGCTACTTCGACGCGGTCCATCCCTACGGAGCCGGTGGCGCCTACGTAAACTTCATGATGGAAGAGGGCGAGGATCGGGTCCGCGCTAGCTATGGCGGCAATTATGACCGGCTGGCCAAGGTGAAAGCCAAGTACGATCCGGAGAATTTCTTCCGCGTGAACCAGAACATCAAACCGGCTTCGTCGTAGTCGCGCGGCGCTGCCGGCGCCAGAGAAAGGTCTGCCACTCGCGGAACGCTCCTCGGCAACCTGGCATCACCTGGTGGTCTCGAGGTCCGCGGAACCTGATGCGCTATCCGCCCGGCTGGAGTGCCACCGGTCGGCCAGTTCGGAAACCACGTGTTTCCGAACGCTAAGTGCGAGCCAGCTAAAAGGTCGTGTTTGCGAGGGCATTCTCGCTCAGGGAGTATCGATGCCGCCACGGGATCATCGTAGGTTCAGCGAGGGATGGCATGAGGATCGAGCGCCGGGCTTGCACGTTTCGAAGCCGTGCCGTTTCAAAAGCTTGACCTAATGGGAGCTCAGCGTGTTTTCCGCCTCGACGAAGCAGATCGATTCACTCGATTAGGTCGGCCCGCCGCTTTTTTTTGAAGACCCGACAAAATCAACTCTCGCCTCGCCGTCAGTCTCGATAGGTCATAGCCTACCGTGATCGCCTCGCCTTCCGGGCCCGAGTGTTCGTTGCGGAAGTAGTCCCGGTTGCCGAGCAGATTCCTGGCGAGGAAGATATTCGCCGCCGGGTTGCCCTTCGCCGCCAGAGCCCACGGGCTGCGACGCAGCGATAAGCGTCCCTTGGGAAGCCTTGAGAGGCGTTCGTTCGATCGTTCGCGCGGCGATCCTCGATTCGTTGGTTGCTCAAGCGGACTATCAGATCTACCGTGCCTTCGCAGACTGGGAGGGCTGCCTATATCCGGAAATATTGCTTCTTGCCGTCTGACCGATAGGCCGATCAGACCGCCAGATGCATCGGTACCCGCGATAGATTCTGCGCTGTGGCAGCAAAGTGATAATGTCCCCTTTGAGCAAAGTAGACATGTCCCCCTGACAGCCTCACGCTGTGAGGATGCAGGAAGGACAGCTACTGATGACGGAAGCCGACCGTAACCGGCTTGTGGCGCTGAAGAAGGCGAAGCAGAAACTGATCACACAGCGGGAGGCGGCGGAAGAACTGGGACTGAGTGTGCGGCAAGTGAAGCGACTGATTTACGAGTTGAAGAAGCGTGGAGACGAGGCGGTGGTACACAAGCTGCGGGGGCAGCCTTCGAATCGAAGGATCGAGGATGGCATCGAGCGGGAGGCGGTGAAGATCTTGTCCGCGCCGGTGTACCAAGGGTTCGGACCGACGCTGGCGGCGGAGTATCTGAGGAGCAAGCACGGGATCGATGTGAGCAAGGAGACAGTGCGGAAGTGGATGATCGGGGCGAAGCTATGGCATGGAAAGAAGGCCAAGGTGAAAGAGGTGCACCTGTGGCGTCCACGACGGAGCCGGTTCGGGGAGTTGGTGCAGTGGGATACCAGCGAGCACGACTGGCTGGAGGGCCGGGGCGAGAAGCTCTATCTGATCGCGATGATCGACGACGCCACCAGCCGGTTGTATGCGCGATTCGTACGGAGCGACTCCACCGAAGAGAACATGAAGGTGCTGTGGGGGTATGTGGAGAAATTCGGACGGCCGGTGTTGTTGTACACGGATAGGGCGAGCATCTTTCAGACGGCGGAAAAGCGGAACAGGGACGAGCCGGGAGTGGACAAAGACCGTACGGAAATGCCACCCACGCAGATCGGCCCCGGGCATCCAGTTCACTTCCGGGGCACCTTTCTTCAGTGAGCGGGGGGGGTGACATCGATAGGATGTTGCTGTATGAGGTCTTCGACGGATTGGTACGTCCGGGCTGTCCTGACGGCTGCCCTGTTTGCGGGAATGTCAGTTGACCGGACCAATTACTTCCCCATCCTGTGACCGTTTGCACGCTCACGTTCGCACAGGGAAGAATCAAACAACCCATGACAACCGCAAGAATTCGCATCTGCGTATCCTCCTCACAGAGAGCGGATGCACGTGACTTGCCATTGCCAATCTACAACCCCGCTTCTTCACTTCCCGACTCGTACGAGCGCCAACATATGGTCCTCTCCGGTGTTGCGATCACGCAATGCGGAAGAGATCTACACTGACGCAGTATAGATCGGGGCTTCGAGTGGCGGGAGATCGTTGCGCAGCTCTTTTCGGGGCGGCTTCGCTCGCGTTTAGATCGGTTTTGATTTTGTCAGGTCTTCAAAAAGAGGCGGCTGGGCGACAGAATCACTGAGGATCCGCCGTTCGGGGTTGCCTGAGGGGGCGGTCTCGCCAGGGCCAGTCCGTCGATGCCGCCACGAGATCGACGTAGGGGAGCGAGGGATGACGTGAGGATCGAGCGCGGGCTCCTGTGCGGCTTGATTGTGCATCGGTTCTATCAAAATCCCACAGACGCATTAAGCAATTTTCGCGGCCTTCTCCAGCTACCAGGAATCGTGCGTGCCACTGGCCCCGATCAAATCGAAGTTCTGCTCCAAAGACCGGACTCCCCCAAGGTGGCGGAAGCACTCGGCAGTTTGCTCGCCGATCTCAATCACCAAAACTCTCGCATGCTGGACGGCGGTCCGATCCTCGCTCTCCGATTGCTCGACGTTAACCAAGCCGCCCCATCTGCTGACCCCCTACTATAGGAGTTCTGAGTTTAGGGCCAGGACGAGCCCGAGCATCCACATCAAGCTGCGAGCATAGGCGCTGAGACATCGCGTCAGGCTACCACGCGCGCCGATCAACGGAAGTTTTCGACGAGCATCAGATTGCTCGAGCTTTGATCGACGAGCGGGTGAACCAGGGACCGGCCATCGGGCGAAAGCGTCAGGCCAAAGGCGAAGGGTTTCTCGATCCGCGTGATGATCTTGCGGCTGCCGTTCGAAAAGTCGTAGAACTCGAGCGCCGTGGTGCGGGTGTGATGATCGCGCCGCTCGCCGGAGACGAAGTAGATCCCTTTGGCGGTGGGGACAAAGTTGGTCGAGTAACTCACGTCCTCGATCACGCGAGTCTCTTCGCCGCCGCCGCGAGGGATTTTCCAGATCGAGGTGGGGAAGTAGGGATCTTTCGAGTAATAAATCCACTCGCCATCGGAGGATTCCTCGGCGTGGAGGCCGCCGTTGCGGGTGATCTGCACGAGAGGTCCGCCGGCAGCGGGAAGCCGGTAGAGTTCGAGCCGTCCGGTCCGATTCGAACCGCAGTAAATCCATTTGCCATCGCGAGACCAAACGGGCTCGAGTTCGTCACGGGGGTCATCGGTGAGACGTTTGACCGAACCGCCGCTAAGGGTTACTACGAACAAGTCCGACCGGGGGGACCAGGAATTGAACACCAGGGACAGGCCGTCTGGCGACCAGCGCGGATTGGCAGCGTGACCGCTGCCGATGCGGGTGACCTGGACGGGATGGCTGCCGTCCGCGTCGGCGACCCAAACCTCCTCGAGACCGCTCCGTGTGGAGGCGAAGGCGATCTTGCGGCCATCCGGCGAGTATGCCGGCGTCCAATTCTGGTAGCTCGAGGGAGCGAGGCGCTGCCGAACAGCGGACGGGGTGGTGAGATCGAAGCGCCAGAGATTCACGTCGAAGTGGTGGCGGGCGTAGACGAGGTTTCCGTTACGGGCCACACTGACGGCGTTCGCGCCTTCGCCGAACCCGGGATTCCAGGGCGGCTTGCCCGAATCCGGCTCGACCATCCGAACGCCGTGCTCAACATCGCCGCCGACCGACCCTCCGCTATAGACCAGGCGGCGGTTGTCTACCCAGGCCACGGTGGTGATCGCGGCTCCTTCCGACCAAACCCGCCTGGTATCCGCGTTTGAGTTCCGGATCCAAATCTCGTTTCGGTTCGAGGCAAGAATGCGGATGAAGGCCAGCGACTTCCCGTCGGGCGAGAAGGCCGGCGCAGAGTCGAACGGAAAAGAAGTACCCGCAGTCGTCAATCTCTCCGGCGGACCGCCTTCGAGGGGCAGGCGCCAGATGCCCCAGGGTTCGTTCTCGCGGAAACGCGTGGCGGCGACCACGTACCGGGAGTCGGGCGACCAAGAGAGGACCGAGCTGTGGCGGATGGGAGGCTGTTCGATGTCGGCCACCTTGCGTTCCAGTCCGCCGCCGAGCGCGGGCATCACGAAGAGCACGGCGCGTTGCCCATCCACGGAGCGGAGAAACGCGATCTGTTTGCCATCGGGGGACCAGGCAGGTGAGTAGTCGCGGGCGGGGTTAACGGTAAGGCGGACGGCCTCGCCGGGACCGACGAGTTTGACGTAGATATCGAAGTTATCCTCATTGGGGCCATTCCAGGCGAACGCGACCTGGCTGCCGTCGGGCGAGAGGCTCGGCTTGGCCTGGATTCCGGGAAACGCCGTCAAGGGAACGGCCCGGTAGGGTGTCGAGCCACCTCCGTCTGAGCGGAGACCCATGAAGGCGAGCCCGGCACCCGCAGTAATCACGACGGCGGCGAGGATGGCCCAGTGAAAGCGGCGTGCCGGGGGCGGGGCGGTGGCCTGCGGCTGGGATGTGGGAACCAAGTCGCCGGTGAAGCGGTAGCCGTACTTGGGGACGGTCTCGATCCGCACGCCGTCGTCGGCGAGGGTCTTGCGGAGGGTCGAAATCTGGAAGGAGAGGTTCGCCTCCTCGACGAAGGTATCGGGCCAGAGGGATTTGATAAGTTCGGCCTTCGAGAGCGCCCGGCCGCCGCTGTCGACCAGGAGGAGAAGCAGGTCAAAGGTCTTCGGAGCCAAGGGCACGGACTGGCCGGCACGGCTCAACTGCCGCTTGTCGGTGTCGAGGACGCAAGTGCCGAACTGGTGTACCACGTTGATTCCAGGCCTCTAAGCTTTTCCTGGACGAATCCTTCGAAACCCCTGGACCGATCTTCCGCCGCGCAAAGGACTTCCATCGAGCCCGGCGCGCAGGATCGCCTCATGCGCAACTTTATTCTAACGGTTTTTGCGGTCGTGGCCGCAAGCAGCGGGTGTTTTGCGGCGGACGAATTCCAGGCGGCGATCGAACGGTTGGGCCGGCTCGAGGTACCGCCGCGCCTTTCGGCTGAGCTGAGGGCGCGAATTGTGGCGTCGCTGCCAGCGGAGGGAGAAGTGACCGCGCTGACGGCGAATCAGCGGGAAAAACTGGACGCGGTGACACCGGTGCTGAAAGCGCACGGGCGTGAGGGCGATTACCTGGTGAAGGTGGTGCGGTCCCGGCAAGCCCGGCTCGCGATCTATGCGCGCTCAGTGGTCCTGATTACGGATACCGCGCTCAGGCTGCTTTCCGCACGGCAGATTCAGGCGCTCGTGGCGCACGAGATCGGGCATGACTACGTGTGGGAGGCGTTCGAGGAGGCGCGGAGGAGGAGGGATTTTGCGCGCATGCGGGAGCTGGAGTTAGTGTGCGACGGCGTCGCGATTCAGACGTTGCACAGGATGGGAGAACCGGTGTCGGCGCTAATCGACGGACTACGGTTGATGACGAATTCGGACCTGGCGAACGGAATCGAGGTGGACGACCGTTCGCATCCGTCGATGGTGGAGCGCGCCCGGTTTGCGCGCCGGGTGATGCCTCGCTGACGCTACATTCTGGCTGAAGTCTAAAGCGCAGAGACCGAAGGAGGGAAAAGCGGCCGAATTACCAGTACAATTCGAGAAACACGACGAATGACGAATCGCGCCCAGCCGCTAGAGCTCCTGACGAAAGCGTTGGGCGATAAAGCTAGTACGGGGTGGGGAGTCGACATCGGAGATCACTCGGCAAGCGGCCCGAGTCCGGCGGCTGCAGCAGGCCGATGGGGTCAACGCGAGCCGATGAAGCCGGATGCGTACGCGACCGGCCAGGCCCTATACGCCCTTGCACTTGTTGCACTTGAGTGGGTCTCGGGCCACGGACCCGACCTTTCAACGGGGAACCCGGTTTCTATTGCGGACACCGAGCAAAGAAGGAACGTGGTTTGTTCCCTCGCGAACGCTGGGCCCCATCAGGGACAGGTGGACTGGTTCGACGCAACCGCGCGGCTAAGGCGGTGAGCAGCGCCGTCATACTTCTATTGCACTGCGCAGCATGGCCTCAGGCGGCGGCGTTCATCGGGCTTACACCAATGCCACGCAGCAGGCCTTATCTGGAAGGTTATGAGCATGGATTCCGTTAAGTTCGGGGGCGCGTTTCGCACGTTGCGTTGTGACAACCTGACGCTGGCACGAGCCACACCGTCATCGCAGCACGCCGGATCGCACGCTCCACGACATCAGGCCACACGCGCTCGCCCAACCCACCCAGCCCAAGATCCGCATTGCTTCGCCCCCACGGGCAAGAAGTGGGCTCGGCAATTCGCGGAACCTCGAAATATATTTCCCGCCCAAAATCAACACCTTCCCGGGAACGGGTTTGCGCGCGCCATCCCCCGCCAAGCGACACTTGCCAACGGAGGAGATCGCACATGAACGCACAAGCCGCCACCGAAACCAAGCTCACACGAGCCGAAGCAGCCAGGATCAACGGAGCCAAATCTCGCGGCCCCAAAACCCCCGAAGGCAAGGCGCGCTCCGCCCAGAACGCCCGCAAACACGGCGTCTTCGCAAAGGAGTTCCACCTCCCGGGCGCCACTCATCCCGAATTCGCCGCCACCCTCGAGCGCTACCTCGCGGACGAACCGGCCGCGTCCGCTGCCGGGCGCCGCCACCTCCAACGCCTCGCCCTACTCGACCTCCAGCTCCACTACTGCTGGGCATTCGAAACCGCGCTCCTCCAGGACGCCATGGACGCGTTCGCTCCCCACCACCCGGGAATGAAACGGGTCACCCTCACCGCGCTCGCCTTCAAATCGATCCACTCTGCCATGGGCCGGCTCGGTCGAATCGAATCGCGCCTGCACCGCGCCATCTGCCGGGCCACGGAGGCTTGGATTGAGGAGAAATCGAGACGAACGAACCCGGCATCCGCGGGCATTCCGGCGGCCCAAACGAAAATGGAGCAAACGAACCCGGCGAACATCGGGCATCCGCCAATGTGCCCAACGCCGGCACTGAAAACGGATCGAACGAACCAAACACCGATGCCGGCAGACGCCCACCCGGACGGACCTGCCTTGTCATTGGCCGGCGGCGAAGTCGTCCACGCGCATCACCGCTTGCACCGCGCCGCCATTATAGATCTCGGCCAGCGCGCTCCCCAGCACCACGCGGTCGGCCGCAGTTGCGTGCGCGGTGTAGTTCCACCGGTCCCCCAACACGCGAAACCGGTGCAGTTCACCGGCTCCCGCCGCCCGGCTCTTATCGATGTCGACGTGGGCGATCACGTGGTTGGCGGCGATGTCGAAGAACGCCTTCTCGCCCGGACGCCACAGTCCGCCCACCACGGTCGCCTGCCAGTTCTCGGTGTCGAACCCGGTTTGGTCAGCGGGCAGCTTGATAGCGTAGAGCACGGCCCCGCCCACATGCTCCGGATTGGGAAACTTGGTCGCACCCTTGGCATTCCTCGAAACGCAGATGTTCATTTCATTGATGGCGTCGCGGTTGTCATGCCACATCCCAAGCTGGCGCGGCATCCCCTGCCCGAGGGCGGCGCGGTGCGGCAGCGTGCCCGCGATGTCGAGCGGGGCATTCAGCTCGTACGCCCTGCGGAAGCCCTGCACGGTCACCAGTCCCGGCGCACGGGTATCGCAGCGGAAACAGTAGCCGAGTGTACGGAACGCCTGGGGATGAGCGGCGATTCCGGGAAAGGCGTTGGGTGCTGGATCCACCATCGCATCCCGCCGCGTGTTCCCCTGCATCAGCACCAATATCTCCGCCCATAGCTGGTCGATCAGCGCCAGTCGGTTCACGTCTGTCATGGCCATGTACTGCTGTACGGTGGTGTTGTCGAGTGCTTGGCTCGATGCTGTAATTCCGGGCGGTTTGTGGCCTAGCCACGATGTCAGTGCACGGTCGAACTTCTGCGCCATGGGAATGTTGGCCGCGCCGAGTGTGGCCACCTCGCTGGCTAGATGCCGCACCGCGTCGTAGTACGACAGCCGCCGGTTGAGCACCGGGTTGACGGGGAGTGGAGCAGCGCCCGGCATCGGCGGAGGCGGAGGCGGTAGACCACCAACGGGGCGTCCCGGGCAGATATGCAGCGCATTGGGCAGCCCGCCGGCTTGAAACATCATTCCCGGCCGGAGGGGATCGATACGAATGGGTTGGTTGCACAGATTGCAGTTGGGCATGGAGTCACCGGATGGAAGCCCTAGTATATACCGTACTTAGCCACAAAAGGACCGATGTGGCCTCCGGAGGAAAACGGCCCCGCCCGCCAGCGCGGCAATCGAGAGATAATCAGTCTGTCCGAAACGCTTCACCAAAAGGAGATCGCCCACGATGACCGAATTCTCTCGCCGCAACTTCGCACAGACGGCGCTGGCCGCCGCCGCTGCCTCGTCCTCCGCCGCGAGCGCCGCCAAACTCGAGCCCCTTTCACCCGGCATCAAGCTCTCCATGCAGGTGAGCGAGAACGTCACTCCCGAGGAGCTCACATGGATCAAGCAGATGGGCATCGAGTACCTGAACGTCCAGACCGGCAAGGGTCGTGGGACGCTCGATAACTTCCTCGATATCAAGAAGCGCGTGGCGGCGGCAGGGCTGAAGGTGTTTAACATATCGAACAACGACAACCGGAACATCGAAGAAATAACCCTGAACCTGGCCGGACGCGACGAAAAGATCGCCTGGCTCAAACAGTACATCCGTGACACCGGCAAGGCCGGCATCGGATACATCACCTATGCGCACATGGCCAACGGGATTTGGTCGAGCGATCGCGAATCCACACGGGGCGGCGCGTCGGCGCGCGCCTTCAAGCTCGCCACGGCCAAGGGTTATTGGAACGGGAAGGTCTACGAGGGGCCACTAACCCATGGACGCAAGTACTCAAAGGAAGAGCTTTGGGATAACTATACCTACTTCATCAAGGAGATCGCGCCAGTGGCGGAGGAAGCCGGAGTGCGGATCGGGATTCACCCCGACGATCCGCCGGTCCCGGAACTGGGTGGCATCCCGCGCCATATCTTCGGCACCTACGACGGCTACATGCGCGCCCTCGAGATCGCCAATTCCCCCAACATCGGCGTATGCCTCTGCTGCGGCACCTGGATGGAGGGCGGCGCCAGCACAGGCAAGAACGTCTACGACGCCGTCCGCGCCTTCGCCAAGACGGGCAAGCTGTGGAAGATCCACTTCCGCAACGTCACCGGCCCGATTCCCTACTTCGTCGAAACCTACATCGACAACGGGTACACCGACATGTACAAGTTGATGAAGACCCTGGTCGACGTCGATTTCCGCGGAAACCTCATCGCCGATCACGTTCCGGAGATGGCCGGCGGGCGTTCCGCCGGATGGTCCTACAGCATCGGCTACATCCGGGCGCTGCATCAAGCCGCCCTGGCGGAGCGCAAGCGCGGCTGATTCCTGCGAAATTATTTCGCCGGGGCCGTCACGATTCCGCACCGTGATCCGCTTAGGGGAGTAAGGACGAACATCCAATGCTCCAACTATCCATGCGGATCACCGCGGCCGCGCTCGCGATCGTGCAACTCGCTACACCGGCCGAACCGGTCGTGGCGTCGCCCGTGGCCCAGGCGGCGGCCGCCGCCGCGAATTCCGGCTATAAGATCGAGATTCTCTCGGCGGCGGCAAAACCCAAGCGCCGCAAGAATAAGATCAGTTCGGAATCCGTGATACGCGTCACCGATTCCAATGACGTTCCCGTCGCTGGAATCTCGGTGATGTTCTCGCTCACTGGACTCTCCGGGGGCTCGGCGGCGTTCGCCAACGGAGCTCTCTCCACCGTGCTCGCCACCAACGCAGCGGGTATCGCATCCACCGGCGCCGTGACGGCCGGCGTTAGCAGTTCCTTCAGCATCGCCGTGGCCGCCTCGGTGCCCGGACAAGCCGTCTTGACGGCTACGATTCCGGTCAACATGGCAGCCGTGGCAGCGGCGGGCGGTGCGGCGGCTGGCGCCGGCGGCGTCGCGGCGGGAGGAGCGGCAGCGGGCGGTGGCGCGGCGGGCGCCGCCGGAATCTCGGGAGCCGTCGTGGGCGCCGTGGTGGCGGCGGGCGCCGCGGCAGCCGTAGTTGCGGCGAAGACACTCGGCGGCGATGACAAGCCGACGCCGCCGCGCGTCCGGATCGGTGGACCGGGCGAGATTGGCATCACGCGATAACCGCTGTCCAGGCAGGTCGCGACGAAAGGCAAATCATGAGTTACACGATACTCCTATGCGCATGGTGTGTCCTTTTGTGCCCCCAACTCCGGGGCGCGGAGGTCCGGATTCTCGCGCCCCGCGCGCCGGTCTCCAAAGGTGCGCCCGCCGCCAGCGATGACGGCCACCGACTGACAACCCCGATGGCCGGCTACCATGTCGTGCGGGACTCGCTCCAGGTACGCGGCATCCTCGGCGTCCCCGGAGCCAACTACTTTTCTGAGCCCTATCCGATTCCGGATGGCGTCGCTGAAGTAAGGATCGCGTCCGGACACAATTGGCTGCTTGCGCTTCGGGGAATCGATGCCCACGCGTCCGCGTGGGTGCCCGAGCGGGGCGTGGATCGCCCGTTGGTTGCCGTCCGAGGCGTGCCCGCGCTAGTCGCCTTCAGCAGCGATGGGGCTGCAGCGGCGTTCTACATGCGGGATGCCGACCGCGCCGTGGTGTACCGGGGATTGCCGGACAAGCCGGAACTGGCGGTGGATTTGGACGCGACCAACTGGCCGGACGATCTGCGCCTGCTCGCCGTGGCTGAGAACGGCCGCCTGTTGGCCGGTGCAACCGGATCCGGTCAAGTCCTCCTTCTCGGCGCCGGCGGATCCTCGATGCGCCGGCTTCTGTTGGACGGGCAGGATCCGGCTGCGCTGGCTTTCGACGGCGGCCGTCTGGCGTTGTTCGATGCCACCTCGGGCCGAGTGCTCCTGGTCGAAGCACCTCTGCAAGGGACCGCGGCTCGGGTGTTGGCCGTAGTCGGCGGAAATGCCCGGGACGCCACTCTGTCTGGCGGTGGCGGCAAGCTGCAACTTGCCGCACCGGGAACAGGCTTGGTCGCGATTGATATCGACAGCAACGAGCTTTCGATCCAAACCACCGCCCCGTTCGTTCGGGCCGAGCTCCTGCGATGGCCCGGGCATTGGATGCTCGCCGGCCCGGACAGATCTGAACCGAGAATTCATAGCCGGAACCGGGCGGAGTCGTACTTACCCGCCGTTTCCGAACCCGGCGGGCAGGAGTAGACCTCATGAACTTGCGGCGGCTCGTTCGAACACTTCCCTTGATCGCCGCGCTGGCGGCGATGGCGCCAGCCGGCGCGCAGAGCGGCCCGGTCATCAGCCGGTTGGAGCCTACCGGCTGGCCGGCGGGATCCTTTCTCGTCCTCTCGGTCTTTGGCTCGGGCTTCGCCGCGAATTCGCGGATTGTATGGGCCCGGGGGGATCAGCAGGGAGTGCTCGACACCACGCTGATCAACAGCAATGAACTGCGCGCCTCGATTGCACCCAGCCACCCGATGTTGAGCGTGTCAGGCCCAATTCGCATTTTCGTCTACAACGACTTCGGAGACGGCGGACCGAGGAGCAATCAGATCCCGTTCGAAGTGACACCGCGGCGTGTGTTGCTCTCCATCAACCCGACTCGCGTTCAAGTCGCTAGCGAATTCACCTTGACTGCCCGGGGATCCGGCTTTCAGCGCGGAGATCGCATCGCCTTGCGGCGGCGTGGGCTGTCCACGGGCTTTAACTTTGTGGACACGGAATTCATCTCCTCCGCGGAACTGCGCACCCTGGTTTCCGGTGGCCGGCCAGGCACCATCCTGTACCAACACCTGTCGAGCCCGGGAATCGTGGATGTGGATCTCACCTTCTGCCACGGCACGTCTGACACCTGCGCGGCCACCAACAAGCTGCCGCTCACCGTGGAAGGCGGGCTCGAACTCACCAATCTCACACCCAACAGCACCCTCAGCCGCGCCACCGGCGCCAGCCAGGAGATCCTCCTCGCCGGATCCGGATTCGTACGCGGGCAGACCAGAGTCCTCTGGCGGACCGGCGGACAAACCGTCGAGATCGGGGGGCGCTTCACCTCGGCCAACGAAATGGTGGCGATCATTCCGGGAAACCTTCTCACTCAGGCCGTGACGGCTTTCATTTCCGTCCGCAATCCCGGAAGCACGGGCAGCTCCGATACAACCAGCAACGAGCTTCCATTCAACGTCATCGCGACTCTCGAGCTTACCCGCTTGGATCCTCCCTCAATCCCTGCCGGCAGCGGCGACACCACCTTGCTGGTTTATGGCAGCGGACTCTCCGATGCGATTCGCATTCGCTTCACCCCAACCGCCGGCTCCCCGTTCACACCGGCGGGCCAGCGCTACAACCGGACCCTCAACCGAATGGAAGTCCCGCTCGCGCGCTCGCAACTCGGGCTGCCCGCCCGCTATTCCGTAGCCGCGGTGGATACGGCCAACCAGAACCGCGTCAGCAACACGCTCCAGTTCGAGGTCACCAGCCGAGCCACAATCTTGTCCCTGACGCCACCCAGCGCACGCGCCAAGTCCGGAGACTTCGCACTCACCATACTGGGTTCCGGCTTCGCGAGCGATTCGCGTGTTCTGTTCGGGGCCCGGGAGCTTGCCCCCAACAGCCGGACCACAGACCGCATCACTGTAACGATTCCCGCCGATGCAATCACGGTCCCGAGAGGCATCCCTGTAAAGGTGCTTACTCCGGGAGGCGCCGAGTCAAACGCAGTGGACTTCCGCGTCGACGACGCCTTGGTGATTTTGTCGTTGACACCGCCCCGGATTGCCGCCGGTTCGGACTCCTTCTCGATGGCCATCGATGGATCCGGCTTCGCCAACGGCGCCCGCGTGCGATTCGGACGACAGCCTGACCTCACGCCCACCCGGGTCGAGCCGCGACGAATACAGGTGACAATTCCGCGGGAGGCGCTCACCACGGCAGGACCCTTTCCGGTCACAGTTATCCTCGCCGACGGCGAGGAATCCAACCGAGTCGACTTTACTGTCAGCCCACCGGAAGCCATAAGCCTCACGTCGCTCAACCCGTCCGCCCGCGTCGCCGGGTCCGGCGATTTCAATCTGACTGTCTCCGGCCGTAACATGCTTCCGGATCCTCGGGTAACGTTTGCCGGCATTCCCCTCGCCGTGGCACCGGGGGCCACGGCCACGTCACTCACGGTCACCGTACCCGCGGCGGCAATTGCACTGGCGGGAGATAAAACCCTGGAGGTTACCGTCAACGGAAGATCCGCGTCTCTGCCGCTCAGAGTCACCGCTCCACAAGTTCAATTGACCCTGAATTCCGCGAGCGTCAGGGTGGACACCACCGGCAACAGCACAGCGTCCGTCCGGTTGGCCGCTCCTGCCACTGCCCGCGTCACGGGCACTCTCCGTCTGACATTCGAGCCGAACGCCGCGGCGGCCGGCGTGGACTTCGTCGACCCGGGCCTGAAATTCACCGGCTCCGGACGCCGCACGCTCGACTTCTCGATCGATCGCGATCAAAACGCCGCCGCACTCAGCAGCCAGGGACGCTTCGATGTGGGCGCCACGGCCGGGAACGTGCTGCTCAGCGTAGCGTCCATGACTGTCGCCGGGCAGAGCGCAACGCCGCCTCCGCAGCCAGTGAGAGTCGAGGTGCCGCGATCTCGTCCTGTTATCGCGTCCGTGGCTCTCGTAAACAGGGCGGGCGGTGTCACGGTGGAAGCAGTGGGGCACACGCCTTCCCGTGAAATCACCGGCGCGACCATTGCGTTCACCATAGCCTCGGGCGCCGAGGTGGAAGGATCGAGGAGCTTCACCATTCCGGCCGCGGAGATCGGGTCTCGCTTTCGGGCCTTCTTCACCAGTGCCGATGGAGTCGCGGCCGGTAGCGCATTCAAACTCACCATCCCATTCCCGGTGGAAGGCGACGTGAGCCAGATCACGGGGGTTTCTGTTACTCTCGACAACGCGGAGGGATCCAGCGCGGCGGTGGCTGGAGGGCGTTGATGCGTGATAGCCTGTGGGCGGAGGTAATGGAAGATGCGGTACTGCATTTGCCTGGCCGTGGCTGCGCTCCTGGCGCCCGCGGCCGGCGCCCAAGGCTTGACGGCGCGGGAGCTTTTTTATCGTGACGATGGCGCCACGCCTGCGGCGAAACCCCCCGCCAAAACGCCCACCCGGCGAACCACCACCCGCGCCAAGGCGGCCCCGAAACCTCCCAGGGAGGCCGTGCCCAGGCACGATACGGTGGAAAAGCAGGCCGTGCAGATCGCCGTCGAAGGATCCCCCAAAGTAACGGCTCCCAATGCATCCGTTCCAGACCCTCGGCCCGAAGTTACTACACCCGATGGCTCGTTGGTCAAAACCGCGTCGGCGACGCACTTCGGCGTGCGCTACAACGTGGTGCAGGTGACCGACCGCAACTCCAAAGCACGCAAGCCTGTCGATCCGGAGACGGCGTTCCATGCCGGCGATTGCGTTGGGGTCGAGCTCATGTCGAATCGCGACGGTTTTCTGTATGTGTTCAACAAAGCCTCCAGCGGCGCATGGCAGGTGCTGCTGCCCTCTTCGGAGATGCCGGATCAAGCCAACACCGTCCGCCGGGGCGAGACGCAAGTGGTGCCCGGATCCTATTGCTTCGAGTTCGATAACAACGCCGGCACCGAAAAACTGCTGGTGGTGCTCACTGAGCGCGAAGAGGATGCGCGCGGCTTGGGCGATGCCATCCGCGAAAGCGGTGGGGCTCCGGAGCCGAAAGCTCCCATGGTGCTCGCGCTCAATCGCCGGATTGAGATGCTGCGCGAGGGCCAATTGATCGGGCGCGACATCAAGATCGCCAAGATCGGCGAACCGCAAGCCGCCGGGGAGCCGGCCCATGCCGTGTATGCCGTCCGGGCGTCGACAGGTCCTTCGGAACGGCTGGTGCTCGAGATCGATTTGCGCCATGAGTAGAGCGCTCCTCGCCGCTGCGATGGTGTTATCCGCGCCCCTCACCGCGGCCGATCGAAAGGGCGTGGAGGTGGTGCTCGAGCGATCGGCGCAGCCGAATGCCTGGAAGCCGGTGGACCCGCGCACGGTCCTCGACAACGGTGACCATATCCGCTTTCGATTCGCCACCGCAACGCCGGGTTGGCTCTACGTCTACGTCACCGGCTCCAGCGGGTCTTCCGCGTGGCTGCTGCCGGGCGAGGCGAAAGAGATCGGCTATCGCGTGGAAGCCGGCGCCGAGTACCGCATTCCCGCGGCACCGGAGTCGCTCACCGTCAGTGGACCCGAAGGCTACGATGTCGTCTACTGGATTCTGTCTCCGCGTCCGTTGGCGGCCGAAGCCGTGTTTCCCGGCCCAAGCAAAGCGCCCCGCACACTGCGTCCGATGTGCCGCGAACGGCTATCCCCGTCGGACCCTTGCCTCGATGATCGCGCCGGCCCCTCGCTGGCATCGGCCGCGCCCGATGCGAAACAGCCGCGTCCATCCGGCTTGCGCGCGCGCGAACTCACCATCGACCGCGAAAACGCCATCACACGGATCGAACCGGTGGATCGAATTCTTGGCCTGATCGTCTACGAATTCCGAATCGCGCACCGCGGCGCCAGGCCGGGTCAGGGACCTAAGGAATGATGCGCCTCCCGGTTCTACTTTCTCTGTGCGCCGCCCTTTGCGCCCAACAGCCGCAGGCCCAACAACCGGGCCTTGCCAGCCGCGATCTCAACGTCGCCCGCATCGGCGGACCCGCCGCCACCGGTCCCGTTGCCGTCCCTCGCGGCTACGCCCTCGTCATCGGCATTTCCAACTACAAGAACCTGCCGCCGGAGGACAACCTGCCCTTCGCCGAGCGCGATGCCGAGTCCGTCTATCAGGTTCTGATTAGCCGCGAAGCCGGAAACATCGAGTTCCAGAACATAAAGAAGTTACTCGGGGCCGACGCCACTCTCGCCAACATCCGGCAGGCGGTGGAAGAATGGCTCCCTTCGAAGGCCACCGAAAGCGATCGCGTGATCGTCTACTTTGTCGGACACGGCCTCGTCGACGCGCGCCGTGCCGGATATCTCGCGCCCTATGACGTGGACCCCAAGCGGACCGCTGAAACCGGCTACGCGATGAGCGCCCTCAGCGAGGCGCTGGGGAGCAAAGTAAAGGCGCGGTGGAAGGTGCTGCTCACCGATGCCTGCCACTCCGGCAAGATCACACCGGAGAGTACGCTCGCCTCGGTGAACGACGCGTTCCGCCAACTACCGCGCGGGTTCCTCACTCTCAACTCGAGCCGCGAATCCGAACGCAGTTTCGAGGATCCGCAACTGAGCGGGGGACACGGCGTGTTCTCCTACTTCCTGACGCAGGCATGGATGGGCCAGGCCGACGACGACCCGGCCGACGGTGTCGTCACCGCCGACGAACTCGTGAACTACGTCCGCCGCGAAGTGCGCAAGTACACCCGGGACCGCGGCGAAACGCAAACGCCCACCGACCACGGCGACTTCCCCAATGACTTGTTGCTCGGCTACGCCCCTGAACGCCGCGCCAAGCTCGCCGTCACGCAGGAACTGGCCAACGGGACCCTCGTCGTCGAAGCGAATCAGGACGGCGTCGAGGTGTTCGTCGACGGCCAACGGTACGGCGTCGCCGCGCCGGGCAAACCGGTGCGGATCCCAGGGCTCGCCGCCGGCGCCCACACCGTTCGCGGCGTCCACGCCAACTATGAAGCCGCCAGTCAGGAAGTGACACTCGCGCCGGGCACCACGCAGACCGTTTCGCTGCGGCTGCACTATCGAAAGGCCGTCAAACCGGCTGCCCAAGCCAAGTACGACGAAGCGGCCGCGATCTGGGACCGATCGAAAGGATCCCGCAAGGATCTCGAGAAGGCGCTTGGTTTGGTGGACGAAGCCGTCCGGGCCGATGCGAAATATGGCGCCGCCGCGTTGCTGCGATGCCGCCTGGAAGCGGCAATGGGCGATGGCGGAGTGGCGCTCAAATCGTGCCGCGAAGCTGTCAAGCTCGACGCAACTTCGGCCGAGGCGCGGGTGATGCTCGGCGTGATGCTGCTCCAATCGGGCGATGCGCCCGAAGCAGTGCGCGAACTCCAGCGCGCCGTCGAGATCACGCCCAACGATGCCTATTCCCAAAGCGTGTTGGCCGAAGCGTTGATCCAGGTGGAGCGCTATGCCGAGTCCGAACGCGCGGCCGAGGCGGCGCTCACTCGCGACGGCACGTCCGCGCAGGCGTTCCTGATGCGCGGCGAAGCACGCCTCTTGCAGAACAAATACGCCGGAGCCGCGGAGGACTACCGGCAGGCACTGCGGCTATCGGACTTCGGGTCCGGGGTGCTTCGGAAAGCGGCTTTCTTCGCGATCGGCCATGGAATGACGAAGCACCGGTCCGGCCGGCAGGTGCTGCATCGCACGCAGAAGGCGGCGGCATATTTCGGTTTGTGCTCCTGCGAGTTCGGGCTCAAGAACTTCATCCGCGCGATCGCCTATTGCGAGAGGGCGCTGAAGGAGGACAAGTCCGACGCCGATACCTATGTGCTGATGGGCCAGAACTATCTCGAGTTGTTCAATCGCGACAACCGGCGTGACTACCTGGGGTCCGCGCGGGAGAGCCTGGAGAGCGCGCTGCGTCTGGAGCCGAAGCATGAGCGGGAACGGGAATTGCGGAGCCAGTTGGTTCAGATCCGGGAGTTACTCCCCGTAGTCAGATAAGGCTCGCCCTGAGGAGGAGGATCCTTCGTGACACAAGCGTTGGCCGTAACTACCTACATGCCCGCGCATCATATCCGGGCACTTCAATTGACAGCCGGCCACTTCCATTGCTGGATTCTCGTTCGGCGTGGCAACCCGCAGTCTCTGCAGTGGATCGGTAAGTCGGGGTACATCCCCAAACTGCTGGACTGCAAGGCGAAAACCGCCCAATACAACGTCCATGGGCGGCTGACGGCCGGTCTCGTGGTCAGTCCGGAAATCTTTCCTGACGCCTTCGAAGCTTCCAAGCTGATGAAAGCCAAGAAAGAATGGCGCACATTCGCACCGCAGCTCTACATCTTCAGTCCGGACACCGCGATGGCTGACGATAGAGCCGGCAAGCACTACACCCTACAACTCGACGAGAAGCACCCGCACTACGGATGCGTGATGTTCAAGCCCGTGTACCGCGGATTGAAAGAGTTCCTTCACGGCGACTACGATCTCTACGCGGTGGTTCCGGAGTCCGATCCCCGCACCAACGTGCGCGTGCAGGAATCGGGATACGGAGGTGCGCCGCACTCGCGCAGCCCGCTGCTGTATGACGTCCAGTATTACTTCAAGACCCTGGCCAAGCTCCCGCATGAGACCTTCGCCAGCCCAATGATCCGGCATGGGGAACAAGAGACGTTCAAGACCGATTGGGACGATCAGCTCGACGTATTCTGGCCGGATGGCTCGACCATAACCGAACTGAACACGGCCGCGGCGATTCAGGAGTTCTACGCGAAGACGCTCCAGGGCAGGGAGCAGTTCCACTCGGGTGTGAACGGACCACCGCATCGCTGGCAACGCAGGTGAGCTAGTTTAGTCATGATGCGGACCGCCTGCTGGTCCGCGCGCCCATTAACGCCAGCACCCCGGTCAAACCCTTGACGCGTCCGACCTGCGCCGCTACAATTAACGTACGTTAATGGTCGGACGCCTCACAATTCTGTTCCTGTTCGCCGCCGCCCCATCCCTGGCAGGAGTCATTTCCGGAAAGGTGGTCGACGACTCCGGCAACGCAATCAAAGGCGCCGCCGTCCTTATCGCAGGTTCAACCACGGGAACCTTCTCCGACGACTCCGGCGAGTTCCGTTTCGAGAACATCGCGCCGGGAAGCTACGGCATCGTCGTCACGCTCAATGGCTTCGAATCGGTGCGCCGCGCGAATGTGGTGGTCCGGGATGACCGGCCCGCTGACCTGGTGGTTCTTCTGACGAAGATGTTCGTCGCCGAGGAGATGGCAATCGCGAGCATCGCGGGGGCCGCTTCCAACCGCGCGCCCTACCTCACGCAATCGGGGATCCCGCCCGGGTCCGTCTTCGTAGGCTACGGGAACAATCTCGGGCCGGCGAATCTAACGTCCGCCCCAGCCATTCCCTTACAGCCGATGCTCGACAGCTTCCAGGTAACCGTGGAGACGAACAACCGAGTCTACGACTGCTATCCGATCTACACCTCACGCACCCAGTTTGCCGCCGTGATGAACTCGAACGTTCCGCCCGGCGATGCCATGCTGCGGGCCGGCTTCAACGGCCGCATGAGCGCCCCGTTCCGCATCCGCGTCCCCGAATTTCAGCCCTCCGTATTCCAGGGCGCCGACGGCCGTGGCATCCTCACCCGGCCGGACTTCAGCGTGATCACTCTGGAAAAGCCAGCCAAACCGGGCGAAGTGGTCATCGCCTGGGGAACCGGATGGGGCGCGGCCCCGAGCGATGACAGGCCTGTCACCTTCGACAAGCGTCCGAATCTCGCCGGTCTCGAACTCTCACTCGGTGGCACGGTAATCCCGGAATCGCAGATCTTGTACATCGGGTCCGGTGGCTTTGCCGGCGGCGACCAGATCATCTTCACCTTGCCCGACACAATCGAGCCTGGCTGCGGGGTTCCCTTCTCCGCGCGGCGCCGGGTCACTAGGGCAGACGACGCGGGAGCGAGTGTCGGCCTCACGACCTTCCCGGTGTCGCGGGACGGTGGGCCATGCGGCGACGGCCACGGCCTGGGAAGCGAGGAGGTCCAGTGGTTGACGCAGGGACCACTCTCCCTGTTGACGACGCGGGTCACGGAGGCACTTGTGATCGACGGTGCGATGCAGAGCGAAGGATTGCTCGCATCGTTCACCGGCCAGTCCCTCGATCTCCACACTTACCGCGGGCCCGAACCTTTTGGGACCTGCGGCTACGCATGGACACCCGCCAACGCAGCGCCGCCCGGACGGCCGCTCGCGTTCACCGGCACGGCGAGCCTCGCGTTTCCCAATCTTCAGATTCAATTCCAGCCGCAATCCCCATTCGGACCCTACACCCAAGCACTCCCGGCTTCGCCTGTTCCCGGCGACGGGGCCTACCGGATCTCGCTCAGTCCCGACTTCACCGTCGACGGAGCCCGGTTGAGTCTCTCTTGGGGAAGCAACTACGAACGCCGGTCAGGGAGAGTGATCGGGCAAAGCCGCGCGGCCGCGGCCAATTTCGTGAGCCGGCAGGCAAATCGGATCCAGGAGTTGATGGATCTGCTTCCGAGTGCCGTGCAGAGTCGAACGGGTGTCGAATACGGCGTGCGCGTCGATGGCGGCTCGCTGGGATTCCATCAGATGCGCTGTTTCGCCAGCAGTGAGGCCGCGGCCCGGGCTGCGTCGCGCAATTCACTGGCGTCTCAGGAACAGTCTATTCTGCACCTCTTCCCGCCCGATTCTGAACGGCGCACCCTCTACTTGCGCGTCTTCGATCTGGATAGCAACAAGACGCGGCGGCAGGGGCCGGTGCATCTCACCAACGAGGTCTTCGACGCGGAAATCGACTTCGACCTCAGCGTTCAGGACTACCGCCGCGTCCTGACCGCTGCCCGGACATTCAACACGAACTTCTGATCCGGCGCGAAGCATCGGCGAGCGAGCCGCGGGAGCAGAGCGGGCACGGGCGGAGGCCCGCCAGAGCCGCCGTGATCACCTGGGGTCCGAATCACGGAGCCAGTCAATTCCGATCCGGGAGTTACTGCGTTGGTGCGATCGGGGCGGCTAGGCCGGGCGATCGGCGTGGCGCCTCTCAACCGGTGGTTGACAGCGATACCTTTGCACGGTAAAGTACTCTCTATGCCAACCTTGCTCAGGGTAGCAGCCAGCTTTCCAAACCCTTCGCCAAGGGTTCACCATGATTGAACCACACATTCACGACGCAACCAAGACCGCCGCGGCCGGCTGCATCGGCCGGTGGCGTGAGCAACGGGAGAAGGGGGCGAAACCGTGAAATTCCGCGAGATCTTTCGCTTTGAGTTCCTGTACCAGGCGCGCCGCGTCAGCACCTGGCTCTATTTCGCGGTGCTTTTTACCGTTGCCTACCAGCTCAAGAGGACCGCCGGTGGCGGAGATGTTCTCGTCCCCTCTCCGTACGAGATTGCACAGGATACCGTCCTCACCACCCTGCTCTGGGCTCTGATGGCCCCGGCCGTGGCGGGGGCCGCGGCGGCGCGAGACCTGGAGATGCGGACGCGTCCCCTCAATTACACGGCTCCCGTCAGTAAGGCGGCCTACCTTGGCGGGCGATTTCTCGCGGCGTTCGTCCTCAACGGGCTGATCCTGGCCGCCGTACCACTGGGCATCCTGGCGGCCGTGTCCGTGTCTGCCAGGGAACCCGGCCTCGTTGGTTCGCTTCACCCGGCCTCTTACCTGATTTCCTATGGCGTTCTAGCTCTGCCCACCGCTTTCCTCTTCACGGCGGTCCAGTTTTCGGTGGCGGCTCTGAAACGCCAAGCCATCTTCAGCTACTTGGGCACGTTGCTCGTCTTCGTCATTGCCGGTGTTCCGGCTGCCCTGGTTCTCAACGTTCTGCAAATGACGACCCTCGGCCAGTTACTGGATCCCTCCTGCCGGCTCACCGTCCTGATCGTCATTCCGGAAGCACTGACGGCGCTCGAACAGAGCACCCTTCTGATCGGACAGGCACGCTTGATCCTCGCGAATCGGCTCCTATGGGTCTGCGTCGCCTTGGCCATTCTCGTATTCACTCATCTCCGCTTTCGGCTCGATCACCGTGCAGAGTGAAGGCGGCCGGTACGGGCGGTGTGGTACAGGCGGATTCCCCTTCCGAATCGGCCGGAGCGAGGATAATGGCGGAACTAGCAGGCCCGATGCCCTGGGAAGCTACTTCTCGTGGGCGTCTTCGAGGTAGGTATATCCGTACAGACCGTCTTCGTAAAACCGCAACAGCCGGCCCGACTCCTCGTAGCCGATCTTGCCGTCGCGCACGGCGCGTTCCACGTCGCGGCGGAACTGATCGAGGAGCGTTCGCGCGTGGAACTGCACGTAGTCGAGCACTTCCGCCACGGTGTCGCCGCGGATGACGGTATCGAGAACGGCTTCCCCGCGTTCGTCGAGGCTGACGTGGACGGCGTTGGTGTCGCCGAACAGGTTGTGAAGGTCGCCGAGGATTTCCTGATAGGCGCCCACCAGGAACGCCGCCAGGAAGTAGGGCTCGCCGGTGAATGAATGCAGGGGAAGTGTTCGCTTGACATCGCGGCGGTCAATGAACTGATCGATCTTACCGTCGGAATCGCACGAAATGTCACCGAGCACGGCGTGGCGGGTGGGCGCTTCGTTAAGCCGGTGGATGGGCATGATCGGGAAGAGCTGCTTGATCGCCCAACTGTCGGGCATGCTCTGGAATAGCGAGAAATTACAGAAATAGGTATCGGAGAGCTGGGCGTCGAGATTTTCGAGCTCCTCTGGCTTTTCCTCGAGATCCTTGACCATGCGCTGAATGCGGCGGCTGATGGACCAGAACAGATTCTCGGCGAGGCTCCGCTGTTCGAGCGGGAGATAGCCGAGACTGAACAGGTTCAGCGCGCTGTCGAGGGCCTGCTGGGCATCGTGAAAGCTCTCGAGAAGGTTTTTGTTGCTCAGGCCGCGATAGGTTTCCTGCAGGTCATGCAAAGGCTGCTCGGCGTCGTCGGCGACGGTGCCGGGAGGGGCGTCTTCGCCGATGCCGGACACACCCAGTACGTTGAACACCAGCACGCTATGAAAGGCGGTGACGGCGCGTCCGCTTTCGGTAATGATGTTGGGGTGCTCGACGGAGGCCTCGTCGCACACGGTTTGGATGTGATGGACGACGTCGTTGGCGTACTCCTGGAGCGTGTAGTTGACGCTGGACTCGAAGTCGGTTTGAGAACCGTCGTAATCGATGCCGAGTCCACCGCCGACGTCGAGGTAGCGGAGGCCGGCGCCGAGGCGGTGCATTTCGATGTAGATGCGAGCTGCTTCGGTGACGGCGGCCTTGACCTGACGGATGTTGGTGATCTGGCTGCCGAGGTGGAAGTGGAGCAGTTCCAGCGTGTCTTCCATGCCGGCCTCGCGAAGCTGTTCGAGCACGCGCAGGGCCTCGGTGACGGTGAGCCCGAACTTGGAGCGATAGCCGCCCGACGACCGCCAGCGCCCGGAGCCTCGGCTGGCCAGCTTCAGGCGGACGCCGATCGAAGGCCGTACTCCCACTTTCCTGGAATGCTTGAGGATGAGGTCAAGCTCGGTGTATTTTTCCACCACCGGAATGATGCGGCGGCCGATCTTTTTAGCGAGCATCACCATTTCGATGTACTCGTCGTCCTTGAAGCCGTTGCAGATGATGGGCGTATCGTTGTCGGCGACGGCGAGCACGGCCAGCAGTTCGGGCTTGGAACCAGCTTCGAGGCCGAACTGGTAGGGCTTTCCGTACTGGAGCACCTCTTCGACCACCTGACGCTGCTGGTTCACCTTGATCGGGTAGACGAGCGAGTATTTGCCGCGATAGTTATGATCGCGGATGGCGTTGGTGAAGGCCTGATGCATTTCGCCCAGGCGGTGTTTGATGATCTCCCCGAATCGAATGAGCAGCGGCGGATAGATGCCGCGCAGCACGAGCGTGTCGATGAGTTGCTTGAGATCGATGGCGCGCGCGGGTTCCTTCGAAGGGTGAACCCAGACGTGTCCGTTCGTCCCGATGGAAAAATAACCCTGTCCCCATCGGGCGACCTCATACTCGTCATTGGCGTGGGAGGGACTCCAGCGGTCCGAGGACTCCCAGGCGGTCGGGTTGGCTTCAGTGACTTTGGGGATCAATTGCGATGGTGTGTCCTTCTAAACTTAGAGTGTGCGCAGAAATCGATGCGGTGAGCAAGTGTCGTGATGCTATCCAGGCGCAGGTTTTACCGAATATTCATCGGACTGGGGTTGGCGAGCCCCATCCTGGGAGGTTCCGCGGTGCTCGAATGCGTGGAAAGCCGGGCGAGCGCCCGGCGGGTTCGGCTGCGGTTCCGTGTGAGCCTGGTGGCCGGTTGGCGCCCGAGCGGAGGCACGCTGCTCATCCATGCGGCGGCGCCGCTCCGGCCCGGCGTCCGGTTGGCGATGCGTATGTCGGCCGGCGGAGCGTGGGTGGACGCCGAGGGGAGGCACGAAGGGGGAGATTGGCTGCGGGTGCCGGCGCCGGCGGCGGTGGCGGCGGCGTTGGTGGCGGAGCCGAAGCAGGCACTGGAGCTGCAGTGGAAGGAACCGGCATTGCGCCTGGATGGGCGGGAAACGGTCCGGTACGCACCGTACTTTATTGTCGAAAGGCCCTGACCGGTTGGGCGTAAGCCCGGCGTGGTAGACTAAAGAGGTCTTTGCCCGCCTGAGTGTGATTCGCGAGCGTCTTCTGATCTCTCTGGTTCGCGCCCAAGTAATTCTGACAAAGACATTTTTGAAAGGAAGTTGTTGATGACCAACATCTTTGTCGGTAACTTGAGTTTCGATACCACTCAAGACGATCTGTACGCGGCGTTTTCCGCGTACGGCAATGTGGAGCGCGTGAACGTGGTGACGGACCGCGACACGGGCCGTTCCCGCGGTTTCGCCTTCGTTGAAATGACGCAAGCGAGCGAGGCGCAGACCGCGATTTCCGTGTTGAACGGATCCGAACTGCACGGGCGCGCGATCAACGTGAACGAAGCGCGGCCCAAGCCGGCCGGCGGCGGCGGTGGCGGTGGCCGTCCTGGAGGCGGTGGCGGTGGACGTGGCCGCGGACCTCGCTGGTAGTACCCAGCGGGCAGGGGCCGAAGCGGCCCCCTGCAAGGTTCCCTAAACCGGGCCCTTTTCCTTCGGCGGCATTTGGCTTCCGTCGCGCACTGGGTTCGGGGTAAGGCGTACCTCAAAACCGACTATCGCGGGGCTGGAGGTCCGGCCCCGCGTGACTGACAGTTCGACCCAGCCCAGGGCGAGTGGAATCAATCCAGATCTCGCGAAGGAGGACGTATGCCCGGACGTGGCCCACAGTCGTTCAAGAAACGGCAAAAGGAGCTGCAGAGGAAAGAAAAGCAGCAAGAGAAGTTTGCGAAGCGAATGGAACGGAAGCAGGAAAAGGGTGACGGTCCCAGTGAGCCGGAATTCGGAGAACCACTGAACCTGACCTGGGATGAAGACGACGACGACACCAATTCCGACGACGACTCCCAGTAGGTTACTCTAGCGCGTTCCGATTGTATCGAAGTTCAGTATCGTCAGCAGGACCGTTTGCGGACCTTTCCAAGCTTCCGCGGGTTCGAACCATTCCTCCAGAGAATGAGCGTTATCGCTCTTCCCTCCCCCTCCCATCGTAATTGCCGGTATACCGAGACTGATCGGCAGATTGGCGTCCGTGCTTGAAAAGAGCAGCTTCGGCTGATGTCCCGCGGCGCGCACGGCGGCCATCGCCGCAGCCACCAGCCGATCCGACGGAGCGGTGGTTCCGCCCGGGCGATTGCTCACCAGTTTTGTCTCCACGGAAAGGCCGTTCGCCGACGGGCGCTTTTCGTTTTCGGCGGCGAGGCCGAGGCGAACGGCCTCGAGGAACTTCACTTCGAGCCTGTCGAGTTCGGCTGGGCTTTCCGACCGCAGATCCACTTCCATCCAACCTTCTTCGGCGATGGCATTGACGGCGGTGCCCCCGCCGAGACGACCGACGTTGTACGTGGTCTTGGGTTCGGCGGGCACCTCCATGGCGGCGAGACGAGCCACCATGTTCCCGATGGCATGGACGGGGCTGGGCCGGCCGAAATTGCCGTAGCTGTGCCCGCCCGGCCCGCGTGCGGTGACACGGTAGCGCTTCACCGATGTGCCGCCGTTGACGATGCGCGCAGGACTTGTGCCGTCGATGGAGATGAACGCACGGAATCGCGCCTTGTGGGGGCTCTCCTCGAACAGATATCGCACGCCGGCCAGATCGCCGAGGCCCTCTTCTCCGACGTTGGCGACGAAGGCGATGGTGCGTTCGGTCTCAATACCCGCATGATCGAGCGCTTCGGCGATGGCGATGAGGCAGGCGAGCCCTCGGCTATCGTCGGCGAGGCCGGGGCCGTGCCAACGCGCGCCTTCCTTGCGGACTTTGGTGACGACGCCCGGGGCGAACGAAATGTCGAGGTGGGCGGCGAGCAGCAGGGCTTCGGGACGCCGTCCGGGGCGCCATCCGATCACATTGCCCTTGGCGTCGATTTCGACGTCGTGCAATTTGGCGCGGCGGAAGGCTTCGGCCATGAATTCAGCGCGCTCGGCCTCGTGGAAGGTGGGCGCGGGGATCTCGGCGATGCGGACCTGGAGGTCGAGATGGGCGTCGTTGTGGGACCGGAGATAGTCGAGCGCGGGTTGCTGCGCTTGCAGGGCGGCGGCGATGAGGAGCAAGAGCAGAGGCATTCGCCGATTGTAGCCCGGCGGGGGGTGGGAAAGGCGTATGCTCATGAGAATGCCTGTCTCGCGATCGACGTTCGTGCTGCTGCCGGCGCTGGCGATGTGCCTCGGGTGGGGGCTGCGCGGCTTCATCGGCGGCGGCCCGTTCGGCGCGATGATTCCGGGCGCGATGGTGGCGCTGGCATTGTGCCGCCTGTCGGGCATTGAGGGTTCGCGCGCGGCGGTGGCGGCGGTGTTCGGAGCGGTGGGCGTGGGCTACGGCGGCGAGATGACGTATGGCCAAACAGTGGGCTACGCGATGGACCCGGCGACGATGTGGTGGGGCATTGGCGGATTGGCTCTCAAAGGCGCTGTTTGGGGACTGCTGGGCGGGGTGATGATCGGCTACGCGTTGACGGCGGAGACGCCTACGCGCGGGAGCACCATCGGTCTGGCGGTGGTGCTGATCGCCGCCACCGGGATCGGCTGGAAACTGGTGAACCAGCCCAAGATCATCTATTTCTCCAATCCGGTAGACCGGCCCCGGGAAGAGGTATGGTTCGGATTCCTGCTGGCGGCCATTGCGGCGCTGGTCTACCTGCAACTGCGTGGCGCCATCGCGCCGGCGTGGCGATTCGCCCTTTGCGGCCTGTTGGGCGGAGGCGTTGGATTCGGCTTGGGTGGATGGGTGCAGCATTGGGGCCGCAACTACTCGGGCGTCCCCAAGCTCGATTGGTGGAAGGCGATGGAGTTTACCTTCGGCTTCCTGTTCGGCGCGGCGATGGGGTGGGCGGCGTCCCGCATGCCGGCGTTGCCGCGGTCGCGGCGGGAAGCGATGTCCGGCGGCGGGTTGTGGATCGAGATCGCGGAAGGATTGGCGCTGGCCTGTGCGCTCTATTTCATTGACCCGCTGGTCCGTATCCGGTTCGCTTACCTGGCGCTGGGTTCCGCGGCGCTGTGCTGGGCGGTGTCGCGTCCGGCGGCCGCCATTCAGTTGGCGCTCACCACCACCTATCTGGCGTTCGTGGATGACCTGTATGGCGAAGGCGCGGCGTGGGGGCCCGTGCGCGTGGCGGGATTGCTCACCAGCGGGGTGATGGCCTGGACGGTAGCAACGGCCGTGCGGCGGCGCGACCGGGGGTGGGTGTGGCGCGCGTTCCTGCTGATCACCTGGGCCGCGGTGGCGGTGGCGATTCTGAAAGCGCTCACCATCGCCC
>JAWKHI010000057.1:0-36994 GCA_041394885.1 Bryobacteraceae bacterium | reverse complement strand
CTGAATATCGTCGGCACGGAGCGCCATGAGTCCCGCCGCATCGACAACCAGTTGCGGGGCCGCGCCGGACGCCAAGGCGACCCAGGCAGTTCCCGTTTCTACCTCTCGCTCCAAGACGACCTGATGCGGATTTTCGGCGGCGAGCGGGTGCAGAACCTGATGCTCAAGCTCGGCATGGAAGAAGACGTGCCGATCGAATCGAAGATGATCACCAAACGCATCGCGGCGGCGCAAAAGGCGGTGGAGGCGCAGCACTTCGCGGCTCGCAAACACCTGCTCGAGTACGACGACGTGATGAACAAGCAGCGCAAGGCCGTCTACGCCATGCGCCGCGCGCTACTCGAAGGCGGCGACCATAAGGAACAGGTGATGGTCTACATTCGGGGCATCGTCGGTTCCATCCTCGACACGTATCTGCCGGCCGAAGCGCGGCCGGATCAATGGGATCTGCCCGGCCTCCAAACCGACGTTCTCACCCAGTTCGGCGTCAAGACCCCGATCGAAGATTTCGCCGGGCTCACCCGCGACGAGATTCAGGAGAGCGTGGAAGGCCAGCTTGCCAAGCGGTATCAGGAGAAGGAAGACATCGTCGGTCCGGAGGTGATGCGCGAGACCGAGCGCATCGTCATGCTCAACGTCATCGACGCGCAGTGGAAAGACCATCTTCTTTCCATGGATCATCTGCGCGAAGGTATCGGCCTTCGCGGCTACGGCCAGAAAGATCCGTTGGTCGAGTACAAGAAGGAATCCTTCACCCTCTATGAGGCAATGCGCGACCGCATCGAGGACGAAATTGTCCGCAATCTGTTCTTCCTCCAGGCGGCGCCTTCCTTCGATGACGATTGGGACGAAGGGGAAGATTACGACGGGCTGGGTGAACCCTCCGACGACGGCGGGGCACCGCGGAGTCCAGTCGGTGTCGGGGTTTCCGCCGAGCAGCGGCAATCGGCGCAGTCGAGCTTCCAGGACTTCACCCGCACCATCGAGCGGCGCAAGCAGAAGGAACTGGACGCCATCCAGTTCGTCGGCCCCACGACGGCCAATCCGACCAAACAAGTGCTCAACAAGAACAAGGATGTCGGCCGCAATGACCCTTGTCCGTGCGGCAGTGGAAAGAAGTTCAAGAAATGTTGCGGCGCCAGTTGATGCTCAAAGCCGCGGTGCTGATGGTCTGCGGCGCAGCTTCTCTGGTCGCCGGAATCTGGCCCGAGCAGTGGGGCGTCCACAAACGGACCACGCTCGAAGTCTTGAAGCCACCCGACGCCGCCGTCTGGCAGGAGTACGGGCTCGACGCCGCCGAGCACGCCGTATACCCCACGTTTCGCGCCACCGGCTACCGCCTGCAGGATTCCACCGCCGCGCTCGCCGTGTTCCAATGGCTGAAGCCGGTTGGGGCGTCTCCCTCCACGCTCGAAGAAAACGCGCTGCAATCCGGCTCCCGGGTGTTCCTGCGCCGCGGCAACTACGTGCTCGATCTGGATGGATTCGTTCCCGCGCGGGAAGACTTGGATCTGCTCTATGCGCAACTGCCGCGGTTGGACCACTCGGCCCTTCCCGCGCTTCCGGGGTATCTCCCGGCGGATGGCCTGGTGCCAGGATCGGAGCGTTACATCACCGGCCCGGCTTCGCTCGCCAAGTTCTATCCCGGCATCGCGCCTTCTCTGGCAGCCTTCTCGCTCGGCGCGGAGGCCCAGGTGGGACGGTTCCGTACGCCCGCGGGAGAGCTGGCGCTGGGGATTTTTTCGTACCCCACGCCGCAAATCGCACGCGACAAAGCCGCGGAGTTTCAGAAGGCCGCCGTCGCCAAGCGAACCGGTCCGCTGGTGGCGGTGATTGTCAATCCCGCCAGTGCGGACGAAGCGGAGAAACTGCTGGCCAAGGTGAACTACAAGGCGGCAGTGATCTGGAACGAAGGTGCGTTGAAACCCGAAATGAACGCTGGAGACCTGCTCATCGCCATCTTCGTTTTGATCGGCGTACTGATCGGATTCGCGGTGCTGGGAGGAGCCGGGTTCGCAGGCATCCGGATCGCGATCCGGCGGATGCTGGGCAAGGAAACCGACGAGGAAACGACGCTGACCCTCCATTTGAAGGATAAATAGCAACATTTGCCTCGGTACGGTACAGACCGGCCTCCCTCTGCGCGGTTTCAAGGTCGGTTTTCATAATCCTCTTAATTTCAACTGGTTGGAGATAATCTCGCCGTCCGGAAAGGCGATTTGAGAGTTCCAGTACCCCCAGTGTGGAAAAAGGTTTCATGGCGGTAAGTATCTCAGCCGTCGTGGCTTGAGGCCCCAGCCGTACGGCGGGCTTTTTCTCTTGACTTCGTTTGCTCCAAGCCCTAATATCCAAATCAACACAAGGATTCCAACGGTTGCGTTTCCGTTGATTCCTTTCTCCCAATGAACATCAACCGGGGGGGGAGCGGTCTTTGGCTGGTCTCCTCCCGGCGTGTTTTTGCTCACCTGCCTCCCGAAGCGCTAAGCTTTACAGCATGCATCCGCCGATGAGAAAGCGGCCACCCGCCGCCGGCTGGCGAGAACGTTTACGCGCACTCCGCAACCTGCCGCCCCTGCTGGGCATGATCCTGCGGACCAGTCCCGCGCTGGTGGCTGCGGTCCTGATATCCAGGGGAATCAAGTCATTGATTCCATTCGGGATGTTGTGGACCGGAAAACTGATCCTCGATGAAGTGGTGGGCTTGCGTTCCTCCGCCGCGGGCTCGGACCGGCTGTGGTGGCTGGTGAGCCTCGAACTGGCGATGGCGGTGGGAAATGACCTGCTCACACGCGCTGCGGCTCTCGCGGAAAGTCTTTTGGCTGATAAGTTTACTAACGAAATCAGCATCCGCCTGATGGAGCACGCCGCCCAACTGGACCTGTTTCACTTCGAGGATCCCGAGTTCTACGACAAACTCGAGCGGGCACGCCGCCAGACCACCGGCCGGCTCGGACTACTGGGGTTGATTTCCACACTCGGCCAGGACGCCATCACCCTCGCCACGCTCACCGCCGGCATCATCTGGTTCTCCCCATGGCTGTTTGCCCTCCTGGCGGTGGCGGTTGTGCCCGTATTTCTCGGCGAGACGCATTTTGCGGGCCTGGCCTACTCGTTACTCTACCGGATGACCCCGGAGCGCAGAGAGCTGGATTACGTGCGAATGCTGGGTGCTTCCCAGCAGAGTGCAAAAGAGGTGAAGCTGTTCGGCCTTGGACCCTATCTCATCGACCGCTATCGCAACCTCGCGGACCGCTTCTATGCCGAGAACCGCCGCCTCGCCATGCGGCGGGCGGGCGTGGGTGCCGGGCTCAACCTGATTGGAACCAGTGGTTACTATATTGCCTACATCGTGATCATTCAGAGGGCTTTAGCCGGAACGATCTCGATCGGTGACCTGACATTTCTGGCCGGCTCGTTCGCCAAGAGCCGGGGGTTGCTCGAGGGCCTGCTCGGGGCTGCCAGCTCGATCGCCGATCAAGCGCTTTACTTGACAGATTTGTACGATTTCTTCCAGATGCGCCCCGTGGTCGTGAAACGATCCGGTGCGATCCCGGCTCCGCGGCCGATCACCGGAGGGTTCGAATTCAGAAACGTGTCGTTTCAATATCCAGGGTCAACGAGAGCCGTGCTCAACGGAGTTTCGTTTCTTCTTCACCCAGGCGAACGCTTGGCGCTCATCGGTGAGAATGGCGCCGGCAAGACCTCGCTGGTAAAACTGCTCGCCCGTCTCTATGACCCCACCGAGGGGGTGATCCTGCTGGATGGCGTCGATCTCCGCGACTACGATCCCGATTCGCTGCGCAGGGAGATTGCCGTTATCTTTCAGGACTTCATGAAGTACGACATGCGTGTCCGGGAAAACATCGGGTTGGGGGGCGTCGAAAGCCTCGAGGACCTGAACCGGATGCGGGCAGCGGCGCGTTCGAGCCGTGCCGATGAAGTGGTCACCAGCCTGCCCGATGGCTTCGAGCAGATGCTCGGACGCCGTTTCGAGGGCGGTCTCGAACTGTCGCAAGGCCAATGGCAGAAGATCGCGCTCGCCCGGGCTTACGTCCGGGACTCCCAATTGGTGATCCTTGACGAGCCCACCGCCAGCCTGGATGCGCGCGCCGAATACGAAGTCTTCCAGCACCTGGCAGCCCTCACGCGCGACAAGATGGCGGTGCTCATCTCGCACCGTTTTTCGACCGTGCGCATGGCGGACCGGATCATCGTCCTCGGCGGTGGGCTCATCGAGGAACAGGGCACTCATCAAGAATTGGTGGCGCGGGGCGGGCGCTACGCCGAGTTGTTCGAGTTGCAGGCGGCCGGGTATCGGTAACGGACTCCGAGCACGGCGCTTCACAACAGCGGCCGATCGGCGCCGGGAAGCGGTTCGATCTGGTTTGCTCCGCGAGCAAACCGAATTCACGAGCCCGGCGACCGATCGCTGTCGCCGAGGACCAACCCTCCAGTACTGTACTCGGTTACTTTGCCTTGACACCCGCCCCAGATGAATGTAGCCTAACGGTCGTTGATCGTTGACCAGCCTGTTACGCAGACTCGAAAGGAATGCGCTGTGAAAAAGTGGCTTACCGTTCCGTTTCGTGCGATTGTGATAGCGCTCCCGCTCCTTTGGACCGTGCCTGCATTGGCCGTCCCTGAGCCTGCGAAGACCTGCCTGGCAGAGCCACTCGAGACTCCGATGTCCTATGGCGATGTCGTCCAGTGCGAATTGACGCCTGTTGGCGACACCGATATCTTCACCTTCCCGGGACAAGCCGGTGAAGTTGTTGAACTGCACGTCGCGACAACGGCGGGTCCCGGCTTCCCGGTCATCAATCTATTTAGGCCGAATGGGCAACTTGTAAGCTCAGTGTTTAGCGGGCTCAGGAGAACCCTGGATGCAAGCGGAACGTTCCGGATTCAAATCGTCGAGAACGGGAACAACCAAACTGTCGGCTACACGCTTGCACTGGAAAGAGTAGCACCCGCTTCGCCCAAATCAAGAACGTTGGCCTATGGCGTACTACTCGAGGACGAGCTGAACGTTGTGGGGGACCTCGATATGTTCGCCTTCAGTGGAACCGCGGGAACATCCGTCAGCTTGCTAGTGGCAACGATAGCCGGACCAGGGTTTCCGGTTATTAACCTCTACGACCCGGACGGCGCACTTATTACTTCCGTTTTCAGCGGCACCACACAGGCACTCACCAAAACAGGCCTTCACTACGTGATGATCTCTGAGAACGGAAACAACCAGACTGTCACCTATAGGCTCGACCTGCAATGCATCTCCGGAGGCTGCGGTAGCATATCCATCCCTGACGTTGGAGTACCCAGCCCCTCCTCCGGTTCCGGCTCGTCCCAAATTTTCACCCTTCAATTCACCGACGCCGACGGCACAGCCGACCTCGACGTCCTGAACGTCCTGATCAACAACGCCATCGACGGCCGCAACGCCTGCTATCTGGCCTTTGTCCGCTCGACGAACACGTTGTTCCTCGTAAACGACGCCGGCGACGCCGGTGGCCCCTTTGCGGGTTCACTCACTTTACCCACAACAGGCAGCATCAACAACAGCCAGTGTACGATCAACGCAGTAGGATCTTCGGCCACAACGGCCGGAAACCAACTCACCCTCGCATTGAATATTAGCTTCGCCGCGGGCTTTCCGGGTAACCGTGTCTTTTACCTCGCCGCGCGAGACATTGGTGGAAACAATACTGGATGGCGGGCGAAAGGCGTTTGGAACATTCCCGGTGGCGTCATTCCGGGCAATGGCACTTCGGTGGTCAGTCTCACTCCTACTCGCGCTATGACGAATACCGTAACCATCACCGGGGTGTTCTCTGACACCAGCGGCTTCGCCGACCTCAATATCATCAACATCCTGATCAACGACGGAATCGATGGGCGCAATGCCTGCTACATCGCCTACATCGTCTCCACCAATACGCTCGTGTTGGTCAATGATGCCGGCGATGCCGGAGGTCCATTTGCCGGCTCGATTCCCATCCCTGGAGCCGGTTCGGTCAGCAACGGCCAATGTTCGATCAACGCGGCTGGATCCGCGGTATCGATGGCCGGGAACAATCTGACCCTGACCTTGGCGTTTACCTTCACCGGAAGCTTCTCGGGGGAACGCATTGTCTTTGCGGCCGCGCGAGACCTCTCCGCGAACAACACCGATTGGCAGCCGATGGGCACCATCGGCGTTCCTTAGCTTAGCTACCCGGCCCAGGGCAGGGCACCCTCGAGGCAGGCAATAATTCGCCGCCTCAACTCCATCGTGCCGGTGAATGCTCAGGAAGATCCGCCGGCACTCCGAGCCTCGACAACGAGTTCGGCCAGGGCCGGCGAGACTCGATCCGTGCAACGTCCCCGGATCACGGATCGAACCGTTCTTTGAGGTCCAGTTGCGTTTCGTCCTGGCAGCACATGCAGACGCCCGGGCTCCACGTCCGGATCGAACACACCCCGCACCAGTACGATATCTGCAGCCGATGCCCGTCCTTGTGAACGAACATGTTGCGCTTGTGGATCGGTTCCACCCGAAATACCGCGGAGGAAACGAACTGGCCGTTGGCTTCGAAATCGGCACCCTCGAGACGCTTGTCGTTCACCACTTCCATCGTCGGGCCGTCGCCGGCAAGGCGCACTCGCCGCCCATCCGGCATTTCGATGGCCGGGCCATCGGTGGTGCGAACCAGCTTGCCGCGAATGGACACCGGCGGATCGGCTGCGAAGGCGCACGCACCCAACCCGGCCAGCAGCCATCGGCGCGTCAAGGTGTCCGCTCCGTGTGGGACGCCGCGTTGAGATGCCGGTAAAAGCCGAGGTCTTCGCCCGTGGCGTGTTTGGTGAGGAGGATCACCTGCCCGGTGTGCTGACCGAAATGCTGCACTACGTGAACGATCGCCTCCACGCCCGTAACGGTGTAGTTCTGGACGGTGACGCTCCGCAGCAGCGCGGCCTCGTCCAGACCGCGGATGACTGCGGCCGCGTCGTCGACGACGGCCGTGATTCGTTCGGCGAGGTCCGCCGGGCTCACATCGCCGCGGGCCTGGAACTCACGGTCACGCACACGGATGTCGGGCTTGCCGCCCACCGCGGAGCCGATCCATTGGCGCACGTTGCCGCACAGATGGAGCACGAGATTGCCGATGGCGTTTTCGTGATCGCCGCCGCGCATCCACACCTGCTCGTCATTGAGCTTGTCGAGGCAGGTGACGATGCGGTCGCGAAGCTGAATCAAGTCGCGCGCGGAAGCGTCGAGAAATACGGATGCGACAGTCATGGCTCGTTTGAGAAACCTACAGTTTTTGGATGCTTCGGGCTTCCATCGCGTTGCGCGCGCCCAACACAATTTCGTGCCCGCGCTCGATTTCCTTCCAGGCGATGGGCGCCGGCTTCCCGTTGTAGATGTGATCGAGGAATTCGGTGAACAGAGAGCGCTGAGGTGGAAGCGCGGTGATTACGGTCCGGCCCCGCTTCCCGGACATCACGGTTACCCCGGTGGCATGCATGAACTCGGCGATGCCCTTGGTGCCGGCGAGGCGAAGCCGGTCGTCGCCGTGCGAGTCCGCGGCGGTGGGCCGCAGGTAATCCATACGCAACAGACCCACGCCGCCGTTGTCCAGACGGAACACGGTGGCGGTGACGTTTTCGGTGTCGCCGGTTTCGGGGAACCCGATGTGGTTTTGATACCCGAACGCTTCGACGAAATCGCGCCCGGAGGTGAACAGCATCAGATCGATCATATGGATGCCGATCCAGGCCATGGTCCCGCCATAGGTTTCGCGCTTGAAATACCAGGGGGGCCGCTTGCTGGGCTTGTAGGACTTCTGCCCGTCGATCTGGATCACCTCGCCGATTTCGCCGGAATCCACCAGTTGCTTCAGGCCGAGATAGGGCGAGTCAAACCGCATGGGCAGCATGGCGGTGAACCGCGCCGGGCCCGATTCGACGGCTTTGCGGATCCTGGGTAGATCCGCCAGTTCCGTGGCGATGGGTTTTTCCGCGATCACGTGAATCTTACGCTCGAGGCATTCGAGGATCGCCGCGGCGTGGCCAGAGTTTTCGTTACACACGCCCACTACGTCCAGCCGCTCGTTGTCGAGCATGCGCCGGTAATCGTCGTAGGGCTTGGCGTTCTTGCAGGATGCGTTTCTGAGAAAGCGGTCGACGGTGGCGCGTGCCGGGTCGTAGAGCGCCACTACTTCTGCATCGGGGATTTGCGGCAGGGGCGTGAGCACCTCGCCGGTGTGGCCGTCCAGGCCGATCATTCCGATCCGTATCTTTTTGGGAAGCCTGATCGCGGCGAGCCCTCCCAGAAATTCGCGGCGCGTAGGTGCAAGTGCCATCGCCGGTATTGTAACGTAGCGGGCATGTCCACAACACGAAGGAACATGCTTCTTGCCGCCGCCGCCACCCCTGCCGCGGCGCAGGTTCGCGCGCGCGGCGGCCGGCGCTCAGCCAAACAGGCTCACTGGTTCGCTCCCAAGCCGCAGGGGACTCCGCTCTACAGCGAGGCGATTTCGTACGGCGACCTCGTCTTCGTTTCCGGCCATGGCGTGGCCGACGGCGATATTCGCGCCCAGACCAAGGAAGTGCTGGACCGCATCGAAGGCGCGCTCAAAGCCGCCGGGTCCTCCATGGAAAAGGCTCTCAAGGTGAACGTGTATCTCCAGAATCTGGACGACTACAAGGCCATGAACGAAACCTACCTGGGACGCTTCGGCAATGTGCCGCCGGTGCGGACAACGGTCGCCGTCGCGGGGATCCCGCTCGCCGGCGCGCTGGTGGAGATCGAAGCCATCGCTCATCGCTGAGTGAGCCTGGCGCTGTTGCCCCAACGAAGGCGGCTCCAGGAACTAAGATGGAACGATATGCGCGTACTCGTTACTGGAGCCTCCGGGTGCATCGGCGCCTGGACCGTGAAACAACTTCTCGATCGCGGGATCGACGTCCTCTGCTTTGACCTGCGTGAGGACTGGACCCGTCTGGGCCTGATCTCGGACCATCCGGGCAGCGCCAAACTCGCCTTCGCCGCCGGGCGGATCGAGGATACCGAACTGGTGAAGGGTCTGATTCGCGACCAGTCCATCACCCACGTGGTGCACTTGGCGGCCGTGCTGATGCCGTTCTGCCAGGCAAATCCGGTGGCCGGCGCGATGATCAATGTGATCGGCACGCTCAACGTGTTCGAAGGCGCGCGTGACGCCGGCCGGCCGGTGCGTGTGGTCTACGCCTCGTCGTCCGCCGTTTGGGGGCCCGAAGATGCCTATGGGGCGCGCAATTTGACCGAGGAAGACCCGCTCGAACCCTCCACCCAATACGGCGTGTTCAAACAGTCCAACGAAGGTAACGCGCGCGTGTTTCACGCCGTCAATGGGATCTCGAGCATGGGGATCCGTCCGTGGACGGTGTACGGGGTTGGCCGTGACCACGGCCTCACCGCCGATCCCACCTTGGCCATGAAAGCCGTCGCCCGGCGTGAGCCGTTCGAGATTCGCGTCTCCGGCTTCATGGATCTCCAGTATGTGGAAGATGTGGCGGAAACTTTTGTCCGGTGCGCTTTGTCCGAGGTCGAGGGCGCCCACGTATTCAATCTTGCGGGCGACATCGTGAAGATGGACGATCTGGTGGCGATGCTCGAACGCCTTCGTCCCGGGGCGGGGAAGTTGATCTCTGTGAGTGGCCCGCAGGTGCCGGTCTCGTTCCGTATGGACGCGTCGCGGTTGCAGGCGATCGTACCCGGCATCCGGAAAACACCTCTCGAGGAGGGTGTGCGAAAGACGCTGGAAATGTTCGAGCGGTTGGGGTGAAACCCCGGGCCGCGGGGGCGCGTATGCGTCTGTGTATGTCCAGGCTGTGTATGTCCGGGCGGCGTCTCTCGAGACTTCTTCCGATCGCAACCCTCGCTTGGGCCGCCTGCGCCGTACCTGCGTTGGCGCAACCGGATCTGAATGAGATTGTGCGCCAAGCCTTCGAGAGGGACCGTGCCAACGAACACCGCGCCCGTCAGTACACGTTTCACCGCCGCACCCGGCAGAGCACGCTCGATGGCAAAGGAGAGGTCAAAGGCACCGAATCCAAAACGCACGACGTGACGCTGCTCGATGGCGAGGAGTACGAACGGCTGATCGCGGTGAACGGCAAACCCGTGGATGCCAAACGAGAGCTCGAGGAGCAGCGGAAGCTCGAGCGCAGCATAGAGAAACGGCGCAATGAGTCTCCCGCGCAAAGGCAGAAAAGGATCGCGAAAGTCGAGAAGGATCGCGAAGAGGAGCGCCGTTGGGTGCGCGAGATCCTGAATGTGTTCCGGTTCTCACTGGCGGGCGAGGAGAGCATCGGCGGTGTGCCCACCTGGGTGATCGCGGCCGAGCCCAAGCCCGGCTATGAGCCCGAGTATCGCAAGGCCCGGTTCCTTACCAAATTGCACGGCAAATTCTGGATCGCCAAGTCCGACTATGGTTGGGTGAAGGTGGAGGCCGAAACCATCGACACCGTTTCGTTCGGACTCTTCCTGGTCCGCTTGGCCCGTGGATCCACATTCCAGCTCCATCAGAAGCGGATGGAGGACGATCTCTGGATGATGGACGAGTTCCGCGTGCGCTTCGAGGCCCGAGCCGGCCTGATCAAGACCTTCCACAAGGAAGTGATCGGAACGTTCAGCAACTACCGGAAATTCTCGGCGGAGTCCGAATTGATCGTGGGAGGCGAAGGCAAGTAGGGGGAAGGGAAGTAGACGGAGGGAAGAAGAGGACCCCGCTCGAGGGAGCGAGGTCCTCGCGAATGAATCAGAAGCGCAGTTTGAGGCCGAACTGCTGAATGCGCATCGCGGTCTGAATGCTGCGGATCTCGCCGTTGCGCGTACCGTCAGGAGTGATCACCGAGGGGCTGGAGAAGCTGATGCCGCCCGGTGCGCCGAACCACGGAGTATTGAAGAAGTTGAACGCCTCCCACCGGAACTGCAATCCGACCCGTTCGGTCAGTTTGAAGTTCTTATAGAGAGAGAAGTCCACGTTCCGCTGTCCCGGCCCACGCAGGATGTTGATGCCCGCGCTGCCGTAGTGGCACAGGTCCTGGCGGTTGGCCACGTTACAGGTTACGCGCTGGAATGCCCGGGGGTTGTACGCCAGCTTGCGGGTGGGTTCGTCGAGTTGGGCTTTCCCCACCAGATCCGGCCGCAGAGGCGAATTGAACAGGCCGACGTCGCCCGCGCTTTGACCCACACCGTACGGGAAGCCGCTGGCCAGCGTGATGATGCCGTTGGCCTGCCAGCCGCCGAGCACCACTCCCTGAACGCCCTTCCAGTTGGAACCAGGCAGTTCCCAGACGAAGTTGGCCGTGGTGCGATGCGTCTGGTCGTAGCTCACCAGCCCGCGCGATCCGCGCCGGTCGAATGCATTCTGGAAACTGGCGCCTTCCTGTCCGCCGTTGTCTCCATCGCCATGCGTCTTCGAATATGTGTAGGCCAGTCCGAACGTCAGCCCCTTGGCGGACCGCTTGTCCAGCCTGACCTGCATGCCGTGATAGAAGGACTCGCCGTAGGAATCGATGTACCGGATACGGCCCACGCCCTGAACGCCCAGGTCCGGTAGCGCCGGATCGAAGAATTCGGGGTAGCGGCGATTCTCCTGGCGCGGCGTGTTGCTCAGCACCGCCGGGTCGTTGACGTTCAGCACCGAGTTGCCGATGTTGCTCCCCTTGGAGCCCGCGTAACCCACCGTGAGAGCAGTCTGGAACGGCAGTTCGCGTTGGATGTCGAAGCTCCATTTCCAGACGTTGCCGTCTTTATAGTCCGGCGGGAGGAACAACACGTCGATCGGACGGATCACCCGCTGGCCGGCGGTCCGCGTGAGAAACGGATCGTCGAAGGTCAGGATGTTGGACCCGGGCGCGTAGCGCTGCGGCGTGAAGTTGAACGAACCGGTGGGGCCGTTGCTCGGCAGTTGCTGCTGGGGCAAAAGCTGCATGGTCGCGTTGTAGACCTGGCTGCCGGCCTTGGGCGGCATCAGGTTGAAAATGGTCCAGGTGTTGACGTGTTGGATGGTGTCGAACCAGCCGATACCGGTGCGAATCACCCACTTGTCGCTGGGGCGGTAGGCGATGCCGAGGCGCGGCATGAAGAACTTCACTTGCTGTTTGGTCAGCTTCACCGCGCCCGATTCATTCACCTGACCGGGAAATACGGTGGGAATCACGCGATTGGTTCCTGGCACCGTGTATCCGTTGCCGCGGTTGATATTGGTTCCGAAGCCTGGAAGATCCAGTGTGCGCCACAGGCCCTTCGAGTCTACCGGGAACCCGTTGTAGTCGAACCGGAGGCCGACGTTCACGGTGAGTTTCGGGCTCATCTTCCAGTCGTCGTGAATGTAGGCGCCGAAGCGATTGGCCCGGGGGAAGGTCAAAGGAAGCCCTTCCGGCGTCTGCGTGGTGCTGGGCCGTCCCATCAGGAAGCAGGCGAAGGCGTATCCGCAGACGTTGCCATTGAACCCGAGCAGCCCTTCTTCCAGGTTCGCGGCGCCGCGCTCCATCGAGATGCGGTAGTACTCGCCGCCCATCTTGAAGTTGTGCTTGCCCTTGAACCAGGTCACGTGGTTCGACGGTTGGATGGTGTCCATGTTGTCGTACCCGTTGCCGTTGGTCAACTCCTGGAGCGTGAACGGCAGACCGGTGAACTGCGGAATGCCGTGTTCCCGGGGGGTGAGCTTCCGGTTGCCGTCGGAGGGAATCCGGAACTGGCCCACTCCCAGGGCGTCCTGGTCAAACGACGTATTGTCGGTGCGGGGGTTGCGTGTGATGTCGTCGGAGATGTTGAACCCGACACGCAATTCGTTGATCAGCGTGGGGCTGAACGTGTGGATCCACTGCGTCGCCAGGTTGGATACTTTCGAATCCACCGTGACGGGCAGGTTCGGGTTGATGTTGGTGCGCTGCAGGTTCGAACGGTCGAGAGCGATGCGCCCGAATACGCGGTCGTGGTCGGAGAAATTGTGATCCACACGGGCGAAGTAGGTGTTGACATCCACCGGCTGCGATACCGAAGCCCGGGCCGTGAAGTCCAGCGGATCGGCCTGTACGAAGTTGGCCCGAGGCACGTATTGATCCAATACGTTCTTGGCGCCGGGATGAATCCGCGAAGCGGGGATGATGTTGTTCGGGAAGGGCGTGCCCGTCACCGGATCGTAGATGATGATCGGATTCACGAACCGCCCGTTGGCCGTGTAGCCGCGCTGCAAGCTCGAGAAGTCTCCGTTGCGGAACGGATCCACGGGCCAGTTGGCGGTCTGCACGATCCCCTGCCGCGTGCGGCGGGACTCCCAGTTGACTGCCCAGAAGGTCTTGTTCCGCCCGTCATACCCGGGCAGAACCACCGGGCCGCTCAGCACGAACCCGAACTGGTTCTGGCGTAGCGTATTCTTCTTCGCCCGCGTGGCGCCCGGCGCCAGCTCGAAGTTCAGGAAGTAGTTCTCGGCATCGAAAACATCGTTGCGGAGGAAGTTGAAAAACGTTCCGTGCAACTGATTCGTGCCGGATTTCATGGTGATCGTCACCTGCGCTCCGCCGCCGAAGCCATACTCGGCCGAGTAGGAGTTGGTCTGGATCTTGAACTCCTCGATCGCCTCGATCGAGGGCACGAAATTCGCGATATGGATGCGCGGATCCTTGGCGTCCACGCCGTCGAGCGAGATCACCTGGCTGGTTTCCCGCTGCCCGTTGGCGATGACGCCGAAACCCTGGCCGGGAATCGGGAACCCGCCGGTGCCGTCGGAACGCCCTGTGCGGATGCCGTACTGCACACCGGGGGCGAGCACAGCCAAGCTCTGGACGTTGCGGCCGTTGAGAGGCAACTCGACCACGCGGCGGTTCTCGATCACCGCGCCGACGGTCGCGTTTTCGGTATTAAGAAGCGCGGCGGCGGCAGCCACTTCGATCGACTCGGTGACGGCGCCGACATCGAGCGCGAAATCCTGGCGGACCTGCGCCGCCGTCTCCACGCGCACATTCCGCGCGATGTCAGTCTTGAATCCTTGCAACTCCACCTTGATGTCGTAGTTGCCGACAAGAACCAGTGGAAAACTGTAGTTGCCGGTCTCGTTGGTGTCACCAGACCGGGCGATGCCAGTGCCGACGTTGGTGATGGTTACCTTCGCCCCGGACACAACCGCCCCGCTGGTATCGGTCACCAAGCCTTGTATCGATTGCGTTGTCGACTGCGAAAGACCGATGAGGGAAAAACATGCGGCGATAGACGCCACCCGTAAACTGCGCATATAGACGCTCCTGCCAGAAATATTGTCTGGGCGACTTCGACTAACCTGACGAACTCACTCGCCCGGAGCCCCGACCGAGGGACATCCGGTAGATCCCATTCGCCACAAGCATACACCACCTTACGGGGGCGTGCAAAAGAAATGGACCCGGGGCCGCAAATTTGCCTGTCGTCGCAAGTTTCTGATTAATAATGATTTACATTAATCAATCACAATAAAGTCCTCGGTCTGGACCGGACTGCATGACGCGCATCGGCGTCGTGGTGATGCAGTCAGATGTTTACGCCTGGTTACAAACACGTTATGGGGAACCGTAGCGATCGATCCGCCGGGCGAATGAACAGAAAGAGAATATTCAACTGTATCGATTCAGACGCCCGGCGATTCCGGTGCCCGCAGACGCCGGTACAGCCACGCCTTCACCGTCTTCAGATCCCGCTCCACCGTCGCCGTGGAAACCTGAACCAGTTCCGCGGCTTCGTCGATCGTGCACCCGAGAAGGTAGTGAAGCTCCACGATCCGGACCTTGCGGGGATCGATCTCGTCCAACTCGGCCAACGCCCGGTCGAGATCCAGCATGTCGGCGCCCCCCACGTCGATCCAGGCCATTTGATCGCTGAGCGGCACCCGTCCCAAATGTCCCCCGCGCTTGTCCGCCAGACGCGTCCGCGCGTGGTCAATCAGGATCATTCGCATCAACTTGGCCGCGAACGTGAAGAAATGAGCGCGGTCGCTCCATTCCGCCTTCCGCTGACGCAGCAGCCGTAGGTAGAGCTCATGCACCAGCGCCGTCGCCTGCAGCGTGGGAGCGCCATGATCCCGGCGCAGGTGCGCGGCTGCGATGGACCGGAGTTGAGAATACACCACCGGCATCAACTGCTCGAATGCGTCGGCATGACCCAGCTTCCAGTCATTCAGCAATTGCGTGATTTCGCCGGGGGAAGGCTCTGGCAACGTTACCTCCGGGTCCCGGCTCTCATCACCGGGAAACTCCGGAGCCCATGATATCGAATCGCCACCGAAGTCCGCCATTGAAGGCGCTACAGGTGAAGGCGCTACAGGAAGGGGCTACTGGGGACGCCGGCCTGCCTCAGTGAGTTGGAATCCCGGTCAGTTGGAATTGAGATACGCGAGAAGAAGTCCCCCGGCGCTTGCCGCCACCCACAGCAACAGCTTTTCGATTCCGGTAAAACCGTTCCAGAAGCCGATCACCGGGCCGAATACCATCCGCAGCGGAGAGCGCGGCTGGCTCGGAACCGAATCGGTTGCCGCGGGCTCAGCCCGTGCCGGCACGGCGGTGGGGCTGCTCAGCGCCGCGGCCGCGATTGCGCGGACGTGAAGCCGGTAGCCTGGAATCTCGATGACCGCGCCTTCCGCCACCGGCGCCGTAACTCCCTTGCCGAGGCGCTGGCCGTTGAGCCATGTGCCGTTGCTGCTGAGATCCTGGAGTTGCAGGCTGCCGTCCTGATTGCGCAGCGCGAAGTGCTCGCGCGACAACGCCGTGCCATCCAGCGCCACCGCGCTATCGGGCCCCCGCCCGAACACCAGATCGCCTTCCACCGGAAACTGGAATGGCCGTGAGGAGCGGTCCGCTTGGGTTTCGAGAGTGAGTTCGATGTTCACGGCCTAGGTGAGGATCCGGTCCAGAGACTGCCGCAGCGCGGCGCTGAACATGGGATCCTGGCTCATCCAGTCTGCGATCCGGGCCTGATCGGCGGCCGGTAGCGCGGCCGAGGAAGGATTGGCGGCGATGAGATTGCGAGCGGCCGCGGAGACAAGCTTCGCCGCTTTCGCCGGATCGTCGAGATCGGCGCGCCGGTACTCGGTCCGCAGCGGCCCAGCCCACGCAGGCGCAGAGGCTGACGCCGATGCTGACGTGGACGCCGCCGAAACCACTCCCGCCGCCGGCGTTGCTTTCGCCGCGGGGCCGGTTGGCGCCGCCGGTGGCAGGTTCGGATGTCCCGGTCCTTTGATCTTCATTTCACCCTTTCCCAATATGGCGTCGCTCGAACGGCTACGGTTTGAACGCCACCACCTCCACCATCGTCAACAGGCTGTCCGCCAGCGGACGCACCGGTCCACGCGGATCGAGCTCCACGGCCTTTTTTAGATGCTCGCGGGCGCCGTCTTTGTCTTTCTCGAACAGCCGGAGCTCACCCAGATGCGCATGCGCGAGCGCGCACCGCGGGTTCATGTCGAGGGCGCGCGCGTAGTGCTTGGCTGCCGCGCGAAAATCCGATTGCTGAAATGCCACCGTCCCCAGCGCTACTTCCGGAGTCTCCGATGCCGGCGCCAGGGCGCGAACGCCGCGGAACACGTCGCGGGCCTCGTGATAGCGTCCCGCGTCGCGATAAATATAGCCCGCTTCCATCAGCAGCTCGATCTCGACCGGGGTTGGTGTAACGTTCCAGGGCATGCGCAGACCTCTACTTGATATTCCGGATCGCCGACATCGCCGCATCGTGCCGCGATTTCAACACCGCCGACGCCGCCTCGAACGCGCGGGACTCCATCTGGATCTGCCGCTGCAACTCGAGAAATTGTTGGGACTCTCCCAGCATCCCCGTGGAGTTCAATTTCCCGCCCGCGATCAGACCTCCAATGGCCGTCCCGATCCCGGGAAAGAACATGTTGCCCACGCCCCCCACAACGCCGCCCAGCGCCCGGCGGAACCCGCCCGACTGGCGCTGCGCCCCCGTCATCTGCTTGATATCCTCGAGTACGAAATTAGGCGTGACCGCCGCGCCCATGGCTCGATTGACGCTCATGTATGCCCTCCGCTCCTGTTATCGGCCGCGGCCGGCGTCAGTTGCCGTCTCCGCCGCCTTTGCCTGAATCTCTTCGATCAACTGTAGCGTCCGCGCATAGGCCGCCAGGGCGAATTGCGCACGGTCCCGCTCGGCGGGAGTGCCGCCGGTGCGGATCGTTTCGAGAGCACGGCAGGTGGCGTCAATCCGCGTCATCACCGCCTCGCAGTGCCGCGGGTCGCCCAGTTTCTCCATCGCGGGGAACTGGCGCCAAATGGCGTTGTCATCGCTCTTCGTATTCGGCTGACCCATTGTCGTTCTCTCCTTTCAAGATAACCGCGCCACAGGTCAAAGCGTGCCCGCCAACCCGACCACGCCCAGCGGCTGGCAAGTCACCAGCGGACTGAGTTCCTCATACGACACCGTCGCCACCTCCGGCACCCGCGTCTCCGCCACTCGCTGCACGAAGCGCCGAATGGCCGACGGCGCCACCACCACGGGCCGCTGCGCCGTGGGAGGCAGGTTCCCGAGCGTTTGGAAAAACGCATCCTGTACCTGTTGCACCGATTCCGGTGGCATCGACAGGTACGGACCCGCTTGGCCCTGCCGCACCGAGCCGTGAAACAAGTCCTCGAGATCCGGAGACAGCGTATAGACGAACAGGTTCGTCCGTCCGCCGGCGAGATTTGCACAGATCCGGTCCCGCAGCGCCACTCGCACGTGTTCCACCAGCGCCGGTGTGTCACTATCCGGACTCGCCGCCTCGCTCAGCGCCTCGAAAACCGTCTTCAGGTCGCGAATCGAGACCTCCTCGTCCACCAGACGCCGCAACACGTCGGTGAGTGACTGCAGCGAGATGCGCTTGGGCACCAGCTCGTCCACCAGGTTCGGATACATTTCCCGCATCTTCGCCACCATCCACTGCACCTCTTGCGGACCCACGAAGTCCCGCGCGTGACGGCGCAGCACGTTCACCAGGTGCAGCACGATCACCTCATGTGGCTCCCACACCTGCAGCCCAACCGCGCGCGCCCGTTCCGCCGCCGCCTGATCGATCCACGCGGCAGGCTTTCCCGATTCCGGATTCCGTGTGTCTTCGCCCTTGAGCCCGAAAACCGAAATGTGATAGGCGGACTCGCTGGTGAGCACCGAGTCCGGCCGGATCTGCCCCCGCACCACCGGGACTTCGCGTACGCAAATCGAGTAAGAGCCGGAACTGGCCGCCGATGGCGCAGCCACATCGATGGCCGGGTAAATCACGCCGAGATCGAGGTACAAACTGTGCCGCGTCCGGGTGATCTGGTCGAAGAAGTTTTGCCCGGCGGGCTGGTTGAGATCGAGGTACGGCGCCAGATCCTGGCTCGCTTCGAGCAGCACCGGGATGGTGGGCCGGACGTCGGGCTCGGCGAGCTTTTTGGCATCTTCGATCGCGGCCGTGGTGGCCGTGGCGGGGTCGGAGGCCCGGCCGCTCACACGCAGCATGCCGTGCGCCACGCCGCCGGCGGCCAGCGCCAGTAGGAAAAACGGGATCTTCGGCAGGCCCGGGATCAGTCCCAGCACGAGCAGGAGCCCCGCCGTGATGGCGATCGCTTTCGGCTGCGAAAGAATTTGCGTGGCTACTTCCTTGCCAAGATTGGTGTTGGGCTCCTCGGTGGCTACTCGTGTCACCACCATGCCCGCGGCGATGGCGATCAGCAGCGCCGGAATCTGCGAGACCAGGCCGTTGCCGATGGTGAGCACCGAATAGGTCTGGACGGCTTCCATCGCTTCCATGCCGTTCATCCCCACGCCGATGATCAGCCCGCCGATGATGTTGATCAGCGTGATCACGATGCCCGCGATGGCATCGCCCTTCACGAACTTCATCGCACCGTCCATCGCGCCGTAGAATTGCGACTCGCGCGCCAACCCGTTGCGCCGCCGGATGGCTTCCTTCATGTCGATGATGCCGGCGCGCATATCGGCGTCGATCGACATCTGCTTGCCCGGCATCGCGTCGAGCGTGAAGCGAGCCGACACCTCGGCCACGCGCTCGGCGCCCTTGGTGATCACAATGAACTGAACCAGCGTGATGATCAGAAAGATCACCGCGCCCACCACGAAATTGCCCTGCACCACGAAGTTGCCGAACGCGTCGATCACTTCGCCGGCATCGGCCTGCAGCAGGATCAGCCGCGTGGCCGAGATATCGAGCGCTAGACGGTAGAGCGTGGTGATCAGCAGCAGCGTCGGGAAAGAGGCGATCTGCGGGGCGTTGGCGATATAGACCGACACCATCAGAATCGTGAGCGCCGCGGTGATGTTGATAGTGAGCAGAATGTCCAGCAGGAACGTCGGCAGCGGCACGATCATCATGCCGACCATCGCCGACATGGCCGCCACCAGCACCAGATCGGCAAAACGCAGCAGCACCGCACTGAGGTTGCCCTGGCGGATATCGGTCTTTACTTGTTCGAATTGAGCAGTGAGGCTGGCGAGCATCGGAGTGGACCGGTTCAACCGTGTTATCGCGGCCCGCCCGGGGGAGTTGCGCGATTCCACTGGGCGATGGAAGTGGCCATGTTCTCAATCAGCGCCCGCGCACGGTTGGCGGCCGGATTCGCCGCCGATGGATCCAACGCGAGCGCTTTCCGCAAATGCGCGCCCGCTTGTTCCACCTCACCCAAACGCAGGCAGGTTTCGCCCAGGTTCGCCCACACCGCCGGGTCCGGCGGATTGCATGTGGCGGCGCGTCCCAGCCACTTGGCTGCCTCCTCCAATCGGGACTCGCGCAGCAGCAGCGCCCCGATTCCCGCCGGGCCGTGATAGGCAGTGGGGTCCACCGCGATCAAACCGGCGAAGACTTTGCGCGCCTCCGCGGTTTGCCCTTGCTGCAGCAGCATCGCGCCGAAGCCGGCGAGGGTCTCGAGATCGGCCGGCGCCAGACCCAGCCATGCGTTGAGCGGAAGTTCACCGGCCGACATGCGTTCGATCGCATCGGCGGGCAGAGGAGCAGTCCCGGAGGGAAGCGGCGTGGCGTCTGGCATTGGGTCTCCTAGCGGATATTGCTGATCGCGGTCTTGGCCATTTCGGCCATCTGTTGGAGGAGCTTGGACACGGTTTCAAACATCTGGCGCGCCTGCATCATCAGCTTTTGCGCCTTCAACTGGTCCGACGGCTTGTCGGACATGGCGAGCTTTTCGGCTTGGGCCATCATGGTGTCGATGGAGCCCCATCCGGAACTGTCGCTGATCGGAACGCCGCCGCCCGATGACGCCGGGCCGGTCGCGCTTCCCGCCGCGCTCGTTCCCGCAGCACCGGTTCCTGGCGACGCCGCGCCTCGAGGCTCCAGCCTCGCGATCAGCGCATCCATTTGCCGCAGCATGTCTTCGAGCGCGGCCTGCCCGCGGAGGTTCCCGCAGCAGCCCGGCTGGATCTGGCCGGCGGCATTGGGAAGCCCAGCGATGTCTCCGTTCCAGGTGAATGGAACCGGCTCCATCGGGAACGTGGAGCCGGTTTGCGCGGCCAAGGGCCGCAGCGATGCCAACAGCGCTCCCAGTTCTTCCCATTGGCCGGGAGTCTCCAGACGCCGGTTTGCGTCGGTGAGGACTCCCGCGGCCATCTGCGCGGCCGAGGCGGGGTTGGCCATCGCGGGCCGTGGGACATTGGAACCGATTGCGCTCATCCTGTCTACTCCTTCTCTAAGCAGCGGCGGCTTCCAGCCTGGCGATGCTCTGGTCCAGCGCGCCGATCGATTGCAAAATCGCCCGGGCGCGGTTGGCGCCTTCGTCCCGGCCCTCAGGGTCCAGCTCCAACGCGCGGCCCAGAGGCTCCGCCGCCGCGGCGACGTCTCCGCTCCGCAGGAGTGCTTCGCCCAGATTCGCCTGCACCGACGCATCGGCCGGATTCAGCTTCGCCGCCGTAGTCAGATGCGCCACCGCGGCCGCGGCGTCACCCCGGGCCAATGCAATCGCGCCCAGCCCGGCGTGGCCGTAGTAGAGGGAAGGCTGCACCGCGGTGAGCCCTTCGAAGAGCGTGAGTGCGTCTTCCACTTGTCCTTGCAGATACAGGTTGGACGCCAGGGCCGCGATGCCGAGCAATTGGGTGTCGGTGAGACCGAGGAAGGCGTTCAACGCCGCGTCGCCCCGGGCGACCTGTTCGAGTGTGGGTGTGGCCATGATGATTTGTCCTCCTTACTTGATATTGCCGATCGCCGTCCGGAACATTTCACTCAACTGCTGCAACAGTTTCGAGATGGTCTGGAACATTTGCTGCGCCTGCTGCATCAGTTGCTGAGCCCGCAACTGGTCCGATGGGTTCTTTGACTTCGCCAGCTTTTCGGCTTCCGCCATCATGGAGTCGATCGCGCCCCATCCCTTGCTGTCGCCGCCAATCGGCGTCGACGAACCGGAGCCCGAAGCCGACCCGGCCTCGCTTGCCGAAGCCGCCGGGGCGCTCGTCGTTGAAGCGGCTGGCGAAGCGGAAGGCGCCGATCCCGACGCTTCTCCGGTTCCCGCCGCGCCGGAGCCTCCGCTCAGCGCCTGCAGCATCTTGTTCAACGCCGGCAGCAAACCGCCGAGCATGTTCTTCAACGGTCCGAGCGCGTCGAAGGGATTCTTCATCGCGTTGGCCATCGGAGAACCGCTGGGAGCGGAAAACGGCATCGGCTGGGCGGAAATGTTGATCGTGATCGTGCCGTTTTGGCCGATGTTCATCTGTTGCCGCAACGCGCTTACCTGTCGAAGCTGTTCCTGCAGCGTCTTGCCCGCGGCCTGGAGTTGCGACAGATCGATCGATCCTCCGCCGGCCCCTTCCGCCTTGCTGGATTTCTTGGAAGCGAGCAGGCTTCCGAGAATATCGATTCCGATTCCGGCCGGGCCCAGCAGTTTCCCGGCGGTCTTGAGCAGGTTCCCGATCATGGCTAGTTCGCCCCCTGTGCGGCGTCATTCTCAGCGATGGCCGCGCTGATGCCGAGCAGAATCGCTCGTGCGCGATTGGCTCCGGGATCGGTGCGCCCGGGATCGAGGTCCATCGAGCGATGCAGATGCGGTTTCGCGTCCTCAAAGCGGCCCAGGCGAAGCAGCGCCTCGCCGAGGTTCGCCTGCACCGTCGCGTCTTCGGCATCGAGAGACACGGCGGTTTGCAGCGCCCCGACGGCCTCCTCCAGGCGGCCGCCGATCAGGTGCGCCGCGCCCAGGCCCGCGAATCCGAAATAGGATTTCGCGTCCACGGCGGTGAGGCCTTCGAACACGCGCACCGCATCGGCCGTCTGGCCCTGTTCGAGGAGTTGGTAGCCCATCACGGCAATCGCCTGGATCTGGTGAGGCGTGAGGCCGAGAAGAGCGTTGAGAGACTGATCGCCACGAATCATGGCGTCTAGGGAAGCAGGTGTGGTTGCCATTTGATCTTGTTCTCCTTTGTTCGATTCGGTGTCCTGTTACCGGATGTTGCCGATGGCGGTCTTGAACATCTCCGACATCTGCTGCAACATCTTCGAGATGGTCTGGAACATTTGCTGCGCCTGCTGCATCAACTGCTGCGCGCGAAGCTGGTCCGACGGGTTCTTGGATTTGGCCAGTTTCTCGGCCTCGGCCATCATCGAGTCGATCGCACCCCAACCCTCGCCGCCCTTGGCCATCGAGGTTCCCGCCGCCCGCCGCTCGACGACGCCCCGTCGCTCGACGATGCTCCGCCGGTGGACGCTGCACCGGTCGACGATGCTCCGTCACCCGAGGAGGCTCCACCGGTCTGCGAAACCGAACTGCCGCCTTCGGCCGCGCCCACGCCGCCGCGCCCTTTCCGCTGATCATCTCGATCAGCTTCTGCAGCAGGTTCATGATTTCCTGCAGCGGATTCTGCTGCGGCGCTGCCTGGGCGCCGCCGGCGGCCGGTGCGCTGGCCGGGCTGGACGACCCGGCGCCAGGAGCGCTGATGCGGCCTTCCAGCAGTCCGGCGATTTGTGTGATCGCCGCGGCGTTGTGCGTGGTGAACCCGCCCGCTTTCCGTCCCGCCGACACCAGTTCATCGAGCGTCGCCACGTCCCGGCGGGAACCGTCGGTGCCGGTGACGAAAAACTTCTTCGTATCGGAGTCGAACCGCACATGGGGGTTCTTGAACATCGCGTGCGCGATGGCCACCTTTTCGTCCTTGTTGGCGTCTCCCCACGGGCCGTTGGCGCCAAACGTGTATTGACTCTTGTTCGAGCCCGTGATGCGATCGGCTACCGCTTGCCCGGAGGCGCCGAATGAGCCCGGGAGGCCGTTCCCTTCCGGCATCAAGGGGAACGATTGCAGCGGGGCGTTCGACGCTTGGGCCTTCGGCGCTCCCCCGTTGAAGTTGATCTGGATGTTGATCACCACCGACTGCGGATTCGCCATCACTTGCGGATCCACCTTGGACGGCGAAAACGCCGGCGGTTGGGAAGGAGCTTTCGGCGCTCCGCCGCTGAAGCTCTTTTCCAGTTCGGTCAACAGAGACTTGATCTGTTGGACGCCCTGCTGCGCCTTCTGTCCGACTGCTTGCAGTTGCTGTGCCGCCTGGTGCAGAACGGCTTGCACCACCGACTGCTGTGCTTTGGAGATTGGATTGGCGGGAATGTTGAGACTCATGGGGAGAAAACCTCGTGCTTTCCGTTTTTCGTTCTGAGTTCCTTGCGGGCTCACTGGAGTTATCGCGATGGCTTGGGCGAGGTTGCTGTTTCCAGCCGAAAACGCAATCCGCTCGATCGCCACGGCGCGTCGGCCTGGAGCCGGGCGAGGTCCCGCGCCGCTTCCTCGAACCGCCCGAGCTGAATGGCCGCCTCACACCGCCCGGCCACCGCGTCGAGATCGAACGGGTCCGATTCGGCCAGCCCGCACCAGCACTCCCAGGCTTCCTGATCGAGCCCGAGCCCCGTCAACGACAATGCCAAGGTCTTGCGCGCATACCCGTTGGCAGGATCGATGGCGGCGAGACCGCGCGCCAGCACCGCGGCCTGCTGGTAAGCGCCCTGGCGATAGAGCATCCAAGCACGGTCGGATATTACATAGATCTCTTCTTCCGTCCAAGGTTCCGGCTTCGGAGCCCATGCGCTCTCGTCCAGGTTCCAGTCATAGGGCTGCATTTCAGTGGGCCTCCTGTTCCAGGCACCGCACGGCGAGCGCGTCCTGGCTGGCCTGCATGTCGAGAAGCAAGAGGACCATCTCGCGGATGGCCGCGGCTTCCGGCGTCCCCGCCCGAGACGGATCCGCCTCGTGCCCATGCCGCGACAGGATCCCGCGCATCACGCGGGCCTCGGCCGGCGCGCTCGTTTCCCCCAGCCCCGGCGGCCGGGGCGGCGGACCTGCAACCACCGCTCCCGAACGCGGCTGATCCAGCCGCAGCAGAGACCGCCACCCCACCGGCGTCAGCGTCGTCCGGTTCGGGGAACGCAGCGGAAACGGCGACGCCGGCGCGATGCCGGCCGCTGGAATCTCTCTCACCGGCTCCCATCCAGGAATCTTGTAGCGGACTAGCATGTTCGAATCGATACTCCCTTCGGTCAGTGTGGGTTCGCCGAAGCGTCTCCTTCGGCCATCCGGTACACCCATTGCAGGATTTCGGCCACCGGTTCGTACAGATCCTCTGGAATCTCCGCCCCCAGATCCACCGCATACAACGATCGCGCCAGCGGCACGTTATGCACCACGGGGACTCGATTTTCCGCCGCCAGTTCGCGGATCCGCTGCGCCAACTCCTCCCGGCCCTTGGCCGTCACGGTGGGCGCGCCCATCGTGGCTTCGTCGTACCGGATCGCAATGGCCAGGTGCGTCGGATTGACGATCACCGCATCGGCCTGCGGCACGTTGCTCACCGCCGAGTGCGACAGCATCTCCTCATGGAACTGTTTGCGGGCGTGCTTGATGTGTTGATCGCCTTCCGATTCCTTGTACTCCCGCTTCACTTCTTCCTTGCTCATCATCAGTTCCTTCATGTGGAACTTGTTCTGAAGCATGTAGTCCGCCGCTCCGATCACGATGAACGCGCCGCCCACCTGGTAGAACAGACGGAACAGAAGATTTCCGGCGAGCGACGCGGCCGAGGCCGGGTCTACGCGCACCGAAAGAAGCACCTCACGCAAATCGCCGTGCAGGTTGTAGTAGACCAATGCCGCGATCACGGCGAGCTTCACCAGGTTCTTGAGCAGCTCCACATAGGTCTTGGCTTTGAAGAAGATGTTCTGGAAGCCCTGCACCGGATTGAGCTTGTCGAACTTGGGTTGGATCACCTGCGGGGAAAACAGCGCCTTCACTTGCAGAAACTGCAGCGCCGCCGCCACCATGGCAACCGTCGCCGCCAGCGGCAGCGTCATCACCAGCGCCCGCAGCAGCGCCGCGCCGAACGCCTCGATCACCGGCCCCGGCGGAAGATCCCCGCCGAGCGCCTCGGGGCGGAAAAACTCCTTCATCATGGACCGCAGCTCGATGACGTACGCTCCCCCGCCCAGGCTCAATACCCCCGCCGCGGCCAGAAACAGGAACGCATTGGTAAGATCCGCGCTCTTGCCCACCTGTCCCTTCTCGCGGGACTCGCGGAGCTTTTTCTCGGTCGGTTGCTCTGTCTTCTCTCCGGCCATGGCGAATGAGCGGCGTCCGTGCTAGGACTTCGGCACTTGCGCGGCCCCTTCCTGCAGTTCCGCTAAAGTCATACGGTCGGCGGCGTCTTTCGGGTACTTGGCGTAGCGTTCGAGCAGCAGGCCCACGTTGAGCCCGCCGATTTGAAAATGCCGCCGCGGATCGTCGCCGTAGTCGAGATAGCTGAACGGGTTCGACATCGATGGCTGAATGATCTCGCCGCCCTGCAAACCCAAACCACGCAGCCGGACGAGCATCGCCTCGGCCTGCTCTCGCGTCGACATCTGTGAGGGGTTCACCTGCGAGGTGCTGCCGTTGGAATTCACCCACTTGGCGGAGGTGGGCTGCTGGCAATGCGCCAGGCGGGCGTTGAGAAATGCCGCCGGATCCACGATGTTGCGGAGCTGGTTCTCGCTGAGGTCCCCGGTGAGCATCTCTTCGGTCCACATATCGTTGGTGATTTGCGGACCCTTGCGCGGATCGTACGGCGGGATCGCGGCTTGTTTGGGCGCTGCCGGGCCCGCCGCCAGATCCTTTCTGCGAGCTGCCGATTCCATCTGGCGCGCCAGGTCCCGCTCCGATTGCGCGAGGCTGCCCGGTCCGCCCGGCTTGTTCTCCGGCGTTGCCGGCGTCTGCGCGAACGGATGCAGCGGGTATCGGATTTCCTGGCCGGCGGTGAGGCGATTCGGATCCGCCACGCGCGGATTGGCCTGCGCCAGCAATTCCACCAGCAGCCGGAGCCGGTCCGCCACCTGCTGCAGCGTCGTCTCGCCCACGCGGACCACAGTGGCTCCGAACTCGCTCGACTGCGACGCGCCCGTTTGCACCACGGACGCCGGTTGCTGGTTGATCTTCACGGTTGCCTCGCTCTGTTATCGGCGTCATCGCGCCAGAGTTGCCAGCCTTCAGGCCAGGGCGCGGATGAGCGCGAGCACGCTCGCCAAAGACTGCGCGATGAAATCGAGAAAACGGTCAAACACCAGTCCCACCGAGAGCAGCAGCACCGCCAATCCGGCCATCGCCTTCACCGGTTGGCTCTCGCCGTGGATCTGAAATTGCGAAACCACGCGTCCCAGCACGCCGAAACTGGCATCCACCAGGAACAGCGCCAGGAGCACCGGCGCCGAAAGCGTGAGTGCGATCGCGATGGAGTCCGCCGTGAGGTGGATCACCTGCTCCATCACCGGCGCCAGTCCGCCCCGCGCTTGCGGCATGCTCAGGATCGGGATGGTGGCGAAGCTCGCATGCAGCCCGCGCAGGAACAGCAGATGCCCATCGATGGTGACGAACAGCACGAGCGCGGTTTGAAACTGAAGCTGGCCCAGCACAGACGCCGGTCCCGCCAGTTGCGGAGCCAGGAAGTTCATCTGATTGGCGCCGCGCTGGCTGTCGATCAGCGTTCCCGACATCTGCACGCCATAGAACAGGATCTGCGCCATCAACCCGATCAGGGCGCCGAGGAGCCCTTCCTTGATCAGCAGCGCCATGAACAGCAACGGGCTGATCGGTCCCGGAATTCCGCCCGCTGGAGTGCCCGCTGAAGTGATGGTGGGATATAGAACCGCCGCCAGGATCGCCGCGAAACCGAGCTTCACTTGCGCCGGCGCGCTCGGTCCGCCAAAAAATGGCGCCAGCGTAATCACCGCCGCCAGACGCGCCAAACACAGCCCGTACAGGATCAGAAACGTATTCACGTCGGCGCGGATACCCGCCGCCGCGAGAATCCCCTGCACTGTCCCGGTGACGTCCATATCAACGGATGAGCGCGATGCTCTCGAGCAATACCGTGGTGAAGCGAATCAATTGCTGCAGCATCCACGGGCCCAGAATGGCGAGTGTCGCCGATACGGCCAGGATCTTCGGCACAAAGCCCAGGCTTTGATCCTGGATCTGCGTGGTGGCCTGAAATACGGCCACGATCAAGCCGAGCAGCGCGCTCACCAGCACCGGAGCCGCCGATAACAGCAGCATCAGCACGATGCCTTCCCGCAGGATGCGTAAGATGGCTTCCGGTGTCATAGGTAGCTCAGCACCAGTCCCCGGACGATCATGTACCAGCCGTCCACCAGCACGAACAGCAGGATCTTGAACGGCAGCGAGATCACCGGCGGCGATAGCATGTTCATTCCCATCGCCAGCAGGATGTTGGCCACCACGATATCGATGATCAGAAACGGGATGAAGACGATAAAGCCGATCTGGAACGATTCCTTCAACTCGCTGGTGACAAACGATGGGATGAGCACACGGAAATCTTCCCGGTCAATCGACGGCGCCGGAGGCCCTGGTGTGGGCGGCGCTGGGGCGGGCGGTGGTGTTGGCTGGGGCGGTGGCGTTGCCTGGGGCTGTGCCGGGGCTGGCTGCGCGGGAGCTGGCTGGGCCTCGGGAGCCGGTGGACGCGGCGCGGGGGCGGCTTGATTCTGCTGCTCCAGACGCGCCAGCAATTCCATGAACAGAGACCGGTCTTTGGGATGGCTATGCCGCGAGAGGAACCGGCGCAGCGGCTCCTTGCCGTTCTGCGCCGCCTGGAACAATGACCGCACGCTCGACTCGCTGAAGATGTCCCGCGTTTCCGCGATCGGCCCGGCCGCGGTATACATCTGCTGCGCCACAGGAGCCATCACGAAAATCGACAGCACGAACGCCAGTCCCGTGATCACCTGATTCGGCGGCACCTGCTGCGTTCCGAGCGCGTTGCGCAGGATCGACAGCACCACCGACATCTTCACGAACGAAGTCAGCATGATGAGCACGAACGGCGCGAGCGACAGAGCGCCGAGTACGATCACCATCACAACGGGATTCGTCATGCGTGCAGCGCCTCTTTTACGGCCCTCGCCGCCGCCTCTGTCCCGGCCTCGGCGCCGTCGAGCGACGCGAGAAAGTGGATATCGCGTTCTGAGGCCCCGAGCAGCAGCGTCCTGCCCCCCGCCTCCACCAGATACAGAGTCTTCTTCGGCTCCAGCGGATAGCGCGCCACCATCCGGATCAACCCCGGTTGTGATTCGCCCCGCGCCATGAATTTGGGCAGGACGTATCGCAGCGCAATCACCGCGGCCAGGATCACACCCGCCAGCGCCGCGATCACCCGCAGCGTCTCGGCGAGCATGGCTCCGGTGCCGAGATCGGGCGCCGGGCTCACGCCGGTTCCTTCCAGGAGAGGATGCGCACACCCAGCTTTTCGTCGATGCGCACCAGTTCACCCGTGCCCGCCGCCCGGCCGTTCAGGGCAATCGTCACCGCGTCAGCCGGACCGCGGTCCAGTTCGACGATCGATCCGCGCGAAAGCTGTTTCAGTTCGGCGAACGAGAGTTCTCTCTCGCCGGCGATGATGCTGAGTCTCACGGGTAGGGCGTCCAGGCGGGCCTCCTCCAGGTTTCCGGGATCCATCGTGTCGGGCATTGCGGCGGACATGATAATGGGCTCTTCCGAGTTGTCGGCGAGAGTGAGCCGAAAGTTGCCATCGCTCGCAAGATCGCCGCGCCAATATGCCCGCCCACCCGGCAGCCGCAGCTGCGCGGCGGGAGTGTAGAGAAGCACGTCGCCCCGTTCGCGCGACGCCAGTTCGTCCCGGTTCAGGTCTACTGAGCCTACCGTCACCGCGCACCGCCAAACTACACCTGGCCCCGGCGTGTCCAACATGGCCGGCATCCGCTCGATGGCTGCCAGCGCGCGGCGCGGTACAAAGATCCGGATCGCGCCGCTGAGCTGCGAAAGTCCGATCGTGCACGATAACGCCACTCCCGGCTCGGCATCCCCAATCGGCGGAGTAGCGCCCGCGCGTAGCACCGAAAGCTCGAACGGGAACGCAAACTCGCGGCTGGCCAGTTCGGCGACGCTCAGCAGCAGGTACTCGGCGGCGGCGTCCTCCATCTCACCCGAGCCTGTCGCGGAACCTGCGCGGCCAGACACCGGATGCAGAGTCCGCCGGGCCAACTCCGCGACAAAAGCTTGGCCCAGTTCCATAACGAAGCCGGTGTTTTCCGGCTCGAGCCCGATGCCGCGCATCACGCGGCCGGATGCCGACGAAGAGCGAAACGAGCCATAGGTGCAGGGAACGGCCGTGCCGGCCATCAGGTCCACGCGTTCTTCTCGAATCCACTTCTGCTCCACGCGCAGTTTGTAGTTGTAAGGAAAGATCGTGAAGCTGTCGCCATCGCGCAGTGCCTCCGGTTTCCCCGGTTGCATCCGCTTGCCCGCGAGAAACGTCCCGACCTTGGAATCGAGATCCTCCACCGAGCATGCCGGACCATCCAGGCGAAGCCGCGCGTGCTCCCGCGCGATGGCCGGTGCGCTCGCCACGATGCCCGCCTGCTCAGACCGTCCGATGATCGTTACGCCCGCGGCCAGGTCGTGCCGCACCGCGTCGCGCTGCCCCAGGCAATGCGTTTCCTCGATCCACACCACGGGCTCGGCCGGCGATTCGAGCGATTCCGCGAGCACGGTCCGGATCCATCGCCGCCAGGCCGAAACTCCCGGAACGGCCCGTTGAAACCAATTCACCAGATCCACTTGGGCGCGGGTGAACCGCGGCGCCGATTCATAGGCGAACGGTTGTGGGCTCACCGCCGCCCGCCTTGATCGCGGCCGCCCCGGCTATTCCCGCCCTGGCCGCCGCCGCGTCCATCGCGCGGTGTGTGCTCCGGTTCCTTGGGCGCCCGCACCTGAACCGCGGCAGTGATTCCCTTGGATTGCAGCGCAGCGGTCAACTGGCCCACGCCGCCTTGGACGGTGTCGTAGGCGTTCGCCGTCTTGGTGATCAACTGCACGGCCAACGCGCCGCCTTCTGCGCGGATGCGGACTTCCAAGCCGTCGAGCACCTTGCTGTCGAACTGTATGTTCACCTCACGCAGATCACCCCGCGAGTGCACTTGGATCTCGTGAGCCACCGCGTCCACGGTGCGCGCCCGTGCCGGCCCGTCCATTTGTTCCACTTTTCCGCGGGCCACCAACGGCGATGGCGCCGGGGGCTCCCCGGGCGGCAACGGGCCGGCATCGGCGCTCTCCGGCTTGACGGCCTTGGCCTTCAGCGCCTTGCTGAACTTCGATTCGCCCCCCGGCTTCCCGGTGCCGGCGGGTTTTCCGCTGTCCGATGGAACCGGTTTGGATGACTGTTGGACTTTCATGACGGCCTCCGGCGCATTTCAAACATCACCGAGCCGATTTCTTCCTGCTCGAGCTCTTCCTTGCGCTCCGCCTCGCGTTTCCATCGGCTCTCCGCCTTGTCGCGATGCTTGCGAAGCACCTCGGCCTGGCGCGTCGCTTCGGCGAGCGTCGCGCGCGCCTGCTCCAGTTTCTCCTCGGCCTCCTCCACCGCGTAGCGCTGCGCGTAGACAGCGTCCTTGGCTTGGTCCAGATCGTAATCCAGGCCGCGGAGATAATCCGCCCGGTATCGCATCGCCTCCGCGGTCACCGTCGCCGGCGGCTGCCGCCGGAACGCATCCCGGCGTGCGGCTATCTCCTCCTGGTTTCGCCGTTCCGCCTCCAGCCGCTCCCGCTGCACCCGCAGTTCGCCCTGCGCCGACGCCAAGGCCCGCTCGGCTTGTTCCTGTTCCTCCGCCTTGCGATCGAGCAGCGTCTGCAAGCGGTAGGAGAACTTCATGCAAACATCGCCTCCAGCCGCGAGACTGTGTCCTCGAATCCCGCCTGTTCATCGGTGGCCTGCTTGAGGAACTCCTCCATCTCCTCGATCTTCGAAATCGCGAAATCCACCCGCGCGTCCGCGCCGCGTTCATACGCCCCCAGCAGGATGAGATCCTTCTGCTTTTCGTAGGTCGCCAGCGTTTCGCGAAATTTCCTCGCCGCCGTCTTGTGCGGACCCGTAGCCACCGCGTTCATCACCCGGCTCACCGATTGCAGTGTGTCGATGGCCGGATAATGCCCGCGCGCGGCGTGATCCCGCGACAGGATAATGTGCCCATCGAGGATGGAACGTACTTCGTCGGCCACGGGCTCGTTCATATCGTCGCCGGCCACCAACACCGTATAGAACGCCGTGATGGAACCGGCCTCCGAGTTTCCGGCGCGTTCCAGCAGTTTCGGCAGTTCCGCGAACACCGAGGGCGTGTATCCCGCCCGTGCCGGTGGTTCGCCGCACGCCAGGCCTACTTCGCGTTGCGCGCGGGCGAACCGCGTCACGGAATCCATCATCAACATGACGCGCTTGCCCTGATTCCGGAAATATTCCGCAATCGCCGTACCCACGTAGGCGGACTTCAGCCGAACCAGCGAGGGACGGTCCGACGTGGCGCAAACCACCACGGATCGCTTCATTCCCTCCGGGCCAAGATCGTGCTCCAGGAAATCCCGCACCTCGCGCCCGCGCTCGCCCACCAGCACAATCACATTCACGTCGGCGTTCGCGTTCCGCGCGATCATTCCGAGCAGCGTGCTCTTTCCCACGCCCGCCGCCGCGAACAGACCGATCCGCTGGCCTTCGCCGCACGTCAGCATCGAGTCGATCGCGCGGACGCCAATCGTAATCGGCCTGGTGACGCGCTGCCTCCGCAGCGGATCCGGCGGATGGCCATAAACGGGATAGCGAGCCGTCGCGTTCAGTGGGCCCGCGAATTCTTCGTCCATCGGCTCGCCCAGTCCATTGAGCACCCGCCCCAATAGAGCGTCCCCGGCCGGAACCGTGAGGCACCCGCCCGTCGGTATCACCTCGCTCTGCGGACCGATGTCCACCAAATCACCCAACGGCATCAGCAGCACATCGGCGCCCTGGAAGCCCACCACCTCCGCCTTCACGGGCGTGCCGGACCGGCCCGTCTGGATCAGGCACAGCTCGCCCACACGCGCGTCCGGCATCGTGGCCCGCACCAGAAGGCCCACCACTTCCCTCACGCGGCCCTTCACCTCCACGGGTGTGGAGCGGTCAATGGCGTCGAATAGCGAGTTGAGCTTCGACAGCGGCATGGTCAGTCTCTCAACTCGCGCAACAGGATCTGCTCCAGGCACCGCAGTTGCACTTCCAGCCGCGCGTCGATGGATCCGAAATCGGTTTCAATGATGCATCCACCGGCGCTCACCGATGCGCGTCCGGCTACCCGTATCCGGCAGTCCGCGCCTGCCATCGATTCCAGGCGCCCCACTTCGGCCCGGACACTCTCCAACGCGTCGGGATGAACGGCGATCGTGATGGAACGGTCCGCGCGGACGCCACGAAGTGCCTCTTCCACAATGCCGTTGATGGCATTCGGATCCAACCGCAACTGTGCGCCCAGAATCTTCTCGGCCACCTTCACCGCCAGCTTCACGATCTCTGGCTCGCTGGCGGCCAAATAGCTTTGGCGGGCGTTGAGCACGTCACGCACGGCCTCGTTCCATTGGGTGAGACCATCCTGGTAGCCGCGCTCCCGGCCTTCCTCGCAGGCCCGTTCCACTTCCGTCCGGGACTGCGCCACGATGGCCGCCGCTTCCAGCCGCGCCTGCTCCAATACCGACGCCGCGTCGCCGGCCGCCTCAAACTGATCCTGTTTGAGGATCCGTTGGCTCTGAGGGTTTCGCAGGATTCGGTCTGTCATGGTCGCACCATTCCATCGCCAGATGCCGCCGGAACCGGGGCGGAAACCGGTGCCATTCGGCCCCGAATCGCGCACGCGTCCATTGTTCGAAGCGGCGATTCTGTTCGCCGGCGGCCTCTTCCAAGCGCTGCTCGATCTCCGCCGGCGTGAGCGATTGGATCGCCCTCAGTGCTTCGGTGCGCCCCGCGCCGGCCGCCGGATCGGACAACGCCAACATCCGCGCCGCGCGATCGGGAGCCTTGGCCGCGAGGAGAAGAAGCAGGACGTTGTGGCCGCTCATTCACGATGCGCTCCTCACGCCGCCTTGCGGGCCTCTTCGAGCTGAGCGCGCAGATCTTCCACTCGCTTCCTTTGCCAGCGTGACTTGGCAATGAGCGCCAGTAAGCCGAGCGAAGCCACCACGGCGACGCCGAGCGAACCGACCAGCAGAATCTCGTTCCCCAGCAGCCACCGCAAATCGCGCGCGGGCGCGGGCTTAGGAGTGATTCTCTGGAACAACACCGCCACGTGATCCGGCTGCAACCCTTCCACTCCTCGCGACACCAGGTTCTTGATTCCGGCTTCGTCCACCGGCGGTGTGGCGCCGGTGTGCTTGATCAGCACCGAGGCCGTGGTGGGGCTCCACTGCGCCCGGTCCACAAGCGGACTGTTCTCGGGAATCACCACATGAACCCGTGCATCGGCCACCCCGGAGAGCGATCGCAGAGTCTTAGAAAGCTCTCCCGAAAGCGCCGTCAGGAGGCGCGCTTTTTCCTCACCCGGCGTTGGGATGAGGCCCGAGTTCTCATACACCTGCTCGAAACCCTTCACCCGCTCCCGCGGCAGGCCGTTGTCGAGTAGCACCCGCCACGCCTGCACCAATTCCTGGGAGCCGCCCTGCACCGACACCGTCCAGGTGGGTTCACCCTTTTCCTGCTTCTTGCCCGTCTCCATATTGCGGATGCCACGCAAGCCGTGTTCTTCCAGCAGCACGATGATCTCCTGGGACTCGTGTTCGCTCAAGCCGGCGTGAAGTTCGTGCTTCAGGCAGGACCCTAGGGAAGCAGCCAGAATCAACACCACGGCAAGATTTCTTCGCATCGGTTGCGGGGCCTCCATCCTCTTTCGTGAATCGTTCATATCTGTGTCTGCAACAGTTGCTTGGTGCCGCTGCCCACCTGCTCCACCACCTTGGAGACCAGCTCCAGGTTCTGCGTCATGCTGTAGATCTGCATCTGCATCCGCATCAATTCTTTCGGGCTGTCGAGGTTCTGCATGCCCGCCAACATTTTTTCTGAGCCCGAAAACGACGCTTCGAGCGACTCGAGCCGCTGCCGCAGCCCCGGCGCCGCGGGATTCTTCGGGATCGTGTCCACTTGCTTGCGCAGCTTCTGCAGGCTCACCCGCGTACGATCCATCTCCGCGCGAAACAACTCCTGGGGCGATCGCGCGCCGGAGGTCTCCACGCGCTGGCGAAGATCCGAAAGCAGCTTCTTCTGCTCGCCGGGCGATACGCTCGTCACCGGGTCCGGCAGCGCAGGCGCAGCCTTGGTCTCTCCCGGCTGCTCCGCCGCCTTGTTCTTCACCTGCTCGAACTTTGCGTTGTCGCGCTTGCCGAGCGCCGGGTCCGGACCGCCCGCGCCCGGCGCCACCGGGCCGATTCCTGCTTTTCGAATGGGATCCATAGCCGACCCTGTTATCGGCCGCCGGCCCCTGCGGTTGCGGCCGGCTTCGGCGCGCGCGTCAATTCCGCCATCGCTTCCCGCATCAATTCGATGCTTTTGGCGTGCATCCGGCACAGCCAGGATTTCGACAGGCCCATTCCGGCCCCGATCTCTTCGAGCGTCCGGTCCTGGTAGTAGTACGCTTCCAGTATCTTGCGGTTCTTCTCCGGCAGCCTCCTCAGAGCCTCACGCACCATGTCGCTACTCTGACGGCGCTCGAGTTTTTTCTCGGGACCATCGCCGGGGTCCACCGCGTCGTGGCGGGCGGCGTCGAGCGAAACCATATAGCACTGGACCACCGACCCCGCCAGCGCCTCGATGTCCACTCCTTCCGATTGCTGCCCGGTCGACTCATCGGCCATCAAGTCATTGGCCGCGGCGTGAAAGCGAAGGTCCTGGTAGGCCGAGCGCGAAAACCATCCCATCTTTCGCAGGCTGTCGTAGATGGATCCGCGGATACGGTAATAAGCGAAGGTTTTGAACTGTACACCGCGCGAGGCGTCGAAGGAACGCGCTGCTTCGGCCAATCCCAGCTCGGCCGCGCTTTCGAGCTCCTTTCGTTCCACCGACGCAGGCACGGTACGAAGGATCTCCGCCGCCAGCGCGTGTGCGTAGGAAAGATGAGAGTGAATCAAGGCATCCTGGGCGCCCGGTTCCGGGACGCGCGCGGCGTTGGGTTGCATCGCTCCCGCTCCTCTATTTCTTCGCCTCGGCGCCGGCCGGGGCTTTTTCAGGCACCGCTTTCGCTGCGTCCATCGCGCACCGGAATCCCACAGGAACAAAGCCGCCGCCGGCGTCCGGAACCGGTACCCGGCGGGTTAACCCGGCGTCGGCGGGCGCCACCGTGAAATTGGAACCCTTCATCACATGGAAGCCAGCCGGGGCGTCGCCGGACACCCATTCCGACGCGTTGCCCAACATGTCGGCCACTCCGAACGGGCTCAGATCGTAGAACATCGATCCAGCCGGCGCCGCGAAGGGATGCTCGTCCGGCCCCGCCAGATTCGCCCCTGTCTCGTTCATCGTGTTCCCCCAGGGAAACTGCATCCGGTCAGGACCGCGTGCCGCGTGCTCCCACTCCTGTTCGGTCGGAATCCGTTTGCCTGCCCATGCCGCGAACGCCGCCGCGTCGTTCCAGGAGACGTTGAGCACGGGATGGCTGTCTTTGTTGGCATAGTCGCGCTCCCAATCGGGCGGGGCAGGGAACTTGTGCTTGGTCTCCTGGCAAAATGCGCGATAGGCCGCGTTGGTCACCTCGTAACGGTCCAGGTAGTACGGTTCGCCGGGCCCCTCCGCCGCGGGCGCGATCAGCATCATGTCGCCGCTCGGAAAAAACAGGCTCTTCGGAAATCTTGGGTCAACCGTCATGGGCTCTCCTCGCTGCTGGTCTTGTCCTAACTGCGGAGTTGCCTCGGGTTTTCCCTCATCTTTTTTTTCGGCGCTTGTACTGACTTGGTTCTCTGGCTCCTTCTCCGGGGCCCGCGCCACCGGCTCTGCCGCTCTTGGGATCAGCGCGCGTAGCGACGGATAGAACCACCACGCCGCTCCGGCCAACCCCGCCAACGGCGCCAAAGCCAGCAACGCGGCGGCCCAACGGGGAAACCGCGACGCCGGTTCCGGGAGCGGTGCCGGCATCACCACTTCCCGTGTCTGCATCGTTTGCGGAACGGTTTGGTCCAGGCGGTCCACCACACGGTCCATCTCGGCGATGACCGGCGCGAGGCTTTGCGGCCGCCGGGCGGGATCCTTGGCCAGCATTCCAGCCACTGCCTGGCTCAGGCCCGCCGGGATGTCGGCCCCACCGGCGGTGAGCGACGGCGCCACGCTCGATGGGTCCAGGTGCCAGCGCATCCATCCCACGGCCGCCTCCGCCACCACGCCGTGGAACTGCCGCCCGAACTCGCGGCGACCCAGCAGCATCTCCGTCGCCACCATCCCGAGCACGTAGATGTCCCGAAGTTGCCGCGCGTTCGGCGTCTGCAGTCCGCTGTCGGCGAACGATTCAGGCGCGCTGTACTGCGGATCCGACGCCGCGATCGTCGTACCGCTCATGCTCTCGTCATCGCGGACCCAGTCGAGTTCCACGGTCCCGTCGTCGGCGATCCCGATTCGTTCCGGGCTCGAATCCCGCACATGGCCGCCGCCGGCATGCACCTCGGCCACGGCGGAAAACACGCGCCGCAG
>JAWKHI010000056.1:0-40960 GCA_041394885.1 Bryobacteraceae bacterium | reverse complement strand
TCCGCTCGGCACGTCGCGCACGCCAACGCCGGGGAAGCCCGTGATAGTGGGAGTCTCCCAAAGCTTCACCCAATGCTGACCGTCCAGAAACACGCTCAGCCAACCCCACCGGTTCACCACGCGGATCTCCATCCCGTTCCGGCACGGCGCGTAGGTCGAGTACAGGGTTGTGATCACGTTTGAAACGCGCTTATAGATCGCCAGCGTCCCGCCGCAACTGCTCCCCGACACAACCGGACTCTGCAACTCCACCGCATAATACGACCCCTGCGCGGACGGACCCGACTGCGCATTGGAACTCGCCCGGAAGTACGTGATGAACGTGCCGCCGCTCACCGGCAGCGTGAGCCGTGTCCGTACCTCGTACTCGTTGTCGCCGCCCGGCATCGTCTTCCCGATGATGGAGCCGCTCCCGCTCGTCCCTGGCGTGCGCAACAGCCCGCTCGATGTCGTGATGCTCCCGTTGATCGTCCAGTTCGTCGTATTGATCGAGGTGCTGAAGCTGTCGGTGAACACGTAGGTGTACAGCGCCCACGAGGGCAACGCAACGAGTCCGAGCGTCCAAATCGCTTTTCGCATGGTCGGGTCTCCTCCGGATCTCTCTTATGGACCGCCGGTCTCAAGGCCGTACCGGAGCGGGAGTCCCCGCCGCCGGCGCCCTTTGCGCGCCGCTCACGAAACGCTCCAGGTCGAAATCCTTCTTCCTGCCCCGGAACTCCGCTTCAATCTCGCCCTTCGTCGCCCGGCCTTTCTCGAACACCCGCGCATTCGTACCGCCCCGCGTGCGAATGGACTCCAGCACTTTCCCCAATTCGCCGCGATCCCGCGTAACCACTTCCACCAACGCGCTTTGTCCGTCGTCGCTCACTTCGTACCGGTAGCTGATCACCCCGCTGCCGTCGCGGCTATGCTCGCCCGGCTTCGGCATCCCAAGCGGACGCTTCGGATCCTCGAACGTCCCGGCGCCGACCATGGGCACAACCGCCAATCCCCTCTCTCCCCAATTCGCAGGGCTTACCTTCGGCTGCGCAAGCAGCGCGGAGCCTCCCCACAGGACCAGCGACCAGACACACAAAGCGTGCTTTAATCGAAGTGACATGGCAAGTGGACCTCCAGGTAATTAGCCAAGAAAAGAATAGTCAATTTTCTTATTTCGAAGAATACCCCCCCCCAGCACGTTGTCAACCAAAATCGTAAGGGAAAGAAGATGGTGCGACATTAAAGCCAAACACAGTCAATCCTTCGGGGACCAGCACTTCGGAAATGGGGAAACCGGGCCCGCAACCTAAAAGCTGCTGGATCAATTACAGTGGCTCCGCCCGGTAAAGTCGAATCCACTTCCGCACCGCACTCACGCCCAAGAGTCGAACGGCCACTGCCACGGCGGCCAAAAACTCCACCGAGCCGCTCCTACGGGCAGCCCTGCATTCTCCGACCGCCGGGTGGTCAAAGAGACAGAGTTGAGCACAGTGGCACCGGCATTGCCGAGTTAGTGGCGCTGCCCTGACTCAGCGATAACCATCCCGAGCAAGTGGCCGTGTCGATCGAGATGCCTCGCGAGGGCGGTAGTCAGACCAACTGGTTGAGCGGCGAATTCACTGTATTCTCGCTCAACCCGAAGCAGATGGATCGATTTCGGGACCTTCACACGGTGCCAGGAGCCAAAGACGACTCGCGGGACGCCTTCGTCATGGCGGACTCGCTCCGCACGGATCTGCACCTCTTTCATCGGGTCCGGCTGGATGATCGGCTGATCATTCGGATCCGGGAGTTGTCATGACCGAGAGGCGCTTGCAGCAGGACGCCGTTCGTGCGGGCCATCGGTTGCGAGAGTTGTTGATCCGTTACTACCCACAAATGCTGAAGCTCTGTCCCGGGGTAGACGAACCGTGGTTCTGGGAGTTGATCGAGATCGCCGCCGCTCCGGCGCCAGGCGATAAACTGACAGCAAAATCAGTGTTGTTGAAGATCACCCGGATTCGCCGCGACACCGCGCAAGAGATACTGGCCGAACTGAAGTGCCCGCTCTGCACCTGGCGGAGGAGGCGCAGCGGAGGCAGCCAGTGAACATGCTTTGCTCCTGCTGCCGCTGCTGCGGCTATTGCGCCAACAACGGTCCGAACTGGCCTCGAAGATTGAGGGGCTGCTGGAGGAGATTCGCAGGCCAAGAGGGGCAAACTGGGGAGCATCGCGACAGTGACCATCCTTCTTCCTTGCCCGAGGTGAATTCGAAAAGTCGCCGCCACGATGCTCGCGGAAAGCTTCTAACCTCTCGCTGAAAGAGATTATCACGCCCTGCGCAGCTATGCCGGCGCTGCTCCGATCACCAGGCAAAGCGGTAAGCGCCGCATCGTCGTCATGCGGCGACTGCAATCGCGGCTCCGTGACGCTCTGCCACTGGGCGCAGTCGCGCCAGAACGACGAGCGCAGCAAGGAGCATTATGCGCAATTGCGAGCCAAGGGCACTCTCATGGCCAAGGGCACTACGTGGGATAGCCGACCGGCTCTTGACCGTACTCATCGCGATGCTGCAAACGAAGACTCTCTGCAACCCAAAATTCTCAGTCGAAATCACCCAACGCAGCGTGACACGCTACAATCGAATCGCTCAAGCAGAGGACAAGGCAACGCAGAGAGGATGCGACCTGAGCGCGGCTTAGTGCGGACTGGCGGGGCAGGTAACTGCTCGCCCCGCCGTCGAGCCAGTCTGCCTCAATGGGTGTTAAATCCTGGGGTCGCAGGGGCAAAGCCTGTCAGAGTCTTCAGGCTTCAAAAACTCTTGACAAACGGTGGGGAGTCCCCCCCAGCACGTTGTCAACCAAAATCATGGGGAAGAAGATGGTGCGACAGCTAAGCCAAACACAGTCAATCCTTCGGGGACCAGCACTTCGGAAATGGAAACCGGGCCCGCAACCTAAAAGCTGCTGGATCAATTACAGTGGCTCCGCCCGGTAAAGTCGAATCCACTTCCGCACCGCACTCACGCCCAAGAGTCGAACGGCCACTGCCACGGCGGCCAAAAACTCCACCGAGCCGCTCCTACGGGCAGCCCTGCATTCTCCTCCATATCTACTTTTCTCGGTTCTTGCACATGAAATTGCCGCGCATCTCAATCGGTGAGCAGTGGTGAGCCTTGCGCGACATAGATAGCAGAGCGTCCCAATGGAGAACTCTGCAAAAGCCGCTTCCATTGGGCTTGGCCACCATCTCGCGCACCATCGAGACAGCCGCCAGATCGTTTCACAGGCCCCCGATTCTTCCTTCTCCCTGCAAGATAAAGACTTTCCAGCACGAGGTTTGCTCGCGCTGCCCTCCGCCAGACAAAACTCGCGAAAAGGAGATCGCACATGGAAACGCAAGCCACCGCGCGCACCCGGCTCTCCAGGCTGAGGCCGTCGGGATAAGCCGAGCCGGCCACGAGAACCCAAAAACCCGGCCAGCGAGGGCCCAAAAACAAGGAAGGCAAAGGCTCGGTGCGCTTGACCTCCGAACCCCATCATTGCTGGACCCGGTCACTCGCAAGCCCTCGCCTTCCGAGCGGTGCACGCTGCTTGAGTCCTCTGCCGGGCCACCGAGATCGGGATCGGAGAAATCGGAAGGAACGAACGCCCAAGGCACCAAGAGCGCGCTCCGGTGAACCAATCGAAAATTGAACAAACGAACCCAACGGGCCTGCCGCACGCCGCTTCGCCCAGCGCGAGCGAAGGAATGAACCGAACGAACCGAACGGCAACGCCGGCGAACCTCCCTTGGCGCTTACCGGCACATGCCGCGCCAGCGGCGCTCATCGCACACGGACAGGTTTGGCGAGAAGGCTTCCTCCATGTGCTCAGGCAACACCTGTGCAAGACGCGGAGCCTTCCTTGTCGGTGAAATAAGCCGCGATCCGGACGGTTTCAGCGTATCGCCGGCATCGGCCCAGATCGCATAAAAGCCGGGGTGGGCGTTCACTGGCTTCTTGGCGAAGGTGTGGTTCCAGTTGTCAGCATGCGTCAACTGGCGGACTTTCTTCCAGTTCGCGCCACGGTCGCTCGATGTCCACAGGACCATGTCGCCTCCGGTGGTATAGGGCTCGGGTCCGGGAGCGGTGGGCGCGAAGATGCGCCAAGTGCCGTCTTTGTCGATCCACAGCCCGCCGAAATCATAGTTGTGGTCACTGGTGGTGAAGGGGAGGATGCGCCACCGATCGCCGGTGAAGCGGGCGGTGGACCATTGCCGCGGACCGTTTTCAGGCCCCGATGCGTAGCCCTTCGAGGTGAGATAGAGGATGACCGGACGGCCGTCGGTGTCGAAGGCAACCTCCTTCAGATAAACCAGCAGGCCCTCGGACTCATAGTCATGGACGAGAGCCGCGTTGGCGGCATCGCGGATAGGCAGCGTCACTCGCTCTCCCTTGGCGTTGTTCCACGTGCGGCCCCAATCCGGCGTTTCGATGTAGTAGAGATTCGTGCGTGCGTTGAGGCCCACCGGGTCCGGATGCATGTTGAAAGCGGAGGCGACGCGTTCGCCCGATTGCGTGGTCACCTGGTAGTGCCCGAGTTCGACGCGCGCCATCAGGCTGGGCTTTGGCCACGTCCGGCCGTCGGCGCTGGCGGCCAGGTACAAGCTGCGGCCCTTGTTCTCGTAAAGGGTGTGCAGGAACAGAAAACCCTTGCCGGACCGATGCCAGACATGACCGTAGGAGAAATTCGTGGTGGCCACGAGTTCGAAATCGCGGATATCCCAGGGCTTGCGGCTCCGATGGACAAACGACGGCCGCGCGGTTCCGTGCGCGTTGGAGTAGACCCAAAGGTGCCCCTTGTCGTCGATGCAAAGGAGCGGGTTGTCATGCGCGTCGCCGGTACCCTTATCGAGCAGCACGGTAGGGCGGGGGACCATGCCGGTGGCGTGATCGAAGTAGGAAACCATGTGCAGCAATTGCGGCTTGGCGCCTTCGGAAGGGTTGCCGCGCGCGCCGCCGTACACGAAGAAGGTCTTGTTGGCCTCGGGCGAGTAGATGGCGATGGGGGATTGCTGCTGCGGATAGGTGGCGAATCCGCCGCTATACTTGTAGACATACCGGTCACCGGAGGGCTGGTTGAAGTACCAGATGCCACGATAGCCGTCGGCGATTTCGTTGAGTGTGACTGTGGGACCGGCGGCGAAGGCGGGCAGGCACACCGCGAGCGTCAACAGGATTCGCATGGTTAATTTCTCCCTTTTAGAATGACAGCCGGAGGGCGAGCCGCGCCTGACGCTCATCGCTGCGTGCGCTGGTGATCTCAGTGTATCCGCCGAGTGTCCGGATGCTGCCGTCGGCGTTCAATACGAGGTTGGAGGCATTGGCGCCCGGGTTGTTGAAGTGCGGCGTGTTGGTGACGTTGAAGGCTTCGGCGCGGAACTGCAGCCGGAACCGTTCGCCGATCGCGAAGGTGCGGAAGACACCGAGATCGAGATTCACCAGACCCGGTCCGCGAATGGTGTTCAGGCCGGCGTTTCCGAACCGGACCTGATTCACGCCCCGGAACGCGAGCGGATCGAACCACGGCTCACCGCGTCCGGCACCGCCGAGAATGCGCACCTCCGGCAATACCTGATCCGCCACCTGACTGTTGCCCGGCGCGTTGAGGCTGGCCGCCGATGAAGTCACCGTGAAAGGATTCCCGGTGTAGGCGCTGAAGATGCCATTCCATTGCCATCCGCCGAGCACCACGGCGGCGACGCCCGAACTCGCGTGCGCCTTGCCCGGACCGAACGGCAATTCGTACACGCTCGACAGCCGGAGGTTGTGCGTGCGGTCAAACCCGAGCAGAGACCGGTTCCGGTCCAACTGGCTTACCGCGTTGAAAAACAGCCCGCTATCGTTGTTGTCGCCGTAGCCGATGGCCTTCGAGAAGGTGTAGGCGAGGCCGAAGCTGAGACCGTTGGTGAAGCGGCGGTCCACTTGCGCCTGCAGGGAATGGAAGTCCGAGGTGTAGGCGGGCTCGTGCAGGGTGGTGGCGACGTTGCGCCGGAACTGCGCGAAGTAGGGCCGCCCGGCAGCGCCGGCGCCCGGCGTGTTGGAGGCGTTGAGATCGCGCCGGTTGGTCAGCCGGATGCTGCGTGACGACACGTATCCGGCCTGCGCGACGAAGCCGCGGGCGAGTTCGCGCTGGAGCGTGAAGTTGAACGACTGGACGTATCCGCGGTGGAAGTCCTGCTCGATGGTGAGGGTGGTGACCGATGGAGGCAGCGGGATGACGCCGGAGGAGACATCGGGCAGCACCGGCAGCGGAATCCCATCGCCGGTTCGTCCGGCGAAGGAGAACGAATTCGGAGAAACCACGGACTGCTCGATCACGGTGGGGTAGGAACTGCGCAGTGGAATCGCGAGCGGGAATGGATCGACGCTGATGCCGTAGCCGGTGCGGAACACGGTCTTGGGATTGAACCGCCATGCGATGCCGATCCGGGGCGCGAACAGCCTCTTGCTGGTGGTGACACCGGTGGAGATGGGCGTCGGCCCTTCGCCGCCGATGAGCATCTGATTCGTTGTCCAGTCGTATCGTTCGACACCGCGGGTGTCGCGCCGCACCATGGGATAGTATTCCCAGCGCAGGCCGAGATTGAGCGTCAGTGCCTGATTCACCTGCCAGCGATCACGGAAGTAGAGGCCGAGATTGGAGAGCCGCGTTCGCATCTCTTCGCTGGTCGGGACGCTCTTTCCGAGCGTGGAGGGAAAGCCGAGCAGGAATGAGCCGAGGGAGTTGAACTGCGCGGGCGCCGGGCCGCCGCTCCGCGCGGTGGGCCCGCCGGCGAAGGTGAAGCCGCCGCGCGGTCCGAAGGTGCCCGCCGGCTGGTAGTGATTCATCTGTTGTTGGGCCACTTCCCCGCCCCAGCGGAGGCTGTGGGCGCCGGCCGAGTAGGCGCCGTTGAGCGAGTATTGGTACTGGCGGTCCGTACGGAAGCGCGGCGAGGAATTGATGTAGCCACCGAGACCTTCATAGTTGCTGATCTGGAAGCCGGGCATGCCGCTCTCACGGATGGTGGGGCCGTTGGTGCCGGGGATCTTCAGATCGTCGAGCCCGATATTTTTTCCGTAAAACGAGTCATTCCCGTATTGGCCCTGCTGGGTGAAGCTGAAGTGGCCGTCGACGATCAGCGAGGGGCTGACGACATGCGATCCGCCGAGAGTAAGACTGTGGACGCGTCCGGTGTCGGTGCCCGGGAAGGTGGAGGCCACGCCGCGGCCGCCGGCGTCGCCCATGGCGGGCGGATCGAAGGTGGTGTAGTTGAACAGCGCATAGCGGGCAAACATCTGCGTGCCGTCTTTCACGTTCCAGTTGCCTTTGACGTCGAAGTTATTGCGCGAGATGCGCAACGGCGCGGAGGCGAAGAAGTTCTGCGAGAGCGCGCTGCTGGTGGGGGCGGGCGTGGCCGCGAGCAGACGCTGGGCGATGGCATCGAGCCGCGCCGTGGGGATCATGTTGCCGGCGAAGGGCTGGCGGCCCGTGCCGTTGGCGGCGCCGGTGAGGGGATCGTGAATGATCGTGGGCACGTCGCTGAAATTACCGGTCCGGTGAAGGGTGGAGGGGATGGTGGCGAACCGCGAGAAATTCTGGCGCTGCCGCATGGCTTCATAGCTCGTGAAGAAGAACAGCTTGTTGCGCCGGATCGGCCCGCCGAAGGTGCCGCCGAACTGATTGATCAGGTTCTTCGGCAGCACACCGGGCGCGGTGAAGAACACGTTGCGCGCCTTCATGCGGCTGTTGGTGTGGTATTCGAAGGCGCTGCCGTGGAACTCATTGGATCCGCTCTTGGTTTCGACGCTCACCACGGCGCCCGCGGCCATGCCCTGCTCGGCGTCGTAGCTGTTGGTGACGATATTCACGCTGCCGATGGATTCGAGCGGCGGCACGTAGGCGGTGAGGTGAGGCAGCCAAAGATAAGTGTTGCTGGCCCCGTCGATCCGGGTGTTGTTGTTGCTTTGGCTTGCTCCGTTGACGTTGGCCACCAGCGATCCGGCCGGGTTGCCCGCGATCGAATTGGAATCCCGCGGCGGCGTAACACCGGGCACGAGCCCGAGCAGCGCCTGGAAGTTCCGGTACCCAGGCACGGGAAGATTGTTCAGGTCCTTCGCGCCGAGTTCCTTGCGGACGTCGGACCGGTCACTCTGCAGCACGGGCATCTCTCCCGAAATTTCGACGGTCTGGCTGGACTCACCGAGTGTCAACGCGACGTCGGCGCGCACCACCTCGTTGGCGCCGACCAGGATGCCGGCGCGGTGGAAGGTACGGAAGCCGGAAGCAGCCACCTCCAACTCATAGGAGCCGGACTGGATGTTCGGGAACGAGAACCCTAGCGCGGACGAACTGGATTCCACCGTCGCGCCGGTGCCGGCGTTCCGCAGCCGGACGGTCGCGCCAATGACGGCGGCATTGGAGGGATCGTTCACGGCGCCTACCAGGCTTCCATAGAGCACCTGGGCGCGGGCAGGCACGGCGAGACAGGACAACAGCGACAAAGCCAGCAACCTCGTGGTCATGCCAGCGATGCTAAACCGGCACGGAACGGGAAACCAAGTTTCCAGAGGTCTGTTACTCGGCTGTTACGGCTTGCAATCAGCGAATTGGAGCGATCGCGCGCATCGCCGCCACGCGCGCCTTTTGAGTGACGCGATGGAGCACGGCCGCTTCCACCACAACCTCGAAGTACTCGGGCCTGCCGAGCGCCTTCCACCGGGAGGTAATCTCGGCGAGGCTGGGCGGCGCGGTCAGCGCAGTGCCGAGCGATGCGGTGTCGAGCCCCATCATGAGCAGCAGCCGGGACCCGGCGGTCTGGCCGGGCACGGCGGCGATCAACCCGTAGCGCGTCTGCTCGTCTTCGCCAACCGTTCGCCCCGACCATTGCTCCGGCTCGCCCGGCGCGGGCAGCCGGTTGCCCACGCCTCCGCCGCCGGCCGAGGTATGGAAGTTCATGTCGCGCAGAAACGGCTCGAGCGCGGCATTGGTGGGTGGGATACCGAGAAGGATCAGGTTGTCGTTGCCATATTGATCGAGCGAAAGCTGGACGGTGGCCGAGACATCGGAGGGAACCTGTCGATGAGCGAGAAATCGCGTCAGTTGGATCACGGCGGCGGTGTCGCTCGACACCGAATAGCTTTGGCTGACGTTCGGCTCGCCGTACAACCGCACGAACGGAGCCAGACGCGGGCTGGTGCGCCACCCCAACGGATCGTTATTGTCCACGTCGCGGACACGAATGCGATCCCAGTTGTAGAAAACCGGGATTGGATAAATAATGCGGGTGAGGCGGCCCGGACGCAGGATCGCCTGCCAGAACTCGGGCAGCGCCTCGGAGGCGCGGCGCTCGGCGAGTTCGCGGCGCAGCCCGAGGCTCCACAGTACCAGGCCGGCGCTCGCCAGCAGCGCCACCACCGTCAGCGTCGTCCTCCAGGGGATTTCGCGGCGAACCGCCGGCGGGCGGGGCGAAGCTTCTACTTCCAGCCGGTGGGACCCGGGTGGGATCGTGAGCCGTTGGGAAGCCGCGGCGCCTTCCTTCTCGTAGTGTTCCTTCAGCTTCTGCCGCAGCCGCGACACCTGCACACGCACAGTGGCGTCGATCCGCGGGTCGAAATCGTCGCGCTTGCCGAACACGTCGACGGCGATGGCGTACTCACCGGGAGCGCCCCCTTCTTCGCAGCGGTGCTCCCAGAGGTAAAGCAGGAGCTTACGCAGAGCGGGCGACCGGGCGAAAGTCGAACTGCCGGCGACGGCGCCGACAAGGCCGTTACCCAGAGCGCCCGGCGAACCGGCTGGCTTCAACCCCACGATCGACATTGGCAGCTATCGGCGCGGCGCCGGCTCGAGGCCGGCCCCCTTTCCGGTTCCCTTTCCAACGGCGCGTTCCCCTCTCGGCCTTAGCAGCCTCCCGACGCACCGTTGCTCTCGATTGTACTCCTCGCGCTCCGCACTCGCCGGCCGAATGCTTCCTGACCGGCTACGCCCGCGGAAAATGCGGGGACGTGTTCGGGCTCTTCTCGCGCGGGGCGAGGCGGCCGCTGACGAGGTAGGGCGCGCCGCGTTCGGCGAAGTGATCCACGAGACGCTGGCGCCACTTTCGCAGCAGGGGCGCGCGGGCAGGGTCGCCGGCAAGGTCATTCAATTCGTGCGGATCGGCGGCTAGATCGAAAAGCTGCTCTTCGCCGTGGAGGGCATGGTAGATGTATTTGACCTTCCCATCGGTGAGCGCGTTCCACTGGTTTTCTGTGCTGTAGCAGACGCCGTGCTCGAGATCGATGTATTCGCGCCAGCCTTCGCCGCGCTTGCGGACAAGATCGAGCAGGCTGCGCCCGTCGAGCGGCTGGGCGGTGGGCGATGCGGCGGCGTCGAGGAAGGTGGGCAGGATGTCGCGCAACTCCACCGGTTGAGGCATCGACTGGCCGCGCTCGGCTGCGACCAGACCAGTGGGCCAGCGCATCATCATGGGGATGCGCGTCGAGGGCTGATAGGCGTAGGACTTGCGCCAGAGATTCTGATCGCCGGTCATGTCGCCATGGTCCGAGGTGAACACGATGAGTGTTTCGTCGTACCAGCCGCGGCGCTCGAGGGCTTCGAAGATCTGGCCGATTTGTTCATCCACTTGCGTGATGCAGCCGTAGTAGCCCTGGCGGGAGCGGCGAATCTCGGCGGGGTCGAGCTTGCCGCGCCAGATGTCGGGCCGGTTGCTGTTGCGCTGCTCGAAGCGGGCGGCCCATTTGCCGGCGCGGGCTTCGGGAAGCGGGGCATCCTCATACATGCGCATGAAGCGGGCGGGCGGATCGTAGGGGCTGTGCGGACGAACGAAGGAGACTTTGAGGAAGAAAGGATCGCGGCCGTCATATTGATCGAGGAAGCGGACGGCGGATTGCCCGGTCCAAACGGTGGGATGGAGATGTTCGGGGAGGGCGAAGGATTTGGCGGGATAGTCGTTCCAGCCGAGGCCCGTGGCGTGAGGGTCCAGAGTGGGGGCCTGGGACCAGAACCAGGCTTCGTAGTCGGACCGGTCCTCGGCTTCGCGGCGGGCGATGGCGTCGGGATCGTGGACGTTGCCGCAGCCGCAATGCTCGTCGAGCAGCATGCGATGGTAGCCGTGGCCGTTGCGGAGCGGCGCGAAGTGATTCTTGCCGATGGCCATGGTGTAGTAGCCGGCATCGCGGAGGGCGCGGGGCTTTTCGAGCGGGTAGCGATCGGCCATGCGGACCATGGCGAGCATGCCGTGATGCCAGGGAGAGAGTCCGGTAAGGAGGGCGGTCCGGGCGGGCGTGCAGGTGGGGGTGGACGAGTAGGCGCTGGTGAACTGGACGCCTTCGTGCGCGATGCGGTCCATGTTCGGAGTGCGTACGGCGGGGTTGCCGGCCGCGCCGGTGCAGTCGCCGCGCTGCTGATCGGTCATCACGAAAAGTATGTTGGGGCGGGTACGGCGGGCCTGGGGCCGCGCCGGCAGTTGGGACAAGGCGGTGAGGGAGAGCCAGGAGCGGCGTGTCATCCCAACCATTGTAAGTTTGCCGGGCCGCGCGGAAGAAGGCGCGGTACCATGAGAAAGTCATGATTATCTCGATGAAACTGCACAGTACGCGGGACGAGATCCAGGAAGTCTGCACCCGGATCGAAGACTTCGGTTATAAGATCCACACCATCGACGGCGAAGAGCGGGTGGTGATCGCGGCGATCGGCGTGGGCGATGTGACTAACTGTCTGGAGTCGCTCGAGGCGATGCCGCAGGTGGAGCGGGCGGTGCGGATATCGGCGCCGTACAAGTTCGTGAGCCGCGAGTTCCGGCAGGAGCCAACGCGCATCAAACTGGACAACTGCGAAATCGGCGGGGACGAGTTCGTGGTGATGGCGGGCCCGTGTTCGGTGGAAGGCGAGAAGCAGATCATGGAGTCCGCCGAGGCGGTGGCGAAGGCGGGCGGCAAGGTGCTGCGCGGGGGCGCATTCAAGCCGCGGACGTCGCCGTATGATTTCCAGGGGATGGCCGAAGAGGGCCTGAAGCTGTTGAAGAAGGCGAAGGAGGCCACCGGCCTCTCGATCATCACGGAAGTGATGAGCGACCAGGACGTGGGATTGGTGGCCGAGTATGCCGACATTCTGCAGATCGGGGCGCGCAACATGCAGAACTTCGCGCTGCTGAAACGGCTGGGGACAGCGGGGCGTCCGGTGCTCCTGAAGCGGGGATTGAGTTCGACGCTCAAGGAACTGCTGATGTCGGCCGAGTATGTGGTGGCGCACGGCAACAAGGACGTGCTTTTGTGCGAACGCGGGATCAGGACCTTCGAGACTGCGACGCGGAATACGTGCGACATCGCGGCGGTTCCGGTGCTGCGCGAGTTGACGCATCTACCGGTGGTGCTCGATCCGAGCCACGCGACGGGGAAACGAAGCCTGGTGCCGGCGTTGTCGCGGGCAGCGGTGGCGATCGGGGCCGATTCGCTGTTGATGGAAGTGCATCCATGCCCGGAGAAGGCGTGGAGCGATGGCGCGCAGTCGCTGCATCTGGAGACGTTCGCGAAGCTGATGCAGGACCTTGCGCCGTATATCGCGCTGTGGCGCGAGGCGCGGCTGGCGTCGGCGGCGGTGCCGGCATAGATCCGAAGCCAGGGAACTCGCGGTGAAGATACGCCCACTCCCACTTTCGGTGCTGTTGATCGCATTGTGCGCGGCGGGACTGCTGCTGGTGGAGACCGCGCGCCAGAGACGGGACCTTTCGGTGCGCGGGATGCTGTTGCGGCTGCCCTGGCAGGAAGAGGGAGTGCAGGTGTTCGTGGACACCCAGACGCTGCGGCGGGCGGGGCTGCTCGAGATGCTGGCGGGAAGCCGGGCGTCGGAAGAGTTGGACTACCGCCGCTTCGTGGAAGCGGTGCAGTTCGACTATCGCGAAGACCTGGATGTGATCTGCGGGGTGCTGGCCGGCGCGCGGAGCAACTTCATTCTGAAAGGCCGGCTGAGTTGGGCCGATATTCGCGCGTACGCGGAAAGGCATGGCGCGCAGTGCAGGGCGGGATATTGCGGGCTCGAGGGACGGTCGCCGGACCGGTTTCTTTCCTTCTACCCGATCAGCGAGGACGTGCTGTCGATCGGGATCGACGAGGATATCTGGGCCGCGGCGGGGACACGGAAGCAGCACGCGGAACCGGCGGGATTCTGGATACCGCCGCAGCCGTTCTGGGTGGCTGTGCCGGGCAAAGTGCTGGCCGACCCGGGCGAGTTGCCCCCTGGGATATCAGCATTCGTGTCGCAGGTGAAGGGTGCAAAGCGGATGACACTTGCCATCGGCGCGGCGGGCGATTCATACGAAGCGGAAATGAGAGCGCGCTTCGACACGGATGCGGACGCGGCGGCGAGCCGGGAGAATCTGGAACGGTCTACCGGGATGTTGCGGAGTTTTCTGAACCGGGAGAACCAGACGCCGGGTCCGGACGATCTGAGCCGGCTGCTGGTGAGCGGCGTGTTCGAACAGAAGGGTACGGAGGTGATCGGACGGTGGCCGATCACGCGGGGTTTTCTGGAAAAATTGTCCGCCGGTACGCTGTAGCCTGGTTCGCGATCACGGGGTGATTCGGGCGGCGGCGAGGCGGGCGACCCCCGGCTGTCCGCGGATTTCTCCCTCGTTGCGCGCGTAACGGAAATTCCGCTGCGCCTCATCCTGCCTGCCCGCCTCCGCGTAGGCGAGGCCCAATTGGTAGAGCACGCGCGGCAACTCCTCGGACTTTCTCTTGCTCGCCCGTTCCAGGTGCGGAAGCGCCTCCGCGCGGCGCCCGGACTCGGCCAGCAGCAGGCCCAGCCGCAGACTGGCCGGAGGAACGTCGGGATTGGCGTCGAGGATGGTGCGCAGGCGCTGCTCAGCTTCCGCGGGGCGGCCGAGAGCGATCCACTCGCCGGCGGCGCGGAGCAGCGCGGGAATGCCGACGTCGATTGCGCGGCGGCCAGTTCGAACGCCTCCACGGCATCGGCGTGCCGGCCGCGCCGCGAGTCGATTTCCGCCCTTGGCAATCAGGACGGGAGGAGCATCGGGATCGATGGCGGCCGCGCGAGCGGAGGTCCCGCTGGCGGCGGCGAGGTCACCCGACATGGCGCGAAACAAGGCCAAGTCCGCCCGGAAAACCACTTGGTCCGGGTCCTCCCGCAAGCCCTGCTCCATAAGCCGAATGGCGTCGGGCAATCGCCCGGAAGCAGCCAACGCGGCGGCCCGCACCCGGCGCTGGCGCGGCCCGACATTCAAGGCCTGGACGGCGTCCATTCGCGGATCGTCCAGTGGCGCTTGGACGGCCCGGCGGGAAGCCACGCGGCTCACGTTGTAGCCTTCCATCAGAGCAGCCGCTTTGCCGGGATGGCCCGCCTTGCGGTGGACTTCGGCGAGAGCGAAGCGGGCCTGACTGTATCCGGGCACCAGAGCGAGCGCCCGTTCGAAGTAGGGGATCGCCTCGGCGGGGCGGCCGAGGGCAACGAGAGAAACGCCGAGTCCGAAAACGGCGCGCGGTGTTTTCGGCTGGGATTCCAACACGGCGGCGAAGGCGTCGCGGGCCTGCAGGAAGCCTCTTTGCCCGAGGGCGGTTTCGGCGAGCAGGACGCGCGCGGCGGTGGATTTGGGATCCAGTTCGAGCACGCGGCGGAAGCGCGCGGCGGCGAGGGGGTACTGCTTACGCTTGAGGAAGATCGTGCCGGCGTAGTGGTGCCAGTCCGCCGCCGCGGGCTGGAGGATTCGTGCGCGCTCGAAACAGGCGAGCGCGGGATCGTCATAGCGGTAGGCGAGCAGGTGCATCCCCAGGCGTCCCGACGCGCGGCCATCGCGCGGCGCAGCGCGGGCGGCGGCGTAGGCGTTTCCGATGGCGCCACGCGCCGCCGAAGCCAAACCGGTCACATCGATCACGGGAATGGGTCCGGGCGTCTCGCCGCCACAACCGGCTGCCGCCAGCGCCAGCATCGACAGCATGACGCCGCGCATTCCTTGACCTCTCCTACCGGACATACATAGACTCAAGTGTACCGATGATTCGTCTTCGCGCGCGCGCACTGTGCGCGCCCATCCTTCTGCTGGCATCCTGTTCGATGCGCAATCCGGGCGACGCGCCACCGCGTCCGGAATTCGAAGAAGCGTCCGCACGCGTGGGGCTCGGTTTCCACCATTTCGGCGGGGTGACCGGAGAGTACCATATGCCGGAAATCGTCGGAGCCGGGGCGGCGCTGATCGACTATGACGGCGATGGCGACCTCGACATTTACGCCGTGCAGGGGTGGTTTCTCGAGCCCGGTCTGTCGCTCGCCGACACCAAGCTGCCCCCACCGGCGGGCTGGCAGCCGGGCAACCGGCTGTTTCGCAACGAGACGATCCCGTCGGGGAAACTGGCATTCACCGACGTTACCGAGGCATCGGGGACGGCGCACCAGGCGCAGGGCATGGGTGCGGCCGCGGGCGACATCGACGGCGACGGGGACCTTGACCTTTACGTGACGAACTTCGGCCCGAACGTGCTTTACCGCAACGAGGGCGGCGGGCGGTTCACCGACATCACCGCGACGGCCGGTGTGGCGAGCGGCCGATGGTCGACCAGCGCGGTGTTTTTCGATTTCGACCGGGACGGGGACCTCGATCTGTTTCACACGCGCTATGTGGCGGTGAGCATCACCGAACGGCCGAAGTGCCAATCGCCGGGCGGCGCGAAAGACTACTGCGGTCCGCAGGTCTACCGCCCGGAAGCGGACGTGCTTTATGAGAACCTGGGGGGCGGCCGATTCCGGGACGTGAGCGAAGCCGCAGGCATCGCGGCGCGTGCGGGGCCGGGACTGGGTGTGACGGCAGCGGACTTCGACGGCGACGGCTGGACCGATCTTTACGTGGCCAACGACGGCGCCGCCAATCATGTCTGGATGAACCAGCGGGATGGGACGTTTCGCGAGAAGGGGCTGGAACTGGGCGCCGCCTATGCGGAAACCGGCCTGCCTCGCGCGGGTATGGGCGTCGCCAGCGCGGACATGGACGGCGATGGCCATCCCGACGTGATCGTGACCAACCTGACCAACGAAGGGAGCACTCTGTTTGGATACGCGGGCGCGGCCGGTTTCTTCGATACGTCGGCCCAGGCGCGGCTGGGGCAACCTACGGCGCCCTACACGGGTTTCGGGGTCGGTTGGTTCGACTACGACAACGACGGGTGGCTGGACCTGTTCATGGCCAATGGCGCGGTGCGAAACCCAATGGCAAGGCCGGGCGTGTTCCCTTACGCCCAGAAGAATCTGCTGTTGCGGAACGAAGCCGCCGTCAAGGGCCGGTTGTTGCGTGACGTGAGCGCGGAAGCCGGGCCGGCGCTCGCCGTTGATGCCGTCAGTCGCGGGGCGGCATTCGGCGATGTGGACAACGACGGCGATGTGGACATCGTAGTGACCAACAACAACGGCCCGATGCACCTGCTGCTGAACGGAACGGCCGAGCGGGGCTGGCCGGGCGCGATGATCCGGGTGGACGCGGGGGCGGGCAATCGCTTCGGCTACGGAACGTGCCTGGAGATCGAGAAGGGCCCGCGGCGATGCGTGCAGCCGGGCTACAGCTACCTGTCATCGAACGACGCGCGGATTCATTGGGCAGGCGAGGCGCCCGGACGCATGGTGGCGCGGTGGCCGGATGGAACCAGCAGTACAGTGGCCGTGGAGGGAACCGGACCGGTGCGCACCGTGCGGCGGACACCGGCCCGCAAGTCAGAATGAATCAGGCGGCCTTGCGGCGGCGGCGATACATCGTCATCCCAGCCGCGCCGAGCGCCAGCAACGCCGCCGAGGACGGCTCTGGGACGGCAGCCGGGTTCAACCGGCAATCACTGCTGGTTTGGATCGACGCACCGGGCGTCGACTCATAGGCAAAGCAATGCAGTGTGGCGGTGAGACTCTGCACGTCGCTCACGCTGATATCGGCCCAGCCGAAATGCTCTTCGCCGTTGAAGAAGAAACGGAGCGCGGCGAAGCCGCGGCGCACACCGCCCGGGTTGGCCCACTCGCCAGAGGTGAAGCTCGAAGAGGTGCGGTAGAACAGTTCCTGAACATTCGAAGCGAAAAACCCAACTCCGCCGGGATCGTGTCGCCAGCGATCAGCCGGAACACGAGGTGGCCGTCCCCGCCCACCTGGTCTCCCCCGGAAGCCAGCGGCGTCAGCGTCACCGATTCGGTGGAGAAAAATGAAGAAGAATAGACAGACAGCAGGAACTGGCCGACCGAAGAATTTGTGTTAAAGGTGGCTCCGGTAACCACGTTGAACGCGGCGAACTGACCAGATCCCAGAGTGATGTCGGGAATGTCGTGGATGATAACGGCGGCCTCGGCAGGAACTGCTCCTCCAACGCCGCAGCGACTGCGATCGCCCCATAGGAAGCAACCCGTGTCCAGACGAGGCCCGTCTTTACGGGTAAAGTTGATCATGCGGAGCATCCTCCAGCAGATACGGTCTTTTTGGCCCAGGACTGCGGGCTCATTAATATCGTTCAAGTCTATGCGAAAAGTATTGCAAGTGTCAGCAGGTAACCGCCATCTCTCCAATCAAGCGATTCTGCGAAATTTCTCAGGCGATATCCACCGTAGTACTCACCCCGGTTTCGGTACAGGGACGGATCCACGGCTTTCGCCATTCGTTCCGGATCGGCGGCGTACACCAGGACCTAGAAATTCGGCCACACGCTGACCAGAGCGAGGATCGCGAGCCAATTCGGGATAATCCACCACCAGGACCTCGAACGACGGCGACTTGGTCATACCTCGAAGCATCTGGCGGCGATGGCGTTCGGGTCGCTTCATGCGCTCGGCTCCGTGGACGGCTTCTTTTCGCCGCGATTGTGAATCATCTTGTCGTGGGAGGCGGCCACTTCGTCGATGGGCCGGTCCATGAAAATCACCTTGTAGCGATGGGTGACCGGGAGAAACGGCAGCAGGGCCGAGATCACCTTGATGGCCTTGCCCTCGGCCTGGTAGAGGATGTCCGGTTCGGTCTCGAGCTTCTTCACGGCTTCCCACTCGAGGTAGCCGCGGGGGTTGTCGGAGTCGGCCTGGCGTTCGTTGTCGGTCATCACCGGAATCCCTCCGCCGTGAAGCATTTGCATCATCACGGAAGTGCCGGATCGCGGCAATCCCGAGACGACGATCAGGTCGAGCGGACGGGCTGCGCTGCTTCGGAGAACCTCGGCCTCGCGCTGCGCTTTGGCGATGGCATCCTTCCTGCGCGCGCGCATCTTCTCGCGCTCGGCCAGGGCCTCGGTGCGGCGCTCGGCGCGATTGGGGGTTCGCGAGGCGGCGCGGACGGCTGCTTCGTCGTGCAGGCGATGCAGCCGGTCGCGGTGGTCCAGACGGCGTTCGCGTGCGAGGCGCGCCCGTTCGCGATGCCGCAAGGCGTCTTCCTGCCGTCCGGGGATCCGCATCAGGACGCGGGACAGCCAGAAGTGCGCCTGCCGCAGCGGCGGACGAAAACCGAGCGCCGTTTCGAGCGCGCGAATGGCGTCGGCGTGGCGGCCAAGCTGGTAGAGCGCGATACCGAGAAACATATGGGCGCGCGGCCGGTGGAAATCGAAGCCAGCGCTTTCGAGCGCGGCCTCGGCGGCTTCGGTCCATTTCTTGAGGCGCAGACGTGCGAGCGCCAGGGACTCCCAGGCCTGTGGATGATGCGGATCGATGGCGGTGGCGCGCAGAAATTCCATCTCCGCCGGCGCCCAACGCCGCAACGCCAGCAGAACGGCGCCGTGGCGGACAGCAATGTCCGCCGAGGCCGGACTCAGCCGAGTCGCCTCTTCCAGATGGGCGAGCGCGTCCCGGATCCCGCCGGAGAGCGCGGCCACCGTGGCCAGGACGCTTGCCTGCGCCGCCGAGGGAGGCAGTCCGGCGATGGCTTCTTCGGCGGTGGCGCGCGCCTCAGCCACCATGCCGAGGCGGGCCTGGCATCCAGCGAGGACGAGAGCAAAGTCTGTCCGGTCCGGCGTTTCGTCCCAGATCTGCTCGAGCAGCGGCAGGGCCAGATGCGGGCGCTGGGAGTGCAGATACACGCGGGCCAGGTTCCACATCCGCTCCCGCTCGCATTTTTGCGCCTCCTTGCCTGCGTCTTCGCTCGGTTTGTCGATGTAGCCCAAGGCGACGAACTGCTCGATCAGCGCCTCGGCGTCTCCGGCGCTCATCGCCACCGCGCCCTGATGCATGCCGGCCTCGCCTTCCACGTCTTCCCAGGAGGGAATGCGCGGCTCCGGCCGCGGATCTTCCATGGCTTCGAGGAGAATGCGGCCCGGCATGTCGCGTCCGGCCGGAAGCCCGCACAGGTGGAGCACGGTGGGCGCGATGTCAAGCAGTGTGGCGCCGTAGATGATCTCATCCTTCTTGATGCCGGGTCCGGCCATGGCCAGGATGCCGAGCGGGCGGTGCTGCTCGGCCGGCCCGGCTGGCACCTGAGGAATCTCGCGCGGCCGCAGGTGGTCGGAATGGAACCCGTGATCCGAGCACAGGATCACGGTGGTCCCGGAGGGCGCCAATTGCAGCAACCGGCCCAGGAACAGATCGTGAAGCCGGTAGCCGCTGCTCACCACGTCCTTGTACAACTCGAAATCGGATTCGCGGATCCATTCCGGCCGCGGGGGATGGTAGTTCATGAACCCATGGCTGAAATGGTCGATCGACGGGTAGTAGATTCCCATGAAGTCCCACGGGTGCTGCTCCATGGCGTAAGTGGCCGCGTTGTGGACCGAGGCGGACTCGGCGATGATCTTGGCCACCGCGGCCAGCCGAAAGTCCTTTTCCTGATCGATTTCCGCCGCGCGCGGCACGAACAGCCGCAGCAATTGCTCGTCGATGTCGTCGGGCGCCATGCGCAGATCGGCCAACGTCCCGGCGGCTTCGGGAGGATGCACCGTGCCCGGCATCATCGGCCAGTCCGCCGACGGATCGGCCCAACCCTTGGAGAACGCATCGGAGACGCAGACGCCGCGGATGGGCTCGGCCGGGTGCCCAGCAGACAATGTGGGTGTTGGCCCCGTTCTGCATCAGGATGTTCCACAGCGCCTTGCAGCGGCGGGAAGTGGACGTCACCGGACGCACGCGGCGGGTATCCGGGTCCAGTTCGGTGAAGCCGAGGATGCCGTGCTGGTCCGCGAGCTTGCCGGTGGCAATCGAGTTCCACAGCATCGGCGACAGCACCGGATCGAGCGTCTGGATGTCGCCCATGACGCCGTTATCGATCAAAAGGCGCAGATTCGGGAGTTCTCCCCGGTCGAGTAGAGGATGGATCACCTTCCAATCAGCGGCGTCCCACCCAACCAACAACACTTTGCGCAAAAGTCGCTTCTCCTCCTACTGTGATGTCTGTTACGGAGGAGGGTACCATGAGTCCCGGGCCGCAAACAAGCCAAGCCGGATTGTACTCTGCGTTCGACCCGTTCGCGGCGGCAGGAGTCCGTCTTCAGCTTCCCCATTCTTCGATCGCTTCGCTCGGCATATTGTTCACGGCGACTTTGATGTGGTAGCGCTTCTTGTAGAGAACCTGCCGGCTGCCGTCTTTCTGTTTGATGTTATACTCTTCGCGGCCCGGGTCTTCCCCCATGGTGATGCCCTTGCTGTAGCCGTCCGTGGTTTCCTGGCTGAACTTCGCCTGCATGAAAAAGGGCAGATACAGGGCGCGGTTGAAAGCCCAGTCGTTAATCTCCACGTCGACGCTTTCGCCGGACTCGGTCCGATAGCGGCGAGAACCCTGGCTGGTCTTGAAATCGCCCATCTGGTTGCTGGCGCCCTTGGCCTCGTCGGCAGTCCATCCGCTGGGGACGTCGGGCAGAGCCTCGATCAGCTTGGAGAAGTGGACGGGATCGGTGGCGGGCATCTCCTCGAGTTCCTTCTGCATCTTCTCGAGGTCCTTGCCGGCCGAGGCCAGCGCGCCGAGCATCCCGAGCGGGTCCTTCTTGACGTCCACGCCTTCCTTGGTGACTTTGGCGGTCTCGGCGGGGGGTTGGCTGGAGCTGCATCCGGCGAGCAGCAGGGCGAGCACGGCGAGGTGGTAGCGGTTTGGCATGACGGCATCATATCCGCATCCGCCACCGGCGATCAACCCGGCGGGCGCTGTGTCGATGGGAAAACCCTTCCACGGGTCTTAGGTGGACCCGCCCCGCCCCACGCACCGGGCGCAAGATGATATCCTTGCCGACACCATGAACCGGCAAAAACTCGCCATCGCATCCGCCATCGCGCTCGCCGCGGGACTCAGCGGCGCGCGCCTCGCCGCCCAGTCCGCGCAGGCTGAAAAGAACGCCGCGGTCGCGGCGCACATCGAAGCCGCCCGCAAGGCGGCAGGGAAAGAGCACACCGGGATCTTCGAAGGCATCTGCACGCAGTTCGCGCAGCCCGCGGCCAACCGCGCCGTCGCTCCCGCCGCCCGGCCCCGGCGCGCGGACCCGCCCGATCGCGCCGCATGGCACGCCGAACCCGTGAAAGTGTTCGACAATCTCTACTTCGTCGGCGAGAAGGAGTATGGCGCATGGGCGGTCACGACCTCGGAAGGAATCATCATCATCGACGCGATCTTCGACTACTCGGTGCAGGACGAAATCGTGAACGGCTTGAAGAAGCTGGGCCTTGACCCGGCCACGATCAAGTACGTCATCGTCAGCCACGGCCATCGGGATCGTAGCCAAGGCGGCGCCGGATACTTGCAGGAGCACTACGGCTCGCACGTGATCATGGGCGCCGAAGACTGGGGACTGGTCGAGCGCACCCAGGGAAGCTGGCTGAAGCCGCGACGGGACATGGTGGCCACCGACGGCCAGAAGTTGACCCTCGGCGACACCACCGTCACCATCTACGTAACCCCGGGCCACACGCTCGGCACGCTGTCGGTGGTTCCGGTGAAGGACAACGGCAAGCCCCTGGCCGCTTCGTGGGGAGGCACCGGATTCAACTGGCTGAGCGGAAGCCCCGTGTATATCACGCCGGACCGGCCGAACAAGTTCTGGTTCGACGCCTACATCCAATCCGCCGCGCGCTTCCGGGAGATCGTCGCCAAGGCCGGAGCCGACGTTCTGATCGCCAACCATACTCATCTCGACGATGCGAAAAACAAGCTTCCCGCGATGGCGAAGCGCCGCCCGTCGGACCCTCATCCCTACGTGATCGGGAACGATGCCGTGGTCCGGTACGTGACCGTGGCGTCCGAGGAGTGCGCCCAGGCGGAGCCTCGCGCGGATGGAAGACCTGGAACCGAAGTCGCCGGCCAGTCACCGCGAGCCGAAGATGTCGACCGGCCGCTTGTCGTACGCTCGGAGCGCTTCCGCGTACCGCACCCCGCACGTAGCACCCCGGTAAACCGCGATCGCCTCCTTCGACGCCTGCGCCGCATCGCGGGACGCCGGGTCATACGTCCGGTTGCGAACCAACGCCATCAGGCGTCCCAGCCACTCCGTTGCCACCGGCCACTCCGGCGTCACATCCACGAACGTGTCGGGCTCGAACCCGATGGTGTGCCGCGGACCGTTATCGAAGTAGTAAATTCGCCCCGGCGGGCGGACGTCGTCGCGGCCCAGGATTTGTCCGGCGTTTTTCACGGCGATCTCGCACAACTGCGACGCGGCGCGATGATCGTCATGGGTGTCGCCCGGCCATAGCATCAGCACCATGTCCGGCTTGACGCCGGCCACCAGCGACGCAACGGTCTTTTTCGCGTCCGTGGTCACATCGAACAGGTGCGAGGCGAAGTCGAGGAAGCGCATTTCGGCGCCGTAGTGATGGGCCAACTCGCGGGAGCCATCCACCAATTGCTTTTCGCGGCCTTTGACGGGAGCCCAGTTGGCATAGTCGCCAATCAGGGCGCCAATCACCACGCGCCAGTCCCGCCGGATGGCCTGCAGCATGACACCGGGCACGCCGAACACGCAGTCATCGTAGTGAGCGCCGATCGCCAGAAGCGTCTTGGGCATGAGTACAGAGTACTGCAAGCAGCGGCGGGCGCCGGGTCAGACACGGCTGACGATGCCGATGCCGAGCGTGACCATCACCGCGCCCACCAACAGGCGCGCCGTCACCGGTTCGCCGAACATCACGGCGCTGGCGGCGATTCCGAAAAACGGCACGGTGAACGAGAACATCGACAGCGTCCCGGCACTGTAGCGTTTGAGCAGATCGGCCCACATGACGAAGCAGAATCCGAGCCCGTGTAGAAGACGGCGGCGATGGCCGGCGAAACCCTCTTTCAGCACGGTGGGCTCGACCAGAATAGCGGCGATGAGAAACACGGGAAGCGATACGGCCACCTGCCAGACAATGGCGCGTAGGGGCGGGATGGACTGCACCAGATGCCGCGTGAACAGCATCCGCAGGCCGAGCAGGCAAGCCGAGACGGCTGTGAGCGCGTTGCCGAGAAACGGGTGCGGCGCCAGGGCCGCATCGGGCTCGCCGAGCATGACCCAACAGAGGCCGCCGAACGCGATCGTGAGACCGAGTACGCGCGCGACGCTGAGCCGCTGCTCGAGCGGGAGGAAGTGCCCGATCACATTGGCGAACAGCGGATTGGCGTTCACCAGCACCACGGCGTAGGCAGGCGAGGAATACTGTGTGCCGAAATTGAGCAGGGCGATTTGCGCGGAAAACAGCAGCCCGAGCAGAGTGAGGCTGCGGCCCTCGCCGGTGCGCAGCCGCAGATCGGTGCGGTTGAAGGCCGCCCACGCCAACAGCACCGCCAGCCCCAAAAGCATCCGCCAAAAGGCGCTCCAGAACGGCGGAAAGGTCGCCAAACCCACCTTCAAGCCCGCGACGTTGCCGCCCCACAGCATCGATACGAACAGCGCCAGCGCAATGGCGCCCCCGGTTAGCCTTCTGGGGAACTCGCGCACAACAGACACGCCGGACGCGTTGGAATTTGCGAGTTTCCCGCCAGGGTCGTTACCATGCCCGGCGGCTTGTGCGCTTTTGTGCATCGGCTTACAGGCCGAGCGCCTGCGCCACCGAAGCGGCGGTGATCGGATGGTAGCGCGATCTCACTTTGGCGAACAGCGCCTCGGCGCGCTTTTTCCCCTCCGGGGTCTTGGCGAGTTCCTCGTAAAGCGGCTTGACGAATTTCCGGCGCCCGACATTGGTGAGGAACTCGTCGAGAGTCCGGTCCGCCGGACGATACCCGGCCCGGATCGACATGAGCAGCCACTGGAACAGAATCTCGGAATTGCCGGTGTGGGTGAAATCGTAGGCACGGTCGAGAGCGGCCATCCGGGGGGCGGCGATGCCGTCTTCCATCGCGCGGAGGAAATGCAGCCATTGTTGGGTGTTCCAATCCGGCTTGGCTTGCGCGGCGCGGCCTTCCTTCCACGCCTTGACGGCCGCATCCACGGGAGTAAACGCCTCCGAGGTGAAGCGGGGGGCCGATGCGGGCAGGCCGGGCTGGGTGAGCCACTCCTCCACGGGCACTTTGGCCGCCGCGGCGGGATCGGAGTCGAGGAGGTTTTTCTGGAGATAGTCGCGGAAGGTTTCCGTGGTGATGCTTTGAAACCGGAAATGGGCGAAGTAACCCTGGAGAAAGGCATCGAAACGTTCGCGGCCGAAGGCCTGTTCGAGGGCCGTGAGGAACAACGCACCCTTCTCGTAAGGGACATCGGTGACGCCGTCATCGGGATCGCGGCCCTCGAGATCGATAAATAGGATTTGCTCGTTGGGAGGCAGCTTGGCCAAGTCTTTCTCGAGATCCTGACGGCCGAGCACGGCCTCCATGCGGGCGCGTTCCTCACCGTAGACGATTTCCTGGATGCGACGTTCCACGTACACGGTGAAGCCTTCGTTGAGCCAGAAGTCGCGCCATGTGGCATTGGTGACGAGGTTGCCGGACCAGGAGTGGGCGAGTTCATGCGCGATGAGATTCACCAGACTCTTGTCGCCGGCGATCACGGTGGGCGTGGCGAAGGTGAGCAGCGGATTCTCCATGCCGCCAAAGGGGAAGCTCGGCGGCAGCACGAGCAGGTCATACCGCAACCAGGCGTAGGGTCCGTAGAGTTTTTCGGCCGCTTGCATCATTCGCTCGGTGTCTTCAAACTCGCGGGCGGCTCCGGCGACGACGCTCGGCTCGGCCCATACGCCGGTGCGATAGCCCATCTGGCGGAAGTCGAGATCGCCCACGGCCAGCGCGATCAGGTAGGAAGGGATGGCGCGCGGCATGCGGAAGGTGTAGTCGCCATTGGGCGCTTCCTTGGGATCGGCGAGGCGGAAGTCGCGTCGGGCGCTCATCAGCGCGATCAGGTGCTTGGGCGTGCGGATGCGGGCGCGATAGGTGGTACGGACGCCGGGGGAGTCCTGCAGCGGGATCCAACTACGCGCGTGGATGGCCTGCGACTGTGTGAACAGGAACGGATCCTTGCCGCCGGCGGTCTGGGAGGCGTCGAGCCATTGGAGCGCGGAGGCGCCGGGTGAGGTCTCGTAGGTCACCTTGACCCGGTCCGCCGATTCGGGGAGCTCGATTTCGAGCGGCGCCCCGAGTATCTTGTCCGTCTCGCCCAATTTGTATTTGGCCGGCTGGAATTCGCCTTTTTCTCCGGCCGCGGTCTCGACCGAGCCGATGGCGATGTCGCGCGTGTCGAGAATCAAGGGCGCAGTGGGGTCCAGCCGCTTGACGGGGAGCGTGACAGATCCGGCGAGGGTCTTGGAATCAAAGCGGACCTCGAGGTCGAGTTCGACGTGTGTGGTCACAACCCGATGCGGATTGGAGTAAGAATGGACGTCGCGGCGCGCGGGGGGCATGTCGGGTTTCTTTTCGGTGGAGCAAGCAGCCAGCGCGGCTAGGGTCGCCGACAATGCCAAGGGCGCGGCCAACGGAACCAGAACGGCGGGAAGGGCTCTCACTGCGCCAGTGTCTCATGACCGCCCAACCGGCGACAAACACGGAGTATCCTGAAACCAGGAGAAAATCAGCCAATGAAAATATTCATCCTCACCATTCTGGCCGCGTCCCTTCTGCCCGGCCAGAAAAGCGCGGACGGCGTAAAGGCCGCGGAAAAAGCATGGGCGGCCGCTACGACGTCGAACGACAAGGCGGCGCTCGACAAGGTGTTGGCCAACGACCTCAACTACATCCATTCCACCGGAGATGTGGACACCAAGAAGACGTACGTGGACAATCTGTCGAACGGCGTGCGCGTCTACAATAAGATCGAGCATGAAGAGCCGATGGACATCCGGCTCTATGGCAACACGGCGGTGGTGTCGGCGTCGGGCCGATTCGAGGTGACCTCGCGCGGCAATCGCAGCCCGGCGCACCTCCGGTTCCTCCACGTTTGGGTGTATCAGCAAGGCCGGTGGCAGCTGGCGGCGCACCAGTCCCTTCGCCTACCGAACTGAGAAAAAAGGACCTAAGGCCGCAACCTTTCACCCGGTTTTGCCGTTCTAACGTTAGAGTCACCTGAGGTGTCGCCATGCTGAGAAATTGGAAACTATCCGTGATCGCCACGGTCGGGCTGTGGCTGCCGGCGGGCGCCCTTGCCCAGCCGACGCTGAGCGTGGCGCCCACGCAAGTTACGTTTCTGCAGTCGACCTCGGGGTCTCCGCCGCCCTCGCAAACGGTGTCGATTACGTCCGCCGGCGGCGCGGTGCCTGTCAGTATCACCGGCGGGGGCGCAACCTGGCTCAGCCACTCCCTCTCGGCGGCTACGACGCCGGCCATCCTGACGCTACAAGTACTTTCGGTGGGGCTCGCGGAAGGCACGCACACCACCACGCTGTTGGTGAATGGAGCCGGCGCCTCCAACACGCCCCGGACCATCGCGGTGTCCATTACCGTCACCGGCATCCCGCCCACCAACGTGAACCCGAGCCAGCTGACGTTCTTCTACAGCTCCGGCGGGGTGGTGCCAGACGCGCAGACGTTCGTGCTGGCCAACACCGCCGCGTCCTATTCGCTATCGAGCGATCGAAGCTGGCTTTTCGCCACGATCGATATTTCACTGGGAGCCCCGGTCGGGTACGTGACCGTGGATCCGAGCAACCTGCTTCCCGGCGTCTATACGGGGTTGGTGACGGTTACCTACAACACCTCGCCGGTGAGCTACCAGTTGGTCTCGGTGACTCTACAGATAGACTCGACCAATAGCCTGTGGAATGTATCGGGCCCACTGAACTTCACCTACAAGTCCGGGGATCCACCGCCGGCGTCGCAGTCGCTGGCGGTGTCCTATGCTTCGATGATCTTCTTCAGCGTGGAGGTGAATTCGCCCGGGAACTGGCTGAAAGTAGATACGACCTCCGGGATTACGCCGGCGGTGATTCAAGTGTCGGTGGAACCGACGGGACTGGCGATCGGCACTTACTCGGGCACGATCACCCTCACGTCGTTCAACGCGGTGGCGCCGGCGATCATTGGAGTCAACCTGACCGTCAGCGGCGCCCCGGCGCTCACAGCGGCGCCGCTCGCACTCGATTTTCGTGCCGCGGCCGGTGCGTCGCCGCCCCCCGCCAAGACATTCACGGTAACCTCCACTCCGGCCACGAATTTCCAGATTCGCGTGGCCGGCGGGAGTTGGCTGAGCGTGATTCCGGAAACGGGCACGACGCCGGCGACGATCACGGTAAGCGCGAATCCGTCGGGTCTGACCGCTGGAACCTATCGCGCAAGCATCATCATTCAGACGCCCGGCGCCACGGCCGGAGGTCAACTGGTTGCCGTGAGCCTCACCGTTACCGGATCGGTGTCTCTCCGCGTGGATCCACCAGACCCGATACGGTTCGACGTGGCCGCAGGGGGCAGTGCTCCTACTCCTCGCGTGGTGACCGTCTCGGCGGCGGCGCCGGCTTCGGTGGCGTTGGCTTCCTCGCAGCCGTGGCTGACCGTTTCTCCGGCGAGCGGAACCACGCCGTTGACGGTTTCAATCGGCGTGGTGCCGGCAGGCCTGGCGGCCGGCGTCTACAACGGTGTGATTACGGTGTCGGCGCCCGGCGCGGCGCAGACGGTGCAGTTGGCCGTTACCCTGACGATCACGGCAACCGGGGGCGGTGGATCGGGAGGCAGTTCCGGCGGCGCCCCAGGCTCACCCTCCATCCGCGAGCTATCCAACGGCGCGGGGCTCCTGCGGGACTTCGCGCCGGGATCGATCATGTTCATTTATGGCCGTGATTTCGGTCCGCGTGAGATGATCGTCGCGCCGGCCAATCGCCAGTTTGAGACCTCGCTCGGCGGAGTGACGGTGACGATGGGCGGTATCCGGTCTCCGCTGATTTCCGTCAGCAGCACGCAGATCCTGGCGCTGGTTCCCTTTGAACTGGCCGGACGGACGCAAATGAACGTGCAGGTGCAGTACCAGGGGCTCGCCTCGGAGGCGGTCTCGGTTCCGTTCCTCGAAACCGCGCCGGTATTCCTCACCGCGGACGGGTCTGGCCGCGGCCAGGCGGCGGCGGTGAACGCCAACGGGTCGATCAATACGCCCTCGGCCCGCGCGCCCAAGGGCTCGATCGTGTCGTTCTACCTCACCGGCGGGGGGCTGTTCGAACGGGAAGTGCTAACGGGTGCGATCCTCGAGGCGACGAGCCTCCGGCTACGCTCCTCTGTCCGGTTTTTCATCGGCGGGCTCCAGGCCGACATGCAGTACGCCGGGCAGGCCCCGGGCAATGCCGCGGGAATTCTACAGTTCAACGTCTACGTACCGCTCGAGTTGATCGGCGGCGCGGCGGTTCCGGTTACGGCCCGGATCGGCGAGCAGTTCAGCCAGCCCGGCGTGACGATGGCGATCGAATAAGACTCAGCGACAGGCGATGTTTTGGCGGATCGGCCGCCATGCTATACTCCCTCCACGATGGCCGAATGGACCTACGCACAAGGGGCGCCGGATGAGCGGTTGGCGCGGCTGCATTTCTTCTCGATTCTCAAGCGGCAGGATGAAGTGGATGTCGAATTCACCATCACCGTCAAGGAGTACATCAGCCCCCCCGATCCGTCCATGGTGTTCTACGCCGTCGCGGACAAACAAACCAATCAGAAGACCGCGCCCTTCACGCCGTGTGGGTGGGGACCGACGCTGCTCGAAGCACTAGCGGGTTGCCGTTCCGCGATCCTGCGTTTTCCCTACGAAGGCGACTAGCGCTCTTTGGATGCGCCGAGCATCCGCGCGGTGAACTCGAACAGCGCCTCGGTGGCCGGATCTCCGGGCTTGCCGATATCGGCGTCGAGTTTCACGTGATCGGTGGCCTCGGCTCCGAACAGGCGGGCGGGGATTCCGGCCTGGTCAAGCGCCGCCCACAGCCGGTAGGCCTGCGCCGTGGTGTCGGTATGATCGGCCACATGGAGCAGCAGAAACGGCGGAATTCCGCGATTCGGCGCCACGTGATTCACCGCCGACAGTTGGCGCTGCTGCGCGAGATTGCCGAACTTTTCCGGATGGCCCATCTTGGGAGGCGGCTGGTGCAAGCTCTTGCGCCGCGCGGTGGCGGTGGCAACCTGCAAAGGAACGTCGTAGGTGTCGCCATCGACGGGGACGCATCCGCGAATGCTGCCGCGCGGCACCCCGCGCGCCTCCACGTAGCGGCTGTCGGTGCAAAGCAGCGCCGCGAGCTGCGCGCCCGCCGAGTGTCCCATGAGAAAGATCCGCCCGGGGTCGCCGCCATGCCGGGCGATGTTGGCATGCACCCATCCCACCGAGGCCGCCACGTCGCGCACGATGTCTTCCATGGTGACGTGCGGCACGAAGCGATAGTTGATGGCGACGAAGACGAAGCCCTTCTTGTTGAAAGCCGCCGCTTTCCCAACCTCGCCATCCTTGCTGCCCCGCATCCAGCCGCCGCCATGGACCCACACGACAACCGGCAACTGCGCGCCAGTGGCCGGGGAATACACGTCGAGCAGTTGGCGCTCATTGCGCGGCTCGGCATAGGCGATCTCGCGCTGCGTGCGCCCCGTGTTTTGCGGTGCGGCGAGTACCGCGGAGAACATCGCCATCGGGACAAGCCGGCTCAAGATAGCATTCACGATGCTGATCATGATACTGAAATCCACGCCGGCCTGTAGGTTGCCGCGCCAGCTGCCGCGCCAGGTTTACCGGATGGCCGTCGGCGGCGCGCCACCGGGCGCTTGAATCGACTCGCCGCTCACCACGATCTCCACCCGTCGGTTCTGCTGGCGGCCGGCGGCGGTGGCGTTATCGGCCGCGGGCCGCGTCTCGCCAAACCCGACGGCGGTGATCGCATCCGGCTGCACACCGTTCTCCAGCAGGAACTCGCGCACAGAGCCGGCGCGGCGTTCCGAGAGGCCCTGGTTGAAAGCATCGCCGCCCACCGAATCGGTGTGGCCTTCTACTTCGAGCTTCAAACCCGGATGCGCTGTGATGATGCCGCTGACGCGGGCCAGTTTCTCGCGGGCGGCGGGCCGGAGGGCGTGCTTGCCGGTGTCGAACAAGACGTCGGAAAGGTTCACGATCAGCCCGCGCGCGGTCTCGCGGGTCATCAGGACGGAATTGAGCTGTTCGCGCAATTGCTCGCGAAGCTGCGTGCGCTCCAACTCGGCCTGGCGCCGGGCCTGATCGGCGCGCTCGGCGTCGGCTCGCGCCTGGGCCGCTTGCTTTTCGAGCGAGGCCTTCTGTTCCCGTAGTTTTTCCTGCTCGGCGAGCGCTTCGGCTCTGGCTTGTTCGGCGGCGAGCTTCTGGCGCTGCGCTTCCGCCGCCAGTTCGCGCGCCCGCGCCGCTTCCGCCTCGATCTCCGCCTTCTGCAAAGCGAGTTGCTCGCGCTCGGCGATGGCGGTGCGGCTGGCCGCCTCGGCAGCGGCGCGAGCCTCGGCGGCGCGCTGGGCCTCCGAGGCAGCTTGTTCGGCTCGTGCCGCTGCCTCGCTCGCCTTCGCCTCCGCCGACAAGCGCGCCTGATCGGCGGCCGCGCGCGCTTCCGCAAGCAGCGCCTTCTCGGTCTCCGCCCGTTCGCGTTGCTTCTTCTCCTGCTCCGCCATCAGCTTGGCGTTGGTCTCGCGTTCGAGCGCCAGTATCCGTTCGGACTCGGCCAGTTCGCGGCGCCGCGTTTCCATCTCCGCGGCCGTCTTGGCGGCGGAGAGCCGGTCCGCGGCTGCTTTGCGCTCGGCTTCCAGGCGTTCTTCCTCGGCCTTCTTCATTGAGATGAGCCGCGCATCTTCGGAGAACTGGGTTACATTCCGCGCCAGCGTCTGGATGCGTTTCAAGTCGCCCTTGTTGTTGAAGTACGCCTCGGCATTGAGCAGGTCGGCTTCGGCTTTCCTGACGGTGTCGGCGGCGTATCGCTCCGCGCCCGCGGCCTTTGCGATCACGAGAGCGTGCTGGGCTTGCGCGAGCGCCGGCGGCGCCTCCTTGCCGGTATTCTTTGACCACATCCGGCGAGCTTCCGGGAGTTGCTTCGCGTACATGCCCCGCGGCCATAATTCATACTTCGCCTCGAGCGGCGAGATCGTGCCCGTGGTTCCCTTCCCCACCGACGCTTCGAGCACAATGGCGTCGCTCGGCTGGGTGACCGCGAAATAGGGCTCTGCCGTCACCATCAGCCCGAAGCTTTGCAGTTCGGTGGCCGCCTGCACCTTCGCATCGTCACCGCCCTGCAATCCCAGCTCGCCCAGGTTCTCCGGACGCCCCTCGGGCGTGATAGCCCAGAGCACGTAGGTCAGGTATTCCTCGCCAAGCGATTGCGGCGGGTTCAGACGGTTCACCCTGGCCTCCACCTTCGTCGCACCGGACCGGCTGTCGATCCGGACCGATCCTTCCGCCTTGGGCGGGGCCAGCGACGTGGGCGTCAGGTCCATTTCCGTTGAGCCCTGGCGATGATGAAAATTGACAACCTTGATCGTTCGAGAGACCACGTCCACGCGGAACACCGGGATCCCGGTATCGGGGATCTGCGCGATCTGCTGCGCCGTGGCCGTGCCTCCGGCGAGTAGAACGAGCGCCAGAACGGCTAGACCGGGTCTCATCGGAAAATTCAACGATTGCATTGCAACTCCTTTGCTGGTTGGGCTTTCTCTCGAGGCCTTCGGTTGCGGAAAACACGTCGACCCTAAGGGGACGCTCGGTATTTTCCGGTGATGTGCGCGGGGGGGAGGGCGCTTAGAGTTTCGGAGCGTCACCGTTGCGCTCCATGGTTTATTGTACCGGCCCGGGAGCTGGCTGTCCAAGCAAAGGGGGGCTACAGACGGGAGAGGATGAGTGATTCTACCTGGAGCTCACTCAGGGAAACACCCCAAATTCAGACCCATTCGCCCCAAGCACCTAAATAGCGGCAGATTCTGCACCGATATTGGAAGCAGAGGGCTTAGGCTCTCACGCGATCGAATTTTTCTCGAGAGCGAAACCAATGGAGGGTCGTCAGTGCGACACACGTCAGTACGACAGAAATGGATTGGGATGAACTGCAAGTTGCTTTTGCTGGCCGTTCTTGTTGTGGCGAGCGCCTTCGGGCAGGCGTCGGACGGGAACTTGACCGGCGTTGTGCTGGACGCCTCGGGAGGGGTGATCGCGAACGCAACGGTAGAGGTGACGCAGGTGGCCACCGGGGTGGCCACGGTGGGGCGGTCCGGGGCCGACGGCAGCTACCGCTTCAATAACCTGCCGGCTGGGATCTACGAGATCCGGGCCGCGGCGGACCGCTTCCTGCCACTGACGGTGCGCAATGTGCGCGTGGAATTGAGCCGCACGGTGAGCGTGCCGGTGACACTGACGGTGGCCGGGCTCGAGCAGGCCATTGAGGTAACCGAGGCTGCGGCGGCGATCGATGCGTCGACGGCGCAGGTGTCATCCACCTATGAACGGCGTTTCGCGCAGGATCTGGCGCTGGGCGCCAATGTCCTGGGCACCGACAACCACTATGGGGTACTGAATCTTTCGCTGACCAGCGCCGGAGTGGCGTCGAGCGGAGGCATCGGACAGGGCGTGGGGCCGAGCGTGGGCGGGCAGCGGCCCACCAACAACAACTACGTGATCGATGGCATCGACAACAATCGCCGCGACACCACCGGCCCGATCAGCTACGTCTCCAACGAAGCCACCTCGGCGGTGACGATCGTGCAGAACGCGGCGTCGCCGGAGTTCGGCCATTCGACGGGCGGCATTTTCAATATCAACGTCAAGAGTGGAACCAACGCCATCCATGGGTCCGCCTACGACTATCTCACCAATCGCTATCTGAATGCCCTGGACGCATCCTTCAAGGCGCAGGGGATCAGTGAGCGGCAGCGGTTGGATCAGAACCGGGTAGGCGGAACGCTCGGCGGGGCGATCGTGAAGAACAAGCTGTTCTACTTCGGCAACTTCGAGTACTCGCCGTACGGGCAAAACGCGACGTCGTCTTCGGCGGTTTTCACGCCGACCACCGAAGGCTACGCGGCGCTGGAACGAATGAGCGGCATCAACGGCACCAATCTGGGGGTCCTGAAGCAATACGCGCCGGCGTCGGCGCAGGCCAGCAAGACGACCAGGGTGGGTGGCGAGACGATTCCTTTGGGCGTGCTCCCGATCGTGGCTCCGTTCTACATCAACCGCTGGGACTACATCGCCAGCGTGGACTGGGAGGCCTCGGCGGCCGACAAGTTCCGCGGCCGGTTCATCGGCAACAACATCCGCGCCATCGACAGCTTCGCCGGACTGCCGGCCTTCTACGGCAAGCAGCCGACCAACGGATACAACACGAGCCTGACATGGTTCCGGACGCTGTCGCCGGCGTCTCTGAACGAGCTGCGTGTGGGCTATACGCGCCACTTCAATCAGACCTCATCGGGCGATTTCGCCTTCCCGGGCCTGGATGCGTTCCCGACGATCGGAATCCAGTCTGACCTGAACCTTTCGCTCGGACCGAGTTCGATTTCCCCGCAATCGGCGGCGATCAACACCTACTCGCTGGTGGACAACATCACGTGGTTCCGCGGCCGGCACACCCTCAAGGCGGGTTTCGACCTGCGCCGGGTGGTGGCGCCGCAGTTTTTCGTCACCCGCGTCCGGGGCGAGTACAACTATTCCACGCTCGACCGTTTCCTGCGCGACCTGACGCCGGACCGAATGGCGCAGCGGAGCTTCGGCAACGCCACCTACTGGGGCAATCTGTGGTCCAACTACGCCTACGTGAGCGACGACATCAAGCTCCGTTCGAACCTCACCCTGAACCTCGGACTGCGCTATGAATACGTGGATGTGCCGGCCGGCAGCAAGACGCAGTCACTCAACGCGGCCTCCTCGGTGCCGGGCCTCATCGATTTCCGCGAGCCGACCGCGCAGCGAGCCAACTTCGCTCCGCGCGCCGGCCTGGTTTGGTCGCCGGGACGCAGCGGCACGCTGGCGATTCGCGCAGGCGCGGGGATGTCGTATGACCAGTGGTATCAGAACCTGGGTCTGCTGACACTGCCGCCGCAATTCTTCACGACGGTGGATCAAACGGCGGGGCCGGGCGCCAACTTCCTGGCCAATGGCGGAATCCGGTCCGCCCCGGTGGGCAGCGGCCTGTCGGTGGCGCAAGCGCGCGCGTCGACGGTGTCGTACGTGCCGGATCAGGTGCGTCCGTACGCGGTCCACTGGACGCTCGGCATTCAGAAGACGCTCCGGAAAGACTATATGGTCGAGATCCGCTACCTGGGCACACGCGGCGTCCACCTGCCGTTTCAGACACGGCTGAACAGTGCGAGCGTAATCACGGCGTCCAACAGCCTGCCGACCTACTTCTCGCGGCCCTCGCAGAGCCAACTGGACGCCCTTCCCCTGACATTGGGGCAACTCCAGGCGCAGACGAGTCCGCTGGTGCAGCAGTACTTCGACGCCGGATTCCGCGCTCCGGTGACGTCATTCAAACCGGTGGGCAACTCGATCTACCACGGTTTGGCGACGCAGGTGACCAAGCGCATGTCGCGCGATTTGCAGTTCAGCAGCGGCTACACATGGAGCCGCAACATCGACGATTCCACCGTGCCGGTATTCAGCACTCTCATCGTGCCCCGGCGGGCGCAGGATTCCTACAATCTGCGGCCCGAACGGGCTTCCTCGGCGCTCGACCGCCGCCACCGGCTGTCGGTTTCGAGCGTGTATGACGCGCCCTGGCTGCGCAACTCCGAGAGCTGGTGGCTGCGCAATTTGGCCGGCAACTTCACCTTCTCGGGCACCTACATTGCCGAGTCCCCGATGTACGCCACCGTCCAAAGCCTGCGTGACTCCAACATGAACGGCGACATCTTCGGCGATCGCGCCATCGTGAACCCGGCTGGAGATCCGCTGCGGGGCTCGGCCTCGCTGCCGCTCACCAACTCGGGCGGCCAGGTAGTCGCCTACGTCGCCGCCGATCCGACCGCGCGCTACGTCGCAGCCAATCCGGGCACGCTGCCCAATGCGGGACGCCAGACGCTGCCCCTGCGCGGCATCAACAACGTGGACCTTTCGCTGATGAAGAACTTCGATCTGGCCGAAGGCAAGAAGCTCCAGTTCCGCGCGGACTTCAACAATGCATTCAACCACTCGCAGTTCACACCGGGATCGACCAACTCCATCCAGCCGGTGCCGCAGATGGGTTCGGTGAACTACTTCCTTCCCGGCCATCCCGACTTCGGGAATCCGGAAACGGCGTTTCGCAACAACGCCCGCACCATTCAGATGGCCGTTCGCGTCCAATTCTGAGCGTTGTCCGCGGTGAAGCGCCTCCGCTTCACCGCACATCCCGGTACATCGCCGCGAGCCGTCGCGGCGATACGCCCAGATAGTAAAGGGCCTGGACCCAAAACCAGGCCCAAAGCGTTTTCCACAACCCGCCATTCCGCCAGCGCCGGCCCGACACGTATACCGGTTCAGCCAGCAACGCCAGTTTCCCCGCCCTCCGCAGACGCCGCGCAAATTCGTAGTCCTCGAGCAGCGGCCAATCCCGATACCCGCCCAGTTTCTCGAACACATCGCGGCGGCAGAAAATTCCCGAGTCCCCGTAAATCACCCCCATACGGCACCGCCGCCGATTGATGGCGGAAAACAGCCGCGCCTCCCAACCGCCTTCATAGCGGATGTCGAAATTGCCACCGACGACTCCACCGCCGGCCAAGGCGCGCTCCAACGCGCTGAGCGCCGTGGGTCCAATCGTGACGTCGGCGTGGAGAAACAGCAGCACCGCCCCGCTCGACGCCGCCGCTCCGGCGTTCATTTGTGGACCGCGTCCCCGGGCCGACACCACCGCCCGCGCGCCAAAAGCCCGGGCGACCGCGACAGTCCCATCGGAGGAACCGCCATCGGCCACGATGACCTCGGGCGCCGGTTCCATGGCGCGCAGCGATTCCAGCAGCCGGCCCAGCACCCGTTGCTCGTCGAGCACCGGGATGACGACGGAAATCTCAGCCAAAAAGACCCCGTATGCGGTCCGCCACCACCTCATGCTCGCCATCCTTCAACATCCACGGCGAGATGCGCAGCGCTCCCTCACCCACGCGCGAGACCCAGATCGGCGGATCGCCCGCCTTCAGCCGGTCCACCGCGGCCGCGGCGGTGAGCTTCCGGACGCCTTCGTCCCACTCGACCGAAAGGTGCGGAACCTCGTTGGCGATTTCAGGCACGTGGCGCGCCAACTTCAGCCCCTGGACCTTCTTCAAGACCGCCATCATCGCGGCCACGCGGCGATCCAGTTCGCGGATTTCGGCGTCGTGATCCACGCGCAGATAGCGTTCCACGGCGGCCACCATGCCCACAATCTCCTCCTTGCCCACCTTCATGCCACGCCCAATGCCGCCATTCGGGCTGATCCCGAGCATCCCGGCCTCAACCAAATCCTTCCGCCCGAGCAGCAAGCCAGCCGACTGCGGACCGAGCAGTCCCTTACCGCCGGAAAAAGCCACCAGATCGAAACCCTCGGTCACATATTGCGACAGGCGCCCCTTCGGCGGCACATCCGCCGCGGCATCCGTGAAGGTAGGAATGCCGCGCTTGCGTCCCACTTCGATCCATTCCTTGCGTCCGATCCGGCCGTGGTTATCCGCCTTGTTGAGAAAGAACAGCATCGCGGTACGGGCCGAGATGGCGTTGTCCAACTCCTGCCGGGTCTCCACGGTGACGATCCGCGCCCCGGCCAGGGTCATCTGATGCTCATAGCCGGAACGATGCGTCTTCTGCTGGACGATCTCGAAGGGTATACCGGTCACGTCGGGGAGCTGCTGGAGTTTCGCGCGATCGCCGCGGGTCATCGAAGCCACCGCGGCCACGCAGATCGCCGACGCCGCGCCGCAGGTGATCATCGCCGCCGGAACGCCGAGTAACTTCGCGATATGTTCGCCTGCCTTCTTCTGTAAGTCCGGGAGCGGGACGAAGTGATGGGCGGCCTCCTCCATGGCATCCAGCACCTCACGCGGCATGAGTGACCCGCCGAGCACGGTGACGGTGCCGACGGCGTTGATGACCGGGGTTACGCCGAGCCGCGTGTAGACGGTGGCAGGAGGCATCTTCGATGCGGGCGCGGCAGCCATTGCCAACGGCGCCGCGGCAGTGGTGGCGATCATTCGCCGGCGGGTGGTTGTTGCCATGACGCCGATTGTATCGCGCCGGGCGCGGTTGAAGACGCGGCGCGGTCGAGGAATCGACAGACCGCCGGATGGCCGATACAATCGAACTCTATGCGCCGATTCGCCCTCCTCGGAGTCCTTGCCGTTTCCCCACTGTTGGCTCAGCAACGCTTCCAGGTGCTTTTCGGCGGCGCCGACGCGGCGCCTTCCGATTGGTCCGGCGAGATCTCGGCCACCGGCGGGCAAGCCCGCATCGTCGCGATGCACCATTTCAGTCACACCGAGTCTTTCGACGCCACTTCCTGGAAAGCTGTGAACCAGTGGGACGCCAACCTCAACCTCCTTCCACAAGAGCAGGCGCAGTTCCCCAAAGCGCGCTGGAAGGGCGTCGTGATCGAAGTGACCGGCCCGGATTCCACGCTCGTCCGCATCCGCACCGCGCACGGCGAGGCCGAATTCCGCCCCGCCGGCATTCCCTATCTCGCCACCCACAAGCTGATGAACGGCCGCCTTCAGGTGGAGCGGGTGCCCATGTCGCAGCCCCTCGCCGGCGCCGAAACCAATGACGACTATCCGGCGATGGCGATTTCGCCTGGCGGGCGCGTGTGGATGGCATGGTCCGCGCACAAGACCGGAACGGAAACGCTGCGCCTGCGTTGGACCGACGACGGCCGGACATGGAGCAATCCGTTCGACCTTACGCCCGCGCCCGGCGACTATTACCAGACCGCGCTGGCGTCGCCCGCCGACGGCGTCCTGCTCGCCGTCTGGTCCGCCACCGTCAACGGGCAAGTAGACCTCTACGCGCGGACTCTGCGGGCGGGCGCATGGTCCGCCGTCGAGCAGCTCACGCGAACGCCCGGGCCGGACACGTTTCCCAAGTTGGCCGCCACCAAGGACGGCGCGGTTTTTCTCGTTTGGCAATCGGCCGGAACGAGCAAGACCGACATCTCGATGCGCACCTGGACCGCCGGACGGTGGTCGGCGGAAACCAAAGTGACCGAGCATCCGGAAAGTGACTGGGAACCGGCGCTGGCGGTCAATTCGCGGGGCGAGGCGGCGATCGCCTGGGATAGTTATCGCCACGGTAACTACGATATCTTTCTTCGCCGGTGGTCAAACGGGCGTCTGCAGCCGCTCGAGCGAATTACCGCGAGTCCGGACTTCGAGGGCCACGCGGCGCTTGCCTACGATACGCGGGACCGTTTGTGGATCGCCTACGATAACTCCGGGCCCAACTGGGGCAAGGATGCCTACGGCATCAATGGCATCCTGCGCGGCGAAAGTGGAATCTATTTCCGCCGGCGTGTGGAAGTGCGCGTGATCGAACGCGGACGCTTGCTCGAACCAACCCGCCCGCTGGACGAAAAGCTTCCTGGAAAACCTCTTCTCGGCAGCCGTATGACGCTCGGCCTGCCGAGCTCGTATGAAACGTTCACGGAGAACCCGATCTTGCAGGCCGATCGCCATGGCCGGATGTGGGCGCTGGTCCGGATGCGCACCATCGGCCGGCTCAGCCCCACCACGCGCGCGGCCGAAGGCATGGTGCCTTATTGGGTGTACCAGGCGGTGATGTTCGACGGCAGCGCTTGGACGCAGCCTCTGGCGATTCCCGATTCCGGCGGCCGCCAGGAACAGCGGGCCGCCTTCGCATCCGGACCCGGCGGAGACCTATGGATCGCCTCGCAGACCGACGGCTGGAACTTGCTGCCCTCGGATCCGAGGTACGGCCAGTACGACGTGCACGCCGTCCGCGTCGAACTGGACCGTGTTCCCGGCGCCGGAGTCGATCGCGAGACACTGGCCGGATCCAGCGGGCTGGACGCGCCTCGCACCGTGGCCGACACCGAACCGGCGCCGGATTCGCCCGTCTGGAAGACGTATGAGATGAAGGTGGCTGGCAAAAGTTACAAACTTACGTGGGGCGATCTGCATCGCCACACCGATCTCAGCTTCGACGGGCAATCCGACGGCAGTTTGTATGACCTTTACCGCTACGCCACCGACGCCGCCAAGATGGATTTCATCGGTCCGTCCGAACACCTGATGCCGAAAAACGATATCAGCGACTACATGTGGCGTATGGTGGACAAGGCCGTGGATATCTACAAATTGCCGGGCGCTTTCTATCCGCTGCTGAACTATGAGCGCACCGTGAAGTATCCCGACGGACACCGGAACATCGTGGGGAACCGCCGCGGCTACGAACCGATCCGGATCAAGGCCGGCCCTGGCCCCGCCGACGCCGCCGAGGACGATCAACCCTATCTCTGGAAGACTCTGCTCGGAGGCAAGGCCAAACCAACGGGCCTCAGCATCCCGCACACCACGGCCACGCAGATGGGCACGGACTGGCGGTACAACGACGAGCGTGTAGAACGGCTGGTCGAAATTTATCAGGGCAATCGCGACAGCTACGAATACTACGGCGCTCCCAAGGGCGCCGTTGCGCACGAGATCAGCGTCGGCGGGTACATCACATCGGCGTCGATCCGCGAGAAGGGCTTCGTCTGGAACGCGCTCGCCAAAGGGTACAAGATGGGGTTCATCGCCAGCTCGGACCATCGCGCCACGCACAATTCCTACGCCGCCGTCTATACGCCCGAACGCAGCTACGACGGGATCTGGAACTCGCTGTACGAGCGCCGCACCTACGCCGCCACCGACAACATCGTGGTCGACTTTCAGTGCCAGGGTCACGCGATGGGCGAAGAATTCCGCGCCAAGGAGAGACCGCGGCTGGAGATCGGCGTGATCGGAACGGCCAGGATCCGCCAGATCGACATCATCCGCGACAACACGTTCGTTTATACGGCGCATCCCGGCGTGGCCGAATTGTCGGTGACCTTCGCCGACACCGAAGCCGCGCCCGGCCCTCACTACTACTACGTGCGCGTGATCCAGGAAGACGAAAACATGGCGTGGGCAAGCCCGATCTGGATCGACTATCGGCCCTGATTCCCGTTTAAGACGGCTAGTGCATTCCCACCACCGCGTTGCTATACTCTCGTCCAGGTCTATTGATTGATCTATTTTTATTTTGGATCGTTGAGGTGAAGCAATGCTTTTTCGCATCGGTTTTCTTTTCGTTGCCGCTCTCGCCGCCGCGCATGCGCAGGAGGTGCGCGCCAGCCTGACCGGCGCCGTGACCGATTCCTCCGGCGCGCCCGTCCCCGGCGTGGCCATCACCGTCACCAACCTCTCCACCAACTTCTCGGTCAACGCCGAGTCCAACGCCACTGGCGCCTACGTGACGCCGTTCCTCCCGCCTGGAGTCTACCGGCTGGCGGCTGAGCAGCAGGGCTTCAAGAAATTCGTCCGCGAGGACATCCGGCTGGAAGCGCAGGACCGGGCCCGCGTCGACGTCACGCTCGAAGTGGGTGACCTGACCCAATCGGTGACTGTAAGCGCCGACGTGTCACTGCTACAGACCGAAACCGCGTCGCGATCGCAGGTCATCGCCAACGAGTTGATCTCGCAGATCCCGACCCAAGGCCGCAACCCGTTCCAGATCGCCTGGGCCGCGCCCGGTGTGATCAAGACCGGCGGCTGGCGCTAC
>JAWKHI010000055.1:0-44891 GCA_041394885.1 Bryobacteraceae bacterium | reverse complement strand
TGGTGGCGATGGCGATCGTACTGGTGCTGATCGCGGCGGTGGCGGCAGCCGGCTGGCAGTTGCGCAAGACGCGGAATGCACAGCAGGAAGCGCGGTTCAACCGCGAACTCGCCGCGCTGAACCAAAAGGAAGCCGCCGAGGCCAAGCAGAGGCTCGGAGAGATCCAGAAAGCAATGATGGACCTCGAAAAGGAGTTGAAGCGCGCGCAGAGCGAAGGCCAGAAGGCGGCGCTCATCCAGAAAGCAACGCTGCGCACGCAGGCGCAAGTGAAAGAGCTCGAGGCCGCGCTGGCCAAGGCGCAACGGGACCGCGACGAAGCGCTGCGCCGGTCCGGCGAGTTCAACGTCAAGCAGTACAAGACCGCGAAGTAACGAACAGGAGTCCTACGAAATGACCCGACCCGACGAATCAATCACGTTTCTCAAGGACCGCGGATACTCCGTGCTACGGATGCCACGGGCCGACGTCCAACCATTGCAGACGCTGCTGCTGGCGGCGAAGAAAGACCTCACGCGGCTGGGCGACCTGGCGACGATCACCGTCGCTGGTACGAATCCGCTGCCGCCGCTGAGCCTGGACAACGAGGCACCCATCGCGATCTCGGGGAAGGAGAGCAGTTCCACGAACGTGGAGGTGGGGGTGAACATCCTGGGCAATATTTTGACGGCGCTCGGCGGCAATACGCTAGGCATCACCGCGGGTTACAGCAAGGCGAAAACGATGACGTTCAAGTTCGAGAATGTCTTGGAGGATCATATAACCGTCGACCGGCTGGATCAGTATCTGAGCACGTGTAACTTCCGGGCCGATCAAAAGACGATCACAGACGCGCTGAAGAAAAACACGGTGTATGTGATAACGTCGACGATCAAGACCAATAAGTTCACCGTGAACGCCAAGGGGGATGGCGGCGTGAAAGCGGGCCTGGACGTCCCGGTGATATCGGGGATCGCGAGCGGGAAGCTGAAGGTGGACCTGACTAAGGCGACCGAGGGAACGGTGGCGTACGAGGGAGACACGCCGGTGGTGTTCGGGTTCCAGGCGGTGCGTTTGTTCGTCGAGGAACAGGACGGGCGTCCGATTTTCGCTGCCATGGATCCGCTGAAGGCGGGAGCGGCGGCGGCACGGGCGGCGGGCAAGGTGGAACCGACTTTGTTGGAGCTGGAAGAGGGGGTGTTTTTCCGGTTGGAGGACCAATCACGGGTTTGAATCGGGTTTGTTTGTTTTGCTAAGTCATTGATTATATAAAGGTTAACTGGGTTTGTCCCTTCCTCTTGCTGTTGGACGACCAGGCTGAGCGCGCCGCGAGCCGAGGCTTGCCCGACAAAGGTATCGGACCTGTGGGTAGGGCTGACGAATCCGGGCCGGCGGGGAGCGGCGGCCGCAGAGACCGAAGTGTCTTGGTTGCAAATGGATAGGAAGTTTTTTGATGAATAACTGGGCGGTTGTGATCGGTGTGGACCGGTACGCTGCGCCGCATCTGAATCTGAAGGGCGCGGTGCGGGACGCTTTGTCGATGGCGAGCTTCCTGACGGAGGGCCCCGATCCGCTGGTGGCGCGGGCGCGGGTGAAGCTGCTGTTGAGCCGCACCGATGGAAGCCCGGCGCCGGGGCCGGAATGGGCTCCGGTGGAGGCGACGCGGAAGAACATCGTGGAGGCGTTCAAGGATGTGGTGAAGAAACCCGCTGGGCGCCTTTTCGTTCACTTCTCGGGCCACGGTCTGATGGCGCCTGGGGCAACCGGGGGCGAGGCGCTGCTGCCGTCCGACTTCGAACCGGAGGATCCGGGTTTTTCGATCCGGCTGGACGGGATCCGCGACTATCTTCGGATCAGTCACTTCGACGAGCAATTCTTCTTCATCGACGCGTGCCGGAACACACCGATCGAGGGTAACTTCAACATCGGCCAATTTCCGGTTACGCCGGATCCGGTGGAGATGCGGCCGCAGGTGCAGCAGTTCGTTTTTTGCGGGACGCTGCGCGGCGTGGCGGCGAACGAGGACCGGTCCCATGTGAACGATGAACGGGGCGTGTTCACGGAGCCGCTGCTGCGGGGGTTGGCGGGCGAGGGTACGGCGAAGCGGTACGACGAAGACGAGGACGCCTATCTGGTGACGGCGGGGAGGCTGCTCGAGTTCCTACAGGGGGAGGTACGGCGGAAGGTGATCGCGCTGGGGTTGGCCAAGGAAGGCGACGTCTGGCAGAAGCCGCGGCTGCAGGGGGAGATAGAGAAGACGGAGATGACGCTGGTGCGGATCGCGCCGGACCGCATCCCGGAGGTGGAGCTGCGGTTCAAGGTTACGCCGCCTGAGGCGGCGGTTGGGGCGCGGGTGACGGTGCGGCGTGAGCTGGACCGGCAGGTGGGTCCCCCGGTGGGCGAGGATACGGCGATTGCGCTGGCGCCGCGGGACTACCGGGTGGTGGTTGCGTCGCCCGATTTCGAACCGGAGAAACCGAGCTGGGGGACCGATCTCTACGAGGATCGGCTACTGGTGCTGCCGATGCGGGAGGCGGGTCTGGAGTTGCTGGGGCCGGGCGGGGGACCGGGCGGGGACCCTGGTCCGGGCGGGCTGGATTGCCGGTCCGGCAATCCGCTGTCGGTGGTGCGGCTGTTGGACGTGCGGGGTCGCCTGGTGGGGGTGTCCGGCGATGGCCGGCTGCGGATGGAGGACCTCCAGCCGGGCGTCTATCGGGCGCAGTGGATTGGCGCGGACGGCACGGTGATGGAGCGAACGGTGGAGTTGGACGAAGGGTCCCACGAGGTGGTGGAGTTCGATCCGCCGGCGCAAGCGCCGCTTCGGTTGCGCGGGGTGAAGGCGGACGGGCAGGGGATCCGCATGGTTCCCGGGAGAGGTCTGCGGCGGCTGACGGCCGGGGTCCACGAGACGCGGGCGGGGGGCGTGCTGTTGGCGACGCCGGTGATCGAGGGGCGCGTGACGGCGGTGTCGGCGGATGGGGAAGCGATCGTGTTTTCGGGGAGCGACGCGGAGGACCTTGCCCGGGTGGAGATCGCCGAGCGGTATTACCGGCGCGGGCTGCATGAGGCGGTGTTGGCGCTGCTGGGCGGGCTGGCGGAGGCCGATCCGATGGCGGCGATGCTGGCGGGTATTCACGGTTGCAGATGGCGCTGCACGGATGGGTCCGGCGGGGGATTGGCTGGCTCGGGGAGGTGGCGCTGCTGACGGGTGAGTTTCCGGGTTGGCGGATGGACATGTGCTGGCGGCGGAGAGCGCGCTGTTGCGCGGGCAGGAGGAGGCCGGCGCGGCGGGCGTTAGCGCGGCGGCGCTCAGTGGGGTGTATGCCTTGTTCGATTTGGGGGCGCGGCGGTTGTTGGGACAGCGCGGCGGTGGCAGTTGGAGGGCGCGGGGCGGAAGGCGTTGGAGCGGGCGATGGGGGCCAGGTGGCGGGGTGGATGTGGACGGCTTGGCTCGGGTGAGGAGAAATGCAGTCGGGCAGGGACGCAGATGGCGGCACCCGACGTGCCCGGGTGCAAGGCGAAGCCGGCGGCTAGGAAGAGATGCGGGAAATCTTCGAAGTGGATATCAGATTCGGGCAGTTGTCGATCGATGGGTAGTTCGCCCGCGCAGCGGTTGTATGTATGACACGAAGAGCCGATAATGTTCTTGGAGACTAGAATGGCGTCGAAACCAGACCAGCGGCAGGGGATCACAGCGATCCGCGGCTGCAACCCGCCTAGACGGTGGACAGAGGCGGCGCATATATTTGCGCATGCCCGCAACGGCAACGTTGCGGAGCTGGCGTCGCGGGCCGCTTGTTATCCGGCTTCCGGGCAGAGCAAAGCGGTCCAAGCCAGTGATTGAGGCTGGATGATCCAAAACGGCGGATATCTATCGTTCCATGTAGAGGCCCACGTTTGCTGGCGCGATCCGGTCGGCGGTATGACGTGAAGCTGCCGCAGGTTCGCGAGAGCGCTGGGACTATGTGCGGCGAGAGTTTCACGTGGAGCGACCGTTAGGTTGAATCTCCGGCGTTTCAGACTGATGGGTTGGACTTGTTCGTAGAGCGGTACGGACAGATGATCAACTTGCTTCGCGAGAGGGCCAGCGGGCGATGAAGGAGATCCTCAACGTGTACCTGCAGGGAATTGAGCGCGACACGCGGGGGTTGCCGATCAAGCTCTACGTGTAGTTACTCGCACTCGGAGGCCGAGGCGTGCTCCGAAGTCGATCCACGGCAGATTGTGAGGGTGATGCCGGGCGGTCTCCTACGGGCGACCGGTTTGATTGCAGGCACCGGGATACCGGTTCGGCGATCTATGAAGGTACAGGGCAGGCGATTCGGTGGCCGAACTGGCGCAGGATTTCCGGCTGGAGACAGGTTGCCGTCGAAGAAGCAATCCGCTGCGAAGCTCGCCTGACATGGAACGGTTTTCTTCATCGTTACCGGTGATTGGGAGTGGAGCCCATCGGCACCAGGGGCGCTGACCGCTGTTAGACACTATAGGATTTCCGAATTCATGATGACCACTTCCAGACGGGACGAGGAGGACGCGGTTTGGCTCAAGGCGGTTGGGACGCGTGGGTGGGTTGTGCCTGACGAAGGACCACGGGCTGCGCTACCGTCCTCGAGATTGCCGCCGTTGCACCGAGCCCGGCCAAAGGCGCAGGTGTTCATATTGGGTGGCTGGGAATCTACGGGGGATCGAGATCGCGCAGGTGTTCGGTCGACGGCGTTGCCGGCGATGTGCAGCGGATTCTGGAGTCGCAGTCCGGACCGTTTGTGGCTCGGGTGAGCCGGGGCGGACAGGTGACCGTGGGTGTTATTGAGTGAGTGGCTTGGGGCCCAGACGTGCTGCACGGCCCAGACTGACTCTCAGACGTGAGGGCCACGGTTCCCATTTCCGATTTGAACGTAGTCGACATCATGAAAATCGCCGCCCGTATTCGGCGGCGAGCAAGCTGAAGGCCAAGGATCGATCGTTGGACGATCTTTGATCGAGTCCAAAAGGCTGAGACGCATCTGTCATTCGCCCGCGGTCCTTGACTGTAATCGGTTGTAGTGTTCCGTACAGAGCCAAGGACGCGGCCGTCTTCGTTCCGCCATTTGTGGAGTCCTCCCGATTCGTTGCGTGAGCGGGCGATCCCGGCGTCCAGCGCGCCGATGAGTGCATCGAGCACGCGGCGGAGGTCGATGTCGACGCGGGAATGGCGTAACGACTCCCGAGTTCGTGGCGGAGCTTGCGATGATCGGCGGCCATACCGAGCTTTTCTCCGGCGAGGCCAAGGAGGCTATCCACGGGCGTGGCGGTCACTTGCGCCGGCGGTTTTAAAAAACGGCGCGACAGTCCGCATGTGGCCTTGGTAAGGGTATTCCACGCCGGGTGCAGGAGTTCGATCCAATCGGCGTGCAGGTCAAAATCATAGACGCCATGTTTGATCGCGGTGTGCCATCCTTCGTCGATTTCGCAGTAGAGTTGGACAGCCGCCAGGCCTCTCCCTTGCGCAGAATATTCGAGTGCCTCGAAGGTCTGGAAATCGCGGCGTGGGGATAGCTGAAACACGTTCGGACAGGTGCTGGCCATGAAGCAGGTTCTGGTCGCCGCGCCGTTGCGCGGTAGTTGACGGCACATCTCGGCGAGAACGATCTCACTGCTCGCGAGCTTGAGCCGGGAACGGAGCGGCAGGGACGATGCCGGTGAGCAGTTGGAGGGACCGGCTGCGTGTCCCCGCTGTCATCGAACAAACGACCGAGGGCTCACCGCGCTTTTGCTTGGCTTCGAGGAGCTTCACGGAAAACGAATGGGGGCAATTCGGGCGGCAGCGGCAGGGAACGGCCTCGCGGACGTCGATGCCCAGGGTAACGGTGGATTGGTGTCGTCGCACGCATCTCGCGGGATCGCGTGCAGATAGGTGGGTAGTGGGAGCGGAAATTCACGTACACCTGGAAGGGCCCAACTCATCGGCGCGAATGATGCCGAGGCTCGGAGTTGCCGTTGACGGTCACCTGATGGCGGAACAGGGGCGAGGTTTCGCCACGGTCTTATGCACTGTATAACGATGAGGCGCGGGCGATGCCCCAGGTGGGAATGCCGGGTGGGAGGCGGCGTTCATGTGAGGTTGAAATCGAGGACGAGGGAGCTCAGCTCGGGTTGGGCGGCGGCGGCCTCCACATTCCGCCAGACGCTGGCCGGAATAGGAGGCAGTGCTTCGACGACGACGGCCATCTCGTCGTGCTGCCTGGTTTCGTAGCTGAGGTCAAAAGCGTCCATCGGCTTGAGCAGGTGGGTGCGGAGTTCGAGCGGGGCCATCGCTTCGGTCGGTGTCGAGATCCGCGCGGCGGAGGATGCCCGCCATTGGCACGAGACTTGGGGCTTCGCCCGAAACCAATCCAACGAGTTCGGTGACCCACTCGCAATCGAGAAGGACGAAATCGGCGAGGTCCGGGCCGGTCCACGTGGTAGAGGATCTCGCCCAGTTCGTGGGTGCCCGGCGAGGGGCGCGCTGGTCACCGGGATCGCCGACGCCCTCTTCGGCGGGATCGCGCCAAACTCGGCGGGGCGCAGATAGCGGCGATCCTTTTGTTGGCGCGGACGGCACGGTCCCGCACGGCGAGCCATTTTCCGGTTCCAGCGGCTGTTCATGGAGGGCGATGCGGCGGCGATGGGCGAGGATGGCGCCACGCGAAGATGAAACCGCGAAGATCCTCGAAGTCGGCATCGAAGTGACCGGCGAAGGCGTGGCGCGGAGCGCGAGGCGTTGTATGTCGGGCCGAGAGGATTAAGATCGAGCGGGGTACGATCCGCATGGGTGGCGGTGAGGAGGAAGCGGGCATGGGGGACGCGCATGCGGAGGTTCGAGCCAGTGATGAACGTCGCGCTTGCCGGAGTCCGCGCCCTGGCGATTGGAGTTCCAGAGAGGATGAGGTAGAGCGCGCCTTCGGTGAGGAGAGAACTGGTGGGTGGAAACGTGTTCGATTTGCTGGTAAGCCTTGAAGTCCCAGACGTTGGTGCATGGGCTGGCCGTCGGCGGGGTTGGGGGCTGGGATGGAGACGATATCGACACCGGTTTTCCTTGCGTTTGGGGTCGCAGGGATGTTGGTTGCCCTGGAGGCCTTCGCCGGAAATGTGCGACGGTTTTGCCGGATTGGGGTTCGCCGAGGAGGAACGACTTTGGTGGCTCTGGAGACAACTTCAGTTGGCTTTGGCGAGGGCTGCGGAGATATTGGAGGGTCTGGCGTCGGCGGATGGCGGCTTGCCACTCGGCGGAGGAGGGGTTGCCGTGGAGATCGAGGCGCGTCAGGTTGGAGAGTTGGGCGAGGGCGTCGGGGAGGGCCGTCAACCACAGTTGCCGTCGAGGTATAGGTGGGTGAGGTTGCTGAGTTGGGCGAGGGCGCGCCGGGGAGGGCCGTCAACTGGTTGTTGTCGAGATCGAGGTACTCTCCAGGATTGGAAAGTTGGGCGAAGGCGGCGGGGAGGGCCGTCAACTGGTTGTTGCTGAGGTCGAGGATCTGCAGGTTGGTGAGTTGGGCGAGGGCTTCGGGGATGGCCGTCAATTGGATTGTCGTTGATGACGGAGGTCGAGGGGGGATCCGCAGGTTGGTGAGTTGGGCTGAGGAGCCGGCGGGGATGGCCGTCAACTGGTTGCGGCGGGAGATCGAGGTACTCAAGGTTGGAGAGTTGGGCGACGGCGGCGGGGAGGGCCGTCAAATGGTTGCCGCTGAGGTCGAGGATTTCCGGGCGCGGCTTCGTCGCGCTTCCTCGATTTGCTCTTCCGGTGGCATGATAGGCAGAATAACCTACACGAAACTAATGACGGTGAAACGCTACGCAGTCGGTGATCGAGAGTGCGTCGACAGGTTATTGCGCTTGCTCGCCCGACGCCCAAGGGTGCCTGCGGCGGCGGGGGACGGCGTGGATGAGACGCACGGAATTTCGGGATGCGTTAGGGGAACACTTCACGCTATGACGGGAGGTGGGGGGAGCCGCGTTCCGCTGTTGGTGATGTGGATGTGGGCCGGGTGACAGGGTAGGGGGACCTTGCCGTCCAGGGGGATACCTTGCTCGTGGTTCGGATGCCTTGCTCGTGGCGCTGCAACGTCGCTCGCGTCCGCAAGACGTTCCTGCGGATCGGAGATCGGCAGGCAGTCTTCGACGCGGTTCGCTCACATATACTGATCGTTGACCATGCTTGTCCGCTTGTGCCGGAGGGTTCTCTTGCTGTTGCTCATGGCCGTTGGCTTGTTGCCGGCAGCTTATGACGATACGGTGCGGGCGGTGCTTCGGTCGCGGTGTGTGTCGTGCCACGGCGGGGCGGCGGCAGCGGGGGGATTCGCGGTGGACGCTTTGTTGCGGCTGGGCGAGGGGGATGCGCTGAAGGAACGGGCACGGTGGGAAATGGTGGCGCGGCGAATGCAGTCCGGGGAGATGCCACCGCAGGGGGCTCCGCGGGCAACTCCGGACGAGGTGCGGGCGGTAGCCCATTGGATCGAGGCCGCGTACGAGAAGCTGGACCGGACGGCGCCGATTGAACCGGGCCGGGTCACGGCGCGGCGGTTGAACCGGGTGGAGTATTCGAATTCGGTGCGGGATCTGTTGGGGATCGACATGAATCCGGCGGCGGAGCTTCCGCCCGACCCTTATGGCTACGGGTTCGACAACATCGGCGATGTCCTATCCATGAACGCGGGGTTGACCGAGCAATATCTCAAAGCCGCCGAGCGCGTCTCGCAAGCGGTGATCCCGATGGATGCGGCGCCGCCGGCGGCCACCATGCACCGGTACCTCGCCGAGCGCATCGGGCAGGACCGGCAATTGCGAATCCACGTGGACCATACGTTTCCCGCCGATGGGGAGTACACGCTGCGGACGGCGTTCTATCAGGCGTTGAAGGATGGCACCCGGGTTCGGCTGCGGCTGGCGGTGGATGGCCGCGAAGTGTCGAGCGACGTGCTGCGGTTCTACTACCAGATCGATCGGGGACTGGAGGCGCGCGGCGTGCGGGTGACGGCGGGGCGGCATCGTGTGGATGCGTCGATCGAGGTGCTGCCGGATCCGCCGTTCAAGGGCAGCCCGCCGTATTTGGAGTATGTGCAGGTGTATGGTCCGCTGGCGGTGGCTCCGGCGGCGGAGTCGGCGGCTTACCGGCGGTTTTTTACGTGCGGACATGGTCCGGGGGAGCACGCGGCGGGTTGCGCGCGGCGGATTCTGCCGGAGCTGGCGCGGCGGGCGTACCGGCGTCCGGTGACGGCGGGCGAGGTGGATGGGTTGCTGACGCTGGCGGGGCGCGGTCCGACGTTCGAGGAAGGCATGCGTACGGCGCTGCAGGCGATTCTGGTGTCGCCGCACTTTTTGTTTCGGGTTGAGCGGGATGGGGCGGGGCGTGGTCCGCGGGCGTTGGACGGGCATGAATTGGCGACGCGGTTATCGTATTTCCTGTGGAGCAGCCTGCCGGACGCGGAGCTTTCGCGGCTGGCCGATGCGGGGACTTTAGGGGGACGGCTGCGGGAGCAGGCGCAGCGGATGCTGGGGGACGCGAAGGTGAGCGCGTTTGTAGAGAATTTCACGGGGCAATGGCTGCAGACGCGGAATCTGGGGGTTTCCAAGCCGGACGCGAAGCTGTTTCCGGCGTTCAACGGCGAGCTGGCGGACGCGATGCGGCGTGAGACGGAGATGGTGTTTGCGGCGATTCTCGCGGAGGATCGTCCGGTGACGGATTTTCTGAATGGCGGGTTCACTTTCTTGAACGAGCGTCTGGCGCGGCATTACGGCGTGGCGGGAGTGGAGGGCGATGCGTTCCGGCGCGTGGACCTGGACGGAGCGCAGCGGAGCGGCGTGTTGACGCATGGGAGCGTGCTGACGGTGTCGTCGTACCCGACGCGGACGAGTCCTGTGATCCGGGGGAAATGGATTCTGGAGAACATCCTGAACGAGCCGCCGCCACCGCCGCCGCCGGACGTGCCGGCGCTCGATGAAGCGGGTGCGAAGTCGACGGCGACGATGCGGCAGCAGTTGGAGAAGCATCGGGCGAACGCGGTGTGCGCGGCGTGCCATGCGCGGATGGATCCGTTGGGATTCGGGCTGGAAAACTACGATGCGATCGGCCGGTGGCGCGACCAGGAAGGGGACGCGCCGGTGGATGCGTCCGGCGTGCTGCCGGGCGGGCAGAGTTTCGCGAAGCCCTCCGAGTTGAAGGCGATTCTGGCGGCGGACCGGGACGCGTTCACGCGGGCGCTGGCGGAGAAGATGCTGACGTACGCCACCGGGCGGGGCATGGAGATCGGCGACCGCGCGGCGGTGCGGCGGATTGCGGACCGTGTGCGGGAAAACGGGTACCGGTTCCGGGAGATGGTGCTGGCGGTGGTGGAGAGCGAGGCGTTCCGGATGCGATCGGCGAGAGTAGAATCGAAGCAATGAAGTTATCGAGACGGCATCTGCTGCGCGGGACGGGCGCGGCGATCGGGCTGCCGCTGCTGGAGGCGATGATTCCCGCGTTTGCCAAAGCGGCGGAGACGGCCGCGCCGAAGCGGATGATCATCGTGTACGCGCCGAGCGGGAAGATCATGCCGTATTGGACGCCGGAGGCGACGGGCGCCGATTTCGCGTATCCGCGGACGCTCGAGCCGCTGGCCGCGCATCGCAACGATGTGTTGGTGTTGAGCGGGCTGGCTGCCCACAACGGCAATGCGTTGGGTGACGGGGCGGGCGACCACGCGCGGGCGGCGTCTTCGTACCTGACGGGGGTGCATCCGCGGAAGACGGAGGGGGCCGACATCCGGTGCGGAAAGTCGATGGACCAGATCGCGGCGTCGCATCTGGCGGGGCGGACGCGATTGCCATCGCTCGAGCTGACGTGCGAGGACAGCCGGCAGATCGGATCCTGCGACAGCTACAGTTGCGTGTACCAAAGCATTTCGTGGAAGAGCGAAACGCAGCCGCTGCCGCCGGAGATGGATCCGCGCAAGGCGTTCGAGCGGCTGTTCGGGGACGCGAATCTGAGCGCGGCGCAACGGGCGTCGCGGCGGAGCGTGTTGGATCATGCGCGGCGGGAGACGCAGACGCTGGAGCGTGAGTTAGGCGCGGCGGACCGTCGTAAGTTGGACGAGTATCTGACGGCGATACGCGAAGTGGAGACGCGGCTGGAGCGGGCGGGCCGGTCCGGCGAGGGCGCCCCGGAGGGGACGCAAGCGCCAGCGGGGATCCCGACGAGTTATCGCGAACATGCGCGGCTCATGTTCGATTTGTGCGTGCTGGCGTTTGCCTCCGATGCGACACGGGTGATTACGTTCATGCTGGCGCGGGAGGGGGGTCTGCAGACGTATCCGGAGGCGGGGGTGCCGGAGGCGCACCACTCGTGCACGCATCATAGGAACAATCCGGAGTTGGTGGAGAAGGTGGCGCGGATCAATGAATTTCATGTGCAGCAGTTCCGTTACTTTCTGGATCAGTTAGCGGCGGCGGGCGATGGAGAGGGGCGGTTACTGGATCATACGGCGGCGGTGTATGGCGCGTCGATCGGGGATCCGAACGTACACGATCACAACAATCTGCCGACGCTGGTGGCGGGAGGAAAGGGTCTGATCCGGGGTGGGCGTCACGTGCGGTATGCGAAAGACACGCCGGTGACGAATCTGCATCTGGCGCTGCTCGATTATGTGGGTGTGCCGCTTGACCGGCTGGGGGATTCGACGGGCAGGCTGGATTTGCTTGGGGATCTGGGTTAGCTATTTGGAGGCGTCGCCGTCGACGAGTTTGGCGGTGAGGAACCAGCGGAGGGCACAGCGGGGCTGGCGGGTGGTGATCGGGCCTTCGAAATCGACTCGGGCGAGGGCGCCTTTCTTGAAGTCGACGATCAGTTCGGGGACGCCCAACAGGAATGCCATGAGCTGGCTGAACAGGGGTTCGTGCCCGACGAGGAGCAACTGAGCGGCGTCCTTGTGGACGCGGATTTCGTCCCACACCGCTTCGGGGCGAGAGGATGGGACGAGGGCGGGGCTTTCGAGAAGTTCGCCGCCGACGATGTCGCGTGCGATTTCGGCGGTCTGGCGGGCGCGCAGATAGGGGCTGGAGAGGATGGTGGCGGGCGCAACGCCCGCGGAGGAGGCGGCGGCGAGGATGGATCGCAGCTTCTTGCGGCCTTCCGAGACAAGAGCACGGTCACGGTCCGCCATGCCGGGGCGTCCGGCTTCGGCGATGCCATGCCGCAAGAGATAGATTTGCACCGTCGGGATTCTCCTCTTCTTTGAGTGTCTCTCAAAAGCGGGAGGTCCGCATCCGGGTTCGGTGGTTGAAGGTTCTGTCATACTTGTCGTTTCATCGGCGTGGATTTCGACCTTCCCAGCGATCATCGGCCCTTATTTGTCCTCGCGTTCGGGGCCGCACTGGCGTGCTTCGTGTCGATCGCGGTTTCCCATATTTTGCTGGGCGCGTCGGTTGGATATTTGTTGCTCTACAGAGACCGGGCGCGGATTCCGCGGGTATGGATTCCGGTGGCGGTTTTCTTCGGGGCGACGCTGCTCTCGGCGGCGATGTCGCCCGATCCGGCGGCGGCGTGGCCGCAGATCCGCAAGTTTTATGTGTGGCTGTTTCTTCCGGTGGTTTACAGCGGAATCCGGCGGGCGGCGGACGCGCGGCGGCTGATGCTGGGGTTCGCGATCTGCGGTACGGCGTCGGCCTTGTGGGGCCTGGTGCAGTTCGCGCGCAAATACGAGCGGGCGATGTCGAGGCACGAGGATTTCTACCAGGCGTACGTGGGGGACCGGATCACGGGATTCATGAGCCATTGGATGACGTTCGCGAGCCACCTGATGATCGCGTTTCTGATTGTGGCGGCGTTGGTGCTGCTGGCGAAAGACCGGCGGCGGGGCGTCGCGACGGGTGCGTGGGTCGGCGCGGGGGCGGTGTTGTCGGCGGGGTTGGTACTCGGGTTCACGCGCTCGATCTGGCCGGCGACGGCGGCGGGCCTCGTGTACGTGGTGTGGCATTGGCGGCGATGGTTCGTGCTGGCGCTGCCGTTGCTGGGCGCGGGAGCGATCGTGATGGCGCCGGAGCCGGTGAACCGGCGGATCGAATCGGCGTGGAAGCCATCGAATCTGGATTCGAACGATCATCGCGAGGCGCTGCGTCGGACGGGGCTGGCGATGATCGCGGCGCATCCGTGGACGGGTGTGGGTCCGGAGGAGGTGGGTCCGCGATTTTTGGAATTTGCGCCGGAGGGGGTTCCGCGTCCGCTGCCGAAGGAATGGTACACGCAGCATCTGCACAACATCTACGTGCATTTCGCGGCCGAGCGCGGCATCCCGGCGCTGGCGGGGTTGTTGGGATTCCTGGGATTGGCGGTGTGGCGGCTGGCGCGGGCGAAGCCGCCGCCGGAATACAGGTTCATTCCGTTGGCGGCGGTGGCGTCGATCATCGGGATTCTGGTGGGCGGATATTGGGAGGTCAATCTGGGCGACAGCGAAGTGTTGGGGGCGCTGCTCGCGGTAATCGCGTGCGGGTTCGTGGCAGGGGAGGAGCGATGAAGGGGCGGACGATCGTTCTCGCGGGCGGATCCGGTGGGCTGGGCGCACCGTGCGCGCGGCGTTTGGCGGAGGAGGGGGCGCGGGTGATCGTGGGCTATCGCTCGAACCGGGCGCGGGCGGCGGAACTCTCGGCGGTGGCGGAGATCGTGCAGGCGGACCTTGCGGTTCCCGAGGATCGGGCGCGGCTGCTGGACGCGGCAGAGGGTCTATATGGGCTGGTAGTGTTCGCGGGAGATCCGGCGCGGGCGGCCGATCCGGAGCGGCTGGACGATGCGCTGCGGTTGTCGCATGAGGTGAACTATCTGGGTCCGATTCTGCTGGCGCGCGAGGCGGCGTCGCGGATGAAGCGGGCGGGCACGGCAGGGAGTATCGTGCTGTTCTCGACGATGCAGGCTGGGGCGCTATTTGCGGGATCGACGGTCTACGCGGGTGCGAAGGCGGCGCTGATTCATGCGTCGCGAATTTTGGCGAAGGAGTGCCGGGGGAGGGCGAACATCCGTGTGAACGTGATTTGCCCTGGGGTGCATGACGCGGGGATGGCGCGGGCGAGCATCGCGGCGGGCAAGTATGACCGGTACGTGGAGGAAGGGATCATCCCGCGGTTCGGGGCGCCGGAGGATGTGGGGCGCGCGGTGCGGTTTTTTCTGGAGCCGGATGGGTATGTGACGGGTCAGGTGCTGATGGTGGACGGTGGGCTGACGCTGTAGGGCGGGCGGTGCAAAAAGTACTTTACAGAACAAAGTTTCAATGCTATTCTGCGTCTGTCATGTTTCATCTTGCGATCATCATGGACGGGAACGGGCGTTGGGCGACGCGGCGTGGGCTTCCGCGGCTGGCGGGGCATCAGCAGGGGGTGGAGGCGCTGCGGCGGGTGATGACGGCGGCTCCGGCGGCGGGCGTGACGGATCTGACGGTGTACGCGTTTTCCGCGGATAACTGGAAGCGTCCGGCGGCGGAGGTGGAGGGCCTGATGGGTCTGCTGACGCTGTTCGTGGCGCGAGAGACGGCGAATCTGGTGGCGAAGGGGATCCGGTTCACGGCGATCGGGCGGCGGGACCGTCTGCCATTGGCGGTGCGCAAGGCGCTGCTCGAGGTGGAGACGGCGACGTGCGGCGAGGATCGTCTGCACCTGCGGGTTGCGCTCGACTACTCGTCGCGGGAGACGATTCTCTCGGCGGCGAGTTCGGGTGCGCGGACGCGTGAAGATCTGGAGCGATTGATGCCGGCGCCGGCTGTGGATTTGCTGATCCGGACGGCTGGGGAGCAGCGGCTATCGGACTTTCTCTTGTGGGAGTCGGCGTATGCGGAGTTCTGGTTCACGGAGAAGTTGTGGCCGGAGTTCGGGCGGGAGGATCTGGAGGAGGCGATGCGGGCGTATGAGAGCCGGGAGCGGAAGTATGGCGGGTTGCCGGCGGTAGCGGTGGCGTAGCGGCGGAGCGGGTGCGTACATTGCTGTACGATAGAGCGCATGCGCACAACCCGTCTTGCCTGCGCCGCTGTCCTGATTCTGACCGCGTGCGCCCTGTTCGCGCAGAACAATAAGAAGGGGGGCCGTAAGGCCAAGAGCAACCCCCGCAGCGAGGATGCGAATTTCGAGACTCGGGTGGCAGGCAACCTGCCGGCGGCGACGTTCGCGGGAGTGATTCCGGCGAAAGCGGCGTCGGACCCTGGTAAACAGAGCGACTGGCCGGCGATTGCGCGAACCACCGATGGCGCGCTGTGGATCGCCTACGTCGAATGGAACGACAAGGACGCCGACCGGGTATTGGTGCGGCGGAGGGCGGCGTCGGGCGAATGGTCCGCGCCGCGTGAGTTGGCGGATGGGTCCGGCGATCATCACGCGCCGGCGATCGTGGCGATCGGCGAGCGGGTGCTGGTGGCGTGGCCTGCGCAGGTGGAGGGGAACTTCGAGCTGTTCGCGGCGGAGGTGGGCGAGGGTAACGCAACGCGTCCGGAACGTCTGACGCGGGCGCCGCACAGCGACTTCAACGTGCGCGCCGCTTCCGACGGAAAGGGGAATGTCACGCTGGTGTGGCAGTCATTCCGGAACGGGAACGCGGACGTATATGCGCGTCGGCGGACGGGGCAGCGGTGGGGACGCGAGGTGCTGATTTCGGCGAGCGCTCGCAGCGACTGGGAGCCGGCCGTGGCGCTCGATGGGCGCGGCACGGCGTGGATCTCGTGGGACTCCTATGACCACGGCAACTACGACGTGATGCTCCGCTCGCTCGACGCTGCGGGGAAGCCGGGCGCGATCGTACCGGTGACGTCGGAACCGGCGGCGCAATTTCATTCGAGTGTGGCTGTGGACGGGCAGGATCGCGTGTGGGTGGCGTGGGACGACGGCGGGGAGAACTGGGGCAAGGACTACTCGACATCGAGCGGTGCGCCGGGCAGCGGGGGGCTGCATTGGAAGCGCGAGATGCGGGTGCGGGCGTGGGCCAACGGACGGCTGTACGAGCCGGCGTCGCAGCCGGAGGTGAAGTTCACCGGACGCATGAAGCAATTCGCGGAGTTGCCGCATCTGGCGGTGGATGGGTCCGGAGGGCTGGTGCTGGTGTTCCGTCATTGGACGGGCACGAAGCCGAACGAGATTTATCACTTTTACGGGATGCGGCTCACCGACGGCGCATGGTCCGATCCGTGGCAGTTCGGGCAGAGTTCGGGACATAATTCGCAGCACGCGTCGCTCGCACCGGACGCAGGCGGCGGATTTCTGGTGGCTTACGCGAGCGACGGGCGATCAGAGACGGTGACGCCGACCTCGCAGGCGCATGCGCTGCACTACGTGGCCTATGTCGCCGACTGGGCGGACGGGAAGCAATCGGCGGGCTCGGGGCTGAAGGAAATCACTTTACCCGCGCCGCAGCAGGCGCCGGCGCGGCGTCCGCGGCATACGATGCGGGCCAACGGGCGTACTTACACGTTGTTACTCGGCGACAGCCACCGGCACACCGACATCCGGGGCCATTCGGGCGTGGACGGATCCGTGCTGGATACTTACCGCTATGCGATTGACGCGGCGCAACTCGATTTTCTCGGCACCAGCGACCATAACGAAGTGAATGGCGGCAAGTGGCCGGACGGCTTGCGGGACTATCAATGGTACGGCGTCCAGAAGGCGGTGGACCTTTTCACGCATGCGCCCACGTTTATCGGCGTCTACAGCTATGAGCATTCGATGTCGCGGCCGGGTGGGCATCGCAACGTGCTGTTCCTGAAGCGGGGAGCGCCGCTGCGGATGATCGATCGCGGCAAGGACGCCGATAATCAACCGCCGGCGATGTGGAAGTTTTGGGAAGAGAATGTACTCACGCAGCCGGGGCAGCGGTCTGTGATTGTGCCGCACACGTTCGGGGCGGGTCCGCTGGCGGATTTCAACTGGCCGAATGCGCGGTTCGATTGTCTGCTCGAGATCTATCAGGGCGCCCGCGGGAGTTACGAGTACTGGCGAGCGCCCAAGGGCGACCGGCGGGGAGGCACGCAGACCGATGAGGAGGGCCATTTCGCGCGGGACGCGCTGGCGAAGGGCAACACGTATGGGTTCGTGTCGTTTTCCGATCATGCGTCGACGCACAACAGTTGGGCGGCGGTGTGGTCAAAAACGCTGGACCGGGCCGGGGTGCTCGAAGGGATGTACGAGCGGCGGACGTATGCGGCCACCGATGAGATGATCGTGCGGATGACGGCCGGGGTGCACATGCCGGGCGAGGAGTGGTCCCAACCGGTGGCGAGCCCGATCCGGATACAGGGCACGGTGGACGCGCCGGACCAGTTGCGGCGGCTGGAGGTGGTGAAGGACGGCAAGATCGTGTACACGACGACGCTCGACGGGCGGCGGGCGACGCTGGATTACCGGGATCGGGACGTGAAGACGGGGCGGAGTTACTACTATGTGCGGGTGTTTCAGCGGGACACGGAGAAACCGGAGGGGGATCCGGAGATTGCGTGGGCGTCGCCGTTTTATGTGACTTACCGGTGAGGCCGTTGGCGGCAATTGCCGGTTCGGGTGTTGTGCAGGTCCCTGGAAGCGTCGAGTGAGTGGGTTTTGTGGAGGCTGGCCAGAAGGGCAGCCGCAGTGGGCCAATGTCCGAGTCGGGCGCATATGCGGCAAAGTGCCCGCAACCGCGCTACGGAGGATCTCTGAGGGCAGCAGTGGAGCGGGTCTATCGGTCGAGAATCATCAACTGATCCTACGAAGTGAGCAGTTCAGCGATGCGGGTCGCGCTTCGCCGAAACACGTCCGCCGCAATCTCCGTTGGGTAATCGCAGGAGCGCAGGATGACGACTTTAGCGCCAGGGAACTGTTTCAGCAATTGCTCGAAATCGCTGTCGGTCGAGACCAGAACGAAAGCATGCTCTACGGCGTACTCGAGAATCCTTCGATCGCCGACTCGGGTAAGCCCATTTCGGAGTGCACTTTCCGATTTCGGGAACACGTCGAGCAGTAGCGGAACCAGCCGCGGCGACAGGCTCTCGTCGAATAGGAGCTTCATCCTCAGGAGGCTTTGGCAACCCCCGCCAGTTCGGCGGCATATGCGTACACGGCAAGGAAGTCATCCGGCTCGAGCTGGGGGTAGTCGCTGAGGATCTGCGTCTGGGACGCCCCACCGGAAAGCCATTCCAGAATCTCCTGAACTGTGATCCGGTGGCCACGAATGCACGGCTTGCCGAACCGTACGTCAGGATCGATGGTGATCCGCTCTAGCAGTGAGCTGTGGACTGCCGGCATTCTGGGCTGCTCGACCTATTGTACGCCGCGTCGCCCAGTCAAAAAACCGACACGGGCTTTCTGCGGCCAAGTGGTTTCGCCCATCAACATGTTGAATGGTGTAGGCCCGCAGTCACGCACCGCGGTGTGCGGCATTGGTGCCGTTTCGGGACCACCCTTTCGCCCGTTTTCGGCTGCGAGAAATCAACGGGTTCCGGGGACGCCGGGCAATGGGAGAAAGGGACCCCTTTTTCCCACATCGCAGGTACTTCACCGGCGAGCGTTCCGGTGTTCGCTACACAACGCCGTTTTGTGAGCGCAATCCCCCGAGCGGGCGCTCGCACTGATAGGATATACCTCCAGGGCGGTTGATTCCTGAAAGTTCGCGACCTCATCAAATTGATCGAGAACGACGGTTGGAAACACGTTGTAACGCGGGGAAGCCATCGCCAATTCAAGCACGCGACGAAGAAGGGCCGCGTCACGGTCCCCGGTCACCCCGGAGACGACATTCACCCTGATACGCTAAAGAGTGTCCTAGTTCAGGCAGGATTGAGAGGTGCCCGATGACGAAGTATGCGGTTGTAATCGAACAGGAGATCACAATTTCTCGGCCTACGTTCCTGACCTCCCGGGCTGCATTACAACCGGGAGGACCATTCCCGAGATTGAATGCAACATTCGAGAAGCGATCGAGTTGCATTTGGAAGGCCTACGGGAAGACGGTGAGCCTGTGCCAGAGCCGCATACGGCAGTGACGTATGTCGATTTGCAAGGTGCGGCCTAGCAAACCGGCACTGTTATCCGATCCAGCTAAGCTTGCGCGGAAAACGGTCGCAATCGCCGTCAGCGTGGATCTATCTCAGTTCGCATCCGGCAGAAACTTCGTCGCGGCCGCGCAGAGCCCGAGAACGGCGACGCCTGAATGCTCAAGTTCACGGAGGAAGATACTGCTGGCTTCCGGGCCGCAGCCCCGAACGGAACTCGCGGCTCTCTTGACCTCGGCGTACCATTCCAGGGCGTTCTCTTCTTGCAGATTGGATGACTTCAGAATCGCCACATACCGCCGGATGACCCTCTCTTGGTCACTGCCTCGCCTAGCCACCCGAAGAGCGGCATTCAGGGCCGTCGCCTTCCGGTGGAAGGTCTGGTGCTCAGACTCCCCAATCCTCGGCTTGAGTTCGTCGATCCGGCCAAGAAAGCTATCAAATTGAGTCTGCCACTCGATCCCGCTCTTCTGTGCGTCTGTGAGGGGTTTGGTACCCGCAGCCAATAGCGGTCCGTGCCCTTTGCCAAGCAGCAGATCAAGGTACTCCTTCCACACCCGGTCAAACTCATCGTCATCGACAAAAAGCTCGAGATCTGCCTGTCCCCTTGTCGCGCTCGGCTTGATGTCATCTTCCGCTAGCGGCGCCAGGTTCGAGTCGGAATCGGATGCCAGCTCTCGATTGAATGTGCTCAGCACTTCAGAGGACAGTTCGCTTCCTCCACTGTCGATACACCGGGGGCCTTTGAGGTTTCGAACGAGGTAGCGCCGATAGGCAGCAACAATGACGCCTGTGGAAATACCCCTGGTACGCATGACATTCGTCAGATTTAGAAGCTCCTGGTGGTTTTTACCATAGGCACTGGAGAATGATCGATCATCCGCGTTAGTCTGCTCCAACGCCACACTGAGACGGCCGACGAGCAAACCTAGTTCGTCGTCCGTAACAGTGGAAGAGGAAAGCACCTTGGCCATCGAGCCAATTTCGACTGACGAACTGATGCGGCTAATCTGGCGGCTCAGGAGGTCAACGTGGTGTCCCATTCGGCGTTGTCCGGCCGGGAACCCGGATGCCTCAACCTCGCTGAGAAGTTCGTAATACTCGTCGAAGTTGTCGATGAGCGCGTCGCGGCAGTCGAGCCTCCGCGGGTGAGGCCATGATACTCGTTCGAACATCTCCAGAGCCCGCTTCGTCGAGCTTCATCATCTCGCGTACAGCGCGAGATTGTAAGGACAACCGGTCCAATCGCTGATCAAAGCCTGCACTCCGGATTTCGGCCCGCCCCTTCGCTGTGATTCGCCATCCTGGAATTCGTTGCCGGTTTGGCTCAGATGCCCGAGCCCCAAACTCAAACGCCAACTCCAGCAACTCGATTCGCCACTCGCGATCCTGGTTACTGGGGGTGGCCGCGACCTTCAGCAACGCGTCGGCGGAGAATTGTGATGGGACTGCGTGCGCCAAGTCAACGACTTTGAAGAGATCGGGGTACGTCTGACGGCGCTTTCTAAGCGCTTCGGCTTTCGGGTCAGGCTCCTGGGCGTTCGCTTGCCAAGAGAACATGCCGAACGCTGCAACGAGGCACAAGAGGTGCATCGAGTTCCTCCCTCTCGGATAATACCCGAATCGGACAGCTTCACGTCATGATCGCGGGAAGTCGCACAGGGTAGAGCAGACCAACCCAACGTGCCAAGCGGTACCAGTTTGGGGTCCTCCAGCAATGGACCAAAAGGGAACCCTTTCTCCCACTCGCATTGTGGCTCAGAAATGTTTCGGCTGGTGGCGTTGAGCCTGGGGGCTAGTGCGCCGGCGTTCGGCCAATTGCATGCGGCCTGCTGCGAACAATGGCTCCGGGTAGAAAGCACCCGGCCGTATAGTCGGCTATGCTGATCGCGAGCGTGACCCGCGGCAACCCGCCCGACTAGTAGACTTTAGACGTTGACACCTGCGTCGCGCACAATTCGAATCGCCAGCCCTGGTTTCAGGCTCTTGTTCCCGTGAACTGGAATCGAAATTACCTTGCGTTCGCCTTCCTTGGAATAAATAGGTGGCTGCCCTCGATGCGTCGAAGTGACCAGCCGTTCGCCTCGATCAGCCGGCACATCTCCAGGCCCGTGATCGCTTTCAAACTGCTACTTCCAGGATCCGGATGGTCGAATCCGATTCCTGCCCCTGCTCCCGCAGGACTTCGAGTACACCGGCAATTGCTTCGCGGATATTGTGCTTAAGTTCCTCGACCGTTTCGCCCTGTGAATAGCATCCCGGAAGAGCGGGAACCTCTCCCCAAAAGCCGCCCTCAGGGTCTTCATGGATCACAACAGCGTAGTTTCGCACGCCTCGATTCTCCCACGAAAGCCGGTGTGCGCTCCCATCGTGCTACCCACTTGGGCGAGAAGTCGTCAAACCGGAAGCTAGCATCAAATACGGCCAGAGCTGAAGAATCTCCGGAGTTGGTTCTCGATTGATCCGCCCCATACAGAGCGTCCGGGGGGCCGCGTTATTGCTCCCGTAGAGCTTCGGTGGGCTCGATGGAGAGGCAACGACGGGCGGGGCCCATGGCGGCGGCGAGGCCGACGGCCATCATCAGGAGCATGACCGCGGGCAGGACGATGGACGCGTTGCCCCGAAGGAGATCGTCGCCGGAGGCTTTATCGAGCGCCGCGGCGGCGAGTGCGCCCAGAGCGGCGCCAAAGGCCAACTGCCGGAGCGCGCGCGCGAAGATGCCGGTGAGGATGCGCGAGCGGCCGGCTCCGAGGGCGATGCGGATACCAATCTCCTTGCGACGCTGGGAGACGGTGAACGACATCAGCGCGTAGACGCCCGCCGATGACAGCAGCAGGACACTCAAGGCGATGGCCGCGAGCACGAGGGCTTCCATGCGTCTGAGCCACTGTTCCTTACGGAGCGCATCCTCCATAGGGACGATGCCGCGGAGATGGAGAGCGGGATCGAGGCGCGCGGCCAACTCCGGCAGGCGCCGCCCGAAGGCGGCAGGGTCGCCGTCGCGCACGCGAAGCGCGATGTTCACCGGGTTCGCGCCGCCGGCGGCGATGGCGTGGTAGAGCCGGAGTGGCGAGTCATTCATTCCGGGGCTGACGCCAGAGGGGAAGTCCTTGACGATGCCCACGATTTCGTGCCAGGGGTTGGAGTCCGCGCCCTCGGCGCCTGCGCCGGCATAGCGGATGCGGCGTCCGAGCGCGTTTCCACCGAAGATGGTTTGGGCGAGGGATTGGCTGACGATGACGGCCCTACTGGCGGACGCGGCGGCCGGTTCAAATCCCCGGCCGGCGAGGATCGGGACGCCGAGGGTCTGGAAGAAGCCGGCATCGACGCGGTTGAAGCGGACCCTGTAACCGGATGTTCCCGGCGGCAGCGCAGCGGCCTGCTGGGCTTCGATCGCCGCAGCGGGTTCGTCTCCGGGGACGGCCATGGCGAACGTCGCGCCGGAGATGCGGGGATCGGCTTCGATGCGCCGCATGAGTTCGGCGTGGCGGATCGCGAACGCGCGGGTTACATCGGGTGGTGCGGCGCCGGTGGGCTGATCGGAGTCCATCCCGAGCTGCGCGGTGAGAAACCGGTCCGCGGCAAATCCGGGATCCACGGTTTCCACCTGCAGATTTTTCCAGGCGTTGAAGAGGGCCGCGGGCAGGAGTGCGACGGCGAAGGCGACCTGGGCGACAACGAGAATGGTCCAGGTGCGGCCGAGGCGAATGCCGGAACCGGCGGAGGTGATACGGGCGCCGGCGTACACACGGCGTCCGGTGGCCTGAATCGCGGGTCCGACACCTACAATGGCGGCGGCGACGACGCTGAGCGCCGCGGCGTAGAGCACGGATTCCAGCGAGAGATTGAACGAAACCCAGAAGGGCAGTTCGGCCGCGATGCCGAGAGTGGCGGCGGCAGCCTGGCGGAGAGCGAGCGCGGAGATGGCGACTCCGGCCACGGCCCCGGCGGCGGACAGAACCAGCGCTTCGACGAAGAGCTGGGCGACGATACGTCCGCGGCTGGCGCCGAGCGCGGTGCGCAGTGCGATCTCAGACTGCCGCATCGCGGTACGGGTATAGACGAGAATGGCGACGTTGAGGCAGACCAGGATCAGCAGCATGGAGACGATGCCGTTGAACACGTGGAGTCCGGTGACGTCTTTGGTTCCGTGGAGCCCGACGAACGGGTTCGGGTACGGCATCACCCGGGGATTGAGCTGGCCGTAGAAGTCAGGAAGAGCCAAGGCGGCGCGCTGGCCGATGGCAGAGAGTTCGGCCTGCGCGGTTTGGAGCGTGGCGCCGGGGGCAAGGCGCCCGAAGATCATCAGCTCCGGCCCGGCGAGCGGATCGGGGGGAACGCGGCCCGCGCGGAGAGGCACCCAGAAACGATGATTGACCGGGAACGCGAATCCATCGGGCATCACGCCGACGATGGAATGGGTTGTGCGTCCGAGTTGGATGGTGCGGTCGAGAATCGCCGGGTCGGACGCGAAACGGTTGCGCCAGACGTTTTCGGCGATGACGATGACGAACGGAGCGCCTTCGCGTTCGTCGGCGGCGGTGAGAAGACGGCCGATCAGGGGCTGGACGCGGGCGGCGGAGAATCCGGAGGCGGTGATCGATGCCACCGAGACGCTTTCCGGCTGTGCGCCGGGTACGATCCAATTGGGCGTGGTGGTCCTGAAGGCGCTGAGTTCGCGCACCGATTGCAGGGCATCTCGCCAGAGGTGGAAATCGCGGAGGATGCGCCGTTCGGGTTTGCTCGCCGCGGAGTCCCAGAGTTCGATGGAAACGAGGCGGCCGGCTTGGGGGAGGGATAGGGACGGGTTGAGGAACGTGCCATAGATGACACTGAACGAGCCGGTGGCGATGGCGACGGCCACCGCGATTCCGAACACTTCGACGAGGGCGAGGCCGGGGTGCTTGCACAGCATGCGGACGCCGAGCTTGCTGTCCAACCACCAGGAGGCGAAGGCCGAGAGGGCGGGCCGGCGGCCGGTTTCTCGAGCCTGGGGCGCCATGTCCGGCTTAGTCATGTCCTAAGGACGAGTCGGACGGCAGGATTATTTCCTTGGGGGTTGCGATTCTGGAGGCGCGGCTGGCCTCGGGGTGCACGGACCGCCACCCGACATTGTTGACCGAGGTTGGTTATTGTCCGAAGAATGCCGGCTGCTCCACCTCGAGGGGCCTGCCGGTCAGCAGCTTGAGCAGCATGAGGTTGGACTTCTTGTATGCCGTCTCACTCATGTTTCCCATCATCTGCTCGTCAGGCGAAAGATGCTGGCGGACCAGATTGCGGAACTCTTCGACAGAAATTCCTAGCGAGCGAGCGGCTTCCGTTTCCGTGAAATAGTCTTTTGGTTGTTGTCTTCTGGAAGCCATCTACAAGCGATTGTAGAGGCAAACGAAGAGAAACCAAATCAGCAGGAGTCCTTAGGCGGACCGGGGTATGGTCCTGAGCAGAGGCCGAGAACGGCTGGTACTAAGGAGATCGGCGGAGACACCTGGGGTCTTTAGCCCCGAAATGCCCGGCAAGCAAGAATCAGTCGATCAAACCGTTCCGAACAGCGAACCGGACGAGTTCGCCGGTGGAGTGGAGGTTCAACTTTTCCATGATCTTGCCCCTATGTGCCTCAACAGTATAGACACTGAGGCTCAAGGCGGTGGCGATTTCTTTGTTGGTTTTGCCCTCGGCGATCCATTGGAGGACTTCGCGCTCGCGGCTGGTGAGGAGGTCCAGGGGATTGGTGACGTGTTTGCGGTAGTCGGTGAGCACGGCATCGGAGACGGCGGGACTGAGGTAGCCTTCGCCGCGGGCGACGGCGCGGACGGCGGAGAGGAAGTCACCCTCGGCGGAGTCCTTGAGCAGATAGCCGCGGGCGCCGGCGCGCAGGATCTCACGAACGTAGACAGCGTCCTTGTGCATGGATAGGGCGAGGACGCGGGTGCGCGGGGATGCGGCGGCGATGCGGCGGGTGGCCTCGATGCCGTTGAGCTCGGGCATGGTGACGTCCATGACGACAACGTCGGGCCCGAGTTCGGTTGCCACCTGGACGGCCTCGCGGCCATTGGCGACTTCGCCGACCACTTCGAGGTCGTCTTGGGCGTCGAGGATCATGCGGAAGCCGTGCCGGACCACGGCATGATCGTCAGCCAACAGGATGCGGGTTTTCTTGGTGGTCTGCATGGTGTTCGAGCCTGGGGACCCAGGGGACAAGGACGTCGATGCGGAGGCCGCCGCCTGGGGGTTGTGACAAGGTGAGGCTGCCGCCGACCTGTTCGGCGCGTGCGCGCATGCCGGTCATGCCGACCGAGACGCTGTTGTTGGATTGGGCGGGGGAGAGTCCGCAGCCGTTGTCGGCGATGGAAAGGTGGACGCGCGCGGTGTTGAGATGGAGCCCAACGGTGACCTCGGTGGCGCCGGAATGGCGGGCGATGTTGGTAAGGGCTTCCTGAGTGAGGCGGAAGAGGTGGGTTTCGGTTTCGTCGGGCAGGCGGTGGTGGAACGAGGAGCGGTAGTTGGTGCGAAGTCCGGTGCGCTCGCCGAAGCGGTCAATGAGCCAGGAGAGGCCGGCGTCGAGGCCGAAGTCATCGAGGATGACGGGGCGGAGGAGTTGGGACAGTTCGCGGACGTTGTCGATGGCGCCGTCGACCAAGTGGATGCAATCGGCGCGGCGGGCGGACCAATCGGCGGCGCCGGTGGAGGTGAGGTTGGCTTTGACGGCGGCGAGGGATTGACCGAGTTCGTCGTGCAGCTCATGGGAGAAGCGGCGCGCGGCGGTTTCCTGACTTTGGAGCATATGCCAGGAGACGCGGCTGAGTTCGCCGGCCTGCCATTCCATGCGGCGGATACTGCGGCGGGCGAAGGTGATGGTGAGGGCGGCGCACAAAAGGGCGAGAGCGAAGCAGGATCCGAGCAGGACGCGGGAGCGGAGGGAGAGCTGGCGGGATTCGGCCTCGAGGCGGTGCTGTGTTTCCGCGACGCGGCGTTCGCTCGAATCGAGCAACTCCTGCTCCACGCGGACGACATCGTCGTGGCGGGTGAGGAGGCGGGCGACGGCGTCGGGCCGGGCGTGGGAGTCATCGTCAAAGGTGGCGCGGACGCCGGCCGAAAAGCCGCGGACGGTGCGTTCGAGTTCGCGCCAGAGGGCGGCCTCCGGGGTGCCTGCGGCGCTCGCGGCCATGCGCGCGACGGCGTTGTCGGCCGATTGCAAATCCGCGAGGAGCTGGGCGCGATCGAGCGTGGCGGGCATGTGGGCGAGCTGATGGAGAATGGCGGCGAGGGTGTTCTGCTCGGCCTGAACGTCGTTGAGAAGGCGGGCGACGACGAGTTGTTCACGCACCACCTGCTCGGTGTCGTCTTCAATGGCTTGGGCGCCTTTGACGGCCACGAGTCCGGCGATACCCAGCAGGATCACCACGAGGGCGAATCCGACCACCAGCGCGCGAAGAACCGTACTCTCGGTGAGCCTCGCTGGTTCCGGAAAAAGCATTGCTGGCACTAGTCTAGCGAAGCTACCTCGCGGTGATGAGTTGGGCGATGCGCACGGCGGCGGGCGTGCTGGCCGATACCAGGAGACCGGGGGCGAGGCCGCCGGCGACGAGAAGAACCGCGCAGGCGGCGAGGGCCCAACGCTGGGCAGGGCGGGCGTCCGGAATCGGAGTGACGAGCGTGGAGCGGCGGCCAAGGAATAGCGTCGAGAAGAGCCGGAGGGTAGTGATGGCGTTGAGCGCGGTAGCCAGAGGAAGAGCGATGCCGAGCAGTGGGTGGCTCTCGAGGGTGCCGTGAAACAGCAGATCCTCGGCGGCGAAGCCGAGAGTGCCCGGGAGGCCGATGAGGGCGAGGCCGGCGACGGCGAAGAATGCGGCCAAGCGAGGAGCATGGATGGCCAAGCCGAGGAATCCGGCCGGTTGGGCCACCTCGGTGGTCCGGACTTCGAGCGCCCGGTACACGGTGATCATACCGGTGGTGGCGAAAGCGACCACCCACCAATGGACCAGGCCACCGGTGACGCCTTCCACGTTGCTGTTTTCCAGGCCGGCGAGGATGAAGGCGGCCTGGCTGACGCACAGGAGACCCAGGATGCGCCGCGGGCTGCGCTCAGTGAGCGCGAGCAGGGCGGCGTATACGGAGGTGAACAGCGTAATGGCATTCAGCAGCGGCAGTGTGTCGGCGGCGGCTTCCGGAGACATCGTGAGCGCGTAGCGGACCAAAAGGTAGGCGCCGAGATGGCCGTTGATGTTGAGGCTCAGCAGGGAGAGGTTCTGGGTTTCGAAGGCGCGGGGCAGCCAGAAGTGCAGAGGGAAGATGCCCTTGCGGATGAGCGTAGCGGCGAGAAAGGCGAAGTAGGCGGCGTTGCGCGCCGAGTGTCCCGGGGTGAGGGTGAGCCCTGCGCCCAGTGCGAGGGCGGCGGTGCTGGCGATGAGGGCAGCCCGGGCGGCGCTCGAGCCTTGGGTGGGAGCGAGGATGGCGGGAACGATGGCGACGGTCCAGCCGAGCAGGAACAGCCAGACGGATCCGGACGCGTAGCCGAGAAGGGTTCCGGCAAGGATGAGGAGGGCCTGAGTGCGGTTGGAACCGGTGAAGTCCTTCGCCGGCGAGGCGGCGACGGTGATGAGCCAGAACAGGAGATACGCGCTCATCGAAACCAGGGCAAGGGAATCGAGATGGATTAGGGAACCGGGCATGATCAGCCTTCCACCTTTCGGGCGAGAGCGGTGACAGGAGCGGCCGCTGGGGCCGGATGAGCGGCCGAGTCGTGGGAACTGCTTTCGAGCGAAGCCAGCCAGCGGGATAGGTGAAGGACGGGAGCGGTGGCGAAGCGATCGACGAGCGCGTCGTAGAACCCGCGTTCGAGGCCGGCGCGATAGAGCCAGAGGCGTACGCCGGGTGGAATGATGCCGTGGTAGTGCTCGCCGGTTCGTCCGAGGTGTCCACCCGCGGCGGCGTGCATACGGTGATAGTCATGCAGCATCGACGGCGCGCGCAGGAACTGCAGCGTCCGGACGACGGTGTGGCCGCTCATGTGTGCGAGAGCGAGCATGGGGAAGCCGAGGCCGATTTCGACGAAGATGATGCCCAACTGGGTCATGGAAGCGTAGGCAAGCGAGGTCTTGGCGTCGGAAACCACCCGGTGGGTGAGGGTGGCCAAAATGGCGGTGGCGGCGCCGGTGGCAACCACCGCGGCGGCGGCGGCCGGTGAGGCGCGGAACAAGGGTTCGGCGCGAAGCAGGATGTAGGCGCCGGCGTGGACCGAGATCGCTCCGTAAAAGATGGCGCTCGAGGGAGTGGGCCCTTCCATGGCGCGCGGCAGCCATCCCGAGAAGGGCATCTGGGCGGACTTCCCGGCGGCGGCCACCAGCAGAAGCAACCCGATGATGGTGGCGGCGGAGGTGCTCGCCTCCGTGCCCTGGCTGGGCCACTCGCCGGTGAACAGGCCTTGGTAGGCGGCCGTTTCAGCGAGGTAGTGCATCGCAAAGACGCCGATGAGGAGGCCCAGGTCCGCAATGCGATAGGTGGCGAACACGCGCAGCGCGTTGCGAACGGGCTCGCGGCGATCATCGAAGAAGGCGATGAGCAGCACCGAAGTGATGCCGACCAGCTCCCACCCGCCGATGAGCAGATCGAACGATCCGGCGGTGAAGGCGAGCAGGGATCCGAAGGTAAACAGATGGAGGAGGAGGAAGAAACGGAAGTAGCCGCGCTCCCGATGGAGGTAGCGGACCGAGAACGCGCCGACGATGCCGATGAGGGCGGTGGTGAGCACGACCATCGGCAGCGAGAGACGGTCGACCAGCAGCGACAGGACAAAATCATATTCACCGGCGGTGAACCAGTGTCCGAGGGGGGCGCGGACCGAGAGGGTGCCGCGGGAGACCATGGCGGCGGCAAGGGCGGCGGCGGCGGCGGTGGTGACGATCGAGGTGGTGGCGGTGATCCTGGCGACGACGCGTTCCGGCGGAGTCCACCCGAGCAGCCAGACCAGCGCAAGGCCCAGGAAGGCTGCGCCAGGGAGGGCGACGATGAGGATGAGGAGGAGTTGCAGGTTGTCCATTATTGTTTGGCCATTGCGGGAGCGGCGCCGATGCGGGCGATGGGGAGATGTTCGCGGCGGCCGGCATACCAATCGCGGGAGGTAGGAGCGTCGAAGAGGGGTTCGTCGCCGCCTTCGATGGCCTCCCAACGGGCGTTGCCGGGTTCTCCGCCGCGATAGGCGTGCATGGCGCCGGTTTGCGGATCCGACACCGCGAGGCGGATCCAGCGGTTGTTGAGAAACTCCCAGAGCTGGGGATTGGCGTGGATGGTGGAAAGGGCGCGATCGGGCGTTGTTTCCAGAACGAAGAGAATGCGAACCGGCTCGTGGATCTCCACCATCTGCCAGGGAAGCCCGGTACGCAGGTCGCTTTCGGCGCCGTTCATGACGCCGATCAGGCCGGTGACGTTGTGGGGCAGCTTGGTGCCGCAGCCGTAGCCTTCGTTGTCGACGAAGGAGAAGTAGTATTCGAGGCTGATGCCGCCGCAAACAGGAATAACGGCGCCGAGGACACGGGCGAGCGCATCGTTGGTGGGATCCTGGGCGGCGTCATAGGAAACGAGGAACGAGCGGCGGTCCAGAAACAGGCCGCGGGTAGAGGAGCGCCGTCCGACGATGCAAACCGCGTTGGTGCAGTGCCCATACTCGGGCCTGGGTTCGGCGAGGTGTTCGGAGCGTTCCTGGACGTGATGCAAACCGCCTTCGTCACTGAGCCCGTAGTCAGCAGCTTCGAAACGGCGAGCGCGTTCGTGGCCGTCGCGGGCGCGGGCTTTGTCGAGGGAGGCGCGGACGCGGGCAAGGTCCGGGCGGTGGGTGGCGGGAACCTCGTCGAGATCATAGAGATCGATGTCGTCGTTGCAGGTGTCGTGGTAGCCGCCGACGAACCAAGTGTCGTCGGGGATGACGATGTCGCGGGCGCGGAGCCCCTTGCGGACTTCGGGATGGTTGGCCATGGCGGCGAAGATGCGGCCGTTGGGACCGCCGCGGCGTCCGCCGCAAGCGCCGCAATCGTGGGCCGATTCGTGCGGGTTGTTGAGGCTGGTGGATCCGTGGCCGAGGACGACCACCAGCCGCGCCATACCTTTGCGGAGGCCGGCGGGGCCGAGGACGCTGGCGACGCGGTCTACCTTTTCCGGGATCGAAAAGCCGAGGAGAAGCCCTTCCGCGGCGGCATGTCCGGCCGCGTCGGTGCGCATGAAAGCGAGTTCGGTGCGCGGCTCGGGCAGGACGCTCGAGTTGAGCCAGGCGATAAACCGGGCGTAGCGGCGCGGGCTGAGGACACGAGCGGCGAGAGGAAAGATGGTGAACAGGCCGAGCACCGTGGTGCCGATCCAGCCGCGGACCAGCGTCCGGGAGGCGACCCACCAATGATGAGTGAGGTTGGACCAGTACTTGCGCAGCGCACGGCGGCGTTCGTAGTGGGCGTGGTGGCCTTCCATCGGCCGCTCTTTGATTTCGTGCTGCGGCTTCACCACCACCGGACACAGGGCGACGGCATGCGCGTCGTCAAGACCGTGATAATTCATGGCGACGCCGAAGAACCCGGCGGCGCCGTAGGTTTCGATCTCCGGGTCAATTTCCTCGAGATGGCGCCGGGTTGATTCCTCGCGTTCGTCGATGCAGAAAAAGACCTGCGCGGCCAGACGTTTTGGCACCGGGAGCGGCTCGCGCCGGGCGTGCTCGAGGATGGGCAGCAGGATCTGGCGCTCATGGCGCCGCTCATAGGCGAGGTGGAGGAGGCGGCGGCGCTCCCAATCGTCAAACTCGTCAATGGCGTCGAATAGCACGCGCAGTTGAGCGGGCTTGGAGGCCGAGAGCGTGGACGCCGACAGGCCGCACAATTGAGCCGCGTCGAAGTAGCGGGCCGCGCGGGCCAGGCGGATCGCTTCCGGAGCGTGGGATCGAATGGGGATGGCGCGCCAGGAGACGGTGTCGCCCATTTGGGTGGCGACGGCGCCGCCGGTGAGCAGCAGGCGCACGGCGACGAAGTCCATCAGCGAGGCGGGCACGTCTTCGTGGGGAGCGAGTTCCGGCTCCACTTCGAGGCGATGCATCATGCCGGCCCAACCGGGCAGGGCGAGCAACTCGGCTTCGAGGACGTGTTCCCATTCCGCTTCAGGAACTCCCAGAGTCTCGAGCATGGCGGGGATGGCGGCAGAGGCGTCCAGGCCACGGACGGCGGCGAGGACCTCGGGCAGCCGGTCGAGCTCATGGGGTTCGAGGGAGAAGGGCTGACCGAGAACGTCGAGCGAGGCCTTCCAGAAGCCGTTCTCACGCTCCGGCATCGGCCAGTAGGCGAGGCCCTGATCGAGGAACGCGCCGGCGAGCCGGATCAACAAAGGATGAACCGCGTCGTCGGTGTCGATCCCAGTTGCAGCGAGGACGCCATCGCGGGGCCGGGCGGCTTTCGCCTCGGCGGGTTCAGGCACAGGGGTATGGCGAAGGCACAAGTCGAACAGGGCGCGCGGCGATTCCTTGGCGAGGGCGGCGCGGGACTTGGGGGGAAGATCGGTGCGAAAGGCGCTTGTGAGACCGGCTTCGCCGATTTCCCAGGCAATGGTCTCGGGCCGGAAGTCGCGCGCACCCGGACGGAGCATGGCGCGGCGCAGGTCCCGCCGGGTGAGCACGCCGGGGAGAAGATCGGATTGCGGCTCGGCGGCCAGGACGGCATCGATATCCTCGGCGCGGATCCGTCCGGAGTCCATGGCGCGGCGAAATGCTTCCTGGCGCATGTAAGGTTCGGCGCCGTAGAGCTTGGCCGCCTGACAGACAGCCTGCTCGAAAGGCAGATGCTGAAAGGCGTGAAGCGTATTGTGGTGAACGAAGACGCCGATGGGCCCCTGGGCAGGCAGCAGGTGAGCCAGATGGGCGAGTATGTGTTCGATCGACGAATGGTCAGACATCGGCAGGTTCCAGTGTGTCACGAGGGTGAACCAGGAGCCCATCCCATGTGCAAGGGGTCACGAGGGCCGGTTTTCGGGTATCCCCGGATTCCGGCTGAGGAAACCCCTTGCGCGGGCTATGGTCCGATTGCACCCGGACGGGGCAAGCTGTCAACATGTCTTCTTCACACTCCCAGGCCGGCTCACACCAGAATCCGGCCCCGGTGAAACCCGCCGGACCGACTCCCCGCGGCACCGCATCTGGCTTCCGGACCTATTGGAAAGACGACCTGCTCTCGGGTTTCCTGGTCTTCCTGATCGCATTGCCGTTGTGCCTGGGCATCTCGCTGGCGAGCGGATACCCGCCGATCGCGGGCATCTTCACAGCCATTATCGGCGGGATGCTGACACCTTTTTTCTCGAACTCCGAACTGACGATCAAGGGACCGGCGGCGGGACTGATCGTTGTGGCGCTCGGCGCGGTGCAAAGCCTGGGCGAAGGCGACCCGATGGTGGGCTACAAGCGCGCGCTGGCGGTGGGCGTGGCGGCCGGGATCATCCAGATTCTGTTCGGCCTCCTGAAGGTAGGCGTGCTTGGGGAATTCTTCCCGGTGGCCGCGGTGCATGGGATGCTGGCTGCGATCGGGGTGATCATCATCGCCAAGCAGGCGCACGTGGCGCTGGGCGTGGCGCCGCACGCCAAGGAAGCGCTGGAACTGCTGGCGGAAATTCCGAGAAGCCTGGCGAACATGAATCCCGAAATTGCCGCGATCGGTATCCTCAGTCTGGCGATCCTGTTCCTGCGGCCGCTCGTGAAGAATAAGTGGGTGCAGGCAGTCCCGGGGCCGATGCTGGTTCTGTTGGTGGCCACGCCGCTGGGGTTGTACTTCGGCATCGAGAACCAGCACCTGTACACGTGGGCCGGCCACCAGTACGACATCGGGCCGAAGTACCTGGTGCACCTGCCGGGCAGTATGATCAGCGCGATGGCGCTGCCGGACTTCTCGGTGCTGTTCACGCGGCAGAGCCTGACTTGGATCGTCATGTTCGCGCTGGTGGGAAGCCTGGAGTCGCTATTGAGCGCCAAGGCGGTGGATCTGCTGGACCCCTATCAGCGGCGTACGGACCTGAACCGCGACATGCTCGCCGTTGGCGCGGCCAATACGCTTTCGGCGTTCGTGGGCGGGTTGCCGATGATCAGCGAAATCGTGCGATCGTCGGCTAACCGGAACAATGGGGCCAAGACGCGGTGGGCGAATTTCTTCCACGGCATGCTGCTGCTGGTGCTGGTGGCGGCGGTGCCGCAGTTGCTGAACAAGATCCCGCTGGCGGCGCTGGCGGCGATGCTGGTGTTCACCGGATTCAACCTCGCCTCGCCCAAGGAGTTCCGTCATATGTGGGCGGTGGGCAAGGAACAGTTCGTGGTATTCGTATCGACGCTGATCGCCACGCTGGCCACCGATCTTCTGGTGGGCATCGGGGTGGGCATTTTGGTGAAGGTCATCATCCACCTGATCAACGGCGCACCGGCGGCGGCGATGGTGCGGCCCAAGGCAATCATCGAAATGCCTGCCAGCGGCGCGCCGGTGGTTCACGTGCACGACGCGGCGGTATTCACCAACTGGCTGCCGCTGCGCAAGCAGATCGCCGCGATGTCGGTGCATCCCAAGGTGGTGGTGGATCTGTCGAAGGCGAGGCTGGTGGACCACAGCGTGATGAAGAAACTCGAGGAGATGGCGCAAGACTGGTCCCTGGAAAACCGGGAACTGATCGTGGCCGGCCTCGACGGGCATCGGCAAGTGTCGGACCATCCTCACGCGGCGAGGATTCTGCGGACAGCGTAACCATGAAAAGACTCACGTACTCGGACGCGCGATGGCGCGTAACGGTGGGGTGCGCTCTGTTGGCGGCCCTGGTGTGCGCGCCGGGCCTCGGCGCCGCGGAAGCGGAATCCAAGCCGCTTTGGCCTCGCTGGATGGAACTGAGCGGGGAGTGGCGCGGCCGTTTCGAAGGCAATACGGGTATCGGATTTCGCGAGGACTCCAATGATTTCTACTACCTGCACAGGGTCCGCGCAAATCTGTTGCTGAAGCCGTCTTCCTGGCTGCGGTTTCAGTTCACGGGGCAGGATTCGGAAGCTCCGGCCGAGCGTAAGCCGATTCCGGCGAGCGTGGCAGACGGGTTCGATCTGTTTCAGGCGTATGTGGAGATCGGGAACCCTAAGGCGTCGCGATGGTCGGCGCGGATCGGCCGTCAGGAGATCCGGTTCGATAACGAACTGTTGGTGGGTGCGGCCAACTGGGGCAACACAGGCCGTTCCTATGACGCGGCGCGGCTGATCTATGACACCGATCGGTACCATGGCGAGGTTTGGGGCTCCACCGTGGTGCAACCGGTGCATGGGGAAGTGAACCGGTTCACGCACAATCAGCAACTGCACGGCATTCATTTCGACGCCAAGCGCTGGCTGCCGAATTCGACGGTTTCGTTCTATCACTACATCAAGATCAACCCGCGCGAATCGAACTCGACGGCGACGGCGGTGGGGCGGAGCCGTGTACATGCCACCGGATTCCGGCTGGCCGGGACACTGCCGAACCACTTCGACTACATCGCCGAGACGGCGGTGGAATCGGGGCAATCGGGCGGCGAACCCTTGTCGGCGTGGGCCGGGCGCTACGTGGTGGGCCAGACGCCGTGGAAGAGCCGTTACGAACCGCGTATCTACGGCATCTATAGCTACGCGAGCGGGGACACGGACCGGCGCGACGGGCGCCGCGGCACCTTCGACCAGATGTTCCCGACCAACCACTCGCCGTTCGGGATCGGCGACCGGGTGTCGCTGCGCAACATGCATGAAGCGGGCTTCGGCGCGCAATGGCGACCGTGCAAGAGCATCACGCTGCAGCATGAGTTCCATAGCTTCTGGCTGGCGTCGCGGAACGACTATTTCTACAACGTGGGGCAGCAGCGGGTGGCGATCGACCCCAATGCGACGTCGGACCATCTCTATAACGAGTGGGACACGCAAGCGGTGTGGACGGTGACGCGGCATGTGCAGGCGATCATCGGATATGCGCACATCTTTCCTGGCGAGTTCGTGAGTCAGGCGACGCCGGGATCGAGCGGGAGCGTCCCGTATGCGCAGTGGTTGTACCGGTTCTGAGGAATCAGGAGCGGCGGCTTCGAGCAGCCTGAAAAGGGAATAACCCGGGCGCAGCTTGGGATGCGCCCGGGTTCCGCAATCCGGCGCTTGTGAGGCGCCGCCGCCGGTCTACTGGAATTCGATCACCACCAGTCGCGCGCCGCACCCGGTCCGGGTTGACCCATTCCGCACCACGCGGTTGAAGCCCGCGTAGATCCGTGGATCGGTTCCTGCCGAGGTGCCGACGGCGAACAGCTTCTTCCCGAAGTTGGTCGAGATCTGGCTCGCCGGCTGACCCCAGCCGAGAAACTGATTGGCGATTTCGAACCGGTGCGAGCCTTTGGAGATTGCCTGTTCCTGATAGACAATTCGGTCGACCACACCGGCCGCGACCGCGGCGCTGTAGACCGCCAGGTTCTGATCGAGAACCTGCACCTCCGCCACGCCGTCCAGTCCGGATCCACCGCCGAAACCGTCGTTGTTGGGATCGTCACCGATATGAGTCACCCAACCCACCGGCAGCTTCGGCTCGCGCTGTGACGCGCCCTCGTACTCGACGTTGACGAATACCCTGGCCGCGGCCTGCTGCCCCGCCGGATTGAGATTCATGTCCACGCGAGCCATGAACGGCGTCTCCGGACAGGCGCGGTTTGCCTGCATCTGCACCGTGGCGAAGGGCATCGTGTATGTTGTCGGCGTGCGAGACGGATTGGGCGCGGCGCCGAGGTCGTAGATCAGGCCGGCGCGCAGGTCGAGCACCAGCGGACCGCGCGAAGCGGCGGCCTGGCCGAACGCGGTCGCGGCCGCGCCCAGAGTCATCAGGATTCCAGTCAGTGTGTAAGTGGTCATTGTCGTTCTCCTTTTTCGATCTCTCTTTACTCGAAACTCAGCACGGCGCGCTTCACCCCGCAGCCCTTACGCGGGCCGTCGGCGATTACGCGATTCAGCCCGATGTAGAGCTTGCCGTCGGTGCCCGGAAGCGTGAACAGTTGCCTCTGATTCGCCGTTTCGACGATCGTCCGCGGGTTGCCGAGAGTCACCTTCTGGTCACTCACGGTCAGCCCGTAGGAGCCATCGGTCAGCCTCAACGCTCCGCTATACAGCCGGTCCACCTCGCCCGGGTTGAACGCCGTCGTGTAGACCGAAACTGTCTGGTCGAGAATCTGCACCTCGGCGATACCCTGGAGACCGGTTCCTCCGCCGAATCCGTTATTCTGCGGGTCGTCGCCGATGTGCGTGGTCCACCCGGCGGGAGTGCCCTCGTGTTCGATCTGGAGCCGGACGGTCTTCACCGCGGGAAATCCGGTGGGGTTCAGATTCACGTCCACAACCGCTTCGAAGCCCGTCGGGCAGGCACCGGTCGACTTTTGATTCAGTTTCACCGTGGCATAGCCCGCAGAGTCGGTGAAGCCTGAGAGTCCGTTGCCGCTGACCGGCGCCGGCGTCGGCGCCGTGTTGAACGTCTCGGTAACCACACCTTGCTTGAGGTCGATCACGATATCGGCCGCGAATACGGGCAGTCCGATTGCAAAAAGACCTCCGACACAAGTTCTCAATCTCATTTCGTTTTTTCCTTTCTGTTTGCGGCCTGGGCCGCGTTCGTCTTCAACCGGAGATGCGGTGCGGGTTTCGAGGCGGGGTCAAAAAAACTTTGTACAATTCAAGGGGAAACGTTCTTGCCGGAGACGTCACCAGATATCACTCAGTTGCTCGACGAAGCCGCGCGCGGCGACGGCGACGCGGCAGAACGCGTGTTTCAGGCCGTCTATGCGGAACTCCGGAAGCTCGCCGGGGCAGCGATGCGGGGGGAGCGGCCCGGCCACACACTGCAACCGACGGCGCTGGTCCACGAGGCGTATATGCGCCTCATACCGAGAATGTCGCTGCGATGGGAAAGCCGCGCGCACTTCCTCAATGCCGCCGCCCGTGTGATGCGCCGCATTCTGATCGACCATGCGCGATCGGCGCAAGCGGCCAAACGGCCGAGTCCGGGCCGCCGCGCCGAGTTGGGGGAACACGCCGCGATCGAACCCGGACAGCCGGACACAATGATTGCCATCGACGAGGCGCTCGGCCGTCTGGAGGCGATGGATTCGCGTCAGGGCCGGATCGTCGAGCTACGCTTCTTCGGAGGCTTGAGCGTTGAAGAGACGGCGCGCCTGCTGAACGTGTCTGAAAAGACTGTCAAGCGCGATTGGGCGCTGGCTCGCGCGTGGCTCGAGGGCGAGCTCCGCGCCTGAGTTTCCGAGACGGGTCCCGGCGTTACGGGCCGCTCACCGTATACTCCCCGGAATCCGGGAAGCATGGCATGGGCACAGCCTCGCACTTGAACCCGCTGTCGGCGCCGCAGATTTGGAACTGTGAGCAGCCGTTGGACAAGTCGAACGTTTCCGGGGCTCCCCCCTTCGGCAGGACTTCCACCTTCTTCATGCGGACGGATTCGATCGACCACCATTTGATGTTCCGAAGGTTAACTGGCTGATACTGGAACATTCCGTTCACCTGATTCCAAGCCTGATCGGGGCTGAGCAGAACACCGGTCGCCGACACCCGCCAGACAAGGTCATTCAGCGTGCCCTGCGTCTTGTGTCCGCCATCGGACCCCTTCCACGCGCAGGACTTGCCGTAGTTCAGCGCGGTTCCGTGCTCGATGAGGACGTTACCCGCGGCGATCCACGGCGCGTTGCCGGCGGGCTTCTGCTCCAGGTCGATTTTCACGAGACTGCCGGGCGGCAGCTTGACCGCCTGCCGCAGCAGTTTCGACTTCGTAGAATCGTTCGGATCGGGCCGCACGATCCAGAAAACGTGACAGCTTTCGTGGGTGTGAGTGGCGTAGGAGCCGTCCGTCAGGGGGCACGTGTACATGCCCATGTTCAGCCGGAACGAACCGTCGCCTCCCGAAATCGGAATGTCGTCAAAAGACGCTAGCTGTACTTCCTTGGATTGCTCCGGGGCCGGGTGCGGCTCTGGCCGCCCGCACAACTCCGTGAACACCGCTTTGGCCGGCGGCTCGATCCATTGCGGAAGCCGTCCATCCGGCAGCACCTTGCCCGTGTCCACGACCGGAGCGGGACAGCTCATCAGAGCCAACATCGCGGCGCCCGCGGCAACCCCCGCCGCAACAATAGGAGCATTCATCTGATTGTTTCCTTTCTCACTGGTTCCAGATCCCGGCGCGCGAGGAATCGATCCAACGCTTCGGCATCCCACTTCTCGCGCAACGTCTCGATCGCGGCTTCCGGCGTCAACCGCCCGCAAGCCGCGGCCAGCAGTCCGGCTTTCGCACCGATCAAGGGCATTCTCAGCCGGACAGCTTCCTCGAATCCTTTTGCGGAAATATCGCCTGCCCGGGGTCGCGCGCCGGAGTCGATCTCCAAACGCGCCTGCGCGAGCGCGAGCGCCAGTCGCACTTCCGCCAAGGTGTCGGGCCCCAACAACGCGGCAGCCTCGGTGAGATGACGCCGCGCCGGCGCCGTCGACCGCAGCCTCGATTCCGCGTCGCCCAGCAACGTCAACTCCATTGCGCGCCGCAGCGGTGACCTGGTTGCGTTCCCGCTCATCGCCGCCCGAGCCAGCCGGGCGGCATCCGCCCAACGGCCCTCGAATCCCGCGGCTTCGGCACGCAACCATTGCAGACGCTCGGGCAGCCCGCCCTCGGCGCCGCCCACTTGCTCGGCCTTCCGCCACAGGGCCTCCGCCTCGGTGGTGCGGTTCATGGCGGACCACACGTCGCCTTCGTTGGCGAGCGCATAGGCGTGCTGCAATTTCCGTCCGGCCGCCTGGTGGATCGCAGCGGCGCGGCGGTATTGCTCCACCGCGATTTTCCAGTCGCCGCTCACCCTCGCCGCTTTTGCGATGCGCTCGAGAGCCAGCGCTTCATGCAAGCCGTCGCCGGCCTTGCGCGCCATCGCGGCCAGCTCCGCCGCGCTCTCCGCCGACGCGGCATGCTCGCCGGAATCGTAGCGCGCGTCCACTTCCACCAGCAGCGCCGTTTGGAGAGACTCGCTGATTCCGGCCGTGCGGTAGTACTCGGCGGCGATGGCGGTGTGTTGCAGTGCGCCGCGCGGATCGCCCAACCGGAGCCGCGTGCTCGCCCAGTTCAGATGAGCCCGCGCGCGGTTGCCGTCGCTGCCCACTCTCTCGGAAACATCGGCCGCCTGGCGGAGATACCGCTCAGCCTCGTCGAGCTTGTACTGGTTGAGCGCGGCGACGCCCAGATCGTTCAGTCCCTGCGCCGAGAGCGCTTCGAGTCCCTCGGCTTGCGCGCGTTCGCGACCCCGCGCCGCAAGCGACTCGGCTTCGGTCAGCTTGCCCTCGCGAAGCCGCAGAAGGCTCTGTTCGAAGACGGTCCGCACTTCGAGCACCGGACTCGAGGTGGACCGCGCCAGTTGTTCGGCGCCCGAAAGCTCCGCCGCCGCCTCGGTCACGTTGCGCGCGTTGCGCAAGGCGCGGGCGCGGGCGAGCAGGGTCTCCCCCAGCCCCTCGTAGTTTCCCGTGAGGCGGAACAAGCGCTCGGCTTCCCGGAAATGCGCGGTGGCCGCGTCGAGCTGTTGACGCCGGCCCGCGAGTACACCGAGGCGGAGGTGGGCCGCGGCGCTGTTGGGGTCCGCTGCCAGGGCAGCTTCGAACTCACGCACGGCTTCGGCCGGTTTCGACGCGCGGACATAGAGCCAGCCGAGGTCGAGATGCGCGGCGGCTTTCTCCCGTGGACTCTGTTGCGATGCTGCGCGCCGTTCCAATGCTACCTGCGACGCCGGGAAGTCGCGGAGCACAGCGGCGCCGACGGCCTCGACGAGATCGCGCGTTTCCCGCGGTGTTCTCCAGGAAAGGCTCGCGGTGGCGCGGAGGATTTCGTCTTTGGCGCGGCTGCCGAGGTCAAGGTCGAGATACGCTTCGGCCAGCCGCGCCCGCGCCTCGACGAATTCGGGGCCGGTCCGCACGGCCTGCTCGAGCAGCCGGCTCGCCTTGTGCGGGACGCCGTCGTGGAGCGCTTCGGCTCCTTTCGCGAACCAGTCGAGGGCTTCGGCGGTGGGCGTCGACGCCGTCGACAGCCACGCGGTCAGCCCGAGCATCGCGGCGGCGGCTACGGTGCCGGCTACGACGCGGCGCTGGAACAATGCGCTCGCGATCCCGCCACGGAATCCCGACACGGGCGATTCGAGCGCCGCCACCACGTCCCCGGCACGCGCAAACCGCTTCTCCGGATCCACCGACAGGCATCGCAGGATGGTCCAATCCCAGTGCCGCTGCAATTTGCTGTTGATGGTCGCCGGCCCGTCCGGCGTGCGGCGCGCCTTCATCGACGCCATCGCCATCGGCGTGCTCGCCTCATACGGACGCCGCGCTGTCACCATCTCATAGAGCACGATTCCGAGAGCGTAGATGTCGGCCGCGGGTCCGGCCGCTTTCCCCTCGATCTGCTCGGGCGCCATGTAGGCGGGAGTGCCGATTCCGGCGGCTGTCCCCGCGGTGACTTCCACGGAACCGGCCGGAGTCCGCGCGAGGCCGAAGTCGGTGATGGCGAGCCGGGGTTCTCCAGGCGTTGTGGCGACGATGACGTTTCCTGGCTTGAAATCGCGGTGGACCACTCCGGCGGCGTGCGCCGCGTCGAGCCCGGCTGCAAGTTGCCGCGCCATGGAGAGGGCGCGATCCGCCGCGAGCGGAGCCTCACGCACCAGGAACTCACTCAAGGTTTCGCCCGTGAGCCATTCCATGGTCAGGAAGTGCACGGGGTTTCCATTGGCGTCGGCGGCCTGTTGCAGATCGAACACCCGGCACACGTTCGGGTGGGTGACGCGCCGGGCCAATTGCACTTCGCGGCGAAAGCGCTCGAGAGCTGCGTCGTCGCCCGCGAGTTCCGGGCGCAGCGTTTTCAGCGCGACCCGTTCGCCAAGATGGGTATCTTGCGCGGCATAGACTTCGCCCATGCCGCCTTCGCCCGCGAAACGCTCAATGAGGTAGCGGCCTCCGACTGTTTCTCCGTCACGGAACACGCGTCTGGGGAACATCCCCTCGAGGAACGATTCAGGCACGGCCGGCCGGTCCAGCGCTGCGTTGCTTCCCGCGTGGAGAAGCAGCAGGCGGTGCACTTCGGCTCGTAACTCCTCATTTGAGCCGCATTGCTGATTGACGTAGTTTGTTCGCGCGGGGGGCTGGACGTCGAGCGCTTCGTGGAAGATGCGCCGCACCTCGGACCACCGCGAAGGACTCATGCGAAAAGGCCAATGGTATCACGGGCATGGCGCGCGTGATCGGACGTGAGACAGGACGTGAGACTGGAGGCCCGAATCAGCGCAGGCGCGGGACCAGAGGGCGAAAAAGATCCGCTACTTCCTGACGCACTCGCGGGCTGGCGACTCTCCAGGCGTTCGAGAAGCCGGAACCCGGCTTCGACTTCAAGGGCTCTCAAACGGGAGGCGGCTCGGGACCGTGATCGTGAATCTTCTGCACCGCGGGCAGGAGCAGTCCGATGGCGGAGACAGGCGGCACGACAGTGAAGCCGAACTGGGACATCGCTGCGCCGGGTTGGCGGTGTAGCAGGGTCCGGAAAGCCGGATCGGAGAGGGCTTTCTCGTAGGCGGCACAAAACTGATCGCGCCGGGCTGCCAATTGTTGCTCTGTCATGAATTGATGTCCCTACATATCATCGTGCAGAAACCGGGCGGATCGTTTCAGGGCAGGTGCGGGGACCCTGGGCTACCTTTTCCTGCGAAGCAACAAACCCGCCGAGCCCAAACCGAAGCCCACGAGTGTTATCGGCCCGGGTTCCGGCACGTCACTCGTCCCGGACCTGAGGCCTAGGCCGTAACTCGCGTTCTTCATCAACTCGATGCGCGAAAGGTTCTGTGATGTTTGCGACACCATGTTGAGCGTCGGATTGCCGGCGGCCAACTCTCCCGTCAGTGTGTAAACGCCGGTGAGGCCGTCGAAGCTCCAACCCGGCATGAACGCCTGAACGAATTCGGACGGGTTCGCCCCACCGACGAAGACCAGGTCCGTCAGCCAGTGCGACGTTAACAGGCTGCCGGATGCGTCGTAGCCGACGAGTTGCCTCTGTTCCCCGGTATCAGGTCGCTCAGCAGGACATAGGTGTTCGCCGGCAGATAGGTGGCATTGAGCGAAGTGAAGTCGAGCACGATGTGGCCGGTATCGGCGCTGGCCGTTCCCGGGCCCGAGCCGTCATAGGCGCCCCACCACGCGGCGTCGGCGGGCGCGGCCCAACTACCGGTGTGATTCGGACCATTGGGGTGCGAGAGCGGGCGCTATGCCGGGTATGTCGGCGGGTAGCATGCTCGCCGCACCCGGTAACGTGAACGTTCCGCTCGTGCCGGACAGCACTCCTGCGAGCCGTCAGCGCGCCGAGCGCTGCAATGCGATTCTTCTTGCGGTGATTGGGATCCTCCAAAACTGGATTGCGGAGAATCCCGCTTCGCGAGGTCAGCGACGCGAGCAGAGTGTTTGCCGCGCCGCCAGACCGGGCGAGGATAGGACGGTCTCGGTTTTCGGTGGCGAGGTCATGTGTTTTTGCCGGTTTCCGGCCATTGGCCAATCGAGGCTAGAGCCGGGCGAGTTCCGTCAGTCAGGCAACGCCGGGATCGAGCGGGAGCGTCCCGTATGCGCAGTGGTTGTACCGGTTCTGATCAGGAGGCGGCCGAGGCTTCCGCGGCGAGACCGCGGTGGCGGGCGGCCAACTCGCGGGCTTCGGCGGCGGTGCGGCGGGCCTGGATAGCGAGGTTCCGCTCACGGTCTGCCGGGCCATTGGCGATCGCGGGCCATTTGGCGGCCATCGGATTGTAGCCGCGCCGCATGGCGAGCTTTTCCGCCTTCTCGTCGTGGCGGAGGGCTTTGGCGTCGAAGGACTGGGCGAGCGCTTCGTATTGGCGCGCCACGTCGAGGTGCTCGTTGGCTGTGCGGGCAGCGGCGGCGTTGCGATCTACCGTTTTTGGGTCCATTTTCGTGCCGTCTTCGATTGGGCCTGCGACGGCCAAAGCGCCGATCGCGACCAGGGATGCGAGCCGGATCCAGGTGTTCATGCTGTTGTTTACTCCTGAACCCATTGAACCCGGAAAGCGGGAGTCTTCGATATCCGAAAAATTACGGATCGCCGGTGCCGGCGATTAGGCCATGGCGGAGTGCGTGCTGCACCAATTGCGCCGAGGTCTTGAGGCCTAACTCATCCATCATCTTGTACTTATGAGTTTCCACGGTGCGTGGGGAGATGTCGAGAATTGCGCCGATTTCCTTGGCGGATTTGCCCTCGGCGAGTAGCTGGAGCACTTCGCGCTGCCGCTGGGTCAAATCGATGGTGTGTTTCAGGTGGCGGCGCGCGGGGTCTCGGAGGGCGTCGATCGCGGGAGATCGAAGCTGAGCGGAGACAAAGACTCTGCCGCGGAGGGCCTCGCGAATCGCCTCACCGAGTTCCTCGGAGGCGGTGTGCTTGAGCACGTAACCGGAGGCGCCGACCTCGAGAGCCCGGGAGAGATAGGTGGCGTCGGGATGCATGGTGAGAAAGACGACTTTGGCGGCAATGCCCTCCTCGCGGAGCCGGCGCAAGGCGTCGACGCCGTTGAGCAGGGGCATGGAGATATCGGCGACGATGAGATCGGGCGCCCGTGTGCGGGCGAGATCGAGCAGGGCCATGCCGTCGAGGGCCTCGCCGCAGATATCGAACTCGGCGGCCAGCAGGCGATGCAGCCCCTCGAGGACGATCTGGTGATCGTCGGCGAGGAGGATGCGTGGCTTATGCGGTTCGGTCAAGAGGCGCCCTTGAAACGATCCTGGCGCCGGAGCCCGGCTTGGACTGGACGGAGAAATCGCCGCCAAGCAGACGCATGCGCTCTTCCATACTCGCAAGACCGAGCCCGGCGCGCCAGTGGATCCCATCACGGTCGAAACCGCGGCCATCGTCGGAGATCTCCAGGCGCGCCTGGGCGGCGTCGACGGTGAGTGCAATGCGGCCTGAATCGGCAGCCGCATGGCGCCGCATGTTTCGCAGGGCCTCCTGGACGATCCTGTAGAAGGCGAGGCGGACATCGGGGGGCAGAATTGCGGGGTCGCCATGAACCTCCAATTCAACAGGCGGGCCACCGCGATCGAATGTGGCGCGGCACTCCGCCTCGATGGCGGCGGCGAGCCCGAGATCGTCGAGCAGTGCGGGGTGCAGGCGGCGCGACATACCATGAATGGCGTTTGACAAATCAGCCATTTGTTGGCGGATTCGAGCCAACCCGGCGCTGCGTTCCGCGGTGCTGGACTGAGGCAGGCGTTCGACAATGCCTGCCTCGATCGCGACGGCGGCCATGCGCTGGGTGATGTCGTCGTGCAGTTCGCGGGCAACGCGGCGGCGCTCGTCTTCCTGCGCGGTGATGAGGCGGCCGGCGAGGATCTCGAGTTCGGATTTGGAGACGGTGGTCCGTTCCAGGTCCTCCGCCATGCGATTGAACGAGCCGGCGAGAGCGCCGATTTCGTCGCTGGATCGAACAGGGATGCGGGCGCCGAAATCGCCGCGCCCCAAGCGGGCGGCTCCTTCGGCGAGCGCGCGCACCGGACCTGTGACCGAGCGGGCCAATAGCGCCGCGGCGGCGAGAAAAGCGGCGGCAATCGCGAACCCAATCCAGGCAATGCGGGTGCGGAGGGACCGCACGGGGGCGAAGGCCTCCTCCTGGTCAATCTCGGCCATGAGCGCCCAATCGAGCCCTGGGACGCGGAGCGGCGCATGGGAGCGGAGCACGGGGACACCGCGTGCGTCGACGCCGGCTTCGGTGCCCGGATCGGCGTGATGATAGGCGGCGGCTTCCGGAGCCGCGGGCAAACGAAGCACGGCGGTGCCGTGGCGGCGAACGTCGTCGATGGCTGCCGGTTCGACGCCGGCCTGGGCCAATTCGGCGAAGTACAGT
>JAWKHI010000054.1:0-46174 GCA_041394885.1 Bryobacteraceae bacterium | reverse complement strand
CGGCGTCGATATCCTTCCGCGCCCATAGCTCTTCCTGGTCGGAGTACATGGAGCAATCGTTGTTGCCGTAGACCTTGTCGGCCATCGACTTGACCGCTTCCCGGCGCTCGTTGCGGACGTCGCAGATGGCCAGGAAACGCACGTCGGCCTGTTCCAGGAAGCTTTGCAGCACACGCGTGCCGCGGCTGCCGATGCCAAGTCCGCCGAGCGTCACGCGATCGCTTGGAGGCGGCGTGCCGCCCGCGCCGATGGCGGACGCGGGGATGATCATCGGGGCGGCGATGGGAGCCTTGAGGAGTGTTCGTCGTAGCACGACCACAGTATACTCCTCTATTTAAGACTTTGGAATCCTAAAATCTCCATCCGCCGCGTCAGGAATCGCCGTACCGGGGCCGAAGAAGCCAACCGCAACCCCTGGTCGAGCGCCGCGCGCGCACCGCCGGTGTCGCCGGCCAACCGCAGCAGTTCGCCGCGTGTGGCGTGGTAGGGATAGTATTGCGTGAGAGCGGCCGCGTCTAACCGGTCCAACTCCCGCAGCGCGCATTCGGCTCCCTCCACCTGCGCCAGCGCGACCACCCGGTTCAACGCCACCACCGGCGATCCGCTCCGCGCAAGCAGTTCGTCGTAACAGGCAAGCACATGCGCCCAATCGGTGGATTCCCAGTCGCGGGCTACGGTGTGGCACGATGCGATCTCGGCTTCGAGGTGATACGTGCTGACCTCATCCCCTTGGGCGGATCGCTCCAAATGCCGCAGCGCGTGGGCGAGCGCGGACTGGTTCCAGAGCGAGCGGTCCTGATCGGCAAGCAGGAGCAACTCACCCGCGGCGTCGGACCGCGCCGGGAGCCGCGCGGCGTGAAAGTAAAACAGGGCGGCCATCGCATGCACGCGTGGATGCGCGGTGAGCGGATGGCCGGCCAGCAACTCCACCAGGCGAATGGCTTCGGCGCACAGGTCCACGCGCACCAGATGCTCGCCATCGAGGGCGCTATAGCCTTCGTTGAACATCAGGTACAGCGCTTCGAGCACGGCGTCCAGACGGATGGGAAGTTCGGGAGGAGGCGGCACCGCGACCATCGCCGGATCCGAGCGGAGCCGGGCCTTGGCACGGACGATCCGCTGGGCCACGGTGGCCTCAGGCGCCAGATACGCGCGCGCGATCTCGCGGGTAGAGAATCCGCCGACGGTCTTGAGCGTAACCGCCACTTGCGCGTCGCGCGAGATGGCCGGATGGCAACAGGCGAAAATCAGCCGAAGCTGGTCGTCGCGAAGCTCATGGGCGAACAGCGCCGCGGAGCCTTCGCCGACCCCAGCCGCTTTCTCGGCCGCCTGCCATTCGCCTTCGCGGCTCAACCGGCGCAGCTTATCGAGAAGCGCGTTCCGGGCCACCTGGATCAGCCATGCGGTGGGGTTGGACGGCTCGCCTTCGAGCGGCCACAGCTTCACGGCGCGCAGCAGGGAATCCTGAATGGCATCCTCGATCAGATCAATCCGCGCCGCGCCGAACATGCGGATGAGTGTGGCGAGCATCTGCCCGGCCCGATGCCGGAACAGATGCTCCACCGTAGCCGAACCGGGCACGCGCCTGCCTAGCGGACCCGTTTGTATTCGAACGTTTCGGTATGGTTGTCGCGGCCGTCCTTGCGATAGGTCCAGGCCGACTGCAACCGGTCCGGCCCAAGCAGCCGAATGACGGCGTGGTGCATGTGGCCGGCGTCCGGGCTGGTCAGGTTGGTGGCGTCGATGAACTGGAAGTCGAGCGTGGTTGCGCCGGCGCTGGAGACGGTGGCCGCCATGCGAGGCTGGTTACCGGCCATGCAGTAGTGCGTGAGCAGGATGCGTTCGCCATCCAGATGATACATGGTGGTCATGCGGGAACCCTTCTTGCCGGCGAACTCGAAATCCTCCATCAGCACGGTGCCACCGGCAGTGAGGCGATAGCTCACCGCCACGGCTTCGCCGCCGCCCGTGGTTCCTTTCCACTCGCCCTCCAGCTTCTTCAACTCGCCAAAGGCGCGCTGCGCGGGTCCTGGCTCGGCGCCCGGCAGGATCGCGGCCAGCAGGCCGATCAATACAATGTGGCGTCGTAACATCGCTTCCTATGCTCCTTTCGGCTCTTCCATCAGGTCCACCCGGCGCAGTTCGATCGTACCGTAATCGAGGTGCGGGCAGGACCGGGCCAGTTCCACTGCCTCGTCGTAACTGCCCGCGGTGAGGAGGAAATACCCGCCGATAATCTCCTTCGCCTCTGCGAACGGACCATCCACCACGCGAATCGCGCCACCGCCTTCGCGGCTCAACAGCCTTCCTCCCTCATCGGCAAGTTTGTTGCTCCCGAGGAGCTTGCCCTTTTCCTGGAGAGACTGCCGCCACGCCATGTACCGGCCGATCACACGGCCCATTTCCTCGCGCGGAACGGCCTCGAACGCCGTGGGGGACTCATGCAGAAGTAACAGAAACTGCGCCATTCGGAACTCCTTTTGCTTTGTTTGTCGAAACCAACACCGGATTGACGAACGGCGGTCATCCGATTCGACAAAGCCGCATCACTTTACGTTATCGAAGAAACTCGTCGAAGACGCCGCTCCGGAAACGCCAATGATACGATTGCTTCGATGACACGCTACGCCGCGGCCGCCGTCTTCGCCGTGACCATCGGAGCCGCCCGCGCGCAGGAACCGCCGGACTCGCTGCTCCGGTGGATGGACGCCATCGCACAACGCCAGCTACAGGTCCGCGAAGACACCATCGCGACGGTACGTACCGTGGCCGATGCCGAGCGCCGCAAGCAGGTGACCCGGAAGAAGATGCTCGACGCTCTCGGCGGGTTGCCGGAATACAGCGGACCTTTGAATGCCCGTGTCACCGGCCGTATTGACGCCGATGGCTACGTGATTGAGAAGGTAATCTACGAGAGCCTGCCGCGCTACTATGTCACCGCCAACCTCTACCGGCCGTCGCGCCCCGGGCGCTTTCCGGGCGTCCTGCTGCAGGCCGGTCACACGCAGGAAGGCAAAGCCGAGCCGCAGCGGCTGGCCGCCAATCTGGCGCGCAAAGGCTTCGTCTCGCTGGCGTTCGACCCCGCGGGGCAGGGCGAGCGCGAACAAACCTACGACGCGCAGTTGAAGGCCCCGGCGGCCGGATGGTCCGTCAACGAACACATTCATCAGGGCGCGCAGGCGAGCCTGATCGGCGAGGGGCTGGCGCGCTATTTCCTCTGGGACGCCATGCGTTCGCTCGACTATCTGGCAAGCCGTCCCGAGGTGGATCCGTCGCGGCTGGGAGCGGCGGGATGCTCGGGCGGCGGTGCGCTTACCACCTTCATCGGAGCGTTGGATCCACGCCTGAAGGCCGTCGTCCCCGCTTGCTTTCCGAACTCCTATCGCCTCCTGTTCGCCGGCGCCAATCCACACTCGGAGATGACGCTGCCGGGCCACCTGGCCATCGGGCTGGACACGGCGGACCTCGTCGAGATGTCCGCGCCGGTCCCCTGGCTGCTGCAGGCGACCGAGCTCGATTACTTCACGCCGCCGGGCGCGCGGCTGGTCTATGAGGAAGCCCGGCGATGGTACCGTCTGTACGGGGCGGAGGAGAAAGTGGCGCTGCAGGTGGGCCCTGGCGGACACGGGACGCCGCTTGTCAGCCGCGAAGCCGTTTATGCGTGGCTGATCCGGTGGCTCAATCAAGGCGAGGGCGATTCGCGAGAGTCACCGGTCAAGATCTATGCGAATCACGAATTGTGGGCGACGCCGTCCGGACGCGTGGAAGATGAGCCGGGGAGCCGAAAGTTGTACGAGCTGATTCGCGATAGTTATCGCGCCCGGAAGCAGCCGCGGAGCCTGGAGGATCTGGCGGCGGAGTTGCGGCGATTGCACATCGGGCCGTCCGGCGCGGGGCCGGCGCGCGTGACTGTGGTGGAGACCCAAGCCGGCGATGGCTATCGCCTGGACCGGGTCCGTTTGGAAAGCGAGCCGGGCATGGAGATCGAAGCCCAACTCTATATCCCGGCCGGCGACGGACGAAAGCCCGCGGCGCTGCTGGTGGCGGGGACGACGGCGAGCGCGACGGCGGAGCGGCTGGCGAAGCAGGGCCGGGTCATTCTGGTGGTGGAACCGCGCCGGTCCGCGGTGCTCGAAACCCGCCGCCCCTATGTCGGCGACTGGCTCGCCAACACCCGCGCGGACCAGGTCGGCCTGAGCCTCGCCGCGCGCCGCGCACACGACCTTGTTCGCGGCATCGATCTTTTACGCGCGCGTGAGGACGTGGACGATTCCCCGGTCCCCGCCGCGGCGCAGGGTGTGAAAGGGATCTGGCTCCTGCTCGCCGCCGCCGCCGATGCGCGGATCGGGAAGCTCTGGCTGGACCGGACACCGCCCAGCCTGGCCGAGGCCCTCGACAATTCCCTCAACACCAACCTCTCCGATGCCGTGATCCCGGGTTTTATCCTCCACTGGGATCTGGCGGACCTTGCCAAGCAAACGCGCGGCGTCCTGTGGACGGATCCAGTCAACTGGATGGGACGCGTCGAGCATCGCCCGGGAAACTTCCGCTGGCGCTGGGTGCTGGGCGATACCACCGATATGGCCCAGACGCAGGATCTCGAATTCACGGCGGAATGGCTCCAGTAGGTACAATCGCTCTCATGGATCGCCGGTTGTTCGTCACTGCGGGATTGGGTGCGATGCTGCCATCGGCCGGGGCCGCGGCGCCGCCCGTGGTGGGCCCGGCCAAGGGGAGCCTCGTGGTGGTAGGCGGCGGCGATCTCGGCCCCGAGATCGTCTCGACGTTCCGCGAACTGGCAGGCGGCGATGGCGCTCGCGTGGTGCTGATTCCCACCGCCGACGAAAGTGACCATTTCGAATCGGGATGGCTCGACCGTCATCCGCTCGCCAAGGCGGGCCTCGCCCATTTGACGCTGTTGCACACCCGTGACCGCGAACATGCGGACTCGCCCGAGTTCACGCGCGCCATCGAGCATGCCACCGGCGTTTGGTTCGGAGGCGGGCGGCAGTGGCGGCTGGTGGATTCGTATCTCGATACGCGCACCCATCGCGAACTATTCCGGCTGCTCGACCGCGGCGGTGTGATCGGAGGCACGTCGGCGGGCGCGACGATCCAAGGGTCGTATCTGGTGCGCGGGGCGCGCGAGGGCAATCACATCATGATGGCGCCAGGGTACGAAACCGGTATGGGATTCCTGCGCGGCGTAGCCGTGGATCAGCATCTGCTCGCCCGGAAGCGCGAGAACGATCTGGTGGCCGTGGTGGAGCGTCACCGCGATCTGCTTGGGATCGGGATCGACGAAGGCACCGCGATCGTGGTTCGAGGCGATGAGTTCGCTGTAATCGGAAGCAGCAAGGTGGCGATCTATGACGCCGCCCGCCTGCCTTATTACTTTTTGGGGCATGGAGCCCGGTTTGACATGGGCCGCCGGCGCGTGATCTGACGGCCTAATCCCGCCCGTTCCTCGCCGCCGCCAACCGGGCCTGTGCCCGCTTCATCGCGTTCAACGCCCGCGCCAGGTCGACATGACCCGAGCCGATCCCGTTCACGCGCTCGCTGGCCCTCTGGAACGCCGCCTCGGCCCGCGCCACGTCGATCTCGTTCAACCGCTCGGCGGATGCGGCCAGCACACGCACGATGTCGCCGTTCACCTCCACCCAGCCGCCGAACACCACCATCGAATTCTTCTCTCCGGTCTCGAGCGTGTAGCGCAATTCGCCCGCACCCACCGCGCCGAGCAGCGCGGCGTGGCCGGGCAGGATGCACACCTCACCGGAGGCGCCGGGAATCGTTACCTCGCGAACGGCTTCGCCGATCAGCAGCCTTGCGGGGGTCGCTACTTCGAGTAGGAACGTGTCAGCCACAACCTGCCTGGTCTCCCACCTTCATCCCGGCGGCTTTATTTTGAACGGCTCCAAAGCCGCCCGCCTACCTCTGCGCGGATTTTGCCGCCGCCAGCCGCGCCTGCGCCCGCTTCATCGCGTTCAGCGCTCTCGCCAGATCCACCTGATCCGTCCCCAGCCTGCCCGCGCGCTCCCTCGCCCTCGCGAACGCCGCTTCCGCCCGCGCCAAGTCGATTTCGTTGATCCGTTCGGCCGATTGCGCCAGAACCCGGACGACGTCGTTGTTGACTTCGATCCACCCGCCGAACACTACCATCGTGTGCTTCTCGCCGGTCGCGAGCGTATAGCGCAGTTCTCCGGCGCCCACTTCGCCAAGCAGCGGAGCGTGGCCGGGCAGAATGCCGAGTTCGCCGGCCAAGCCGGGAATCGAAGCTTCCCGCACCGCTTCGCCGATGAGTTGCCGCTCGGGCGTCGCCACTTCGAGTCGAAACGTGTCAGCCACGGGCCGGTCCTACTCTCCCGCTTTCATCTTGGCGGCCTTTTCGATTACCTCTTCGATGCCGCCCACCATGTAGAAAGCCTGCTCGGGAAGATCGTCGTGTTTGCCCTCGCAGATCTCCTTGAAGCCCCGGATCGTATCGGTGAGCTTCACGTACTTGCCCGGGAAGCCGGTGAACTGCTCGGCCACGAAGAACGGCTGGGAGAGGAACTTCTGGATCTTGCGCGCGCGCGTAACGGTGAGACGATCGTCTTCCGATAGCTCGTCGATACCGAGAATCGCGATGATGTCCTGCAGATCCTTGTACCGCTGCAGCGTCTGCTTCACCATCTGCGCCACGTTGTAGTGGTCGTCACCCAGCACTTCCGCCGACAGGATGCGCGAAGTCGAGGTCAGTGGGTCCACCGCCGGGTAGATGCCGAGCGAGGCGATGTCGCGCGAAAGGTTCGTCGTGGCGTCGAGGTGGGCGAACGTGGTGGCCGGGGCCGGGTCGGTGTAGTCGTCGGCGGGCACGTAGATCGCCTGCACGGAAGTGATCGAGCCCTTGCGCGTGGATGTGATGCGCTCCTGGAGCTCGCCCATTTCGGTAGCGAGGTTGGGCTGGTATCCCACCGCCGACGGCATGCGCCCGAGCAGCGCCGACACTTCCGAGCCCGCCTGGGTAAACCGGAAAATGTTGTCGATAAACAGCAGCACGTCCTGGCCTTCTTCGTCGCGGAAGTATTCGGCGACGGTGAGACCGGTCAGCCCCACCCGCAGACGCGCGCCCGGCGGCTCGGTCATCTGGCCGTAGATCAGGGCCACCTTGGACTTGGTGTAGTCATCCGGATGCACGATGCCCGACTCCTGCATTTCGAGCCAAAGATCGTTGCCCTCGCGGGTGCGCTCGCCGACCCCGGCGAACACCGAAACACCGCCGTGCGCCTTGGCGATGTTGTTGATCAGCTCCATGATGACGACGGTTTTGCCCACGCCCGCGCCGCCGAACAGGCCGATCTTTCCGCCCTTGAGATACGGCTCGATGAGATCGATCACCTTGATTCCGGTTTCGAGCATCTGCAGCGACGTCGACTGTTCGTCGAACGCCGGCGCGGAGCGGTGAATCGGATAGTGCATCGTCGAGTTCACCGGGCCCATGCGGTCCACCGGTTCTCCCAGCACGTTGAGCACGCGGCCGAGGGTTTCCTTCCCCACCGGAACGGTGACGGGGCCGCCGAGGCTGATCGCCTTCATGCCGCGCACCATCCCCTCGGTGGGCTTGAGCGCGATCGTGCGGACACGCCCTTCGCCGATGTGCTGAGCCACCTCGCACACCACATCGATCGGTTCCGGTACATCGAAGCCTTCGCTGGTGATGCGGATGGCGGTGTAGATGATCGGCACCTCGCCTTCGGCGAACTGAATGTCGACGGCGGGTCCAGCGATCTGGATCACTTTCCCGATGACTTCACTGACGGTAGCTGTGGACATGATTGGTAACTTACTCCAGAGCGGTAGCCCCGCTCACGACTTCGATGATTTCCTTGGTGATACTGGCCTGGCGCACACGGTTCATGTAGAGGGTCAATTTGTCGATGACCTCGGAGGCGTTCGACGTTGCCGAGTCCATCGCCGTCATCCGCGCCGCATGTTCGCTCGTGGCCGATTCCAGAATGGCGGTGTAGATCGAGTTCTCCACGTACTTGGGCAGAAGATCGCTCAACAGATCCACCGGCGGCTGCTCGTAAAGATAGTCGATCGGCTGGGCGTTATCGGGCAGTGTCACCGGCAGGATCTGTTTGATGGTGACTTTCTGCGAAACCACGTTCTTGAATTCGTTGTAGACGATATAAACGGCGTCGACCTCGCCCTTGGCGTAGCGGCCCGAAACAGCCTCGCCCACCGCGCGGGCGTCGGAGGCAAGGGCTTTGTTGAACACCCCGATGTGCTCGCCGGTAATGTTGGCCTCGCGGCGGCGGAAAAAGTCCCGGCCCTTGCGGCCCACGCATTCCAGGCAGAATTCGCGGGCGCCGCGTTCGGCGATGAATCGTTGCGTCGCCCGGATGAGGTTGGAATTGAATGCGCCGGCAAGCCCGCGGTCCGCCGTAAGCAGAACGATCTGAATACGCTGTTCCTCGCGCCGGGCAAGCAAGGGGAGCGAGGCGACGCGTTCGTCGCCGGCCGCTGCCGCGGCCACATTGGCGAGCATCTGCTGCAGCAGGCCCGCGTAGGGCCGCGCGGCGAGAATACGGTCCTGCGCCTTGCGCAGACGGGCCGCCGCCACCATTTTCATGGCTTTGGTGATCTGCTGCGTGTTCTTGACGGAGCGGATGCGGCGGCGTATGTCGATCAGCGAAGGCATCGGCGGGTTACCCTACTGGCCTGCCGTGAAGCGCTGCTTGAATTCCTTCAGCAAGGAGTGCATTTGCGCTTCCAGATCGGCGTCGATGGCCTTTTTCTCGCGGATAGCGGCCAGGATGCCCGGGTGTGCGTTCTCAGTGAAACGATAAAGGTCGCTTTCAAACCGGCGGCAGTCTTCCACGGCCAAGTCGTCAATGTAGCCCTTGGTGCCGGCGAAGATGATCAGCACCTGCTTTTCCACCGGCAGCGGCTGATGCAGCCCCTGCTTCAGGATTTCGGTCAGGCGCCGTCCGCGATTCAACTGCTGCTGCGAGGACTTGTCGAGATCGGAACCGAACTGCGCGAACGCCGCCAGGGCGCGATACTGCGCCAGTTCGAGACGCAGTGACCCGGCCACCTGGCGCATCGCCTTGATCTGCGCGTTGCCGCCCACGCGGCTCACCGAGATGCCCACGTTGATGGCCGGCCGCACGTTCGAATTGAACAAGTCCGCTTCGAGGAAGATCTGGCCGTCGGTAATGGAAATCACGTTCGTCGGAATGTAGGCCGAAACGTCGCCCGCCTGCGTCTCGATGAACGGCAGCGAGGTCAATGATCCGCCGGACTTCAACTTGGCCGCCCGCTCGAGCAGCCGCGAGTGCAGGTAGAAAACGTCGCCCGGAAACGCCTCGCGCCCCGGAGGACGGCGCAGCAGCAGCGAAATCTCGCGATACGCCGCCGCGTGCTTGGAAAGGTCGTCGTAGATGGTGAGCGCGTGTTGATTCTTGTCGCGGAAGTACTCGCCGATGGCGCAGCCGGCATACGGGGCCAGATACTGCATCGGGGCTGGATCGGACGCCGTCGCGGCCACCACGATCGAATACGCCATCGCGCCGTGTTCCTCGAGCGTCTTCACCAGGTGGGCCACCGTTGACCGTTTCTGTCCGATGGCGACATAGATGCAAATCACGTCGCCGCCCTTTTGGTTGATGATGGTGTCGAGCGCGACCGCGGTCTTGCCGGTCTGGCGGTCGCCGATAATCAGCTCGCGCTGTCCGCGGCCGATCGGGATCATCGCGTCGATAGCCTTGATTCCGGTCTGCAGCGGCTCCTTCACCGGCTGCCGGTCCACCACGCCCGGCGCCAGACGCTCGATGGCGTTGTAAGCGGTGGCCACGATCGGGCCTTTGCCGTCGATCGGCGCGCCGAGCGCATCTACGACCCGCCCGATCATCGCGTCACCCACCGGAACCGACATGATGCGTCCGGTGCGCTTCACCTGGTCGCCTTCGCTGATGGCATGGTATTCGCCGAGCAGCACGGCGCCCACCTGATCTTCTTCGAGGTTCATCGCGATGCCGGTCACGCCGTGCGGAAACTCGATGAGTTCCCCCGACATCACCTTTTCCAGGCCATGGATGCGCGCGATACCGTCACCCACCGAGATCACCGAGCCCACCTCGGAGACGTTGACCGCCGCCTCGTAGTTCTCGATCTCCTGGCGCAGTACGCGCGCGATTTCGTCCGCTCTGACTTGAGCCATAGTGTTTCTGTATTCCCCTAGTGCGCCATCAGGCGCGCGCGAACGGCAGCCAACTGCCCGCGCACCGAACCGTCGTAAATGGTGGACCCGACCCGGACCGACACGCCGCCCAGTAGTTCGGGATCAATGTGAAAATCGCACCGGACCTGTTTTCCGGTCTTCCGGCGCAGTTCGCCCTCGATCATCAGCTTTTCCGACGCCGTCAACTCACCCGCGCTCGACACATCCGCGCGTAGCCGCCCAAGCCGCTGATCGAGCACCGTTTCGAGCGCCGCCGCCATCTCATCGAGAATATCGATCCGGCGGTGGTCGATCACGACATACAGGAAGTTGCGCAGCAGCGGATGCAGATGCAGCGGCTCACCGAGTGCGGCCACCACGTTTCGCTTCCGGGCGGCCGGCACGGCCGGCGAAAGCAGCACGTTGCGCAGATCCGGCGACTCATGCAAAAGAGCCGCGAAAGAGCGAAGCTGCTCGAGCGCGGCGGCGGGCTCCAGCTTGGACCCTGGGTCCAGGGCGATGCCGGCGAGAGCGCCGGCGTACCGGTTGGCGACTGCAAGGGCCATATTTTTTAGTTCACGTGCTTTCCGAGGTCGTCGACGAAGCGCCGCACCAGCGATGCCTGTACACCCGGCGTCAGACGCGCCTTCACGCGATCCTCGGCGAGTTGGACGGCCAGTTTCGCGGCGTGATCCCGCAATTCCTGCTCCGCTCGCTTGCCGGCTTGCAGGATCTCCTGCGAGGCATTCTCCTCGAGCTTATCGGCTTGGCGCCGGGTCTCTTCCTGAATGCGAGTCTCCTCGCTCGCCATCTCGGTGCGCGAAGTCTCGCGTAACTGGTCGAGATCGGAAGACAGGTTGGCGATGCGAGCCTCAATCGCGGCGGCGCGCTTCTCAGCCTCGTCACGAATCACGCGGGCGTCGTCGATCGACTTCCGGATCTCTTCGCCGCGTTCCCGGAAGAACGGCCCACCCACCTTTACGGCCACGAAACCGAGGCCACCGGCGAGGATGGCGAAGTTCACGATCTTCCAGAACAAATAGGGGTCGCCCTCGTGGTGCCCGGCGGCGCCACTCTCATGCTCCTGCGCGGGGACGGGCGGGGCCGTGAGCAGGAGCACGGCTAACGCCGCGCCTTGTATTGCTCCGCTCAGCTTCGAACGGGCGCTCACGCGGCGCTCCCGGTCAGGATCGCCGTCACGATCTCATCGGCCATCGCGCCCGAATCGGCGTCCAGGCGCCCGATCGCCTCCGCCTTGCTGGCCTCGATCGCTGCCGCCGCTTCGCGGATCTTCCAGTCGATCTTTTCCTTGGCGGCGGCCAATTGCGCGGCCTGATCGGCGCGAAGCCGGTTGCGCATCTCTTCCTGCTCTTTGTATATCTCCGCGCGAGCCGCGCGCAGCTTTTCTTCGTATTCGGCGGCTTTGCGTTCCGCGCGCTTCAATGCTTCATCGGCGGCCTTCTTCGTTCCGCTGGTAGCGGCTTCGCGCTCATCCAGCACCTGCTGCAGCGGGCCGAACAACGTCGACCGCAGATAGAGGTAAAGGAACGTGAAGATCAGGAACGTCGGGACCGCGCGCAGAAGAAGCTCGCGCACCGTGGCGAGTAGGGATTCCATTTGAGCTTTTCGTTCCGGGAAAAGCCGGGATCGGCTTTATCGGGCTTGAATCACTAGTTATAACATCGCGCCGGAGGTTACGTCAATTGGAGCTTGGAGGAAGGTGCGGCTGCCGGCGGATCGGGCCCGCATATCGGCGGTTTTCGCCGGAATCGGCGATTTGCAGAAAGCTGGTGGCGGAAAGGCGGGAACAGAGGTAGCGCGCGCGTAGGCCCGCGCTCTGCTGACAACAAACGCAAGAAACCGGAGGCGGCCCGCAGATCCGAGTGCGGGGAGCCTCCGGTCTTTTGGCAAAAAGCAATCCGGCTGCTGTTTAGGCAGCGCGGCGGCGCAAAAGGCCAAGGGCCGAAATGCCGAGGCCGATGAGAAGCATCGAGCCGGGCTCCGGAACGCCAGTCTGCGGCGGGTCGGTCCAACGAAGACCCAGCGAGTCCACGTTGAGGTCCCAGCCGGGGGCTCCATCGAAAGTCAGGGTCAGTTGGCCCGGACCGACAGGAGGACCAGCCACATTGAAGGCAACAGTCTGGTTGGACGTGTTCCCCGGGATGGCAAAATTGCCAGCCGCGACGCCACCCAACTGAACGTTCGTCGGGTTGCCGTCGGAGTCGACGATCGTCAAAAAGAGCTGCACGTTCGACGCGCCGAGCGGAATGGCCAGCAACGGCAGATTGTAGGTCACCACCACCGTGCTGTCGTCGCCGGTTCCGTTGGTGATGTCCAAGCCGCCGCCGGCAACCTGAACCACGTTGCTAAACGGATTTACCGGGCCAATGCCGGTGATCATCAGCGTGCGGTCGTCGGCGTCGTCGGAAACCGCCACGGGACCGTCGGACTTCGGAGAAGTCGGGTCCAGGTTGGAAATCGTCAACGGGCCTTGATCGTCGCTAAAAGAATCGATGGTGAGCGAGCCCGCGAACGTCGTCGCGGCCGCCAGGAAAGTAAGAGCAAAAATTCGTCTCATCGTATCTGTCTAACTCCTCCCAAAATGTTTTCGGGCTTTATTCTTCCACACAAGTAGAGCTCGGGCACTACTCGTATGGTCGAGTGTACCAGTAGTGCTTTTGTTTTGCAACTGTTTGCACTTGGGAAATCGGTACCATTTGCGAGGCATCCGCTGATTCGAAGAGGATAGCGCCACCCCTACCTGAGGGTACCGGTACTATTCGTCGATCTCGATTGGTTGCAGACACATACACAACGGACTCCCTGATGGGGTCGATCCGCTCGGCTGTGCCTCGCCTATCCTCAAAATTGCCTCGTCTGAAACGAGCAATGGGCTACACCCTCATGGGGATCGGTGCTAACCCCTAGGGGGAGTTTGGAGGCGAAAACAGGGGGTAGATTTTCGAACTTTGAACCCTCAACCGCGCAGTCTTCGGAACTCGGCCAAACAACGCTCGGCGGTTTCGAACTCCGAAAAGCGGCTTCCTTCCTGCTCGACCAGGTAATACTCGACGCCCCCCACCTTTTCGGCCGCCGTGATGATCTCCTTCCACGGCGACTTCCCTTCGCCCGTCAACACCCGATAGCCCTCGCCCGGGGCCCAGTCTTTGCAGTGAACCGAAGCGATCCGCCCGGGGTTCCTGTTGATCCACGCCACCGGATCCACGCCCGCTTCGACGCAGGTGCCTACATCCAACTGCAGCACCACCGACTTCGGCGTTTCCCGCGCCAGAACCTCCATCGGACGCACTCCGCCGATCGCGACGAATTCGGCCTTGTGATTGTGAAAGCCGGTACGCATGCCTGCCGACCCAAGCTTCTCCGCGGCTTGGCTCAGCGTACCTGCCACCGCCTTCCATCCATCCAAGCCCTCCACGTGCCCCGCACTCGCCATGATGATGAACTTGCTCCCGAGGATCCCGTTCAAGTCGATCGCTTTTGTCAGATTCTCACGAGCCAGGCTCCGGGCGCCATTGTGGGTGGAGAAGCACCGGATCCCGGAATCATCGAGCAGCTTTCGCACATCCTTCGCATATTCGGGAGTCCAATCGAAATAGGGCGAGAAGAACTCGACTCCCGCATACCCCATCTTCGCTACCGCGCGCACGGTTGCGAATAGGTCTTTTTTCAACTCGCCCCGCACCGAGAACAACTCGAGTCCGATGGGCGGGCGCGCAGCTGCGCGGACCGGGGCAACGGCGGCGTACGCCGATGCCGCAAGCACATGGCGGCGGGAGATCTTCTTCATGGTGACGAACATAGCATAAAGCAAACGGGACCAAAACCAGCGATCGGCTCAGACCCGGTCCTCGTCCGGTTTCCAGTTCTTTACCGCCCTCTTGATGGCGTCGAGTGTCATCGATTCGCTCGCCGCTCGCGCGGCGAGTTCCGGAAACTCCGCGTCGGGGGCAAAGCGCAGCCCCACGATTTGGCTCATTGAGAGCCGCGCGTCGAGCAGCTTACCGGTCAGGGCCAAATGCCGGAGGTTCTCCTCCGCGCGGATCGCCCGATCCTGCGCCTTCAACGCGAAGATCCGGGCGTAGAGTGCGATTGCAATCGCCGAGACCACCAACACCAGGATCAGCGAGGCGCTGTACAGGCGCTGATGATCGTGCAGTGATTCATAAAGGTTAACGCCGGCCCCGATCAGCGTCAGAAGCAGCACCGGGAGCAAAATCTTGTGATAGCCCGTCACGAGCCGGGCATGGCTGGCATAATTCTGAGTTTCCATGCAACGGATGATACCAATATCCCGGTCCGTGCGAGGGGCATGCATTCCCCGAGCGGCGCCTCTGCCCTATTTCGGTGTCAAATGTCTGATTCGAGCCGCCCAAAAGGGGCAACTTCCCTGGGACCATCCCCCTATTGGTCATGGTACCTAATCGTTTTGTCCTTAGTACTTTAGCATCAATTTGCTCCTCCGTCGCTTGATTCTACCGCGCCAGCCCGTTTCACCCTTGACAGCTAGAAATTTTGACCGGATACTGCCAGTAAACCTTCGGCCATCCGGGCCGGAGTATTTCGGAGAAGGAGTGAGGCGTTTCCCGACGTTTCTAGCGAAAATCGAGCGAAACCTGGGGACGTAAGAGGGTTCATTGTTTGACCGGAGCCTATTTCCGTGGTTCGCGTTGCGGGTGCGATCCCGCCATGAGAAGGTGGCGGGCACGTTGTTGGAAAGCCGTGGTTACGAACCATTCGTTCCCTTGTATAAAAGCCGGCGGAAATGGAGCGATCGCGTCAAAGCCGTAGACATGCCTTTGTTTCCGGGCTACGTGTTTTGCCGGTTCAACCCGGCCACGCGCGCAGGCGTGCTCAACACACCGGGCGTCGTGGATATTGTCGCGTTCGGTCCCGAATACGCCGTTGTCGACGACAACGAGATAGCCGCGCTTCGCCGCGTCTGCGACAACGCCCTCGAATGCGAACCCTGTGACCGCGTGCTCGCGGGCGAGACCGTCCGCATCGACGATGGTCCCCTGGCTGGGCTCGAAGGCAAGGTGGTCGAGGTCAAGCGCTCCCTGCGCCTCGTGCTGTCGGTGACGCTGCTCCAACGATCGGTTCTGGTCGAGATTGACCGGGCCTGGGTCACTCCCATCGAATAAGCGCGGAAACAGCCGCATCCCATCTCTGTGGTCCAGCCGCTCACGGCGTAGACTGGAAGCTATATGCCCCCCGACGACACTCCCGGCGGTCTGCCGGGACAGTATCCCTACACACGCGGCATCTACCCCGAAATGTACCGTCGCCGCCTGTGGACCATGCGCCAATACGCCGGCTTCGGCGCCCCGGAAGAGAGCAACTCCCGCTACCGCTATCTCCTTTCCCAGGGCATCACCGGACTTTCGGTGGCATTCGACCTCCCTACCCAGATGGGTATGGATTCCGACCATCCACTGGCGCAAGGCGAAGTCGGGCGCGTGGGCGTCGCCATCTGCTCGGCCGACGCCATGGAACGGCTCATGGAGGGCATTCCGCTCGAGACTATCACCACCTCGATGACGATCAACTCGACCGCCGCCATCCTGTTGGCGTTCTACGTCATCGCGGCGGATCGCCAGGGCGCCAGCCGCAAGAAGCTCTCCGGAACCATCCAGAACGATCTGCTGAAGGAATACATCGCCCGCGGAACCTACATCTATCCGCCCCGCGCGGCCATGCGCATCATCACCGACGTCTTCGCCTGGACGGCTGCCGAACTCCCTCTGTGGAACAGCATCTCCATCAGCGGCTACCACATTCGCGAAGCAGGCGCTTCCGCGGTGCAGGAAGTCGGCTTCACGCTCGCCAACGCCATCGCCTACATTGAGGCGGCGCTCCAAGCTGGCCTCACCGTCGACGAGTTCGCACCGCGGCTCTCCTTTTTCTTCAATGCATCGAGCAGCCTGTTGGAAGAAGTGGCGAAGTTTCGCGCCGCCCGCCGGCTCTACGCACGAATCATGCGCGAACGCTTCGGCGCCGCCAATCCGAAATCGCTCATGCTTCGCTTTCATACCCAGACGTCCGGCGCATCGCTCGCGGCGCAGCAACCCGACAATAACCTCGTCCGCGTGACCGTCCAGGCGCTCGCCGCCGTGCTGGGCGGAACCCAATCGCTGCACACCAACGCAAGGGATGAGGCACTCGCGCTTCCCACCGAGGAATCGGCGCGCCTGGCTTTGCGCACACAGCAGATTCTCGCGTATGAAACCGGGGTGACCGCCGCCGCGGATCCCATGGGCGGAAGTCACGCCGTCGAAGAGCTAACGGATCAAATAGAACGAGACGCTGAGTCTCTAATTAACCGTATCCTCTTGCTAGGAGGTGCGCTGCCTGCTATCGAACAAGGGGTACCTCAAAGCGAAATAGAAAACGAATCGTATCGGTTTCAGAAAGAGATCGAATCCGGACAACGTATCCTCGTCGGCGTCAACCGCTTCCGCACCGACCAATCGCCCTGCCCCACCTTCCGTATCGACCCCGCACTCGAACAAGCACAACGCGAGCGTCTCCAGGCCTGGAAAGCCGCCCGAACCCTGCAACCGCTGAACGAAGCCCTCCAAGCCGTCGAGACCGCGGCAACCGCCGGCGCCAATCTGATGCCCCCCATCCTTGCCGCCGCCGCCCTTGGAGCCACCGTCGGAGAGATCTCCGACGCACTCCGCCGCGTCTTCGGCGAATACAAACAGCACACCTAAAAAAAACTTCTACTTGCTGACCGCTTTTCCGCGCCGAATCCGCGTATACAGGTGAGGCCAGCAGCATCATGTACTACACCGCGCTAGTTCCCGCGTTTCTGATACTCGGAATGCTGTTCAGCCTCTGGGGCTCCTCCCCGCCCGAGCGGCAGTAACTCGGAACTGCCGCCCAGGTCACGCTCGAACGCGCTGGGCCGCCGGTTAGCGGCTCTGCGCGGCGGCTCGCAGCGGAACCGTAGCGACCGGCTGGATTCCGCCTCCCGCGCTGCGTCCTCCGGTGGCGCAAAGGCGAGACGCAGCCGCCGAAGCCGCTCGGCATCGCCGGAATCAAAACCGGCCCGCGCGAGCGCGTCCTTCCTTCGTTCCGTTGACGTAATGAGACGAACGGCATGGCGCTCAGCCTCGCTTAGCCTCGCCGAGAATCTCCTCCAGCCGCGCCGCAGCACGGGCGCGAACCAACTCCGCGGGCAGATCCAGCGGAGCCGCGGGATCGGCGCACGGCTGGCCACTTTCGTCCCTGAAGAAAACCAAATCCCGCGGTATTGACGTGACCCAGCCCAACCGCACCTCGTTGGCCGCTCCGCCAGCGCCTCGCCCAGCATCCGTTCGGCGCGCACCGACCCGACACGACGCCGGAACAGCAACCGCGCTCCGTTGCCATAAGTGGCCGCGAACTCCTCGAACGCCCCTCCGTCGCCACGCCGTAGACCGGCCGCGATCCGGCTCCACGTGGCATATGGATCCGCCTGTGGAGCCTGGGAACCGGCCGCCCCGTCCGGTCCGCTGTGGTGATTGACGCCGAAAATTCCAGTATGAAGACGCATGATCATCCTGTACCTCTTCTGCTTTGTGCCTACGGGCTCGCACGATTAGTCGCCGCCGCCCCGTCAATTTCTCATCGGAATTCCTACCTCCCTGGTTCCAGCGAGGATATCACTCACCATCTCGCCCGGGGTACCTCTCCGATATCAATATCCCCCGTACCGAAAAGGCTAACTGCTTGTCCCGAATCCACTTAAAGTTCGCTGGCCGCCGAACCGATAAACAAAAAGACGGCGCCCAATGATCGACCTAGCTCCCGCGCGCACTCCATTCCCGTTCCTGTTCCTGTTGATTCTGATCACGTCCCCGATGCTGTCCGGAGGCCCCCCCTCGGCCGGTGACCTCAGCCACGCATCGCTCGAAGAGCTGATGAACATAGAGGTCAGTTCGGTCTCGCGAAAACAGCAGCGCCTCTCCGAGACTGCGGCCGCGGTTTACGTCGTTACCCGCGAGGACATCCGCCGCTCGGGCGCCTCCTCGATTCCCGAACTGCTGAGGATGGCCCCGGGGGTGGGGGTGGCGCGCATTGACTCGAGCCGCTACGCCATCACTGCGCGCGGCTTCAACGGCCGCATCGCCAACAAGATGTTGGTACTGATCGACGGCCGCACCATCTACAACAACCTCTACTCGGGGGTATTCTGGGAGCACTTTCACATCCCCCTCGACGATATCGAGCGGATCGAGGTGATCCGCGGACCGGGAGCCACCGTCTGGGGGGCTAATGCCGTCAACGGCGTGATCAACATCATCACGGCGGGCGCGGCGGAGACCCAGGGCACGTTGGTCACTCTGGGCGCCGGCATGGACGAAACAGCAGGCATCGCGGTCCGATACGGGGGCCAGGCCGGCAAGAGGCTGCAATACCGTGTCTATGGACGCCACTCCACCTACAACACGCAGATGGACGCCATGGGACGGGAAGCCTCCGATGGCTGGTACACCCACCGGATGGGCTTCCGGATGGACTGGCAATCGAGTGACCGTGACACGTTTTCCTTCCAGGGTGACTTGGCCCGCGGCGTCGCCTGTCAAACCGTGCTCCCTCCGCTGGCTCCCGTCAGAACCAAGGAACTGACGGGCTTCACCGCCGGATTCGGCCTGATGCGCTGGACCCGAAAACAATCGGAGCGGTCGGAAATGAATCTCCAGATCTACTTCAACCGCGAAAGCCGGTCCGAATTCGTCGGGAAAGGACATTTTCAGTCCCTTGACTTCGACTTCCAGCACCGCTACCGCTTGGCGGCGCGGCATGAGCTGGTCTGGGGCGGAGGTTACCGGAGCTACTCCGACGACATCACCCGAGGCAGAACCACCTTCGCGCCCGCATCCCGTACCGATGGGCTGTCGAGCTCTTTTGTCCAGGACGAGATCGCCTTGATTCCCGAGGCGCTGACGCTGACCCTCGGCGCCAAGTTCCAGAACAATTCTTATACCGGGCTCGAAACACAACCGGGCGCGCGTCTGGCCTGGCACCTTTCGAGCGATTCGAGCCTCTGGGCCTCGGTCGCCCGCGCGGTGCGAACGCCCTCCCGTCTCGATGACGACGCCAACATCCGCCTGCAAATCCCCACCCCGTTCGGGCCCACTTCCTTGTTGTACAGAGGCAATCGAAACATCCGCTCGGAAACGCTGCTCGCCTGGGAGGGCGGATACCGGCGCCAATTGGGTAACCGCGCAACCGTCGACACGACTCTGTTCACCAACGGATATGATCGCCTGCGGGGCGCCGTTCTCGGGACGCCCGGCACCGAAACGGGCCCGGGCGGTCCCCAACTCGTGATTCCGCTCTACCTCGACAATATTGGCCGGGGCCGCACCTGGGGCGTGGAAGTCGCCAGCAACTGGAACCTGGCCGAGCGCTGGAAGGTGTCGGCCAACTACTCCCACCTCGCTGGCAACATCAGCGCACCGCGGGCCTTTGACCAGCTCCGGCCCGGCGACAAGCCCTCTCTCACGAGCCCGGCCCACATGATTCAGGCCCGGTCCCTGCTCGACATCACCCGCAAGGTCGCCTTCGACGCCAACGCCTACTACATCTCCAAGATCCCGGAGACCGCCGTCCCTGCCTATACCCGCATCGACGCCCGTGTCGCCTGGCAGATCAACGCGGTGGCCGAAATCGCCGCCGGCGTCACCAACCTCCAAGCGGCCCGCCACCTCGAGTTCGTCGCCGACGACCTGAGCGAATCCAGCCACATCCGGCGTGCCGCCTACGTCCGACTCACGTGGAGGTTTTAGGCCGTGGCGGGTTCGAGCCGTGGAGACTTTGCGCTGCGGAGGCTTTCCGGCGCCGATGACCATTTCGAGGACGGCGCGCCGGCCCGTACTGCCCGCAGGGCGTTCCTCTCTCTGCTCCTTCCCCTCCGCCCGCTGCTTGCCGCCGGCTTCGCGTCCCCGCCGGATACCCCGGCCTCTTTGTCCGGCTCCACCGCGCCGCCGGACCCGGCGCCGCTCGAATACCGTGTCAAGGCGGCGATGCTCTACAACTTCACCCGGTTTGTCGAATGGCCCGCGGCGGCGTTGGGAGACCCGGCCGCGCCCCTGGTGATCGGGATCGTCGGTGAGAATCCTTTCGGCTCGAGCCTGGAGGAGACGGTGCGCGACAAGAGCGTCTGGGGGCGGCGCATCGTGGTCCGCCAATTTCCGTCTCTCCCGGTTGCCGAGCGCATCCAGGTCCTCTTCGTGGCCAAACCGGAACACCGGAAGTTCCCAGAGCTGTTGGCGAAATTGCAGGGCCGCGCCGTGCTGACGGTGAGCGACGCCGACGGGTTCACCGCCATGGGCGGCATCGTCGGCTTTTTCACCGAAGACAACAAGATTCGGTTCCGGGTGAACCGGGCCGCGGCCGCGGGCAGTAGCCTGCTGATCAGTTCGAAATTGCTGCGCCTGGCGGCCATCGACGCCCCCGGCCCGGACAGAGCAGTCGCGCCGAAAACCGTGGAGGCCCGCCGATGACGGCACGCAAATACGGTTTCGGCGTTCTCTCCATCCAGAAGAAGCTCATGGTGATGATCGCCGCTGGGGTGACCGTCGCGCTCCTGCTCACCGTCGGCGCCTTTACTGTCTACGAGCTGGCGATGTACCGGGAGTCGGTGCAACGGGAATCCCAAATGATCGCCCAACTGCTGTCGGAATCCACGACGGCGGCTCTCGTGTTCGCCGACGAACGATCCGCGCGCGATTCCCTCGCCACCTTGCGTGCCGAGCCGCGCGTGGCGGCCGCCGCTCTCTACCGCATGTCGGGCGCCCAATTGGCTGCCTATTCGCGGGATCGCGGGTCTCAACCCCCGCCGCGTGAGCGCCCGTTGGAAGCCGAGGGCGCGCGATTCGAAGCCGGCCGCCTGATCCTGTTCCACCGCATCACGCTCGACGGCGAGCCCGTCGGCGCCCTCTACATCGAACGCGACTTGCGAGACATGGCCCAGCGGCTCACCGGCTACCTCTGGATAGCCTTGGGCGTGCTCCTCATCGCGCTGTTTGCCTCCCTCGCGGTCTCGATGCGCCTGCAGGCTCTCATCGCCAAACCGATTCTGCATCTGGCGGGCGTGGCCGGCCGGGTGGCGGCCGAAAACAACTACGCCTTGCGTGCCGAGCGCTTCTCGCAGGACGAACTCGGATTCCTCACCGGCCAATTCAACGAAATGATGGAAGGCATCCTTGCCCGCGACCTGGCGCTGCGCCAGGCGCAGGATGAACTCGAAGACAGGGTGGCCGAACGCACCGCCGAACTGCAGCAGGAAGTGGCCGAGCGCCGCCGCGCCGAAGAAGAGCTGCGCCGCTCCAAGCTTCTGGCCGAGGAATCCAACCGCGCCAAAAGCACCTTCCTCGCCAATATGAGCCATGAACTCCGGACGCCCCTCAACGCCATCATCGGCTACAGCGAAATGCTCGAGGAAGACGCCGCCGCCGCCGGCCAGCAGGGCTGCGTGATGGACCTTCGCAAAGTGAAAAACGCGGGACATCACCTGCTCGGGCTGATCAACGACGTCCTCGATCTCTCCAAGATCGAAGCCGGCCGCGTGGAGCTCCATTGGGAGTGGGTCCAGGTGGACGACATTGTCCGCGACGCCATGGAAACCGCCCAACCGCTTGCCGCCCGCCGCGGCAACGCGCTCGAGGTGAAGCGATTGTGGAACGGCGACCGTTTCTACGCCGATCCGATGCGATTCCGTCAGAGCCTGTTCAACCTCCTCAGCAACGCCTGCAAGTTCACCGAGAACGGCCGCGTGACGCTCGAACTGGATAGCGAGCAGGCCGAGGGCGCCGAATGGCTGCTGTGGCGGGTCAGGGACACCGGCATCGGGATTCACCCCGGTTCCCAGGAACGGCTCTTCCAGTCGTTTTCCCAAATCGATTCCTCGGCGGCCCGCAAGTACGGAGGCACCGGACTCGGGCTCGCCATCAGCCAGAAGCTATGCCAGTTCATGGGCGGCGAGATCGGGGTGGAGAGCACACCAGGCGCAGGGTCCACCTTCACCATCCGCATGCCCCGCCAGCAAGAACCCGGCGAAGCCGATCTGCACGGGGCCGCGTCGCACGGCGACCCGGCTCACACAGGGAGTATCGATGCCTAAACCACTCATCCTGATTGTCGAGGATAACGAAATGAACCGCGACATGCTCTCGCGCCGCCTGGTCCGCGCCGGGTACCAGATCCTTACCGCCGCCGATGGCCACCAGGGAATCGCCGCCGCCGCGGCCAGTCGTCCGGATCTTATCCTCATGGATCTGAGTTTGCCTGGGCTCGACGGATGGGCCACAGTCCGCCTGCTCAAGGGCAGTGCCGCAACCAGCGCGATCCCTGTCGTCGCTCTGACAGCCCACGCGATGAGCTATGACCGTAGCTTGGCCCTCGACGCCGGGTGCGACGACTACGACACCAAACCAGTGGACTTGCCCCGCCTGTTGGCCAAAATGGAAAGGCTGCTGGGCAATCCGGTGGATCCCGGCGAGCCGGCCCCGTGCACCGCGGACGACCCCCGTTCCCTTCCTTGAAGCCAGTTCCTCCCGGCCTTGCTCCCTCCGGTCACAGATCCGAAGTGTCCACCACGTACAGGTTCATCCGGCCACTCTCTTCCGACGTAAACAGCAGCCGCTTCCCATCCGGGGACCACACCGGGCGCGGCTCGTTCAAATAAGGCCGCTGCGGCATCCACAAACCCCAATTGCGGAACGGGAACCGGTCATCGGCCGGTGGCTTGGGCTTCGCTCCCGACGGGATCGTCACCAGTTGCTTCAACTCGCCCGTCTTCGTATTCAACAACGCCAATCCGTAGCCGAGCGGACCCCCGTAGCAATCGGTCACGATCCAATGCGGATGCAGCGGATGATAGGAAGGGTGCCCGCCCGGAACATGATGCTCGCCCGAAAGCACCCGCTCCTGCCCGGTTTCGGTATCCACTTCATAGATGCTCTGAAAGTTATCGAACACCCGCCGCCGCAGAAACAGAACCGCTTTGCCGTCCGGCCGCCAACCCGGATGGTGGAGCTGCGCCGCCAGGTGCTTTAGTGTGCTCTTCGTGTAGTCGTACAGATACATCTCCACCAGCCGCGGAAACTCCTCGCGCGCCGCATTGACGATGATGATCTGTCCGCCCTTGGGACTGAACCGCGTGTTCTGCAGTCCCGAACCCACGTCCTTCACCAGATCCCGCGCCGGGCTGATCGCCAGCGCCTGCTCGTGCGTCACCAGCCGTTCGTATTTGTTCGTAGCCACGTCGTAGAGGCCCCATTCCGGACCCCGCACGCACGAGATTTTTGTGAAATCCGCGCTCATCCGGTTGGCCTGCACCGGCACCGGGATCTCCGTCGTCTGTCCGCTGGCCAGATCGAGCCGTAGGGACTTGCCGGCTTGGCTGTAGTAAACCGAGGTCCCGCCTGGTCCCCAGAACTGATTCACCCCGACGTGATAATGGCCCTGCAGCGTCCCGGAGATTTTGCGTGGATTCCGCCCATCGGCATCCATGATCCACAAAGCCCCCGGATACCGCCCGGTGGCGCTGAGCTTGGTGACGTCCTTCTCGAATCGGAAAAACAGCAGCGAACGCCCGTCCGGGCTCCACGGTTGGATGTCGTAGTAGTGATGCGTTTCGTGATGGGCGCTCTGAAAACGGGTGATCCTGCGGCCCGTGACCGGGTCGGCGAACTGCACCGGCTGGGCCCCGGCGGCGGCGGTGAGAACGAGGAAACAAACAAGGCTCCGCATGTTTGACTAGCGTACAAGCTTTCCGCGCGGCGGCGGGGACGGGTCCATGCGCGTCCACCGGTCGCCGGAACGCACCGATCACCTCAATAAAAGTGATAAGATTTCCTCCAAATGCGAGGCGATTTATCTCTCAAGGCACTCGCCCGCCTCGGCGCCGCCGGAGCCGCTGCCGTCGCGGCCGCCGCTGTAGCCTCGCCCGAACTCGCCCCGGCCGCCACCGCCTTCGCGTCCGTCGCCGGAAGCTACCTCACCAACCGCGCCAACTCGATCGAAGATGCCGACGAAGAACGAATCCAGGCATCCAAAAACCACCATCTCCAAATCGCGATAGCCGGAGCCCTCCGTCTCGCCCTGGACGAACTCGCCCGCGCGCACCCCAACCACAAAGACGCCTTCGCCGCCTGGGACACTCTCATCGAAGCCGCCCTGGATGACCCCGTCCATCTCCTCCCCGGCGTGATCCCGATTGACTTTGATCCCCTCCTCGACGCCGCCAACCCGCACGCAGACCGTACCGCCGCCACCGGCGAAATCGAGCCGCTCCTCCGCTACTGGCTCGCCCTCGAAAAGACTCGCCAACAAACCGGATCCTACCCATCCACTCCGCCCACGAGCCTCCCCGCGCTCCCCGCGGACCTTACCGACGCGCTCCACAAAGCCTTCCTGCCCGAATACGAAAAGGCATTCGCCAACCTGCTCGGCGGTGACGCGCACACCCACGCCCGCCGCGCGTTCGCTCGGCGCACTCAGCAGGAGTTGCTCGCCCGAAGCCGCCGCCACAGCCAGATCCTCCAACGCCTGGAAGATCGCGACCGCCTCCCCCTCACCAATCCAAAAGCTCACGCCTACGACGCCGCCCGCGAACTCGAAATCCTCCGTGCCGAAAACCGCGCCATCCCCGTCCTCGGCCGCCAATCCGACCTCGAATCACTCCACGCCTGGCTCGCCTCCACGCCCCCAGTCTCCCTCCGCATCCTCACCGGACCCGCCGGCGCCGGCAAGACCCGCCTCGCCCTCCAACTGCTCGACGAGATCGACCGTACCCAGTGGTACGCCGGTCTCCTCCGCGATCTCGACGCCGTCTCCCACCTCGACCAGCGCTATTGGGACCGGCCCACTCTCGCCATCATCGACTACGCCGCCACCGTCGCCGCCCCGCTCAAGTCCTGGCTCGGCCGCATCGCCGATGCCAGCGGTCTCCCGCCCATCCGCATCCTGCTGCTTGAACGCGAAGCCGCGCACGGCTCCGGTTGGCTCAGCCGGCTGGCGGACCAGTCCTACGAGGGCGGGCGGATCGCCGCGCTCATGGACCCCCCGGACCCCCAGCGCATTACCCCGATCGAAGACGCCGCCCTCCGCCGCGGCATCCTCTCCGCCACCCTCGCCAGACTCGCCGCGCCGAACGCGCTTCCGCCACCCGGCGAGGACCCCATCTTTGACCGGCGCCTCGCAGAACCCCGCTGGCAAGACCCGCTTTACCTGATGATGGCCGCCCTCGTCGCCCGCGAGCCGGGCAAGCTGCCGGAAGCTCTCTCGCTCTCCCGGGCCGACCTCGCCTTCCGCCTCGCCGACCGAGAACTGGCCCGTATCCGCAGGTTCGCCGGCCCCGCCGCCCAGGATTCCGCCGGCCTCCTCACGCACCTCGCCGGACTCGTCACCGCCTGCCGCACTCTGGAGCAATCCGAGCTCAATGAAACCGCCAAGGAAGAGAGCGCCGCGCTTGGGTACGCCTACCCCGGCGGCCCCCACGTCGCCGCCGATAAGGTCGCCGAAGCTCTGCGCCGCAACGGCAGGCTCGCCCCTATTGAGCCGGATATGATCGGAGAAGCCGTCCTCCTCCGGTGTTTCGGCGGCGCCGGCCTCGAGGAGGGAATGCAGGCCTTGGTCCGCGCCGCCCGGCGCAGTGGCAATCGCCACGCCGCGCCAGTATGCTTCGCGATTACGCGGACGTGTCAGGATTTCGCCACGGACCTCCTTCAGGACCCGCTCGATTGGGTGGAGGAATTCATCCGGACCGGCGATAGTGACGACGCGGGCTATTGATGACGCTGGAAAGCGAGATGCCCCAGGATACGCTGGTGCTCCGTGAACGCGCCGCGCGGGTTGACCGGCTTTTGCTCGATCGGTTCCAGGCACTGCGGACGGCCCAGCCTTCGGAGGAATTGGACGGCGAATATGCCCGGATCGCGAATAACCTGTCGGTCCGCTTCGGCGCCCTGGGCCGCCGGGAGGAGCTGGAGCAGGCCGAGAAGCCGTCCGCCTCCGAAGGCAACTGGCCGCGCAGCGCCCGACGCATTCCTTTCCGACCTCGCGACCTCGCTGAACAACGTGGCCACTATGCTGAGCGACCTGGGCCGCCGGGAGGAGGCGCTGGAGCAGGCCGAGGAAGCCGTCCGCCTCCGAAGGCAACTGGCCGCGCAGCGCCCGACGCATTCCTTCCCTACCTCGCGATCTCGCTGAACAACGTGGCCACTATGCTGAGCGACCTGGGCCGCCGGGAGGAGGCGCTGGAGCAGGCCGAAGAAGCCGTCCGCCTCCGAAGGCGGCGCAGCGCCCGACGCATTCCTTCCCTACCTCGCCATGTCGCTGAACAATGTGGCCACTATGCTGAGCGACCTGGGCCGCCGGGGCGCTGGAGCAGGCCGAAGAAGCCGTCCACCTGTACGGGCAACTGGCCGCGCAGCGCCCCGACGCATTCCTTCCCTACCTCGCGACCTCGCTGAACAATGTGGCCAATACGCTGAGCGACCTGGGCCGCCGGGAGGAGGCGCTGGAGCAGGCCGAGGAAGCCGTCCGCCTCTACGGGCAACTGGCCGCGCAGCGCCCCGACGCATTCCTTCCCGACCTCGCGACCTCGCTGAACAATGTGGCCGCCATGCTGAGCGACCTGGGCCGCCGGGAGGAGGCGCTGGAGCAGGCCGAAGAAGCCGTCCGCAGCACGGGCAACTGGCTGCGCAGCGCCCCGTTCGCCAGTCGCGAAAAGCTGGCTGAACGATGTGGCCATTAGCTGAGCGCCCTGGGCCGTCGCGGAGGCGCTGGAGCAGGCCGAGGAAGCCGTCCGCCTCCGAAGGCAACTGGCCGCGCAACGCCCGACGCCTTCCTTCCCGACCTCGCCCGCTCGCTCGCCGTCACAGGCCAGATCCTCGCGCAAGCCGACCCGCCGCCGCCCTCACACCCCTCGCCGAAGGACTCCGGGTGCTGACGCCGTACTTCGCCCGTCACCCCCAAGCGCACGCCCCACTCATGCAACCCTTTGCGCCATCTACATCCAAACCGCCCGAGCCGCCAACCAGCCCCCCGACTCCGACCTCCTCGCACCCGTCCCCGCTGTCTTCGAGCGCCTCAACAACCAGCGCGGCTAGCGTAATCCGAGCACTACGGCCCCGCCGCCAGACGCGCTCGGACGATCCAACGGCGTGGGGCGGCACCCACATAGTCGAACGGGAAGCACGTGATCAGCGTGCAGATGGCCTCCTCCCCGCCCATCAGGACATCGATGTGCTCCGGCTGCACCACCATCACGGACTCCACGTCGTAGCGATAAAGATTCGTCTGGGTGCGGACGAGAATACGGTCCCGCCGCTCGATGCCCCGCAGCGGGCGGAAGAAAGTATCGCGATGGCCGGCGACGGAAAAGTTGCCGGCCTCGCCGGGCGAGCGGATCCCGGCAGGTGTCCGGCGGTCGCCGAAGGGTGGATTCTCCGACGCCTTCGCGAATCACCACACGCAAGCGCAGGCGCGGGATTTCGAGCAGCCCGATGACGGCGGGGTCGCGCCACGAAGGTCCATCTTGGATTCCGGGCGCGTGCCTCGAAAGCCGGGTGGCAGGCGCCCGCGGTTCGCGCGACGGGAGCGCCGGCGTCGGTATTGCAGGCACGGTGGCCAACGCGTCAAACTCCGCGCTTGGATGTTCTGGTACCGCTCGGCGTCCTTCACCCATGCGGCGAAGGCGAGCGCCACCGCTCCCGCCACCGATAGAATCACGGCCACGGTGCGAATGGCGTCCAGTAAGTAGCGTTTTACCGGCACGCGGATCTTCATGGCTCACTGACCCTTCCTTGCTTAAGGTGACTTACTGGGCGACGGTCGCTCTGGCAGCGCGACATAGCCCCGCCGCGTGCGGACCTTCCACCCCCCGGACCCCGGTGCGGAGATCCGCACACGGAGCTTCCGTTCCTGGCGCTCCTGAACCGCGGGAGCGCGAAAGCCGAGCACGTAGCGGCGCCGCATGTCGGTGGCGATGCGGCGGGCCGTGTCGTCCAACTGCGCCAGCACGGCAGGGAAGAAGCTGAGGCCGCCGCTGTCGGAGGCCAGGCGCTCGAGGAACGCGGGCGAACGCTCGCGCTGGGCGAGGTCGTGAATCCCCACCGTGTAGACGGTGGCGCGCGAACGGCGCAGATGTTCGCGCAGTTGGGCGTATCCGGTGCGGCTTGCGTTGTCGCCGCCGTCGCTGATCACCACCAGCGCGTGCCGGCCGCGCGTGCCCCGGTCCAGATGCCCAAGTGCGGCGTCGATACCGTCGTGAGCGAGGTCCGCCCGCCGAGCGGCATCGCGATGAGCGCTTGCCGCAGTTGTGCCCGGTCGCTGGTGAATGGCACGTCTGGCGGCAGCGGAAACGTTACCCGGTCGCCGAACGAAACAACGAAGACCTCGTCGCCGGGATTGCCGAACTCGATCAGAGTTGTGGCGGCCTGGATCACATGGTGGCGCTTGGCGGCCATACTGCCGCTGCCATCGATCACCAGGCCGACGGTGACCGGTTGATCCTCGCTGGCGAAAACGGCGATGGGCCGCTCCCGGCCGTTGTCGAAGATCCGGAACGAAGCGGCGCCCAACCCGGACACGAACTCACCCTCGCGGCTGGTAACGCTCACGTCGAGAAGAACCAGCCGCACCTCACTACGCAGAGTGAATTCATGCGTGCCGGCGGCGGCTTGCAGCGCCGGCAGAGCCGCGATCGCCAGCAGACTGATCATCGGCGCCGCTACCTCCGGGCCGGGATGGCGAAGCGCAGCAGCAAACCCGCCGCGAGCGCGGCGAGACCCGCGAGCGCGATCAACGGGTAAGGGCTTGCGGTGTCGGGCATCGCCGGCGGCATCGGCGCGGCTTCCACTTGCGCGGTCGGCGCTGGAGAAGACGCAAGCGGCGCTGGCTCAGGCGGACGCGCTTCCGCCACCTGGACGGGCTTCCGCACAGGTGGAGCATAGGTTTCCACCGCGGGTGGTTTCTCCACACCCGACGGCTCCACCACCGTTAACGGGGCCTTGGACAATTCTTCCGGCTTCTCGGTGGAGACGGTCGGAACGGAAACATGGGTCCGTTCAGCGATCTTCGCCGAGAGGCCCTTGGGGTAGGCGAACTCCTGTCCGAAGTTATCGCCTGGGTAAAACCACGCACGGAGGGCGGGCGGATTACCCACCGGGGTTTCCCACCACTCGAATTGCGACCGGCCGGTGGGCTGCAGCCGGTAATTGGGAATGGCGAGCACCGTGGTGATCACTTCATCCTCGGCCTCGTTGGTAATTTGGACGATATGCCGGTCCGAGAGCGAATCCACGAGCTTGACCACGTACTTACCGGGCTGTAACGTCTTGCCCGGGATCAGAACCGCTTGTTTCACGGTCAGGATCGTCTTCTTGTTCCACGAGTCCGCCGCCGCCGGAAGTGACAGGACCAGGGCGCCGGCGGTGATGGCAAGGATTCTTCCATACATACGATCACCTCCTGTTATCTACTGTGTGGAATGCATGTGGAAGGCCAGATGAAAGCGGCGTGACCTATGATTGTGGATAGAGCGATGAAGAACCTGCTGTTTGCGCTTTTGTGGACTGGCGCCGTGTACGCGCAACTGGCGCCGGCTCCGGTGGCGGCGATCGGCCCGGACGCGGCGCGGTGCGACGATCTCGGCGCAAGCACCATCTGCTTCCAGCAACTGGCGGGCACTACGGCGGTGAATTTTCCTGAAGTAGCGGTGGTGCTGGGTGGGCAGCAACAGGGGCCGGTTGTGGTGAGCGCCACGGCGGTGTCCCCGTCCGGCAGGCCATGGCTCGCCATCGCAGCCCCCTCGCAACCGCCTTCCCCCACGGTCACCGGCGCGTTGCCGTTCGACTTTCGCGCGGCCGTGGACACCTCCGTCACCCGGGCGTTCGGCGAAGGAACGTACCTTTCCTACATCAACGTCTTCGTCGGAACGCTGCTGCGAACCCGCATCCCGGTGGTGTTGCGGATTCTCCCGGGTAACGACCGTCTCGCCGCCCTGCCGGACCGTATCGACGACCTGACCGCTCCGGCGCAAAGTTCGCCGGTGACGCGGCCGCTGATCATCGAACATCTGGAGGGCGGAGCGCGGGGCGCCCCGTCGGTGATCTCGGCGACGCCCGCCACCAACGACGGGGGCGGATGGCTGTTGGTAAACCTGCGCGCCACGGATCCGTCGGCGACCAATCCTTCGGCCACCGAACGGCCCTGCGCGCTGTTCCCCACACCCTGCGTGATCGACGTGATTCTCGCTCCGCCTCCGGTGTCGGGAAACTACATCGGAGCCGTAACGGTGTCGGACGGCACGCGATCCACCGTGATTCCGGTGCGGGCGCGTATCACCACCTCCACGGTGACGCCGCCCATCGACACGCCCCCCGGTGCGATCGTCCTTTCCGCGCCGATCGGGTCCAGGGAAAAAATCACCCGCTCACTGACGGTGGGCAACAACTCCGCCGGGGCGCCGTTCGTCCTGGTGAAAGAAGCGGAGTGGCTGGAAGTGACGCCGAGCGGGCCGTTTCTGCCGGCCAACTTCGTGTTATCCGTGGACCCGACAGGGCTCGAGCCCGGCAGCTACACCGACACGATCGTGCTGATTCATGCCGAGACCGGCAGCCTGCTGGCGCTGATACCGGTGACGCTGAACATCACCAGCCCCAACTATCTCCCATGGCTGCGGCAAGGCGGGGGCTGGCAATCGTCGCTGTACCTGCTGAATCATGGCGCCGAGGAGGTGTCGGTAGGGCTGCGGTTCTGGAGTTCCTCCCCCGCGGCGGACCGTCCGCGTGCGGATCCGGCCGAACCGTGGAGCCTGACCGTCAAGGATCGCGGCCCTTTATTCGCGATCGGGGACGAGCGCATTCCTCCGGGTGGCGTGCGGGTGCTCGAGACTGCGAACAATGACCGGCAGATGTCGCAGGGATGGGCCGAGGTGCTGGCCGGAGGACCCGTCGCAACGTTCGTCGTGATGCGCCGGACCGCTGGAGCAGGCGGCAAGCTGCCGCCGTCGGAGGCCGCCGTACCCGTGGCTCGCGCCTTTCAATCGGCGATCCTCGCTCCGTTCGACAACACCGGCGACGCGGTCACGACGCTGACAGTGGCGAACGCGGCCGACGCGGAAGTCCGCTTGCGGGTTACGATCCGGAATCAGGACGGGGCCGAATCCGGCCGTGCGGCGGACCTGCGTCTGCCCGCGCTAGGCCAGGCGGTGTTGACTCTGGGCGATAAAGATGGATTGTTCCCGGACACCGCCGGGCGCATCGGATCGATCGAGATGGCGGCCACCGGGGCGCGGCTGCTGGCGTACGCGATGCGGTCTCGAAACGGACAGTTGGCGCCATTCCCCATCGCACCCAAGGCCGGATTGGCCAACGAGCGTGGCGTGCCGTTGATCCGGTTCGGCGGCGGATGGGAAAGCGCGCTCACGATCGTCAATCCGTCGAGTTTGAATCAGACCGGTGGGTTGCGCTTCCACGCAGCGTCGGGTGAGCCACTGGCTACGCCATTCGCCGATTCCGAGATCCGTCGCGATGCGGTGTCGCCGGTTGTGCCCGCGCGGGGCACGGTGGAGCTGCAAATGCCAGGCAAGGACGCCGCGCGCACCGATGGCTGGGTGGAGGACATCTACCCGGCGGCCACCCAGGGCTTCGCGGTCCTGCGGCAGGAAAATGGCGGCGCGGCCGGGTTGCTGATTCCGTATGAGACCACGGTGCCGGCCACGGGCGCATTCTCCGGCGCCGTCGCGATGCCGTTCGATAACACCGGCGGCAGGAGCACCGAGCTGGCGTTGGTGAATCTGGATGAACAGTCGACCGAGATCCAGGTGTTCGTGAGTGACCGGTCCGGCCGCTTTTCACCCCGTGAGGTCGGAACGTTCCGCCTCACGCCCCGCGGGCACACCGTGGTCCGCGTGGAGGACTTCGAACCGGCTTGGGCGGGGCGTACGGGGATGGTGGAGTTCCGTAGCCGGAGCGGCAACCGGTTGAGCGGATCCGCGCTGGTGGTTGCGGGCGATTCGATGGTGGCGATTCCGGCCGGCCCGGCGCGGTGAGAACACTGCGGTATACTGTCGCCACCGATGGCTTTGAGACTCTTTTTCTTCACCGCTCTCATCGCGGGCGGACTGGCCGCACAGACCGGCAATCGGGCCGATCGCCTGGAATGGTTTCGCGACCAAGGCTTCGGCCTTTTCATTCACTGGAGCTTGGATTCGCAGGTAGGCAGCGTGATCAGCCACTCGATGGTGGGCTCGTCAACGGATTACCGGAATCGCTTTATCGCGGAACTGCCCAAGACCTTCAATCCGCGCAAGTTCAACCCGGCCGATTGGGCCGGGTTGGCGCGTCTGGCCGGGTTTCGCTACGTCGTGTTCACCTCCAAGCACCATTCCGGCTTCGCGATGTGGCCCACGGCGACCAATGAGTTTCACATAGGGAAAACACCGTTCGGGCGGGACATTACCGGAGAATTGCTGAAGGCGTTCCGGGAGCAGGGCATCGCGCCGGGGCTCTATTTTTCGCCTGACGATTTCTGGTGGCTTCATACCAACGGCAAGACGCTGCAGCGCAATACGCCCGAGGTAGCGCCGGCCAACAACCCCGGCCTGCTCGAGCTGGATCGTGCCCAGGTCCGGGAGCTGATGACCCGCTATGGCAACGTGGACGTTGTCTTCTTTGACGGCCCGCCGGAAGGGCTGAAGGAACTGGCCTGGGAGCTGCAGCCAAATACGGTTGTGACCCGTGGAGCGATTGAAACACCCGAGCAGTACGTGCCGGGCGTGCCCCTGGAAGGCGCATGGGAAGCCAATCTGACGATGGGGAATCAGTGGCAGTACAAGCCGGAGGAGAACGACTACAAGTCCGCCGCGGAGTTGATCCGCGTCCTGGTGGAAACCCGGGCGAAGGGCGGGAATTTGTTGCTCAATATCGGCCCGAAGCCCGATGGCGAAATACCGGTGGAGCAGGAGGAGCGGCTGCGGGTGATCGCGCTGTGGATGTCGATCAACTCCGAGGCGATTTACGCCGTCCGCCCGTGGGTGATTACCAACGAAGGAGACGTCTGGTTCACGCGCGCCAAGGATGGCAAGACGCTCTATGCGATCGTGGACCAGCGCGGCGATTGGAAGTACGGCGCATGGCGGGAGGTGACCCTGCGTTCCGTGCGAGCCACCCCGGGCGCCCAGGTCTACGTGCTCGGCCAGAGCGACGAGGTGCTCGAATACCAGCCGAAGGTGCGGCCCAAGACCACATGGGAGCAAACCGCGGATGGGCTCAAGATCCGCGCCATGCGTGCGCAACGCATCTATAACAACCGCAAGTGGCCCCATCCGGTTGTGCTGAAACTCACCGGCGTGGAGCCAGCTCTGACGCCGCCGGCGGTGGTCACCGGCGACACGCAGTGGGATTCCAGCTCGCGCGCCATGGCGCTCTATGGCGAGTTGACGAACTTGGGCCAGGCCGAAATGGTGGAGGTCGGGTTCGAGTATCGGGATGTGACCGGGCTCGATCTCACCGAGCGTCCGAGGGTTACAAGAGGTCCGCGCTGACCAGGCGCAATACCCCGGGTCAGTACAGCTTGGCGGTGAAGGCCCGGGCGCCGGGCCACACCTACGAGATTCGCGCCGTGGTGGTGCACCCCCTGCTCACGACCTACGGCAAGGAAAAACGAATCAGTGCCCGGTAAGTGGTGGGCCGGATTGCTCGCGTCGGCCGTGTTTGCCTTCGCGCAGACGCCTCCGCCGAACCTGGTGATCGTGTATGCGGACGACCAGGGTTGGGGCGATCTTCCAGTTACGGCCATCCCACGATCCGGACGCCCCGCATCGATCGCATTAAGCCGCGAAGGGATCCGGTTCACGGACTTTACGCGCAGCCATTCTGTGGTCCTCCGGCGGCGCTGCTCACGGGTTCCTACCCGCCGCGCAACAGCCTGATGTTCAACCACCTCCCCAAGGCCGACACCGGGATCCACGCCGATGAGATCACCCTCGCCGAGATCCTGAAGACTCGCGGGTACGCGACGCAGATCGTGGGCAAGTGGCACTTGGGTGACGCCCCGGAATTTCTTCCGGTGCGGCATGGATTCGATGCCTGGTTCGGCCTTCCCTATTCGAACGACATGTGGCCCTTCCATCCCAAGATAGAGCCCCACGCGGGCGAGGATCCGCGGCTGACCGCGATGCGCGATCGGGCAAAGCGGACCGGGTATCAGGGCGAGGGGCAAGTGTATCCGCGCAACTGGTTCCCGGACCTGCCCCTGATGCGCGACGCGGAAGTGATCGAACTGAATCCGGACTTGGCCCAATTGACACGCCGCTACAACGAGACCGCGCTCGCCTTCATCCAGGCGAACCGGCAGCGGCCGTTCTTCCTGTATTCGGCGCACAGCATGCCGCATGTGCCGCTGTTTCCGTCGCCGCGATTCGAGAACACGTCCCTCCGCGGGCGCTATGGAGACGTTGTGGAGGAGATCGACGCCGGCGTGGGCGCTCTGCTCGATCGACTGCAGGAACTGGGTCTCGCTTCCAATACCCTGGTGGTGTTCACCTCCGACAACGGGCCATGGCTCCACTATGGGATCGACGGCGGATCCGCGGGCCCGTTGCGGGATGGGAAAGGCACGCTATGGGAAGGCGGTGTGCGTGTTCCGGCCGTGTTTCGGTGGCCGGGGCGGATCCCTTCGGGCCGGGTGACGTCGGAGATCGCCGCCAATATCGATATCTTCCCGACGTTCGCGGGGTTGGCCCACGCTTCGATGCCTCGGGACCGGCGGATCGATGGGGTGGACTTGTGGCCCTTGCTGAGCGGCGCCACCGCCAAATCCGGCCGCGATAGCTTTCTCTACTACGAGGGCGAGGTGTTCTACAAGGCGAACGAAGGGCGGCCGCAGAATAGGCCGGCCCTCAGGGCGATCCGGGAAGGACGTTGGAAGCTTTGGCTGGATACCGGTGAGCTCTACGACCTATATGCCGACGTAGGTGAGAAGCGGAGCGTTGCCGCGTTTCACGGGGATGTGGTGGACCGGCTGCGGGCGCGAGCCCGGGCGATGGATAGCGAACTGCAAAGCCATGTGCGGCCGTTGGGGCGTGTAACCGGGGCTCGCTAACCGCTTTCTTGGATGACGGCACCATCCATCCGTACCGTTCTTGTACGGGTGCACTCCAGTACGGAGTTACCTTGGCGAAGGCAAGACGGCACCTTAAGCTTGCCTCACCATGTTTTTTCGGGAAACTCTCGCTAGACCGGTGGATTCCAATGTTCTTAGCGACGCGCAGGCCGGATCTCGCCGCGTTGCTCACGGGCCTCACGCATTACCTCCAAAGATCAAGTGGCCCCATGGCAAGGCATTCGCTTTCACGATTGTGGACGACACGGATCGCTCCACCGTGGAAAACACCAAGCCAATCTACGACCTTCTCGGTGAATGTGGGTTTCGAACAACGAAGACCGTGTGGCCGCTCGAGCCAACCGGGCACCGCATCACGGGAGGGGACACCCTGGAGAACGCACAGTATCGCGATTGGGCTCTCGATCTGCAAAAACAAGGCTTCGAGATCGCCATCCACGGCGCCACCGACTACAGTTCGCCTCGCCCTCGCGTCGCCGCCGCGTTTGACCGCTTCCGGGAAACCTTCGGTGCGGACCCTTCCGTGCACGTGAACCATGTGGGTCAGGTGGAGGGCCTTTACTGGGGGTCCACGCGGTTTGACCCGCCCGTGAGCTGGCTCTACAGCCAGTACCGCAGGGGACGCGGATCGAATACCTATCTGGGCAGTGACGAATCGAGCCCTTATTTCTGGGGCGATATCTGCCGCTCGCGCGTGAAGTATGTGCGTAACTTCGTGTTTGCCGGTATCAACACGCTTAGTTACGATCCACTCATGCCCTACCATGATCCGGCGCGGCCCTATGTCCGTTATTGGTTCAGCTCGAGCTACGGCAGCGGCGCAAAGCGGTTCATTAGCCTATTGTCGGAAGCCAACCAGGATCAGCTGGCTGCCGAAGGTGGCGCTTGCATCGTCTACACTCACCTCGGGTCCGGCTTCTACCCGGTGCAGGCAGAGGTGAAGCGGCTGCTTGTGCGATTGAGCCGCATGGGTGGATGGTACGTGCCGGCCACCCAGCTTCTGGATCATCTCGGCGATCAACGGGGCTGGGCCGACACAAGCCGGCATCGCTTCACACACCAGCGCATGCAGTGGAGCTGGTTGTGGCAACAGGCGCTGAGCTCGGTGGGAGGGGCCTTGAAGTAGTCCGCCGCGGCGGGGGAACTGCGCGGCACCCTGCGCGAAGGCCGCGATACACTTGAGTTTGTCCTCCATGGGGGCCATCGTTGTGCCCAAGCCAGAACCCGCGCGCGTCCGTTCGGTCGCGCAGATGGCCGCCGAGCCGGCCATCGCAGGCGCATTGCGCTTCTTTGCGTCGCAAAAGAAGTGGATCCTCGAACGCCAGGTCGAGTTGTGCCGGATCCCCGCGCCTACGTTTCAGGAACAAACCCGCGCCGAGTGGCTGGCGGCCCAGTTCCGGAGCCTCGGCTGCGACGCCCGCATCGACCGCGCGGGTAATGTAATCGCCTCGCCCTGCGCCTTGCGCGATGGACCCGTGGTGGCCGTCACCGCTCATCTCGACACCGTTCTCGAACCGCTCGCTCCCGAGGATATTCGCGCCGGCCGCGATGGCGAGCTGCGGGGACCGGGTGTTTCCGACAACGGCGCCGGGCTGGCGGGGCTGCTTGCGATCGCCGCCGCCCTTCGGGCGTCCAAGCCGCTCGCCGATTCCCCGCTGCCGATGGTCCTGGTGGCCAACGTCGGCGAAGAGGGCGAAGGCAATCTCAGCGGCATGCGATACCTTTGCCGTCCCGCTGGATTGGGATCCCGCGTTCATGCCTTTCTCGTGCTCGATGGCCCTTTCACCGATCAGATCACCGCGCGCGCCCTCGCCTCACGCCGCTTCGAGATCGTCTTCACCGGGCCCGGCGGGCACTCCTGGTCAGACCACGGGCTGCCGAACCCTGTCCACGCGTTGGCGCGGACGATCTCCCTGTTCACGGAAAACCCCGGCAACGGCAATCACTCGGGCCGTGTGTCGTATAACTTCGGACTCATCGAGGGCGGCGCCAGTGTCAACTCCATTCCCACAACGGCGCGCTCGAAGCTGGACCTGAGGTCGGAAAACGGCGCCCGCATCGACGAAATGGCCAGCTTGCTCACCGCGTGCGTGGAGCATGCGCTCGAAGCCGAGAATGATCGCTCGAGCGGACCGAGGCTTACCGCGAAGATCCGCGAGATCGGATCCCGGCCCGGCGGCCAACTCGCCGCCGACGCGCCGATCCTCATCCACCTGCGCGCCGTGGACGCTCACCTGGGCATTCGCGCCCAGATCGATTGCGCTTCCACCGATGCCAACATACCCCTCTCCCTGGGCATACAGGCCGTTTCCATCGGGGCCGGCGGTCAAGGCGGAGGGGCGCACACGCCGAACGAATGGTTTCGTGCCGACGGACGCGACCTCGGCCTGCGGCGCGTGTTCCTGACCCTGTGTCTGCTGATGCGGGATATCGATCCGGAGGCGGCCCGGTAATTCGCCCCGTGCCGTATGGTCCAGCCTGTACATGATGTTGGATATGGTTCACGCAAGAGAGCGCGGATCCGCGCGGCGCCTCTTGTCCTGCTCGCCATCGCCGCCTCCCACCGCGCCCAGGCGCAGGATCCTGTTCAGTCTCCTTGGCCCAAATGGATGGAATTGACCGGCGAATTCCGGGGCCGATTCGAGGCCAATACCGGACTCGGCTTTCGGGAGGGCGCCAACGACGCCTACTATCTTCACCGCATCCGGGGACACCTGCTCCTCAAGCCCACTTCGTGGTTCCGCATCCGACTCACGGGCCAGGATTCGGAAGCGCCAGCGCGGCGGGAACCCGTGCCCGCTAACATCTCCGATGGATTCGATCTCTTCCAGGCGTATGTGGAAATCGGCGACTCGAAGAAGTCGCCGTGGTCCGCCCGCATCGGGCGCCAGGAGATGCGTTTCGACAACGAACACTTCGTCGGCGCCGCCAACTGGGGCAACACGGGCCGCTCCTACGATGCCGTCAAACTCATCTACGACACGACAGGGTATCACGCCGAAGCTTGGGGCTCCACCGTCGTTCGTCAACTGCAGGGCGAAGTAAACCGCATCACCCGCACGCAGCAGTTACACGGCATCCATTTCGATGCAAAAAAGTGGCTTCCCAAATCCACGGTGTCTTTTTATCACTACATCAAGATTCATCCGGCCGAAGCCAACGAATCAGCCACCGCCCTCGCGCGCAGCCGTGTGCATACTTCCGGCTTCGGCCTGAAGGGGACGCTTCCCCGCCGGTTCGACTACACCGCGGAAACAGCCATCCAGAACGGACGGTCCGGCGGTGAGCCGCTGTCAGCCTGGGCAGGACGCTATATCCTCGGACAGTCTCCCTGGAGGAGCAAGTTCAATCCGCGCTTGTACGCCGTCTATAGCTATTCGAGCCCTGACCGCAACCCAACCGACCGTCGCCGCAACACCCTCGATCAGCTCTATCCCACTAACCATTCCCCATTCGGACTCGGCGATCGCATCTCCTGGAAGAACATGCATGAGGCTGCCGGCGGCGTGCAATGGCGGCCTTACAAGAACGTCCGGCTGCAGCACGAATATCATAGCTTCTGGCTCGCTTCGCGCCGCGATTCCTTCTATGACTTCGGCCAGCGCCGCGTGGTCCTCATGCCCGGCGCCACGTCCAACCATCTCTACCATGAGTGGGACACGCAAGCGTTCTGGGATATCAACTCCCATGTTCAGATCGTCCTCGGGTACGCGCACCTGTTCGCGGGTGGATTCGTCAGGCAGGCGACGGCGGGGTCTGGCGTTTCGGTGCCGTATGCGCAGTGGTTGTACCGTTTCTGAGCGGGATACCCGGGCGGCTAACTGCCCCCTCAGTCCGAGTATCGATGTGCGTTGATGACGTGGTATCATGATGTCATGCGCACAACGATTGACATTGCACCTGATGTGATGGATGCGGCCAAGGTCCTCGTGCGCGTCCGGCGCCAGAGTCTCGGCGTGGTTATTTCTGAATTGGCACGACGCGGACTACAGTCGGTTCCACCGCCAAAGACCGGAGAGCACAAAGGGATTCCGATTCTGGTTCACGGAGAGAACCCGGTTCCGGTGACCTCCGAATTGGTAGAACGGTTGCTGGATGCCGACTGAGCCGAGACGCACATAATGGCATGGCTTCTAGACGTCAATGTCCTGATCGCCTTGATGGATTCCGCTCACGAGCATCACGATGCAGCACTCACTTGGTTCCTTCAGCATGAGCCTGAAGGATGGGCGACGTGTCCGGTGACGGAGAACGGCTTCGTCCGCGTGCTTTCCGGACACGGCTACCCGAACATTTCCGCTACCCCGGGCCAGGCGGCGCACTTGCTGCGGCGTCTAAAGTTGGCTCGCGAAGGTAACCATGTTTTCTGGCCCGATGATGTATCGATCGCCGACCCGCTCTCGTTCTCACTCGACGAGCTAAGAGGCTCGCGGCAAGTCACCGATGCCTATTTGGTGGCCCTGTGCGTCCGCCGGGGCGGGAGGCTGGCGACTTTCGACAACGCCGTGCCATGGAAGGCGGTGAACGGCGCGGCGGCTGACGTGGTCGTAGGGATCGGCTCGTAGCCCGGTCCAGCGAGCGGGCTCGTCGAAAGCGGCGAAGCCACCGTGGAAGCGTCTATACTGGGGGTTCCGCTGTGTTCCACCAAATCCAGAGCAACCTCCAGCAACTCGTGTCTTCTCACCTCGCCGCGCGCTACGGTCTTGACTTGGCCGTAACACTCGGAGAGCCGGCCGACCCCACCTTCGGCGAACTCGCCCTTACCGTAGCTTTTCCACTCGCCCGGCATCTGCGCAAAGCCCCACGGCTCATCGCGCAGGAACTCGTCGATGACCTGGGTGAACTCCCCGGCGTCGCCGCGCTCGAGATAGCCGGCAACGGATACATCAACGTGCGGCTCCATCGCGGCGCGTACGCGGCGGGGCTCACCGGAGCGCCTACCGCCGCGTCCGGCGAGAACGGCGGGACCATCATCGTCGAGCACACCAACATCAACCCCAACAAAGCCGCCCACATCGGGCACCTGCGCAACGCGGTTCTCGGCGACACCTTTGTCCGTATGCTTCGCGCCGGCGGGCACAAGGTTGAGGTGCAGAACTACATCGACAACACGGGCGTCCAGGTGGCCGACGTTGTCGCGGGATTCCACTTTCTCGAACACAAATCGCCGGCCGAGGTGCGCGAATTGGCCGCCGGAGACCGGTTCGACTATCTTTGCTGGGACCTCTACGCCCGCGTCGGCAGCCACTTCAAGGACAACGCGGAAGACGAGAAAGCCTGGCGCCACGAGTGCCTGCATGCCATCGAAGCCGATGAGGGTCCGCTCGCCGAAATCGGCCACATCGTGGCCGACGCCGTCGTGCTGTGCCATCTCGCCACCATGCGCCGGCTCGGCATCCACTATGACGTGTTGCCCCGGGAAAGCGAGATTCTGCATCTCCAGTTCTGGGCAACGGCTTTCGAGAAACTGAAAGAGCGGCAGGCGATTTATCTCGAAACCGAGGGGCTCAAGAAGGGCTGCTGGGTCATGGCCGGCTCCCACTACGCCGAAGGCGCAGCTGAGGACGACAGCAAGGTCATCGTCCGTTCGAACGGGACGGTCACCTACGTAGGCAAAGACATCGCCTACCAGATGTGGAAGTTCGGGTTACTCGGCAAGGATTTCCACTATCGGCTCCTGCTGCGGGAGGACGATGGCCACGAGGTCTGGGTTTCCACCGCCGAACCGCAGCCCGCCGGTGCGCCTTCGTTCGGCGCCGCGTCCACGGTCTATAACGTGATTGACTCTCGCCAATCCTATCTCCAGGACGTCGTTGCGGCGGGCTTGCGTGCCCTTGGCTACGCCGAGCAGGCGGAACGATCGATCCACTTTTCCTACGAGATGGTGGCGTTGTCCCCGCGCACGTGTGTCGAGCTGGGAATCGAGCTGTCGGAAGAAGACAAGTCCAAGGCGTATGTCCAGGTCTCCGGACGCAAAGGGCTCGGCGTCAAAGCCGACGACCTTCTCGACAAACTCATCGAGAAAGCGCTCGCCGAAGTGGAAGACCGCAATGCCGGAGCCGCTCCGGCCGAGCGGCGTAGGATCGCCGAGAAGATAGCCATTGCCGCGTTGCGATACTTCATGCTCAAATTCACCCGCAACACCGTGATCGCCTTCGATCTCGGCGAAGCGCTCGCCTTCACCGGCGAAACGGGCCCCTATGTTCAGTACGCGGCGGTTCGCGCCAGTAAGATCCTCGCCAAGGTGGATGGGGACGGCGTACCCGATGAGCCGTCGTTCGCGCGCCAACTCGCCGACGACGACCTTTGGCAGTTGCTGGTCCGCAGTTCCAAGATGGACGCCGCCGTCGCGAACGCGGTAGCCGCTGGCGAGCCTGCGCATGTGGCCAAGTACGCATTCCAACTTGCGCAGGCTTTCAGTGCTTTCTATGACCGTTATCCCGTAGTGCACGAGCAAAACCCGGAGCGGAAGCAGTTCCTCATCTGGATGACCGGCTACTTCGCCCGTCAACTCGCGCGCGCACTGGACGTGCTCGGTATTCCGGTCCCCGAGTACATGTAGCCGCCTCTTTTCCGGGCATCGTTATCATCTTTGACCAAATCGCCCTCCACTCTGCGCTTAGCCCGGTGAAGGAGATTTGGTGCAATGAACAGACAAAGCTGGAAGCTTCGAATGACCGCAGCCGTCGCCGCACTGGCCGTGTTCATGGCTGCCTGCGGCGGGGCAGCCGCTCAGGAGGCTCGCGATGCGGCTGCGGAATCCGCCGCGTTTGCCCGCTTGCTTGAACAGCAGCGGATGCAACGGGAGCGGCAGCTTCAAACCGATCGCGTCCGCTTGCTCGCCCAGGTGGAGGCGGCGAAACGCGAAGCCGCGATTCGCGCCTGGCAGAATCCGCTTGCCTTCGCGGCGCTGGTGGTGGGCGGTTACAGCGTCGCCACCCGGCTGTCGTCGACGCTGACGCAGTCTCAACGTGACACCCTCGACGGCTTGATCGTGCTCGCCGCCGCCTACTTGCTCTTCAATTTCGAAGAGTGCAACAACCTGCTGCGCGACCTGACCGCGATCGAATCCCGCCGTCAGCGCGCGCAGTCGGAAGCCGACGCTGTCTCGGCCGAACTTCTCCGGCTGCAAGCCGCCCGTTAGCCTGACAGAATATACTTTCGAGAACATCCTCCGGATGTTCGAGGAGGTACGCATAGTGGAACGACGCCAATTCATCCGGGGAGCCGCCGCGCTCCCCGCAGCCGTCCAGCAGGTGCGCGGGGCGGGCGCCCCGATTCGCGCGGGCATCCTCGGCACCAAGCACAGCCACACCGCCGGCAAGCTGAAGGCGATGCTCGATTCGCCCCACTACGAAGTGGCCGCCGTTTGTGAGAACGACCCAGAGGCCAAGGCCGCCGCGGCGAAGAACCCGGTGTTCCATGGCGTACGGTGGACCAGCGAGCATGATCTGCTGGCCGACCCCGCCGTTCAACTGATCGTCGTCCAGTGCGCCGTGTGGGAGGCGATCCCTTGGGGCCGCAAGGTGATCGCCGCCGGCAAACATCTGCATCTGGAGAAGCCGCCGGGTAACGAATGGAAGCCGTTCCAGGAACTGGTGGAGGAGGCGCGCCGGAAGAAACTGCTGCTGCAGACCGGCTACGTCTGGCGTCATCACGAAGGAATCAACGCCGCGATCGACGCCGCGCGCAAAGGTTGGCTCGGCGATGTGTTCCTGGTTCGGGGAACCATGAACTCCGATCGGGACGCGGCCCAGCGCGCGGTGGAAGCCAAGTATCGCGGGGGCGGCATGTTCGAACTCAGCGGCCACGTGATTGACCGTGTCGTCGCACTGCTTGGCCGGCCCAACAAGGTGCAGAGCTGGCTTCGGCACGACACTTCCGTTCCGGACACTCTCGCCGACAACAACATGGCCGTGTTCGAGTATGACAAGGCCATGGCGGTCATTTTCCAATCCGCGCGCATGGCAGGGTCCGGCGATCACCGGTCGTTCGAGGTGATCGGTTCCGACGGCACGTTCATCGTCAATGTAGAAGCCAATCCTCCCCGGATGCGCGTCCACATGCGCAGAGCGCAGGGTCCGTACAAAGCCGGCTGGCAGGATCTTCGCCTCCCCCCCCAGCCGCGCTTCATTGGCGACTTCGCGGAGCTGGCTCGCGCGCTCAAATCGGGCCAGCCGCTCCATCTTTCCTACGATCACGAACTGCTGTTGCATGAGACGCTGCTGCGGGCGTCCGGCGAAATGACGTGAGAATCCCTATGAACACAAACACCCGACGCAATGTCCTGAAGGCAGCGGCGGCGCTGCCGTTCGCGGCCGCCACCGGCTCCGCCGCCAATTCCGCCGTTACGGTGGGCCTGATCGGCGCCGGCAATCGCGGACCTTATGTCGCCGGCATGTTGGCCAAGCACACGCCCGGGCGCGTGGTGGCTCTGTGCGACCTGTTCGAAGACAGGATGCAGCGCGCGAAGACGAGCATTGGCATCGATAACCCGCGTATGTACGCCGATCTCCACCAGTTGCTCGCGAGTGACGTCGACGCGGTGATCATTGCCACGCCGGTGTATCTGCACGCCGAACATTTCGAAGCGGCCATCAAGGCCGGAAAGCACATCTACATCGAAAAACCCGCCTCGGTGGACGTCGCGGGCTGCAAGCGCATCATCCGCGCGGCGGACTCGGCGGACCGCAAGCTCAACATCACCTTCGGGTTCCAACGCCGTTCCGGGCAGGTGTATCTGAAGGCGAAGCGCCTCGCTGATTCCGGCGCGATCGGCCGGATCCGGATGGGCCACGCTCACTTCATCAAGAATGCCGGAAGCTGGAGTGCGGAAGGAACGCAGTTGCCGCATCCGCGCACCGAGACCGAGAAGATCCAGTCATGGGGAAGCTGGCGCGATCTTTCCGGGGATCTGATCGTCGAGAACAACGTGCACTCGATAGACGTCCTCAACTGGTTTCTCGGCGGGCATCCGGCGAGCGCCATCGGATCCGGCGGCACGACACTCCAACGCAAGGGCGACGTTCGCGATCACAACTTCGTCGCCTTCGAGTACGCGGACGGAGTGCAGGGGCAGCTTTCGGGAACCACACTCGCCCCGCCCGGCTATCGCGACGTGGTGGAGCAGTTCTTCGGCGAGAAAGGTGTGATCGAGACTTCGGAGAATCACTGGAAGCACTTTCGTGGGCGCGGCGACGAAACCGTGGAACAGTCGCCGCGCAACATCACCATCGATTCGGTGGCCGCCTTTGTCAGCCGGATCGCCGAAGGAAAACCCGAGAACACAGCCATACGGGGAGCCGAAAGCACGCTCACCGCGATTCTCGGACGCATCGCGATGGATGCGCGCCGCGAAGTAACGTGGACCGAAATGATGTCGGCGTAGGCGACTCAGGAGTGCTGCCGCGCAAGCAGGACCATGGCGGCGACGTAGATAGCCACGATTCCCCATGTGTCCGCGGCCAGCGCCAAACGCTTCCGCATGGACTGGTAAGTCAGGCCGGCCAACACCAGCGAGTTCATGATGAGCGCCGCCAGGATCGCGATCAGATGCGAGCGTGACACGGTGGCGAGAATCGGGCCGGGCAAGTAGAAGATATCGTCCAACGCCAGGATGAACATGTTGAATATGTTGCTGCCCAGCACGTTGCCGATGGCGAGGTCGACAGCACCCAGGCGGAGCGCCGAGATGCAGACCACGAGTTCGGGCATCGAAGTGGAGGCGGCGATGAACATGCTGCCGACGAAGCTTTGCTCCAGTCCTGTTTCGGACGCGATCTGCTGGCCCAAACCGGGGAGAAGCGTGGCGGCGACCACAACGACAAGAGCGTGGATCGAGTAGCGAAACCAGACAACGCCGGTGGAGATGGCATGGGGAACGGCCTCCTCTTCCAAAACGGCGGGCATCCGTTCGCGCTGGCGGCGCTCATAGTGGAACAGGGAGCGCATCGACAGAAGGTAGATGCCGATCATCAGCGGCGTGTACCAGCCGATCCATCGGAGATGGGGCAGGTTGGGTTCCGCGAGCAGACTCAGCCCGGCCAAGCCGATGAGCATGGAACCGAACGCGATGGAGAGGGCGTGACCCGGCGCGGCGCGCGACGAGATCGGCTGATCGCCGCCGAGCCCGTCCATGACCGACAACAGCAGCAGGTTGAACAGGCAACTGCCGAGCACGTCGCCGACGGCTATATCGGTGGCGCGATAGACGGCGGTGGAGGAGACTCCGGTGGCAAGTTCGGGCAGTGACGTAGTGGCTGCCACCAAAACAGCTCCGATCCAGGTGCGTCCCATGCCGGACCGGTCCGCAATCATATCCCCGTAGCGGGCCAGTTGGGTGCCCGCGTACACGATGACTGCCGAGACGAACAGGAAGGCGATCCAGGTCATGAGCCGGTAAACTATCGCCTAGCGCGTTCCGTCCTGAGCGCCGTTGCGGTATCATCGGCCAACAAGGAGTATCCAATGCCACAGCAACGCAAACTCGCCTCGGAATTTCCGCAGGAGGTGCTGAATCTTTTCGACAAGTACGTGCATGGCGATATCGGCCGGCGCGAGTTTCTCGATGGGGTGAAACAGTTCCCGGTGGGAGGCCTGACGGCGGCCGCGATTTTCGAAAGCTTGCGGCCCAACTACGCATGGGCCGAACAGATCCCGAAAGACGACGCCCGGATTCGGACCGAGTACGCCACCGTCGATTCGCCCAAGGGCAATGGATCGATCCGCGGCTATCTGGCACGTCCGGCCAAGGCGCAAGGGAAGCTGCCCGTCGTGTTGGTGATCCACGAGAATCGCGGGCTGAATCCATACATCGAAGAT
>JAWKHI010000053.1:0-46819 GCA_041394885.1 Bryobacteraceae bacterium | reverse complement strand
CCGGAACCGGTTCCCAGGGGCTGGCGAGGTAATAAGCATGCAACGCGGCGCGCGGGTCGGCCCAGGTGATGGTTACCGAGAGGCGCGCGCGGCGGACAGCCGCGCCGGCGGGCAGGCTGAGACCGCCGAAGCGGAGCAGGCCGCGGGCCTCGTAGGAAGCGCTGCGGAGGGCGAGGAGGTAGGTATTGAGGTACGCGTATCCGTTGCCGCCGGTGGCGGCGAGATTCTGCGAGGTGATGGTGGCTCCAAAGGAGCCGGTATAGCCCCCGGCGCCCTGCTGCCAGGAGATTTCGGTTCCGTTCCCGGCTGGTGCGGTAATCGTGACGGCCAACGGGGCGGAAAGGGCGGTCCGTTGGGAGTTGTCGACGACCTTGGCGGTGAGCGAGAATGAGCCGGCCGGAACTGCGGTCCAGGCAAACGAGTAAGGGGTGCTCGAGTCGGAGCCGATGATGGTCGCGCCGTTATAGAAATCGACCCGCGCGACGGGGAGACTGGAACTGACGGTGGCGGCGAGGTTGACGGTCCCAGGCGCGGTGAGGATGCTGCCGGCGGCGAGGGTCAACTGGATTGCCGGCGGAGGCGGAGGAGGCGGTGGAGACGAACCGGTTTCGAGGGCCCATTGGAAGCCCGAGGAGTTCTTGAACCACCAGCCGTATTTGCGTCCCGGGGTGACGCGGAAGGCGTCGTAACCAGAGGCGGGAGCGGCGGGCCGGGTCCAATGGGTGATGACGTGGCTGAAGGTGGTGTAAAGCTCGTTGGCGACCGTCGCCAGGCGGGCGGCCTCGGTGCTGCTGCCGGCCTGGCGGGCGAAGTAGGATCCCCAACTGACGATGGTGGCGCATTCATAGGCGTGTTCGTGATCGGACCAGGGGTCGAGATGATCGGGGAAGCCATGGCCGCCGGGCGAGGCCAGGTAGAAGGGAAAGCGGAGAGGCTGGCCGCCGCTGTAGTTGGCGAGACCGTTGATGCCGCTGGTCCACGAGGCATTGGTCCAATAGGTGCCGGCTCCGGCCAGGTGCTGCGCCAGGCCGAGGATGAAACGCGAGGCTTCCGGCGATTCGCTGACGTTGTAAACACGGAGTGCGGCGTCGGAGAGGAGCGCTGACATCCAGGGAGAAGTGGCCGGGTCGGCGGTGGTTCCTTCCTCGGGATCGTGGTCGACGATGGCGTGCCAGAGTCCACCGTCGGCGCTTCCTCCGTAGGGAGAGGTTTGGATGGCGCGGAGGTCTGCGAGGATCTGGAGTGTTTTCGAACGCGCCGTGGCGGTGCCGGAGGCTTCGAATGCGACCACGTTGGCCATCCACTTCAATGCGGTGGATCGCTCGGTCCAGGCGCGGCCGCGGGAGTACGCAGTCGGGATGGGGTCGAGGGCGCGTGGAATCCAATCGGTGATATAGGGCAGTAGAGTGGCATCGCCGGTGAGCCAATAAGTGGTGGCGAGGCTTTCGTTGTAGTTATAGAGTTCGGTAAACCAGGAGGCGTTGGGGTCGGGGTTTCTCAGCTTGAAATTACCGATGCAGGCGGAGGCGCAGTCGCCCGGCACGTAGATCTGGCGCTTGTAGAATTGCGCGTTCCGGACAGCCTCGCGCAGGAAACGGAAGCCGCCGCTGCGGAAGTAGGCCACGTACATCGCCATGGGACGGTCATAGAGCCAGGGTTCGTAATCGGTGAGAAAGGAATTCGTGTTGTTGGAGTGGAGCGGCGCGAGGCGGTCGTCGTCGTTGATGATGGTGTAGAAGAAATTGACTTGGGCGCGGTCGGCCTCCTCGAAACCGGGGTAGCTGGAGGCGACTGAGGAAGGGTCCATACGGTGGAGATCCACCCCGGCGGCCATGGGAGCCATGGGTGACTTGATGCCGCTGGCGGCGAGCCATTGACGGGGCAGTACGGCATACACATCGGGCTCGGTGACGCCGTGGGAGGCGTCGAAGGTGGGGCCGCCGGTGGCGGTGACCCCGTCATTGACGGTGTGCCAGGCGGATTTAGGGTCGCGTGCGGCGGCGATCGTACGGGTGCGGCTGGTGTATCCCCACTCGACGACGATGGGCTCGGAGTTGGGGTAGCGGACCGTAAAGGCGTAGTCGAGCTGGATCTGAACGATGCGGACCGAAGCACCGTCCTGAGCCGGATCGGTGAGGTGGCGCCAGAGGGCGAGCGCCGATACGTGGATGGGGATCTCGGAGCCGTTGCGCAGGACGCGCAGCTCAGTCAGGCGCGCAGGCGGCATCGCGCCGCGGGGAAAGGGTACGCCGAAGGTAACCAGAGTGGAAGTGGTGGACACGGCTTCGGTGGGGTAGAGATCGACGGTCACCGATCCTGGCACGGGCAGAACCTGGTGGAATTGAGCTTGCGCCGGCGCAAGGACGGCCAGCAGGAGCAAAGCGAACCAGAGACGGGCGGCATCACAACGGGCGGGATACACGATAACGGCTGTTTCCTTTCCGAAAAGTCGGCTTACTGAAAGTCCATCGGCAGAACGGAGGGAGTTGAATATCGGCGGAAACGCTGCCGGTTCCTCGGTTGACCGGCCCTAGTCAGCAGCAACGAGGAGCCCATTCCGGTCGCACAAATGGGGGAGTCGAGCATCTCATTTGAGGGCTTCGTCGAAGAAATCCAGACTTTGCGCTGCCAATGGCATCGATGACGGCAAAGATTGGGCAGGAGGAACGGCCAGATTGGGGTAGCGGAACTCGGGGGATGAAGGATTGGGGAATTTTTACCGGACACAGGAGGAAAAACTTACCGGGGCCAAGCCGGGGGCTGGTTCCGGCACGGCCCTTGACGAGCCGTGCCGGAACAGGTCCCGGTATCAACCGGACGTCGTCAGGGTACTATCACGGCGGTGACCTGCGATTCGGCAAGGACCTGGTTGGCCGATCCGCGCCAGAAGTAGCGGAAGTAGTGGATAGAGCCACGTGCGAGGCTGCCGAGCGGAACCTGACAGGAGGCGGCGCAGCTCTGTGAGATGTTCGAGCCAAGGGCGGCCGTTGGACCGTGTTCCAACAGGACGTTGGACACCGGCAGCAGTGGCGGCGGGGTGCCGGTCCAGGACAGATTCGTGGAGCCGCCGAGGTTGGAGGTGCTCGCCGAGACGATGGCGCCTTCGACGCCGCAGGCGGCGTCGAAGGTGTAGGCCGTGGCCGGAGAGAGTCCGGAGACAATCAGATTCCGGGTTGCCCGGCCTGCCGGTACGGTAGCGACAGCGGCTGGAAGCGTCTGCGGATCGGACGAGGACCGGACGACCAGTTGGCAGGGTTCCCCGGCGGGCAGCCCGGCCTTGGAGACGACCACGGAAGCCGTCGCGTTTCCAGTGGAGACCGAGCGCACCGTGAGCGTTCCGTTCACGGGCGGCCGGACGGTGATTGTGACGGCGAGTTCGCCCTGGAGGCTGTTTTCGTCGACGGCGCGGACGAGGACCGTGAAATTGCCGATGCGCCGGGCCGCTCCGGAGATTTGGCCGGAAGCGAATTCAAGGCCGTCGGGAAGGGAGGCCAGATCGTCGAGAGACCAAGTATAGTTGCCGGAGCCGCCGGCGGCATTGAACAACACGCTGGCCGGAGTGTTCAGGGTCAGGTTGAGAGCTCCCGACAGGTGAGTCACCGTGACGGGCTGATCGCCGGAAACGCTGATCGAGAGCGGCTTTTCGGCGAAGACCAATGCGGTGTCGGTGAGCCGTATCGTGAAGTCTGACGTTCCGGCGGCGGCGGCTATCCCACTGAGGATGCCGGTCGAAGCGCTCAGATTCAAACCGGCCGGAAGCGCTCCGGCCGAGACCGACCACAGACAGGGAGTATTGGAGCAAATGCCGCTGAGTTGCGCGGTATAGCCGCCACCCACTTCGCCGCCGGGGAGCGAACCGGTGAGTATCTGGGGCGGGCCGGCGGAACCGCCCGAGACGGTCAAAACGATGGTGACCGTTTCCGGGCTGTTGGCGGCCACTGGCGAGGACACTTCGACCGGGCAGAAATACGTGCCCGGAGCGAGGCTGGAACCCGACGGAGTCAACGTTACCGAGAAGATTTGAGGCGAGGTGCCGGAAGCCGGTGCGACGGCACACCAGGGTACGCTTGCCGCCGCGGAAAGCGTGCAGGCGGCGTCCTGGCAAGAGGCGGTAAATGTCCGAGCGGAGGGATCCGGATCACCGGTGGTCCAGGAAACCGGGATTTCGGAATCTGATACAGCAAGGATGACGGCGCCGGTCTGTGAGATCACCACCGATCCCGCCGGCGCGGTGAACTCGATTGTTTCGGTGTTGCCGTCCACGCTGAGCCCGGACAGAATGACACTGCCGTTGAGTTTCACTTCGTAGGTGCCGGCGGTGAGACCGCCAACAAGATAACGAGCCTGTCCGGCATGAGTGGAAACCACCGATGCGCTGATGTAGTTGGAGGCGCCGGAAAGGGCCGTCTTGGAAAGCAGCACCACCAGAGGAGCGTTCGCGTCATCGACCTGGACGGCCCGGAAGTTGCTGTCGGAATTGAGCAGGCTGACGGACGGGAGCGTATCGGAGAGCGATCCTCCGACACGATGCAGGACGAGGAACTCCGTCTCAGTGGCGGTTCCGCCGTCCAGAGTCAACGGGATGCTGTAGGCGGTGTTGGTGCCCTGAGTGACGGTTCCGCCGAGAAGAATCTTGGTGGAGATGCGCGCGTTCGACATCGAGTCGGTGTAGACGAACGTGTCGCCGGCAAGGACGCCTGTCGGAGTAGGTGTCTTCTTCTGAATCCGGTAAAAGAGCCGGGTTCGGATGGACTGTGGAGTGGTGGTGCGGACGTGATCGTAGGCAATCACGTAGTCGCTCGACTGTCCGGCGGGCTTGAGATGGGCGATTTGCCGGCTGGAAGAGGCGACGCCGACGGCGGTCTTGTAAGCCCCGGTGGTGTCGATGCGCGTGTAAACGGAAGACGCCGATCCGTACTGACGGTCCCAGATGGAATTCTGCCCACTGTGAACCAGGCCGGTGGTGGTGCCGGGCCTGAGATTGTTCGCGCCGCCGATTTCGACGTAGTTGGTGGTTCCTGCGCTTCCCATGCCGGCGTTGGCATCGTCGTCGAGCAGACGGCCGCGGGCGTCCCCTTGCGTGCAAGGGTTATTGGCGCACTTGGCAATCTTGTAGCCACCCGGAGGCGGATAACCGGCCCAGTGATCGTAGGCGGGCGAGGCGCCGAGCACGGTGAGATGCGTGGCGGTTGGATCGGTCCAGGAGCCGCGTGAGAATAGAACGCCGAGCGGCTTCTTAACCGTCGAGTCGACCTGGGTGAAGAAGCGATAGGTAGGCAAGGTGCGGTAGTCGGAGGCGGAGGGCCAGCCGCCGCGATAAAGAAGGTAATAGGGAATCACTTCCTTCCCGGTGCTCGTCTGGGCCTGTTGCGCGAAGTCCAGGAAGTTAGACGTATTTTCGAGCCAGTATCGAAAATGCTGACCGGCAACGCCGCCAACCGTGCTGGCGGAGATGGCGGCGTGCTTGAAGTCATCGTTTTCAAGGGTCTGCTCATCCGAGCCGGAGTCGGCAAACCGCGGAGTGATCAGCCAGTAATACGGCATGCCGGAATAGATCGGATAGTACATGGCGTTGAGCCACTTCTGGCCGGCGAACAAATCGAATGGCTGCAAACGGGTGGTGAACGAGCGTATCGTTCTGCCCAGAGGACCGTGAAATCCATCCAGCGGCCTCCATGGTAACCGGTGGTGGACGAGCCGATGGAGATGCCGGTCCAGGAAGAGTCAATCACCGGGTAGGTGTAGTCGTACCACCAGTTGAAAGCGTTCTCGGCGACCGTGACGGCTACCGGATCGTCGGAGGCCAGGGCCATCGCGGCAATAAAGTAGCCGAAGAGCTTGGTGAGTACAAGGTTGTTGCGAGGGTCCCCGGCGGCCAGGGAATCGCCGCTCCAGTCACGTCCACCGGTTGGGAAGCGGCTCCAGGTAACAATTCTGTTGTTGGTATGTGACCGTGCCACTGTGTCAAACGCACCCCGTTCGACTGTAAGGTTGTTGCCGCTGATGGCGGTAACTCGCAGGAACTCGGCGTCGATCAGCAGGTGAAACGGCGGGGCGTCGAGGAAGTCCGTCACGGAGTTGACCGCGATGGTGGTTTGCGCATCGTCGATGGCTCCGTTCAAGTTCGTCGTTCCACGCCGGTTGATGATGCTCGGCGCCGCACCGTGATTGGAAACAAACCACATCAGCCCTTGATTGGAGGTCGTCCAGGGCTTCGCGCGGAAGTGCTGGATATGTCTGGCTTCGCCGCCGAAGGCGCTGATGGTGACGTTGGCCGTCATCGTAACCTGCGTCGGAGAGTCGACCGTGGCGATCTTGGCCCATGTCGGGCCGGAACTTATGTTGCCGTTGACGACAACCTGGAGTGACGGATTGTTATAAGTGCCGGCCGGGACGGCGGGACAAAGGAACTGAATTCCGAAAGGCGCCACCAAGCGAGGGGCATTGGACTCTGTGTACCACACACCATTCAGAGACGCCTCCGCGGCGCCGCTGACAGTCATGAAGCTATCTTTCACACCGGTCCAGTAAGTGGTCGTCAGGTTACACAGGCCAGTGCCATTGGACGTGATGGAGACCAGATCGCCCTCATCGGCGCGGTGTATCTTGGGCGTCGATTTGAGCCATACCCAATCGCCCGGTGAATAGACGGCGGTGGCGTCGACACCGGAAAAAGTCACCACCTTCGACCCGGAGACGGCGAAGGCTTCTCCGGGCTGCTTATCGAGGGTATTGGAAAACGATGCAGGATTCTCGACTCCATTGAGGACTTTCTGCCGAAAGACGGCGATCTCGGCCGGCGTCAGTTGTCCGCGGATGAGCTCGAACAGCATTGCGTAGTCAGCCATTACGAAGCTTGCCCAGTCGTTATCCTGTCCGGCTCCGCAGTGGACGAAGCCCTGGTAACAGGTGGTAAAGCGGCCGTTCACCAGGACGCGCTCGATATTGTTCAGGTAATAGCGGGCGGCCTGCAGATAGCGGATCTGGGATTGATCGGCATGCCAGATGACAGCGGCAATCAACGGGACGATGGCGAAACTCACCTCGTAGTGGGTTTGGCTCACGCGCAGTTCTTCGGTTGGGCACAAGGCCGGCGTGATTCCATCGCATCCGTTGGGGCTTACAAAGACGGAGACGGCCTGCCGCGCCGCATCCCAATCGGTGCAGCCGCTGCGGTCCGCGGAAATGCATGGATTGCCGGTCATGACTACAGGAGCCACTTGGGGTCCGGCGCCATCGGGATCGGTAATGCGGGCAAGCCCGCTATCGTTGGCCCATAAAAGGCGATGCGGATGGGGTCTCAGCGAGTAGGGCGCTGTCTTACCGGCCGTACCCGAACCTTCTATGAAAGTTCCATTGCCGGCCGAGGGTGCCGACAGAGCCTGGTCTGAGTAAAGAGCAACCGTGGTCGAAGTGAGCGAATCGGCGAACCAGTGCCCGTTGGCGGCGGTGTTGCCGCGCACGAATTGGACGTGAATCGGGTCACCGTCGGCAAAGCCGTGCGGCTCCAGGGTGGTGATCACAATGGGAGTTGACTGGGTCGCTTGTGTGATGTGGCGAGTGCTGCCGGTTCCTCCCGTCCGGAGGCGAAGCGTCTGGCCATGGGCGCCGCCGGAGGCGAGCAGGATGAGGCCGAGCAGAACCAGGATGCCCGGCCGCTGTGACGAATGATTGTCGTTGTTCATGGTGTTCAGTCCTTTCGTCTCTTCGGCGCGGGTCAGTTCCGCGACAGTCCGCGAATCCGGTAGGCGAACCAGTCGATATCGCAGCTCTTGGCAGCGGCGGTGTCGGTGAAGTAGCCCACCTGGAGAATCAGGTTTCCGACGGTGGGCATCGCCGTCAGGGTGGCATCGCAGCCGGAGGCACAGAAGGTGCGCTGGTTCGATTCGTTGATGGTGAAATATACGGTCGGGTTCCCGCCAACTCCGTTGGAGACTCGGCGAATGCGGATGCGGTACCAAGCTCCGGCAACCGGCGTTACTCCGCTGTCAGCCACCTGACTGTCGGCGCCTGACGCGGCCAGACCACAGCCGCCCACGCTGCCGCAGATCTGATATCGCAACGTGGTGTCGCCCAGGGCGGTGTCGTACCGGACGAAGATGCCGAGCGAACCGGTTGCCGTCGAGGCGCCATTACCCAGACCCGTCCGCATCCTCAGGTTGCTCAACGTGGTCGAGTTGGCGCCGGGTGAGAGGATGGCTTGAACATCCCATTCGGTTGCGGCCCAGTCGGCCGAAGCGACGCTGAAGTAAGGACTGAAGACGGAGCCGGCGCTGATCCATTCCCCGCTGGAAGCCGTCGCCGCGGTGGTGAGGCGAAGCACCCCGGGATGTCCGGCCGGGCTTGCCGGATAGCTAACCGAGCCACTCGTTCCCACCGAATTGCGGCTAATGCCCATCGCGCCCAGATTGCCGCTGGTCACGTTTCCGGTGAGGAAGTCCTCCACTGCCCACGCTAGCCCGCGGTCGAGTGGATTCCAGTCGACCGTATAGGTGCTGTTGGCCCCGCCGTCGATCGATGCCAACCCGTCGCGCGGGATCAGTACACGCTCGTTGTCCATCGATGCCGATGGCGCTAGCGCCAGAATCGAACCGTCCGCGCCACCGCCGCCGGCCTGATTCCAAGTGTCTGTCGCGACGCAGGAATAGAGCACCCTCGCGGTGAGATCGGTATAGAAGTCCCGCCCCGGCTGACAGGCCAGCGAAGGAGCTCCGTTGCCCACCGCGTAAAAAGGCACAACTGCGTCGTCGGTGGACACCTGTCCATTCACGGCAGTGACGCCGGATCCGGCCGACACAGCGGCGCTGCCCAGTGGCGACCAGATATTGGGAGCCGTGCATCCGAACACGTTCTGTCCGGGCAGGGCGTCGGTCTTGAAGAAGGTTTCTCCAGCCACGCAGGCGGCGGGCAGCGTCACGCCCAATTTGTGCGGCCGCGTGGAAGCGGCCTGGGAAAAGTCGACGTTCCGCGCCTGGCTCCGCAGATCGACGGTTGTTTGTCCGAACAGACATCCCGCAGCCATGGCCGCGGCCGCGATAACTTTCTCGTGCACCTTGATTTTGCGCTGGTGGATGCGTTTCATAGCGATCATTACCTCCGGCTTCGAGGCTAGAGCGGAAACGAAACGGGCTTGGGAAATCGAAACTCAGAACATGTTTGCTTTCAGATGTTTATAAGATTTCACGTATCGTAACCGCTCCTCCCCACTCTCTCACGTGCCGCGATAAAGCGTCTCGTAGCTGCTGCACATCCGTTCGAGCGTAAAATGCTTTTCGAAATGGGCCTTGGCCACCTCTGCCCATTGTTGGCGCTCCTTGTGGTGCTGCCGGAAGCGGACCAGGGCTTCGGCGAGCGCCGGTGGATTCTGGCGGGCAACCACCGAGCTGGCGGCCGGAGGCGCCACCTCCGGCATTCCCCCGGCGTCGCTGACCACCATCGGCAGCCCCGCCGCCAGCGCCTCCAATTGCGATACCGGAACGCCCTCGCTGTTCGAGTAGAGACAGAACAGATCGGCGGCGGCGAGAAAACTGCCGACGTCGTGCCGCTCGCCGAAAAACGTCACCGTATCGCCGAGTCCGAGCGAAGCCGCCTGCTCCTCCAAACCCTTGCGGAGACGGCCGTCCCCCACCACCCACAACCGCAGATCGGGAGCTGCCTTTCTGGCGATAGCCACCGCCTCGAGCAGCGAGGCGTGATCCTTGGGCGGCGCCAGGCGGCCCACCGTCACCACGGTCCAACCCGTCTTGGCCCGCAGCAACTCGCTGGTTGCCGGCCCGGCCGGAGCCGGCTGGGCTCCGTTATAGATCGTCATGAGACGGCTGCGGGCCGCCAGCGGTGCTCCTGACAAATTCCGTTCCGCTGTCTGGCAAACGGCCACAATCCGGTCGCAGAACCGGGCCGCGATCGAGAACAGCACCTCCTGCTTCCGTTTGTACGGCGGAGGGACGGCGCCGTGGCGCGTGCTGATCACGCAGCGCGTTCCGGCCATTCTCGCCGCCGGTGCGCCGAAGATCGTCGCTGTGGCGTTGTGGCAGTGGGCCACTTCCACACGCGCCGCCGCAAGACGGCGCCGGAGGGAATTCATCATGGCCAGCTTGGAGGCCTTGGCACCGTTGTGAAGGTGGACCTCGACTTGGCCGCTTCGCAACTGCTCGCCGAGCGGACCCACGTGAAACATGCATTCCACCGAAACGCTGTGCCCGCGGCGGATCTGGTCGCGCGTCAGATGCGCCACCAGCATTTCGCCCCCGCCCACCTCCATCGTTTCGACGATATGTGCGATCCGCATGCCGGGTCAGTTCTTCCTCGAGGCCGGGCGCACGGCTTCCAGGCAAACTTCGTAGGTCTGCCGCGCGGCCTCTTCCCAACTTCTCGACCCGGCGCCCTCGAAAGCCTCCTCCGGCCAGGACCGGCTCAATGCCGCGTCGAGAGCCGCTTCGAGCGCACCGGCGTCACCGGCCGGCGCCAGGATGCCCGTGTTTCCATCGACCAGTTCGGGAATCCCGCCGACGGTAGTCGCCACCACCGGGCGATGGCACGCCAGGGCTTCGATCACTACGTTCGGGCAACCCTCGGAATAGCTCGGAAGGCAGAACACATCGGCTGCCGCGAGCCATTGAGACACCTCCTGAGCCGGTTTGGCGCCGGGCAGCAGGAAACCCTCGTCGCCGTTGGTCCGGATCCGCAAATCGGCTTCGTCCACTCCCTCGCCGAGGAATACCGTCCGCAGACCTCCGCGCCGCCGGCGCAACCTCCGCGCCGCATCCAAAAGATCGAAGATGCCCTTGGACTTCTGCAGGTGGCCGACGTAAACCACGATGTCGTCCGCCGGGTCCAGCCCCAATTGCTGACGGGCCTGCTGCCGCGAACCGGGACGGAACACGGTCGTATCGCATCCATTGACGATCGTTGTCACCCGGCTGGCCTCGGCCCCGAGAGAGATGGCTGCGCGCCGCAAATCCTCACTCACGGTAAGCACGTGATCGGCCTGGCGCACCGTGGCCGCCGTCATCCGGCGGGTCCAGCGGTCCGGCATTCGCTTGAGGTCAGACCCACGCGACCCCACCACCGCCGCCGCGCCGAGCTTTCGTGCGGCCAACAGCGCGCTCCTGCCTTCCGGGTAAAGCCAGTAGGCCAGCACCACATCCGGCGCCCACTCCCGGAGAGGCCCCAGCACGGCGCGCATCCCCAGCCATGCATTCAGCGGCCGCGTCAGCACAGGCACGGCCGGATAAGTCAGATAGTCAGTGGACACACCGCCCGGCTGATAGTCAGTGTCCACATCCCGGTATTGATAGCTCGACGGCTGCAGCATCGCCGGGTAACGGGCCGTCAAGCACCATGCCTTCACTTGGGCGAATTCGCACAGGCGGCGTACCGTTTCGTAGATTGGCTTGCCGCGGTAGGGTTCGGCCCGGATCGGAAACAGCGGCGTCACCACCGCAATTCGCAGTGCCCGTTCTCCCATCTCAGCCGATTCGCACCACCGCGTACAGGAACACGACGGTGCCCAGCGCCAGCCCTGCGGTCGTGATCGCCCACATCGGGTGGGGCAACAATCCCTCCGGATGCAGCGAGGCGACGGCCGCCACAAGGCCGAGAACCAGATAGGTGGGCGAATCGTAGGTGCGGGAAAGAAAGAACGAGGTCACCAGAAATCCGTATAAGCAAAGCCGCACCGTGGTCACCCAGGGATAGCTGGGCGAGTCCTTTGGCGTATTCTCGAGCATCGCCTGGATCTGGTGCACGGCCGTCACCACCATTCCGAGCCAGAAAAAATACCCGAGAAGCCCGGTTTCCGACAGCGCCAGCAGATAGGAGTTGTGCGCGGTCATGCCTCCGGCGTTGTCGGCGTAGGCATTGTAGCCGACGCCCCAGAGCGGAGAGCGTTTGAACATCCCGAGTCCGTCGGACCAGATGCTGATGCGGTCGGCCCCGCCGCCAAGCGACAAAGCGCGCCCGCCGGCGAAGTTCAACCCGATCAGCACCACGACAGTCGCCACGGAGGCTATCGCCGCCAGGACCGTGTTCATGCGCAGCTTGATGGCGAATGCCACGATTGCCGCCAAGCCGACCAGCGCGCCTCGCGACCGGGTCAGATACATCGTGTAGAGCACCACGCCCGCTGCCGGCAAGGTGAACAGCATCTTCACCGTCCACGATTTTCGCTTCCAGTTGTGGAAGATCAGCGGCAACAGAAACAGCAGAAACTGGCTGAAATCGTTCGGATCTTCGAGAAACCCCAGCGCCCGGACACGGTACAGGTACTGCACCTCCGGAGTCACGATCGGATGGATGGCCTGCTTCATGATGTAGGGGCTTTCGAGATCGTGGTAATACGCCGAGATTCCGTTGCCAGCCAAATAGAGGCCGACGAAGATCAACACGAGCCGGGTGAGCTTCAGGCGGAGCTCGGTGGATACGTTGATGAATAGGAACACGTAGAGCATGGCTGACGGCAGGAAGTCGGCAAAGGCGAGCGGTATTCCGCCCAGCCAACCTTGCGCCAGCCGCGAGAACAGGACCGTCCCCACCACGCCAAACCAGAGAAACATTTGCGTGTTGAAAATCGGTCGGTGCGATACCATCACACTAACCAGCGAGGCCAGTGTCGTGATAATGGCAATCACCAACTGCACCCGGTAGGGCGCCAGCGTCGGCATCGCCTCGGCCACCGACAACAGCGTCAGGGCGACGTACAGCAGCGTCAGTGCAAATCCCATTTTGAATCTTATCTCCGCGGCGAGTTCATTGCGTCAGCCAGCGTCACGTATGTGAGCAGTCTTGCGTACAGGGGCCGTACCAGCGCCGGCAGCATCGTTCTCATCTTTTCCAGCCGCTGGCCATCCTCCGGTTCCAGTGCTCTTGTCATCCGCAGCAGCAGGGGGAAAAGCGCTGCTCCGGTGACGGTTCCCGCCACCAGCAGCACGGGAGCCGGTAATTCCAACTGCACCATCGCATAGACCCCCAGCCCCATAGCCAGGCTCGCCACAAACACCCTTGACACAAATCTCCAGGGTAACGCGACCGGATACGCGCGGCCCACCTTGTACCACATACCTCCGATCGCCACCGTTTGCGCCAGACCGTTGGCCAGCGCCGCGCCCAGCGCTCCGCTGCCCGGGATCGCCGGAATCAGCAGGATGTCCAGGACTACGTTGAACACTCCCGAAAGGCAGGTCCACCAGATCAGAAACACCTGTTTTTCGGTCGCCTGCATCAGCAGCCGCGCCGGCAGCAGGAATGGTTTGGTCACCGCCAACAGCGCCGCGACCAGCATGACGGGAATCGCCGCTTCATACTGCGCGCCGTACATCGTTCGTGTCAGAGGCGCGCTGATGGCAGCCATCCCAACCATCACCGGTAGCGAGAACAGAGCCACGTAGCGAACCCCCAGCGCAACCTCCGTGTAGAGCCGGCTGCCTTCCTGGCCCGCCTGGACCATGAACCGCGAGCCGACCACAAAGCTGAACGACTTCGGCACCAACAGGATCCGTTCCACCAAGCTGAACGACAGCGAATAAAACGATAACTGCCGTGCATCCTTGTCGAGCATTCGTAGAAACACCAGGTCGGACCGGTCCCAAACCACCACGTTGACGATCATCAGCAGGATACTTTGGCCCGAGAAGCTGAACATCCGCCCACGCAGATCCTCCGGCAGCTTGCCCGGCGCTGCGGCAGGCAGCCATTGCCGTACAGAGCGCATCTTGAGCGCCAGCTCGAAGGTGTTCTGCAGCAGCATCCCGGCGGCGATCCCCGTAAGGTCCCAACCAATCCACAAGCTCACCGCCACAATGGCGATATACAAGACGCTAGCGGCGATTCCGGCCACCGCGTTCGGCGGAAAACGCTCCGCTGCGTTGTTGGCGTTCGACGGAATCCAGGTCATCATCTTCGGCGCGAGCGCAATTACTAGCAGAATCGTGCTGGCATGGTAGTCCGGATCGGTTAGCACAAGCGCCAGCAGCACCCCGGCCACCGAGATTCCGGCCGCCACCAGCGCCTGGATCCGAAATGTATGCCGGTAGATCAGGCTCGCCACCCCGGCTTCGCCACGGCCCAGATACTCCGCCATGTATTTCTGCGTCGCCACCGGCAGCCCCAGTGAGCCCACCATCCCGCTTATGTTCGTCCACCACTGCATCAGGGTGAAGTAGCCGAGTTTTTCCGGACCGATGACCCGTGCGATCGGGATCGAAGTCAACAGGATCGCCACCACGCCGAACAGCAACTCGGAGCTGTACCATAGCGTGTTCCGGGCAACGCCGCGCACCCCGTCATTCTGCTGGCTCACACCGCGGCTCCCGTCACCGCCCGGTGCATTTCCCACGCTGACACGAACCGGTACTCCCAACCCCGCGCCCGGCACTCGTCCGCGAGCCCGCCGTAAAGCGCGTCGAGGCCGCCACCCTCGAACAGCATCGCTGAATTCTTCTCCTGCGTTCCGTGCGAATACAATTTCACGAAGATGTCGTTACCGATCCGCGGCGCCACGTCGAGCCACACTCGCGGGCGGCCCGCCGCCGGTGGATCGTAGCCGGCCAGCTCTCCGGTGTCCATCCGCGGTAGCACACGGCCCCCGCCCCAACGCAGCCCGAACGGTCCTGGGATCATCAGCAGCCGGCCCGGCCCGCCGTGCTCTCCGCGCCGGTACCGCGGCCCGGTGTCATACGACTTCGGGCGCTCCGGATCGTCCACCGCCCAATAGATTTCGTTCAACTGCCGCGACTGCGTCGGCGACGGCCCCGAGGGCATCGTGAAATCCGCATAGCAGCCCATCCGCTCGAGCAGCGTGATTTCGTTATTCAATCCGCACCAGCGCCCGTCGGGCCGCGAGTTGTCGAGGCACCAGTTGCCATGAATGAATCCGAATACCCGCCGTCCCCCCACCCGTCGCAGCAGTCCATGCCGCCGTTCGAGCGTATCGAGAAACCGCTCCATCCGGTCGACGAACGCCCCCTCGGTGTCGCCGTCATGATGGATGTGAATTTCCACGTCGCCGATTCCCGCTCCGGCCATCTCGGCCAGCGGATCGAGTAGTTCCGGACGGTACTCCTCCTCCGGATAAAAAAAGCTGTAACAGGCCTGCTTTCCCGCCGAATCCACATTACGCGCAGCCACCTCTGGCCATAGCCTGCGCCACCGCGCCACCCGCTCCCGCGCCAGCACGTCATCGGTATTGTGCCAGTAAGGCTCATAATGATCGGTGATGGCCACCCACACTCTCACCGGACCCGGCCCTGGACGCCATCGCCGCAACGCCATCCGGCTCCGGACGTAGCCCGGAGCCCAGATCTCGGCGTGGCGGGGCAGCATCATCAGATAGTCCGGCGGCTGGCGCTCCCCGCTACTAAAGCCGGAACCCCGACTTCGTCGCGTCTTCGTAGAACATCTGCACCGTCTCGAGCGAATAGTCGTGGAGATCCTTGCCCACCAGCGACAATTTCTTCAAAATATCCGCTGTCGCTGTAATGATGTGGCACCCGATCGTATCCGCCTGAAACACGTTCAGCAGCTCCCGCGGACTCGCCCAGATCACTTCCATTCCCGCGTGCGGCCTCGTTAAATCCACCGTCTCCTGCATCAACGGCACAGGATCGATCCCCGTATCGGCAATCCGCCCGGCAAACACCGATACGTTGGACGGCGCTCCACCGGCCAACGCATCCACTACCTCACGGACCTGCTCGATCGCCAGGATCGCCGTCACGTTCAACTTGACCCCCTCGTGACTCAGCTTCCGCACCAGCGGCGCCGTCGGCTCCCGCTTCGTGTTGGTCACCGGTATCTTTACATAGACGTTCTCGCCCCAGGTGGCGATCTTACGCGCTTGCCGCTCCATCTCCGCCACATCGTCGGCGAACACCTCGAGCGAGATCGGCCGGTCCGGAATCGCCGCCACGATCTCCTGCGCGAACGCCTGGTAGTCGGTGATGCCGGCCTTCCGCATCAACGTCGGATTGGTCGTGAATCCCTGTATCCACGGATTGGCATACAGGTCAAGCATCGTTCCGCGGTCGGCTCCGTCGGCATACAGTTTCACGCTCAGGCTGCTTGCTGTCTTACTCACTCGTTTTCGCTCCTTGAGACAATATCCACTCCACGGCGTGGCGCAGGCTGTCCACACGCGCATCCGGCGGTGCGGCCGGGCCCCGCTCGCGGTATCCGTAGTCGATCCACACCGTTCTGCAACCGGCCTCAGTGCCGGCGTCTATGTCCCGCCAACGGTCCCCGATCATGTAGCTGCTTTTGAGATCCACCCCGTACTTCTCTGCGCCCTGCTCGAGCAGGCCGGGCTTCGGCTTGCGGCACCGGCATCCGTCGCCGCTGTCGTGGTAGCAAACGAAGAAATCGTCGAGAGGCAGTTCTCCGGCCAGCCATTCATGCATCGCCTCGATGGCCTCGCGCGTCTGCGTTCCCCGCGCGACGTCGGGCTGATTGGTCACCACCAGCAGCTTGTATCCCTGCTCATGCAAAGCCCTCAGCCCTTCCCGCACCCCTTCGTTCAGCTCCATCTCATCGAGGCTTGCCGGCGGATACGGCTTCCCTTCCTCCACAACCGCGCGGTTGATCACTCCATCGCGATCGAGAAACACCGCCCGCATTACCGTTCCTACCGGACCGACTCCCACTTGGTTTGCTCCTGCTTCAAGTCCGGATGCGACACCAATAGGTGCCACACCACACCCTGAAATGCCTCGGCGTGGGGCGTCGTGTTCATCGCGTTTACCGTTGGCACGATCACGCACGCGTCGGCCACCTGCGCCGTATATCCGCCGTCGCGGCCGACGATCCCCAACACCCGCGCCTCCGCTTTCTTTGCCGCCTGCAGCGCCGACACCAGGTTCGGACTTACGTTCTTTTCGAGATTGCCTCCACCCACCGAAAACACGAGCACCGTGTCTTTCTTGTTGATCCGGCTGGTTTTCAGCCAGCTCTCGAACACCGTCGGCCAGCCTTCGTCGTTGGTCCGCGCCGTTAACTCGGAGACGTTGTCGGTGGGTGCATATGCCTCGATCCCCACGATCTTCCGGAAGTCGTTCACCGCGTGCGAGGCGTTGGCCGCGCTGCCCCCGACGCCCAGAATGAACAGCCGGCCGCCCTCGCTCCGTGTCTGCCCGAGAATTGCCACCATCTTGGCGATCGCATCCCGGTCCAGCGCATCCAGGATCTGCTTGCTCTCGTTGATGTACTGTTCAATAAAGCTCACTCGCGCACTTCCTTCCTCATTCTTGTTTTGTGTAGTGCCGGATAGCAGCGTAGACAGCTCTTCCATTCCCTGAAATGAGCCGATCTCGTAAAAACGCTCGCCGACCTCGTAAGCGGCCAGCTCGTTCCGGGCCAACAGCCGCTGGAAGAGTCCGGCGAGGTCAAACGCCCCCTCTTCAGTATCGTCAAAAGCCGACCGGTGAAACAGTCCTAACCCGTAGTCGATATACCGCATTTGTGGGGTCCGGTTCCTCTTGTCGTAGGCCACGATCCGCCCATCCTGGTACTCGACGTTGCTCGTATCCCATTGCCCTTCATTGCGGTACACCGTCATCAACCCCTGAAGGCCGCTTTCGAGAAACACTCGCTGTGCCCCTGCGTAGTCGCACGGCAGGTAGGAATCCCCGTAGAGTACGAAAAACCGCTCCCCAAGCTGGGGCAGCGCCTGCCGGACCGCTCCTCCCGTCCCCACCAGCGTCGGCCCGTCGGGCGAGTACGTCAGCTCAACCCCGAACCGCGACCCATTTCCCGCGTACTCCTCGATCATTTCCCCGAGATGTCCCGTGCACAGTACCGCCCGCCGGATCCCGGCACGCCGTAGCAGCCGCAACTGGTGCGCCAGGAAAGGCTCGCCGGCCACCGGCACCAGCGACTTCGGAACCTTCTCGGTAACCGGGCGCAGCCGTGTCGCCAATCCCCCGGCCAGGATCGCCACCGGCAGCAGCTCACCCTCAGCTCCGTGCGACAACCTGCGTCCCCTCGAAGTCGAACCGCAGCCGGATCTCCTGTAGTCCGGCCCCCGTCATCGCCTGCCGCAGCCGTATCCGGTCCTCGGCATAGAACATCAGGAACCCACCGCCGCCGGCTCCGATCACTTTGCCGCCCAGCGCTCCGTTTTGCCGTGCCAACTCGTACCATGCGTCGATCTGCGGATTGCTCATCCCCGCCGAGCGCTTCTTCTTGTGCTCCCAATGCTCGTGCATCACTTCGGCGAAACGCCGCAGATTCCCCGCCAGCAGCGCCTCCCGGCTCTCATAACCCAACTGCTTGACGTAGTGGAGGTTTTCTATCATCGATTGATCGTTCTGCCTGCTCCGCTTGTCCTGATCCTGCAGAATTACGCTCGCGCTCCGCGTGAAGCCGGTGAAAAACAGCATCAGCCCGTCTTCGAGATTGGTCACCGTCTGAGGCGATACTCCAAGCGGCTCGACATCGATTTTCCCGTCCCGATGGAATGTGAAGCAGGTAATCCCGCCGAACGCCGCGATGAATTGATCCTGCTTGCCGATGGGCTCCTGCAACCGGTCGAGCTCGATATGGCATGCCTGCTCGGCGAGTTCCCGCGGCGGTACGAAGCTTTTCGCCAGCGCGTGCAGCGCCCGCAGCAGTGCCGTCGTGAAGCTCCCAGAGGACCCCATCCCGGTGCCGGCCGGTATATCGGCCATGCTCGCGATCTCCAGATGCTCGTGTTGCGTCGGAACCAGTTTCAGCGCCTCCCGTACAATCGGGTGCTGAATCGCATCCACCGAATCGACGGCCTCGAGCTTGGAGTACTTCAGAATGATCCCCGGCGCAAACGATTCGTGCACCGTGATGTAGACATATTTGTCGATTGCGGCCGACATCACAAATCCGCTGTGATGTTCGTAGTAGGAAGGCAGATCCGTCCCCCCCCCGCCCAGCGAGATCCGCAGCGGGCTCCGTGTGATGATCAATTTTCTTCTCCTGTTTCCCGGCCGCCGTCTGCGCTGCGGTCTCTGCTCTGCGTAACCAGGACGGCAGCCAGCAGGGGTGAGTCTCTGACTAGTATACCTATAGCCTATACGTCCTAAAACTGAAAGTAGATGAACTGCACGTCTCTATCGTCGAAGATCAGGAAAATAAACAACAGCGCGGCGTAGGCCGCCGGCCGCAACCAAGCCACCTGAGGCCGTATTTCTCCCTTTGCCGGCAGTTCCAGCCGCGCGGCCAACCACGGCTCCGCAACGCAGTAGCACGCAATCATCATCGTCAGCAGGTACTGGTTCACTGAGTACGACACCCGGATCGATGCTGGCGTCGCCATCGCCGTCAACATCGTCAGCGACTGCTCGAGGCTCGCCGCACGGAACGGCACCCATGCCGCTACCACCGCAACGATCGTAAACACCCGCCATCCCCAACCCGCCCACCATGCCTTGGCCCAGGCGTGCTTTTCCTCCACTTGCTCCCAAATCCGGTACAGCACCAGATACACCCCGTGCATCAAGCCCCACAGCACGTAGCCCCATCCGGCCCCGTGCCACAATCCAACCAGCGCCATGATTCCGATCAGGCTCCCGTACAATGGCAGCGGCGCACCGCCATATTTCGCATTCACCGGAAAAAACAGGTAATCCCGGATCCACCGCGAGAGCGTCATATGCCAGCGTCCCCAGAAATCCGGCGGCGAGACGGCGTGATAGGGGAACCGGAAGTTTTCCGGGAGCGTAATCCCCATCATCTGCGCCACCCCGATGGCCATGTTCGAGTACGAGGCGAAATCAAAATAGATCTGCAGCCCGAACGCCGCCGCCAGAAACCAGTTGTCCAGATACGAATTCGACGCCGCCGCCTGCGGCAGGAACCCTTCGTCCACGAACGCCGCCAGGTTGTTGGCCAACAGGTTCTTCTGCGCCAGTCCGATAATCAGCCGGTCCAGCCCGCGCAACAGGTGCCCGGTGTCGAACTGCAGGTTCTTGGAAAACTGCGGCACCAGTTCCCGGAATCGCACAATCGGCCCGGCCATCAGGTGCGGCCAGAACAGCACGAAAAGCCCAAGATCGGACAGGCGCGCCTGTTTGGTGCGCCCTTGCCGCGTGTCGAGCAGATAACTAACCGCTTCGAAAGTGTAAAAGGAGATCCCCAACGGCAACGCCAGCATATAGCCCGGACCCAGTCCCTGCCGGCCCATCCACACCATCGCCGCGTTCGTATTTTCCACCACGAACGGCCAATATTTGAACACGCTCAGGATCGCCAGCACCGCCGCGATTCCCGTCCACATCCATCTACCGGCCGCGTCCTTGTCCTGCTCCATCTTCCGCCCGCACACATACGCCACGCCGCACACCACCAGCGGCAACGCCGTGTGGGCCGCGCTCCACGTCGCGTAATAAAGCAGGCTCACCGCCAGCAGATACCACCGCCGCCACTTCATCGGCGCGAGCCAGTACAGCCCGATCACCGGGATCAGCGCCAAAAGGTAGGAATAGGACGTAAACGCCATGCCCTAACGGTTCCCTCCAAGCAGCCCGATGAATCGTGCGGCCATCAATTTATGTCCCTTCCGTCCGAGATGCAGCGGATCGGGACCATTCATCCAACGTCCCCAATACTGCGCCGGAACAGCGTGCTCGAGGTCCACCAGTTGTACCCCTTCCCGCCCGGCCACGGTTTCGACAAACTCCCGGTAGTTCTGCCGGTCCCGTTCACTGCGGTACAGTTTCACCTTCGGGTTGAGCGGTGCGTGGAACAGCAGCACCTTTACCTGTTTCTCCCGGCACGCCTCCACGATCGCCTCCACCGCCGCCCGGCTGCGCTCCCAACGCGTCCCGGTGATCGTTCGCGCCGTGCTCGGTTTCAACTGCAGCACATACACTCGCAACCGGTACAACATTTCCAGCAAATCGTCCTTGTGGGTCCGCCGTTCGGCAAACCGCGGAAACAACTCCCCAAGCCGCTTCCGCGTGGCCGCCTCCACTCGCTCCCCAACCCGCGCATCGGCAGCCGCCGTTTCCGGTTTCTTCTCCCGCATCTGTTTCCAGGTCCGCAGCGCCTCGCGGAACGTCTCGGCATAAGCGGCGTTTCCGGCGGCCTCCCGCTCGATTACTTCCCGGAACCGGTCCTGTTCGAGCATCTCGAGCATCCCGCCGCGAATCCCTGCGTTCCAAAACGCCTGGTAGTTGATTTGCAGCACCACCTCATCCGGCCGGATGCGTTCCTCCAGCAGCAGGTAGTGCACGTACCATAGCGCCTCGGGATAGCTCATGCCCGGCGCCGAAAGCCGGTACACCAACAAACCCAATTTGTCGCCATCGAGCGCCAGCCGGTCGACGTAGGTGGGCTCGGTTTCCTCGCTCCGCTCCTCACTCGCCGCCAGGCTCACCGCCAGCATCTGCGAATTCCCGATAAAACACACCCGCCGCCCGGTCCGCCCCTCCCAATGTTTTCGCAAGGCGCGGAAACTCGCCAGCGGACGCTCACCCCGGCTTAACTCCTGAATCCGTTCGTCCCGGACGAGATTTTTTACCTGCGTCCACGCCGGTGGCGCGCCGAACATCCAGTCGAGCGCCTGATTGGCTTTGTCGAATGGACGAACCGCCAATAGCGCGCCGGTGAGACACACCGTCAACCCGATTGCCGCGGCCGCGATCGCTGCTGCCTTCATCGTGTCCGCCCCGGGCTCTCGTCTAGAGGCCCTCCGCGGTTCGTTCCACCGTGTCCACGATCCAATCCACGGTCTCGAAATCATCCGGCTGCAGCTTTTCGGTCGGCATCCGGATGTTCAACCTCTGTTCCAGCTTGGTGATCAGTTTCAAAATCGACAACGAATCGATCCTTCCGGAACTGATCAGCGGTTCGTCGCCGTCCACCTCCGCCCCGGTCATCTCGGCTACCACCGCCCGGGCCGCCGCCGCGATCGTCTCTCTATCCATTCACTGTTGCCTCCGTTCGGCCGGTGCGGCTTCCACTGTGCCGCTCCGACATAAACCGCGCCCGAGTTTCGCTGCGCGAAATCTTCCCGGCCGTCGACTTCACGATCCACCGCTCTGGCGTCACCCGCACGAATCGCGGTGCGATCCCGATTGCCGACAATACGAGTCCTTTGATCTCCCGCTCGATCCGCTTCGCCGCACCCTCTTCCCATTCCCCGCGCAGTTCCGCCACCACCGCCAGGCTCTCGGTGCCCTGCTCTTCATCGGTCACGCCGAAAGCAACCACGCGCCCCGGATAGATGCCCGGCGCCCCGTTCACGATGGCTTCGACGTCCTCGGGAAACACGTTCTGCCCGCCGACAATGATGATGTCCTTCGTCCGCCCGATGACATACAACTCGCCTTGACTTACGAATCCAAAGTCCCCCGTCGAGTACCACCCGTCGTCCGACAACGCCTGCCTCCGGAATCCGTCGTTGCCCCAGTAGCCCCCGAATAGCGACTCGGTCCGGATCTCGATTCCTCCCGGCACACCCTCGCCCGCCTCGCCCCCCTCCGCCGTCCTAATCCGTAACTCCATGCCCTCCAGCAGCCGCCCGCTCGAAACATAGACGTCTTCCATCAGGTCGAAAGCGTGTCCTCGCCCATTTCCTGTCTCTTGCCGTACCGCATCGCGCGGATAACGCGCCGGAACCGTCCCCTCCGGCGTCTGAGTCACAGCGAAAACATTCTCCGCCATCGCATAGCTCGCCTGCAGTTGTTCCCGCCGCACACCCCACTCACCGAAGGCTTCCGCGAATGCCCCGAACGACCGCGTTCGCACCGGCTCGGAACAGTTCACGAACGCCCGCATCCCTCCGAGCGCATACGGACCCCGCATCCGCTCCTTCTGCGCCGCCATATACGAGAACGCGAAATTCGGTAGCCAACAATGCGTCGCCTTGTATTGCTCGGCGAACCGGAACAACAGATCCGGTTCGAGCAGCCAGTCGGAAGCGGAAAACTGCATCGACGGCGCCCCATGCCACAGCGGAAACCAAAGGCAGGCGATCAGCCCCATGTCGTGATACATCGGCAGCCAGGAGACCACCCCGTCTTCCCGGCCGAATCGAAGGAACTCCGCCAGCCGTTCCATTTGCCGTTCGAGCATCCGCGCCGTCACCACGACGCACTTCTGTGCACCCGTGGTCCCGCCGGAAAATTGAAGAAAAACCGCATCGCCCGGCGAGACCCCGGTCTCCACCGCCGATGGCCTATCCTCGATCGCCAGATCCACCGCAAACGACTTCTCGAACTGCTCGGCCCCTTCGATGGATGCCCCAACCGTCCGGAAGGGCAGCCCCGGGCCGAGATTGGCCGCCAGCCGCGGCAGCGTCAACAGTTCCGCCGCCGGCAGATTCCGCAACTGGTGCAACAGGTTACGCTGATACTTCTCCGGATCGATCCGGTTGGTCGGCCATGCCAGAATCGCCGGCAGCCGCCCGCTCAAAATCAACCCGAAATGCAGCAGGAACAGTTCCACCGAGTGCGGCATCAGCACCAGCGACACTCCGCCCTCCGGCGCCTGGCTCAACTGCCGCGCCAGCGCGGCTCCACGGTCCAGGATCGCTCTTCCGGTCAGTTCGATGGGTTTTTGATTACGGGCGGTAAGGATGCGTAACAGCACCCGGTCGGCGTTCTCGCCGAGCCGTCTTTCCAACTCGACCCGCAGCGCGACCGCTGTCTCAGGGCTTCCAGCACTCATTCGATATTGTTGATGGGTTCTAGCGCAGGACTTCTCCTAATTCTATCCGCAAGTACAGTACTTCCGCTACCACCCCATCCGTCGCCTGCGACTCCTCCCCCATCGGCCTCGACACCACCACCGCCGCCATCCGCCTTTCGATCCTCCCGATCCACCGGCAGCCCCGATCTTGTACCGGGTAAATGACGTGCCGTAATTGTGTAGCTTGGGCGCGAGAAGCTTCGAAGGCTTGTCTTACATGTCTTATATACGTTCAGCACTACTCTCACACAAAAGTTCGCGCTTCCGGGTCAACTTCGTATGTGGCCATACTTCGCATAGACACCTTCAATGTTACTGTGATAGCCTAACCAGGGCACCTGAACTCGGAGTTGATCTTCTGCTTGACTGTCTCAGCTATTATCCCCACTTACAACAGCGCACATTTTCTTCCGGAAGCGATCGACAGTGTCTTGGCGCAAACATTTCCGCCAGACGAGATTATCGTCGTCGACGACGGATCCACGGACGATACCGAGGCGGCAATCAAGCCTTTTCTCCGTCACATCCGTTTTCTGAAGCAGCGTAACCGAGGGCCGGCGGCCGCGCGTAATTTTGGCATTCGCCAGGCGCGCGGACACTGGATCGCCATGCTTGACGCCGATGACCGTTGGCTCCCCTCAAAAACCGCCCGCCAGGCGAAGGCCCTCGCCGGTTCACCCGATTCCATTCTTGTCTATTCCGGGCTTGTTCTCGTGCATCCGGATGGCAATGCCGTGCATAAGCCGGCTGCGCCGCTGCATTCGGTCTGGCCAGCCCTCCGTTGCCGCAATGTCATCACTTCGCCTTCGGCTGTCATGATCCATCGCGAGACCGCGATCGGTGCCGGTCTGTTCGACGAGGACCACCGTATCATCGGCAGCGAAGACTGGGATCTCTGGATCCGTCTGTGGCAGCACAGCGGTGGACGTTACTGTTGCGAGCCGGAACCCCTGACCCAATACCGGTTGCACGAAGACAACCTCTCTCACCGGGCATCACTAATGCTCGAGGGAGGGGTGACTCTGCTGGATCGGAGCCTTCTTAACGGACTTCACGGAGTCGAACGGGAACTGTGGCGGCGGCGGATTCTTTCTTCCCTCTATTGGCAGGCTTCCGTCAACGCCAGAAAGGAAGGACGGGCCAAGGAGCGTTCGTACCTCGTCCATTCTCTCGCGACCTGGCCCTCTCTTTTTTCAGAAAGGACAAGATGGAAGGCTCTCATTAATAACCTCTGCGGGCGTGGCCCGTGGCGCACCCCGAGCGCATCCACGCCACCCCCTGGCCCCTATTTGCAGGCACGCCACTCATTCACCCCTCTAACCCGATCGTCACCCGCCGTTTCCCCGACGCCCGAAGCGGAATCGACTCCACCTCCGTGACTTCCACCCGCGTCCCCCGGCCGAACACCCGCTCAACCTCCGATTCGAGCAGCCGCCGCGACGCCTCCCCCATCGGCCTCGACAACACCACCGACACCACAATCCGTTCGAGCGCCTTCTGCTCCACCTGAAACTCCACCACCTCCGGAATGTCCTTCAGCAGATGAGGGAAGAACTCACCCGGCACATACCGTCCATCGATGGTCCTCAGCATGTCGAGCACCCGCCCTTCGATCCGGCTGATCCGCGGTAATCCCCGCCCGCATCCGCAGGGCTGCTTCTCGAGCACGCCCACGTCGCCGATCTTGTACCGGATGAATGGCATCCCGTGATTGTGGAGATCCGTCACCAGAATTTCCGACGGTCCATCCGAGGCCGGACGCGCCGTCTCAACCAGCAGATTCTCGCAATGGATGTGCAAACCGTCCCGGCGTTCGCACTCTCCGGCAATCGACATGAACTCCCGCGAACCGTACATGTTGTAGAGCAGCGCCCCTTCCAGCGCCTCCGCCACCAGCGTCCGGTGATGGTCATGCACCGCCTCGGCTGCCGACATCACCGCCCGAATCCCGCCGAGCGTCAGTTTACGGTCGATCAGGTAGCGGCAAAACTGCTCGATGCTCGACACATACCCCACCATGTATCTAGGCTTGCTCCGCAGCGCGTACTCATAGATCTCCTGCCACAGCTCCGGCGTCTGGTTGAACGTCGGGAACATCCACTCCCGCCGCAGCATCCGGAACAGACCCATCTTGGCGTCCTGCTTCCAGCCCGGTTTGCCCACCGGCGCCCCCCACAGGTACAGCGTCGGCTCTCCCAACAGGCAACCAGGCCACGAATAGGCTCGCTGCGTCGCCGCCGTCCTCCAATCGAAACTCTCTATCGTCAGCAGGAACCGCGTCGGCACCCCGGAGGATCCCCCGGTGGCGTGCGGGATCAACTTGCCCCGGTATGCCCCGGCTCGCATCTCGTCGCGATGCTGCTGAATCTCCTCCCGCTCGAGCACCGGCAGCTTTGCGAAATCCTCGAATGTCCGGATATCTCCCAGTTCGGCCCCCGCCGCCCTGAATTTCCGCTGATAGTATGGCGAGCTTCCGAAAGTCACCTCGAGTAGCTTCCGAAGCTCCCTCCACTGGAATTCGCGCAGCCTTTCCTCATCCCACCATTGGCTTTGTTCAAGAAATTCGCGGTTCCGGCAATAGCGCCGGCCCTGCACTCGGTTATGCATCGGCAGCAAAACGTTTTCTAGCAGGGAACTATAGTTGAGTGCCATCTTCTCCCGTTGCTTGCGATCGGAATTAACGGTTCCCGGATGCCACCAGGATCGACAACACCCGTGACGCTGTTCTTACAGGATCTCCCCCGTCAACTACGGTCACTTCGAACTCGGTCGTCCCCGCCGCCTCCGGCGTTCCGTTGATTTCTCCATTTTCCGTCATTACCAGCCCCGCCGGAAGTGCCCCCCGGGTCACCGACCATTTGTACGGCCGGATCCCTCCATAGGCCTCCAACACCGTCTGATAGGCTCCTTGCTCGGCTCCGTCTGGCAGCCCTTCTGTCGTCACCCGCAACTCGGCCGCAGCCGCCAGCACCAGCAACACGACGTCCTGCTCGGCCGATTCGCCCGACGCGTCGCTCACCCGCACCCGCAGCACAAACGTGCCTGCTGCCTCCGGCGTTCCGTACAGTATTCCGCTCGTGCCTTCCAGCCGCAGGCCGGGCGGCAATGGCGTCACCGACCACCGGTATTGCCCCGAACCGCCTCGCGCCGCCAGTTGCGTATCGTACCAGGCGTCGTATACACCCACCGGCACTTCCGTGGTCGTGATCTCGATGGACGGCGGCCGCGCCTCCACCCGCAACACGAATCCCCGCTCGGCCGTCTGGGGCGGAGTGGACGAATCGGTCACTCGTGCCGTAAACGTCGACGTCCCGGCCCGGCTCGGCGTCCCGCGGAGCTCCCCCTCGCCGCTCAACTCCATTCCAGCCGGCAGTGCCCCGCCGCTCATCGTCCAACGGTACGGCGGCGTTCCTTCCGCGGCTCCGAGAAAAATCTTGTAGGCCACTCCGGCCGCCCCCGCCACCAGCGCCCCGGTCAGGATCCGCAACGTCGCCGACGATTGCGTCTGCCGGATCGTATAGGTTCCCGGCCCACCCACCACCACCAGCGTCCCATCGGCGTTCACCCGAACCTCGTTTGCCGTTCCATTCCCTTCGACCGCATACACACCCGGCTGCAGCCCGGCGACCACCGCCCTGACCGCCTTGACGGTTCGGAACCGGACCTCCTTGCGTCCGTCTCCTTTTGCGAAAATCGCCGCCCACGGTGTGCCGCTCTCTACCTCGATCCCTTGAAACCCGTCCGTCAATTCGCGCATCCGGCTTACCGCAGGCATGACGTCCGCCGTATTCGCCGAGGGAAAATGTACCACCAGAAATTCACTCTCTTCCCCCGTCCCGCCATCCAGTTCCACCGAATACGCCGTTTCGGTAGCTCGCGGCCGGCTCATCGTCGCAACCAGTCCCGCGCCGCCGCCCGCTTCCGGCAATACCACCCGCGTCGACAACCGCGCCTGTTGCCGTGTGAACACCAGATTCCCGTCCCGGGACTCGAACTCCGGCGTCGTGTTCTTATCGGCCCAATAATGCAACCGCGTCTTCTTCGCCTTCCCCACATCGGTGGCCACGTCGTCATACACCACGATCGCGTCCCGGCCCCCAGCCTCCTTCCAATGCACAAAGTGACGGTAGGCCCGGTTCACCCGCGCCTCGGCCGTGTAGGCGTACCGCGAGTTCACTCGAAAATATACGTACTGCTCGGAACCGGTCTTCCGGTCAATCTGCGGATTCGGACCGAGCATCCCCAACAGGTTCGGCCGGATCTCCGGCACCAGTTTGTTTCCACCGTCGATCTCGACGTAGTTGCTCCGGTTCGGATTCGAGAATCCGTTGCCGCCCTCGGAATTGTCCGCGAGCAGCACTTCTTTCTTGCTGATCCGGTAGGCGCCCGGCCCCGGATATCCGGCCAGATGATCCACCGGCCGGCTCAGCGCCAGCGCAAACAGCATCGTTGCGTCCTCGTCCCAGCTTTGCTTGCTCACCACCGCCTGGAACGCGCTATTGGGGTTCCACACCGGGTCATAGTCGGTTTCCGTGAAAAAATGATACGGTGGTAACTCCTTCCGGTAGTCCCGGCAGTTGTCGCCCCCGCACGGATTGTCAGGATCGAAGTAAGCCAGCGCCCACGGAATGTTATTGAACCCCGTCCGCTCCCTGCAGCACGCGCGCACGTCGAACCACTTCGCGACATTGGCAAACCAATGGCTGGCATAGGATGCTTCCGCCGTCCCTCCGTACACCGCCTGCCCGGTCACGATATATTTCAGATGCCGCGGCAGAAGCTCCTCCTCAATCCCCGCGTCCCCGTAACGGCATGCTGAAAGCGGGGTTGTACGGCGTCGTCATGTACATCGGATATAGCAGCCCCTGCTTCAACCACCCCCCACTGATATCGATTCCCGGCTGGAAAGCTCTTCTGGCCGAACAAAGTCATCGGCACCATCCATTCCAGCCACCGGTTCACTCCGTAGTAGTAACCGCCCTGCAATCCCGGTCCACATATCCTTGGCGTGCGGATACGTGAAATCGTAGAAGTAGTTCCATGCCTTCTCGGCCAGCGACACGGCCGCTGGCGTCTCATCGGCCAGAGCCAGCCCCACCACCAGGTATCCATACGTTTTGGTGAACGTCAGATTGTTGCGCGTGGATCGTCGAGGGGCACGGGAAGTAGAAACTGCTCAACGTCCCCAGTCCCCGCTCACAGGCAGCGGCGTCCACACGGCGATCCGGCCTGCGTGCGCCGCCGCGGCTCGTTCCCAGCGCCCCCGCGCTCCACCTGTAAGCGGTCCTGCTCTTGCCGGTCAAGACGAACCCATTCGGTCGCGTACCGCCCTGTGGCTTCGCTCAGATAGTCCATCTTCAGAAAGAACGGCGGCAACGGCAGTTGCGCCGGCTGATCCACCCGCAACTCCCGGCTTTCGGGCCCCACCGCGTCCACCAGCCGCACCAACTCCCTCGGCATGATCGACTTCGGCCCGTAGCCGTGATGGGAGACAAACCACATCAGGCCGCAGCTATCGGCCGCCACGCCTGCGCCGCGCCGAACCCTGCCCTCGAATCGCCACTGTACGCGAATAGATCGCCGTCACCGTCATGGCCGTGTCGGAATCGATACGCGCAATTCTTCAGCCACGCCCCTGACGGCAGCGGCTCTCCGGTATGGATCCACTGTCTCGCCCGCAACGACGTGAACCGCGTCCCGTCCCCGCTCACCGCCGTCGATCCCCCTTCGAGCGTCAACTCCTCCCCGGGCTGACCCTCCAGCATGTTCCGGCACCCGGTCCCGTCCATACCGTTGAACATCTTCGCCGTGAATGCTGGCGCGCTCCGGCGCGGTCAATTGCTCCCGATGAACACGCATAGGCGAAGTTGGCCGTCAAAAATGATCCCCAATCGGTATACGAACCCCTTCCGCACAGCGTCAGCGTCTCGTCGCACGCACTGAAGGTCTCCTGATCCCAGCAGCTTGTCCGCATTGTTGATCCAGTGCCGCGCCGCCTCCAGATAGTCCGTCCGCCGGTTGTCCATATACTCAACCGAGCGCCGCCATCAGCACCGTGTCCCCGCCCTGCACATCCGGCGACGCATACCACTGCTCCGGGTTCCGAACCCGCGCATTCAGCCGCGCTGCTGAAGCCTCGTAAGGAGCATACCCGCTCTGGCCGCCGGCGCGCGCGCTGCCCCCGGTCCATCCGGATCCTTCACCCTCGCGGTGAGCGTACCTTCCGGCCCGTCCAGCAGCAGCCGTGGATGCCCGGTCAGCCGGGTCGCCTGCACCTTTCCGATAAAACCCGCTCCCGCCGCCGGATAGTACTCGCCGTTTCCCGCCAACGGTGACCCATCCGGGTTCCCGAGCGGACACCCGGTCACTCGAGACGCTCAGCACCCTCCGCACCCCATTGGCCGAACTCGTCCCACCCACGAAACTCACCCATACTGTGTCCCCAGCTGCCAGCCCGTGCTCCGGTGCTGTCACCGTCACCGAGTCGTATTCGTAACATTTGTACGGACTTACGCGGGATTCCGGCCTGCCGGTCCGGAGCTGCAACACCGGTTGGTGCCGGAGACTGGTAATAGAAAGACCAGGGAACAGCGGGAACTGCATACTCTTCATGATAGAGGCTTCTACTCCGCAACTTCAGGCCCATTGCTGGAATGCCCTACGGCGCGGTATTTCGGTCTTTCCTGCAGCCCCCGCTCCGGTGTGCCAGTCGCCTTGTCTCACCCCTTGACGTACGACCGACACGCACGCACCGCAGCCAACCCCATCGCCACCGCCGCCCACGACGCCGGCTCCGGAACCTGCTCGTACTCGTAGACGAACTCCCCCGACACCGCGTACTCTACTCCTCTCTCCCCGAGAAGTCCCGCCGTTTCTGACTTCTCTCCGCCAGTATTTTTCCACCATCACTTCACGCCCCGCAAACAGCGATAACTGGTCTGGATCGGTAACCAACACGTTCGGACTGTTGCGTCGAGGCCGACGCCGCGCTTCCTTGCTCCCCAGGGCCACCACGCCGCCGACCCCTGCCGAAGCCCCAAAGCAGGACCGCTCCGACAAAGGTCAACGCGATGCCGCACCAACACACTCTGCTCCAGTAGCGTGGCGTTGAACAGCGAGAAGGCCGCAGAGGCCCTCCGCTGGCCTCAATCCGCACCGACACCAAGGTCCCCACAACTCCGGTGGACCTGAATCCGCCGACCGTCACAATGCCCGTGGTTGTACCGCCTTCTCCGTAGAGACCATGGTCCCCGAACGGCACTGTTACAGTCGCTGCGGAAACGATCTCCGCCGCAAGAAGCACAACCGTCGCTTTCACCACTGCCGAAAGACGCATCGATCTACCTCCTGCGGAAGTGCCGTCTGCCCCTACCTTACATCACGGGAATCGCTGGCTGCGGTGACCTCGGTCACCGCTAATCGCGACCTAAAGATCTCCGGATTCTTAATCAAGATGCTCCACCGTCCTTACCACGCCTGTCGAATCGTCAGCTTCGCCGTCCACCCCCGCCGGCCCGTCCAGCAGCAATCGCGGATGCTCGGTCAGCCGGGTCGCCTGCACCTTTCCGATGAAACCCGCTCCCGCCCCCGGATAGTACTCGGCGTTTCCCGCCAACGGTGACCCGTCCGGGTTCCCAAGCGAAACCCGGTCACCCGAGACGCTCAGCACCCTCCGCACCCCATTGGCCGAACTCGTCCCATCCACGAAACATGTCCCCAGCCGCCAGCCCGTGCTCTGGTGCTGTCACCGTCACGGAGTCGTAGTTTACCCATCCGAGACAGCAGCACTGAGTCAGCTCACTGGAGAAGCGGCGAATGTCGGCACGCTCGTGGATCCGGTGGTGTCGCAAACGCCAAGTTTTCCACAGGCCATACCACCGGGATCGCCCAACCGCCTTTAATGCCGCTGTTTGTCAGTTGGCCTTCCCCCCGTGGCGCCGCGATCTCGGTCACCAAAATGATAAAGTGATGCCAATGGAAAGCGCCCTTTGCGCTTGACTTTTTGCCGGAGGCTTCACGATGCCGTTGGTGGTGGTTCTGTGCCTTCTTTTGGGGTCTCTTTTCTTGACCGCATTCTATCTCTTGCTCGGCAGGATCTTTGGCCGGAGCCGGAGCCGCATCCTCCAAAGTCTTCCCCGCTTTCCCCATATCTTCTGGCATCTGCTCCGGAGCTGCTTCCTCCTCGAGTCCCCGCGCGAGTTCCTCGCCGCCTACCTGTCCCGCCGCTCCATATCTTCCCGCCGTCTACGCTTCCGCGACGGCCTCACCGTTTTCCTCTCTTCGGCCCGCGATGATTCGGTCACTGTTTTTGTCGTTCTCATCCGCCACGACTATGGCTCCGACCCTCTCCAAGGTGTCGTCGTCGATATCGGAGCCAACATAGGAACCTTCGCTCTTGACGCCGCCCGCCGCGGCGCCTCCCGGGTCCTCTGCTTCGAGCCCTGCCTCGAATCCATCCAGCACATTGAGAAGAATGTCGCCGCCAATGGCCTCTCGCAGGTGATCTTCCCCTACCACTACGCGGTCACTGGCCAAGGCGGCGATGTTGTACTCTTCCCCGTCGCATCCGACCCCAGCAATTCCGTCGATTCCCCGGAAGAAGACGGCGGTGAATGCGTTGCCGTCAAGACCATCAGCCTCGCCGACATCCTTACTCGCTATTCGCTGTCCCGAATCGATCTTCTGAAACTCGATTGTGAAGGCGCCGAATACCCTATCATCCGTGATTCCCCGTCCTGGGTTTGGGGCCATATTCAACAAATCCGCATGGAGTATCACCAAGGCGACCATGCTGATCTTCGCCGGCGCCTGGAACAGCTTGGCTTCCGCACGACTCACTCCCACTCCACCTCAACCACCGTCGGCCACTTGTGGTTTGTCCGCGCCGCCGCCCAAGCCTCCACCTGACCGGCTCGGCAGCCACGTCTCTATCACGCAATCATCGCCTGCCCTCTACTCTCGCTCGAGCACCCCCGGATTCGCGATCAAATAATCCACCGTCCTCACCACCGCCTCCCGGATCGCCAGCTTCGGCTTCCACCCCAGGCTCCGCATCCGCGAGCAGTCGAGAAAAATGAACGGATTATCCCCGATCCACCCCCGGTCCCCCCCCGTGTAGCTCCGCTCCGGCGCCACCCCCAGCCGCTCGCAGATCCACCCGACCGAGTCGTTCACCTCGCAGTACTCGTCCGTTCCCAGGTTGAAGATGTTCACCTTCCCCTCGGCCTTCTCGAGCGCCAGCAGAATCGCGTCCACGCAATCCTGGATGTATAGGTATGACTTCCGCTGCTTTCCATTGCCGAGAATCCGCAGCTTTGCCGGATCGGCCCGCAGTTGCTTGTAAAAGTCGAACACGTGCCCGTGCGAGTACCGCTCACCCAGAATCGATACGAACCGGAAGATGTAAACCTGCGTCCCGAAACTCTCCGCATAGGCCGCCAGCATCCCCTCCGCCGCCAGCTTCGAGGCCCCGTACAACGACGTCTGCACCGGACACGGGCAATCTTCCGGCGTCGGGCTTTGCTGCGCCTCTCCGTACACCGAACCCGTCGAGGAAAAACCAACCCGCGGCACCCCGTTCACCCGCGCCGCCTCCACCACGTTCCACGTCGCAATCGTGTTCTGTTCCAGGTCGCGCCGCGGGTGATCCGGCCCGAAGCGAACATCGGCGTTCGCCGCCAAGTGCAGGACCACGTCCATGCCCGCGGTGGTCTTTTTCACCAGCTCGAAATCCAGCAAATCTCCGCGTTGGAACGTAAATCCAGGGTGACTCATCGCCTGAGCCAAAAAAGCCTCCTGGCCGGTCGAAAAATTGTCCAACCCGGTCACGGTGTGACCCATCGATAACAGACGGTCGCACAGGTTGCTGCCGATAAATCCGGCGGCGCCGGTAACAAGAAACTTCAAACGAGTCCTCCTTCGGTCGGTGGGCGAGGCTCGGTTCGCTCAGCTTGCGAAGCCTCGGCAATGGTCGCCGCTCGTAACGGCGTCAATCCCATCTTCCCATGCTAAACTGAGCCCCAGTGTCCGGTTACATCCTCGTGGCCCTGCTGGCGGCGGCTTGGCTATGGGCCCTGTTCGGTAGACGCTTGGACACATGCGGTCTTCCTCGCGCTGGGTTCGTCCTCCTTGCCGTTTTTACTCTCTTCTCCTGGCTGCCCGCCGCCTGGATTGGTGCCCTTACGCTCGAAGCCGCTTATCCCCTTGCCGCCCGCCCGCCTTCCTCGGCTGACGCCATCGTCGTGTTGGCCGGCGAAATTCGCTCCGCTCTTCCCGCCCCTGTCGATCCCCTGCCCGGACCCGGCACCTCCCTGCGCTGCTACCATGCCGCGTGGCTCTACCGCAATGGTTTCCAACTCCCCGTCCTTGTCTCCGGCGGACCGGTCGGCTCCGGGAAACGAGCCCCCATCGCCGCCAACGTGATGAAATCCACGCTCGTCAGCCTCGGCGTGCCCGCCTCCTCCATATCCACCGAGCCCGGTTCCAGGAATACCCATGAAAACGCCATCGAATCGTCCCGCATCCTCCGACAGGCCGGCTTCGGACGCATCATTCTTGTAACCGAGGCTTTTCACATGCGGCGAGCCGCCGCCGCCTTCCGGAAACAAGGTATCGATGTCGTTCCCGCCCCATGCGGTTTCCGCCGCGAACAGTTCGGCTATTACCGTTGGTACCAGTGGATTCCCACCCCACAGGCCATCCTTTGGAACGAAGACCACCTCCGCGAATGGCTCGCATTGGCCGTCTACCGCTTTCGAGGGTGGATCTGATGCTTCCTCCTCAACCGCCACTCGAAACGGCCCGGTCACGCCCCGTTCCCGTCCCCGCCACTACACCCCCTTCGGTTGCCCGCCCCTGGCGACTCCGATACACTATGAGGAAGTGGAAGCGAACATTAACCGGAGAGCCTCGCCCATCGAAGTACCTGCCGAACAGACGTCCTTCGCCCAATTCCCAACAGCCGTGTTGCCGGCCCTTCTTTGGTTCACACTTCTTCTGATTGTTCTCTATCTTCCCGTTCTAACTTCCATGGTCCGCGAATGGGCCGAAGAGGAAGAAATGGGGCATGGTTTTTTCGTTCCCGTGGTCGCCGGTGCGATCATTTGGAGAGAATGGGGCAAGTTACTCTTGATTCCCATCAAACCGTTTTACCCTGCTGTTCTCTTTATTATTCTCGGATTCGGCGTCTCCCTACTCGGCAGCCTCGGCGCTGACTTCTTCCTCGCCCGCGTCGGCTTCGTGATCGCTCTCTATGGCGTCGTGTGGACACTCACCGGCACCGCCCTGGTCAAACAACTGATCTTTCCCTTCTTTCTTCTTCTGTTCATGATCCGCATGCCGCTGTTCATCTATAGCCAGATCACTTTTCCCCTGCAATTATTCGCCAGCGCCGTCGCCGAGCACGCCCTGAACTTCATCGGAATTCCGGTCTTTCGAGACGGGAATATCCTCGAACTCGCCAGCCGCAAACTCTCTGTCGTCGAGGCCTGCAGCGGGATCCGTTCCCTCATCAGCCTCTCGTTCCTCTCCCTGGTCTACGGCTATTACTTCGATTCGAAGAAGTGGATGCGCTGGGCCCTGCTCGCCTCCACCGTTCCCATCGCCATCTTCGCCAACGCCGGCCGTGTCACTCTCACCGGAATCATCAGCGTCATGAAGGCCGAATTCGCCGACGGTTTTTACCATAGCCTCGAAGGCGGCGCCGTCTTCATGTTCGCCTTGATCGCCCTCGTCCTCACTCATCAGGTCATCAATCGCAGTTACCAAGCTTTCTCAGGAAGAAAGGCCTAGACTCGTGGTTTTCCTCAAAAGCACCGCCGTCAAGGTAGTCACTCTCCTTCTCCTCCTGCAAATCGGAGTGTCTTACTCGATGCGCAGGGCAGAGTATGTCCCGCCTCTGACTCCCCTCAAGCAGTTTCCCGCCGCCGTCGGGCCCTGGAAACTCGATCAGGAAGGCGTCATCGAACAGGAAATTCTTGACCTCCTCCGCGCCGACGACACCATCTCCCGCTCCTATGTGGACCCGGCCACCGGCGAACGGGCCCACTTCTACATGGCCGTTTTCAAATCCCAGCGCGCCGGCGTCCAGCCCCATTCCCCGCGCGTTTGCCTCCCCGGCTCCGGCTGGACGCCAGAGGATATCTCGCGCGTCGAGATCCCGGTCGCGGGATGGGTCGAGCCCACCGTCACCGTCAACAAATATGTCGTCGCCCACGGCGAAGATCGCAGCGTTGTTCTCTACTGGTTCCAGACCCACAACCGAGTCATCGCCAGCGAATACGCGGCCAAGGCCTTTACCATCCTCGACGCCGCGCGCTTCCACCGCAGCGACACCTCCATCGTTCGGCTCATTGTGAACGCCCACGGAGCGGCCGGTGTGCCGCACGCCACCGAAGTCGGCCTTTCCGCCGTGAAGGACTTCTTCGGGCCCGTCCGGGAGATCCTCCCGAAGTAGACGGGCACCTTCTCATGGCTTTTCCCCGCGTCAGCATCGTGATGCTGACCTACAATCGTCCCCAGTTTATTGGCCGCGCCATCGACAGTCTCGCTGCGCAGCAACTCTCCGACTGGGAGCTCATCGTCGTCCACGACGGCCCCAACCAGATCACCCGCGACCTTGTCACCGCCCGCGCCCAAGCCGATCCCCGCATCCGTTACTTCCACCGCGACAAGGGCGGCAACATTGCCAACGCCACCAACCACGGCCTTCGCCAGGCCCGCGGCGAGTTCATCGCCATCCTCGACGACGACGACTACTGGGGCCGCCCCGACAAACTCTCCACCCAAGCCGCGTTCCTCGACCGCAATTCCGATTACGCCGGCTGCGGCTCCGGCATGATCGTCATCGACGAACAGGGCGGCGAGATCCTCCGCAATTGCAAGCCCGAGTCCGACGAAGAGATCAAGCGCAACGCCTTGTTCGCCAACCCCCTCGCGCACTCGACCTCCCTGGACCGCCGCACTGCCATCGAACAATGCGGCCTCTACGACGAGTCCCTGGCCGGCTTCCAGGATTGGGACGTCTGGCTCAAACTCGGCCGTATCGGAAAGCTCCATAACTGGCCCGAATACACCACGTATTACCAGCTCTGGGAAGGCGGCGGGTCTTTCCACGCCCAACGCCGCAACACCGAATCGGCGATCACCATCGTTAAGCGCCACGGCCCCTATTACCGCGGTTATCCGGTCGCCTTAGCGATGGCTTACTCCTACTACGCCTACGCCCGGCTCCCCATCGGGTTCCGCCGCGCGACTTATTACTCGCTTTCGCGCGCCAAAAAAGCCTTCTTCGGTGGAAAGCAGGCGCCCGCCGCATGAGCCTCGAAGGGCATTCCATCGTTTACTTCGGCAACGATTGGTTCGCCGAAAATCGCACCAGCAGCCATCACGTCGCCCGGCGCCTCGGTCAACGCCTTCCCCTCCTCTACGTCTCCACCCCAGGTCTTCGCGCCCCGAAGGCCACCGGTCGTGACGTGAAGAAGCTGTTCCGAAAGCTCGGCCAGACGCTCGACCTCCCCACGCAGATCGGGCCCCGCATGTGGCACATGACCATGCCCCAGGTCCCCTTTCGCAGGATCCCCGGCATGGATGCCTTCAACACCCGCGCAGGTTCTTTCCTCATCCGGCGCGCCGTCGCTCACATCGGATTTCGCGACGTTCTCTCCTTCGTCCTTGTTCCGCACGCCGGGCCCGCGGCCGCCGCCATCGGAGCGCGCTTGCTCGTCTATTACTGCACCGACGATTACGCGGCGCTGCCCGGTGTCGACAAAGTACGCGTTACCCGGCTCGATGAGGAACTCACCCGGCGCGCCGACCAGGTCTTCGTCACCTCCCCCGAGCTCATCAAGTCCAAGATCCCGCTCAACCCCAACTCCGTCTTCGCCCCCCACGGTGTCGACGTTGAGTTGTTCTCCAAGGCCAGCGATCCCGCCTTCCAGCCCGCCCCGGCAACCGCCGGACTGCGCCGCCCCGTCATCGGTTTTTTCGGCGTCATCGGCGCCTGGATCGATGTGCCGCTGCTCCACTTTCTCGCCACTTCCCGCCCCGATTGGACCTTCCTCCTCGTCGGCATGGCATCCACTGGTCTCGACGGCCTCGATCGCCTCCCTAATGTCGTCATGCCCGGTCCGCAGCCCTACGAGAACCTCCCGCGCTGGGCCAAGGCCTTCGATGTCGCCGTCATCCCCTATATCCTCAACCAGCAGGTCCTGATGGCCAATCCGCTCAAGCTTCGCGAGTACCTCGCCACCGGTAAGCCCGTCGTCTCGGTCTCCACGCCCGAAATCGATCGCTTCGCCCATTGCATCCGCCTCGCCCACAACCGGGATCAGTTCCTGTCCCAGATCGAAGCCGCTCTCGAGGAAGGCGCCGAACCGCGCCGCGCCGAGCGTCAGCAGGCGGTTGCGTCCATGAGTTGGGACGCGCGTGCCGAAGAGACTTTACGTATCGTCGAACAACGCTTGGCCGCTCTCGGCCAGGCCTAGACCATTGCCATGAACCAGAAATCATTCCGCGTCGGCATCGTCGGCGCCGGTTACGTCGCCGATTATCACATCCGCGCTCTTCAGACCATCGCCGGAGTCACCATCGCCGGAATCGCCGATCCGGATTCGGCCAAAGCCCAAGCCATGGCCGCCCGCTATGGCACACGGGCCTTCGCCAGCTTCGCGGAACTTGCCGACGCCTGTCAGCCCGGCGTCGTTCACATCCTCACCCCGCCCCAGTTCCACGCGCCGCTCGCCATCGAAGCCCTCGACAAAGGCTGCCACGTCTACGTCGAAAAACCCATGGCCGAAACCGCCGCAGACTGCGACCGGATGATCGAGGCCGCCAGACGCAACAACCGTGCGCTCAGCGTCAACCACTCGGCCCGCATGGATCCCGTGGTGCTCGAAGCCATTCGCCAAGTGAAGGCTGGACGGATCGGTGACGTCCAGGGGGTCGACTTCTTTCGCAGTTCCGACTACGTCCCCTATGCCGGCGGCCCGGTCGTCCCGCCCCCGTTCCGCAAAGGGTCTTACCCTTTCCAGGACCTCGGCGTTCATGGACTCTACCTGCTCGAAAGCTTTCTCGGTCACATCCGCCAAGTGAAGGCCAACTTCTACTCCACCGGCCGCGATCCTTTTCTCACGTTCGATGAATGGCGCGTCATCGCCGAGTGCGAGAAAGGCGTCGGAGAGCTGTACCTTTCCTGGAACGTGAACCCCACACAGAACGAACTTGTGGTTCATGGCACCGGCGGCGTGATGCACATCGATTGCTATATCCAGATGATCACCGTGCGGCGCAAGCTGCCGATGATCCCCAAGCCCATCCTCCGCATGGGTTTCGCCGTAACGAATTCGCTCAGCCAGATCTGGCAAACCACGAAGAACTTCTTTCGCATCCTGACCGGCAAGCTCAAGGGAAACCCGGGAATCGCCATCGGCGTGCAAGCTTTTTACGCCGCGCTCGCCGAAGGCGCCGAACCGCCCATCCCGGCGAGCGAAGGGCGCCGGATGGTGGCTCTCATGGAGGAGATCTCCAACGAAGCCGATGCCGCCAAACAGGCCCTGGTCGACGCTGCCCGCGCGCGTCCGCTCGCGCCGGCGAAAATCCTCGTCACCGGCGCCGGGGGCTTCCTCGGCCGGGCGCTGTTTGAACGCCTTGCCGCCTCCGGCGAGCCCATCCGCGCCTTCCTCCGCCGGCCCGCCGCGTGGATGGACAACTACCCCAACGCCGGCGCCGCCCTCGGCGACCTCGGCGACGCCGAAGCGCTCGACCGCGCCGTGGCCGGCGTCGACACCGTCTATCACGTCGGCGCGGCCATGCGCGGAGGTAAGGAGGAATTCGAGCGCGGCACGGTGTGGGGCACGCGTAACCTGATCGAGGCCTGCCTGAAACACGGCGTCAAGCGCGTCGTCTATGTGAGCTCCCAAAGCGTGCTCGACCAGGCCGGCCACGTTCCCGGAACTCCAGTCACGGAAGCATCCGCCTATGAGCCCTATCCCGAACGCCGCGGCCTCTACACCCAAACCAAGCTCACCGCCGAAAAGATCGTACTCGACGCCATCCGCGACAAAGGCTTGCCGGCCGTTGTGCTCCGGCCCGGCCAGATCTTCGGCCCCGGCGCCGAGCGCACCTCGCCTTCCGGCGCCATCGGCATGGCCGGCCGCTGGATCGTGGTCGGCAACGGCAGCCATCCTCTGCCGCTCGTCTATGTCGACGACGTGGTCGACGCCCTCATCGCCGCCGCTCAAAAGCCCGAAGCCCTCGGCCAGGTCATTCAGCTGGTCGACCCCACGCCGCTCACCCAGCGCCAGTTCGTCGACCATTGCCGCCGCAGCCCGAAGTTCATTCCCCCCATCAAGGCGCTCTACATTCCCAAGTGGTTCATGCTGCTCGCCGCACGGGGCGTCGACGTGCTCAGCAAGGTGCTCGGGCGCGAGCTCCCACTCTCGGCCTACCGCGTTCAGTCGCTCCGGCCGCCACATCCGTTCGATATCACCGCCGCGAAAACCAAACTCGGCTGGGAACCTCGCACCGGAACCCGGCGCGGCATGGAGATTACCTATGGCTCCTGACGGCGGCGCTCGCGTTGTATCATAAGAACACCCTTGTTCCTGCTCGAATCTTCCGCCGCATCCCTACTGGCCGGTCTGACCGCCGCACTCTTACTTGGCCTCTGGGTGATCACTTACAAAGCGTCCAAGTTCCGTTTTGAGTTTTATTACCTCGACTTCTGCGCTGGATTTCTGTTGTTATCGGCGCTCGCCTTCGGCACTCTAGGCACCTTCGGCGTGGGTGTCACCTCAATGGATAACCTGGCCATCGTCAAATCAAGGCTTGTGATCATGGCGGTGGCCGCCGGCGCCGCCACTACCCTCGGCGTCCTGCTGCAGCTTGCCTTCGCCTCGCTCGCCGGAATCGCCCTATCTTTCCTGATCACCTGTAGCCTTGCCCTCGCTGTCCACTATCTCCAATTCGTCTTGCTTCTCGGCCGGGGTGTCGCCGTGTTCGCCTTCGGGTCGGCTCTTCTCGCTTTGATCGCCGCCGGTATCGCCATCGCGGCCTATTCGGCATATGTGACCGAGCTCGGCGCCAGCAGCACCGTGCCCGCCAATGCCAAGGCCGGGGCCCAGGTTCGCCAGACAGCCGGCCTCGGCATTGCCTTCGGCGTCGGCGGCGGTGTCATTCTCGGGTTGCTGTTCTTCGTTCTCCGCCTTGCCCGCATCGGCGACATCGAAATGCAGCCCTACCCGATCGCGCTGTTCGGTGGCATCGGCGCGCTGCTGGCCGCCCCCATCTACGACCTGTTCTTCATGAATCTCTCCGTCCATTCCTCGAGCCCCCCGCGGATCGGCCGTTTCTTCAAAGCGTCCGCCCGCCAGCACCTGTTCGGTCTGGCCGGGGGACTCATCTTCGGCGCCGGTTACTTGTTGCTGCTCCTGGCCATGTACGGAGAAAATCCGGAAGCTCACCTGCGGTCGGTCCAGGCCTCCTTTTGCGCCTACGGTGGGGCCATTCCGGCCGCACTCTACGGCATCGTCGTTCTCAAGGAACTGCGGTCGAGCCGTGGCCTCATTCTCGCCTACCTCTCGATCCTCGTCTTCGCGGCTGCCCTCGGACTGTCGCTGTTCGCCGAATAGTTACACCGCGCTATCCTGAGCATTTGCAGATTCCCAACTGGCCTGTTTCCACCAGCCGCGAGCTCGAACTGATCGCTGAAGTACTCGGCTCCCACACCTGGGGCGGATCCCATCCGTTCGTCGCCGAATTCGAGCGCCGGTTTGCGGACTTTCACGGCTGCCGCCACGGCATCACCGTTGCCAACGGCTCGCTCGCTCTCGAGTTGATTCTCTGGGCGGCGGGCATCGAGCCCGGGGACGAAGTGATCGTCCCGGCACACTCCTTTATCGCTTCCGCATCGGCGGTATGCCGCTATGGCGCTATACCTGTATTCGCCGACGTCGATCCCGATACCTTCACCCTCGATCCGGCAGCGGCCGCCGGCGCGCTATCGCCCAAAACCCGGGCCATCATGCCCGTCCACTTCGGCGGCATGACGGCCGATATGGACGCCCTCGGCGATCTCGCCCGGCGGCGCGGCCTGTCCGTCATCGAGGACGCCGCGCAGGCCCAGGGATCGGAATGGAGGCGCAAACGGCCGGGCACGTTCGGCCTCGCCGCGGCATTCAGCTTTCAGAGTTCGAAAGTGATGACGGCCGGCGAAGGCGGACTGGTGCTTTCAGACGACGACGCCTTCGCCGCCCGCGCCCGCTCGCTCGCCAATCATGGCCGGCGTGAAGGACACGGATGGTTCGATCACTTTGATGCGGCGTCGAACTTCCGCCTCTCGGGCATTCAGGCCGCGGTGCTGCTGGCGCAGCTCGAGCGCCTGCCGGAGCAGATCGAGCAGCGGGCCCGGGCGGCGCAGCGCCTTCGCCAAGCCACCGCCGGAGTGAAGGATTTGCAGTGGCAGCACGTCCCGGCCCCCGTCACCGCCCACAACTACTATCTCCTGCTCGGCCGCCACCCGAGGCGGGATGAACTGCGGGCATGGCTCGATGCTAAGGGCGTTCCCTCGACGCCCTACTATCCCCGGCCTCTTTACGCCAATGCCGCCTTCGAGACAGCGCCCCACCGTGTGATGCCGTGTCCGAATGCCGAGCGGTTGGTCAAAGATGCCTTCTGGCTGCCGCTGCGACTGTTAATGGCCTCTGACAACACTCTAGACCAAGTCGCCGCCGCGTTCTGCCAATTCCGTTAGAACGCGTCCGCCAATGATTTCGCCATCGCTCGGTACCCGGCGCCGTTCGGCAGGAGCCCGTCGGCGGTCAGATCGGCCCGGAACGCGCGCCCCTGGGCGAGCGCCGAGTACCAGTCAATGTAGGTCAGTTTCTCTCGAGCGGCGTAGTCTTTGAGCCATTCGTTGACGCCGAGTATTTTGCCGGGCAGCTGGCGGTTGATCTGGGCCTTGCCCCGGCAATCGCAAACCGGAATCAGTGACGTAACAACGACGCGAATGCCGTTGGCCCGGGCAATGTCGACCATTGACATCACATTGTCGGCGATGGTGCCGGTGGTGGCCGGTCCGCCATAGCCGGCGAGATCGTTCCTTCCGCCCTGAATCACAACCGCTTTGGGCTTCAGCGAAACCACATCCTGGCGGAAGCGGACCAGCATCTGGCCCGTCGTCTGATGTTCGATGCCGCGGTTGAGGAACCGCTTGCCCAGCAAGGCGCTGGGCCAGTTTTCGGTGACTTCGTCGCCCAGCAGGACAACGCGGTCGGGGTCCGGCTTCAGTTCGGTGTTCTCGCTGCCGTAATAGACAAGGCCACCCCAATCGTTGAGGAGCCGGCGCTGCGCGAAGACCTGCTCTTCCAGTTCGGCGTTGGCTTTTTGCGCATCCTGTTGAGCGGCCGCACACCCTGCAAGGGCGAAAATGGCCGCGATGCGGTGGACGGCGAATGCGCGCACCTCTTCAGGATACCCGCTTCCGTCATAGTCGCATTCTGGAGTAGACGAAAGCACCAACGCTGAACCTAGTCCCTAGTTGAGGCGCCAGATCTCCAGATTCAGGATAACGGCGAAGCTCACCCACGCAAGGTATGGTACGAACAACGATCCCGCCACCCTGCACGCGCGGAAAAACTGAAGGCACGTCAGAACGATCGCGAACCACAGCGCCACAATCACTACCAGGGCCAGACCGATCATCCGTTGCCAAAAGAAGATCGGGCTCCAGGCAAAGTTGATAACGAGCTGAATCCAAAACAACATCAGCGCCGTGGAACGAATGGTTGATGAAGGGCGAACCCAGACTCGCCAAGCGGCAATTGCCATTAGGAAGTAGAGCAACGTCCAGACCGGCGCGAAGATCGCTGCGGGCGGGGTGAAGCTTGGCTTGGCAAGAGTTGCGTACCATCCCGGGATAGCGGGTGTGGTGAAGAGAAAAGAAATCCCACCCGTTAGGAACGTCGCCAATAGAAACCCAGCGAGGGCCAGCCAGCGCCGCTCACTCGGGCGGGCCAGAACGTCGAGAAGACCACCCATGAAAACGAGTTTCACAAAGCGCCCTCCATCGAGCAAGAGGGGGGCATTCGCTATTTCCGTCTCAGCCCTTCCCGCTGCCGAACGTAATCAGTTCTTTGACGAGTGGATTCGGGAAGGTCCGGCTGGGGGTGATCGCAAAGAATCGTTCCTTTACCGACGACAACCGGTGCCGCTCGACGAGCAATCCGGCACGCAATTCGTCTTTCACCACGACTCGCGGAACCAGCGTGATGGCATTTCTGCGAAGCGCCATCACGCGCAGCATCGCCATATCGTCGACCTCGGCGGCGATCATCGGCCGCACTCCGGCTTGGTGAAGCATGAGGTCGAATTCGGCTCGGATATCGCTTTCCACACTTGGCAGGATCAAGGGTGTCTGTCGACAGTCTTCGGGAAAGCGGAACGAGCGCTTCGTTCGCGTTGGCTGACCCACCAAGCTCACCTCCTGCTCTGCCAGCAGATGGCTGTAGTGGTCCGTTTCCGCGTCACGGCGAAGCGCGTGGTTGGAAAGGACCACGTCAACCTCATGGTTGCGGAGCTGCAACACGAGGTCTCGAAGCCCTCCCGATCGGAGAACCAGCTCAACGTCTCTTCGGTTACGAAGTGGCTTCACAAACTCCCATTGAAAATTCCGGGAGAGAGTCGCTACTGCCCCGACTCTTACTACTTGGCGAGCCCGCCGCGACCGATTCTTGAGTGTATCGACGAGTTCTTCCCCTGAGCGGAAGATCGAGTCGGCGTATTGCAGCGCCATCTGCCCAGCCTCAGTCAGTTCCAGCTTGCGGTTCTTTCGTGCGAACAACGCGTGCCCCAGAGCCTCCTCCAACTGCCGCAGTTGAACGCTAAGCGCGGACTGCGCGACGTTCAGCCTGCTCGCAGCCCTAGTTAAGTTCCCTTCGTGCGCGATCGCCCAGAAGTACCTCAAGTGGTGATAGTTCAGAAACATGCTTCTCTACACCATATACCAAAGCGAACGGTCTGTTCTAAAACATCTATTGGAAAGAACAATGTACTTTGCCGTATCTTGCGAAGAGTATGAGATTTCAAGATTCAACCGAACTCGCCGCCGGAAGACGAGGTGCTGTTTGGGCGCAGGGGTACGCAGTGCTCTCGTTCCTGTCTGCGCTAGCCGTGATTGGCTACCTCGACCGCCTGACAAGCGTTCTTTTGGTCCTCAGCACTTTCCTCTTCGCAATCGTCACCCGCTATTCCATGCGGTACATGATGGGGGATCCGGGGCAACGTCGCTTCATGTTTTGGCTCTGCCTCACGAGCACCTTCGTCTTTGCGCTGGTTCTCGCACCGAATCTACCGATCTTCATCACCGCCTGGTGCGGAATCAGCCTAAGCCTGCATCAATTGCTCCAGTTCTACGGAGATCGGCCGTCCGCCTTGCTCGCAGCGAGGAAGAAATTTCTGGTCAGCCGGCTCGGTGACGTGGCCCTTCTTGCGGTCCTGGTTCTGACATACCAAACATTCGGCACCTGGAACTTTCAGGAGCTGCTAGCCGCCGCGGAGAAGCTGAGACTGGCGGGGCATGAAAACCTTCCGGCTGCGATAAGCGGGATCTGTTGCTTACTGGTATTCGCGGCCTTGCTGAAATCCGCCCAGTTCCCCTTCCACACTTGGCTGCCCGATACGATGGAGACCCCTACTCCGGTTTCTGCTCTCATGCATGCCGGAATCATCAACGCCGGAGGCATCCTGGTCATTCGGTTGAGTCCTCTGATCTCCTTGTCCAACACAGCCATGTTGATTCTATGCCTTGTCGGGGGATTCACGGCGATTTTCGCCTCTTCCGTGATGTTGACCCAGGCGAGCATCAAACGCTGCCTGGCCTTCTCCACCGTGGCCCAGATGGGATTCATGATGCTCGAATGCGGACTCGGAGCATTCCACCTGGCACTCGTCCACCTCGTAGCGCACTCTCTATACAAGGCCCACGCGTTCCTTTCCTCGGGAAGCGCTGTACAGTCCCGGCCCACCCTGAGCCAGCGTCCCCAAAGTCTCGCCGTTGTCGTTTCCAGCATCTTCGCCGGGATTGCACTCACTTTCCTTACCGCGCAAACGATGAGCATGAATCCTGTTCACTCACTCGCGCTTAACCTCATCTTCTCGATAGCCCTCGCTCAAATGCTCTGGACCCTGTTCGGCACTATTGACCGAGGTTGGAAGGTTCCCCTCGGGCTAATCGCCGCGCTAGCGATGAGTATTACCTACTTTGCGCTCGACATGGTGGCTCAACTCGTCGTGAAGCCCACCAGCAGCGCCGCGAATTGGACTGGCGTCTTCATCGCCTGCATCCTCCTCTTAGCCGCCGTCGCACAATCGCAATTGCCCCGACTTCTGCACTCGTCACTTGGTCTGAAACTCTACGTTCACGCCAGGAATGGCTTCTACCTCAACACTCTGGCCAATCGCCTGACGAGCACACTCTGGCCAATCGGACTTTCAAAGGAGGGAATCTAGATGACTCTGACTCTGGCCGCACCGGCGGAATCGCACTACACCCCGGCAATCGACGAGACCTGTCGGAGGATTCCTCCGCTCTGGCCGCTTCAAAACTTCGTCGCCGTCAATCCGTTCCTGGGTCTCAGCGACATGCCCTTCGCACAGGCGGCACGTCTCCTTGAGCGGGTTGCCCACGGAACGATTCTGATGGACACAAATTACTACCTTGCGTGCCTCCGCCAAGGGTCCATTTCCCCCGCGAACATCAGAGCTGCGCTCTCTGAGTGCGCAAGTGTGGTGGACCCGACCGATCCGGTTTCCTGGCTGGAGGAGCAGTTGGAAGCGCCGGACCGGGCGCAGCGAATACTCAGCGTGGCCGACTGGCTCGACCACTCACGCGGAACCAGCTGGGCTCCGTTTATTGTCGATGAGATCTCCAAGTGGTGCTCGTCCTACTTCGACCAAGGACAGTCCTCGTGGGAGATGCCCTGGAAGAACCTGCCTCTTTACCAGGCGTGGAAGCGCGCCGCCGAAATTGACGCCAACCCGGAAGTGTTCGGCCTTGGGGACTTCCGAAGGCGGGTGAAAGGCCTTCCGGAATCGGAAAACGACGCCATCGAATACTCTCTCGATCGCCTCAACATCCCGCACGAGACGGTGACTGACTTCCTCCACCGGCAGA
>JAWKHI010000052.1:0-47120 GCA_041394885.1 Bryobacteraceae bacterium | reverse complement strand
TCGACGCGCGGACGTTTCGCGCGCCGAACGGGTCCTCCTACGATGTGTTGACCCAGGCGGCGCTGTTTACCGCAGGGGGCTCGGCCATCAACCGGGTCACGCCGCGGGCCGGCACGGTGCCCGCGGGCGGGACGATCGACGTGACAGGCGTGAACTTCGTCCCCGGAGCGCGGGTTCGATTGAAAGACACGGCTTCCACCACCACCTTCATCAGCTCGACGCAACTCCAGGTGACTCCGTCCACCCCCTACCGCGTGGACGGCACGAAAATCCGGCTCGACAACGGCGATGGATCGCAGGACGTGCACTACTCCTATCGCAAGGGGACGCCAGTGCGGACCAGCACCGTCCCGTTGATCCGGGACGCGGAACCGATGTTTCCCGATGCCGGCCCCGCCGGAGATTACTACAGTTTCGCGTTCTCGTCGGGATCCACGCGCACCGCCATCGCGCTTCAGAACCCGGGAACGGCGGCGACCACGGTGAGCATACAGACGCTGTCGTTGAGCCTGAGCCCCGCGGCGTCGACAACGGTGGACCTGCCCCCGAACGGACTGGTGTTTCTCGATGCCGGGGAACTGGTTCCGGGTGCGAGTGCGGCAGCGATCCTGCGGCTGCGGGTCACCCAGCCGGTCCAGATGCTGCAAATGATCTACAACAACGGCGGGTTCGCGTCGCCGTCCCTGCCGCAGCGCATCCCGTAGCGAGCGCGCTCATCCGCCGTATTGCCGGTAGAGGTAGTAGCCGGACAGAACGAATCCGATTGCGAGAACCACCTTGCGGACCGCCGCCGGTGGGAAGCGCAACGAGAACCGCGCGCCTAGGTAGCCGCCGGCGATCGCCGCCACCGCCATCGGAGCGGCGTAGCCCCACTGGACCTTTTTCTCGAGAACGAACAGCACAGCCGCGGCGCCATTGATGCCCACGGCGAGCAATGTCTTGAGCGCGTTCATTTCGTGCAGGTTCCGAAGCCCCATGAAGGCGAGCGAGCTGAGCATCAGGATTCCGATTCCGGCCCCGAAGTATCCTCCGTAGATCGACACCGCCAACTGGGCGCACGCGAGCGCGAACAGCCGCTTGCGTGGCAGAACCGATTCCTCACCGGCGTCGCCTCCGGCGTGTCCGCGGACGTAGCGGCCAATCACCGGCTGGAGCATTAACAGGATGGTCGCGCCGAGAATCAGCCAGGGGATGAGCGCGGCGAAATAGCGCTCCTCGGTGCGAGTAACGAGAAGGGTTCCGATCAGGCCGCCGATCAGGCTGGGGGCGGCGAGCCATCGGAGCAGACGCGGCGGGTGCTGGATGTCCTTGCGATAAGCGCCGGCGCTCGCGAGCGACCCCGGCAGCAGCGCGATGGTGCTGGTGCCGTTTGCCATTACGGGCGCTGTGATAGCGAGCAGCGCCGGAAATGTCAGCAGCGTTCCGCCGCCGGCGATGGCGTTCACCGCGCCGGCAAGGAATGCGCTGGCGCACAGAGCAAAGTAGATCCAGAAATCGGGCACAGGATCTTCATCGTACCCCAGCAGCCTGTGCCCGTAGTCGGGCAGCAACCGGGCGGCCAGCGCTAAGCAGCCCGGCTGGCGGCTGCTCCGCTCAGCGTGGAATTGCACCGCGGGCACTTCTGGCCCGGTTTGACGAGCACCCGGCGGCGATCGATGACCACGATGGCCGGAACGGTGTGCGTGCAGATATAGCATTGCGCGAATCCGCTGGTTTCGGTTCGCGGCGACGGGTGATTGGCGATGGCCGTGAGCGTCATTGTTCGTTCTCCTTGGGGCGATTGGCTGCTCCCACCTCGATAAACGCGTCCCGGCCTCTTTTGGATTCCCCTTGGATCGTAAAACTTTGTTTACCGGCATGCCCCCAAAAAGAGGCATGGGATATCCACGAACGAGGCTAACTGCGGTTAAATCAAGAGAGGTCCTGATTTTCGACCCCCACGGAGATGAGGGGTGGGCCGCCAATTCGTGCTGAGGAGGATTTCTTGAGCCATTTGAGACGGGCTTGCGCCCGAACTGTAGTCGTTTGGCTGTTGGTGCAAGGCGGACTTCACGCGGAGATGACGGCGGACGGGCAGAGACTGTCGGTGGTCACGGCCAACGCGTCAGCGGAATTCAGAGGCCCCGACCTCAGCGGGTTTACCAACCGTGCCACGGGCGAAGAGTACCTGAAGTTACCGCCGGCCTCCCCGCTCCTGCAATTCTCTTCCGCCCAGCCCGCGGGCGCCGCGCTGGAATCGTCGGGTTGGCGGCTCGAGACCGACGCCGCGACGGGAGTCCGGACCGCCAGGCTGAGCATGAGCAACGGGGACCGGACCGCGTCGATGACGGTTTTCGAAGACGCCGGAAGCGGGGAACTGGTGGTGCGTGTGGCTGGGCAGTCCGCGACCCCGGGCCTGCAAGGGCTTTCCTGGACCATAGCCGGCCTGGACATCGAGACCAACCGAATCGCGGTGCCGGCCGACACCGGAATCGTATTCGACCGGGCGCATCGCGGGGTGGGCACATCGCTGCAATACCCGCATCGATGGCATGCGCAGATGTTCGCCATCGAAGGCCGCCGGGGGAGCGCGGTGGTCTATGCGCCGGATTCACGAATGCTGTTCAAGGAATTCGGGCTGACGGCCCGCGGCAGCGGCACCGTGGATATCCGTCTGGAGACGCAGGCGGCGACACCGTGGAACCGGGCATCGACGGTGCCGAGCCTGGAGTGGCGGCTGAAGGCGGTGACGGGGGATTGGCGGGCGGCGGCCGGAATCTATGCGGACTGGCTGGCCGCGGCGCGCCCTCCTCAGACGGGTCCGGACCGCGAATGGGCGCGCGATATTCGCGCCGTAGTCGGCATGGAAGCGCTCGATCCGGCGCTGCTTGACCGGCTGGCGACGTTGGTGGATCCGGCGAAAACCATCATCTACCTCCCGGACTGGCGCGCCTCCCGGTACGACGTCAACTATCCCGACTACGCTCCACGGGAAGGTCTTGGCGTGTTCACCGCGCGGGCGCACCGGTGGGGATTCCGCGTCATGCTGCACGCCAACTTCTACGGAGTTTCCCCGCGCAACCCGGACTACGTCGCGGTGTCGGAGTTTCAGATCAGGGATCCGAGAACGCTCGGACGGGTGGGTTGGCAGTGGGACTCTCCGGCGTCGACGCCCACGCGGTTCGCTCATATCAGCCCGGCTTCGGCGGCGTTCCGGCAACTGCTCATCGCGCGTCTCCGCACCGCCGTGGAGGCCTTGCAGGCCGACGCGATCCATCTCGACCAGGGGGCCCTGGTCCAGTGGAACGACGGAAACGGAACCATCGAAGGACTGACGCAACTGGAAGGCGCCGTGCGATTGAACCGGGAGTTGCTGGAGGCCTTCCCGGGACTGGTGCTCAGTACGGAGGGAATGAACGACATTTTCCAGCAGTTCCATTCCTTCGGGCAAAGCTGGTGGGGCGAGCCGGAGGATCCGCTTCCAGGCAATCCGGCGGGACACCCGATCGCTCAGTTTCTGTTTGGCAGCCGCATCCGGTACTACAGTCACCTCGCACAGCCGGTGCCGAGGGATCCTGGTTTCAAGGATTTTCTCGGGTTGGCGGAAAAGCGCGGTTTCCTGCCCAGCCTGCTGATCAATTCGCCGGAGGACATCGACACGTCCAATCCCGACATCGCGCGCCTGCTGCGCGTCGTGCGCGCGTGGCAGAAGTATGGGTTCCAGCCGGCGTGGACCGCCGATTGGTCCGGCGCGTTGATCCGGTTCGTGGGCAGCGGCGGAGCCACCGCCGCGCTGACCGACACCGGGACGCAGGTGCGGTTGGAGGCGGACGGCGCCACGCTCTACCAGCGCCTGCACGACGTCAATCAGATCGCGACGGCGGAGTACATTCCCAACTGGCCGGCATTTGACGCATCCCGCCTTTATGGGCTGGACCCGGGAGTGCAGTATTGGCTGGAGCAGACACCTCGGCCGGACACGACACGAATCGCGTCGCTCCCTGCCGCAGTGAAACTGGGAGCGGAGACCATGGTGACACCGAGGTTCGCGGTGGTGGATGTCCGCGGCGTGGGAGTGGGGACGCCTTCGAGCGTCTCCGTGCCGCTAACCACCGGCGCGGGCCGGACGGTCACCGGCTTTTCCGGGAATGGGACCTTAGTTCCCACAGAAGCCCAGTCGAGCCTGGTTACGGGCGTTCCCGTACCTGGGCGATTCGTGGTTTTCACGGACGTAGGAACACCAGTGGAGGCCGGCGCGACGCTGGCTGAGTTGCCGTTCGTGATCCGAAGTGGATCGACTGGCGAGCCGGCGCGCTACGGAGCGCCGTATACGTCCGGGAGCCTCAATCCGGCCACGGCTGGGGGTAGCACGCGAGCCACCGCGATCTTCGCTCATCCGCCGAGCGAGGGGCGAACCGTGCTGTCGTGGAGCGTTCGTTTGCCCGACAGCCGCCTTCAACTCAGTTGGGGCTACGGGATCGGCGATGGCGCTTCGAGCGACACGGGGGTGGCGTTTTCGGTGAACATCAACGGCAGGCGATACTGGCGGCGGTCGACGAGCGCGAACGCGTGGACAGACGCTTCGCTCGACCTCAGCGAATGGCGCGGTCAGACGGTCCTGATTCAACTGGTGACCGATTCGCTCGGTTCGTCCTTTTTCGATTGGGCGTTCTGGACGGATCTGCGACTGGCGCCGTCCACGCCGGCGGCTTGCCAATACTCGATCCCCGCGGGCATTTCGGTGGGAACTGGCGGCGGGGACTTCAGCCTCGCGGTGACATCGACGAGCGGCGCATGTCCATGGTCGCCCGGCGCGGACGTGCCGTGGATCTCCTTTGCATCGAGTGAAGGGGGAACCGGCAGCGCAGCCATCGCGTACACGGTGGCTCCCAACTCCGGCAGTGAGCGCCGGGGAACGATCTCCGTGGCCGGCCGGACATTCATCGTGACGCAGGCGGGACGGGGCCAGGCGACGGTGGCCTCGGTGGCCGATGCCTGGAGCTACCAGCCCGGAGTCGCGCCCGGCGCCTGGGTGACGATCACGGGTTCGGCTTTCACTCCCGCCGGGCCCCAGGTGTGGACCCCGTCCGCGGCGGGCGAAGCGCTGCCGCAGGCGCTTTCAGGAACGCGAGTCCTGTTCAACGGGCAGCCCGCGCCGGTCGCCTATGTGAGCGCGAACCAGATCAACGCGTTGGCTCCGGCGACGACGGCAGCCGGTCCGGTTGCGATCGCGGTAGAAAACAACGGCGTCCCCGGACCCTTGTTCACCGCTCTCGCCACCGCTACCCTACCCGCGTTTTACGCGCTTCCAGACGCGGGCGGATCGTATCACATCACGGCTCTGTTGCCAGGGAGCTCCACGTTGATCGGCAACAACGCCGTGGATCCACGTGTCACCCGGATTGCGCGGCCGGGCGAGACGCTCGATCTGTTCATGATCGGCCTGGGCAGAACCGCCGATTCGTCCAGGTTCATCACGAACCGTTCGTTCTTAGGCGCGTTCCCGATCGCCGCGCCGATCGCGGTCACCATCGGCGGCAGCCAGGCGCCGGTATCGTTCGCGAGCCTGGTGTCGCCGGGCTTGTACCAGGTGCGGGTGACCGTGCCGGCGGGCATCGGCCCCGGCCAGCGGACCATCCAGGCAGTCGTGGACGGGGCGCCCACCCGTGAAGGGACCTTTCTCTCGGTCGGCACTCCGTGAGCGGAAAGGGGATTAAGGCGCGTCGCCTTCACGCGGGATGCGGAAGGCCGCCATCTCCTCACCGTTGCGGACCAGAAGCCGGTTGCCCGCCAACACGGGATGGTTCCAGGTCTTGCCCTCGATTGCATGGATCCGCGCGAGTTCGGTGAATTGCCCGGGGTCCGCCCGGACCAAAGCGAGTTCCCCCTCCTCCGACAACACCAGCAGCAGGCCCTGCTCACGCAGCAGAAGCAGTTGTCCATGGCCGTATCGTCCGCCTTTCCACTTTCTCTGGCCGTCCTCGAGGCCGATGCAGGCAAGAAGGCCGCCGTCGAACCCATAGGCGTGGCCGGCGTGCACGACGAAGTCATTGAAATAGGGTTTCAGCCGGTTCGACGTCCATCGTTCGTGCGCCGTCCAGCCATCGGGGCCGTGCGCGAGCGCCAGACGCCTGACCCCGACTCCCGCTCCCGCACCCATTCCCGAACCGGTGCCGACGAGAACGTCGCCATCCGGAGTAAGAGCCGGTTGGACAATGCCGTCGCCGGGCCATCGATGCTCCCAAAGAAGCGTGCCGTCAGCCGGGGCAACGCCCGCCGCTCCGGAGCCTTTCACCAACAGGATCTGCGGTACGCCGGCGATCGTTGCGAGATGCGGAGAACTGTAGCCGCTCCCACCGTTCTTGAATGGACCGGTCCAGCGCGGAGAACCGGTTGCCGACTCGTAGGCGGACAGTTGGCCGGCCGTGGCCACGATCACCGTATCTCCGAACACCAGCGGCGAACTCGCGAAGCCCCAGCCCGGGATTGCCGTGCCGGTATCGGTGGCGGCGTTCCGGGACCACACTACCGCGCCGCTCCCGGCATCGAGCGCATTCAGGATGCCGGTGGCGCCGAAGGCGTACACGCGGCCGCCGCTAAGAGTCGGCGTCGCGCGCGGACCCGCACCGGCGTTGGATTCCCAGAACCGGACCGGATCCCGATGCATCCACACCGGCTCGCCCGTAGCCGCCTTGTAGCAAACGACCACCTCATCGTCGCCGCGCTGCTCCTGCGTGTAGATCAGGTCGCCGTGAACGGCGAAAGACGACCACCCCGGCCCGACTGGATGACGCCACAACTCGACGGGTGGATGGGAGGACCAGTCGGCGGCGATCCGCAGGCCGGAGATCGCGCCATCGCGGCCGGGTCCGCGAAAGCCGGGCCAGTCATCTACCGGTTTGAGCGCAAGGGGAGCCGGTGCAAGTGACGGCGCGGGAACTGGGGCTGGAGCCCGAGGAGCCAAAGTAGGACTTGGAAGGGTACTGGGAGCCTCGGGGACGGCCCCACTGGGTGCGGGCGGCCGGACGTCGTGCGCGGCAGCCGGGGGTCTGCTCTCCACCTGCGTCAGGAACCGTTGTTCCGGTGTCGGCGTCCACCGCCACGCGAAGTCCGTCGCGCCAGCGCCGGTGATGCCGCCGCTGCGAAGAAGCGCCCATCCGGCGCATGCGAACAGGATGGTGGCAGCCATGCTGACGCGCCGCGGGCCCGGGGACAGGCCGGCGCCGGTCACGGCCCAAACGACAAAGGCGAGGCTGAGCACGGGAATGGCATGGAGGAAGAACATCATGCCCATCATTCCGGTGGCGATCGATTCGTGCAGGATCGCCGGCGTGACCGCGAGCGCGGCGATCATCAGCGCGACGGCCCCCCAACGATCGAACCGGGGGGCGCGGCTGAAGAACGCCCACCATAGCAGGACCGCGAGGCCACCCGCGAGTCCGGCGATGAACGCAACAGGGACGGCCTCCGGCATCGCGGCGGGCAAGGCGAACCGCAGTAGCCACTGCACAGCGACGGCGAGAATGCCCGGCCACAGCCGGAGTTGACTCCCAGGGGCGGGGCTTACAACGTGTGGAGCGTCCATCAGTGATCAGGACGGCCCGTAGAGGTCGTTTGTTCAGATTTTCCGTCGCCAGGGTGGCGTCAGGGAATCGTCCAGTGCCCCTTTTTGATCCACCCGGTGTGGGCGCTGGCGGATGAGGCGATCACGTACACGTCGCGATCGCCGCGCATGCCGTCCTTGAAACTTACCGGGATCACGACTTTCAGTTGATTGCCCTCGGCGGTGGCCGTCACGTTCTGCGCCGCCAAGGCGCATTGCCGGTTCTCGACGACGCCCGGCTGGCCGATGGGGCGCGCGGCGAGCCAGGAGTTGCCATCGTCGGTGCGAAGCGCCACCGTTTGCGAAGCCGGCCGGTAGTCCACCCAGCAGGCGTCGGCGCCGCGAATGCCGATGTCGAAAAGGACCTGCATATTCTCGATTTGACCCGCTCCCCCGGGATGCGAGGCGATGGCTTCGAATCGCTGGGATCGAGCCGAGCCGGCGTCGGGGGTGATCGAGACGATTTCCGGGGTGCCTACAGCCGCGCCGGCTGCCGGGGGCGCTGAATTGGCCGTCGGGGCGGGGTCCGGACTCGAGCAGCCTATCAACGCACAAAAAAACGCGCCGGCCAGTAGAGCAGAGTAGCGAGGCATGGAGGAAATGCCTATTATAGCGATCACCGCGATGGGTCCGGCAGGTTGCGGAAGGAAACATTTCCGATCTCGATGGGCCCTCTCCCAGCCGGCTCGGCGGAGAGTTCCGCCGCGGCCGCGGAGACCGGAGCGTGCGCGGTTAGTTCGAGGGTTCGGGGCGCGCCGCCGCACGCAAGGATGCGCTCATCGGCTCCGTCGATGGCCCCATCGGCGTTTCGCCATTGTATGCGCAGCCTCGCGGCCCCGCCAGACGGGCAGCGCGCCTCCACGGCAAAGCGGTAGGGCGCGGGCAAGGTGATGGCGATCCGGTGGCGGAGGGACGATCCGCCCAGCCCGGGCGGCGCAAGTTCGATGGTGGATGCGGCGGCTTGAATCAACTCGTAGGAAGCAGCGCCGCCTACCGCCCACAAAGGGCGTAGCCGCTGCTGCAGGAACGCCGCCACAGCCGGGGTCATCGGCGGAGTGGGTGCCACCGGGCCGATCACGTGGCGAATGCCGGCCGCTCGAACCAGCGCCTCCACCTCTTCCGCGGTTTTGCATTTGTGCAAGGCGATCGCAAACGGCGTAGTGTGCCAACTGTAGGTCTCGAACACACCCGCATAGTCTGGCGTGTGCATCATATCGAGGTAGAGGATCTTCTCGCCGGGGGCACGCGTGCTGAGGTCGCGCGACACCTGCCGGGAGGGCGCGATCTCACGCTCAAACCGCTCCACCGCGCTGTGGCGTGCGGGCAGCAGCAGGCGCGAATGGTGCCACGTGGATGTCGGCCGGAAATAGACCTGCGCCACCGTGCAGATGACCAGCGAGCCGGCAAGCCCGGCCGTGACCCAGCGTCCGGCCCAGCGGCGCGTCGCCATCACCGAGGCCGCCAGCGGAACCGTGAACAAAGCGATCGACGGGTAGATGTAGCGGATATAGGGCTGGGAGGAAAGCACCACCGCAGCGGCGCCCGCCGTAAGAAGCAGGGCCCCCCGCGCGCGCCGCGGAATGAACGCCCACGCCGCGAGCGCAAGGGGCGCGAAGGCAATCAGCGCGAAGCCCATCGCGCCGCCCGCGCCGGACTCGAGGTACTTCGGCGAATCGAACGTCATCGGAAACAACGACCATGGCGTCAGTTTCTCGACGAACGCCAGGTTGACGAACTTTTCCGGAGGATACAGCGGTGACAGAAAGTATTGGTTCTCGAACGGGAAGACCGGATTGCCCGAGACCCAGTACGAGTAAAGATACGGCAGCCCGCCGAAGACCATCGTCAATGAAGCGGCGATCGCGCGCAAATTGGGTTGCGTCTGCTTCCATGCGAGTAGGAACGCGAGGATGAGCAGAGGGACCGCATAGGGCAACGAGCCGAGCTTGGATCCGAGCGCGGCGGCCAGCATCCAGCATGCCGGAATCAGCGCGCCGCCGCTGCTGCGCATCCGGTCAATCAGCCACGCCGCCCCAACCAGATACGCAGCCAACCCGTTTTCGATAAACAGATGTCCGGTCTCGAGCGGGACGATCGGGTTGGACGCGAACACAGCCACGGTGAGGCAGGCCAGGCCGGGACGCAGCCACCGGCGCGCAACCTCATGGAGCACCGCGAGAATCGCTCCCAAAAAGAGAAAGTTCAGCAGCCGGACCGAGTGCTCGCCGCCGAGCAGGTAGGCCACCGAGTAAGACCAATCGACGCCCAGCGGCATGAGGGAGTAGGTGAGGCGCGCCACGTCGAACGGCCACGCCGCCACGCGCGCCACCGTGGCGGGTACCATGAGATGAACCGCCAGCGCGTCATAGCCCACCTCCGGGCCGAGCACTTGCGCGTAGACGATCGACAACGGCCAGGCGAGCAAGGCGCGGCCAAAGTGGCGCGAGGCGGTGACATGCCGCGGGATCCGGATTCCGCGCGCCCATTCCACCAACCCGCGCCGCAGGAAGAAAATCGCCGCCCCGAGCACCGCCACCCATAACGCGGCCGTGTTGACCGGGAAGTGGGCCGTGACACTCATCGCCGACTGGATGACGGCCATTCCGGTAATCCAGGCAATCGCGCCCGCCACCATCGGCGGGCGGCGCCGCTGGAGAGCGGTGATGCGGAGCCCGATGGCGAGCGCCGCGGCTCCCATCCAGAGTTGGGCCGCGAGCGGCGCGGGCCCGTTCACCGCCCACATCCACAATGCATGCGCCACAAGCAGGACGATCGGAAAACAGCGCCGTCCACGAACGAAAAAGAGCAGCGAGACAACCACCCATGCCGCGGTGAACCACAGCAGACGCTGGAAACTGGCAGGTTCCCACAATGGAAGCCGGAGCAACCCGCGCGACTGGAGCCCGTAGCCGGTGATCGCGAGCCCGGCGAGCCACGCCAGCACGAACAGAAACGCGATTCCCTGTTTTCGGCTGGCCATTCTCGGACAACGATAGCATCGGAACCACGGGTAGCGCTCGACGACGGCGCCGCGACGGGGGTACAATCGAACTTCTCACCATGTCCTCTTCCATCTCCTCTCAAATCCAGGGTCCCGCCATTTTTCTTGCGCAGTTCATGGGCGACGAAGCCCCCTACGATTCGCTGCCGTCGATCACGGAATGGGTGAAGTCGCTCGGCTACCTGGGCGTGCAGTTGCCATCGTGGGATGGCCGCATCATGGACCTGGCCAAGGCCGCGAAATCGAAAACCTACTGCGACGAGATCAAGGGCCAAACCAACGGGCTTGCCGTCACCGAGTTGGCTTCCCATCTCCAAGGGCAGTTGGTGGCGTCGCACCCGGCCTTCGACGAGATGTTCGACGGGTTCGCGGCGCCGGAAGTGCGGGGCGATTCCAAGGCGAAGGCGGAGTGGGCCACCGCGCAGATGAAGCTGGTGATCAAGGCATCCGCCAATATGGGTCTCACCTGCTCCCCATCGTTCACAGGCGCGCTGTTGTGGCCTTACATCTATCCCTGGCCGCAGCGTCCGGCCGGGCTCGTCGAGGAGGGCTTCAAGGAACTCGCCAAACGCTGGAAACCGATTCTGGACTTTGCGGACCGCCACAACGTCGACTTGGCCTATGAACTGCATCCGGGCGAAGACGTCTACGATGGCGCCACCTTCGAGCGATTTCGGGAAGCCACCGGGAACCATCCGCGCGTGGCCATCAACTACGACCCTTCTCACTTCGTTCTGCAGTGTCTCGACTACGTTCGATTCATCGACACCTATGCGCCCTTCATCAAGGCGTTTCACGTGAAAGACGCCGAGTTCCGCCCGTCGGAACGGGCCGGTGTCTACGGGGGCTACCTGGGATGGAAAGACCGTCCGGGACGGTTCCGCTCTCTCGGCGACGGCCAGGTGGACTTCAAGCAGGTGTTCACGCGCCTCACCGCGGCGGGCTACAAATCCTGGGCGGTGCTCGAATGGGAGTGCTGCTACAAAGACAGCGTCCAGGGGGCGAGCGAAGGCGCGCCGTTCATTCAATCGATGCTGATCGACGTGCCGAAGAAAGCCTTCGACGATTTCGCCGGCGCCTCCACCGACGCCAAGCGCAACCGCCGCGTGCTCGGCTTGCAATAGCGCTCCGCCTTCCATGCGGCCCATTGCCTGGGTAGTGCTGTTCCTGGCGATCGCGGCCGTCCGCTTCACGCAACTCGACGTTTTGTGGGTGGAGGAGTCCTATCCGGCCGCCGCGGCCATTCAGGTTCTGCACGGAAAGGTCCCCTATCGCGACTTCGTGTATGACAAGCCGCCGCTCTCGATCGCTTTCTATCTTTTGTTCGGCGCTTATGCCGGGTGGCCTCTACGCCTGGCGGGATCGCTCTATGTTCTATTGTGCGCATGGCTCGCCTCGCGGATGGCCCAGCGGTTGTGGAACCCGGCCACCGGGAGCCTGGCGGCCATTCTCACCGCCTTCGCGCTGACCTTCTACTTTCCCTCGGCGGCCATGGCGCTCTCGCCGGACCTGTTGATGATCGCGCCGCACTTTGCCGCCATGGCCGCCGCGGCGTCCGGACGCCCGCTCGCCGCCGGGCTGTTCAGCGGTCTGGCGTTCCATGTTCACACCAAGGCGATCTTCGTCGTGGCGGCATGCCTGTTGTGGGGCTCGCCCATCCGGGTACTCGCGGGTTTCGCCCTGGCCGGGATTCCACCCTTGGTGCTGCTCCACGGGTATTGGGAGCAGGTGTGGGTCTGGGGATTCCGCTATTCTCGCGACACCTTCGTCGCGGAGCCCGTTCGCTATGGGCTGGCGCGGACGGCCAGTTGGCTCGGCTTCCACGCGGCCTTCGCAATCGCGGCCGCACTCTACTGGTGGCGGGAACGAACCACGGACGCACGCCGGCTGCTCGGATGGTTCCTGTTGTCCCTAGCCGCGGTGTGCGCCGGATGGCGCTTCTTCCCACGATACTTCTTCCAGGCGATTCCGCCGCTGTCGATCGCCGCGGCGCGGGGGATGGGGCGCACATCGCTCCTGATCGCGCTCCTGTTGGCGATCCCGCTCGTACGGTTCGGATCGCGATACGCGCGGGGTACCGCCGATTGGAGTGACTTGGCCATGGGCCGCGACGCGGATGCGGCTTCGCGCATCGTCATGGACAAGGCAATGGCCGGCGATACGATTCTCGTGTGGGGATACCGTCCGGAGATCCTGGTTCGTACTCGGCTCGCGGCCGGCACTCCCTATCTCGACTCGCAGGCGTTGACGGGCATACTGGCGGACCGGCATCTTTCCTCGAACGAACCGACGTTTCCCGAAGAGGCGAAAAAAAACCGTGCGGCGTTGACTTCCCTTCGGCCGGTCTTCGTTGTCGACGGCTTGGGCGAGTACAACAAGGCGCTGGCGATCGAAGCGTTTCCCGATCTGGCGGAATGGCTCGGATCGTATCGCGCCGTGGGCCGCACGGCGGGTTGTGTGATCTACAAGCTCCGATGAGCCGTTGGCGCTAGGACTCCGCGGCCGCTGCCGCTGCCGGCGCCGCTTTGGCCGCTGCCTTTTTCTTGGCCGGAGCCTTCTTCACGGCGGCCTTCGTCACGGCGGCCTTCGTCACAGCGGCCTTCTTCGCGGGAGCTTTCTTGGCGGCAGCCTTCGGTGGTTCCTTGCTAAGGTCCACTACCGGAGCGCCGGCGTTGCGCATGACGGACGCGATACCGCGGCTGGCGCCGGCCGGTGTCTTGTACATCTCGCTCTTGCCGACGATCTCTTTGTTCTTGGCGATCAGGACGAAGTAGGTTTCGCCGTTCTTGGCTTTGCGGACATCGAAAGCAGCCTTGTTCACACCGTTTTTCTGAACGGACTTCACGCCGCCGGTGGCGCCGGCGCGCTTTTCGTACAACTCGCTGGTGAGAATGATTTCGCCATTCCCAGCCTTGAGGTTGAACATGAACTTACCTTTGGGGGTGAGCTTCACTTCATATCGAGCAGGCATAGAGGTTCTCCTAATGAACAAAATCCGAAGATGTTGTCATTGAAAACGATCTGGCCCGGTTTGTCAACGTTTTTTGCGCTCAGCGCGCGATTCACTCCTACTTCGAGGAGGGCTATTTGCGAAGGAAGCCAGACGCCATGCGAAGGATGTCGTCCACTGCGGAGCCATCCTGATTCTGATCGAGCAATGGTCCGAGCATACCGAGAATTCCCGCTTGCGCCGGAGCCGCCGATGCTTGTCCGCCGCCCATCATGCTGCCGATCGCATCCATCAATCCGCCTCCGCCGCCCATCCCGCCGAGATTCGATTGTCGCGCGCCACGGCTCATGCTGCCCATCAGGAGACTCGCAGCGAGGGGAAGCATCTGCTTGAGAATGTCGCTGCCAATGCCGGTTTGCGCGGAGGCGCGCGAAGCCAGTTCACGGCTTACTTCCTTGCTCCCGAGGAGGTGGCCAAGAATGCCGTTGCCATCCTGCACGGTGGATTCCTGGCCGAGCAGGGAAGGATCTTCGAGGTAACGTCCGTGGTTTCCGTTCGACAATGCACCCAGTAGCGACTCCAAGCCACCCTGCTGGGCGTTCTGATTCATCGCGCCCGCCAGCGCCGGCAAAAGAGCCCCGAGCGCGGATTGCGTTTGGCCTTCGCTCAGGCCGAATTGTCCTCCGAGTTGCTGCACAACTCCGCCGCCCTGGGCATTGAGAATGGCTTCGAATAGGTTCATTTCAGGTGGGTCCTCTTGCGACAGCGTAGCACAGCGTTTCGATCGGAAACACCCGCCATCCGCATTCGGGTGATGCGTCAAGCCGCTGCGCGCGTAGGCCGCAGTTTCTACCGCCCGGCGAAAAATCCGAGGACGGAATCGGCCGGCGCGGTGATTTCGAGGCGCCCTTGCCGCAAGGCGTGATCGCCCAGGGCACGGTACCGATCACCCGGCCCGGTGGTGTAGACACGGAAGGTATCGGCCTTTGATCCGGTGAGCCGGATGCGGAGATCGCGATGGCGCGCGCCGGAGTTCACCACCACAAAGGCATCGGGATGAATAGTCCCATTGGCCGCGAACGCCATGAGCCGGATGTCCGGATCTGTCGAGAGCACCTCCGCGACGGCCATCCCCGGCTGTCCGGCTCTCGACACTGGCTTGAAGTAATAGTAGCCCGGCTCCACGCTGTAGCCGCCGCGCCCGTCGACGCGGATGGCCGTGCCGGGATTGGGGTCGCCGCCATACCAATCGCTGGTTTGGATCGTAGCCCAGGGGATGACGCCATTCACGCCCACCTCATAGATCTGCTGGCGGATGAGTTCGAGGAAGGAGGCGTCCATTTTGCCCCAGGTCATTGACGTAGTCCAGGCGTGGAGTTCGGGCCTGCGTAGACGCAGATAGTCGACGCCCATCGGCGTGTTCTGTGCTGGCCCGCCGAAGCCGTGACTGGTAATCAACCCCATGCTGGCGAGCACGCGCGGATCGTCGGCCAGCGCGAAGGCGTAGCCGTAGTGAATGAACCGGTCCCAGGAGGAAGTCTCACCCGGCGTGACGTCCACGGCTTGCAGCCCGTTCCCATCGAAGATCGCGCGGAGAATCGGCAGGAACTTCGCCACCAGCGAGCTGTGCCAGTAGGCGTTGTAGTCGTGTTTGGGATAGCCGGCCCAGCTTCCATCGGTGGGCCACCGCGCAAAACTGTCGCCTTCGTTGTGGATGGACGCATAGCGGATGGGCAGCTTCTCCACGTCGCGCAGATACTTCACCCAAGCGGCGATGTATTCCGCGATCTCCTCCATCTGGTTCGGATCGATGTCACGCCCGCGGAGGAACTTCTGCTTGGTCGTCCACGCCGGCGGACCGTACAGCGTGGTGATGATCTCGAGGTCGGCTCCTCGCGCCCGCTGGCGCCGCAAGCCCTCCTTGGCGAACAATCGCATCCATTTCGTCGTGGTCTCGTGATCGAAACGGGACTGGTCCAGATTCCGCGGATCGGAATTATCGTTGCCTTCGATGGTCATCCCTTCGTGAAAGGGGTCGAGGAACATCTTCAGCAAACCGGGCTTGAGGCCATCGGGGCCGAAGAGCAGGTCCAGGATCTCCGCCCGCTTCTGTTCGGAAAGCGTCGAAAATCCGCCATACTCTTGCGGCTGTTTCCTGTAGTCGCGGGTTTGCGCCGTTTCGACGTAGTTGACCCCGAAGCCGTCCCAGAGGCGGATCTTCTTGTCGAAGTGGACGCTGACTTCCAGTTCATTGCCGCCGAAGCAGACCGGCGAGAAGAGCAGGACGGCAAGAGCTGACCACGGGAAGCGTTTCATGTCATCCATCTTCGTTCGAATGGCCGTCGAAAGCCAACCGCGAATCCCGTTTGCAGGAACGATGGCCCACCGAAGCAGGGTCAGGCGGCCGGCAGGAGCATCGTGACCTCCAGGCCCCTTGGCGTGCGGTTCCGGCAACTGGCGGACCCCCCGCAAGCTTCCGCGCACGTCTTCACGATCGCGAGCCCCAGCCCGACGCCGCCGGTGTCGCGGCTCCGCGAGGCCTGCGGCCGGTAGAACGGTTCGAAGATCTGTTCCAACGCGTCGCCGGGCAGCCCGGGGCCCTCGTCGGCTACTGCCAGCGCAACCCCGTTCCCGTCCCTCCGCCCCGTGACCGTGATTGGACCCGCGTCGCCCGCATAGAGCCGGGCGTTTCGCAGCAGGTTGCCGACGGCTCGCAGAAGGAGGCCCCGGTGCGCCGACACGATCAGATCCTCGCCCACCTCGATCACGGCGTCTACGCCTTCTCGCGATGCCGCGCGGCGGACGAGTTCGGCCAGAGGAACCGGCTCGCACTCGGCCGAATCCGCCTCCATGCCGGCCTTGGAAAACGAAAGCAGTTCGCTCACCAGTTCCGACATCTCCTGAATCTCGTCGCGAAGCGTTTCCACGCCGCGCGATTCGGCTCCGGTCTCCGCCACCCGTTGCTCCAGAATACCGAGGGCGAACTGAATGCGGGCAATCGGGGCCGACAGCTCATGAGCGGTGTCGCCAAGGAAGCGTTTCTGGCTGCGGACAAAATCCTCCAGGCGCTCAGCCAATCGATTGATCTGCGTGCCCAGGTGGCCGAGCTCGTCCGTGCGGCGATGCGCCACGCGGACGTCGAAGCGCCCCCGCGCGATTTCACTCGTCACTCGATTCATCTGCTTGATCGTCTGCGTGAGTCCGCGGACGAATGGCATCCAGCAAAGCATGGACAAAGCCGCGATCGCCAGAGCCAGCATGAGCCATGGCCGCCAATTGAAGAACAGATCGGTGTTGAACAGGGAGTCGGACCGCAGCACCAGCATCCCCGGCAGCCTCACCGGGCCGCTATCGATCGGGATACGGAGCACGGTCCAGTACGCAGTGGGGCTGCTGGTCACTTCGAAGAAAAATTGCTCCGTCGGCGGGGCATCCGGTCCCTTGGGCGGTCCCTTGGGCGGTCCTTTGCCGGGACCCTTGCGTCCGCCCTTGCGCGGACCCTTGCGGGCGCGATCGCCGGCGTCGCGATCGTCCGCGCCGCCGCGCGAAGGTCCATCCGGGGGTGGCCGCCCGTCATCCTGCATCCGCTCGATGATGACCGGAGGCAGAACCGGTTGGGGACCGAGCATGGCATGGCCTTGCGGATCGGTGATGTACATCTGGGCGTGTAGGCGGCGGCCGTAGGTCTCCAGCAACTCCACCGGGTCCGCGCCGTTCTCCAACTCGAATCGGAATGCATTCCCGACTGCAAGAATCCGGTCCCGCGCCGGCCCGGTCAGCAGCGATTGCGGACCGAGCCCATACTGCACCCTGCCGAACACAAAGACGGCCAATCCAGCCAGGATGAGGTTCAGAACGCCGAGCCCGATCACCTTGCGCGAAAGGCGCCAGCCCGTCATTCGGGCGGCTCCGGTTTCTTGAACAGATACCCCACGCCCCGCACCGTTTCGATCCACTGCGGCGCTTTGGCGTCGTCGCCGAGCTTACGCCGCAGCGCGGAGATGTGGACGTCGATGGAGCGGTCGAACCCTTCGAAGTCGCGATCGGCCACTTCGAGCAGCAGGTGTTCGCGCGTCTTCACGCGGCCGGCGGCGCCGGCGAGAACGAACAACAAGTCGAATTCCTGCCGCGTGAGCGCGAGCGCCTCGCCGTGGAAGGTGGCCGAGTGTGAGCCGGGATCGATGAACAGCGGACCTACCGAAACCGGCGTCGTGCTTTGGCTGGCCACCTGACGCGTCACCACCGAGCGCCGGATCACGGCGCGGAGGCGGGCCAGCAACTCGCGCGTGGAAAAGGTCTTGGGCAGATAGTCGTCGGCGCCCATCTCCAACCCTACGATGCGGTCGGCTTCCTCGCCCCGGCCGGTGAGCATCAATACGGGCACGGTGGAATGGCTGCGCAGCCGGCGCAGCACCTCGAACCCGTCCAGCCCGGGCAGCATCACGTCCAGAATGATGGCATCGAAGCTTCCTTCGAGCGCGCGATCGAGCCCGGCCGGGCCTGTGTGGGCCATCGTGACTGTGTAGCCCATGCCTTCCAAATACTCCTTCACCAGGCGGCACAAACGCTGGTCGTCTTCGATCAGCAGCAGGCGGGCCGTGGGTTCTCCGGCTGGCATTCACCCATTCTCGACGGTGCGACGCTCAAAAGTCACGCGGAGCTACCGTTCAGTGACAATCTTTACACCTTCCTAACAATCGACACCCTTCTCCACACGATCGGTTAACTCGCGGCGGGTTGAATCGAGATAGAGCAGCCCGGAAGCCTTTCCGGGGATGCCGAACAAAATTCGTAGATGAGGAGACAACGGGATGAACAAACAAGTCGTAGCGGTGATTCTGGGATCGGGATTGGGATTGCTGAGTTGTGGAGCACTGATGGCGCAGCGGGGTCCGGGCGGGCCTCCACCGCCGGGCCCGGGTCAAGGCCAGCCAGGCCAGGGCCAGCCGGGCCAAGGCCAGCAACCGCCCGCGCAACCCGCCGCACAGCCGCCGGCGGCCGCGGGCGAGCGAGCCGCCGATCCTGGTGTCCGAACCGGACCCTCACTCGCCGGCGCGCCGCTTCCTGGACTCACCAGTGGAGAACGGGCGATCTTCGAGCAAGGCAAGATCGCGTTCGATGAAGTGGACGGCGTTGACGAAGGTCTTGGACCGCGCTTCAATCTCGACAGTTGCGGTGGGTGCCATTCGGCCCCATCCACCGGCGGAACCAGTCCGGCCTTGAATCCCCAGATTGCCGCCGCCACCAAGCTGGGCGCGCTGAATCGCGTGCCGCCGTTCCTCGATGCCAATGGTCCGGTGCGGGTGGTGCGATTCCGCCGGACCCCCGATGGCAGGCCCGACGGCGGCGTCCATGCCTTGTTCGTGATCACGGGACGATCGGACGCGCCGGGAGGTTGCCGGATCCAGCAACCCGATTTCGCCCAGCCCGGCAACATCGTCTTCCGCATTCCGACGCCCGTCTTCGGGCTCGGGCTGATCGAAGCGATTCCAGACTCGACCCTGCGCGCCAACCTCGCCGCCAATGCCGCCCGCCGGGACGCGCTCGGAATCCATGGGCGCTTCAACACCAACGGTAACGACGGCACCATCACCCGCTTCGGCTGGAAGGCACAAAACAAGTCCCTCCAGATCTTCTCCGGCGAAGCCTATAACGTCGAGGTTGGAGTCACCAACGAGTTGTTCCCGCAGGAGCGCGAAGAAGACCCCGCTTGCTCGATCACCGCGCCGGTGGAAGATCGTGCCGATCATGACCGGGGCTCGTTCGCCGACGTCGAGCTGTTCACGCAGTTCATGCGGCTGCTCGACGCTCCCCGCACGGCCCCTTCGAACGCGTCGATCGAGAGAGGGCGGCAGTTGTTTGACGCCACCGGCTGCGCCGCCTGCCACACCCCGCTGCTCCGCACGGGCCGATCCTCAGTGGCCGCGCTCAATCAAAAAGACGTCAGGCTCTATTCGGATCTGGCGCTGCACGATATGGGTGGGGCGCTCAACGACGGCATCGCCCAAGGCGGCGCGCGCGGCGGAGACTGGCGGACGGCGCCGTTATGGGGGCTGAGCCAGCGCCTGTTCTTTCTGCACGACGGCCGCGCGCGCAATCTGGTGGATGCCATCCTGATGCACGATAGCCGGGGGTCGGAAGCCAGCGCCGTGATCGCCAATTACAATGGGCTCGCGCTAGCCCAGCAGCAGGACTTGCTCGCGTTCCTCCGCTCGCTGTAAGCAAACCGGGGACGTGGGAGAGAACGGCCGCTCCCTACCGGAGTGGCCGGATCCTCACCTTGCGAAACCAGAACTCCGAGTTATGGTTCTGCAGGACGATCGGGCTCTCCCACGCCACCTTGGCCAACGGCGCTTGTTTGCGATTGCTCTGAAACGCCTCGGCAAACGCGCTCGAAGCCAGCGAATATTCGAGTAGTTTGCCTCCGTTGAGCCAGTGCTCCACCCGGCTCCCGTTCACCACGATCCGCGAGACGTTGAATTCACCTTCATCCCGCTGGTGCGGATCGGACGGCGCGATCACGCCGTAGAGTGACCCGGTGGCGTACTTGGGTTCGGCCTTCGCCTTGCGCTCGCCTTCTTCCCCCGCAAGCTGATACTCGAAGCCCCGCGTGCGGGCCCGCGTTCCCTCCTCCGTTTGATCTTCGGTGATGCCGAACAGCAGGTACTTGATGCCCGAGTTGCTCGTCCGCGGGCAGCGCCATTCCACTTCGAGTTCGAAATTGCGATAGGTCTTCGCCGTGCGAATGTCTTCGATCGCACGGCCATTGGGCTTCGCCCTCATGCAGCCGTCTTCGATGGTCCATGACGACGCCGGAACGGCGCGGCCGGTGATGGACTGCCACCCCGCGAACGAACGTCCGTCGAACAACGTTTCCCAGTCGGGGGCTGTGTCGGCCGCCGGCGCGAACGTCATCGCGATAGCCGCGATCGCCGCGAACCAATATTTAGTCACTCGCTGTTGCTCCTTGATTGCTCCCCGATTCCCCGCGGCCCACCGGCGCGAACGCGATGCGGCGCTCCATGCGCCGCGCCAGCCGCTCCCAAAGTGACGATACATCGGCCGCGAACACCGCGTCCACGTCCCCGTTCAGAATGTGCCATGTCCCCAGTTCCACTTCGCGCTCCAACTGTCCCGCGCCCCAACCCGAATAGCCCAGAAACACCTTGACCCTGCCCGCGGGTTCGCTGAGCGCCCGTTCCAGACTCTCTCGCGTCGTCAATAGGTGGATTTCGCGGGCCACGGGTTGCGATCCTTCCGGCGCGGTCTTGCCGCGGAACAGGGCGAGCACCGCCGAGCGTTGGACAGGACCTCCGCGCCAGACTGGATCCTCCGCCCGGGCCGCCGCCTTGTCCTCGAACAGGTCGGAGATCGTGAGACGGGTGCGGCGCGTGAGAACGAGACCGGCCGCGCCTTTTTCTCCGAAATCGGTGAGCAGGATCACCGTTTCCGCGAAATTGGGATCGGGCAGGTCACGAACGGCGATCAGAAACCGGCCCGTGGCAAGGTCGCGCGGATCGGCGGTGCTCTGCCCCGCCAGGCCAACGGCGAAAACGAGCAGCGCGAGATGACACCGGAGAAACCGGAACGGGCGTACGATCGGCAAGGGTGAATCCAGACTTTTCATCCTACACCGGGCGCAAGCGCCGGGGCGGACGCCGCTGCGAGGATCACGGGCTCCTAGCGCGCGGCCAGCGCCACCAGCTTCACAGTCACTTGCGCGGAACCGTTCTTGATGAATTCCAGTTGCTCGGCCGCGCTGTGGCTCACGCTGATCACCTTGTTGGATGACGCCGAGATGCGATCCACAATCCGGAGCTCCACCGCGTTGCCATTGGCGTTGTTGGTCACCCTCACAATCGAGCCGAACGGATACTGCGGGTGGGCGGCCGTGAGGGCGTCTCCATCGAGCGGCTCGCCGCTCGCGGACCGGCGCCCGTTCATCGAACGCGAAAAGTACACCGCGATGCCACCCTCGGTGGTGCCCACCTGATAGTCCGGGATCGGGATCAGTTTGGAAGCCTTGCGCCCGCGCGTCGGCACTGGCGATGGCTTGTCGTCATCTTGTGCCCAGACCGGCGCCAGGCAAAGCAGGGCGGCGAGGGTTGTTCCCAGCAGGCGTCCCCGCACGGTTCGCGCGATCAATGCGACGCTCCTCCCTGCGCCGAAACCTTCACCAGGGGAATCGCCGTGCCCGAGTGCAGAGGGCATTCCCCGCGCGGCTCCTGGCCGGACATGAAGTGGTCGTAGCGCCGCGTGGGGCAGTTGGGCCCGGCGGGCATCCCTGTTTCCGGATCCACGCTCATGCTGATGAGGCCGGCGGGCGCGGAATCGAACGGGCGCGCGTAGTATTTCGACTGCGCCACGGCCTTCTTCATGAATTCGGTCCAGATCGGGAGCGCCGATTTCGCGCCTTCGAGGACAAGTTCCGTGTTGTCGTCGAAGCCGACCCAAACCACACACAACAAATCGCTCGTGAAACCGGCGAACCAGCCGTCCCGGGACGTTCCCGTCTTGCCGGCCGCGGGAACCGACAGGCCCCGCGAGCGGGCGCCCGCTCCAGTTCCGCTGCGCATCACTTCTTCCAGCATCTCGAGCATGAGGAACGAAATCTTGCTCTCGAGCGCACGGCTCTGCTCGGCTTCATCGCCCAGAACGGCCGGGCCGCCCCGCGAAGAGCGGACCATATTGATGAACCGCGGCTTTGTGTAGATGCCCGAGTTGGCGAACATCGTGTAAGCGCCGGCCATCTCGATGGGAGTGGTCTCGTATGCGCCCAGCGCCATGGCGGGTGTGGCGAGAATGTCGTGGTTGAGGCCGGCCTTGCGGGCCAGGTCCACCACGCGGCTGTAGCCGATCTCTTCCGCCAAGGTCACCGTGGCCACGTTGAGCGAATGCGCCAGCGCTTGCCGTAGCGTCACCTCGCCCATGTAGCGATCTCCGTAGTTGCCCGGTTCGTAGTCCTGACGGTTGAAGCGGAACGTCCGCGGTTCATCCAGCAGGATGCTCGCGGGCGTGATCGGCGCGCCCCGTTCCTTGGTGCGGACGTTCAGCGCGGCGGCGTAGACCAGCGGTTTGAAGATGGAACCGGGCTGGCGCTTCGCCGTTAAGTGATTGAACTGGCTGACGGCGTAGTTGCGTCCCCCCACCGCGGCTTTGATCTCGCCCGTGTGCGGATCGAGCGCGATCAACGCGGCCTGCGGCGGATCCATCTTGGCCCACTTCTTTCCGAATCGGCCGCGCAGCTGCTTGTCGACGTCCAGCATGCCCTTGGTCACCGCTTCCATCGCGGCGCGCTGCAGCCCCAGGTCGAGCGTGGTGTAGATGCGGTAGGCGCCCGTCTGCGACATCTTGTTGCCCAAGCGGGATTCCAGTTCCTGGCTCGCCAGCGCCAGGAAGTACGGCGATTCGCCCCAATCGGCGCTGCTCGGCCGCAGACCCGCCTCGGCTTTCACCGCTTCGTCGTGCTCGGCCTGCGTGATGTGGCCGTTGGCCAGCATCAGGTCAAGCACCACGTTGCGCCGCGCCACGGCCCGCTCCGGATGCCGGTGCGGCACAAAATAGCTGGGCCTTTGCACGGTACCCGCCAGAAGCGCTGCTTCCGGCAGGGTCAATTGCTCGATGTCTTTACTGAAGTAAACCCGCGCGGCTTGGCCAAATCCGTGGATGCTGTAGGTTTCGTGCTGGCCGAGATAGATCCCGTTGCAATAGTGTTCGAAGATTTCTTCCTTGGAGAGCTTCCATTCGAGCGTCGCGGTGATCAGCGACTCGGTGATCTTCCGTTTCCAAACCTTATCCTGGCTCAGCCACAGCATCCGCGCCAATTGCATCGTCAGCGTGGAGCCACCCTGCTGCCTCCGCCCGGACCACAGGTTCACCCACGCGGACTTCATCACACGCAGCGGATCGAAACCCCAGTGTGTAAAAAAATGCTTATCTTCCGCCGACAGTAGCGCGTTCACCAGTACTTTCGGAATCGTCTCGAAAGTGACCATGCGCCGCTTTTCGCGATTCTCGCCCGAGAGGTTCGCGATCAACTGCGGCTCCAGCATATACTCGTTCACCGCCGCATTGTTATGCGTAGTGACGATCCGGCTGATTTTGCCGTTTTCGAACCTCACCTCGGCTGGCTCTTGTTTGAAATACGATCGTGGACCGGGCCGTATCTGCAGCAGATCGTTCTTGTACTCGTATGAGCCGATCGGGTTGTCTGGATTCTGCGTGTAGCCGGCTTGCCTTAACTCGGTGATGATGCTGGGCGCTTTCGTGGAGTCTCCGCGCGCGATCGCACGGGGCGCGGCGTAAAAATTGGAAGTGTAGGCGAACGGCCCCAGATCGAGCTTCTCGTCCACCAGAATCGAGAATTGGCGCCCCACGTAAACACCCAGTCCGATCAGTGCGACCATGGCCACCAAGAGGCCCTTCACAGCCAGGCTACGCCGGAGAAGCCAGGATGCAAAGGTCCGCGGCAGGTCGCGCGGTTCCCCTACCAGACTGCGAATTACCGAGCCGGCCGTTCGGCGGCCACGCCCATCTTCTCTGGACGAAGGATGATTCGGAGGGCTGGGCACTTCTTACGTATGATGGCAGACTGCAAGGCCGGTTGCCAAGCGGTCACAGCCCTCTGAAGCGGCGATCGTCCCCTAACTTGGGTGTAGAATTTTCCGATAGCTCAGCGGGCGTATTTAATCAATGCGAACCCACCGCCCAGGATCACCACGAAAGCCAGCGCCAGCCAGTCGAAATATTTGTCGATAAACCGCCGCATCGGCTCGCCCACAATCCGGAGCAGCCCAGCCACCAGAAAGAAGCGCGCTCCGCGCCCCACCGCGGAAACTAACGCGAATCCAAGCAGATTCATATGGAACGCGCCAGAGGCGATGGTGAAAACTTTGTAGGGAATCGGCGTGAAGGCTGCCGCGAACACGATCCAGAAATCGTACTGCTGGTACCACTGCGAGACTTTCTCATAGTAGGCCTGCGCGTGATAGAAATCGATCACTCTGGCGCCCACGGTGTCCATCAGAAACATGCCGATCCCATAGCCCGCCATGCCGCCCAGCACGCTGCCGAGCGTGCACAACCCCGCAAAAAGAAACCAGCGATGTGTGGACCCCAACACCAAAGCGATCAGCAAAACGTCCGGCGGAACGGGAAAGAAGCTGGACTCGGCGAACGACAACAGAAACAGCGCCACCATCGCGTGTGGCGTCAGCGCCCAGTGCAGCACCCAGTCATACAGCCGGCGATGGATCCGCCAACCGTAGGTGGCCGGCGCGGAAGAAACGGCGGTTTCGCTCATATTAGGAATGGAATCGGCCGGGATGGCCCGATCCCTCAGTGTAGCCCGATTCAAATCCAGCCCAACTCGATGGCGCGCAGCACCGCTCGTGTCCGCCATCAGCCGCAGCACCGCCACTTGGCGCGGCGTGAGCGGCTCCTGCAGGTCCAGCGCCTCGAATCGGCACGCGCTTTACCTCCACCGCCGGCCGCGCCCGTTCCGTGATAGCCGACGTCGACCGCCACGCCCGAAAGAGCAGCCGCAATCAACCCCCCCGAACAGAACCGTTGGCCCCACGACCCAACGCACGCGGTGCGATTCGGGTAAAGGAATCCCAACTGGGCGGCGAGAAACAGCAGGTCGGTATCCACCGACAGACCCGCGGCCAGTTGCACGACCAACAGCAGTATCGTCGGTTTTCGCGCCGGTGGCCTCGCCTGCACCTCCGGCCGGGTGTTCACCCAGAACGCCCACATGAACACCAAAGCCAACAAGATCACCAACCCGAGGCCGACCCCGAACAGCACCAAGGCCTTACCGGGATCGCCTCCCTATGCCGCCTTGCATCCTGGGAACTTGGGCGCCGGGAGCCGTTCCCTGCAACTCCCCGATGGAACGTCGCTGAAGATGAAGGCGGTCTCCCGCCTGGTCATGCAGGCTCACCATGCACCTGCTCGGACGCGAGATACGGGCCGTGAAAATCGCGCGCGACGACACCCGGACGCCCCTCATCGAAATCGCCGATTGGGAATTCCAATGGCAGGATACCTACTTCCCCCTCGATCCGCCGTTGGTGGGACCCGGCGATCGCGTGCGCATCGAAGGCGTCTACGACAATTCGCCGAACAACCGGAACAATCCCAATTCTCCGCCTCGGGCGGTTTCCTACGGCGAGCGGACCGTGGACGAAATGTGCTTGGTGATCGTATTCGCTACCGCCCGTATCCTGGCGGCGCCGTGAGGGCGCCCCGGGAGCAACCATTAAGATCGACAAATAAACATAAAAGTGTTAATCTGAAGCCGTCAGTCCTTCAGGAGGTCGCTGTCCATGTTTATTCGTCGTCTTCTTCCCCTCGCTCTTGCCACCGCGTTGTCACTGCTCCACGCCCAAGACCCCCGCGGCACCCTGCTCGGCGTGGTCTCCGATAGCACTGGAGCCTTCATCCCCGCCGTCAGCATCCGCGCCACCAACGTCGACACCGGCGTCACCGCCACCGCGCAGACCAACGCGTCTGGCCGCTACACACTGCCCTACCTGCTTTCCGGAACCTACACCGTCACCGCCGAGCTGACCGGGTTCAAACGATTCCAGCGCGCGGGCGTCCAGGTGCGCGTCGGCGAACCCACCGAACTCGTGATCGCGATGGAAGTAGGCGAAGTTACGGAGTCCGTCGAGGTGTCGGCCACCACACCGATTCTCGACACCGCCAGTTCGTCGCTGGGCCAGGTCGTCGACACCCGCCGCGTAATGGAGTTGCCCACTCTCGCCGGCAACGCATTCGAGCTCGCTCTGCTTACGCCCGGCGTCGTCAACGGAACCAATCTCCGCGATCGCAAGCCCGCCTTCAACAACGGTAACTCGCAGATCTCCACCGATGGCAACGGTACCTACAACAACGAGTTCCAGATCGACGGCGTGTCGAACACCTTCGCCGATGGCAACCAGCGCGCGCGGGTTGCCTTCTCCCCGCCGCAGACCGCCATCCAGGAATTCAAGATGCAGACGGCCACCTACGACGCCTCCATCGGACATACCATCGGCTCGGTGGTCAACGTAAGCACCCGCAGCGGCACCAACAAGATCCATGGCGAAGGACATTGGTTCGTGCGTAACCGCGCCTTCGACGCCAGAAACTTCTTCAACAACAAGAACAACACCGATCCGCCGGTCTATCAGGACAATCGCTACGGCGCCTCCGCGGGCGGCCCCGTCTACATTCCCCGTCTTTACGATGGCCGTAACAAGACGTTCTGGTTTTACGCATGGGAAGCCAACAAGTGGATCGTCCCAGGCCAGTTCGTGGGCACCGTGCCCACGGCGCCCCAGCGCCAGGGCGACTTCTCCGGTCTGCTCAACGTCAATTCGAGTTATCAGATTTACGACCCGCAGTCGACCACGCCGGCCGCGAACGGTCGCTTCCGCCGCACGCCTTTCGCGGGAAACATCATTCCCTCCAGCCGGCTCGACAAAGTGGGCACGTCGCTCGTCAACTTGTACCCGCAGCCCAACCAGCCCGGCACCGTCGATGGCCGTAATAACTACTTCAACGGCGCGCTACGGTCCCTCGAGGATTACTACGTCCACATCGCCCGCGTTGACCATGCCTTCAGCGAGAATCACCGCCTGTTCGGCCGCGTTCACTACGATTTCTGGGAAGAAGACAAGAACGATCACTTCGACAACCGTATCAACGGCATCATTCTCAATCGCATCAATCGTGGCATCGCTCTCGACGACGTTTACGTCCTCACGCCGCAAATGCTGATGAACGTACGCTATGGTTTCACGCAGCAGGAGTTCCCCGAGCGCCGTGTCACGCAAGGCTTCGATCTGGCTTCGCTAGGGTTCTCGCCCAATCTTACCGGCCTCGTCGACAAAAGCCTCGCCACGGTGCCGCGCGTCACGCTCGGCGCCTTCTCGACCATTTCGCCTTGGGAATCCGGCGACGGCACCAACTCGAGCCTGACCCACCTGCTCTCGGTCAACTTCACCCGGCTCCAGGCGACCCACAACCTGAAGTTTGGCGCCGACACCCGCCTCTACCGTGCCTTCGGCAATCGTTTCCCGCGCCAAACCGCGCCGGACTTCGCCTTCGCCAATACGTACACCCGCGGCCCGCTCGACAACTCGCCCGCCGCTCTCGTGGGGCAGGAATTGGCTTCGGCTCTCCTCGGCATCCCCTCGGGATCCATGGAGCGTTCCGCCAGCTACGCCATGCAGAACAACTACCTCGGGCTATATTTGCATGACGATTTCAAACTGACGCCGCGCATCACATTCAACCTCGGTATCCGCTATGAGAAGGATTGGCCCGTCACCGAACGGTATGACCGGATCAACGGCGGGTTCGATTTCACTTCCCCGAGCCCCGTGGAAGCCCAAGCCAAGATCAACTACGCCGCCAATCCGATTCCCGAGATCCCCGCCAGCCAGTTCGCGGCCAAGGGCGGACTCCTGTTTGCCAACACCGGCGGCGTCCCGCGCAACCCCTTCGCCGGCGAGAGCAACAACTTCATGCCGCGCATCGGGATGGCCTGGCAGTTCGATTCCAAGACCGTCTTTCGCGCTGGTTACGGCATGTTCTTCGAGACCATCGGCGTCAACAAGACCAACGCCATCCAGACCGGCTTCTCGCAATCCACTCCGATCCAAGCCTCGCTCGACAGTGGAATCACGTTTGTTGCAAACAACGCCAATCCGTTCCCGAATGGCCTCCTCGCGCCACAGGGAGCTTCCGGCGGACTCTCCACCTTCCTCGGCCAAGGCTTCGAGTTCTATAATCGCGGCCGCACCAATGCTTACTCGCAACGCTGGTCCGCCGGCCTGCAGCGCCAGTTCGGCGAATTCGTCACCGACGTCAGCTACGTGGGCAACCGCGGCGTCCGGCTGGGCATGGATCGCAATCTCAACGCCACTCCGAACCAGTACCTGAGCACCTCGCCGTTCCGCGATCAGGCCACCATCAACTACCTCAGCCAGACCTTCCGCAACCCTTTCCGGGGGACCAATCCCATCTACGGCGCCAATACCTCCCGGGCCGCGCTGCTCCGCGCCTATCCGCAGTTCGGCAACGTCGTGGTGGAAGAGCCCATCGGATACAACTGGTACCACTCTCTGCAGCTCCGCGCCGAAAAGCGTTTCAGCAAGGGATATACATTCCAGTTGGCCTACACGTGGTCCAAGGCCATGGAGGCAATTTCGTTCCTCAATGCCGGCGACTCGCTCCCCTATGAAAGCCTCGCCGGTCTGGACCGGCCGCATCGCGTCGCCGCCAGCGGCATCTATGAGCTGCCCTTCGGCCGCGGACGCCGCTTCGGCGCCGCCATGCCCGCGCCCGCCGAAATCTTCGCCGGCGGCTGGCAGTTGAACGCCGTGATCATCTACCAGTCCGGCGCGGCGCTCGGGTTCGGCAACGCCATTTATACGGGCAACATCGGCGACATCGCCCTGTCGTCGGGCGAGCGCAGCGTGGACCGCTGGTTCAATACCGCCGCCGGATTCAATCGCAATTCGCGCGAGCAACTGGCATCCAACCTGCGCACGTTCCCCCTCCGCTTCGGCGGCATCCGTGGCGACAGCCAGCACCGCTGGGATATTTCCGCGATCAAATATTTCCGCATCACCGAAGACGTCCGCTTCCAGTTCCGCGCCGAATCGTTCAACGCGCTCAACCACGCGATTCTCAACAACCCGAACACCTCGCCCACCAGCAGCGCGTTCGGCCGCGTCACAGGCACCGCCGCACCCGCGCGTACGTTCCAGTTCGCGCTCAAGCTCGAATTCTAGACAACAGGCCTTGCCCGTTCCCGGTAGCACCGCAGGGGAGCGCTATCACCGCCTTGATCGCCTGACAAAAAAGTCCGCTGCGCGTGTCGTCAAACACCTCCTCCCAATGTCTTCCAGACAGGAGGTGTCAAGACACCATGAAACAAATTCCCATCGGCATCGCCGTCGTCTTTCTGTCGTCTTTGGCTGCGGCCCAACCGCTGAGTTGCGTCGGTCAGGTAGCCGGCACGCCGCCGGTGCGCTCCACCGGTATTACCGAAAAAGCTGGTGACATTCTCGTCATTTGCAACGGCGGGATACCCACTCCTGCCGGAAATCCAGTTCCCACCGTCGACCTTACCGTCTCCCTCGCGCCCGCCGTGAACATCACCGCGCGCACGTGGCTCGGGAACGCCTCCGAGGCGCTCCTGCTTGTCGACGAACCGCAGCCCGCCCATCAGGTTGCTTGCCCGGCAGCCTCCACATGCGCCCTCCATGGCGTGGCCGGCGGCATTCAGTACGGCGTTCCCTCCAGCCCCGGCAACGGCGGCCAGCACGTCCGCAACGTCTACCAGGCCAACGCCCCAAGTGGATCATCGATCACCATCGCCGGCGTCCCGTTCGACCCCCCCGGCCCCACCGCCGTACGCTTTCTCCGCATCGCAAATCTGTTCTTCAACGCGGCGCAACTGAACGTTCCCGCAGGCTCCGGAGTCCCGGTGGTGGCCACGCTCAGTTCCACCGGCGGCGTCAATCTGAATATCCAGACCTTCTTTCCACTAACCGTCGCGGCCGCCATCCCGCCCCTCGACACCGCCTTGCTCGATGGCGCCGGTGTGCCATCGTCGCTCATTACGCTCTCCAATCGGAGCGGGAACAACGTTCCGCTAGCCAATTCGCCGTTCGCCGCGGCCGCTCCCGACGGGGTCACCTTCCATGCACGCGCACAGGAGCGCTTCCCGGCAGTCCTCCGTGTCCGCAACGGCAACAACTGGCCGAGTCCTGACTCCGAACCGCCGTTGATGCCGCAATCGGACACCGGTGCCCTGTACTCCTCCGAAACCGGATTCTATAATCCATCGTTCCCATTGCTCGGAGGATTGCGCACCGCCGGACTTGCCTCACGAGGCACTCGTCTCGTCGTCCGGTTCAGCGGCGTGCCTTCCGGGGTCAAACTCTACGTACCTGTGCGCACAGTCGGGTCCGCCGGCAAGCCATCCATGCGGCTGGTGCTCAGCCCACCCAACGGGAACACCGGATCGCTCTTCCTGCCCGCGCCGGCCGCATCTCCGGTAGGCGGCGGTATCGTACCTTTGATCGGCTGCCCCACAACCTGCTACGCCGTCTACGAAGTGACCACGGCCGATTCCACCGCGATCGAAAGCGCCGATGTGCCCGTCTACCTCGCCTACCGGCCCAACTCCCCACTCGGCACGATCTCGTTCGATGTCTCGCTCGGGTCCACCTCCGGCCAGGCAACCGCGGTCGGGCAGGGCCTCCCCCGCTTCGCCCCATCGCCCGGTCCGCCCGTGCCCGCGGTACGCATTCAGTAGGTCTGGATTCCGCGGCGCCGGAAAACACTGGGACGCGATCCGGTCCACCGCGGCGGTGGGGCAGCCTTCCACTGCCCCGCTACAATAATTTGCCAGGGTGTCGTCAAAGGGACCTCGCCACGGTCTTACCCATTGACAAGGCAATGTCTGAGTCAATTTCCTGGATTCGCAGCATGACCGGACCCATCGGCCTCGACCATTCCCCCAACCGGTCGGGCGCTCTCGAACAGCGCGTCACCGCGGTCTACCTGCAGTCCCGCGGCGAGATCTACCGCTACGTCACCGCCATCGGGCTCGACAGCGCCACCGCGCAGGAGGTCACCCAGGAGGCTTTCCTTCGCCTCCACGCAGCCTTGTGCGACCGCCATACCATTCGCTGTGACCGTGCATGGCTGTTCACCGTCGCCCACAACCTCGCCCTCAATACCAAGGCTCGTATGTTAACTCTCGACGAACTCGATCCGGACCTCCACAGCAGCCCAGCCGACGGGCCAGAACGCCTCCTGGTCACCGGAGAACGGCTCAAACGGGTTCGAGAGGCTGTAGAATCCCTGTCCCCGCAACAGCGCCAATGCCTTGAACTCAGGGCCGAAGGCTTCCGCTACCGTGAGATTGCTGAAATCCTCGGCCTCGCCACCTCCACCGTCGGCGAATTTCTGCGCCGCGCAATGCAACAGCTCAGGAAGGCGGCCCCCGGATGAACGCCTGCCGCCATCCTCAGCAAGCTTCCCTGTTGCGCTTCGCCGACGGCGAAACCGGATTCGTCGAAGGTTGGCGAGTCCGTGGCCATCTGCGCAATTGCAGCAGTTGCCGCGCCGAAATTGCCGCTATGCAGTCGGCGATGATGGATTTTGCCATGGTCCGCTCGCACTGGGCGCCCCCGGAACCGGATTGGCCCAGCCTGGAGCCCCGCATGGCGGAACAGCGCTCTGCTCGCCTACTGGCTCCGCAACCCCAAGCGCGCATCCTTCTGCGCCCTCTCGTTGTGATCGCGCTCGGCGCTGTCGTGCTTGCCGCCGCCATCCTCCTCATCCCCTTCAACCAAGGCGCCCACACGGCGAAAATTCCGACCCCCGCCCCGGTCTCCCATCCCCCGGTTCCCGCGCGCCAAACACCACGCCCCGAACCTGTCAAACCGCCACGCCCAACCACGCCTCCCACGCCGGACCGCAACGTCGAAGTTCGCGCCCTGGCCGCGATCCATCGTATAGGCGCAGATCTCGGCGAACCAGTCGCGCTGACCTACGACGGCGGGTGGACCATCGTCGCCACTGCCCTCGATCCCGAACGCCTCGACGAAATTCGCGATGCCCTCGCCGGCCTGCCCGTTCGCGTGAGGGCCAGTCACCCGCCCTCCGCGGAACCTCTCCCCGGGCCCTCCGCCGGACTGATTCACCGGCAGGGTTCGGCGGCACTCGAGGCCGCCCTCGGCGGGCGCGCCGCATTCGAGACTCTCGCCAACGACATCCTCGAACAAAACGACGCCCTGCTCGCCCGCGCCTTCGCCCTCCGGAACCTGGACCGCCGCTTCCCCTCCGCCGCCGCCATCCCCGGAGCGGCCGAACGGCAAATGCTGCACGGCATGCGGCAGGATCACCTCCGCGCCTACGCCAGTCACGCCCGCCGCCTCCGACGGCTCACCGGCCCGATTCGCGACGCCATTCAGGCTCCCGCCACGGGGTCCGTACGGCCGCCGTCCCTGTCCCCGGCCGACGCCGCGTTTGAACTGGATCGCGTCCTCAGCAGCCTCCTCGCCTCCAGCGGGATGCCCACGTCCCAGCAAGCCGCGGAGTTGTCGGCCGCGCTCGCCGCCGTCACGGCCGGGGCCCAATGATCCGGATCGCCTCTCTCACCGCACTCACCGCAGTGGCCGCCTTGGCCCAAACCGCCCAGCTCTCCGGCCTCATCCAGGACTCATCGGAGGCCCGCGTCGCCGGCGTCCAGGTAACACTGCTGAACCTCGACAACGGCGTGCGCCGGCTTGCCCGCTCCAATGCCCATGGCCTCTATCTGATACCCGCCCTTCCGCCCGGCCTCTACCGCATCGTTGTCCGCAAACCGAATTTCCGCACCATGGTCCACTCGGGAGTCCAACTGCGCACGGGACTCCCCGCGCGGATCGATTTCGTCCTCCAACTCGGTAGCGTCGAGGAACAAATCACCGTCAGGGACGCTCCCTGGGACGCCGGCGACGAAACCGCCTCCCTCGGTCTCCTTCTTTCGCGGTCCTTTGTCGACCGACTCCCGCTGAATGGCCGCGGACTACTCACGGCGCTCGAACTCACCCCAGGCGTCGTCATCACTCCCGTCCGCACACCCGCCGAACCCGGCCAGTTCTCCGTGAACGGGCAGCGCGCCAACGCCAATCTGATCAACGTCGACGGCGCCTCCGCTAACTTCGGAATCACTGCCGAAGCCGCCGGCCAGGATCTCGCCGGCAGCCTTCCGGCGCTGTCTTCCATTGGCAGCCTCCATAGCCTGTTCGCCCTGCCCGCAGTCGAAGAGTTCCGCCTCGAGTCCTCCTCCTACACAGCCGAACACGGCCTTTTCCCCGGCGGTCACCTGATCGTGACAACCCGCGCCGGCGGCTCCACTTGGAACGGCTCGCTTTATCACCTACTCCGTAACGAGAAACTCGACGCCAATGGCTGGTTCAACAACCTCCGGCGCATTCCCCGCGCGCCTCTGCGCTGGAATCAATTCGGCGCGGTCCTCGGCGGGCCCGTCCGCCGGGCTCGCACGTTCCTGTTCGCCTCCTATGAGGGATTCCGCTTGCGCTTGCCCGAGCAGAGCCTCATGGCCGTGCCTTCCTTCTCCGCGCGACTCGAAGGCAGCCTCCCCTCCCGCACGGTTGCCTCATGGTTCCCCCGCCCCAATGTGGCCCTGCCGCCGTCGTCCCCTCCCGGCATCGGCGCCTACACTCTTCAGATCCCCAACCCCTCCCGTCACGATAGCGCCGGCCTTCGGCTGGACCATCACCTTGGCTCTGGCGCGCAGGTTCGATTCCACCACCGTTGGTCCCCGTCCGACGCCGAGCGCCTCGGGCGCGGTGCGGGCATCTCCACGTCCTCAATCCAGCGCGTCGAATACTCCCCGCGCCAAACCAATGCTTCCCTCGGCGCCGCCCTCGGTCCCGATGCATACCTCGATATCCGCGCCAACCACTCCCGCATGACGTCTCTGGAAAGTCTCGATCCCCTCCCCGGCGGCGCCACCGCGAACCTCGAATCCCTCTTCGCGAACCTTCTTCCGCCAGGTCCGGCTAACCTCGGTGTCTCCGTGCTCAACTGGTCTTCGGCGATAGAGCAGGTCCGCGGCCGCCGCAACACGCAATCGCAATGGCAGGCGAGCGCCGCCCTTTCCCATTCGCCCGGTGCCCATCAATGGAAGTTCGGCGTCGGATATCGCCGCTTGTCCACGTCTTTGAAAGACCGTCCCGTCAGCGCCGCTCTCTACTTCAACGACGCCGCCTCTCTCGACCAGGGAGCCGCCAGCCTGCTCCAGATAACCCGCCGGCGCCCTGCTGCCTTCGCCTTCCACAACCTCTCGTTGTTCGCGCAAGACACCTACAAGGCCAGCCCGCGCGCTACCTGGTCGCTCGGAATTCGGTGGGAATTCCATCCCTCCCCATCTGGCCCCCCCAACGCCCTTTGGCCCCACCGTTACGCGAACTTCGCCCCTCGCGCCGCACTGGCGCTCCGCCTGAATCAAAGCGGCTCCTGGATCCTGCGCGCCGGCGGTGGATTGTACTACGATCTGTCTGCCGGATCGGTTCTTGCGGGCATCGCACGCGGCCCCGACTACCTTACTCTGGCCTTGTTTCCCGGCGCGTCGCTTGCCTCCGCGCAGCCGCTTATGCTGCCCGAGTTCGGCCAGCCCTCCCCCGCCACGCTCGCCCAGACCTTTTCCTATGACCGGCATCTCCGCCAGCCGGTCACCGCACAGTGGAACACCACCGCCGAGCACCGCTTTGGACAGGCCGCCACCGTCAGCGCAGGTTGGGTGGGTGCAGCCGGACGCCGCCTCCTCCGCAGCGAGTATCTCGACGCTTCCTCTGACCCCGCGATTACCACCGGCAACCACGCCAGGTCCAGCTATCAGTCCTTCCAACTGCAAACACGCCTCCGCCCCGCTTCCTCCCTCGATATGATCCTCAATTACACTTGGGCTCATTCGATTGACAACGCGTCCCGCGACTCCCAAATCTTCCTCGCCTCCAGCCGAACCCTGGACCGCGGAAGCTCCGATTTCGACGTGCGCCACGGTTTTACCCTTGCTTTCCTCTATGCCTTGCCGGCCACAACCTCACACGTCCTCCGCGGTTGGAACCTCGACGGTATCATTCGCGCCCGCACGGGCTTCCCGTTTCAACCCAACGCGGTGATCGTCCCCGCGAATTTCGTCCTCGTCTCACCGCCCGTCCTGTTCCGGCCCGATCTCGACCCGGCCCAGCCACTCTGGGTCCATGACGCGAACCTCCCAGGTGGACGAGGTTTGAATCCCGCCGCCTTCCCCGTCCAGTCCACCTTCCGCCAAGGCACGCTCGGCCGTAACTCCCTCGCCGGTTTTCCCTTCCGGCAAGCCGACCTCGCGGTGCAAAGGCTGTTCGAAGTTCGGGGCGGATCGCTGCTGGTCGTTCGCATCGAAGCCTTCAACGTCACCAACACCCCCAACTTCAGCCCCCCTTTCAATTTCGGCCTTACCGCTCCGCCATACCCGCCTGTGATCGGCTGGCCTCAGACGACCCTCGACCGCGATCTCGGCACCGGCGGTCCCAGCCGCGGTTTGACGCCCGCATTTCAAGTCGGCGGTATGCGTTCGATTCAACTCTCGGTACGTCTCCAGTTTTGAGGGTCGCCCCCCTGCGAGAAACGCTCTTTGGGATATTTTCGCGATGAGGTATTTCCGCATCACCGAAGACGTCCGCTTCCAGTTCCGCGCCGAATCGTTCAACGCGCTCAACCACGCGATTCTCAACAACCCGAACACCTCGCCCACCAGCAGCGCGTTCGGCCGCGTCACAGGCACCGCCGCACCCGCGCGTACGTTCCAGTTCGCGCTCAAGCTCGAGTTTTGATCGCCGCTGTGCTCTCGGGCTGACGTTGGTTCCGGCATGTTCCCGGTTTCTGGACATGCCGGTGCGGAATCATGAGCGCAAATCTTCGTGAGTCGGCTCTTCCCCGCCACATTTAACGAGAAGCGCCGGTTGCATCCTTCCCCGCCGCGATATACACTCAATCCAACCGGTCAGGGGTTTATTGGCACAAAGGACGATTGCGCCGCACGGCGTACCTTCCTCGTTGGCTTTTCCGCCCCAGCCGAGTAAGGACGGGCTGGGACCTGGAACAGGTCCCGACAAGGAGTAAGCCATGACGCTTTCTAAGCCGCTCGCTATCGGTCTTGCCGCGGTACTCGCTACCGCGGCGCTGGCTCAACAAACAACAGCAACCTTCCATGCCGTGGTCACGGACCCAACGGGTGCGTCCGTTCCCGGAGCGAAAGTCACTCTCACCCACGAGGAAATGGGCGCCGTTACTCCCCGCGAAACCGACACCGCGGGCGAAGCCACGTTTGACTTCCTCAAGGTCGGCGACTACAAGGTCAAGATCGAAGCTCCCGGATTCAAGGGGCTCGAGACCACCGGCCTCACCCTCTCCGCGGCGCAGAACGTCCGCCAAACCTACGTGCTCGAGGTTGGCGCCACCTCGGAAACCGTCACTATCGAGGGCAGCGTCGCCCTCATCAATACCGTTTCCTCTGAGCAGTTGAACACTTTCGACAAGAAAAAGATCACGGAACTGCCGGTGTTCCGGCGCAACTACACCAACCTGCTCGCCATCAACACCGGCGTCACCATGGCCAACGAAGGCGTCCGGATGAACGGCGTCGGCAAGAACGGCGTCTCCTACACCGTGGACGGCACCGACGCCAGCGGCAACCCGGAAGGACGCTATTCTTCGAATTACCTCCAGCCCAACCTCATCGACATCATGAGTATCGAGGCCATTCAGGAGGTGCACACCATCAAGGGCGTGCCCCCGGCCGAGTATGGCAACATGGTGGCCGGCCAGGTCAATCTGCTCAGCCGCTCCGGCACGAATCAGTGGCACGGCAGTCTGTTTGAAAACTTTCGCGCCGAGAATCTCGATGCGCGCCATCAGCGCCTTCGCAACAAGCCCGGGTTGACCTTCAACCAGTTCGGCGGATCGATCGGCGGGCCCATCAAGCGCGACCGCATCTTCATCTTCGGTGTGTTTGAGGGCTATCGTGACCGCGCCTTCACCCTCATTCAAGAGACTCTCATGACCGAAAGGCTCCGCAGCGAAGCGATCCGCAACAACCCATCCTATAAGTTGTATCTCGACTTTATCCCGCTTCCGAATCAGCCGGTCGGGCCCAACGACGATACGGGCCTCTACATCAATCCCACCTCGTCCACCCGCAACGACAATCACGTGGATCTCAAGAGTGACATTCGCCTTGGCACTGCTAGCACCCTGACTGTGAGTTACACGCGCGGCCGCCCCAATCAACTCCTCCCGCGGCACTATCTCAATGGCGCCAATGACCGCACTTTCCGCATCTGGGACGAGCGCGGCACCGCCAACTACACCACCGGCGGCGCGTCCTGGACCTCCGAGACCCGCTTCGGCTACCACTTGACCGATATGCACCGCGAAGATGCGTTCTTCTTCCAGCAGTTCGATCCCCTCAACAAGAACGAAGTGATTCCCTTCGGCCGCCGCGTTCCGCGCCTTAGTTATCCCGGCGTCTCCAATCCGGACCAGGAGCTCTATTTGCTCGAAGGCCGCACCTATAACTTCGATCAAAAGTACTCGCGCCGCGTTGCCGGACAGTCCATGAAGTTCGGCTTCAGCGTCCGCCGCGATTGCTGCCGCCGCAACAATCCGGAAGCCCCGAACATCGCCTACAGTAACCGCGCGGACTTCATCAACAACGTCACCAACAGTGTCGGGCCCACCTACGGGAACGGCGACTACACGGCAAAGATGTACCAGATTGGCGCTTTCGCTCAAACCGACTGGCGCCTGCGGCCGGACCTCACCCTCAACCTTGGCGTCCGGTACGACTTCTTTTCGCATCTGGTCCCGGTCGGCAGCGAACGAGCGCCGCAAACCGGCATCTACAACCCCGACGGCTTGCTCGACCAGAACTTCAACGTCGGCCCCATTCGCCCCGTCGACAATCCTTACGAATCAGATAAGTGGGTGAATCTCGGCCCGCGCATCGGTTTCGCCTACAACGTCGGCGGCAAGAGCAAGACTGTGGTCCGCGGAGGCTTCGGTGTCTTGTTCCAGGGCCAGGTGGCGGGCGCCATGTGGGCCCATGTGCAACCCAACGCGTCTGCGCCGTTCCGCTTCAACTTCATCCGCGCCGACACCACACGCCTGGGCATCAAGTGGCCCGCCTACAACGACGACCTCAGTCGCATCATCGACACCGAAACCAAAGCGCGCGGCTGGATCAACAGCTTCTCCGTCGTCGATCCGCACCTGCAGAATCCCTATACCATGCAGTACACGCTCGGCATTCAGCGTGAACTCAACTCGAGCCTCGCCTTCGAAACCGCTCTGGTGGGGACGCGCGGCGTCAAGTTTCTCATGCAGCGCTGGATGAACGAAGTGGACCGCGTCACCGGGCTCCGTCCCAATCCACGCCTGAACGTGAACTACTACGTCGATTCCACCCAGCAATCCTCTTACGTCTCCTGGCAATCGTCGCTGCGCAAGCGCTTTTCGCACGGGTTGAGCGGAAGCGTCCACTACACTTGGGCCAAGGGCTTATCCACCGCCGGCGGCGACATCGGCGCCTACTACCAGGGCGAGGCCGATGCCCGCACGCAGGACTTTTTCAACCCTCGCGCCGATCGCGGCCCCAACACCGGCGACATCACCCATTACATGACCGGCGAATGGACCTACTCGCTCCCTTCGCTCGGCTTCAACAACAGCGGCGCGGGCAAGGCCATCCTCGGCGGATGGCAGGTCACCGGTGTGTTGCTCGCCAGAACCGGCACTCCCGTCCAGTTGTCGCAATCGGGCACGCAGCGCAACGTCGCGCGCCCGGACTACATCGGCGGACAGGTCAAGTTCGACGACTACACCAAGACTCTGAAGTACCTCAACCGGGACGCCTTTGCGCTGGTGCCTATCAGCCCTACATCCCGTGTTTCGGTGCGGCCCGGCAATGTCGGCAACAACGCCATTCGTGAGCCCGGCGCCGTCAACCTCAACGTTTCTATCAGCAAGGAATTCGCGTTCGGTGAACGGGCCCGCCTGCGCACCGGCGTCGACGGATTCAACTTTCTGAATCACACCAACCTCACCGGTTTAGTGACCAGCATCAACAACCGCTTCTTCGGGGAACTCCAGAACACCGCCGGCGCCCGCCTGATTCAGCTCAACGCCCGGCTCAGCTTCTGATACGTCCTCTCCGCAACCTGCGCTACGTCCCGGCGGAGGGAGATCCTTCCGCCGGCCCACCTGCCGGCCCCTGCGGATCGAACGAATAGCCGAACCCGCGGACGGACCGGATACAGCTCTCGCCCGCCTGTTCGATCTTTTGCCGCAGCCGCAGAATGTACACGTCCACGGCGCGTTCGGTGACCGCTCGCTGATGGCCCCATACCGAGTCCAGCAATTGCTGGCGGGAAAACACCACGCCCGGACGCGTCATCAGGTGCTCCAGTAGCTTGAACTCGGTGGCCGTCAAATCGAGCGTGACGCCCTTCACGCGCACGCGGCACGATTCCGGATCCAGTTCCAGTCCCCCAGCCCGAAGCAGACGCGACGTTGGTTTCAGGCTCCGTAGCTGCGCCCGCACACGCGCCACCAGTTCGCGGACAAAGAACGGCTTCACGACATAGTCGTTCGCGCCCACTTCCAGCCCCACGATGCGGTCTGTTTCCGACGCTCGCGCCGTCAGAAAGATCACTGGCGTTTCGGCCAGTTCGCTCGTCGTGCGGATCTTGCGGCATATATCGATCCCGTCGGAGTCCGGCAGCATGATGTCGAGCACGATCAAGTCCGGCGCTTCCCGCCGGCAGAATGGGATCGCCCCTGCTCCCGACGAGAGCGTAGCCACGTTGAATCCTTCGCGTTCCAGATTGTATTTGACCAGTGTGAGTACGTCCGGATCGTCCTCAATGACTACTATCTTCTTCACGTCCGCATGAGCGTAGCAGAGCTTTCATTACATAACGATGAACGAAATGTTTCGTTTTCGACACGGGGGCTGTTTCCAGTCGTTTGCGGCCATTCTGGTGGGTCCAGCGTTACCCCCGGTACTCTGCGTTACGTTGATTTCACACGTTTTTCATGTGCTCATAACTTTTTAATCATCGATCTGTAACGAACGCATGAGTACTATTTGCAGGAAGGTTTGCAATTCGATTAGGAGTTCCGACATCCATGCGTAATTTTGTGCTCTGCGGCCTGCTCACGCTCGCCGCCGGGGGCGTACTCAGCGCCCAGTTGACGATCGTGAATGGCGCGAGTTTTCGTGGTGAGCAGCCGCTGTCGCCGGGCTCTCTCGCTTCCGCGTTCGGCAGTTTCGGCGCCGTCGCCACCACCAGCTTCCAGAATTTCCCCTTGCCCACTACCTTGGCCGGCGTTTCTGTCCGGATCGGCGATGTCGCCGCCCCACTTGTCGCGGTTTCCGCCACTCAGGTGAATTTTCAGATCCCCGGTAGCGTCGCCCCGGGGCGCTATCCGGTCCGCGTCACCAATGGCTCCACCAACGTGGATGGCAATGTTCTCGTGATGCATGCCTCGCCGGGCATTTTCGTGCTGGACCGCGCTACCCCCGCCCAGGGCGCGATACTCAACCAGGACGGCGCCATCAACGGTTCCAGCGCCCCAGCCGCTCGCGGCTCCGTCATCGTGATCTACGGCACCGGACCCGGACCCCTCGACGGTCAACTCGCCGATGGCGCCGCCGCCGGCTCCACGCCCCTGCTCCGGACCCGCTCCACGCCCAAAGTGATGATCGGCGGCGTGGCAGCCACTGTCAACTTCAGCGGCATGGCCCCCGGCTTCGCCGGCCTCTGGCAGGTGAACGCCGTCGTGCCGAATCAGCCGCACATCGCCGGCCGGACCGCCGTGCAGGTTTATATGGATGGAGTGGACTCCAACGAGGTGGCACTGTTTGTCGCACAGTAATTGGGTTCGCATCGCAACGTTAACACTGGTAGCGGCGGGGCTACTGGCCCAGGAACAAGGCACCGTATCCGGAACGGTTTTCGACGCGCAGACGTCGAGGCCGATTCCGGGCGTGAAGATTGGAGTGAACGGCCAGTTCTCTGATCAGCAGGTTACCGATACCGACGGACGCTTCACCATCAAGTTGGCGCCCGGCAAATATACGATCAACTACCAGGCGCCCAACTACCTGGATTCGGAAACCACTGATTTTGAGGTCGCGGCCGGGCAGTCCGTCGATGGCAGCACCGTCATGGCCGCCAAGGGATCGGTCACCACCGTGGATGTTGTCGAACGAATCACGCCCGCCGTGGCGTCCGCCGAGGCAATGCTCACCGAGCGTAGGCTCTCGGCCGTGGTGAGCGACGGAATGAGCAAGGAGGAGATCCGCAACACCACCGCTTCGAGCGCGGCGGGTGCGCTCGAAAAGGTAACCGGAGTCAGCATCGTCGAAAGCGGCTATGTCTACGTGCGCGGTCTCGGGGAGCGATACAGCGCCACCATGCTCAATGCCGCCATGATCCCAACCACCGAACCCGAAAAGCGCGTTGTCCCGCTGGACTTGTTTCCCGCCGGCCTCATCGACAGCATCAAAGTGCTGAAGACCTACACGCCCGATCTCCCGGCGGAGTTCTCCGGCGGCCTCGTCCAGATGCAGACCGTCGAGTTCCCCACCGCCAAGATGCTCAGCGTCAGCACCAACATCGGCTTCAACTCCCGCACCACGTTTGACCGCTTTGCCTCTTACCCCGGCGGCGGGCGGGACTTCTTCGGCTTCGACGACGGTACACGCTCTCTGCCTTCTTCCATCCCCACTGACAAGCGCCTGTTCCAGGGTGCGTTCACTCCGCAGCAGTTTCAACAGTTCGGCCAGGCTTTACCCAACAATTGGGAACCGGAATTCCGTGACTCGATGCGGCCAGCCCAAAGCTACTCGGTAGTGGGCGGCGGCACCTTCGGGCGGTTCGGCCTCGTCGGCGCGGTCTCGTTCTCCAATAAGCCGCAGTTCCAGAGCGAAACTCAGAAGTACCTGCGCCAGCAAGGAACGCGGCCGCTGGTCTTCTCTGACTACACGGACTTCCGTTCCTACACCGAGACCGCCCGCCTCGGCGCCGTCTTCAATGCCGCGATGCGGCTGAACGCCGCCAACAAACTCGTGCTCCGCAACACCATCACCCGCGACACCGACAAGGAAGCGCGCGAGTTCACCGGACGCGACGGCGGCACCGATAGCACTCTATTCTCCCAGCGGCTCCGCTTCATCGAACGCGGCCTCCTCTCCACCAGCCTCGAGGGCGAGCACGCCTTGGCTAGTCTCGGTAATAGCCTCTTCAAATGGCAGATGACGTATTCGCGCTCCACCCGCAATGAGCCGGACCTGCGCGAAGTCTTCCGTGGATTGGGTGGCAACGACAAATTCCAGTTCGCCGCTCTCGGATCCTCCGGTTTGCGCTTCTACAATGACTTGACCGACAAGATCTACGAGCCGCAGGCCGAGTTCTCACGCCCCTTCTTCCGCGGCAAGGTCTCCGGCATTTGGAAGTTTGGATTCCGCGGCACCTTCCGCGATCGCGACTTTCAAGCGCGCCGCTTCCGCTTCATTCCGCAGCGCCTTTCCACCATCGATACCAGCCTCCCGAGCAACCAGCTGTTCGGCCCCTCCAACATCCGCCCCGACGGCTTTCAACTCGTCGAGTTCACCCGCGCCACGGACCGTTATGACGCCTCCATGGACATCTACGCCGGCTACGGATTGGTGGATCTGGCCTTTGGCTCCCGCTGGCGCCTCGTTGGCGGCGTACGCGTGGAAGACGCCGACATCCGCGTAACCACGCTGGATCCGCTGGTCCCGCAGGGACAGCCCCAGGTGGCCAATCTCGCTAACCGGGATCCGGCGCCGGGCGTCAATCTCATCTACGCATTAACCAATAAGCAGAACCTGCGCCTCAGCTACAGCCACACGGTCTCCCGCCCGGACTTCCGCGAGTTGTCGCCGTTTGACTTCAATAACGTCCTCGGCGGATTCGTCTCCCAGGGCAACCCCAACCTCCTCCGCGCCACCGTCCACAATGTGGACGCCCGCTGGGAATGGTTTCTCGGCGGCAATCAGATCCTGGCCGCAAGCTGGTTCTACAAGGACTTCTCGGACCCCATCGAAGTCAATATCCTGTTCGCCAACGATCTCCGGCAAAGCTACATTAACGCTGCCGGCGCCCGCAATACCGGTTTCGAGCTCGAGGCTCGGAAGTCGCTCTCGTTCCTCAGCCGGCAACTGGCCGACTTCTCGGTCCAGGGCAACTTCACCTTGGTCGACTCCCAGGTGAGGATTCGTGCCCAAGATGCGGCCGCTCTTACCTCCCTGAGCCGTCCCATGATGGGCCAGTCGCGCTTCGTCTATAACGCGATCGCCGAATGGAACCGGCCGAAGTGGCGGTCTAACGCCAGGTTTTACGCGAACTCGGTTTCGCGCCGGATCACCGAGGTCGGAACCTTCGGTCTTCCGGATATCTATCAGGAGCGGAATACGTTTCTGGATCTCGTGTACCAACTGTCGCTCACCGAGACCGGTAAGTGGAGCTTGCGCTTCAATGCCGAGAACCTTGGTGACAACAAGTACCGCTGGACTCAGGGTGATTTCCTGGTCCGGAACTACCAACTGGGACGCACCTTCTCGGTGGGCGTGAGTTACCAAATCTTCTAAATTCGCAGCAACAAGAACGGAGAAAGGAAAGCTATGAAGAAACAGATAGCCATAAGTGTGTTCGCGGTCTGCGCAGCCGCGCCGTTGTTCGGCGCCGGAGCGTTCAAAGCCGTCAGCCAGAGCTCGGCGGAGCGATATGCGGCCAACGTCGCGGCCCCGGAAGTCGCGGTATCCGGCTGGATCTGGACGGATAAGTACGTCTACATGCCGGGTGATCCGCTGACCGTCAAGGCCACCATTAAGCCGAATAACGATCTTTATCCCTACACGGTGTTCGCCTACCGGCAGAACAATCAAAACGGACGTAAGTTCTACCTGCCTGCCGGCACCGAAGAGGTCACCGACATCTTCGGCAACACGCTGGCCCAGGGCTTCCAGCCCACCCAGGTGCAGGCCGCCGAAAAAGCCACCCTCGTCGGCACGGGCGGCGTCCTCGTCTCCTCCCCGCTCACTGTCCCCAACGAACTCGGCATGCATACCATCGTTTGGGAACTGCGGGACTACACCGGGACGCGCGTCCTCAAAGCCAAATACATGAAGATCGGCGTCGTCGACGGCTTCGAAAACATCAGCGGCAATATCGAATCCAGCCGCACGCTCGTCAACACGAAGGCCTACCGTCTCAGCGGAATCGTTTTCGTCCGCAACAACGCCGTGCTCACCATTCAGCCCGGCACGTTCGTGATCGGCCAGCCCGGCTCGCAGCCGCCTTCGGCGCTCATCGTCACCCGCACCGGACGCATCGAAGCCGCCGGTACTCGCTCCCGTCCCATCGTCATGACCAGTTCCCAGGCGTTCGGTCAACGCCAGCGTGGAGACTGGGGCGGGCTCGTACTGCTCGGCCGCGCTCCCGTCAACACCGCCGCCGGCGCCCGCGACAACAACCAGTCCGGCGAGTTCAATATCGAAGGTCTGCCCGCCACCGCCGACACCATTTTCGGCGGCACCGATTCCGCCCACAACTGCGGCACTCTCACCTATGTCCGCGTCGAATACGCCGGCTCGATCCTGTCGCCCAACAATGAGCTCAATTCGTTCACCTTCGGGAGCTGCGGCACCGGAACCACCACCCACCACCTCCAGGCCCACTTCGGCCTCGACGATTCGTTCGAATGGTTCGGCGGCACCAACAACGCCAAGTACCTCGTCGGCGGTCTCGGCGCCGATGACTATCTCGACTTCCAACTCGGCTGGACCGGAAAGGTGCAGCACGGCATCTTCTACCAGAGCCCCGACGCCCGCGGCAATCGCGGCATCGAAGGCGACAACAGCGAGTTCAACAACGCCGCGGAACCCTTCTCCAATCCCACGCTGTATAACCTCACCTTCGTCGGCAGCGGCGAAGACGGCTTCGACGAAGCCGGCAGTTCCACGGGTATCTATCTGCGCCGCGGCGCCCGTGCCTCCATCAACAACGTCGCCGTCACCAATTTCGGCAACCAGGCCCTGCGCATCAATGACGACGCTACTGTCGCGCAATACACCGCCGGCAACCTGAAGTTCAACGGATTGCTTGTCTGGAACAATGGACGGATCGCGAGCCCCCCGGCCGCCAATGATGTCAACGGCCAGTTCCACTCGAGTGGACGTCCGGTGGCGGGTGACGCGGCCAGCAAGACGCTCATCGCCAATCCCCTCATGGCGCGGCCGTTCGAATACAGCGATCCTGATTGGCGCGGGCGGTTCGGTTCGCCGCTCTTCCGCGCCGGCTGGATTTCGGCCCCCGACGACGGCTTCTTCGATCAGAACGCCAACTACATCGGCGGCATCGGTGATGACGATTGGACCGAGGAGTGGACCAACTTCCTCGTCGATACCGACATCCGCTAGCGCACTTTCCCTTCCATACGGGGCCGCCATTCCAGGCTGCCCCGTTTTTTTCGTTCCCACCTGCTATACTTAGGTTCAGGTGGCGCAGTCTTTTCTTTCCTGAACACTTTTCTTATTCTTCCCGCCTCCCTTACCTACTGTCTTACTCAATGAACAATTTCTCTGAACTGAACCTGACCGCCGTCATGGCGGCCAACCTGAAAAAGCACGGGTTCGTCGAACCGACGCCCGTACAAGCCAAATCGATCCCTCCGGCCATGGAAGGGCGCGACGTGGTGGCCACCGCGCAAACCGGAACGGGCAAGACGCTTGCCTTTCTGCTGCCCCTTCTGGAGTCGCTTTCCACCGGCGCGGCCGCCAAGCCGCAAGGGCCGCATGGCGTGCGCAACCGGAACATCCAGGCCGTCATCCTCAGCCCCACGCGCGAACTGGCCATGCAGATTCATGAAGCTTTCACCAAGCTCGCCCCCGGCACCGGCATCCGCGCCGCGCTCGTGGTCGGCGGTATGAACGAGGGCAAGCAGCTTCACGCCATCCAGGCCGGAGCCCAGGTCGTCATCGCCACTCCGGGCCGCCTCTGTGACTTTCTTGACCGTAAACTGGTCCGGCTCGGCCACACCTCCACCCTCGTGCTCGACGAAGCCGACCGTATGCTCGACATGGGTTTCCTCCCGTCGATCAAGGCCGTCGTGAAAGAGATCCCCGAATCGCGGCAAACGCTCCTTTTCTCGGCCACCATCGGCAAGGAAGTGGCCCATCTGGTCAACTCCTACACCCGTGACGCCGTCCGCGTCTCCATCGGCGCCATCACCCGGCCCGTCGAACTCGTGGACCTCCACGTCTACGAAGTGGAGCAGGACCACAAACTCACTCTCCTTACCAAACTGCTCGCCGACCACAGCGGCAGCTTCCTCGTATTCGCCCGCACCAAGCATGGCACCGATCGCCTGGCTACCCGGTTGGCCCGCGCCGGAGTCAAGGCCGCTCGCATCCACGGCGATCGCACACAGAACCAGCGCAACCAAGCCCTCGCCGGATTCAAAGGCGGCGAGTACCGGGTCCTGGTGGCCACCGATGTCGCCGCGCGCGGCATCCACGTGGATGGAATCGCCCACGTGGTGAACTATGACCTCCCGCAGGCGCCGGAAGACTTCATACATCGTGTCGGCCGCACCGGACGCGCCGGGTCGCGCGGCGTCGCCTCCACCTTCAGCACCCGCGCCGAACGGTCTGAGATCCGCCGCATCGAGAAAGAAATTGGCGTCCGCCTCACGCCCCAGCAAGGCGCGGTGATTGAGTCATCCGGCGATCTCGCCCCGGCCCCATCCCTCACTCCACGGCGCGGACCCGCTCCCCGCCGTGGCAACGTTCCGAGCCGTGGAAATGCCCCGAGCCAGAAGCTGCGCCATGGGAAGGCCTCCTCGGGTTCCAGCGCCAATGGCCCCCTCGGTATGAAGTCGAAGCATCCCGTCTCACTCACTCGCTCACTCGCATATTCCTAGCCGGACTCCGCCCC
>JAWKHI010000051.1:0-47833 GCA_041394885.1 Bryobacteraceae bacterium | reverse complement strand
GACGCCGCCGAGGTCGCAAAGACCATCGAACAGCAAATCGGCGCCGCGCTGGCCGCCAAGGATGAGCCGCGCACAGCCGCCCAACTGTACTTCCGGCCTTTCTACTTCGGCGCCGCCCATCCGTACGGGCATCCCGCTTCCGGCGATGAACTCTCGCTCAAAGCCATCACCCGCGACTCCATCGTCGGAACCCACCGCCGTCTCTATGTGGCGCGCAACGTCCACATCGTCGCAGTGGGTGACTTTGATCCCTCCGCATTCGCCCTGCGAATCGAGAAGGCCTTCGCCTCCATCCCCTCCGGCTCACGGTTCGATTGGACTTCGGCTAGCACCGTGTCCCACACCCAACCGCGGCTCCTGCTCGTCGACAAGCCCGACGCCACCCAGACTTATTTCACCATCGCGCTTCCCGGCATTGACCGTAAACACCGTGACCGCACTGTCCTCGACTTGGTCAACACGCTGTTCGGCGGCCGGTTCACCTCGCTCCTCAACGACGAACTACGCGTCAACTCCGGCCTCACCTACGGAGCCGGCTCCCGCGTCCAGACGGACCGTCTGCCCGGCGCCATCGCCATCGCTTCCTTCACCAAGACCGAATCGACCGTGCCCGCGATCGATCTCGCCGTCGAAGTCCTGGGGCGCTTCCACGACAATGGCATCACGGCCGCGCAACTCCAGTCCGCCAAGGCCTACGTGAAAGGGACGTTCCCTCCGCGGGCGCTCGAAACCACCGGTCAGGTGGCCGAACTGATAGGAGAACTGGATCTGTTCGGCCTGTCGCGCGGCGAAATCGACGACATGTTTTCCCGCATCGACGCCGTTACGCTCGAGCAGGCCAACGTCGCCATCCGCAGATACTTCGTCCCCGAACGCCTGCAGTTCTGCCTCATCGGCAAAGCGGCGGAGATTGCGAAAGACGTCGAAAAGTACGCGGACCATCGCCGCGTCATTCCGCTCGCGAGCCCAGGGGTCCGCGTCCCTAATTTCTGAGAAACTCGCGCGAGACGGACTCGCTCCGGCGCTCTGCGATGGCAGGTTTCTGTCATGTTTGGAGCCGCGCCGGAGCGGCCTTTGCGCTTCGTAAGCCGGTTGCCGGACCGGCCGCTTCTACTGGGCCGTGCGCGTGGTATGCCGCGCCACCATGATCCAACGGCTGCCCGTCTTCACCCAAACCTGCAGCAGGTCGAGCGGCACCACGTTCGCTTTTCCATTCTGGTTCACGTGTGCCTTCATCAAACCATGCAACACGGCCGTGTTGCCGTAAACCGACACCGTGGCGCCGGGCTCCAGGCGGAAGTCCGGGTGGCCCTTGACCAGCGCATCGATGCACTGGCGCTTGTTCTCGATCTTGGCGCTCGAGTGGCCATAAACCAAGTCGTCGCCCAGGATCTTCTCGAGCGAAGCGGCGTCGCCGGCCTTGGCTGCCGCGTTGAACGCGTCGTGTGCGGCCATCACGGCCTTTTCCGCGGCCGGGTTGCTAGCGGCCGCCACCAGGAACGAACAGGTAAGCAGAGACAAAACGGTTCTCATATGGTGAGTCAGCTTACCTTGCTGGCTGGTCCCGGCGCAAATGATAGACTGGCGGCTAGACGATCGGCACTAGTGCGTCCTGTGCCGGCGCCGGCAGTGTCGGCGAAGCGGGCCGCGGCCAGCGAAGCCGAACTACCCAGCGGCCAGTTGCTGTACGGGATGGGCCTGTCCAGGTCGATGGCGGTGAAGTACCCGGCGCGAGCCACGCCGAAAAGGTCAGCGTAGGCCGTGCGCCGGAAAATGGGACGCAATGTTTGAAAGGAGCATTTAGAAACCGGCTGGCATTGCCAGTGCCGCGCTAAGATCTACCCAATGCAACTACGTATTCCGCTCGCTGCACTGCTACTGGCCGGAAACTTGGCGGCCGCCAATTGGGTGCTGATTCGCACCGTGGATGGCGAAAGCGTGGAAGGCCAAACCAACCTCCGTACCCTGAAGCTCTCAGGCGCAGGCGCACCCGCGACATTGCCCATCGAGAAGGTGCTGTCGGTACATTCGGCGGCGCCGGCGTCGGAATTCGAAGCCGGGCGGATCACGGCCGGATTGGCTGCCATACAGTCCACGGACCGCAAGGCACGGGACCAGGCAGTCGAAGAACTGACGGCGATCGGCTTGCCCGTCCTCACTCCGCTGCTCGAAACGTTGAAGGACACAGACCAGCATGAACCGCGCCCGCTCTACCGGCTGTTTGAGCGCCTGATTCCTGGCTACGCGGACGGCTTTGACCGGACGTTGGCGCTGATCCGAGTTCCCGGACCGGACGCCTTGCGGGCCCAACTTCCGGCTGGCTCGGTGGATGTCCGGACGGCGTCCGGCGAAGCGATGTCATTGCCCTGGGCGAAGATCCGATCCCTTGCTGTCCGCCAGAACCGCACGCGGCGCACGTTTCAGGTCCATTCGTTGAAGCACTCCACGCAAATCGAGTATTTGGACTCCGGAGTCGTGCTCGCGCCGTCCTCGAAACTCGACTCCACAGCGCGGGGATTTGTGAGGCTGTCGTGGCAGACCGATAGCTGGGCATCCGATCCGAATGGGCTCACTAAGCCTGGTTCGCCGGCCTATAAGTCCCATTTGTTCGACGGGCATCCGTTTGGCGCACTAGTGGGTCGCGCTGGAGCGGCGGGCGAAGTGTTCTTTCTGGGTGCGAAACAGTCCAAGAGCGGGCTCAGCGGCCGACTTCGGCTGGCAGTGAACGACAATCGCCACTGGCAGAATAACCTTGGGGCTTTTTTAGTGACACTTACCGTTACGGATGCCTATGATCTCGGTGACCCACAGTAAGTTTCAGCCGGCCGATTTGGCGGAGGCAGCAGGCTGAAAACCGCGTGACGCCATTGCCGCGTCGCGAAGGCGAGGCCATACATAGGGTAGTACGCCGAAAGCAACAGCGCTCACCGGGTTTACGAACTGCACGCCAATCGCGGTAGCCAGGAAGGCGATGGCGTCCGCGGTGCGCATTTTCGGTAATCGACGCCACGTGCTCCAATCGAGGAGGTACGCGCCGATCCAGGCGGTTACGCCGGCGAGCGCGGCAAGGGGCACATGTTCGATCCAGCCGCGTCCCACCCAAAGGAGCAGCGCCAGTAGCGCTCCGTGAATCAGATTCGATACCGGGGTGGTGCCACCGCAGCGAACGTTGGCGAGACTTCTCGCCGGAATGCCCACGCTGAGCGGGGCTCCAAAGACGCCGGCCACCACGTTCGCGATCCCATAGGCGCCCAACTCGCGATCGTGATCGGCCCGGCGCTGGCGCCGGTGATCTCCTAGGAAGTGATAGACGAGGCGGCTGGTGATGAGCAGATTCGCCGCCGTGACGAATGCTAACCCGAGTGCCGACGGTAGTGTCTGCCAGACGTCGGCCGGAACCCAGGAGATGCCCACCAGTTTGGGTAGCCCGAGAGGAAGGGCCCCGACCTCGGCGCCGGTCCAGCCCATCGCGGAGGAAACTGCGCAGGCTACGCCGACACCCAGCAGGGGCGCAGGCATGCGGGCCGAGCGGCGGTTTACCAAAGTGGCAACCACAACAACCAGTACGGCGATCACGAGCGGTTCAAAGCGAGTCTGTCCCAGACTCATCACAGCTTGGGCGAACTGGCCCGCCATGCTTTCAGACCACCCTCCGGCCGGCGGCGCCAGCCCCAGAATCGTCTTCAACTGCGAGATCATCATCATGCCACCGATGCCGCAGGAGAATCCCGATATTACGGGCAGCGGAACCTTCATGATCCAGCGGCCCATTCCAATTACACAAAAAGCCATCAGTGCGATGCCTGCAATGACGGTAACTTTGGCCGCGCCGGCTTGCCCTTGTTGAGCCACCGCCGCGGCCAAGAACGGAACGGTTACCGACGATGGTCCACCCACCAACACGGGGTTGCGCCCCAACATCCCGGTTAGAGGCGCCGTGAGGATAGAACTGAATACGCCCATTACAGGCGGCAGCCCCATCAGCGCGGCCATCGCCAATCCATACGGAAGAGCTATGAGAGCGGCGATCGTCCCTCCAAAGCAATCGCCGCTCAGCCGGGCCCAATCGTAACGTTGGCCGAAAAGATTCACAAACTGTCACCTAAAGGCGATCAGGCAAGCACCTTGCGAACGGCCGCCTGGAACTTCTTCATCTCGTCCATGGTTCCCACGGTCACGCGTACATGCGTGGGCCATGCCGGCCAACTCCGGCCGACGAAGATCTTCTCTGCCTGCATCTTGGCGACGAATTCCTGCGCCGGCTGTCTGACGTCCATCATGAACTTATTACTCACCGACGGTACGAACGGAATTCTCTGCTTGTCGAGAAAAGCGAACTGATCGTTGCGGATGTCTCTCACGATCTTCTTGCGCTCGGCAACCAGAGGCTTCGATAGCAAACTGGCTTTGGCGCCAGCCATGCCGGTGGCCGGCATCGCTCCGGCGCCGTAGTTCATGATTTTCGCGAGTAGATCGGGCCGTCCTATGGCCGCGCCTGCACGGAGACCCGCCATGCCGTACAGCTTGGAGAACGTCCGAAGCACGATGACGTCCTTATCCTTGGCCACAAGGTCAGTGCCGAAAGGCTCGTCGGTGAAATGAATATACGCTTCGTCGAGAAGCAGGATCGAGCCGGCTGGCTTGTTCGCCAGAAGATACTCGATATCGGCGCGCGGCGTAGTGGTGCCTGTCGGGTTGTTGGGATTGCAAATATAGAACACGCCCGGCGACGCGTGCGCCGAGAGCATTCCCTTGACGTCGTGGCCGTACTCTTTTGTCAACGGAACCTTGGCTACCTTCGCGCCAATGTAGCGCGCCGCCCGCTCGCCAGCTTCGTATCCCGGATCCGCGGTCACAAAGGCCTTTTCGGGGGAAGCGTACGCCAGCACAACGCGATGCAACGGATCGCTCGACCCGGCGAACGGGAGTACATAGTTTGCCGGCACGCCCTCTTGCTCCGCCAGCGTTTGCGCGTAGCTGAAGGTCTCTTCGTACTGATACCGGCCACCGTCGACGAGCGCCTTTCGCATGGCATCGAGAGCCTCCGGACAAGGTCCAAGCGGATTCTCGTTCGCATTGATCTTTACCGCCCCGGGGGGCAATGGTGAGCGCAATCGCGACAACTGCGCCAGCGCCGGTTCATTGTAGAACGGCAATGCGGCTCCGGCGCCGAGCAGTGCGCCGATCCGCCCGAAGGAACGCCGCGTGAAACCGCGAGCGAGTATGTCCGTCTTCTGCTGTCGATTTAGGACTGTCATTAGCAATAACTCCTTGCCTGAGATATCTTTACGTAACTGTGAGGATGGGCCTTTGAGAGATTAGAGAAAGAATCGAACTCCGAGTTGAATCAGGCGCGGAAAGTTGGCCTGACTCGTAACCCGGCCGAAGTTCGCATTGCCAAACGTAGTGTTTGGCGAGCGGAACTGCGGAGTATTGAAAGCGTTGAGCGCCTCGGCACGGAACTGCGCCTTTACGCCTTCCATCAATGTGAACGTCTTGAAGACCGACATGTCCCAGGACGCCTGTCCAGGGCCGCGCAGGGAGGTGGAGCGGCTGAGATTGCCGAAAGCGAAAGCTGGCGCCTGGGAGAACGCCGCCGGATTGATCCACCCATCCAGCCTCTGCGCAAAGCTTCCGGTGACCGACGGTGAGACGCCGGTGGCATTGGGTCGCTGGCCCGCGCCGAGCGCGCTGTTATTATTCGACTGTTGCGTAATGGCCAGTGGGAAGCCGCTCTGGTAGATCGAGACCGCGTTCACTGACCATCCACCGACAACGGCGTCCAATAGACGGCTGCTGCTCAGAAGAGCCCGGCCCCTGCCGAATGGTAATTCGTAGGTGAAAGCACTCGCCCAGCGGTGGGTGGCGTCGACAACCGCCAAGCCGTATTCGCCGAACGGGTCATAGGAGTTCTGCAGAGCGCCGGCGGTGTTCAAGTTGTTGCCGGGCCCCCCGAAACTGGCGTCCATGTTCTTGGACCATGTCCACGTGGTAACAAAGCTGATTCCGTGGGCCATGCGCTTCTGTGCCTTGAGCACAAGCGAATCGTAGCGGCCTTTGTTCTGATCGGAGAACGTCAGATTCACGCGATCGAACTGCGGAAACGGCATGAGTGATTGAGCCCGCGTGATTGAGGTGGCTCCGATAAGGCCAGGTCCGCCTGCACTATAGTAGAGGTTCGGAACCCTGTCGAGCAGCGGCCGGCCAATACTGAAGTTTGACGGGTCTAGCTGATTGATGTTGATCGTTCCGGTGCCAAGCACCATGTTGCGGCTCGTGGTGCCGACATAACCGGCAAGTAGCGTCAATCCCTTAACTTCCCGTTGGATGTCGAACGAGTACTGATGCACTCGGGGAGAACGGTGGAACTGATCGATGAAACTCACCGTCTGTCCGATTCCGGCCAATTGTCCAAGGCTGTTGCCGACGATCGGGAGCAGGCCGTTCGGGAATGGATTACTCAGGCTGGAGGCCGGGGTTGCGTTGCCGTCCACGGAAGCCAGTACGGGAGTGGTTTGCGCGTAGCCGAGCGTCGATTGGAGACCGTACGGAATCGGGGCCCAGAACAAGCCGTACCCGCCGCGTATCGTGGTTTTAGAATCGAGCGAATAGGCGGCGCCGACGCGGGGCGACAATTTGTTGCGATTATTGTTTCCCGTCTGAGTGGGCGCACCGTTCAAGCCTGCGTACATCAAGGCCCCGTTTGGTTGAGGCGCGCCTCCCACCGTCGGCAGCGGATTTACGGCGGTCCTGTCAAAGCCCGTCACAAGGGCGTTTTCATTGCCCTGCAGGCCGGTCTCATACTCGTAGCGTAGGCCCAGGTTGAGCGTGAGGCGTGAGCTGAGCCGGAAATCATCATGAAAGTAGGCCGCATAGTAATCGATGTGTTGGAATAGGTTCGACGCCACGATACCGTCTCCGGCCACGGGATAGCCGAGTAGCATGGTGGCCAAGTCACTTCCGGTTCCTGCCGTTGCGCTCACGGGCGTTGCCCGGGTGAAGACATCGCGAAATGTGAATGCACCGGAGTTGTTGCCGTAGTTGACGCCGTCGATATTGATGCGGCGGAAGTCCGCGCCGGCCTTCAGGTTGTGCCGGCCGATAAACTTCGAGACACTCCCGAGAAGATTCTTCGAGTGATAGACTGTGAATGAATTGCTGTTTGTGCCGAGGCTGGCGAACGTCTCCATGGTGACGTTCGGGAACGTCGGGCTTTGTACCGCGCTCGTGAATGCAGGAGCGAAGCCGAGTGCGGCGAGATCGTACCCCATCGATCGTTGCGTGGAAGCGTTCGGGAAGCGGTTGAAGCCGTAGCGGATATTGACCACGGTGGTCGGGTTCAGAGTCAGGACATTGTTGACCTGAGTGGCATCCACTTTCCGTGCGAGCAGCCAGGAAGAGGGACCCGTTGTGCCGCCAAACCAGTTCTCGCCGGGCTCGCGACTCCCGTAGTGGAGGTAGGAGACGCTGGCTCGCCACCAGGGTGCGAGCTCGTGATCAGCCTTGAAGGAAGCTTGGTCGGCACGGTCATAGAGACTGGCCGAAGCACTGTAGTTATTCGCTCCCAGGAAGTCCGCGGCGCGACTTGGCGTTGGATAAGTGGCCGCTATGTTCCGGCCAACGGTATCGATACGGCTGGTGGGAATTCTGTTGCCAGGGAATGGAGTTCGGGAGAACTGCCCGCCAGTGGTCAGCGTGGTGAGCGGATCGTAGATGATCTGGGCGCCGCCGGCGCGGGACGCGCTCGATGAGAAGTCTCCGGCACGCTCCGCCAGGGTCGGGACCGAGTACTCGGAACCCAGCGCGGACGTCTGGCGATACGCTTCCGCCCCGATCCAAAAGAAAGTCTGGTTGCGGCCGTCGTAGAGTCTCGGCAGGATGATCGGTCCGCCCAGTGAGCCGCCGTAGTTCCTGAACGGCTGTTCCGCCCTCGGAAGGTCGCCGCGATTATTGAAGAAGCTATTAGCGGCCCAGGTAGTCTCGCGTATGTAGCCGAAGCCGCTGCCGTGCAAATGGTTCGTGCCGGATTTTAGATAGGTATTGAAGACACCTCCGCCTGTACGGCCCATTTCGGCGTCGTACGTATTGGCTTGAATCTTCACTTCCTGTACTGACTCAATGGTCGGTATGATCACGGCCCTATTGACGGAGTCTGTGATCGGGATTCCGTCGAGCAAATAGTTATTGCCGCGAACAGGCCCGCCGGCGATGGAGATCTGCGATGAGCCAGACTGATCTTGCATTCGGTTGTAAATCGGATTGCCAGCGGGGACCACGTTCTGTGCGATCTTCGACATCATGAACGGATTGCGTCCGAGGTTAGGTAGGTCGACGAGCTTCTGGCGATCTACTACTTGACCCGTGGAAGCGTTCGCAGTTTCCATCAGCGGAACTTCTTCGGTCACATTGACGGTCTCGGTAACATTGCCTAACTCCATGGCAACGTCTACTGTAAGAAACGTCTGCGTTTGTACCGTTACTTGGCGCGATGCGAACTTGAAACCGGGACTTTCGACGGTGATGGAATAGGCCTCCGGGTTTACGGCTGGAAAGGAGTACTCTCCGGCGTCATTGGAGAGCGTCGAACGGCTGACGTTGGTGGCCTGGGCGGTCAAAGTGACTTTGGCCGTCGGGATCGCGGCTCCACTTTGGTCATGGATCCGTCCGCGTACCCCGCCTTGAAACGACTGTGCCACGAGCGCGGGCGCGGTCAGGCTGAGGATGCTAGCGAACGCTGACACACGAATAGTGTTCGGTAAATACATGCAGGTCTCCCGTCACGAGTCTGTTGTTAGGTGAAATGCCGGTTCAAGCGTACAAGGCCGGCGCAAGGTTCAGACGGAGAGTGAGACTGATCAACGGAGATGAGATCAGCGCAAGAGGGAAGAAACAGTCAAGTCAACGGGAACGAGGCGAAAGCCCCTGTTTCTCAGGATCAATGCTAAAGGATCGGCACCCCGGACGTCAATACAAAAATCGTTGTACCGTCGATCATTTTTGTTGATCGGCGTCCAGGCGGTGCAAATCTTCGGGTGAAAAGCCCCCGTTGTCACTAACCAACTCCGCCGCCGTGAGACCGGTCCTGGCCAGCCCCTGCGCGGAATGAGTCTTCGTACGGGCGAACATATGGACCAATTCGTGGGCCGCGACGCGGCCAAGAGCGCGGCCGAGCATGATATCGGCGCGTCCGCGATCGCCGCCCCAAAGCGCGGTGGCGACCGCCGCTCGCAGTCGCTCGCAGTTGACGCCCCCGAAGGTCAGGATGGATCCCTCACTGATGTGCGTCCAGGCGAGCGGGCCTCGTTCGTCCATCGCGGGCCAGGCAGGCGGCATGCGGCAGTCACCGGTCAGGCGCAGGACAGCGAGGTCCGGTAGAGGACCAAGCTCCGAAGCCTCCTCCAGCCGCTTCCAGGCAAAGCGCCTGCTTCCGCCGTCGAACAGGCGCGTCAGTTCGCGTTTCATCTCCTCATAAACCGGAGTTGAGACGGCGCCGCGAAAATCGAAGAAAACAGTGGTGCGCTCGGATGCTCCCACGGCGGAGGCACAAAGGATCAGGCCCAGCTTTAGGTAGGCGCAACAACGCATCGATTTCAGGGTACATCGATTGACGATGATGAAGGAATCTCCGTGGCGGGAGTCCCGCTACAGCCGCACAGTGCTGTCAGCGCAGAGCCGCGATTGGAATCACGGCCAATTCCGCTGAGTTGATGTTCTGGCCCACTCGCCCGCCGTTGTTCGAGTACCCGACGTAGAGATGCTCCTCGTGCTCCAAGGCGTACGGGTAAGACAGAGCGGCCCCCGGGTTGGAATCAACGAGGGGCGCGGCAGTCACGGAATCCCGGATGCGCAGGATGCGTCGGAATCGTGGCTCGCCAGGAGGGCTCAGAGCGATCGTCAATGGGGACCGCCGCCGGGCAGAGTCCGCGGTGGTGGTGGCTATGAGGTAATGGAAGCCATTGCTGAGCGTCCCGGCGTAGGGTTTGGATGTCACCATCGGCAGGTTCGAAACCGTTGACGGCGTCCAGGTGCGTCCATGGTCGCGGCTCTCGGCCACCAACGCCATCGGCTGGTCTCCGTATCGCGCGATGTTGAGAACGCGATCGCCGCGACTTTCTTCACTGTAGACAATCACCGTCGACTCGCCCCACATTCTGCCCAGTCCGGGCGCTTGCGGGATCACCACCTGACGCCACTTTGTGAAATCGGCGCCGTGGCTGATGGCGACGGCCGCGGGGTTGTCGTCGCCCACGTGCAGACCAGCCATGATCCAGTTTCCGTCGGCCAGTTGAATTGGCTGTTGCATGGGCCAGAATCCTCCATCCAGCGCGACGCCCCGGAATGTCCACGAATTCCGCCGTTCGTCGAGAAAATAGGCCCTGGTGTGGACGCGTTGCCGTTCGCCGTGAAAGGCGCCCATGAATGCCCACAATCGGCCCGCGTGGGAAAGAAACACGCCGTGACTAACCGCCAGATCGGGTGACTCGGCGCCGTCGTCAATCGTGAAAACGCCGCTCCACGTCCGGCCGCCATCGCGGCTGAACCGGCCCCTTGACTCTTCGCCGCTGGTGTTCTCCTTGCCTTTGTTATGCCCGAAGGAAGCGTAGAGCATCCCCTTGTGCCAGCAGAGCCCCACACCATGGAGAAAGCTGTAACCGTCGGCCTCTGGCTCGTGGGCCTTAATGATATGGAAACTTACATCGGCCACATCTTCGAGAGCTCCGGATTCAGGCACGGGCGCCCGGGGTGTCCAGAGTTCCGGCGCGGCGGCGGACGCATCCGGAGCCAGGGCGGCTGCCAGCACGAATTGGCGGCGCGTCAGCATGCTACCGCGCGCGCAGGACGACGAACAGGATCATCACGTACAGCCAAAGCGCGGTGAGAAAGTGCCAGTAGATGCGGGCCAGGTCGAAGCGAGCCCAGCGGAATGCGGCGAGACCGCCGAGGACATGGATTGCGTGCAGGCCGCTGAAGGTCCAGAAGAACCAGCTGCCGGGTCCAGTCTCGGAAATGATCTGCCACCACGCGAAGACTTGCACGGCCAGAAACACCCACCCCAGGCGGATGCCGGTGACTCGATCGCTGCGCTGAAGCACATAACTGGACGCGGCGAGAATCGCTGTGCTCAGCCAGACGCCCCAGGGAATCGGCACGCCTGTCCACTCATCGATCACACGGCTGCGCAACGCCAGCACTACCGAGAGCGCGATGAAAAAAATGCTGATCGAAATGAGCAGCAGCCACAGGCCAAGGCGCGAAGCTTCTGACTGTTGGCGCGCGATCTCCGACTCGGCGAGCTCTTCGTAGGGAATACCTTCGCGGTTGAGCATGAGCGGTTCAGGCGTGGCCGGACTTCTGCGCGGCGGCGAGGGGCAGATTGTCCTTCACCAACTCCAGGTTGACGAGTTCGGAGATCACGCCGCTCAGATTGGGATTGCGCAGTGCCCACAAATAGGCTTTGTGTGGGACCTTGATAGGACCGGGCACGGCGTCCTGAATGAGCTTCACCCGCGCCGGGTCGTCTTTCGTACCGTCCCCGCGCCCATTGTAGACGGGGCGCGCCACCTTCATCGCGATCACGCCGAAGTCCGCTTTGCGGGCTTTCTCGAGTTGCTTCGCCATGAAGCGATGGTTGACGATGCTGTAGGCGAGCATGGCCACCGAATAGACTTTCGCCTGCATGGCGGCTTCCAGAATACCCGCCGGATCACTGTGTGCGGAAACGCCCAGGTAACGGACTTTCCCCTGTTGCTTCAACTCTTCGAACGCTTCAAAGATTTCCGGATGGCGGAGAATCTCGGTGGGCGTGGATGCGCCGTGAGGGCACATCAGGATGTCGGTATGATCCGTGCCCAGCCGCCGCAGGGATTCGTGAAACGAGTCTATGATCAGCTTGCGATAGTTCTTGCCGCGGTCGATTTGATCGCCGTATTTTTCAGAAACGGCGTCCGCCAGCGCGGCGGCGTGGACCTCTCCGGCCTGGCTCTTGAAGTAGCCGCCGAGGTAATCGGGATCGAGAACGCGGCGTTTTTCGATGGCATCGAGGGCCTTGGTGCGGAGCTTCTTCTGCTCGGACTCGGGGAGGCTCGAGAAGATCTTGGCGTAAACCTGGCTGCGGTTGTCGTCCCAAAGGCTGATCTTGGTATTCAGGAAAAACGTATCCCTCCGGCGCGCTTTCAGTACATGCGCGTAGCCGAGTTCGCTTTTCCCCTTGCCGTACGCCGGTGCGGTGTCGAGATAGTTGAGACCCATGTCCATGGCGGGCAGGACGTGTTCCCAATTGTCGGGTGCGATGGTATTGCCGCCCATCACCATCTCTGAAATCATGAAGCCGGTGCGTCCGAACCGCCGGTAGGCCATCTGCTCGTGTTTGTTGCGCCATTCCCCTATTGCCCGGCGTTCCGCGCCGGGCGCCTTCCGGGCGATGGCGGCGGCAAGAGAGGCTGTGAGGAATTCGCGGCGATCAAGCATGCTTTCAGGATAACGTCTAGGGAGGGAACACGGTGCGATCGCGCTGGCCGGACGGTCACCATGGGCCGCCGCCCGTTGACTCGCACTGGAAGATGTTACATACTTGTGGCAAATTCACCCCCAAGGGAGACTTGTGCATGCACTGGTTCGCCGTGTTCGCGATCGCCGCCAGCACTCTGTTTGCAGCCGACAAGACGTCCGCGAACAAAGAGGAATCGCTCTCTCCGGAACGCTTCTCCGAAGTGCATGCGCCGCTGCTCACTCCGAAAAAACCTGATGCCGGGGCGGTGACCGAACAACTCGCCCAGGGACTTCCAGCCGTAACGCCTCCCGCTGCGGTCCCGGCCCGCAACTTCGTCGACAAGCACATCTTCGGCAAAATGCAGCGTGACCGGGTGGCGCCGGCACCGCGGTCCACAGACGCCGAATTTCTCCGGCGGACGATGCTCGACCTGACAGGGCGCATTCCTACCGCGCAGCAGGTTCGCGAGTTCACCGGCGATCCGGACGCGGCCAAGCGCGACAAGCTGATTGACCAGCTACTGGAGAGCGAGGCTTTCGTCGACAAATGGGCCTACTTTTTCATGGATGTATTCCGCGCCAACGGCAAGATGGGGCGCGGTCAGCACCTGTTTCACTACTGGATGAAGGAGAACTTGCGCGTCGACCGGCCCTACGACGAGGTGGCTCGCGATATCATGGCGGCGTCCGCCAAATCCAACCACATCGTTGCGGCCTCGAGCGTCATTGCGCGCGAGCACGTCCAAGGCAAGCCGCAGCCCGATGACGGCGTCGATCTGGGGATGGTGCAGCAGACCGACACCCATGACGAACTGGCGGTGCTCTATGCCAAGACTTTTCTCGGCGTGAACCTTTCCTGCATCTCCTGCCACGACGGGCGCGCCCATCTCGAAAAGGTGAACGTCTATCTCACCGGCAAGACACGCCGGCAGTTTTACCAGTTCGCTTCTTTCCTTGGGAATTCCCGCTACCTCATGTATTGGGAGCACGGCAAGCCGCAATCGGGCGAGTTCCTCATTGACGACGGAGCGGATGGCTACGATACCAAAGGCCCCAGCATGATTCGTGTGCCGCGCTTCGGAGGCCCCAACGACGCCGCGTTCATTCTGACCGGCGAAAAGCCCGCGCCGGGCGTGGAGCCGCGCGTGGAGATGGGCCGGATGCTCACCGCCGATCCGCAGTTTGCCCGCGCCACTGTGAACATGTTCTGGTGGCGGATGATGGGCCTCGGCATCGTGGAGCCGTACGATGAATTCGACTTGGCACGCTTGAACCCCAAGGCTCTGCCCGCCGGTTGGGATGCGCAGCCGTCTCACCCGGAACTGCTCGAGGAACTGGCGTCGGATTTCCGCGATCACGATCATTCGCTGAAGCATCTCCTCCGCACCATTTGCCGGTCAAACGCCTACCAGCTTTCCGCCCGTTACGACGGCGAGTGGAACGATACTTACTCCACATATTTCGCCCGTAAGTTGGCCCGCATGCTGGGCGCCGAGGAACTGCACGACGCCATCGCCACCGCAACCGGCCGCCCGGGCAATTTCAAGCTTGGAAGCCGCGAGATGACGATGGCCATGCAGTTGAGCGGTCCCGCCGGCGACCGGGACTTGAAGTACTTCATGCAGACCTTCGGCCAGTCCAACCGCAACAATCCGCCGAAACTGCTGAAAGGGTCCCCGATGCAGCCGCTGCTGCTGATGCAGTCGCCCGTGGTGGGTGAGCGCGTGCTCGCCCAAAAGGATAGCCGCGTGCAACGCCTGTTGGATTCCTATGCCGATGACTCGCGCGTGGTGGATGAAATGTTCCTGGGCACGCTGGCCCGCGGAGCGTCGGCTAAAGAAAAAGAGATCGCTCTCGCCGCGATGAAAGCCGATCGCGTGGAAGGCGCCCAGAATCTGCAATGGGCTCTCCTGAACCTGCCCGAGTTTTTCTTCAGTTACTGAGAACGAAGTTACAAGCCATGAAGCATTCCACCCACCTTACATCCCGCCGCGAGTTGCTGCAGTTTGGCGGTCTCGGGCTTGCGATGGCTTCGGCTGGGGGTGTGATTCCCCGGGCTCACGCCAGCGGCCGAAAGGCCACGCCGCGCGGCAACGCCCGCAACGTCATCTATTACGAAATCTCGGGCGCGATCAGCCACCTCGAGTCCTGGGACTTCAAGGAGTCCGCCGGAATGCCCGGCGATCTCGACATCCGCAAGGTGCGGGAAGACCTCCATCTCTCTCACACGCTGTTCCCCAGTTTCGAAAAAGAGATTGGCCGTTGCGCCATCCTGCGCTCCCTCCTCAGCCACGAAGAAGTGCACTTCCGGGGCCAATACTACGTACAAACGGGCCGCCAGTTGAACTTGGCTTTCGCGCGCGAGATCCCAGCCATTGGTTCCGTGATCGCGTCGGAACTGGAACCGCGCCGTAGACCCAACGACACCTTCCCGATCTACATGTCGTTCAATCTCGACAAGGCGTTTCCGGGCGCGCTCTCCACGGGATTCCTCCATCCACGCTATTCCGTGGTGGACATCAATCCTGAGATGGCGAAGGGAACACCGCTGGACGAGAACGCGCTTCGCCTGCTTTCGCAGCGCTGGGATCTGCTCGAGAAACTCCGCAAGAGCGAGCGCGGCCGCGTGGCCAAAATGGGCCGTGAAATGGCCGGATACGAAGATTTCTACGAGACCGCGCATGCGCTCCTGTCGGACAAGCGCTGGCCGGAGGCGTTTCAGATATCGGCCGGCGACAAAGCCCGCTACGGCGACAACGCCATCGGCGCCTCGTGCATCCTTGCACGCAACGTGCTTGCGCAAGACGCCGGCGCCCACTACATCCATATCTGCCATCCGGGCTGGGACCATCACGTTCAGATCTGGGATAAGAAGGCAGCCACGAATCACTATAAGCTCTGCGCCGAATTCGACCCGGCGTTCACTAGCCTCCTGCAGGATCTGGCCAGTACTCCGTCGAAAGCCACTCCTGGGCAAACTCTGCTCGATGAAACCCTCGTGGTGGCGATGAGTGAATTCGGACGCACGCCCGGCGCGCTCAACAATATGGCCGGCCGTGACCACTACAACCGCTGCTTCCCAGTCTTGTTCGCCGGCGCGGGTGTGAACGCCGGGTCCATTCTCGGCAAGACGGATGCCGACGGCGCGAAGGTGCTCGAGACCGGATGGCATCGCAAAGAGCAGCCGCGAATCGAAAATATCGTCGCCACGATGTACTCCGCGCTCGGGATCGATTGGACCAAGGAGATCCGCGACACCCCGTCGCGCCGCGCCTACGCCTACGTGGATCCTCTCGGCGCCAATGGATTCATCCCCACCGATGACATCACTTCGATCTACGGCTAGCCGCATTCGTAGGGCAGGGCCCGTCCTGCTGCTCTTGGCGATGAGTGTCGCGGCGTACGCGCAGGCGCAGGACATGGTTGCGATTCCCGAGGCCGAGTTCAAGCGCGGGCGCACCCATTCACTCCCCGACGACGGACTCAAGTGGTGGCCCGAACTGCTGCAGGATGACCGCCCGGTCAAGACTATCCACGTGAGCGCCTTCCGGCTGGACCGTCAGGAAGTGACCATTGCACAATACGCGAAGTTCGTGGCCACGGGACATCGCGCCCCCTACAATTGGGTCCACGGCAAGCCTCCGGCTGACCGCGCCAACTATGCCGTCGCGGGTGTGGATTGGAACGATGCGCAAGCTTATTGCGCGTGGGCGGGAAAGCGGCTCCCTACTGAGGCCGAGTGGGAGCGTGCCGCGCGAGGCACGGCGGAAGGGGCCAAGAACCCCTGGGGCGATCGCGAGCCCACCAGGAAAGATGCCTGTTATGACACCTCTTTTGCCGGCCCATGCGAATCCGGGGCGTTCCCGCCGAACGAATTTGGGCTGCTCGATATGGCTGGCGGGGTGTGGGAATGGACAGCCGACTGGTATGCGCGCGACTATTATTCGAAGGCCCCCAGTCGTAATCCGAAAGGCCCTGCGGAGGGACAGTATCGGGTGATCAGAGGCGGGTCTTGGGCGGACGTGGCGAAGTATCTGACCTCCGCGTATCGCGGATGGGCTCGGCCCCTGGAGCGTTCGCCGAACATTGGCTTCCGGTGCGCGCAATGAGGAATGCTTCAGTGCGACCGTTGTTCGTGTGTGTTTTGCTCTGGCTTTCCACGGCGGTGCTGATAGCAAGGAGTCGCACGGAGACGGTTGAATGGCCATCGTTGGCCGCCGAGATCGAGGGCCGGGATGTGACGGTGCGCGTTGGCGGTGGAAAGAAGAGATGGAAAGGGCGGGTGGAGTCGGTCAACCCAACCGGTCTTGTCCTGGCGAGCAAGAAGCGAACCGAAACCTTGCCTCGCGATTCGGTGGTCGAAATCGAATACCGGCGCACGCTCGGTGCACGGGGCCGCATCGTGGGAACCGTCGCCGGGGTGGGCGCCGGCGTTCCGGTAGTGGTTTTCGCGGAGATCTACCAGCGCAATGAGACGTCCAGTCCGCGTATACGCGGCGCCGCGTTGAGTATCGCGGCCGTGGCAGCCGCGGCCGGATACTTTCTGGGCCGTGAACGTGACGTGGAACGCGTGGTCCTTCGGATTTCACGCCCGTAGCGCGTATCCCTCCTGATAGCCCTCAAACATTCCAGACGCATCGCTCTGGTTTGGCCGCCTGCACGTAAACTTTTTCCGGGCGCACTTGCAGGAAGGGCGGCCCATGTGTACAATATTAAAGTTCATTAATTTATTGATGAATCTCAATCGTGAAAGGGGCTCTTCAAATGCCGCCAAGCTTCAGGACCAACAATCGTCTCCTGTTCCTTTTTGCTGTGCTGCTATCCGCATCTTTGCTCAGCGCACCCGTTTCTGCCCAGTTGCTGCAGGGTTCGATCACCGGTAACGTGACCGACCCAACGGGCTCCGCGGTGCCGGACGCCGAAGTAACCGTAATCAACACGCAGACCGGCAATCAGCGCGTGGCGCGCACCAACGAGGCCGGCCAATACTCCTTCCCCACCGTACCCGCTGGACTGTTCGACGTCACGGTGTCGAAGGAAGGATTTCGCTCCTCGGTACGCAAGGGCGTGGAGGTCGCAATCAACTCGGTCACACGCGCGAATGTGACTCTGCAGCTTGGCCAGGTTTCCGAGCAGGTTACCGTATCGGCCGAAGCCGCCACGCTGCAAGCCGATCGGGCCGAGGTTCGCGCGGAGGTCACGCAGAAACAGATGCGCAACCTGCCCGTTCCATTGGGCCGCAACTACCAGATGTTGATCGGCTCGCTTCCGGGGGTCTCCGTGCCCGAGAACGCGCACTCGGTTCCGTCGAACCCGTCACGCGCCGTCCGGTTCAGCGTCAACGGAACCAGCCGGAGTAACAATAACACCCGCATCGACGGCGCCAGCCAAACAAACGTGTGGCTGCCGCACATGACGGCGTATACACCGGCGCTCGAATCGATCGAGACCGTGAATGTGGTGTCGAATTCGTTCGACGCTGAGCAGGGCCTGGCCGGCGGCGCCGCCATCAACCTTGCCATCAAGAGCGGAACCAACGACATCCACGGGTCCGGCTTTTGGTATAACAACAATCACAAGTTCAACGCCTATCCCTATTTCAGTGACCGTGGCAACGCGAAGCCGAAGTTTCTCTACAATCAGTTTGGCGGCACAATCGGCGGACCGATCAAGAAGAACAAAGTCTTCTACTTCGTGAGCTACGAAGGCACACGTGAGCGCACCAACGAGCAGCGGTTCGTCGATGTACCTACCGCCGCTATGCGCCGGGGTGATCTTTCCGCGTCGCCCAACCCGATCTACGACCCCAACACGGGAGATCAGTTTTCGCGCGACGGTGCGGGCCGAATGCCCTTTGCCGGCAACCAGATTCCGTTATCGCGATTCTCACGGCCCACCACGGTGATGGTTGGCAGCTCCGCGTGGCCACTTCCGAACTTCCCCGGGTCCGGATCGTTGGGGATCAATCGTAACTATCTCGGCAGTGGTAAGTACCTCTTCGATCGCGACACGCTGGACACCAAAGTCACCATGACTCACTCGGATAAGGCCACGTCGTTTGCCCGGTTCAGTTATCTCGACTACCGGATGGACAATCCGCAAGTGTTCGGCGCTTTCGGCGGTTCGCAACTGCATCGCACCAATTCCAATCCCGGGAACGGCTTCGGGTTTACGGCCAGCGGCACGTGGTCCACCACGTACGTCGCGTCGCCAACTCTCGTATTCGATGGCTATTTCGGTTTCACCTGGCAAGACACCAACGTCGCGCAAGTGGATCTCGATCAGAACATCGGGCGCGACGTCTTGGGCATCCCGGGCACCAATGGTACACGGCAGTTCGAAGGCGGATGGCCCCGTCTGCAGATCGACGGATGGCAGCAGTTGGGCATCTCGAACAACTTCATGCCCTACTTCCGCAGCGATCCACAGTGGCAGGGCGTCCTCAACGGCAACTGGACCAAAGGCAGCCATGAAATCCGGTTCGGGACTGACCTGTACTGGCAGAACTTGAACCACGAGCAGCCCGAGTTCCCGGGTGCGGTTGGGCCCGCGTCCGGCGGATTCCGGTTCCGCAGCGGGGCCACGTCCAGGCAAGGGACCGCCACCTCGGACTACAACGGTTTTGCGAGTTTCCTTCTTGGTCTATCGCAGGATTCCGGCCGCATCGTCCAATACCCCACCGTATATCACACCAAGACGAAGTTATTCAGTACCTACGTGCGTGACCGCTGGCAGGTGAACCGCCGGGTGACGTTCACTTACGGACTTCGCGGCGAGTTTTACCCGTTTCCCGGCCGCGACGGGCGAGGCCTGGAGCGGTTCGACTTCGACAACAACCAGATGCTGGTCTGCGGTACGGGAAGCGTTCCCTTCGATTGCGGCTTCAAGGAACGGAGAGCGTTTGTCGCGCCCCGCGCCGGTATCGCTTTCCGCGCCACCGACACGATGGTGGTTCGCGCCGGGTACGGCTTGACGATCGATCCATTCAATTGGGCGCGTCCGCTGCGCACCAACTACCCGGTGATGTTCGTCCAAAACCTGCCGTTGATTCACGGCCATACCCGATCCTGGTCGGCGACGCTCGATCAGGGACTGCCACCCGGTCCACCCGAACCCACCGGCGACATCCTCCCCATGCCGCTCACCGCTGCTCTGATCACCGTGGACAAGAACGCCACGCGCGGCTATGTGCAAAGCTGGAACCTCACCATTGAGAAGCAACTTCCGGGAGACTGGATCGTGTCCGCCGGTTACGTCGCCACTCGTTCCATCAATCCGTTCAGCGCCCTGGACGCCAATTGGTCCGGCATCGGCGAAGGTACCGCGGGCCGGCAGTTGGTAAAGGCTTACGGCCGCACCGCCACCACAACCTATCATGGATCGCTTGGAACGGCGATGTACGATTCGCTGCAGATGCGCGCCGACCGCCGCTTCTCGCGTGGCCTCAACATGTCCGTGAACTGGACCTGGAGCCACAATCGCGGCTATGGCAGCGCGGACTCGGGCGGCGGCGTCAACGTCGATATCCCCGAGTTCTGGGGCAAGAACCGCGGTCCGCTGCTGGACTACCGTCACGTGCTGAATTACACCGGAATCTATGAATTGCCGTTCGGGCGCGGTAAGTCATATGCCGTGGATGGCCCTGCGGCAGCCGTGCTGGGCGGCTGGCAGTTCAACTGGCTCAGCCGGTTCCAGACCGGCGCCGGGGTGACGCCCTCGGCCAGCGGCAACAGCTTGAACGCGCCCGGATCCGGACAGTTCGCCGATTGCCTCGGACCCGCGGTGAAGGTCGGCACAGTGCAGCAATGGTGGTCCCCGAGTTCGTTCGGCGACCCGAATCTCGACCCCACCAATCCGCGGCGCTTCGGCACCTGCGGCGTGGGTGTGCTTCGCGGCCCGGGCCTGATCAACGTCGACATGGGCTTGTTCCGCAAGTTCCGGATCACGGAGAGCATCGATCTCCAGTTCCGCGCCGAGGCGTTCAACGTCTCCAACACGCCGCACTTTGAGCCGGCGCCGGATGCCAACGTCAGCGGCAGTAACTTCGGGTTGATCAACGCGCTGGCCAATACGGGACGCGAGGGGCTCGATCAGCGGGTGTTCCGCGTCGGGCTTCGTGTCGGATGGTGATCCTGCCGGAGCCGGATTGATCGCATCGGGGCTGCCTGTTTCTTGGTGGCCCTTTTTTCTTGCATCTACTACTTGCATATACTGATGGTTCGATGAAACATCCCCTCGCCCTGACTGTATGCGCAACTTTTACGGTCCTGTCTTTTGCTCACGCCCAGGGACCCGCCGGCAAAGTCGATCGCCTGACGCTGCACGGCGCCAGCCTCGAAGGCAACCTCATCGGCGACTCGCCGGATCGTACCGTTGCCGTTTATCTGCCGCCCTCGTACGCCTCGAGCCCGAACCGCCGCTATCCGGTGGTGTACATGCTCCACGGCTTCACTGACTCTGTGGAGAAGTGGTGGTTCGATCCGAAGCACTGGATCAACCTGCCCAAGGTTCTCGATCGGGCGATGGCGCGGGACGATGTCAAGGAAATGATCGTGGTCATGCCGGATGCGTTGAATTCCTTCGGCGGCAGTATGTACTCGTCCTCGGTGGTGATCGGCGATTGGGAGCGGTTCGTGGCCGAAGAACTAGTGGCGCATATTGACCGCACCTACCGGACCGTCGCCTCGGTTCGCGCGCGCGGCCTCGCCGGACACTCGATGGGCGGCTATGGAACCTTTCGGATCGGGATGCGGCGGCCCGATGTATTCTCCGCGATTTATGCGATGAGCGCCTGCTGCATGGCGGTGAGGCCGATAGGAGACGCGCGGGACCTGGACGCTTTTGCGAAGGTGGCGGCTGTCCAATCGAAGGACGAGGTGGCCAAAGCCGGCTTCTCCACAAAGGCGATGCTCGCCTCGGCCGCCGCTTGGTCACCGGATCCGCATTCCCCGCCGCTCTATGTCGATCTCCCGGTGAAAGAGGGCAAAGTCGACCCAGGGGTTGTCGCCAGGCTGCAGGCCAACGCACCGCTGAACCTGTTCGATCAGAACATGTTAAACCTGCGGCGGTTGCGCGCCATTGCTCTCGATACCGGGGATAAAGACAGGGGCATCGCCCCGGGCGTCCGCGAAGCGCATCGCATTTTCGAGCGCTACGGGCTGGTCCACACGTTCGAAGTCTACGACGGCGATCACCTGAACCGGATCGCCGATCGGATCGAGACAAAGGTGATGCCCTTCTTTTCCAAGCTTCTGGAGTAAACCATGCGCCTGACGACGATTGCGGGAATCCTGGCATCTTCACTGCCGGCCGTGGACTGGCCGGGGTTCCGCGGCGCGAACGGCCAAGGCCTGCAGCCTGCCGGGCGCTCCCTGCCGGTGGAATTCGGGCCTGCGTCCCACGTCATATGGAAAGCGGAGGTGCCTTACGGAGCCTCGTCACCCATCGTCGCGGGAAGCAGGGTTTAGGTTGCGGCGAGCACGGCCGCCGAGCTGTTCACGATTTGCCTGGACCGCGAAACCGGTCGTGAGATCTGGCGGCGCCGCTGCAGCGCGTCCGCAAGCAGGCCACGCACCCTGATAGCGATTCGGCCTCTCCAACGCCAGTCACCGATGGCGCCAAAGTCTACGCGTTCTTCCCGGAGTTCGGCCTCGTTTCCTACGGTTCGGGCGGCAATGAACGCTGGCGGCTCCAGCTGGGGCCGATTGACAAAATGTTCGGCATGGCGGCGTCGCCGGCGCTGGCCGGCGGCGTTCTCGTGCTGGTGTGTGACCAGCAGCGCGGATCCTTTATGATCGCCGTGAAGCAGGCAAACGGCGAATTGGCCTGGAAGAAGGAACGGCCCGAAGCCGGCATTGGCTGGGCCTTGCCGGTGATTCACGATAGCGAGGTCATCATAACCGGCAACCGCGCGGTAAGCGGTTTCCGCCTGTCCGACGGACAGCCATTGTGGCAGCGGCGATTGGTGGCCGACGCATCAAACGGCGTCCCCGCGATCTCCGGAAACACTCTATTTGTGAATGCCGCCGGCTATGACCAGCCGTGGGTGCCCACCTGGGAATCGGCAACCGCCAAGCTGAACCAAGACGCCGGCTCGCGCCTCTCACGCGCGGAACTAGCCCTGGATCAGGAAGTGGGCCAGTTCTTCGACTACATCGACGGGGATCGCGATGGGCAGGTCACACACGAAGAATGGAACGTGGCCCGAATGGCCGGTGTGGGTGAGTACGGGCTGACGTCGCTGCAACTCGGCGGCCGCGGCGAGATCGGCGATACTGCGGTCAACTGGCGCATGAAACGGAATCTGCCGTATGTACCGGCGCCCCTGCTCTACAACGGCGTCCTCTATCTCGCGAAGACGGGCGGAATCGTGACCAGCCTCGACTCGAGGACTGGCGACATCCTGCAGCAGGGTCGCGCCCCGAATGCCGGCGGCGACTACTCTGCGTCGCCCGTTGCCGGCGACGGGAAGGTATATCTCACCAGCCGCGAAGGCAAGATCACAGTGTTGCGCGCCGGCGCCAAGTGGGAGCCGATCGCATCCAATGATATGGGCGAGGAGTGCAAGGCAACACCAGCCATCGACGAAGATTCGCTGTACGTGCGCACGGCGTCCGCGGTTTACCGATTCCGGAGCACGCCGCGCCAATAATGCGCAAGCCGCTCGGCGACCCCGCCGCGGACTGCCCTCGCCCCCAAGGCAAAGAGGCTCCGTATGCCCGGACCTTCGACGGTGTTGCGGCCTGTCGCGCCCGCGCAACCGGCATAGCGTGATAGACTTCCCACGGAGAATGTCCTCCCACAAACCAGCCGCGGCTGTGACCCGCCATAGTTCGAAAATTCCGGTGTCGACGGGCCTCTGGCTGTTCCTGTTTTTAGCCTCGCCCTGCGGCTTGCTGGCCGAGAATCACGAGGCCCTCAAGGCGGATGCCGAGCAGGCCTTTCGGGACCGCGTCACGCCCTTCGTCAAGACCTATTGCATTGCCTGCCATCAGAATCGGCGTCCCACGCGGGCGGGGGTGAATTTCTCCCCAGCACTCAAGGCTCCAGGACACGCGGCCTTCACCGAGCAGTGGAAGAAGGCAGACGCCCGAGTGAAGGCGCATGACATGCCGCCAAAGGCGCGCCCCAGCCAAGCGATGCCGACCGCCGGATGTTCGCCGATTGGCTGCCGAAGCTCAAGTACCTCAGCGACAAGGATCCGGGAGTATTTGTCATCCGGCGCTTGACCAAAACCGAGTACGCCAACACTCTGCGGGATCTCTTCGGTGTCGATCCCTCCATCGCCGATGGACTGCCAGACGAAGTCAGCGGCCAGGGTACCTCAATTCGCTCGCCGCTTCAACTCGAGCAGTATCTCACCATCGCCGAAAACGTGTTGCGCCATGTGGTGGCGCCGCCAGGCGGCCGGCGCACCCAGGTCGAGAAGCGGCTGTTCGGCCCGTCTGCGAAGCCGGCGGGCGATCCCCGGCGATCGGCGCGCGAAGTCGCCCGATCTCTTGCCCGAAAGCGTACCGGCGCCCACCGTCGGAATCGGAACTGGATGTCCTGGTGGCCACGTTCGACCTGGGCAGGCGCAATAAATTGACCCGCCGCTGGCGCTTCACTTGATGCTCAAGGCCGTCCTCGTTCGCCGCAGTTCCTTTTCATTACCCCGGCGGCCGGAGAAGCCGAGTCGAGCACCGGGATTGTTCCGCTGGACGACTACCAGCTCGCCTCGCGTTTGTCGTATCTGCTGTGGGCTACCATGCCTGACGACGAACTGATGGCTCTGGCCGACCGCGGAAGACTGCACGAGCCCGCGGTTCTGAAGGCACAGACAAAACGCCTGCTCGACGATCCTCGTTCTCGGGCTCTGTTTGACGGCTTCGGCGCCCAGTGGCTGAATGTCGGCGGTTTGCAGCGCCAGGTCTTCGATCCGGTGCTGTTTCCGCAGATGACCCCCGCCATGCGTCAGGCGATGTATGACGAAGTCCGTCTGTTGTTCGAGAGCATCGTCCGGGAGAACGAAAACGTCATCCGTTTCGTCGATAGCGATTACACCCATCTGAATGGCGACCTCGCGGCGATTTACGGTCTGGAGAAAACGGTCATAGGACCCGAGATGCGCAAGGTCCGGCTGAGCGACGGCAATCGAGGAGGAGTGCTGGGCATGCCGGGTATTCTTGCGGCCACCTCTTTCCCCAATCGCACCAGTCCGGTGAAGCGAGGCGTGTGGGTGCTGGAACAAGTGCTCGGCCAACAGGTGCCGGCCGCCCCGCCGGACGTCCCGGCCCTGGATAAGCAGGATCCGGCGGCGGTGGCCAATCTCACCGTCCGGCAGCGGACCGAACTTCATCGCACCAATCCCGTCTGCGCCAATTGTCATCAGATCCTCGACCCGATCGGGTTCGGTTTGGAGAAGTTCGATGCCATCGGGCGATGGCGCGAACGGGATACCAACGGCCAGCCCATCGATGCCGCCGGTGAGCTTCCCGGCGCCAAACGCTTCTCGGGCCCGGCGGATCTGAAAGCCATCATCGCCGGACGAAACGCCGACGTGGCCCGCAATCTGGCCGAGAAACTCCTGGCCTACGCCCTGGGCCGCAAGTTGGAAGGCTACGACGAAATCGTAATGGATGACTTGATGAGTGAGATCGCCGCCGACGAGTACCGCATGCGGGCGATCATCAATGGGGTCATTACCAGTTACCCCTTTACGCACCGGCGCATCGAAGTAAAGCGCATAGAAGGACAGAAGGAGGCTCCATGAGCAGAATGAACCGGCGGGCTTGTCTGAAGGGGTTGGGCGTTTCCCTCGCCCTGCCGCTGATGGATTCTCTGGGCTGGGCCGGCGCCCCCACGGGGAAGGCCTACAAACCGCCCGTGCGACTGGGATTCATGTATATGCCCCACGGCGTCATCATGGATCAGTTCTGGCCCGCCAGTCCCGAGAGTTTTATCTCGTCGCCGCCGCCGGCCCTGGAGTCGTTGCGCCCGGTACTCGATCAGTGTGTTGTGATGAAGGGGATTTCCGGCGTCCCCATCGCGCCCTTCAATGGGGCGCCGCATGCACTGGAACTGTCGACCTGGCTCACGGCGACATTGCCGTCTCCCGAAAAACGGAACGAGATCAATATCGCCATTTCCGCCGATCAGATTGCCGCCAACCACGTGGGCGCCTTCACGGCCCTGCCTTCGCTGGAATTGGCCACCATGCCGCAAACCTGGAAGGAGAACCAGGAAGGTCTGAACGAGGGTTACTACTCGCACTGCAGTTTCCGTTCCCCCACGCAGGCGGTCCCCGCCGAGGTCAATCCGCGCAACGTGCTCTATCGCTTGTTCAATAAACAGGAGCAGGGTGGCGGCGCGCGTGAGTCTTCGCCTCTGAGTGCGCTCGATCGCAGCTTGTTGGACATCGTGCTGGGGGGCGCCCGAGACCTCCGCCGGACGTTGCCCGTCTCGGACCAGCGCAAGCTCGATGAATACCTCGACAGCGTGCGCTCGGTGGAGCGGCGCATCGCGGCCATCGAGGCTCGCCAGCAGGAAGCCGCTTTGGAGAAAGCCGGTGCCCGCCCCAGCAAGCGTCGCGCCTCCGATTCGCCGCCCATCGAGATCCGGATTCCGGAGGGCGAAAAGCGGAGCGAGTACATGCAGGTGATGTGCGACCTGAACATACTCGCGTTTCAGACCGACACCACTCGGGTCAGCACCTACATCGGCTCCACCCCCAACGGGGCCTCGTATCCGGAACTGGGTTTCAACGACCAGCATCACTCCAACACCCATCACAACTACGATCCGGAAAAGGTTCGCAAGATTGCCCTGATCACTGAATTCAACATTGCGCAGTTTGCGTACATGGTGAAGAAGATGGCTGGCCTGCGCGAAGCAGAAGGCACCCTTCTGGACAACTGCATCATGATGTGGGGATCGGGGCTCGAGGATGGCAACAAGCACACTCGCGAAAACCTCCCCTTCGTGATTGCCGGCAAGGGCGGCGGTTCCATCAAAACGGGACGTTTCTTCGCCGATACCAAGGGGAATCAGGGCGATTTGCTCAGTACTCTGCTTACCTGCGCCGGCGTCCCCATCGATCGCCCCGTCGGCATCGCGACCAAGCAAATCGAGGAGCTGAAGGCGTAAGGCACGCACCACCGCCGCCGCACGCAGCGCCACGTGCAGGCCGCGCTTGGCCCGGCTGCCTGTGTTCCGAGATCAGTTGGGATTGTGTAGCTTCCGGTCCGGCTGGTCGGCGAACGGGAAGTTGAGCCGCTGGCCCCTCCCCGCCGGGCCAACCTCCTGTTTTTGCTTCGTCCGCTCCGGTCTCTCCTGGGGGTGACTGGCACGCTTCTTCGTCGGATGCCGGCGCCGGACAACCTCGACCCCGGCGAGTCGACTCTGACCCAGCCTCGGGCGACACCGCACGCCGGCGACTGGCGGTGAATCCGTTCCCGTCACAGAACAGTGCGTCGCCGTCGCACTGGATTCGGTCGACGGCAAATCAGTGTCCTACGCAGAAGAGCTCGTTCGCTGTGCTGCCCCGTTCGTGCGATCTCTGGACGCTGGCTCAGAACTTCCGTCAAGATTTTCTCAAGATCGGCCGCTTCGGTCACCGCGCTCAACACTCAGCAGTACCCCACCGTACCCGCTCTGCCTCAATCTACCGCCTGGATGATTCGGCTTCAGTTTGTAGGAACGTGGCAAACCGACTCAAGCTTCGACGAGGAACACCAAGGACTCCGGCACTACGCCATCGTGGTCCATCGCATCCGCGGCCGCCGCGGTCTGCATCGTCGCCATCAAAGCATCCATGTCCGGTACGTCCATCATCACCGCCACGCGATTCGGATTCTGTGGATCGACGAAGGTTCGGATGTTGGTCCGCCAGGCGGACCGAAGATCTCTTTGCGCTTCGGGAGGAGAGCCAGTGATCCGCTCCTTTGTAATGTTGTGATAGCCCACGATCGTTGGCATGGCATTCCCTTTCTCACTACTGCCTAAGAGCATTTCTCCGAGATTTCCGTTCTCGGCATCGTTCATCATATTCTGCTCTTCAAATTCTCGCAAGATCCGGTTTCCCTCGGGCGGCGGACTCAGCAGTGGGGAGCGCGAGCTGCGGCTAGTCGACGATCCGGCCCTTCGGAGGGCTTTCAAGCCGGCGTCTTTCATTGGCAGCAGGTTCGGGATCGGCCATGAATTGGGCGAACACCGCATTGGCTGACGGCAGAGCTATCGATGTCAAAGACGAGTAGCAAATTCGTTTGAGTGATCGGCCTGGCGATCGACGCCGATTTCACGAGGCCGATGCGTCGTAGACATTGCGCCATGTCGCCTGCGTTGGTTAGCTCCCGTCGCGTCAGGATCGCTCGCGCTGTTACAGGCAACTCGGACTCCGCATCAGGGACGCAGCTTCCGCGAATTCCACCGGAACGACCGTGGTCGCTGTGGGACCGCCGGAACGCGTTTCAGGATGGGCAGGAGAGCCTAGGCCATCAAGGCGCTTGCGTCGCTGACCCCCAGTGCTCCACCGCCTTGCCGTCGCGAACCCGGGTCCAGTCGCACCACGCAGCACCCGGACCTCCTTGCCCGACGGAGGGATGCCCATGAACTCGCCGACGTGTGTGCCAGTCATCGCGACACGGACAACCACCATGTCCTCTCGGCTACAATCGCCTCCACGTCAATGCGAAAGTCCGCGAACGCCTTCCGAAGCTGTTCGAAGAACATGCCCACACCCTGCTTCGTTGGCGGGATCCCCGGGAAGGCCTCATGCTCGACGAAGTCATCCGCTAGCTTCCCGATAAACGCGTCGATGTCACCGCGGTTAATGTCTTCGTAGAACCGCGAACCAACGCCTTCATGTCCTCCTCTTCATACGCTCTCCTCAAGGTTTCCTTCCCGCTCCACACTGCACCGGGGTCTTGGTTTGGGTCTCGCGGGCTCGGTCAGTATACATCAATCCCGATTAAACACCTTACGTTGGCCTGGTGTGATATCTTCTCCGTAAGTCCGGACTAAGACTCCCGGCGCGCTGGTTCGGTCAGTTCTGCCCTGGCTAGGCCCGCCCTGCCTGCTGCGGTCCGACTGGATGCGAGAATGTAGCCCGTGGCACTGCTCAGGCGGACCTTGGTGGTCCACGCATCCGTACACCAGTGACGTGCATTTCGTTGTCACCGTGATAGGCGCGCTTGCCATCGCCAGCCTGCCGCCAGAAGGCCGCTATCGCACGGTGGACCCGCGCATCCTGATTCCGAAGCCGCCCGGCTTCGGCAACCAGCGCTTCGGCACGGGGGCGCTCGTTCAGCAGCCACAAGACGCGCGCCAGGGCCAGGCGAGGTCCGGGAGCCTCGGGCTGGAGGCCCACGGCTTGGTCCAGATGCACACGGGCTTCCGCCAACGCTCCCCGGCGCAACAGCAGCAGTCCCAACCGCTCGCGATACGCAGGTTCCCGGGGCTGTTCGGCGGCGAGTTGCTCGAGGATCGCCTCGGCTTCGCCGAACTGCTGCGAAGCAAGGCTTTGGGTATGCCGCTCCAGCCGCGGATCGGCTTGAAACGCCAACAGCGCCAGCATCACGGCGAACAAGTCAGACCTCCGCGTTCACGGCCTGGATCAGCGCCCCAATGTACCCATACCCGAACGCAAACGCCTGCAACCCGCCGGCGTCATCGGGATGGATGGGCATATGATCCGGGCAGATCGAATAAGCAAATTGGTGGTCGCGCAGGATTCGCAGCACAGCAAGAAAATCCATCACGCCCTCATCTGGATAGACCTCCTCGAACTCGCCCAGAGCCCCCTTGATGTTCCGCATATGGATCTGATGGATCTTGCCTCGCTCGGCAAGGTAGCGCACGATGGGCATTACCTCAGTCCCCGGATCTTTCAGCCCCTCGGCGACGGTGCCCAGGCAGAGCTGGAACCCGTTGTAGGGTGAATCCACTATCGCTTCATACCGCTTGATGGCATCGAATACCGAGGGGGAATCCCAGTTGTCGGCCCCCTGATAGCCGAACGGCAATCCGGGAGGATCATAGGGATGGCAGGCCATCCGCACGTCCGCTTCCTGAGCCGCCGGAATTGCCCGCTGCAAAAAGTGCGTGATTCGTTCCCAATACTCGTCCGAGCGGACACGGCCAGAATCGGTTAGTGGCAGATCCTTCCAGTTCGATTCCAGCTTGAAGCCGTTGTATGAGGATCCACCTCGACCAGGAGTCCGGCGATTACGGCGAATCGGGATAACTGTCCAGTGATGGGTAATGACCTTTACACCCACCTGGCCCGCCTTCCGGATGTTCCCCGTGATCACGTCGAGCTGGCGTTCACGCGCGTCGCCATTGGGCATCTTGATATAGGTCGGGTCCATCCGGATCGCCTCAAACGTGACTCCGCGGCGATCGCAGTTGTCCCGCATGCGCTTCAGATCATCGAGATCCCAACCACCGTCGCGGTCCCCCACGTGGATCGTCAGGTGCTTCACGCCGTGGCGAAGGTTGTATTCGAGATTGGCCTTCGCTGTCATGTCGGCGCTCCGCCCTCCGGCGACGCTGTGATAGTCCCCGCCCACATGCATGAGCAGGTTCTTGCGTGCGAGTGCGGGAGCCGGAATGCCCAAGGCGCCGGCTAGAATCCCATGGCCGAAGGTTCGACGCTTCATACCGACTATTAGACCGCGGATTCACGGCCGTGCTCGAATCCGTCGCAGGACTTTCTCCACGCGAACCGCGCCGTTGACGTCGACCCGCAAGGGCATGTCGCCCGGCTCCAGCGTCTCCGGCGTCTTCACGCGCACGGCCCAGAGCCCAAGCGAACCAGCGCGAGCGCCGTGCCGCTCCCGCCGTGTGGCCGGGGCAAATTCGCGGTCCGGATCCGAGTCCGTTTCGGGAACAAAATGAATCGCCCGTTGATAAGTCTCCTGGCACGACTTTGGATCGTTTCAAAAATTCATAATGGGTGCCTCTAGCAGCCAAGGTTGGATCCCTACTGAAGTCGGGTTCGCCGCTGAATGTCAAGTTGGAACTGAAATCGTCGAGACACCTCTCAACGACAATGTTTGGGCGTAGGATTCGCATATGGGGACGGGCTGACGACGAGGGCTAGAGCAGCAAGAGGTTCCGTTTTGCACCAACGAGCGGGCCGCGACGCCTGGGCATCACCCCTAGCGGTGAGCGGGGCTGTCACTGACCTCTCAATCCCCTTGCCTACACCGCTGATATCACCGCCAAGTCCGGCGCCGTCGCCGCCATCCGCACCGCGCGTGCGGAGCCCGCCTCCAACCACGTGGCCGTCCCGGATGCCCTCGGCGCCCATAACGGGGAAGCCCGATCTCGCATATCGAAAATAGCGTAAGTCTCATGCCGCCAGCCGCTTCCGGGAATCGGGTTTGCTCGCATCCTCGTTTGCTCGCATAACCTCTTGGCAGGAGGTAGCAATGTCGAAACATCGAGAACCCCATTCCGTCCCCAGCCGGAACGCCACGCATGCGCATGACATTTCCCGGAATTCCCTCGCCGCCACCTCCGCCGGCATAGGCCAGGCTATCGATGCCGTCGACTTTCTCTGCACGGAGCGCGCCCGGAACAAGCGAATTTGCAGGAACGAACCCACCGGAGACGAGTTTTGCAGGAACGAACCCACCGGGAACGTGTTTCGCGGAAACAAAGCCACCGGAAATGGATTCTGCGGAAACAAACCCACCGTTTTGCTCGCCGATCCGAAAGCACGCAGGAAACGAGCCGGTCAGGCACTGGAACGCCGGGCTGACCTAGAACTCGAAGCGCAGCCCGAGGTTGATCGTCCTGTTGTCCTTCGCCCGCGTGATCGTGCCGCCGCTGATGATATCCACCCGGTTCTCGGGAAGGTTGAAGTTCGGATGGTTCGGCATGTTCAGCGTCTCGAAGCGGAACTGCACCGCTCGCGATTCCCGCAATCGGAACCTGCGCGACAGCCCCGTATTGATGTTGATCGTGCCAGGACCATCCAGAATGTTCCGCCCGGAACTCCCAAAGCGGTAGGCCCCCAGCGGCACTTCCGGAAACGCGGCGCGATCGAACCACTCGTCCACGGTCGGTCGGGCGACGGTGCCTTTCCCGATCCGGTCCGGCCGGCTCGCCCCGCCGTTGGTGTAGTCGAACGTGCCCAGCCGCGGCGTGTAAGGCGGACCCGTATAGATCGTGCTCGTCGCCGAAATCTGCCAGTTCCTCAACAACACGTGACGGGAGAACTTCATCTCCCAGGTCACCAACCCGGCGAACGCATGCCCGATATCGAAATCGGAGCGGCCCCGCTCGCCTTTGAGATTGCGCGAGTCCTGTGCCGACGAGAAGTTGTATTGGATCGTTCCGCCGGTGTTCGAGCTCTCATCGATCGACTTGGCGAAGGTGTACGACGCGCGAATCGTCAACTGCCGGTTGAAGCGCCGCCGCAGCGTCACCGCGCCCGAGTTGTAGATCGAGTTCGAGCCGTCGGAGATGATCTGGATCGAATTGAAGGCCGGGTACGGCCGCAGCGTCCGGTTTTCCACCTCGCGGCCGGGCTGGTTGATGTCGTATCGCCGCTGCAGATGCGTGCCCTTCGATCCCGCATACGCCACTTCGATCACCGTGTTCCGGGCGAATTCTCGCTCGAGCGTCAGGCTCCAGGACTGCAAGTATTGCGACTGCGGCGACACCGTTTGCTGCCCCGTCGAACTGGTGACTCCGCCAGGCGCGTTCATCCGGTTCGAGGGGAACGGATTCGACGCCGTCACCAGCGTCGGGTTGGACCCGCTCACCGAAAACGTCTCGTTGATCGAAAACGGATACGTGTCGGCGTACTCGTCCATCCGGTACAGCGAACTGCTGCCGTAAAAGATTCCGTATCCGCCCCGCAGCACCGTGCGCGTGTTGCCGAACATGCGCCACGCAAATCCGAGCCTCGGTCCGAAATTCGTGTAGTCCGTCTTGGTGATCGCCGGGGGAAGCCCCACGTCGGACGCCATCGCGATATTCTGCGATCCCACGATCGAGATTCGTTTGTCGAACTCTTCCTGCGACAAATTGCCGCGTCCGGAGATCACCACCTTGCCCAACTCGGGCATGAACATCGCCCATGCGCCGAATTTCTCGCGCGGCTGTTTCATCAGCTCATAGCGGACCCCGAGATTCAGCGTCAACGACGGCGTGATCTTCCAATCGTCTTGTGCATACGCCGAGTAGTTCGAAACCAGGTGATACGGCCCCGCCGCGTCCAATTGCCGCCGCGAACTCGAAGGCCACCCGAGCATCATATCGGCCAGGGTGTGCCGCGTGAATCGCCCGTTGAAGGTCAGCCGCCCGCGCGTGTCGCCGTAGTTCCTCGAGAAATACTGCATCCGGAGAAAGTCGCCGCCGAACTTGATCGTATGCGTGCCGTGTATTTTCGTCGCCGCGCCCGTGTATTGGTAGTTGTTGAACGACCATACCTTCGGCAAATCGTACGCCGGCCCCAGAATGATATAGCCCGTGGCCTGGAATTGCGGCAGTCCACGCGCCACCGGATTCTGTGTGCTGCCTGGGAATCCGATCTCGCCCGCCCAATCCCGCTCGGCGCTATACGGCCAACGCTGGTTATTCGTCTTGCGCGAGAACGACGCTTTCAAGTCCAGGAACCACGTCTGCCCGATCGGACGCACGTAGCCCACGTAGGAGAGGACGTCCAGTGTGTTGTTGCGCGCCCCGAACACCGGCAGCGGCGAGCGGCTGTTGGCCACCGGATCCCACACCGCGTTCGGACGCCAGAAAACGCTCATCGTCAATCGATCCCGGGACCCGATCCGATGGTCGCCCTTGATCCCGAAATTGTTGTTCGACGTCGTCGCGTTACCCTGCGCGATGAAGTTGTTCACCGACCCCGGAATGTTCGGCGCCGGGAAGTAGGCGGCCATCGCGAGCGATACCGGGTCCAGCCGGCTCACCGGAATCTGGTTGCCCGGGAATGCCGCGTTGTTGGCGAGCACGTCGCGCAACGCCAGGGGACGCCCGGCCGCGTCGGTGGCTTTGGAGAAATCCCCACGCATCATTTCCGGCTCAGGCACCACGCCCCGCTGCGTCTTGCCATCGGTCACACGTAGCGATTCCCAGGTGAACATGAAAAACGTCCGGTCGCGTCCGTCGTAGAGCTTTGGCAGAACCACCCGTCCGCTCAGCGTGGCGCCGAACTGGTTGCGGCGCAGCTTCGATTTCGTCAGGTCGAAGTAACTGGTGGCGTCGAAGGCGTCGTTACGCATGAACTCGTAGAGCGACCCGTGGAAGCGGTTCGACCCGCTCTTGGTCACCACGTTCATCATTCCTCCGGCGTACCGCCCGTACTCGGCGTTGAAGCCCGACGTGATCACCTTGAATTCCTGAATGCCCTCGATCGGCGGATTGATCACCGCGCCGGTGTTGCGCCGCTGCGTATTGTTCACGCCGTCGACGTAGAATCCGAAGTTGTCGGCACGGCCGCCGTTCACCGCGAAACTCCCGTCACCGCCGTCGCCTTTGGGGATTACGCCGCCGGTGAGATAGGCCAGGTCCGCGAAGTTACGCCCGTCGAGCGGGAGGTCCGTGATCTCTTTCGACGTAGCCACTTCGCCTCGCGACCCGCTTTCCGTGTTGAGCGCCGGCAGTTCCTCGGTCACCGTAACGGTCTCGGTGGTTGCGCCTACTTCGAGCGGAATATCGATGCGAAGCACCTGCTCCACCGCCAGCGTGAACTCTTCGCGGCGATAGGTGCGGAAGCCATCCGAAGCCGCTTCGATGCGGTAGCGCCCTGGTTGAAGGTACGGAAGAGTAAATTCACCGGCCTCGTTCGAAAAGCTTTTCTGGCCAACGTTCGTATCGATGTGGGTGATTTGGACCGCAACCCCGGGCACGACCGCCCCGGACGGATCGGTCACCCGTCCGACGACGGTGCCCGACGGCGTCTGTCCCAACGCCGTTCCCAAGAAAGCAAGCACAACTACCCCGCGGAGACTGACCCCTGGCTTCATGTATGAAGTCTATCGCAGACCCGCGGTGATTTGGCTTCGCTTATTCGGGCAGCGACAGGTTCTCGCCGTCCCATCCCATGCGCTCGAACGTCCGCCCACGCCATTCGTAGATCACCACCAGGCGCTTGCGTTCGTCCGGCGAAGGGTTAGCATCCAGCGTGCCAGGGTCCACGCGAACATACAGCCGGTCACCGCGCATGAACTCCCGCATCTTCTCGCGAACATCGGCCACGCGGGTGTCCGTCCCATAGCGCGCGTAAAAGATACGCAGACCGCCCGGGCGGCCGATGGGCGCCAATTGCGGACCGCGGTCCAGCCACGCCGCCGAAGCCGCCGACGTGGGCCGGTCCGTATACGGCGTCGGCACGCTTCCAGCCGAGGAATCGGCAGCCGGCGGGTCTGGCGCATTGGCCGGAACACGGATCGTTTCGAAGTCCGCCGCGCTCACTTCGGTCTCCCGGCCGTCCTGCGAATATCGGACACGCAGCCGCTTCCCGACGCCGGGCGCTGGATCCTGCCCCAATATATCGAGGTTCACCGGCACCACCAACTGGTTGTCTCGAACGCGCCCCTGCACGATCGACGTGACGTCACGCCAGGAGTTGTTCGCGCCGTAGACGGCCGACAGAACCCGGATCGGGCCCGTGGGCACGGCGGGTATGCGCAGTGTTTCCAGATCGCCCGCGGCCGCTTCGGCTTCGCGCCCGTCCACCGAGTAACGCACCCGCAGTTGCGTGCCGACGCCGGGCGCGGGATCGCGGCCCAGCACCGCGACGGTGACGGGGATTTCCGCTGTGCCGCCCGACACGCGAGACTGGACGATCGACGTCACGTCGATCCACTGATTGCCCACGCCGTACACGGCGGATAAAATCCGGAGGCTCGATGCTCCCGGAGCCTGTGACGCCGGCGCCGCTGCCACTGGCGCGGGCGTGGCCGGGGCGGCCGCCAGCAGCCGCGCGCTGCCATCGGGCAGATTCATGGTCTTTTCTTCCTTGACCTCGCTCTGGTAGGTTCGGCCGTTCATTTCGTAGACCACCACGAGCGTCTTGTCCTTGCCCACCGCCGGGTCGCCGCCGAGCGCCTGATTGGTCACCTTGAACGACGCCCGGTCATTCTGCACCATCGATTGCACTCTGTCACGGACATCGGCGATCCGGTCACGCCAGCCCCACTGCGCCGAGACGATGCGCAGCGACGAGGAGGTGGTTACGGCCGGAGTCGTCACGGCGGGGGCGTTGCTCACCGGCGTCGATGTGGCCGGGGAGGAGCCGCCAAACAGGCTGCCGATCGAGAAACCGGTGGACAGCGGCAGCGTCAATGTTTCGCCATCGCGAACCGCAATATTGCTCTCTTGACCCTGGTGGCGGAAGCGCACTTCAAGGGTTTTCTGAATGCCGGGCAGCGGGTCGGTGGCGAGGGCCCCGGAACCGACCTGGATCGACAGGGCATTGTTTTGAACGAGAGACCGTACGCGCTGGGTCACGTCGCTCCAGGTGTTGCCCTGGCCATAGCGCGCGTTGAGGATGTCCAATTGCTGCGCACTCAGCGAGACAGCAAGAACGGAGACGGAAAGTAGGAGTGTTCGCATGAAAGGTCCTCAAAAAGAGTGTAACGCGTGAGGACCTTTCCGCGAATAACACTACACCCTTTCTGGGACGATGTACGGTGCGCGATAGTTGCGCGTCAGCATCCGGTTAGCTTCGTCGTCGTTGACGAAACGCTGGGCCTCCGGATCGATGGCGAGTTTCCGACCCAGCCGGTACGAGATGTTGGCGAGGTGGCAGCAGGCGGCGGAGAGGGCGCCGACGGCGACGTCGCAGTTCAGGTCGGTGTGCTTCCGGCTTTTCACCGCGCTCAGAAAGTTTTGGATATGAGCGTTGGTGTCCACGCCCCGCGCGGCCTTCTCTTCGAGCTCCAGCTTCAGGTCCTCGCCCTTGAACAGGCGGAAGCCGCTGCCGTCCATGGAGAGCACGCCGTCCTCGCCGAAGAAAGTGTCGCCGATGCAGTTGGGGCCGCGGCGGTCCAGCCCTCCGTCGGCCGGGGTGATGAGTCCGCGCACCTCGAACTGCATGTGGGTGCCGTCGCCGAAATCGTACTCGGCGATCTGGGTGTTGGGCGTTTCCTGATCGTCGTGGTAGAGCAGCTTTCCGCCGGAGGACATCACGCTCTTGGGGAACGAAGTCTTGCCGAGCCCCCACAACGCGACGTCCATTTCATGAACGCCCTGGTTGCCGATGTCGCCGTTGCCGGTGTCCCAGAACCAGTGCCAGTTGTACTTGAAACGGAGTTCGTTGAAGGGGCGCAGCGGCGCGGGGCCGAGAAAGAGATCCCAATCGACGCCGGCGGGCGTGGCCGTATCGGGCTTGTGGCCGATCGACTTGCGGCGTTTGTAGCACATGCCCTTGGCGAGATACACCTTGCCGATCGCGCCGTTTCGAAGCAGCTGAATCGCCTTCTGTTTGTGGGGTAGGGATCGCGATTGCTGGCCCACCTGCACGATGCGACTGTATTTGCGCGCCGCCGCGGTGAGCTGCCGGCCTTCGAAAATGTTGTGGCTCACCGGCTTTTCGACGTATACATCCTTGCCGGCCTGCACCGCCCAAAGAGCCGCCAGCACGTGCCAATGGTTGGGCGTGGCAATCGACACCGCGTCGATGCTCTTGTCGGCGAACGCTTCGCGCATGTCGCGGTAGGCCTTGGGGGCGTAGTTTTGTTCGCGCTGGACAAAGGCAACCGCCCGCTCCTGCGCGGCCTGATTGACGTCGACGATGGCGGCGACATGGAAGCCGGCGTTCTTGACGTACTCCTGGAGATGATTGGTGCCCCGTCCGCCGAGACCGACGATGGCGACATTGACCTTTTCGTTGGCTCCGAACACCCGGGCCTGCGAAGCCGCCGCTGCCGCAACCGCCGTGCGGAGCACTTCGCGCCGTGTGGATTCACTCATGGTCCAAACCTCCTGTTCCGACTCAGTATCGTATCATCCCCCGTCGTGGCATCCCCGGTCACTCACCAAAGCAGTACAAGCGCCCGTCCTGAGATCCGATGACGATCCGGCCTCCGGCGATCGCGGGCGATGCCGACAGCGGCGCGCCGGCTTCGAACTCCCAAAGCTTCTTGCCCGTCTCGAGTTCGAGCACGTAAAAGCGCCCGTCGTTGGACCCGAAGAAGACCCGCCCGTCGGCCACCGCCGGTGAGGACTCGATGCGGGAACGCGTGGCGAACGTCCAGAAGGGCTTGCCGGTGGCTGCGTTCAGGCAGTACATCAGCTTGTCGCGGCCGCCGAGCAGTACCCGGTTGCCGATCACCGCCGCCGAGGAATAGAAGGGAAACTTGCGCTGCGGATTTTCGTAGCTCCACTTGACCTTCCGCGCTTTCATGTCGACGGCGAGCACCTGGTTGTCGTAAGTCCCGAAGTAAGCCGAGTCACCGGCGAGCGCGGGCGACGCGCCGATGTAGGAGCCCGAGTCGACGAGGTAGGCTTCGTCGCCGGTGGCGACGCTGATCGCCCGGAACTTCTCATCGCAGCCGGAGACGTAGGTGACGCCGTTGGCGACGCCGGGTGTGCAATGAACCGGGCCCTGCGTGGCGAACGACCAGAGCTCCTTGCCCGTCTTGAGATCGAGCGCATACAGACTCTGATCGTACGATCCGATCAGCACGCGATCATTGACGATCGTCGGGGAGGACTTCACCTCCGAGAACGTCTTATGCTTCCAGACGCCTTGTCCGTTGGCCGCATTGACGCCATGGACGCCGCCCTCGAGGTCCCCGACCACGACGACTCCCGCCCCCACCGCAGGCGAAGACTCGCCAACCGGAGCGCCGGTCTTGTATTTCCATTTCAGTTTGCCGCTGGCGAGGTCGAGGGCAGCAAGTTCGCCGGCTTGCGATGCGACGTAGACCACACCGCCGGCGATTGCGGCGGAGGATTCGATGGAGTCGCCGGCGTCCCAGGTCCAGGCGACTTTGAGCGTCTTGGGGACGGCTGCGGCGGTGACGCCGGTGAGGCGCGGATTGCCGCGGAATTGCGGCCAGTCTTGCGCTGCGAGAGCAGTGGTGAGGATGAGAGGAATCAGAAAGCGCATCGATACAACTCCAACGCCCCCGCCTGGTCAAACGGGCGGGGGTTGAACGTGCCGGTCCATTGTTTGGACGCGTCGGCGGCGAGAATGGTTATGCGGTCTTCGGAAACGCCGATGTCGCGCAATCGCCGCGGCAATGCGCCGGCGGCGGCGAGATCGTCGAGACGCGCGGGGAGATCGGGATGGAGTTCGGCATACCGCGGTTCCCCGTTCCACCGGACAACGTGAGCGAGCATGAGAGCAATGGCCACGCCGTGAATGGTCCCATAGTGTGCGGTGAGCGGGTTGGCGCAGGCGTGGGCGGCGCCTAGCATCGAGCATTCGATGGCCGCGCCGGCCAAATACGCGCCGGTTTGCATGGCGGCTGCGTGATCGATGCCGCCCTTCCCGGCGAGCATGGGTTCATAGGCGCCGTCGAGGAGACGCCAAGCCTCCCGGGCGAAACAGCCGGAGATGGCGTTGCGTTTGGACGTCACGAACGTTTCGACGGCGTGCGAGATGGCGTCATAGCCCGCTGCGGCGAGCACGGCAGGTGGCTGCGTCATCACGAGTTCAGGGTCGAGCAGGACGAGCCCGAAGGCGGCGCCAGGCGCGCCGCACGCCATTTTGACGTGGGTTTCCGCATCGGAGATCAGCGCATAGCTCTGCGCTTCGCTACCTGTTCCGGTGGTGGTGGGAACGCCGATCATGGGCAGCATCGGCCGCGACGCTTTCCCGTAACCCCAATAGTCCTGCATGCGGCCGCCGTTGGTGGCGATGAAGTTGATCGCTTTGGCGCAATCGAGCGAACTGCCGCCGCCGAGCGCGACGATCGAATCGGCGCCAGCGGCGTGGCTCGCGCCGGCCGCGGCCATGGCCGAATCCGGGTTCTCGCCGAAATCGTGAAATGCCCGGATGGTGGCGCCGGATGCCTCGAGTGAAGCCTGGGCGCGATCGACGAATCCGGCTGCGATCATGCCGCGGTCGGCCACGAGCAGCGTATTGGCGAAGCCCCTTTCCCGGGCCCTTGCGCCGAGTTCGCTCAGGATGCCGGGACCCGATTCGACGCTGGTGCGGGCGAACCAGCGGAAGGGCGCGGGCATCAGACCTTGGCCTCGAACTCGAAACCGATCTTCGCGAAGCGGTCGCGAACATCCCGGAAATATGCGCCGAGACCGAGCACGTCGGCGCCGGCGCTGAGGAAGCGAGCGCCGAGATCGAGGTAGCGGGGCGCGGTTTCCGATGTCACGGGCAATCCCCAATGCTTGTTGTGCCGCCGGCAGGCACGCGCGACTTCGACGATGGCGTCCTGGATTCGTGGATGGGTGATGTTTCCCGGATCGCCGAGGCCATGGGAGAGATCGCCGGGGCCGATGAAGACGACGTCGACGCCTGGGGCTGCCACGATGTCTTCAATATGTTTGAGCGCTTCGGGATCTTCGATCTGCACGACGACGAACGTGTTTTGATTGGCGAGGCGGAGATAATCGTGAACCGGCACGAGGCAATAGAGACCGTCGCAATTGCCACCGTCCAGCGCGCGCCTCCCGATAGGCTGGAAACGCGTCGCCTGGCCGATTTCCCGAGCTTCGGCTCCGCTCATGCAATGAGGCACCATAATGCCGGTGGCGGAAAGCTCGAGTGGGCGGATGTAATCGGAATAACTTCCTTTGGAGACCCGGATAAGCGTATCCATGCCGTTCATGGCGGCCGTGCGGATCAGATGGCCCATGCGATCCCAGTCGATGCCGGTGTGTTCGTTGCACAACCACAGGCAGTCGAAGCCGATGAGGCCGACAATGTCGGCAATCATCGGGTCCAGCGTGTTCATCTTGGTGACCAGAACCGGCTTTCCGGCGGCCAGTTTTTCACGGACGCGGCTTGCTCGCATGGAGAAACTTCGAGGATAACGCAGGGTTGCGGCGTGCGGCTTGGATCGGCGGGCCGGTCAAACCTGAGCGGCGATGAGGTCTCCCATCTCGACCGTGGTCCTGGGGCCGCGGAGATCCGCGGTACGGTTGGCCGGATCGGCCAGAATGCGTTCCACCGCGCGATGCACCATTCCGGCGCCCTGTGTTTCCCCCAGCCAGTCGAGCATCATGGCCACGGAAACGATCGTGGCAACCGGATTGGCGATCCCTTTTCCCGCGATGTCGGGCGCGGACCCGTGGGAGGGCTGAAAGACGGCGTGCTTGTCGCCGATGTCGCCGGAAGGCGCCATGCCCATGCCGCCCACCACGGCGGCCGCAAGATCCGAAACGATGTCGCCGAACATGTTCTCGGTGACCAGCACATCGAACGAGGACGGGCGTTGGACCAGATATAGCGTCACCGCGTCCACATAAACGCAATCCGCCTCGATGCCGGGATACTGTTTGGCGATGTCGAAGAAGATGCCACGAAAGTAACTCATGGACGGAAGCACGTTCGCCTTGTCGATCAAAGTTACCCGATTCCGGCGCTTGGCTGCTTCCCGAAAAGCTGCGTGGATCACCCGTTCGGCTCCCCGGCGGGTAATCGTCAAGCGGTCCACCACCTGGTCCGCAGCGGGGTCGTAGGTGTCTTTGCGCGACGAAAAGAGCCCTTCCGTATTTTCGCGGATGATGGCGAAATCAATGGGCCCGGGATCGCGGAGCGGGGAGTCGTCCGGGTGATAGAGCTTGATGGGCCGCAGACCGTTGTACAGTTCGAGGCGCTCGCGGAGGTCGAGTTGGGGCGCCATTTCCTGGCCGCTGGGCCAGCGTACGTTTGGCAGGCCCATGGCGCCCAGCAGGATCACGTCCAGTTGCGCGATTTCCTGGAACGTGGCTTCCGGCATGGGGTCGCCGGAGCGGAGGTACTCGCCCGCGCCGACGGAGAACTCGTGAGTTTCGAAATGGACTCCGTCCATGCGCCGCTCGACCGCGCGCAGAACCTTGACGGCCTCGGCGACCACATCCGGCCCGATGCCGTCGCCGGGCAACACTGCGACTCTATAGGTCTTCATACACTCCTTCTTATTGCAATGGGATGGTCCGGCCGGATGCGCCACCAGCAGACAGCGCCGGCGACATTGAGAGCGGCCGTGACATAGAAATAGGTTTTCGCCGTTCCGGTCCAGGCGATGAGATACGGAAACGCAAGGGAACTGACGAGCGCGCCGAGATTCCCGGCGGTATTCATGGCGCCGGAAACGGTGCCGGTGTACTGGCCGCCGATGTCGCCGGCCGTGACCCAGCTTGGGCTGAGCGCGAGATCGACGCCAAAGGTGGCGAGAGAGAAGAATAAGACAGCCATGCGCGGCGTTGCCATTTCAGCGGCGATGGCGAGAGTGGCGGCTGCCAGGACGAAGCCGCCAAAGGCCGGTCCGGCCCGGGAGAGCCGCCAGCGTCCGCCGCGATACAGCGCGTCAATGACCACGCCGCTGGACCAATTGGCGATGGCGCCGGCGTACATCGGCATGCTGGCGTAGACACCGGCCTCGACGGTGGAAAGCGCATAGCGGTCTTTCAGGTATGGCAGCAGCCAAGTTACGCAAAGATAGAACGTGAAGTTAGAGGCGAAGTACTGGAACAGCAAAAAGATGGCGTTGCCGTGGGCGAGCGCGCTCCATGCGAACGGCGGAGGGGAAGGCGTATTCGTCTGAACGCCATCACGAAAGAGAACATACCAGCCGGCCGCCCACACGAATCCCGCCGCGGCGAGCAGGGAGAAAGAGTCGCGCCATCCAAGACGCTCGACAGCCCAAGACATGATTACGAGGCCGAAGGCGGCGCCCAAGCGCGATCCAGCGAGCACCACTCCTTGGGCGAGGCCGCGATGCCGGGTTTCCAGGCGGGAGTAGATGGCGCGGGCGGCCCCAGGATACGCACCCGATTCGGCGACCCCGAACAGGAGGCGCACCAGGAGCAGCGCTGCGAAACCGTGGACAGCGCCAGTAAAGGCGGTAAACAATGACCAAAGTGCCACGATGGCGCTGAGGAAACGGCGCGCGCCGATGCGATCCGCGAGCGCGCCCGATGGGATTTGACAGAGGGCGTAGCCGAGCGAGAAGACGGCGAAGACCCAGCCGAATTGCCGGTCAGAGAGCGCGAGTTCGGCGGCCATGCCGCCCTTGGCGGTGGAGACGCAGACGCGGTCGACGATGGTGAGGACCGACATCAGGAACAGCCCGCCGATCATCCACCAGTGACGTCCGCCGGCGCCGTTCATTGTGGCGTGACCATCTCCACAGGATACTGTGACCGCGGTGGCGGGGGTTATTTGACCGTGCTCTTTTTGCCCTTCTTCCCTTTCTTCCCTTTCTTGCTCCTGCTGCGCACCGTGTCCTCAACGTCGCCGTTGGCGCTGCCTTTGCCGATTCGCGGGGCGTTGGCCTTGCTCCACTCGCCGAACCGCTCGCGCAATCCGGCGACGACGTCCGGTTTCTGTGCGGCCAAGTCATTCTTCTCTCCCACGTCCTTGTCGAGATCGAAGAGTTCGACGCGGCCCTGGTTGTCGACCAGCTTCCAGCGGCCGGAGCGAACCGCGGTCTTGCGCTCGGCGCCGTCCCAGAAAAGAGCGTCGTGCAAGGGGCTTCGCGCTTTGCCAGTGAGCACCGGCAGCATATTTCTGCCTTCGAGGTTGCGGCCCTCGGGCAGTGGAGCGCCGGTGGCGGCGGCGATGGTGGGCATGATGTCGAGGAACATCACCGGCTCACGGGAAACGGTATTTCCGGGCAGCCGGCTGGGCCAACTGAGGATGAAGGGAACGCGGATGCCGCCTTCGTAGACGCTGTGTTTGAAGTCGCGCAGCGGTCCGTTGTTTGAGGCGTTGTTGCGGGCGCCGCCGTTGTCGGAGACGAACACGACGATGGTATCGCGGTCCAGTTGGCGGTGCTCCAACTCGTCGAGCACTTTGCCAATGGCGTCGTTTTCGCGCTCGAGCATGGCCATCAGGATGTCCCGGTTCCGATCGCCGGTGTCGTATTTCCGAATCACTTCCGCCGGCGCCTGGAGGGGAAAATGGACGGCGTTGAATGCCATATAGAGGAAGAAGGGCTTCTGCGCGTTCCGTTGGATGAAGGACACAGCCTCGCGTCCGAGATTGTCGGTAAGGTAACCGGTCTCGTCGATGGGATCGTAGTTCCGCAGGATCGAGTTGTAGGTCTCGCCCGTCTTCTTCAGATCGAAATAGTCATGTCCGCCGTGACCGAGGAACCCGTAGAACTCGTCGAAGCCGCGTTTCATGGGGTGATATGCGGGTTCAATGCCGAGGTGCCATTTGCCGAGCGCGCCGGTGGCGTAACCGGCCTTGTTCAGGACGCTGGCAAGCGTCACTTGGTCAAGCGGGAGACCGACGCGGGAATCGGAGGCGGTGTAGAAGCCATACCGCTGCGGGTAAGTTCCGGTCAGGATCGCGGCGCGGCTGGGGGCACAGACGTAGGCATTGGCGTAGCCTTGCTCGAATCGGACGCCGCGCTTGGCGATACGATCCATTTGCGGGGTGCGGACTTCTGGCGGGTGCTGCTGGCAACTGAGGTCGCCGTAGCCCTGATCGTCGGAAACGATGATTACTACGTTGGGCCGCCTTTCCGGGGCCGCAGCGGCCGGCAACCCCGCCAGACCGCCGGCCAAGGCCTGCAGGCATGTCCTTCGCGTCATTTCGTTCCGTCCTTAATGCAAAGTGTTGGGCGCACCGTTGGCTTCAAGCGATCCTGAATACGTCAGCGAGGCCGGGCCCCGGGTCCGCAGCCGTGATCAATACCAGCGACAACGGCCGGACGCCACGGCGTCTGACGATGATACGATACACGCCTTTGAGGACGGCGGCGCCGGACCTGCCCCATGCCACGGACTTCGAGATGTTGAATTCGTTGGGATTGAAAATAACGGCATTGGCCCGCGGGGAGGCGCTCTCGAATGCCACAAGCACCTCGTCGCCGACTTCCGGCAGGAACAATGGCGAACTCGCGGGTGTCCTGGTGTGGGAGAAGCCCGACGTGAGGGGTTTCCTGCTCGCCGCGCACCAACCACGCACCGTCACGCCGCGCTGGACGGTATGGGCAATTTCATGGCCCACGAGCGCGGAAGGCGGCGTCGAACGGCCAGATTCAAAGCTGCATTCCATCAGCCAGGTTTCGGCTGCCACCGAGGCCCGCAGCGGCTTGCCTTCGGGATTGAACAACGTGAAGGGCATAGCCCTTCCATGGTATCTCCCTCGAGAGGCTGAAACTTACAGCCTCCGGATTGCGGTTTTGACCAAGGCGAATGGATGGCGGTATGTGTGGAGCAGGCGGAGGGGGCGCACCACGTAGTAGAAGAAGCTGAGCCGGGAAGGAAGGGAAACCGACTGAAGGTCGTTCTCGGTGGGATGGAGGAGGTTGGCCACTCTCCGCGGAAGTTGGGTGACCGCGTGCGCGGCATAGCGGGCCTGGCCGGCGGGGTTTTCGGCCAGAAGCCACATCGTGCGATGGTAGTCGAACCCGCGGAGCGGCTGCGCGCTTAGCAGACTTCGCCAAACAAGACGCGAGAGATGACGGACGGCGGCGTTGGCTTCGATTCGCTCGAACACGGACGGCGGCAGTGCGCCCAGAGCGCCTTCCGGCGCGGCGCTCCCGGCTCCGGCGAGTAGAACCTCGGCGAGCGAAAGCCCCAGCAGCAGCATCCGCTCCCGTTCCATTCGCCGGGCTTGTTGCAGAATCCAGCCCCAATCGAGTCCAGGATGCTGGTGGATCAGAGCAGCAAGGTCCGCCACAAGCGCCAGACGGGACCAGCCCTCCTTGCCGCCGTGGGCACACAGCGCGAGAATCCCCAGGGCGGGATCGAGGCAAGGCACGGGCACATTCGCCACTTGTGTGAAGATGCAGCGCGACCACAGGACATCCCACGGAACCCGCAAGGGCCATTCGGCTCGGGTGAAGGCCCAGTGCAATTCCACGACGATTTCCGGGGAGGATCGGCAGAGCACTTCGTGGTAGGCACCGTCGTCGGACCGGGCAGCCTTACAACGGTAACCTGAGGAGACCAGGATGGTGCGCGCGCGGCCCAGGTTTTCTTTGCCGATGACGAGATCCAGATCACCCACGTGACGCAGCGTGATGTCCCGATAAGCCTGCGAGGCGATGGCCAAACCCTTGTGTACGAATACGGGGATTCCTCCGGCCTCGAATGCCGCCAGAATTCTCGTCAACTCACGGGCGAGTAACAGGTTCCGCGCGGCTCGGCGGGTGTAGGTGAGCAGCAACTGTTCGCGTGCGTCATCCGGCACGCCGGATTCGGCGCCTAAGGCGCGATAGAGCAAAGCGCTCACACCGTGGCGGATACCGAGATCGAGTAAGCGAGGCCAGTGGATCTCTTTTTCGCAGAGGCGTGCAATCCTGGCGCGCCACTGCGGACTGGCGTCCGGATGGGCGCAGACCAGTAGCAGTTCTTCCGTTGGTGCGAGGTCCCGCAATGGGAATCGGGAAGCCATTCCGCTACGGCGACGATAGCACCGGGGGCGGGCGATGTCCATCTATGAGTCGACGTGCCGAGCTTGACAGTGGTGCCGCCAAGACAGAGTACCGTTACGTACTCAATGTAAGTACTATGCAAGCCCAAATAGTGTTTTGACGAGAAAAAAGCCTCTGTACAAATCTAATGGGCTGGGATACACTCAGGACGAAATGGAGGGCAGAGTGTCCAAGAGAAACGATCTGCATCCGCAGGACTCCGGTAACCGGACTCCGGAATCGGCATCGGACCCGAGACAGAAATTCGAGCAGCCGAAGCTGACGTTCATCCAGCCCAAGCTGACGCGTCATGGCAATCTGACGGAAGTAACAGCTGGATTTTTCGGCATCTTCTCGCCGTAGTCACGGAGATTCTCGGAATCGGGGATGACCTTGGTTTCGGATCCGTTTGTACGGGCGGCCGGAGTGCAACTTCGGATCCCCGGTACAGAGCGAGAAGTGCTGGTTGCCTTCCTCGACACGATGTTTCGCAGCCAGCCGATTCGGGGGCCGATGGACAAGCCGGCGGTGATCGACTTCGAGGCGAGTGAGGTGGGGAGTGCCGACCAAGATTGGGAGGAGGTGCACGGGGCGCGCGGGCTGACGGTTCGGAGAGCGGGTGCGGTTTTCCGTCTGGACTGTGGCGGCACGTTCCTCGAGATCGCGCGTCCGGGTCAAGCAGCGGGGCGATTTTCAGGCTGCTTCTGGCAACAGCCTCTCGCCACACAGCGCGAGTTTTTTCTGCTTGCGTTGCTGATACTCCTGCATCAGCACGGACAGTTCGGATTGCATGCCAATGCGGTAGAACGCGCGGGCGGGAGTGTCTTGCTGGTGGGGCCATCGGGAAGCGGAAAGACAACCCTGACCATTGCCTGCCTGGAAAGCGGATGGGCGTGTCTTTCCGACGACGCGCTGCTGTTGGAGCAGCGCAGGGATGCGGTGGTGGCCTTGGCGCTGCGGCGTGGGTTCGCGTGCGACGCCAGCTTTGTGCAGCGGTTTCCTCGTTTGCGCGCTCACTTCGACAAAGCTCCAAGGCTCGTCGAAGGCAAGCGCCTGCTGAGGCTGGATTCGTTGTTCCCGCGTCAGGTAGTGCCGGACTGTATTCCATGCGCGATTCTGTTTCCGCGGATTGACCGCGGCGGGCTTTGCGAAATGTCACCGATGCCGGCCACCGAGGCCCTGTTCGGTTTGATCCAGCAGAGTCCAGGGATTCTGGCCCGGCTGGATACCACGCGGACGCAGTTGGAGACGCTGCGCCGGTTGGTGGAGCAAGCGCACGCGTATCGGGTGGTGCTCGGCACCGATGCTGCCAGGGACCCTGGTGTGGCGGTGCGCCAGTTGGAATCGGTTTTAGGGAGTTCCCGTGGGCGTCATCGTCGTTGAGCTGACAAACCGCTGCAACCTTGCCTGCGGCCACTGCCTCCCGGGCCGGCATGGGGGCGGAGAGCACCTGCCTCTGGAGGCTCTGTCGGCCGTTCTCCGCGATGGCGCGGCACTCGGGTTCGATCGCCTGAGCTTTACGGGCGGGGAGCCGACGATGCATCCGCAGTTCGGGGAAGTGCTGCGGCGGACGGATGAGGCGGGCTATCGGTTCGGCATCGTTACCAACGGATGGAATTTCGGATCGGTGTACGCGAAACTGCTGGAGCACCGGAATGCGTTGACCGCGATTACTTTCAGCTTGGACGGAGCAACCGAGGCGGCGCATGACCGGCTGCGGGGCGCCGGATCCTACCGGCGGGTGCTCAAAGCGTTCAGCATCTGTGTCGCGATGGAGATTCCATTCACCATCAACATGAGCATCACGGGCTGGAACCGGGATGAGCTGGAGCCGATGGCCGCACTGGCCGCGAAACTCG
>JAWKHI010000050.1:0-49332 GCA_041394885.1 Bryobacteraceae bacterium | reverse complement strand
GAGCCCGGTGGGGACACATCGGGCGGGGCTATGAATTTTCGGCGGTCTTCTACGACGGATTCCATCACCTGCCGCTACTGGCCGGCGCGCCCGACTTCCGGCAAGGCGCGCTGCGATTCTGGCGGTATCATCCCAAGCTGCGGCTGTATGGCGGCGATGTAGCCGTGCCGCTTCCGTGGCTGACGGTGAAAGCCGAAGCGGCGTACTTCACGAGCAACACACCCGAGGCCGATGAGTACGTGCTGTATGTGATCCAGGGCGAGCGGACGGTAGGGGAATGGGTGTTGGTGGGCGGCTATGCGGGCGAGGCGGTGACGGCGCGCCGCAACCCGCTGGCGTTTGCGCCCGATCGCGGCTTTGCGCGGTCGTTCCTCGGGCGGGCGGCCTACACGCTCGGTCCGCGCCGTTCATTGGCGTTCGAGACGGCGGTGCGTGACACCGCCGATGGCGTATGGCTGCGCTTCGAGTACTCCGAACAGTTGTCGGCGCATTGGCGCGCCACATCGTCGGTGACGTGGATCGCGGGCAAGCAGGCGGACTTTCTCGGGCAGTTCCGCCGCAACTCGCACGCGATGGCGGGGTTCCGGTACAGTTTCTAAGTGGCCGGGTTTCGCAGGTGACTGAACGATGATCGACTACGATCCACACTCTTGGCTGGACCACTTCTTCGACATCAAGGGCTCCATGGTCAAGGAGATCATGGGCCGGGTGGCGGTGTGCGTGGTGTGGTCCGCCGGGGTGGTGGTGGCCTACGAAAACGGCGTGCGCCTGGCGATACCCTCGACACTCCATTCGCTGGTGGGATTGGCTCTGGGCCTGCTTCTCGTGTTCCGCACCAACGCCTCGTATGACCGGTTTTGGGAAGGGCGCAAGTTGTGGGGCGGGATCGTGAACGAGACGCGGAATGCGGTCCGCATGGGGGCGGTGCATTTCCGTGAGGACGGCGAACTGCTCGGGCGCCTGGCGCGGTGGACGGCGCTGTTTCCGTACGCGGCGATGCATTCCCTGCGCGGGGTGAAGGGCGTGGGCCGTGAGGTTCAGGGTTTCGCGGCGCAGGATCTGGCGGCGATCGAGGCGGCCGAACATCCGCCGCTGGCGGTGGCGGCGAGGATGAGCGAGTGCATGCGGGAGGCGCGGACGCGCGGTTACTGGAGCGATATCGTGCAGATGGCCGCCGATCATAACGTGCAACTGCTGGTGGATTACCTCGGAGGCTGCGAGCGGATCCGGAAGACTCCTCTGCCGTTTGCTTACGTGGTGCATCTGCGGCGGGCGTTGGTGATCTACTGCTTCACACTGCCGTTTGCGTTGGTAGCCACCTACGGCTGGGCAACCGTGGCTGACGTGATGCTGGTGGCGTATGTGTTTTTCGGGATCGAGGAGATCGGCGTGGAGATCGAGGGCCCGTTCGGGTTCGACGACAATGACCTGCCGCTCGAACAGATCTGCGCAACGATTCGAGGCAACGTGTTGGGGTTGGTGAGTGCCGACGATATAAAGTAGGAAACATGACACGAACCGGTATCGCAGCCGTACTTGCGTGGATGGCCGTCTGGCCCTCGCGCGCCGCCGACCCCGCTGACGTGGAGCTCGAGACCCGGTTCGCGCGGACGGTGCGGCCGTTCCTCAATACCTATTGCACGAATTGCCACGGGGCGGCCAACGCCGCGGCGCAGTTCGATCTGGTGCAATACGCGAAGGTATCCGAGGTGGTTCGCGATCACACCCGATGGTCTCTGCTCGCATCGAGACTGACGGCGATGGAGATGCCGCCGAAGGGCCTGAAGCAGCCGCCCGCGGCCGAGCGGCAACAGGTGGTGGATTGGGTGGAGGCGATGCTGCGCAACGAGGCCAGAAAAAGCGCCGGCGATCCGGGTCCGGTGCTGGTGCGGCGGCTCAGCAACTCCGAGTACAACTATTCGATCCGGGACCTGACGGGGGTGGATTTGCGTCCGGCGCGCGAGTTTCCGGTGGACCCCTCGAACACGGCCGGTTTCGACAATTCGGGCGAGTCGCTGACCATGTCGCCGGCGCTGTTGAACAAGTACCTGCAGGCGGCGCGGGAAGTGTCGACGCATCTGGTAATGCGGCCACACGGGATCGCATTCGCGCCGCATCCGATGTTGGCGGAAACCGATCGCGAGAAGTACACCATCGGGCGGATCGTCGATTTTTACGATCGCCAGCCCACCGACTTCGCCGACTACTTCGAAGCCGCATGGCGGTACAAGCATCGCGCGGCGCTGAACAAACCGGAGGCGACGCTGGCCAGCGTGGCGAAGGAGGCGAAGGTCAGCCCGAACTATCTGCCGCTGGTTTGGGGGATTCTCGAGGAGACGCGGGAAGAGGTGGGTCCGGCGGCGCGGCTGCAGACGATGTGGCGGATGCTGCCGCGGCCCGAGCACAAGCAGATGGAACTGGTGCGCGAGGGCTGCGTGAAGATGCGGGATTACGTGGTGAAGATCCGCAAGCTGACGGCGAAGCAGTTCCGCAGCCCGAAGGTATCGGGGTTGGCGGGAACGTCGCAGCCGTTGATGAACTGGAAGCTGCGCGCGTTTGCGGCGGCGCGCCGCGAGTTTGACCCAACGGCGCTACAGGTGGAAGGCGAGCCGCCGCCGGAAATGCCGGTGATGCCGCGCATGGGCGGCGTGCCGACCGAAGACCAGGTGGGGCTGCGCAACGCCGCGCTGGCGGTGCGCTCGCGATTCGGGGATCCGGATCTGCTGGTGCCGGCCGGGGAGCGCGCGCGCTACGAGGCGGCGTTTTCGCGATTCGCTTCCGTGTTCCCCGATGCTTTTTACATCCGCGAGCGCGGCCGCTTCTATCCCGACGATTCCGAGGACAAGGGCCGGTTGCTGAGCGCGGGCTTCCACAACGTGATGGGGTATTTTCGCGACGATACGCCGTTGATGGAGATGATCCTCGATGAGAAAGGCCGCGAGGAGCTCGACAATCTGTGGCTCGAGTTCGACACGGTGGCGGACTTCACCACGCGCACCTACGTGCAGTTTTACTTTAACCAGAGTGGCGAGATCGAGGGGCGCGGGCGCGAGTCCGGAAGCTTCCGGCAATCAGACGCCGATGTGACCACGGAGAAAGTGATCTTCGAGATCCGGGACGCGTATCTGCACAAAGCCGAAGGCGCGAGCGACGAGCTGGCGAAAGAAGCGATCCGGGAGCATTTCGCGCGCGTGAATGCGAAGATCCGGGAAGTGGAGAAGGCGCGGCTGGACGCCGAGCCGTCGCACCTGGAAGCGCTGCTTGGATTCGCCGGCAAGGCGTATCGCCGGCCGCTTACCGGCGCCGAGCGTGACGGGTTGTTGAGCTACTACCGTTCGCTGCGTGAGGAAACCAAGCTGACCCATGACGACGCGATGCGGGAGTTGATCGTGCTGGTGCTGATGTCGCCCGACTTTTGCTACCGGGTGGACGCGTTGCCTCCGGCGCCGGTTGTTTCCCAGTCCGGGCCGGCAAAAGATGGCACCTCGAAGAGGGTGGCGGCGAAAGTGCGTGTGAGCAAGGCCGCTGCGGCGCCGGAGACGGTGGCGCTGAGCGGAACCGCGATGGCCAGCCGGCTGAGCTTTCTGTTGTGGTCCAGCATTCCCGACGAGCGTCTGATCGCGCGAGCGGCGGCGGGCGATCTCGACAAACCGGACGGGCTGCAGGAAGAAGCGCGGCGGATGTTGAAGGACAAACGCTCCTGGGCGCTGGCAGTGGAGTTCGGCGGCAACTGGCTGGACTTCCGCCGGTTCGAGGATCACAACGGCGTGGACCGGGGGCGGTTCCCGGACTTCACCAACGAATTGCGAGCGGCGATGTTCGAGGAGCCGGTGCGGTTTCTGGACGACTTGATTCGCAACAACGGCTCGATGCTCGATGTGCTGTACGGCAAGCACACCTTCGTCAACCGGCTGCTGGCGCGGCACTACGGCGTGACGGACCGGCGGGTGTTCACGCGCGGGTCCGGCGGATGGGTGAAGGTGGACGATGCGCGCCGGTACGGCCGCGGGGGAATCCTGCCGATGGCGGTTTTCCAGACGCGGAATTCGCCAGGGCTGCGGACGAGTCCGGTGAAGCGGGGTTATTGGGTGGCGAAGACGGTGTTGGGCGAAGTGATTCCGCCGCCCCCTCCGACCGTGCCGGAGCTGCCGGCCGATGAGGCGGCGATGGATCTGCCGCTGCGGCAGATGTTGGCGAAGCATCGTGAACATCCCAGTTGCGCGGGATGCCATGCGCGGTTCGACGGGTTTGGGCTGGCATTTGAGGGATACGGTCCGGTGGGCGAGCATCGGACGAAGGATCTGGCGGGAAGGCCGGTGGACGCGAAGGCGGAGTTCCCGGGCGGCGGCGAGGGCGAGGGAGTGGATGGGCTGGTGGAATACATCAAAGCGCACCGTGAAGGGGACTTCGTGAACAACCTGTGCCGGAAGCTGCTGGCCTACGCGTTGGGGCGGAGCCTGCAGTTGTCCGATGAACCTTTGATCGAGCAGATGCGGGCAGGGTTCGTCGCGAGCGGACACCGGTTCTCGTCGTTGATAGAATCTATTATCATCAGTCCACAGTTCCGGAACCAGCGAAACCCGGCGCGCCGGGAGGTAGAGGGAGGCTAGTCGAATGGCATCGAAGACAAACGAATCGAAGGGCGGGCTTTCGCGAAGGGCGGTCCTGCGCGGAGCCGGAGTGACGATCGCGCTGCCGTGGCTCGAATCGCTCGAGGCGGCCGTGGCGCCCCCGAAGCGGTTCGCGGTGTTGTTCATGGGCAACGGGGTGAACGAGGATCATTGGTGGGTGAAGGGATCCGGCGAGTCGATGCAGTTCGGCAAGACGCTGCAGCAACTGGCGCCGCTGCAAAAGAAGATCAACGTGATCGACGGTCTGTACGTGCCGACGCTCACCGGCCAGGGGATCCATCCGGCGCAGACGGGCAGCCTGCTGTCGGGAGCGACGATTCAGCGTGGGCCGATCCTGCGGTCCGGCGTGACGGTGGATCAGTTGCTGGCCAACGAAATCGGGCAGGACACGGCGCAGCCGAGCATGGTGCTGGCATGCGAGCAGCCGCTGACGGGGTATCACGAGACGAACTTCTCGATGGCGTACAGCTCGCATATTTCGTGGCAGAGCACCGATTCGCCGGTGCCCACCGAGGTGTATCCATCGCTGGCATTCGACAACCTGTTCGAGAATCGGGGCCTGTTGCGAAACGCGAGCATCCTCGACCGGGTGCGGGACCGTGCGCAGGCGCTGAGCGGCCAGGTGAGCGCGATCGACAAGGCGAAGATCGACGAGTATCTGACGTCGGTGCGTGAAGTGGAGAAGCGCGTAGAGCGGATGCGTGTGGACAAGCACAAGGCCGACGAGTCCGCCAAGGGGGCGAACAAGCCGGCGTGGGCGATGGAGCGTCCGGCAAACGGGCTTCCCGAAGATTTGCGCGAGCATGCGAGGCTGATGTGTGACATCATCGCGATCGGGTTCCAGACCGATCGTACGCGCGTGGCGACGCTGATCCTCGCCAATGACCTTTCGGCGCAGATTTATCCATTTCTGCAGATGCGCGACGGGCATCACGCGGCGTCGCACAACAATACGTCGGACGGATACGAACGGATCACGAGTTTCCATTTGAGCCAACTGGTGTATCTGGCGCAGAAGCTCGATTCGATGCCGGAGGGCAACGGCACGGTGCTCGACAATTCCTGTTTGTTGTTCCTGTCGAACCTGTGGATCGGGCGCAAGCACGACAACTCGCGGCTCCCGCTGGTGATGGCGGGCGGATTGGGAGGCACGGTGGAAACGGGCCGCGTGCTCGACTATCATGGCGCCGGGGACGAGAACCGCAAGATGTGCAGCCTGTATCTATCGATCATCAATCGAATGGGAGTGAAGGCGGAGCGGTTCGGCGACGCCGACACGAAGCTTGAGAATCTGTAAACGAGGGCGGGAGGGCCGCGGCGCGGGCGGGCTCTCTCGAAAGGATCCGTGGAGCCGGGAGAGATAACCAGGCTGTTGCGAGAGGCCGCCCATGGCGATGCGGCGTCGGAGGCACGCCTGCTCGCTGAGATCTACCCGGAGCTGCTCCGGCTGGCGCGCAGGCAAATGGGACGCGAACGGCAGGGCCATACTCTGCAGCCATCGGCGCTGGTGAACGAGGCTTATCTGCGGCTGACGGGAAGGGAAACGGTGGACTGGAAAAACCGTTCGCAGTTTTTCGCCGCCGCGTCGAAGGTGATGCGCCGAGTGCTGGTGGATCATGCCCGGGAGAAGAACGCCGCCAAACGTTCCGGAGTGCGGGTGCAGGTGGAGCTTTCCGAAGACCTGGCGATCAGCGAAGACCGGCTGGATGAGATCCTGCAGGTGGACGAAGCCCTGGACCGGTTGGCCGGCATCGACGACCGGCAGTCGAAGATCGTGGAGCTTCGATTTTTCGGCGGCCTTACCGAAGTGGAGATCGCGGATCTGCTCGACGTATCGGTGCGAACGGTGAAGCGCGATTGGAGCATGGCGCGCGCGTGGCTCCATGGCGAGATCGCGGGCGCTCCGTGATGGCAGCAGGTCAATACCTGGCGGCGTAACGATCGACGAATTGCTGCCGTGTGGATGCGAGCGCGAGCCCGGGAAAGCCAAGCGGGCGGGTGGCGGCGATACAGTCATACCGGTCCGCCAAGGCTTCGCGAACGCCAGCCATCGGCGTCGGGCGCGGGCGGGGCGGCGCCACGATCGCGGGACAGGGGCGGGGAGCCGGGCCTTTTCTACCCCAATGAATGGCGGAGTGCTCGTGGAAGTACATCCGGAAGATTTGTTCGGGTGTCAAGTAGCGGCGCAGTCTTCCGGTTGTCTGGCTCTGGATGTTCCGGTCACAGACGGGCGCGGCACGGGCGGCGGTGTTTTCGAGTTCTTCACGCAGGCCGAACAGGTGAGCCATCTCATGAGCCAGCACGTCGAGAGTCCGGCGGCGGCCGAGGAAGACCGCGGGCGATGAGAAGGTGGGCAGCGGGCAGGCCTGGTGAGTGGCGCCGGAGAGAGTGTAGTAAACGTTGATCGCATCCGGGCGCCGGTAGGTTGGAGGCACCGCATCGAGACCGGCGCAGCTTTCACCGATCGCCGAGACGGCGACGCCGGACAGCCGGGTGAATTCGGGGGCGAAAACGAGACCGGCTCGATTGGCGAGGAACAAGTAGTTGAGGTTGGCAAACTCGTCGCGGGCGGCTTGCTCGGCATCACCGTGTTCCCGTTGAGCCACACCTGGACCGGGAGCGGGTTCTCGAAGGCGCTCACCGCCTGGATCTGTCGTGGGCCGCGCTGCCAATCGGCGCGTGCCACGAGTATGGGTACGTGAGCCGGGGAAAGCAGGAGCAGGTCAGGATCTCCGGCCGTCCAAAGGGAGTTCGCCGGTTTGCGCGTTCCATACCGAGGTGGCATGCCCAGGCGCGGCGTCGTAGACGATGGGATGTCCGGTGAAGGAAGACCCTTGCAGGCGCCGAAGATCCGGATGACCGCGGGCACGAGCGGGTCCTCGAGACGGAGCCGGTCAACACTCGATGTGCCAGTCGGTATGCGCAGGGCGGCGCACTCGCCGAAGCCCGCGTGATCGAAGACGATCACCTGGGCATAGGGGAGCGCTCATCGTCGAACTTGAGCCCGTCTTTCTGGACATCAGCCCGAGCGTTCGATTCAACCGGAGTACGGCGGGCTTGCCAGGGGCGATTTCGTATGGGGTATGTCTCGTACTCGGAGAAATAGTTACCGGGTTGTCCGTGGGCGTGGGACAGGGCGACGACGGTGTCAGTTCCGGTTTCGTCAACAACCGACACGGTCACGTCGCGGCCCAGAGACTTGTCGATTTCAAGATGCGAGGTAACGATACATTTTCCCTGACTGTGGTCGTTCGGGTCGGTCCACTTCACACTGATAGTCCATTCGTGCATGGCACACCTATTCCTTCCTGGTTGTCGATTTTTTATGGAATGCGGGTTACGAGGTCCCGTAGAAACTCGTTGCGAAGAGCCTGCTCGCGCGGGTAACCCCTTCTCGAAAGCACGCCGCAGATAGGGCAGTGCGCTAGCCGGTCTGCGGCAAACGACATGGGTGACGGCATCGCGAACGAGCATCTCCAGCTCTCCGGACTGGAGACTGCCGGTTTTGGCGAGGTCCGCGAGCGCCTCGCGTGTGCGTCCGAGGGAGGCGAGATAGTGAGCGCGGAAGCTGAAGAGCTCTCCATTGCCCGGGTTGACGCCGATGGCCTTACTAACGAGGGAAACGGCGGTCCGGTAGCTTTCCTGGGCGTCGGCGCGGCGGCCGGCCTTGTCCTGGGAGGCGGCGAGATTCCCCCAGAGATTGTGGCTCTCGGGCTCTATGTCGATGGCCTTCTTCCATCGGGCGAGCGCTTCGTCGACACGGCCCTCGTCGAACAGGAGCTTGGTGAGGTTGGTGAGCGTGCTGATGCGGCCGGGTTCGATGTCGGCGGCGCGTACGAGCATCTCACGGGCTTTCTTTTTGTCGCCGAGGAGCCCATAGAATCCACCGAGGTTATTGAAGGCACTGGCGCTGTCGGGTGTTAGTTGCACCACCTTCTCGAATTGTTCGATCGCGCTGCGGTAGTCAGAGCGATGATAGTAAAACATGCCAAACTCGCGATAGCCCCGCCACTCCCTGGGGCGCAGTTCGATGGCTTTGCGATAGGTGGCTTCGGCGCTCGAGTAGTCGCGGGAAAGCGTGTAGGCGCGGCCGAGCCCGAGATAGGCGTCGGCGGAGCGCGGGTCCCGCTCGAGTGCCAATTGGAATTCGCGAATGGCGTCGAGATGATGGCCGGTGCCGGAAAGAATACGCCCGAGGGTGATGCGGGCGGTCGAAAGATGCGGCTCGAGTTCCAGGGCGCGGGCACAAGCGGCGCGTGCCTTCGGCACCCATTGTGGATCCGCGGTGCGCTCGAACTTATACCAATACGCCTCGCCGAGAGCCGCCTGGGCCGGCGCGGGGTCTCCGCCCAACGCGATGGAGCGCTCGAGAAGCTCGATGGCGCTGTTGACGTCGTTGATGCGGTCACTGCGCTGCAAATAGCCTTTGGCCTGGAGGTAGAATTCGTACGCGCCTGGCTCGACGGGGCTCAGACGATTCAGATCCGCGGCCACGGTGGGGAGGGCGCGCAGGTCCAGCGCGGTGACGAGCTTCTGCACGGCTTGATCCTGCAGGGAGAACGCCTTGGTGCGGGTGCCTTCCACCATGACGGTCTCGACCTGGCGTAAGGTCGCGGTGTCGATGACGGTCATCATGAGGCGCAGGCGGCCGTCCTGAGACTGGAGCGTTCCTTCTACAGCGAAGTTGGCGCCAAGCAGGGACTTGGCCGTACCGGGCGATGTGACATTGGCGCGCCGGGTTTCGCTGGCGGGCGCCACCGAGAATGTTTGGTTGACGCCCTCGTACTGAGACAAACGCTGCGTAATCGCTACCATCAATCCATCCGCGAACGGCTGTATGTCCGCTTCGCTGGCTCGGAATGGCAGGACCGCGACATCCCGGGCGGCAGAGGCGCCGGGTTTAATTCCCTTGCCCTCCTGATTAGCTATGCGCAAAGCGCCGAAGAAGAGGGCCACGGCAACCGCGGTAGCGGGTAGCAGCCACCTGGCCAGAGAGATCGTGCGGCCGGACCACCGGTTGGGGCGTTCGATGGCTGCCACGACTTCGGCCGCCGGCCGCGGGCGCGCGTCCGGTTGGGGAGAGAGGCATTGGTCAATCGCGCGAGCCCAGGGTTCGGGAATGGCGGGCTGGGCTACGCTCGGCTCATTGCCGGTCAGCATTTCGCGCACCACGACACCCAGGGCGAAGATGTCGGCCGGGGGGCCCACTTCGCCGCCCTTCCATTGTTCGGGCGCCATATAGTCCGGCGTACCGGCGGCAACGCTGATGGTAAGAGGAGCGCCATCGCGGCGGACACTGCGAGCGAGGCCGAAGTCCATGACGATCGCCCGGTCTCCGGCCTCCGCCGGGACCAGCATTACATTGGAGGGTTTGAAGTCGCGATGGACCACGCCGGCTTCGTGGGCGGCATCGAGGGCGGCCGCCACTTGGCGGATGATCGCGAGCGCTTCCACGGGCTTCATGGGTCCGTCGCGGGCGAGGCGGGCAGCGAGCGTTTCGCCTTCGAGGCATTCCATGGTGAGGAACGCGATTGGGCCTTCGGGACCGGTGTGCTCTCCGAAGTCAAACACGCGGCAGACGTTGGGATGAGTCACATTGCGCGCCAGGGAAACCTCACGGCGTAGACGGTCGAGCATGGCCGGCGTGGCGGCGAGACCGGGGCGTATGGTTTTGAGGGCAATTCTCTGATCGAGAGTTTCATCCCAGGCCGAGTAGACTTCTCCCATCCCGCCGTATCCGATCCGCTGCTCGATGCGGTAGCGGGCAGCGACGCGCTGGCCGGGAGCGAAGGCAGCGGCGGCCGACGGTCCTGGGACCAGGGGCGCGAGAAAGCCGGCCGGGGCGTCATCATGGTGGGCCAGCAGGCGGAGGGTCTCGTCGCGGATCGCATCGTCATCCGCGGCCTGGGTGGCGACGAAGGCGGCACGGTCTTGCGGTGGAAGATCGAGAGCATCCGCGAATATCTCCCGAATGCGGCTTCGCTGCTGAACCGTCATAGTAAGTTAGCGAGGGCGGCGCAAGGCGAGGATATCACACCCTTTGAACGGAATCCGATGGACAACGGGGAACCGGCGTGAAGTTACGCGAGGAGAGGCTCGATGACGTGACCATGCACGTCTGTGAGGCGGCGGCTGATGCCATTGTGATAGAAGGTGAGTTTTTCGTGGTCGAGCCCGAGCAGGCGCAGCACGGTGGCGTGGAAGTCGTAGATAGTGGCGACGTTCTCCACCGAGCGGCGGCCGAAGTCGCCGGTGGAGCCATGGGAGACGCCGCCCTTCACCCCGGCACCGAGCATCCAGACGGTGAAGGCATCGGGGTTGTGATCGCGGCCTAGAGTGCCTTGTTGGTGGGTTGGCATGCGGCCGAATTCGGTGGTCCACAGCACAAGCGTATCGTCGAGCAGGCCGAGCGCGCCGAGATCGCGGATGAGCGCGGCGGTGGGCCGGTCGAGTATCGGGCAGTGGCGCTCGTAGTCTCCCTGGAGAGTTTTGTGGGCGTCCCAGTTGAGGAGGCCGTCGACGCCGGAAGCGCGGGAAGCGCAGTAAAGCTGGACGTAGCGGACCCCGCGCTCGATCAACCGTCGCGCAAGGATGGCGTTGCGCGCGTAGGCGGCGAGCAGGGGGTTGGCGTCATCGGCTCCGTAAAGGTCGCGGGTGGCTTTGGACTCGCGGGAGAGATCGGAGGCCTCGGGCGCGGAAAGCTGCATGCGCGCGGCAAGCTCGTAGGCGGCGACGCGGGCGCGGAGGTCGGCGTCGCCGGGGTGTGCTTCGGCGTGGCGCGCGTTGAGGCGGCGGAGATAGGCGCGGGTGGCCTCTTCGGCGGCATCGCCGACGGAAGCGGGGCGGGCGAGGTTGCGGATGGGGTCCGCGCTGTTGAAGACGACCGCCTGGTGCTCGCCGGGGAGGAAGCCACTGGTCCAGTTGGAAGGCCCCGACGGGGGGTTGCCACGGATGTCGGGGATGGCGACGTACGCGGGCAGGTTTTCGTTCTCGCTGCCGAGAGCGTAGCTGACCCAGGATCCGGCCGAAGGGAACCCGTCGAAGATATAGCCGGTATTCATCTGGACGCAGGCGGGGCCATGGGTGTTGGAGCGGGCGGTCATCGAATGGATGAACGCCATTTTGTCCACGTGCTCGCCTAAGTGAGGGAGTAACTCGACGATCGGTTTTCCGGATTGGCCGCGAGGAACGAAGCGCCAGGGGGACTTCATGAGATTACCGTTCACGCCCTGGAAAGTAACTTCCTTTTCTCCGCCCGGCATGGGTTGTCCGGAGCGGCGTTCGAGCTCGGGCTTATAGTCCCAGGTGTCGAGATGCGAGACGCCACCGGGGCAGAAAATCTGGATGACGCGCTTCGCCTTGGGAGGAAAATGGGGTTGGCGCGGAGCGGCGGTGGCGAGGTCAGAGAAGGCGATGGCGGCGAGGCCTCCGGTGAATGAGCCGAGCCAATCGCGCCGGGTGGGATTAGAAGACATAGGCGAACTCGTTGGAGTTAAAGATGACGCGACACAGCAGCTCCAAGCTGTTTTGCTCGAGAAAGGCGAGGGCTTCCGAACGCTCCTCCGGTTGCGGGGGGCGGCCGTAGGCGATGCTCCAGGCTTGGTCCACTCGAGCCGCGGGGGATTTCGCTTCGGCGATGAGGCGCTGGGCGAAGAAGCGGGATTGGTCGATCAGGAACGGTGCGTTGAGTAAGCTCAGGGCTTGCAGGGCGGTAGTTGTCTGCGTGCGTCTTGGCTCTGGGAGTGCGGAGTCAGGACAATCATGGACCGAGAGCATGTCGTCTTTCACCGATCGGGCCCATTGGTGATAGACGGAGCGCCGGTAGGTGTCCGTGCCGGGATGTTCGAGAGGATAGTAAGTGGCGACGTTATCGACGGTGTAACGATAGAGGCGGAAACCAGGGCCGCCCATGGTGCGATCGAGTTTGCCGGATACGGCGAGTATGCTGTCGCGCAGGGCTTCGGCGTCGAGGCGGCGGGGCGCGAAGCGCCACAACAGTCTCGATTCCGAATCGATAGCAGCGGCCTTGGCGTTGTGATCGGCGGATTGGCGATAGGCGGCCGAGAGCATGATCTCGCGATGAAGAGGCTTGAGCCGCCAGCCGTAGTGAATGAGACGCGCGGCCAGATAATCGAGTAGTTCGGGGTGTGTGGGGCGTTCGCCGTTGTATCCGAAGTCCGAGGGGGTGCCAGCGATGCCACGGCCGAAGTGGTAGTGCCAAACGCGATTGGCGAGCACTCGCGCTGTGAGGGCGTTGCGATCATCGGTGAGCCAGCGGGCGAGGGCGGCGCGTCGTTCCGCTTCCGGAGCGGCGGGGTCGAGATCGAAAGCGGGGAGGAGACGCTCGAGCGTGGACGGGCTGCCCGGGTGCATCACCTCGCCGGGCGCCATCGGATTGCCGCGCAGATTGAGCCGGAGCGGCTCCTGAGGCTGGGAGAAGGAGCCGGCATAGATGGCGGGGAATTTGGGTAGGCGCGCGATCTGCTTTTCGACAGCGCCTCGGCGAGCAAGAAGGTCCGGGAATTCGGGATAGAGCTTGGCGAGGAGGAAGTCGCGCTGTTCGGTTGCGCCGTAGGGGAGGCGGTCCGCGGACGTGGCGGCGCGGTCCCAGCGTTGGCCATCGAGCGAGGTTTCGACGGTGTAGCCGACGGGCACCTGGCTGAGGAAGCGGCCCTGGAATCCCCCTTTTCGATCACGCGAAAACTGGACGCGGTCGATGGTCTCGACGCGGCCGATGTCGACGGTGAGCTGACCGGCACCGGGCTCGCCCGAAATCCAGTGACGATCGAATTTGCCGTCGGTGACGAGCTCAGGTCCGTAGAAGACCTTGGCGTCGTCCATGGTGGAGCGCGAGGCGCGGGCTGTGGCGGTGGCTCCGAGCGCAACATTGCGCGGGCCGGCGAAGATTTCGATTTCGTCGAGGGCGGGCGCGGAGCGGCGGTAGGCGGCGGTGATGTCGAGGCGGACGAATCGGGCGCGGCGAGGGGAGAATGATTCGACGGTGAGCTTGGGGTCGACCGGGGGACGGAGCCCGGCAGTGAGTTCGGCGCGCCGGGCTTCGAGGACCGGCTCACCTTTCTTGACGTAGGAATCGATCTCACCATTGAGTTTGTCGAGGGCTTCGCGAAGGGGTTTTTCGGCTTTGTCCCTGGCGGCGCGCTCATCCGCCGTTGCGATGTCGCGTTCCCCGTGGTTGACGCCGTCGAAAACGGCGGCAAGGCGATAGTAGTCCGCCTGGCGTATGGGATCGAATTTATGATCGTGGCACCGGGCGCAGCCAATGGTGAGGCCGAGGAACCCGGCGGAGGTGGCGATGACCATGTCGTCGAGATCGTTGGCCCGCTTTTGTTTTTCGCCATCGATGTTCTGGATCTTGACAGTGTCGTGGGTGCCGGCGACGAGAAAGCCGGTGGCGGCCTCGACGGAGGGGTCACCTGGAGCGAGGGTGTCGCCGGCGAGCTGTTCGAGCGCCATCTGGCGGAACGACAGGTCCTGATTGAAGGCGCGGATGACCCAATCGCGATAGGGCCAGGCGTTGGGGCGGAGGTGGTTTTGTTCGTAGCCGTTCGACTCACCGAAGCGAACCACGTCGAGCCAGTGGCGTCCCCAACGTTCGCCGTAGTGGGGCGAATCGAGGAGGCGATCGATCAGGCGATCATAGGCCTGTGGCGAAGGATCGGCGGCGAATGCTTCGACGTCTTCCGGCGGCGGCGGGAGACCGGTGAGATCGAACGCGGCGCGTCGGATGAGGGTGCGGCGATCGGCGGGCGGATTCATGGCGAGGCCACGGGCGGAGAGTGCCGCGCGAAGAAAGGCGTCAATGGAATTGGGTTCGGATTGGGTTTGTAGCGGCTGCAAAGACCACCAATCCGCACCGGCGCGCTTCGGCGCCTGGACCAGGGCGGCATCCCACGGGGCGCCTGCGTCGACCCAGGCGCGGAGTTCGGCAATTTCGCTTGCGGGCAGTTTCTGGCCGGGCGGCATTTCGCCTTTTTCGATGCGGGCGAGGAGGCGGGCGGGATCCGCCGGGCGGTTGGAAAGAACGAGGTTTCCGGCCTTGGTTGTGGGATTGTGGCAACCGGCGCAGCGGCGGTTGAGGATGGCTTGGGGTTGACCGAAGAGGAGCGCGGCGAACAGGAGAGATGAGACGAGGAATCGCATTTCTGGTTCGAGACCATGATAGTGCAGGTGGCGGGCGGTTGGATGGTCTGGGTTGGGTTCGAATGGTCATTTTCGATTTTTCCCGTGCGGCGGCCGAGGCGGATCCACAGGGCGACCGTTAGGGCCAGTTTGCGGTGGAGCCGGGATTCGATGCGGCTGAGGCGATTCCAGGCGGGGAGGACGAGCGTGAGCCGGTGTGCCTTGTTTGCGATGGGCAGCAGGGCGGCTTGGAGGTGGCGGCAGTGGTCGAGTTGGAGTTCGAGGAGCGCGAGGGTACGGAGGCAGGATTGGGCTTTGGGGCAGGCGTGCGGGTGGGCAGCGAGGTACCGGTGGAGAACGGGGGCGAAGTGGGGATGATCATCAGTGGGAAGGAGGGAGGTTTTGGAAAAGACGCCATGCTTGCGTGCGTTTTGGGCGGAGCGGGATTTTCCGGCTTGGGTTCTGGGTCCGCGGGACTTGGCTCCGTTGCTGCGTGCGGCCTCGGCGCGTGATAGTGGCACTGTTACGTCGCTCCTCGAGGATAAGTTTGGTGGGTGGGGGTTGGACGCGAGGAAACCCGATCCGGGTATGTTGTTGGTGGGGTTGAGGTTATTGGCTTCGCAATGACGGGGACGCGTCTGGTTGCGGGCGGCCAATGCCGATGCAGCTGTTTGGCAGGTTCGCTCGTGACGGAGTTAGGCGATGGCGCCGTCGACGCGAGGATCGGGCGCAGGGTCGCCGGCGTTGCGTTCTACCGTGTATTCGCGGTGGGGATGATTTTGTTCCGGTGGGAATAAAGCGGCTATGATGCGTCTTGTGTGGTGGACGGTGCCGGGCGAAACATCTCCACAGGGGGGCCATGTCGTGTGTTTTTAAGCGCCTTCGTACGAGAGCAGAACAGGACGGCCGATTTCGAGTCCGCCGCCATGCCGCACTTGAACGACCTTTACCGGACGGCAGCGCGGATGGTCGGGGACCGGACGCGGGCCGACGATGTGATCCAGGATGTCTACCTGCAAGCCTGGAAGTCGTTCGACCGTTTCGAGATGGGAACCAATTGCCGGGCGTGGCTGTTCCGGATCCTGTTCAACAGCGTTCATCACTACCGGCGAAAGTGGTTCAGTCCGCGGATGGTGAAGGATGGCGAGGACGTCCTGGATCTGGCTGAGGCGCCGGCGGGTCCGGTGCCGGAGCGGTTGTCGGATAAGGAGATCCTTGCCGCGCTCGACCGCATTCCGGCGGACTTCAGGGCAGTGGTGCTTCTTGCCGATGTGGAGGAGTTTGCGTACAAGGAAGTGGCCTCGATACTGGATATCCCGATCGGCACGGTAATGAGCCGTTTGAGCCGGGCGAGGAAGCTGCTGCGGCGAGAGCTGTCGGAAGTGGCGCCGGGATACGGGATCGGGGTGGGGGTGACGGCAGTTTCAAATCAGGAGGGTCAGCGAGCATGAGTGTGATTCCATTCAGCGCGGGTAGTTGCGAGAAGGTGCGGCGGCAGTTGGATTCTTATGTGAGCGGCGAGTTGCTGGTTGAGACCAACCACGAGGTGCTGCGGCATTTGGAGAGCTGCCGCGCGTGTCAGGCGATGCACGACGAGCGGATGTCGGTGCGTAATCATGTGCGGCGGGCGGTGCGCGGCGAGGTGGCTCCGGTAGATCTGGCTGCGCGTGTCCGCAGCCGGATCGAAAGGGACGGCCGTTCGCCGTTCTCGAGTAGCGGATGGGCGATGGTAGCGGTGGCGGCAGCGGTGATGATGACTGTGGGGGTGCTGTCAGTGCGGGAGTGGCGATCGTCCGGGAGAGCCCTTTCGGAGATGTCCGGCAGCGAGCAGGCTTCGTTCATAGAGGCTGCGTTTGGCCGTGTGGCGCATTTCGCGCGCGGGGGTTTGGGCGATCACCTGCATTGCGCGATGGGACGGAAGTATCCTTCGGGCTTTCCGGCTCCCGGCGCGGTGAAGGGTCGGCAACGATTGAACGAGGATTGGTCGCCACTGCAGACGATTGCCGCGCGGTTCATCCCTTCGCGCTACACGCTGTTGTTGGCACACCGCTGCACGGCCCAGAATCGGCGGTTCGTGCACTTCACGTATGTAGAACCTTCACGGCGGATGCTCTCGGTTGTGGTGGCACGGCGGACCGACGCCGAGCATTTCGATGTTCCGGGGATCGTTCCGGGACTGGTCCAAGCGGGGATCCCGATCTACTCGGAGCGAAGCGGCGTCTATTCGGTTGCGGCTTTCGAGGGTGGGGAATACATGGCGTGGGTGGTGTCGGACCTTCCGGCGGAGGAGAACCGGATGGTGGCGGGAAATCTGGCGCCATCGATGAGGGAGTTCCTCTCTACCGGGCGGAGCGAGATCTAGTGGTTGCAGTTTGGGTGGAGGAGTGTTGATACACTCCTCCTATGAATCGGTTCTTCCAGTTCCTTGTGGGCTGCTCGATTGCGTACGGACAGCCTTTCGATCTCCTGATAACCAATGCGCGGGTGGTGGACGGCACGGGTAATCCATCGTTCGTGGCCGATGTGGCCGTGCGTGGCGGAACGATTGCCGCGATGGGGCGGCTGGCGGGTCAGCCGGCGACGCGGACGATCGACGCACGAGGCTTGGTGCTGGCTCCCGGGTTCATCGATATCCACAATCACTCGGACAATTCGATTCTCGTGGATGGGAATGCGCAATCGATGGTCCGGCAGGGTGTGACGACGATGATATTCGGGGAGGGCGGGTCGGCGGCTCCGTCGGCCGAGTTTCCTCGTTTGAAGGATTACTTCGCGGAAGTGCTGCGGCGGGGCGTTGCAACGAACATCGGTACATATGTGGGGTCCTCGCAGGTGTGGACGAATGTGCGGGGGGAGAAGGCGGGTCCGCCGACGGCTGCTGAGCTGGATCGGATGCGTGCGGTGGTTCGAGAAGCGATGGCGGATGGGGCGCTTGGCGTCGCCAGCTCGTTGAGCGGACCTCCTGGGTCGTGGATTGACACGGCGACACTGGTGGCAATGTGCGAGGTGGCCGGGGAGTCCGGCGGAATCTACTCGACGCATATGCGGACCGAGGGTTTCGGTGTGTTCGAATCCGTGGCGGAGGCTCTGGAGATTGGACGGCGGGCGAAGGTCCCGGTTGATATCATCCATCTGAAGATCGCCGAGCATAAGTTGTGGGGGCAGATGCCGGAGCTGATCGAATCGATTGCGGCGGCGCGGCGGCGTGGTCAGGAGGTGGAGGCGCATGTCTATCCGTATCGCGCGGGACAGAACAACCTGGCGACCATCGTTCCTCCGTGGGCCCACGAGGGCGGCCGGGAGGCGATGCTGCGGCGTTTGAAGGACCGATCGCTTCGCGCGCGCCTGGAGAGCGAGATTCTCAATGGCATCCCAGGGTCGAATTGGTATAACCACTACACGGCGACGGGGTCCTGGGAGGGAATGTTGCTGGTGTCGTTCTCCAATCCGGCGTTCAAGAAGTACGAAGGGAAGCGCATGAGCGACGTGATCGCGGATTTGAAGATGGATCCGGTGGACGCGCTGTTTCATGTCTTGGAGGAGAATCGAGGCTCGGTGCCGACTGTGTATTTTCACCACAATGAAGACGACATGCGGTTCGCGATGAAGCAGCCGTTTGTTTCGATCGGCTCGGATGGGACGGCGGTGGCGACCGAGGGTCCGCTAGCGCGGGGGAATCCTCACCCGCGTTATTATGGGACGTTTCCCCGGGTGCTGGGGCGGTACGTCCGCGAGGATAAGGTGATCACGCTCGAGGAGGCGGTGCGGAAGATGACGTCGGCGAACGCGGGGAAGATTCGTGTATGGAATCGGGGTTTGGTGCGTCCGGGGATGGCTGCGGATCTGACCGTCTTCGATGCGGAGCGAGTGATCGACAATGCGACGTTTGAGAAGCCGCATCAGTATGCGACGGGAGTGGAGTTCGTGGTGGTGAACGGTCGGGTGGTGTTGGATAAGGGAAAGCACACCGGGGCGCGACCGGGACAGATCGTTCGGCGGTAGGTAGCTATTCTTCGGCGGGACCGGCGATAAGTTCGTAGATGCGCTGGAGGTCGTCCGGGGAGAAGTAGTCGATTTCGATACGGCCACGCTTGGTGGACTTTTCGATGATCCGGACGCGTGTGCCTAGAATGCGTTCGAGTTCCTGAGTGGCTGCTTTGACGTTGGGATCCTGTTTGGGCTCTTCGGGTTGGTCGTCTTCCGAGGGGTCTCGTCGCTCATTTAGTTTCTGAACGTTTCGTTCTACTTGTCTCACCGAAAGACCCTGAGCGGCGGTGGTGTCAGCGAGGTGGCGTTGCTGGTCGGGATCCGCGATGCCGAGGATGGCGCGGGCGTGACCCATGGAGAGGCGGTGTTCGGCCAGCAGAATCTGCACCTCGTTGGGGAGCTTGAGGAGGCGGATCATGTTGGTGATGGTAGCTCGATCCTTGCCGGTGCGGCGTCCAATTTCTTCGTGGCTGAGGTCGTGCTCGCGAGCGAGCCGATCATACGCGACGGCGACTTCGATTGGGTTGAGGTCTTCGCGCTGGATGTTCTCGATGAGGGAGACCTCGAGGAGCTTTTCGTCGGCAAGGTCTTGAACAACGACGGGCACATCGTCAAGGCCTGCCAGGCGAGCGGCCCTCCAGCGGCGTTCACCGGCGATGAGTTCGAAGCGTGCACCGCGACGCCGTACGATCAGCGGCTGGATGAGTCCATTGGCGCGGATGGAGTCGGCGAGTTCGCGAAGGCGTTGTTCCTGGAAGACGGTCCTCGGCTGGACGGGATTGGGGTCAATCTCGGAAATCGGGAGGGTGCGGGCGGCGAGCGAGGGCTCCGCTGGAGCGGCGGTTTCACCGGGCGGAGATGGTTCGGGCTGCGGTGTGGCGATGGGCCGCGAAGGGAGAAGCGACGACAGGCCTCTACCCAGCGCTTTGCGTGTCGCGTCGGGCTTGTTCATTTTCGAGGATCTCCTTGGCAAGCTTGATGTAGCTCTCGGCACCTTTGGAGCGGACGTCGTAGAGCAGGATTGGCTTACCGTGGCTGGGTGCTTCCGCGAGGCGGATGCTGCGGGGGATGACGGTTTGGAAGACGTCTTTGTCGAAGAATTCTTTCAGGTCCTGGGCGACTTGCTTTCCGAGGGTAGTTCGGTCATCGAACATGGTGAGCAGGATGCCTTCGAGGTGGAGCGTGTGGCCGAAGGCCTCGTTGACGCGTTCGATGGTATCCATGAGCTGGGAGATCCCTTCGAGGGCGAAGAATTCGCATTGGATGGGGATCAGGACCGAATCAGCGGCCATGAGGGCATTGAGGGTGAGGAGATCGAGGGCAGGAGGGCAGTCGATCAGGATGAACTGGTAGGAGTCGCGAAGGGGGCCTATTCTGCGGCGGAGGAGGCTTTCTCGGTCGACGATGTCGATGAGTTCAATGTTGGCGCCGACTAGATTCTTGTCTCCGGGTAGGAGGTCGAGACCCTCCATGGTGGTGGGTACGATGGTTTCCTGGGCGGAGAGTTCGCCGGAGAGGACATGGTAGAGCGTACGTTCGAGGGTTGCCTTGGTGATTCCGAGTCCGGTGGTAGAGTTGCCTTGGGGATCTGCGTCGACAACGAGGACCTTGACGTCATTGGCGGCCAGTGACGCAGCAAGATTGATCGCCGTTGTAGTTTTGCCAACGCCACCCTTTTGGTTGGCGATCGCGATTATCTTGGCCATTGTTTGTGGGTTGTCCTCATGGTATCACGCGACTGCGTTCCACGTGAAACCATAGCAGGTCGGGTAATGTTCCAATTTGGAGATTCGGTGCTATCGTGTTCCACCAGCAACACGTTTCACGTGAAACACACCTCTCCGTGGACTCACCACTGATCCGCGCGTCCGCCCTGTCCGGTTCGTGAACCCACACCCTGGAGACAGACACAAGGCCCGCATCCGCCTTCCCTCCCGCACATTCCTAGTGCACACCTGACCAATCCGGCGTCGACACTCGCACCACATTCAACACCGCCTCTGGGACCGGTAGCCCACGCTACAGCTTCACCCACGCCCATGAACTCCCCCTCGCTCCGGTGTTCTTGGCGGATCCAGACCGGTACGTTTCTATGACAAGCTGATCGTCCCAACCGCCTCCGGACTCGGACCGAAACTGAGCCGGATCTCGACGCACCCACGATTCCACTGATCGTCACGATAGCCGCAGGTACACGTCGAGTACCGAAATAGCGGCGGGAGTCACACCGGGAACTCGAGCAGCCTGACCCAACGTCTTTGGCGAAACCCGAGACAGCTTCTCCTGAATCTCACGCGACAACCCAGGAACCCGCGCATATGCGAAATCCTGCGGGATCAAACGATCCCCACCATCCCGGAGCCGGGCAATCTGCCGTTCCTGCTGGCGCAGGTATCCCTCATACTTCATCTCGGTTTCCACCGTAGCCAAAACGCCCCGTGCTGGCGACTCACCCAAAACACTCTCGATCTCGATCAGCAACGCTGAAATACGGGCCTCAGGACGTCGCAACCACACGGCGTATGTTGGACGATCGTCGGAAGCCATCCCACGCGTGACCTCGCCGCTCACACGCTCACGCAGCAACCAAGCCGAAATCGCCGCCTTGTGCGCCCGCTTCTTCTCGAACTCAGACCACCGATCGTCACGAACCAACCCTACACGCCGACCCGCCTCCGTCAGCCGTTCATCCGCGTTGTCGATCCGCAGGTGCAGGCGAAACTCCGCCCGCGACGTGAACATACGATACGGCTCGTCCGCACCTTTCGTGACCAGATCGTCAATCAGAATCCCGGTGTATCCCTCGCTACGGCCGATGGAAAACCCATCCTGCCCCCCAACCGAGCGCGCGGCGTTAATTCCCGCCATCAGACCCTGGCAAGCCGCCTCCTCGTAACCCGAGGTACCATTGATCTGCCCGGCTAAATACAACCCGGGAATCTTCTTCACCTCCAAGCCATGCGTCAACTCCCGCGGATCGATGGCGTCGTACTCAATCGCATAACCCGGACGAATCATCTCGACGTCTTCCAATCCCTCGATCGACGAGAGCATTTCCGCCTGCACATCGATCGGCATGCTCGTTGACATGCCATTCACGTAGACCTCGTTCGTATCGACGCCCTCGGGCTCGAGGAAGATCTGATGCCGCGCCCGGTCCGGGAACTTGACGAACTTGTCCTCGATGGAAGGGCAATACCGCGGACCGATTCCCTCGATCTGGCCGCTATAGAGCGGTGACCGGGCGATCGCCGCCTCAATCACCCGCTTTGTCCGATCAGTTGTATACCCGATATGACACTGAATCTGCGGCCTGTCGATCCGCTCGGTCATGAAGGAAAACGGAGTAGGAATCGGGTCGCCATCCTGCGCCTCGAACCGCGACCAATCGATACTCCGGCCATCCAGCCGAGGCGGCGTTCCCGTCTTGAGGCGAGTCCACTGCAACCCGGAACCTCTCAACTGATCGCCCAGCAGATTCGACGGCGCCTCCCCGTTACGTCCGCAACTGTAAGTGCTCTCGCCGACATGAGCCAAACCATTCAGAAACGTTCCTGTCGTCACGACCACCGCGCCGCACTCCACCTTCCGGCCATCCCGCAGGTGCACACCACGAACACGCCCGGACTCCAGAACCAACCCCGCCACCTCCGCCTGCAAAATACGCAGTTCCGGCTCCCTCTCGAGCATCTCCCGCACCCGAAACCGATACTGCTTCTTGTCGCACTGCGCTCGGGGCGACCATACGGCCGGCCCCCGACTCGTGTTAAGCAGCCGGAACTGAATCCCCACTGCGTCGGCAACCTCACCCATCAACCCGCCCAGCGCGTCCACCTCCCGAACCAGGTGACCCTTAGCGATCCCTCCGATTGCCGGGTTGCAGGACATTTGGCCGATCAGGTCCAAATTCATAGTCACCATCGCCGTCCGCACGCCCATTCGGGCGCAGGCCCGCGCGGCCTCACACCCGGCATGACCGCCGCCGATTACGAGCACATCGTACTTAGCCACTGCTATCATTCTACAGATGAACGCTCTCGTAATTGGCGGCGGAGGCCGCGAACATGCCCTAGTTTGGAAACTCGCACACAGCCGGCGAATCGACAAGATCTTTGCGGCCCCAGGGAACCCCGGCACCGCTCGCATTGCCACCAACTTGAAGCCCGCGGATCAGACGCCCCAGGCCTACGTTGACCTCGCCGCTTCGGTGGACGCAGGGCTCACCGTGGTCGGTCCGGAAGCGCCCCTCGTGGCTGGCGTCGTCGACGCCTTCCGCGCAGCAGGCCGCAGGATCATCGGCCCCACACGAGCGGCGGCGCAACTCGAGGGCAGCAAGGCATTCACGAAAGACTTCCTTCTAGAGCATGGCATTCCGACGGCGCGATCACATACGGCAGAGTCCGCCGAAGCGGCCACCACCTTGCTCGACGCCTTCGGGTTCCCTATTGTTCTGAAAGCGGACGGTCTCGCCGCCGGCAAGGGAGTGATCATCGCCCAAGATCGCCAGGAAGCAACCGCCGCCCTTAAACGCTTACCTCCTGGCCGGGTGGTAGTAGAGGAGTTCCTCTCCGGAGAGGAAGTCAGCTTCATCGTACTAGCCGACGCTGAGAGGGCGCTTCCCATGATGCCTACCCAAGACCACAAGGCGATCTATGATGGGGACCTGGGCCCGAACACGGGCGGCATGGGCGCGTACACCGATTCTCTGATCCTCAACGAGCTACAAATCGCTGACATCATGCAACATATCATCCACCCAACATTAGCGGGCATGATCAGTCGCGGTACGCCGTACACCGGGTTTCTATACGCTGGCCTCATGATGACCGATACCGGCCCGAAGGTCCTCGAATACAACTGCCGCCTCGGGGACCCGGAAACGCAGCCTTTGATGACGGCCATGACGTCCGACCTCGGCGATGTATTTCTCGACACCGCTCCGTTCACTTGGAGGAAAGAGCCATCGGTCTGCGTGGTGCTCGCGGCTTCCGGGTATCCCGGCACGGTCCGGACTGGAGATGCAATCTCGGGTATCGAGGCCGGGGAAGCACTGGGCGCAATGGTGTTTCACGCAGGCACCAGGGTGGGGAAATCGGGAGAGATAGAGACGGCCGGCGGACGTGTCCTCGGCGTGACCGCCTCCGGCGCGAAGCTGACCGACGCGATCCGGAACGCCTACGCGGCAGTCTCCCAGGTACAGTTCGACGGGATGCAGTATCGAACAGACATCGGGCGGAAAGGCTTGGCGAGGCACCGATCCACCCAATAAGCAGCCGGACCGCCGCCGTCTAGGACAGCGCCTTCCGGCAGAACCCGACGCACTTCGCCATTTCCGCCAGCACATCGGAACCGGCGGGGATGTCGTACTCCAGTTCGATGTTCGCGGGCCAAGAGTACTTCGCTTTCGCCATGAGCTGCAGGATCTCCACCAGCGGCGTCTGGCCTTGGCCCCAAACCGTATTCCCACCACCGTTGCTCCCGTACTTCTTGTCTTTCAGGTGGAAACTCGAAATGCGCGCATGGTGTTCCCGGATGAAGGGGATGGGCGACGCGCTGATGGCCTGTGTGAAGTGCCCGACGTCGAGGTTGATCGAGTTGTATTTCGACTGCCCGAGCGCGGTATCCCAGCTCTGTGCGTTCACCTGCATGTGGTTGTGATAGCCGACATAGATACGGTGATTGGACCCGAACTTACCTGCGCGCTCGCTGAGCGCGGCATCGCTGGGCAATTCCATCGTGATGCACTTGGCACCGAGCGATTTGGCGACTTGGAACACGTACTCGCATTCGTCATCCGACATCGCGGCGGTCAACGGCAGCTTGAACAAGTCGATGGACACACCGGCGTTGTTGAACATCATCCGCAGCTCTTTGTAGCGATCCATCGACGCGCTCAAGCGCCACCTGCGGCGATCATCAGCCGCCTTGCGCATGGCCTCGCGCAATTCCGGGGTCATCTCACGGCGGCCCCGCGGACCACCGGCCGGCGCCCCGGCAAAGCTCTCCGCCACGTCTCCCATGAGCTCGATGGAACTGATTCCGAGACCAGTGCAATACCTCAGCACGTCGGCGGCAGTGCTGGGCAATTGCCGGAAGCTGTAGGTGATGCAGCCGATCTGAACGCCACCGAACTTCGAATCGGGCTTGGCGGCCAGGGCCGCCGCAGGCAGGGCAGCAGCCAGTTTGCCAAAATCACGGCGGTTCCACAAACTGGCGTTCTGAGTGGAGGGAGGAATCATGGCTAGGTAAACAATCCTTTCGTACCGACACGGCGCAGCCGATTCCGGACCGGTTACGCCCCACGATTGGACTCTACCAAAGAAATGAACTGGTCGGGCCGGCGAGATTTGAACTCGCGACCTCTTGCACCCCAAGCAAGCGCGCTAGCCAGGCTGCGCCACGGCCCGATATTCGTTAGAACCCAACCAGTGTACCGCAAACCGGGGTGTGGGCGCTTTGGTTCGCATCCGCTCGCTACGCGCCCATTCCCCCAGTCTTCCTGCTACTTCTTTTCCATCCGCCGTTCGATGATCACCGGGCCCGGTCCGCCTTCTTTCACCGTGTAGCCGGCGGGCACTTCGAACAACGACGCCGGAGGTTCGGATCTCTGGAGGCCACTCATGCGATAGTCGGTCTCGCCGAACTGTGGGTCTTTCGTGTGGCTCCGAACGGTCACCTGGAGCTCCGGCGAGTACCATTGCTCGGTGACGCTGAGAATCGGACGATCGTTTCCGATCTCACCGGCCGCGATGGTATGTGTGATGCGCTTTCCATCCACCGCCACCCCTTCCATCACCTGCCTGCCAAGAGATTCTTCTTTCACTCCCTCGCTGCCCGCCCTTCGGATCTTCACCACTTCGCTGCGCATATTCACTCCAGCGGATCCAACCACCGCGCCGGCGGCACCCGGACCCGTCATCACCTTATGCACCATCTGACGCTGCCCAACAGAGCCCGCGCCGCCGGCATCGGCCCCAGGCAAAGTCAACTTGTGAACGGTCTGGTCATTCTCATTGACGATGATCATCTGCTTGGCAACCGGATCGAAAATATGAACGATCCGCCGCGCCTCACCGGCCGACGCCCACGGCCCCAGCGCCCCGAGCGTCATCTCTTCCCGCGTGCGGCCCTGCGAATCCCGAGCGAACTTCTTGCTGTTACGCCGTGTGATCCTCGTACCGTCGGCAAGAATCTGCACGGTCTCAGAGATGCCTTCCGCTGAATACGGTGCGCCCTTCACCACCCGATTCGCCGGAAGGTCTTCAACCGTCATAAACTCGAAATGGCCGCTAGGGGGCAGCGCCGTGGTCACGTCCCCCTGGCCGACCCAAACGGCGTTTCCCTGACCCCCGTCAGGACCAGCCACTTCTCGCTGCACCACGATTTGGCGTGGCTTTCCCTTCTCCTGCGCCATGGCCGTGGCCGCTACGAACGCAGCCACGCCAACAATGACAATCTGCTTCTTCATACGAGATACTCCTTACCCATTCTTTGGAATCAAAACTATTCGCTGACCGAGACCAGCCTCACGCCCCGCGGCAGGCCATCACGCCCAACCAGAACATCCGCTTCCACTGCGTCCCGCCTCAGATCCACAGGAAACCCGAATCGCCGCAACTCACTGGGGGCCAGGCGAACCCGCATTACGCGGGCCGCGGGGTCGATATCCAGAGGCATCCCCGGAAGCGCATAGAACACAGCCTCGGCCGCCTGCGCACTGGACTCACCCTCCGGCCCGGGCACCCCGTAACGAAACAACAGCACGCCTGCCAACAAACAAGCCGCCACGGCGGCCCACTTCCAAACCGGGCCACGCAACCGCTTGGCCGCATCCATCCGCGAGGGCGCCACCTGCCCACCGCGGGACGCATCCGCGAAAGCCAGCATCACATTACGTTCGACAGCCGGGCTCGGCCCGCTGACGTAGTCCAGCGCCAACGATGCCAGGGCAGCCGAGACTACCTCCTGCTCCTCGCAGAACCGGGCGCAGGCGGCGCACTGAGCGGCGTGCCGCTCGAAGCCTTCCGGCGCCGGCTCACCGCGCCACACCGCCAAGACTGCCTGTTCGAACTGTGCGCACGTCATCGCTGCCACCTTTCTTCCGCCGATTGGACTCCCGACTCAGCGCCCGGCCGCAACGGCGCCAAGCGGGAGGCCAGCATCTGACGAGCCCTATGAAGCCGGGACCGAACCGTACCTACCGGACACTCCAGGACGGCCGCGGCCGCGGCATAATCCATTTCGTCCAACTCACAAAGCACCACCACCTCCCGATACTTCTCCGGTAGCGCCAGCACCGCGCCTCGAACCGCGGACCGCATCTCGGCCGCGAGCAATCCGGCCGGATCGGCACTTCCAATCTCAGATGTGGCCCGGTTAACGTCACCCGTGATGCGCGGCCCTTCCCGCCGTAGCAGCCCGAGCACCTTGTTCCTCGCCACACCGAGGAACCAGGTTGCGAAGGGCCCGCGGCTCGGGTCGTACCGGCCACTGCGATCGAGGAGGGCCAGGAATGCCTCTTGTGTGGCCTCCTCGGCCAACGGTATCGAGCCACACATGGCCAAACCGAACCGATACACCCTTTTCGCGTGGCGGCTGTACAACGAACTCCAGGCCCGGGCGTCACCGTTGGACACCGCCGCGAGCAGGACCTCATCGGATTCAGCGTTCATGCTTCTGTCTTGCAATTGCCGGTCGGCCGCCCGAAAGTTCCACTCTTTTCAGAACACGGTACCGGAACCATCCTTCGCTGGATCCAGTACTCTCCATGGGACGCCCATGGGTTCGAAAATGAACCTATGCTGCCATACTTCTGTAGAAACCCATGTCTCAACGTAGCAACAACGTCGCTCCCTTGTTCGCTTTGCTGATCTTGGCCGGACTTGGCAGTTCGGTGGTGCTCGTAGTCTGGAACTCACTGCTGGCAGCACGTCTTCTGAGCGTTACGGGCGGGCCCGACGCAGGCGCCCTAGGAAACCTCCAGGCGGCAACGGCCGCCATTCGATCAGCTCGTTCCGAGACGATCGACAGCGACCGGATTTCGCCAACCGCTCTCCTCACCGCCGGAACGGAACGCCTAAGGAGATCCGCCGACCTGAGCGCGCGCATGTGCGCGATCAGCGGTCAGGCTGCGCAGTCCGGGCCCGCGGCCGGCGTGGATGCCGATGCGATAGCCCAAGCAGAGCGCGCCATCAGGCGAGCGTGCGCGCTACGCACGCTCTTCACATCGCAGCCGGACTTCGACACGGTTCGTTCCGCCCATGCGGAGTTGTCGGCACGCGTCTCAGAAGCAGAAGCGGCTTTGGAGTCCGCGATTGCCCGGATAATCGTTGCCAACGCACCGGCCTCGACGGCTTCGCGCACTGCCGACGCGCTCGCCGCCATCGTCACAGGCCTGGTTTGTGCACTGGCCTTGGCCGCATCCTTGCCCGGATTCTTTGCCAAATCCGAGTACCGCGCACCGGAGCCGGCAAATGGCCCATGGTTCATCACGGAACCTCCGGACATCCTTTCGCATGCCCGATCCTTCGATAACCAACTGACGGTGATTGCCGGCTACAACGAACTGCTGCTCACCACCCTGCCCAGCGACCATCCCAATCGACCGGACCTCGAAGAGACACGCGTGGCCATTGCGCGGGCGGAAGACATACTTCGCCAGATGATGAATGAGTGCCGCGACTACTCGACGGCCTTTCAATAAGGAGGGGAGTGTTGAAGTAATGGAGCGGGAGACGGGATTCGAACCCGCGACATCAACCTTGGCAAGGTTGCACTCTACCAGCTGAGTTACTCCCGCTTTGCCAAGTCCTCCCATTTTCCCCTGAAGGCAGTCCAATTGTCAATAGACGTATAAACACTATATTATCCAAGCTGTTACCGACCTCAAAAACTCTTGCTCCCAGCCTGTGGATTCTATGTTACACTGAACGCCGAGCCGGATTATGGCTGGCCCGCAGCCACCCGGCGCCCCGATCGGAGACCCAAACAGAAAGAAGCTGGACCCTCGATTTCCACATCCCTGTGGAAATTCTGTGGGAATCGTGTGCCGGTTCTTTCTGCCGCGGTGGAAAAGACAAAAAGGGCGCCAGCCCTCGAGCGGAGACATGCCTGATATGGACACTTGGGAACGGATCAAACAAAGCCTCGGAGAACGGCTAACGGAAGCAACCTTTCACAACTGGTTCGCGGGAACCACACTCATCGGAGAAAACAACGGAGACCTGCTGGTAAGCGTACCCACGCCGGAAACAAAGCACTGGATCGAAACCGAGCATGCGCGCCTGGTCTTTTCGACATGCCGCGAACTTGGCTACCAGTACAACGACATCCTGTACATCGTACCGGCGGCATCGCGCGGGTCCGGGCACAGCTCGGTGCAACCATCGAGAACAGACGCCACAGGCAATGGACACGACGACACCGGCGCCGCGGCGAACGGCCTGCGGCCAGCTGCATCCGCGGAGTCCATTTTCGGGCCCAAGAGCGAACCGATCAATCCCCGGAACAACTTTGCTTCGTTCGTCGTCGGCAGCTGCAACCAGTTCGCACACGCGGCAGCGATCGCGGTCGCCGAGCAACCCGCGCGGCGCTACAATCCGTTGTTCATCTATGGCGGCTCGGGACTCGGAAAGACGCATCTCATTCAGGCCATCGGCCGTGCGCTGACCGATCGCTACGCAGCCACCCGCGTTGTCTACACAACCGGCGAGCGCTTCATGAATCAGCTCATCTACTGCATCCGCAACGATGCGATGCCGAACTTCCATCGCTACTACCGCTCGGCGGACATTCTGCTGGTCGACGACGTCCACGTTTTCGCCGGAAAAGAGCGAACCCAGGAGGAGTTTTTCCACACCTTCAACGAGCTTTACGATCATCAAAAGCAGATCGTCCTCACCAGCGACTCTCCACCCAAAGACACCAAGGGCCTCGTAGACCGGTTGCGGACGCGATTCGAGTGGGGTCTGCTCGTCGACATGCAGGCTCCGGATCTGGAGACCAAGCTGGCGATTCTCGACAAAAAGGCCGAAGTGGAAGGCATCCACCTTCCCGACGATGTTCGTGTGTTTCTCGCCACGCGCATCCGTTCCAACGTGCGAGAGCTCGAAGGGGCGCTCATCAGCCTGATGGCGGCTTCCGAGGTAACACAGACGCCAATCACGCTCGACATGGCGCGCCAGGCATTCCGGAACATGTCGGTCTCTGTGGAGCGCAAGGTCACGATCGAATCGATCATCAAGAGAGTCGGAGAGCATTATCAGCTCACGCCGGCGCAGATGAAGTCGAAAACCAATCAACGGCAAATCGCGTTCCCGCGGCAGGTGGCGATGGCAATCACGAAGGAACTGACGAGTTCCTCGCTACCCGAGATTGGGCGGGCATTCGGCGGAAAGCATCATACGACGGTGCTGCACTCGGTGACCAAGATCGACCGCCAGCGGCAGACCGATCCTGATCTCAACAGGGTCATCCAGAGCCTAATCGATTCAATTCAATGACCTTATCTGTTTTTTCCACAGCTGCGGCCGGTGAGCGCGGTGGATCGCCTGTGGGCGCTTTCGACCACCCCGGGTTGTCCACCGCGGCCAACCTCAGTTTCCACAGCATTCCTGTTCCGGCAAGCCGTTGGATTTTGTATAATTTAGGTAGCTTATCAACGTTTCCACAGCCCCTATGAATCCGGTCTTATACACATCTCTCCATCAGTCTGTACGGAGAGATAATCGCAGCGCAGGGCTTTTTCCGGCCGCCGTCGCGCGCAGCTCAATGCCGGCTTTAACGGAGCTATCGCGGAACCCTTAGTGGAGATTCTGACCCCTCGAGGAATTGGGACACGCTCATGGAATTTACGGTTTCAAAATCGGATCTGGTTCGAGAACTCGTTCTGACGCAGGGGGTCGTTGAGAAGCGGACAACGATCCCGATCCTGAGCAATCTGTTGATCGAAGCATCGCAGGACCGCGTGCAATTCACGGCCACCGATCTCGAGTTGGGTGTACGCTGCGGGTGTCCGGCGACGGTGAAGAAGACCGGCTCCGGGACGATCCCCGCCAAGCGCTTTCTCGACTACGTGCGCCTATTGCCGGACTCCGATTTGCAAATCAAGTTCGGAGACAATCAATGGGTGTCGATCGTCTGCGGGCGGTCCCGTACGCGTATCGCCGGCATGTCGCGCGAGAGCTACCCGGAGCTCCCGCAGATGACGGAGAAGCTGGCCGAAATTCCGGCTGCGCAGTTTGCGAGCATGATCCAGCAGACGATTTTCTCGATATCGGCCGAGGAATCGCGCTTCACGCTCAATGGCGGCCTGCTGCTGCTAAAGCCGGAATCGTTGGTGATGGTGGCGACCGATGGCCACCGGCTGGCGTTAGTGGAGCGTCCCATGGCGCTTGGCCCGGGAGCGTCGTACCGCGCGCTATTGCCGCGGAAGGCGATGACGGAACTGTTGAAGCTGGCCGGCGATGCGGCCGAGGGAGCGGCATTCCAGTTCGGCGCCACCGATAACCATCTGTTCTTCCAACTGGGCGACCGTTTGCTGATCAGCCGGAAGCTGACAGGCAACTTCCCCGACTACGAACGCGTGCTGCCGAAGGAGCAGCCCTACTCAATCACCATCGGCCGGGACGAGTTTCGTTCCACGCTCGAACGCGTGGCCCAGTTTTCCGACGAGCGGTCCCACGCCGTGCGCATTCGCATCGAACCGGGCGAGCTGAAAGTACACTCCTCACTGTCAGAGACCGGAGAGAGCGAAGAGAGCCTGATGGCGACCTACGACGGACCGGCCACCGAAATCGGTTTCAACGCCTTTTACGTCCTGGAGTTCCTCCGCGCATGCCCGGAGACGCAAATTCAGTTCATCTTCAAGGATTCGGCGAATGCGGGCGAATTGCAGCCGGGCGGCGAAGAAGTGAACTACACCTACCGCTACGTGATTATGCCGATGCGGATCTGACCCCGCGGATAGCCGCAGTAGCTGGGCAACCAGACTTGATCCCGACCTGATTCGACACAACAAAATATGGCAGACGCAGTTTACGATTCCTCCAGTATCAAAGTTCTCGAAGGCCTGGAAGCGGTGCGGCTACGCCCCGCGATGTACATCGGCTCGACCCGCGAGCAGGGCCTGCATCACCTGGTCTACGAAGTGGTGGACAACTCGGTGGACGAGGCCCTGGCGGGTCATTGCGACCGGGTGGAAGTCACGATTCACATCGACAATTCGGTAACCGTCGTCGACAACGGCCGGGGCATCCCGGTGGACATCCACAAGGAAGAGGGAGTGTCGGCGGCGCAGGTGGTGATGACGAAGCTGCACGCGGGCGGCAAGTTCGATTCCAACAGCTACAAAGTGTCCGGCGGCCTGCACGGCGTTGGAGTATCGTGCGTGAACGCGCTTTCCGACTGGCTGCATCTCGAGATCTGGCGCGGTGGCGCGACGTGGGAACAGGAGTACGAACGGGGACTTCCGAAAGGTCTTCTCACGCAAACCGGAAAGGCCGGCCGGAAGACCGGCACACGGATCACGTTCCATCCTGACCCGACAGTGATGGAAGCCAGCCACTTCAACTTCGACACTCTTTCCGAGCGACTGCGGCAACTGGCGTTTCTCAACAAGGGCCTGACCATCGTGCTCAACGATGAGCGGACAGACCCGGTGAAGACTCATGAGTTCCATTTCAAGGGAGGAATCGCCGAGTTTGTGAATATGCTGAATCGCGGCAAGACGATTCTGCACGACAAGCCGATCTACTTCGAAGGCGAACGCGAACTGCCCAATGGCGGCACCCTATCGATGGAAGTGGCCCTGCAGTACAACGACGGCTACTCGGATTTGATCTACAGCTTCGCCAACAACATCAACACCGTGGATGGCGGAACGCACCTGTCCGGGTTCCGGTCCGCGTTGACGCGTACGATCAATTCGTACGGGCAGTCCTCGTCGATCATCAAGGACAAGGACAAAGAGTCCGTCACCGGGGACGACGTTCGCGAGGGCTTGATCGCGGTTGTGAGCGTCAAGATCCCGCAGCCGCAGTTCGAAGGACAGACGAAGGGAAAACTCAACAGCGATATCGAGGGCGATGTCCGGAAGCTGGTGAACGACCGGCTGGGCGAGTTTTTCGACAAGAACCCGGCGGTGATGAAAAAGATCGTGTCGAAGGCGATCGACGCGGCCCGAGCGCGGGAAGCGGCGCGGAAAGCGCGGGATCTTACACGGCGCAAAGGCGCGCTCGATTCGGGTGGATTGCCGGGCAAGCTCGCCGACTGCCAGGAACGGGATCCGGACCGGTGTGAATTGTTCCTTGTCGAGGGCGAGTCCGCCGGCGGCACCGCCAAGAGCGGACGCGACCGCAGGTATCAGGCAATTCTTCCGCTGAAGGGCAAGATCCTGAACGTGGAAAAAGCCCGGTACGACAAGATGCTGGGGCACGACGAAATCCGGGCGATGATCACCGCCATCGGAACCGGCATCGGCAAGGACGATTTTGACATCACCAAGCTGCGCTACGGCAAGATCATCATCATGACCGACGCCGACGTGGACGGATCGCACATCCGTACGCTGCTGCTGACGTTCTTCTTCCGCCACATGCAGGAACTGATCACGCGCGGAAAAGTCTTTGTGGCGCAGCCGCCGCTGTACCGGATCAAGAAGGGGAAGAGCGAGAAATACATCAAGGACGACAAGGACTTCAACAAAGAGATCCTCCGCCGGGCCACCGAGAACGTGACGGTGCAATACGGTGTGAACGGATCCATGGCGACGCTGGAAGGCGCCGCGATGCGCGGCTTTTTGAACGCCCTCGACGAGCGCGATCAGTACATGAGCCGCGTGGAGCGCATCCTGCGCGATTCGCGCGTCGTGAACATGCTGAGCGACACCGATCCCTCGCGCTCGTTCGACACCAAGGCCGACTTCCAGGATAAAGACAAGGTGTCGGGTCTTCTCGCTGCGATAAAAGAAGCGAAGATCGTGGCCGAGCTCGAGGCCGATGAGGAGCATACGGCCTGGAAGATCGTCTACTACGACCAGACGAACGCACCGCGGGAGATCAGCATCGCGCTGGCGCAGCGTCCCGAATACCGGCACATGCGGGCGCTGGCCAAGCGCACCGCGGAGTTCAACAAGCCGCCGTTCCGGGTGATGAAGGAAGAAGCGCAGCGCGGGGGCGAACAGGGGACGTGGCGGGATCTGCTCGGATATCTGAAATCGGAAGGGATGAAGGACGCCCAGATCCAGCGCTATAAAGGGTTGGGCGAGATGAACGCCGAGCAGCTCTGGGAGACGACGATGGACGCCGAGAAGCGGTCATTGTTGCGAGTGGAGTTGACCGATCTGGTGGAGAGCGACGAGATCTTCTCCACGCTGATGGGCGACGACGTGGAGAACCGGCGGCGGTTTATCGAGGAAAATGCGTTGGAGGTCCGGAACCTGGACGTGTAGGCGGGCGGGATCAACGGTTTGGACCAGGATCGCAGCCGAAACGACCAGCCGCCGCCCTACGCCGAGTATGCCCGACTGGCGGAAGCGCGGATCACCGCGGGATACGGCATCCCGGTGGTGACCCGCGACATCCCGGATCCGCTGACCGGCGATCTCGACGGGGCCGAGATCCATATCGACTACGCCGTGACGCCCGAGCAGCGTCTGTTCCTGTTGGCGCATCTGTTCGGGCATACCGTGCAATGGAACAAACGCGCGGATGCGCTCGAGATCGGCCAACTGCACAAGCCGCCGGTGGAGTCCGAGCGTCTGGCGATGGTCCTCGACTACGAACGGGAAGCGGCTGAGTTTGCCCTGACCCTTCTGCACGAGGCCGGGGTGCTGGCAGCGGATCAGTGGCTGTCGGACTACTCAGGCGCAGACCTGGCGTATCTGCGCCACTACTACGTCACGGGCGAGCGGCGCCCCTTTTCGTCGTTCCGGGTTCACGGGGGGCCGATGCTCGCCGCAAAGCCGATCCCGCCGTTCACGCCATCGCGCAAGGTGTTCCGGATGGATGGCATCGTCATTTGATCCGGTACGTCAGAGTGAAGCGAGCCGGAGAGTGAAATAATGAAGGATCTCCGATGGCGATCGACTGGTTTCCCCTTTGGCTCAGCCTGCGCGTGGCGGCGCTGGCCACGATCCTCGCGGTCCTGATTGGGCTGGGCTTCGCTTACCTGCTCGCCAACTTCGAATTTCGGGGCAAAGAAGGGCTGGACGCGGTACTCACGCTTCCGCTGGTGCTGCCGCCCACCGTGCTCGGCTACTATCTCCTCGTCCTGATCGGGCGTGACAGCGTGGTTGGCCGCGCCTGGGAGTGGGTGTTCGGCGGACCCCTTGTCTTCACTTGGAAAGCGGCGGTGCTCGCGGCGCTGCTGCACTCGGCCCCGCTGTTGATCAAGTACGCGCGGGCGGCGCTCGAATCGGTGGACCACAGTTACGAACGCGCCGCGCGGACGCTGGGCGCGCCGGAATGGAGGGTGTTCACTGCGGTGACTCTGCCGCTGGTCCTGCGGCCGATTCTGGCGGCGACGGCGCTCGCGTTCGCCCGCTCGCTGGGCGATTTCGGGGTGACGATCATGCTCGCCGGCAACATCCCGGGACGGACGCAAACGGTGGCCGTGGCCATCTACGATGCCGTGGAGGCGGGCAACGGGGATCTGGCGCGGACGCTGGTGATCGTGATCTCGGCGGTGGCGCTGGCGATACTGTGGCTGGCCAATCGGCTTGCTCCGGTGAGTGAACGCAGCCGGGCCGGGTCCGTCTTATGATTGACGTCCGGATCCGGCAGCATTTTCCGGCGCGGCCGGATTCGGCGCCGTTCACCCTGGATATGAAGTTCGAGGCAGGGGGCGGGGTGACGGTGCTGTTCGGGCCGAGCGGCGCGGGCAAGACGCTAACGCTCGACTGCATCGCCGGATTCGTGCGGCCGCGAGAGGGACGCATCGCCATCGGGGAGACTGTGCTGTTTGACGGCGCGACGGGCGTGAATCTGCCCGCGCGGGACCGGCATTGCGGCTACGTCTTCCAGAATTACGCGCTGTTCCCGCATCGCACGCTGCGGGAAAACCTGGACTTCGCGGCCGAACGCCTGCCGAAGCTCGAACGCTACCGGCGGGTGTCGGAAATGATCGAGCGGTTCCGGTTGGGCGAGATCGCGGGGCGGCGTCCGCACGAGCTTTCCGGGGGGCAGAAACAGCGATGCTCGATCGCCCGGGCGTTGCTGGCGGCGCCCCGGGTGCTGCTGCTTGACGAACCGGCGCGGGGTCTGGACCAGTCGCTGCGGGCGGACCTTTATGCCGTGCTCCGCCAGGTGCGCGCGGAGTTCGCGACGCCAGTGTTGCTGGTAACCCACGACCTCGACGAGTGCTTCGAGCTGGGCGACCAGATGCTGGTGGTGCATCAGGGGAGCGTGGTGCAAAGCGGTGCGCCGCGGCAGGTGCTCGACCAACCGGCGAGCGAAGACATCGCGCGACTGCTCGGCCGCTACAACCTTCTGCCGGTGGAGATCCGCGCGTTGGACCCGGGGCGCAACACGAGCACGCTCCGCCTTGGAGAAACCGACTTGCATGGCCCTTATTTTCCGGGGCATTTCAAAGGCGACCGGGTGATTCTTTACGTGCGTCCGGAGCTATTGACGGCGCGCCCGCGCGACGGCCGGCTGGGGGCGAACCAATGTCCGGCGACGCTCGAGCGGATTTCGGAGCGTCCGGAATCGGTGCGGCTCGATTTCGCGGGCGGGATCGGGGTGGTGATGCCGAGGCTGGACTTCGAGCGCTACAAGAGCAGCAACAGCAAAGAGTGGGTCGTCGAGTTTCCGGGTGTTCTGCTCCGCGTACTTTAAGGCTTGGCTCAAAGGTGGCTGTCTGTCCGCGCGCCGCCAGCGGAACCGTGGCCTACACTAAGGGAGATGCCGCTCCGAGACTTTGACGAATATGTGGCGATGGCCGAACAGGCGCATGGGCACATGTGCGCGGGCCAAATACTGGGCCTGCGTCTGGCGGTGCACGGACTCGGCCTGTTGGGGCTCGACGATCCCACCGGCGCGCATCGCAAGCGGCTGGTGACGTTTGTCGAGATCGACCGCTGCGCCACCGATGCGATTACCGTGGTGACGGGATGCCGCCTGGGCAAACGGGCGCTCAAGTTCCGGGACTTCGGCAAAGTGGCGGCCACATTCTGCGACCTGACGGCGGACCGGGCGGTGCGCGTGGTGGCGCTCGAGTCTTCGAAGGAGAAAGCGCGCGAACTATTCCCCGAAATCGAGGATCGCAACCGGCAGCAGATGACGGCATACAGGCAGCTAGGCGATAAGGATCTGTTCGCGCACCACTGGGTGCGGGTGCGCGTGGGTCCGGAAGACATGCCCGGATTCAAAGGGCCGAGGGTGGCGTGCCAGGTGTGCGGCGAAGGCATCAACTTTCAGCGGGAAGTGGAGCGGGAAGGACAGGTGCTGTGCCGGGCTTGCGCCGGCGAACAATATTGGGAGCCGGCGGGGTAGGCGGCATGCTGCGCTGCTACATTACGGACCGGCGTGCGATCGGGGGCGTCGAACCGCTGCTCGCGAGCATCGCACGGGCGGTGGAGGCCGGTGTGGACCTGGTGCAAATACGGGAAAAGGACCTGCCGGCGCGGGAGCTCGCCAGCCTGGTGAGCCGGGCGTTGTCACTTCCGAATCCGCGCGGGACCCGGATTGTGGTGAACACGCGCCTCGACGTGGCGCTGGCGCTCGAGGCGGGAGGCGTCCACTTGCCGTCGGGCTCGATGTCGCCGGAACGGGTCCGCGCGATCGCACCGGCGGGATTCCTGATCGGGGTGTCTTGCCATTCGATCGAGGAGCTGCGCACCGCCGAGGCCGAAGGGGCGGACTATGCGATGTACAGCCCTATCTTTTTGTCGCCCTCGAAGACGGGGCAAGGGGATCCCGTAGGGTTGGAGGGTCTGCGGCAGGCGGCGGAGAGCGTCGGGATTCCGGTGCTGGCGCTGGGCGGCGTGAATGCCCGCAATGCCCCCGGGTGTATGCAGGCGGGGGCGGCGGGCGTCGCCGGCATATCCATGTTTCAATAAGTGGGTTTCAGTAGTTGCGTTTCAATAGTTGGGCGCCCGGCTACTCGCCGGATGACCCGCGCTGATGCGGGGACTCGGCGGCGTTGACGCGCGGGAGCCACCGTGCGAGGTCGCGTTTGACGGCCGCGTATTCGCTGCGGCCGGCGAGGTTGGTCCACTCCTGCGGATCGGCGTTGTGATCGTAGAGCTCCTCGCCGCCGTCGGAGTAGTGGACGTAGCGCCAGCGCTCGTCGCGCACGGAGTGGTTGTTGCGGAAGTAGGTGGTGACAGCGGGCCGCGTCCAGTCGGCTTGCGGATTGCGTAGGAGCGGCCGGATGGATTCGCCTTCGAGCTCTTTGCGCGGCGGGAGCCCGCACAGGTCCGTCAGAGTGGGATAGAGATCCATCATGCTGACGGGGCGCGCGCAGCGGCCTCCCGGCTTGGTGAGGCCGGGCACCTTCATGAGAAAGACGTTGCGGGTGGCTTCCTCCCAGAGCGTGAACTTGCGCCAGTGGAGCTTTTCGCCCAGGTGCCAGCCATGGTCGCTCCACAGGACGACGACGGTGTCCTGCGCGAGGGGACTCTTGGCGAAGCCATCCATGAGGCGCCCGAGGCACGCATCCATGAAGGCGATCGAGGCGAGGTAGGCTTGCACGCCCTCGCGCCACTGGTTGTGATCGATTACCTTTTTGTGGTCGCCATTGGGCTTTGCGAACTTGACGCCGATGGGCGGAACGTCGTCAAGGTCGTCGGCCTTGACTTTCGGCAGCGTGATCTTGTCGCGCGGGAACAGGTCAAAATACTTCGCCGGAACGTACCAGGGCAGGTGGGGACGGAAGAGGCCGCAGGCGAGAAAAAGCGGATCGTTCTGCTTGCGGTTCAACTCCGAGAGCGCCCAGTCGACTACCTGGAAATCGCCCATCCTGCTGTCGGGCTCTTTCACCGGGCCCCAATCGAAATGCCCGGTGTCGGGAATGCCGTTGGCGGGCCGCTTGGCGGGCACGGGATCATCCGGTTTGTTCTTGGTTTGCGACGGGAAGTATTCGTCCCAACTGGCGGGATCGGGATACGCGCCATGATAGATCTTGCCGCCGCCCACGACGCGATAACCGCCGGCCCGAAAGTGCTGCGTCATCGTGACGGCATCCTTCAGGACGGAAGACTTCCGCATCGGCTGGTTGTTGTCGTAGACGCCGGAAGTGGACGGGCGGATCCCCGTCATGATGGCGGCGCGCGAGGGATTGCACAAAGGCGCGGCGCAGTGTGTGTTGGTGAACAGTACGCCTTGGGAAGCCAACCGGTCAAGATTGGGGGAGCGCCCATCGGGATGGCCGCCGAGGCATCCCACCCAGTCATTGAGATCGTCGACGGCGATCATCAGGACATTGGGCTTGCGGCCGCGGCCTTGTGCAAAGGCGGGCGCGAGGCCAGGGAGAAGGGGGGACATCAATTGCGGCAGGAACTGACGGCGAGTCGACATGTTGCCGCCAATGTATCACACGGCCGGTGAGCTTTTTGGGGAGCCGATCACGCGTTTACCAACGGAGGCTATTGTGGAGACGACCAAGACGATTCTGGACCGGAATGCGAAAGCGCTCGAGCTGCGCCCCGCGATTGGACGAATGACCGCCGTGACAAAAGTGCGCCTGCAGGAAGGACTCGTGTGCGAAGCGGAAGAGGGCGCTTGGAAGCTGCGCGTGGATATGTCGCCGAAATCGGGCGGAACCGGCAGCGCGCCAAATCCGGGCATTTATGGCCGGGCGTCGCTTGGAAGCTGTCTGGCCATCGGGTACGCGATGTGGGCGGCGCGCCGCGAAATTCCGTTGCGCGCGCTGGAGGTGGAAGTGCAGGCGGATATGGACGCGGCCTACGAGTACGGGCTGAAAGGACGCTGCCCCGGTTATGAACAGGTCCGGTGCTTGGTTCGGATCGAGAGCGACGCGCCGGAGGAAGAAGTGCGAGCGCTGATCGAGCAAGCCAACGAGGCGAGCTCGTTCCTGAATGTGTGGGCGCAGGCGCAGGACGTCCGCGTCGAGGTGCAGGTGGGAGCGAAGTAGCGATGGATGCCAGACTCCAGTTGCGGATACAGCGTTACGGCTGGGACCGGGCGTGCGAAGACTACGAGTCCGGCTGGGCGCGGCAAGTGGAGCCGGCGCAGCGGCGTCTGTTGGAGATGGCGGCCTTGCGACCGGGGGAACGCGTTCTGGACGTGGCGTGCGGAACTGGATTGGTGACGTTTCCGGCGGCGTCCGCGGTAGGGAAGAGCGGCGAGGTGATTGGCGCCGATATCAGTGAGCGGATGGTGGAGCACGCGAGCGCGGAAGCGGCGCGCGCGGGGATGGGCAATGTACGATTCGTCCGCGCCGGTGCGGAGGAGATGGATTTTCCCGAGGCGAGCTTCGACGCGATCCTTTGCTCTCTGGGGCTGATGTACGTTCCCGATCCGATGGCGGCGCTCCAGGCGATGCGGACCATGCTGCGTCCGGGCGGTCGGCTGGTGGCGGCGGTTTGGGGAGAGCGGGCGCGATGCGGATGGGCGGGAATCTTTCCAGTGGTGGAGGCGCGGGTGGAGAGCGAAGTGTGTCCGATGTTTTTCCAGCTGGGCACGGGGAGGAACCTGGGTACTGCGCTCGAACAGACGGGGTTTGGACGGGTGGAGCTCGACCGCATCCGCACGGTGCTCGACTACGCTACCGCCGATGAAGCCGTGGGTGCGGCCTTCGTGGGAGGTCCGGTTGCGATGGCATATTCGCGTTTCAGCGAGGAGATTCGGGAGCAAGCCCGCGTGGCCTATCTCGACACCATCGCAGCCTACCGGCAGGCGGGGCAGGGCTACGCGCTGCCGGGCGAATTTGTGGTGGCGGCGGGCTGGAACTGATTCCGAAGGCGGCGGGCGTGTACGATAGCGTTCATGCTTATCCGCATTTCGATCGCACTGGGGATGGCTTCCTCGCTGTGGGCCGCGCCGCCGGTGGTGGAGCACGTCTCCGTATATAAAGAAGCAGGGCGATTCGGCGGCTGGCCGGCCAATCACGGAGCATGGTCCTGGGGCAACGAGATCCTGGTCGGTTTCGAGTTGGGCTATTTCAAGGACAACCCCACCGGGCACGACATCGACTATTCGCGCCCGGCCGAGCATGTGCTGGCGCGGAGCATGGACGGCGGGCGCACCTGGAAACTGGAACGTCCCGAAGGATTGCGTCCGCCACCCGGGGCGCGGATCGCGAACGTGCAGACCGATCAGCGCGGGCGCGCTCCGGTGGTGTGTCCGGGCGGGATGGACTTCAGCAATCCGGATTTCGTGATTTCATTCCGGATGACGGGCATCCATGATGGAGAATCCCGCTACCACTATTCCACCGATCGCGGGCACCTGTGGCAGGGCCCGTGCAAGCTGCCGAATTTCGGCCAGCCGGGCATCGCGGCGCGCACGGACTATCTGGTGAACGGGAAGCACGACTTGATGGCGTTCGTGACGGCGGCGAAATCCAACCGGCGGGAGGGCCGGGTGATCGCGATCCGGACGCGCGATGGCGGCGGATCGTGGACGATGGAATCCTACATCGGGCCGGAGCCGGATGACTTTGCGATCATGCCTTCGTCGGTGCGGGTGGGCCCAGCCGATATCGTCACCGCGATCCGGAGGCGGCGATGGATCGACATCTACCGTTCCACCGACAATGGCGAATCCTGGCGGTTTGTGAATCAGGGAGTGACGGAGACGGGCGGCAACCCGCCGAGCATGGTGCGGCTGGGGGACGGCCGTCTGGTGTTGACGTATGGATACCGCCTGAAGCCGTTCGGGATCCGCGCGCGGATCAGTGGGGACAATGGGCTGAGCTGGGGCGAAGAAATCATCCTGCGCCAGGACGGAGGCGGCACCGATTTGGGCTATCCGCGGACGATCCTGCGTCCGGATGGAAAGCTGGTGACGGTGTATTACTTCAACGAGGCGGCGGACAAGGAACGGTACATCGGGGCGACGATCTGGGATCCGGGCCGGTGACGCACTGCAACGGAAAGTTGCGGCGAGGGTCGAACATGCTGCGGTCTTCCGCGACTAGGTTTTCGCTACACTTGTTTCGGTGATTGACATGCACAGTGAAACATTGGTCGAGAGACGCAATACGGGCTCGTTCGGCCCCTGTGATCGTTTCCTGTTTTTCCAGTGATCACGACCACCTCTCGAGCGCGAAAGAACAGTTGCTTCGCGGTACCACTATGCTCCACCCGGACGACCGCCTCAGTTCCTGGAAGGAGATTGCGGACTACTTCCGTGTTTCGGTTCGTACTGCGCAGCGATGGGAGAGAGACGAGGGGCTGCCGGTCTTGCGTCACTCCCATGCCAGGCAAGGGTCCGTTTTCGCGGAAAGGTCTCAACTCGACCAATGGTTGAACGGGCGAACCATTGACAAGGGAGCGAACGCGGCGACCGGCGAGCGTATCAGGCGGAAGGTGAAGTACTCGATTGGGGTGCTGCCGTTTGTAAATGTGACTCGGGACGCAGAAATGGAGATCCTGGCGGATGGGTTGACCGACGAACTCATTACCAGTTTGAGCGGGATCGAAGGGACGCGCATTATCTCGCGGACTTCCTCCTTCGCTCTGAAACATCTGACCGTGGACATGCGAACAGCCGCCGGCCAATTGGGGGTGGAATACCTGCTCGAAGGGAGCGTGCGACGATCGGGCGACCGGGTGCGCGTGAACGCACGACTCGTTCGGACCGCGGATGAATCACATCGTTGGGTTCGGCAGATCGAGCGTGGGGTTGGAGAAATTCTGGATTTGCCGTGGGAACTCGCGCGCAGCATCGCGGATGAACTGCGATTGGAGCTGTGCAACGTGGATGAGCGCCCCATCGGCGCCGGGGGACATTGGACCGAAGCGCACCGGCTCTACCTAAAGGGTGTGCACTTCCTCCACTCCAGGCGCCCCGGCGGGCTGCGGCAGGCGCTCGAGTGCCTCGAGCTGGCTGTCCAACTGCAACCGGACTTCGCGGAGGCCTGGAGCCGGATCGCGGACTGTCACCTGCGGATGGCGAACTTCGCCCTGTCACCGGGCCGCCAATCCGTGGAGCTGGCAAGAACCGCGGCACGGAGAGCCCTGGAGTTAGAACCAAACAAAGCAGAGCCCCATGCAACGTTGGCATATCTGGCGGCCATGGTTGATTACGACTGGGCGGCGGCAGAGACGGAGTTCGGCGTGGCCTTGCAGAAGAGGCCGGAAGCGGCCGAGGTGCGAGGTATCTATGGCGGCATTCTGCTCTCTCAGGGGCGCTTCGCCGAGGCCGAGGTGGAACTGCGCGCCGTGCGGATCATCGACCCTCTCAACACGATCGTGAACCTGGGGATCGGCTTCCTGCAGTTGTGCCGCCGCGGATATGACGCGGCTGCGGAAACGTTGGAGAAGGTCCTGCAGGCCGATCCGGCGAGCCCCTACGCGTTGTACTGGCTGGCCGAGACGCGTCTTCTGCAGAGGCGTTTCGACGATGTCCCGGCGCTGATCGCCGATACGGCAATGCCGTCTTTCGGTTGTGGACTGCGGGTCTTGTTCCTTGCCGGCCGTGGGCGTGTGGACGAGGCCATCCGCCTGCGTCGAGAGATCGAAACAACGATAGAACCGGCGCCGGCGCTTCAAATCGCCCTGGCCTGCCTCGGGACGGGCGATATCGACGGCACGTTCCAATGGCTGGAGCGAGCCGTGGACGCTCACAGCCTCGGTGTGCATTGGATCATGGTGGATCCGATTTGGGACTCCGTCCGGACAGACGCGAGGTTCCGGGTGCTGTTGCGCCGGATCCACCTGATCGACTCATGAGGCGCGGCGAGCGGGGACGACGGGGTTAGTGGAACCGCGTGAGTACCCAGTCGACCGGGTAAGACAGGATGGGCTTCTCGCCCGGGTCAGGGAGCCCATCTTTGTTTTTGTCCTGGTCGTGAACACCGTTGAGCAACCCCGGAACAACAATAGTGGGGTCGTTGATGGTGGAGTAGACGTCGAAGGTCCCCTTCTCGACGAGTCGGTCACCCTGGCACTCGATGGTGGTGTCCTGGATGTAGATCTGTTGGATCTCGGCGCGGAACCAGCTCGCCGGTCCCGTTGCGGCAGGGGCTTTGGTCGCATAGCCGATCCAGCGAACCCGGTAGGTGTCGGGGCCGATTCTCGTCGCAACCCCGGCACTGGTTCCAACAGCACTGGTTTCCGGGAAGAGCCTCGGGTCGCCCGGCTGGCGGAACGGGTTGACTGGATTACCCCACACGACCATGCGCCAGCCGTTCGGATCGATCGGCGTGTAGGTGAACTGCGCCACGAGTGCTGGGCTTCCGGGGGGGCCGAAAGGAAGATTCGCAATCCAGGAGCCGGCGCAGGCGTAGCCGGGAGTGTAGGACAGCGGCTGTGCCAGGGCGATGATGGGGATCAACAGAAGCAGGAAGATAAATGGAAAGCGCGATCTCATGTTGATCATGGGGTTTTACCTCCTGAGCAACGATACGATGAGGGACGCTGGTGCGGAAAGCGACAAAGCGCGACACGCCTGTCGGTGACGCTGTTTGGCACACCGGATTCCACCGTTCCGTCTCAGAGCAGCGGCAAGCGCTGCTCTGACGGAATCGGGAAATCGGCGGCTAGGGAGCCGAAAGCACCTCGACGCCCGACACGCGCGCGGTTCCTGTCCCCGGGCGGAAGGTGAGTTCGAGAATGCCGTTACTCACCGTGACCGCCGGTAGCGGTTTGATGAGGCGCGTGTTCAGCGGAACTTCGGCGCGGATGTCGAAGTTGGTGAGGACGGGAGCGCCATTTTGCAGAACGTGGAACGTCCGCGCGCCCGGAGCGGCGGTGTGCTCCACGAAGTGGAGGTTCACCTGATAATTCCCGTTGGGTACCGGAATGCTGTATTTGAATTCCGGGAAGTAGACGCTATCGCGCGATGTGGAGAGAACGCCTTCGAGAACGGCGCCATCGAACACGGCCGAATACATACCGGCGCCGCCGATGTAATTGGCGTCGGGCGTCCATGTGCGATTCTGCGAGTCCGTGAACGGCGCCGGCCAGTATCCGGAATTGATCCGTAGCAGGACGGACTGGTTGGCGGCGATGTTGAGCGTCACGGCGATGGTGCGCGTCTGAGTGGCGCCGATGACCGTGATGGTGGCGGTGTAGGGTCCGGGGTTGAGCCCGGCGATATTGACGCTCGCCGTCACTCCGGTGGAGGGCGTGCTCCCGTTGGAGGGACTCACGGTGAGCCAGGCTGCATCGTCAGAAGCAGTCCAGGAAATGGCGCCGCCGGTCCCCACGTTGGTGACGTCGAAGGTTTTGGCTGCCGGATTGGTTCCGCCGAGAGTGGCCGAGAAGCTCAGGGCCGAAGGCGACACGGCGAGGTTGGGAGCGGCAATGACGGTGAGCGAAACCCCCACGGTCCGGGTCTGCCCTCCTCCCTGAACGGTAATGGTGGCCGTGTAGACGGCAGGCGAAAGCCCGGCCACGTTGACGGAAACCGAGACCGACGGCGCAGGGGTGGTGCCGCTGCCCGGAGTGACCGTCAGCCAGGATGCATCGTCGGTGGCCGTCCAGCTCACCGCCCCGCCGCCACCGGTGTTGGTGACCGAAATTGACTGCGCGGCGGGGTTGACCCCGGCGTTGGTGGAGAAGATGAGCGAGGCGGGGGCAACGACCAGGTTGGGCGGCGCGGAGACGACGAACGAAACCGCGACGGTCTTGGTTTGTCCGGCTCCCATGACGGTGATGGTGGCGTTATAGGTGCCCTGGGCGAGTGATCCTGTGGCGGCGCTCACGGTGACGCCGTTCGAAGGCGTGCTGCCGGAACCGGGAGTGACGGTGAGCCAGGATGCGTCGTCGGTGGCGGTCCAGGAGATGGGCCCGCCGCCGCCGGAGTTGGTGATGTTGATCGACTGCGAGGCCGGATTGGCGCCGCCCACCGAAGCCGCGAACGTGAGCGTGGAGGGCGACACGGCCAGCACCGGATCGGCCGGGCCCGCGGTGAGGATCTCAATGCCGGCCACCATCGCATTGCCGATCACGCGGATCATCCGCAGATCGAGAATGCCGTTGGTGACCGTGGCCACGGGAAGCTGTTTCACGAGCCTGGTATTGAGAGGCGCTTCGGCGGCGATGTCGAAATCGTCGTAGATGAGCGCGCCGTTTTGGTAAACGTCGAACACGCGGGAGCCGGGGCCGACGGCGCTCTCGATGAAGTGCAGGTTCACCTGATAGCTGCCGTTGGCAATCGGGATCTGGTAGACGATTTCGTAGGGCCGGACGGCGATGGCGCGTCTGGCGGAGAGAACGGCGTCGAACAAGCCGTTTTCAGAGGAACTGGTATAGGCGCCGCCGCTGCTGATGTTGAAGTAGCGGTCCGTGAGCCACGTGCGTCCCTGGGCGTCGGTGTAGTTTTCCGGCCAGTTGCCGCAGTTGATGCGCATCACGGGCGTACCGGCGCCGGCGCCGGAGACGTCGAAGGTGACCGGGATGGTGCGTGTTTGCCCGGCGCCCATCACCGTGATCGTGGCGCTGTAATTTCCGGGGGCGAGACCGGCTGTGATGGCGGTGACGGTGAGCGTAGCGGGCGTGCTGCCGGCGCCGGGCGAAACGGTGAGCCAGGTGGCGTCGTCGGTGGCCGTCCACCCGATGGGCGCGCCGCCGCCGGTGTTGGAGACGGCCAGCGTTTTCGTGGCCGGATTGGGACCGTTGGCCGCGGCCGCGAAGGAGAGGCTGAGAGGCGCGACGTCGAGGTTCTGCGCGTCGCCGACGGTGAGAGTGACGGGAATGATGCGCGTCTGGCTGTTGCCGGAGACGGTGATATCGGCGTTGTAGACGCCGGTGGGGAGTCCGCTCGAGACGACGCTGACGGTGACGGCGGCGGCAGGGGTCGAGCCGCTGCCGGGGGTGACCGTCATCCAGGAGGCGGTCTCGGTGGCCGTCCATGCGATCGGTCCGCCGCCGCCACTGTTGGTGACGGCGAAGGTCTTGTTGGCGGGGTTGGCGCCGCCGGTGACGGCGTTGAAGGAGAGCGAAGTGGGGTCGACGGCGAGGTTCGGCGGTTGGGGACCGCCCGCGAGTACTTCGATGCCCGAAATGGTGGCCGTGCCGATCTGCGTCTGGAAGATGAGTTCGAGGATCCCGTTAGAGACGGTGGCGACCGGCAGCGCCTTCACGAGCCGCGTGTTCAATCCGGCCTCGGCGGCGATGTCGAGGCTGGTGAGGACCTGGGCGCCATTCTGCAGCACGTGAAACTTGCGCGCACCGGGGGCCTTGGAGTACTCGACGAAGTGGAGGTTGACCTGATAGCTGCCGTTGGCAAGCGGAATGCGGTAAACGATCTGCGCGTCATAGACGCTGTCGCGCGCCGTGGAGAGCATGAAATCGACGGCTTGGTTCTCGTCCAGCGTGACGTGATAGGCGCCGCCGCCGCCGGTTCCGTACTGGTCGGGCGTCCATGTGCGGCCCTGTCCGTCGACGAAATTGGAGCCCCAATTGCCCGGGTTGATGCGCAGGGGGACACTGGCCGTTTGGGCGTCCAGGCCCGGGACCAGTATGGCGGCCGCCAACAGCAGTGCGGCTCCTGTGAATTTCTTATCCAGCAAGATCACCTCCGAAAGACTACCCTCTTGGCTGCGGCGGGATCCGCCGCAAGCGTTGCCGTCCGGCGCGCCCGTTCGAGGGGGCGGACGATACCCCAGGACCCCACAGAGGGGGGCCGAGGAGCGTACAGTCATCCTAACGGAGGGGTATAAAGGGGAACAATGGGCGGTTTGCGGAGAAAGTACTGGTGGTCCCGCCGGGGGATACTAGCCCGGGGCTCCGCGCGCGCGACGCTCCCAATTCCGCACGCCAGGTAGCGCGAACGGGCTATAGCGTCGCCGGAACCACAGCCGTGGGCGGCGTAGCCTTCCGTGTGACTCCGAGAATCACGTCGCCCTTGGTGGTGCACTTGCTCCACGCGGACTTGCCTGGGGCAAACGTGGCCGGATCCTTGCCCTTGGAGGACGAATTTGTGACCCAGGGGGTCCGTGTTCGGTCCCGAGACAGACGGTTGACCTGTGAAATCCTCGATCGTGACCGAGACGACGCCATGGTTGCAAACCACCTCGACGTAGGTTGTACTGCCCTGTACGTGATTGCGCACGAACATTCCAAATGCCTCGGCCTTGCCGGTGCTGTCGAGCGGGTTGCCGCCGGCGTGATAGGCAAAGAGCCCGACGTTGGTGTGATAGACGACTCCGTGGCAGTTGCCGAGCCCTGGAAACGCAACCGCACCGCCGTCGTGCAACGTGCGCCTTGCGCTTCAAGCACTGCGAGACGGGTTGGTGTATAGTCATTGCGGGGCCAGACAACAAGTACCAATCCTGGCTGGAAGAGGAGAGTCATGAACAAACTGACCCGGCGCAGTTGGATCCAGGCCGCCGGCGCAACCGCCGGCCTAACCGCAATCACATCGCCGGCCAGCCTCCTGGCCGCTGGGAAAAGCAAGGTCGACTCCTTGCCGATGCAGCTCTACAAGAGTCTCTCGGAGTCTCAGAAGTTGAAGCTCTGCCTTCCGGTGGATCACCCGAAACGGCAGTACATCAGCAATTGGTGGTACATCCATCCCGAACACCGCATCCCCACGACCTTCACTCCCGAGCAGCAGGAACTGATCGGGAAGATCTTTGACTCGATGCACAATCCCGAGCACAGGGATCAGGTGAACAACCAGGTTTTGATAGACCAGTATGGCAGCGAGAAGAACGCCCCCTCGGCCGGATTCTTCGGCACACCCGACGATGAAGACTTCGAGTTCATCTTCACCGGCCACCATGTCACACGCCGCTGCAACGCGCGCTCTGACAAAGGGCAGGGGTTCGGCGGGGCTCCTATCTTTTATGGGCACTACCCGCACCCGGTCACCAAAGGCAGCCAGAATTTCAACGAGACCAAGGATCACCCCGGCAATCCCTATTGGTATCAGGGAAAGATCTTCAACCGGTTCGTGCAGGCTCTCGACGGCCGCCAGCAGGCGATGGGGTTGGTCACCGCGGAGCCTCGCGGGGAAGAGCCGGATGCCGTCGTCCAGATTGCGTCCGGGAAACGCGGCCTACACTGCTCGGAACTGAGCGCCGACCAAAAGAAGCTGCTCATCGAAACGATGCGCGACATGATGGCCGTGTTCCGCGAGGACGATGTCAAAGCCACCATTGAGACAATACGGAAGAAGAAGATCGTCGATCGACTCCAGGTTTCGTGGTACGGCGGGAAATACGATATCGGTTCCGACAAGGTCTGGGACACTTGGCAAATCGAAGGTCCGGAGATGGTGTGGTACTTCCGCGGCGTGCCGCACATTCACTGCTACTTTCAGGTTAAGGCGTAGAGCCGGGTTTTGGTGGGCCCTGTAGGATTCGAACCTACGACCAACGGATTATGAGTCCGCTGCACTAACCGCTGTGCTAAGGGCCCAAACCTCTCTACTGCAATGACTCGCGAGCCTCATCGGAAACCGCGGCTTCGGTGAATGTGCTCGATTTGTGCCTACCCTGT
>JAWKHI010000049.1:0-50219 GCA_041394885.1 Bryobacteraceae bacterium | reverse complement strand
TTTTTGTGAGCTTTGCGGACGGGCCGCGCTCATCTCATTCTTACGCCTTATGGTACCGCGCCGGGAGGGTCACTTCGAAGGAACCTGCCTGAGCAAGACGGCGGCGGTGCGTTTGGGCGGAAAGGTGAGATCGAGGACACCGCCGCGATCGCTGCGGACGTCGCGAATTTCTTCGTCGTCGACCTCGAGTCCGTAGATGGCATTTGGCGTCAGGCCAACCACGTAGTAGCTGGTCTTTTCCTCGGTGGCGATCGTGAACCGGGGGCTCATGATGGCGGGCAGCAGGACGGTGTTGCCCATGACGATTTGCTTGTCGAGGGAGTTAGCGTCGAGGTTGGCGATCTGGCCTTGCTCGAACATCTGGCGGACCTTGCCGGCCTGGTAGTACCAGACGGCATCGTCTTCCCAGGTGGATCGAATAATGAGGCGGCCGGTGCGGGGGTCGTGATAGATGTTGGGCAGGTAGTGGAAGCTGAGGCCGGGCTGGTAGGGATTGGCCCAAAGGAACTCGTAGGGGATGCCGTAGGGACCGCGGAGGAGAAACCGGTCATTGATGAGCCATCCCTGGAGGAACTGCATTTCCTGTGAGTTGTTGTCGTAGGCGACCATGGCGAGGCCGGCGGCGCGGCTGCGGGTGGCTTCCCGGAGGTCGGGCTCCTGGTGGGCGGCCATGAGGGGGATACGGTATTCGTTTTCGGGAGCGGGGAACGGAGCCGGGTAGTGGGCCAGGATATGGAAGATGGGGAGGGTGGTGAAGAACTTGGCGGCCTGTTCGCGGAGGTCGATGTCGAGGTTGTCGCGAAGGACGTGAAAGAGCTCGAGGAGAGCGAGGTGGTCCTTCTGATCGACCGGCACGTCGCCTTTTTCGATGGGGGCGATGATTTTGTCTTTCCACCAGGAGTCGACGATGGGAGCGATGTGTTTTTCGGGCATACCGGGGAGGTGTCCGGTGAGTGCGACGGCGGCCAGGACGCGGGCGCTCGAGGCGGCGATGGTGGAGGACTGGGCGGCTTTGGCGAGGCCGTCGCTCATGCGGGCAGCGAGGGTCTTGGATTCCGATGGGGACAGGAGATCCTGACACCAGTCGAACACGATGGCCTGCTGGCGGAGGTCGGAGGCGCCAAGGGCCCATTCAACGGCCAGGCGTCCATGGGGTTTGCTGCCGGAGGCGACGTAGTAGAGCGCCATGGCGAAGCCTTGTTCCGGAAAGGGGGACTTGGCGGCGATGAGGGTCTGGAAGGCAAGCCAGCGGAGGGACTCGCGTTCGCGTTCGCGCTGTAGGAGGCGGACGCGGCGGGTGGGCAAAAGGAGGCGGGGATGGGGCCGGTCTGTCTTATAGTCGGCGGCGGGGGCGGGAGCCTGGGCGCGGAGGGCGACAGGGGCCAATATTGGAAAAAGCTGACGGCGGGTCACTCTTGCTCGATTGTGTCACACTGCCACACCGGGTGGCCCAGGGTGACCGGCGGGAAGACGGACGTCGCGACAGGTGGGTTTTTGTTTCAACAGTTTACGAATGCGGCGGGGTTGGCACGCCGAGTGCCCATAGAGAGTCGAATTGTGTGAAGTCAACTCTTGAAAACCTGAACCCTCTGCTGCAACGGGTGGTCGCGACAAGGATGGCACAAGACAAGAAAACTGTGCTCCGGGAAAGGTTGTATGTAGTCCCAGCGATCCTCGATCGGTTACCAGTTGCAACAGAGGGGTTTTTTTGCGGTTGACCGGCGCCGATTCGAAAGTTTGTGGTCCGCTGGCGGCTCATCCGGTCCCCGGCGGCAATTTTCGGTGAGACTGTTTGGACGCGGGCCTTGCCGAGGTTGCCGTTTGAGTATGGAGGTTGATCGGAGGTCCGCCAATCCCCCCCTCACGGGGAGGCGGCCGCATCGGATCAGAACGTTTGAACGGAGCGGCTCTGATCCGATGCGGTTTTTTTCCTCCCGCAGCAGCAGCACTTATTGTACACCGGGCGACATCGCTCACCGGACGCCGGTAGCAGGCCAGGATCGCGGCCATTGGGCCGATCCTGAAAGCGGTAGACTGGCACGTATGCCTGTTCAGCCGCAACCGATTTCCGTGACCGGGGCTCCGGCGCACAACGACACTTATTCACAAGCGGTCCGGCTGGGGGATGTCATCTACGTTTCCGGGCAACTGGGATCGAGACGCGATGGGAGTTTGCCGGAAACGTTTTCCGAGCAGGTCCGGCAGGCGATCGAGAACGTGTCGACGGTGCTGCGTGAAGCGGGATCGTCACTCGAGCAGGTGGCGAAGGTGAACATCTACGTGACGGACTTTTCGCGGCTGGGCGAGATGAACGCGATCTACCGGGAGTATTTTCCGCACCGGCCGGCCAAGACGACGGTGGAGATCGCGCGGCTGGACAAGGGCGCGGGCATCGAGATCGAGGTGGTGGCGGGGGCCGGTCCCGGGTGAGGAACCTGCGTTGCAGGGGTTTCCGGGCGGTGCGGAAAGGCGTCCCCGGACCGCACTATGCTACGCTGATACAGAATATCCGCTAGACGCTATGTCGGCCAGGGTGTGTGAATCGATCATTCTGAGGACATATGCGCTTCGGGAAGCCGATCTCATCGTCAGTTTTTTCACACGGGATCTAGGCAAGCTTCGCGGCGTGGCGCGACGGGCTCGCAAACCGGGCAACCGCTTTGGGAGCGGCCTGCAGCGTCTCTCTCATGTGAGGATGTACTTTTTCCACCGTGAGAACCGGGAATTGGACTCGTTGGATTCCTGCGAACTGATCCATTCGCAGTTCGCACTGGGGGGCCAATACGAGTTGTCGGTGGGAATGGACTTCATGGCGGAGATCGCCGATCATCTGCTGCCCGCCGGGGAGCCGAATGAACGGTTTTTCCGGCTGCTGGTGGCCGTCACCGGTCACATGGCGGTTTCCAAACCGGACGGACAATGGACGGCGCGATTGTGGGAGGCCGTGAACTATTTCGCGCTTTGGTCCGTGCGGCTCAGCGGATTCCTGGCCCCGATGGAATTGAGTAACGAAGATCGAATCATCGCGGAAGAAATGCTTCACACACCAGTACATGGCCTGACGCCCCGGGCATGGTCACGATCGACGGCGATCGGGCTGCGCCGGCAATTGATCGGATTGATCGAACAGCAGATCGAACGCCGCCTGCTCACCACGCAATACCTCGAAACTTTGTAGCACCCCTTTTCACATGGACTCTTTCCAGACCCTCATATTCAAGCTGAAGAAGTACTGGTCCGACCGCGGCTGCATTCTGCAGGAGCCGTTCGACATGGAGGTGGGTGCGGGCACGATGTGTCCGGAAACGTTCCTGCGGGTGCTGGGTCCGGATCCCTACCGCGTGGCCTACGTCCAACCGAGCCGGCGGCCCGCCGATGGCCGCTATGGCGAGAATCCGAACCGCCTTTACAAGCACCAGCAACTGCAGGTGATCTTGAAGCCGACCCCGGACGACGTGATCGACCTGTATCTGGGCAGCCTGGAAGCGATCGGAATCGACCTGAAGAAGCACGACATCAAGTTCGAAGAAGACAACTGGGAGTCACCGACGCTGGGTGCGTGGGGCATCGGGTGGCAGGTGATGCTCGACGGGTTGGAGATCACGCAGTTCACCTATTTCCAGCAATGCGGCGGGATCGATCTGGATCTGGCGCCGGCGGAGTTGACCTACGGGCTGGAGCGGATTGCGGCGTTCTTGCAGGGCAAGGAGAGCATCTACGAGATCGAGTGGGCGCCTGGGTTCACCTACGCGGATGTACGATTCGCGGACGAGCAGCAGCTTTCGGTTTACAACTTCGAGATGGCGGACGTGACCGCACTGTGGCAGTTGTTCGACCTGCATGAGAAGGAATGCCAGCGGCTAATCGACGGGTTCGCCGACAGCAGTGAGAAGTCGCGGTATCCGGTGCTGGCCACCTATGAGCATGTGCTGAAGTGCTCGAATCTGTTCAACCTGCTGGACGCCCGTGGGGCGATTTCGGTGACGGAACGGGTAGGCGTGATCGCGCGGGTGCGCAAACTGGCGGTGGGAACGGCCCAGCTATGGGTGGCACAGCAGCACCCGCCAGAACCGCAGCCGGCGGCGGAGGTGGCGGCGTAATGGCGAAGGGGCTGAAGTTTCTGCTGGAGATCGGGACCGAAGAAATACCGGACTGGATGATTCCGCCGGCGCTCGAACATCTGACGAAGGCGTTCGCGGGAATGCTCGAGAAGCACAAGCTCCCGGGTAGGGTTTCATGGGTGGATGCCACGCCGCGGCGCTTGGTGCTGGCGGCGGAAAAGATCGAAGCGCGGCAGAAGGATAGCGTGGATGTGGTGACGGGGCCGCCGAAATCGGCCGGGGAGGGCGCGGCGCAGGGTTTCGCGCGCAAGAACGGCGTGACGGTGGATCAGTTGGAGACGGTGGCGACGGCGAAGGGCGAATACTTCGCGGTGCGCAAGCAGATCGTGGGCAGGGACACGAGCGAGATCCTGGCGGCGGAGTTGGCGGGTCTGATCCTAGGGATCCCGTGGCCGAAGACGATGTTTTGGACCAAGAAAGGCGGTCCGCGATTTATCCGCCCGATTCGTTGGATCGTGGCGCTGCTCGGTTCCGGCGTGATTCGGTTTGAGGTGGCCGGAATCGAGAGCGGGGAAACGTCGCAGGGGCATCGGATTTTCGGGAAAAAGAAGGTCAAGGTGTCGGTGGCCGGTTACGAGAAACAGATGGCTCGGAACGGCGTGGTGGTGCGATCGGCCCAACGGCGGCAGACCATCGAGAACGGCGTGGAAGCGTTGCTCGGGACCGGAGGACTCCGGCTCAAGCCCGATGCGGCGCTGCTCGAGACGCTGGTGTTCCTCACCGAATTACCCACGCCGATTCTGGGCAGTTTTGACCGATCCTATCTCGGACTGCCGGCCGAGGTGTTGGTGACGGTGATGCGTCATCACCAGAAATATTTTTCGGTAACCGATGCCGATGGCAACCTGGCGCCACACTTCATCGCGGTGATGAACGCACCGTCGGATCCGGAAGGCCTGGTGGTGTCGGGCAACGAACGCGTGTTGCGGGCGCGGTTCAACGATGCGCGCTTCTTCTGGGAAGTGGATCAGAATCGCAAGCTGGCTGACCGTGTCGAGGATCTGAAGAACGTTACGTTCCAGCGCGACATCGGGTCCTACCACGCCAAGGCCGAACGGGTTGTCGCGCTGGCGGGAGAGTTGGGCGGCAACGAGCATGCCCGGCGGGCGGCGTTACTGGCCAAGACCGATTTAACCACCGACATGGTGAAAGAGTTCACCGATCTCCAAGGGATCGTGGGCGGGCTGTACGCGCGAGCCCAGGGAGAACCGGAGGCGGTGGCGCGGGCCATCTACGATCACTACAAGCCGGTGAGCATGGAAGATTCCATCCCGGCGAGCGAGGAAGGACGCATTGTCGCGCTGGCCGACAAACTGGACACGCTGCGATCCTGCCTGGCGGTGGGAATGATGCCGACCGGTTCAAAGGATCCGTTCGCTTTGCGGCGCGCGGCGCAGGGCGTGATCAAGATCCTGGTGGAAGGCGGGATGGCGACGCCGTTTGCGTCGCTGGCCGGCGGAAACCGGGAGCTCGAGGAATTTCTGCTGGACCGGGTGCGGCACTACTTCCGGGAGATTCGAGGCTTCCGGTACGACGAGGTGAACGCGGTCCTGGCGGCCGGCGTGGCGTCGCTTCCCGACGTACTGGCGCGGCTGGAGGCGATCCGGGCCGTGCGTCCGACGCCGGACTTCGAGCCGCTGGCCGCGTCGTTCAAGCGGATCGGCAACATCCTCGATCAGGCGGGCACGGAAGCGTCCCGCGGCACAGTGGACGCGTCGTTGTTGACGGAGCCGGCCGAGCAGGGTTTGCACACGGCAATGCAGCAGGCGCTTGCGGTGCAGGAGTCCGGGAGTTATGAGCAGCGGCTGGCGGCGATCGCGAGTCTGCGGCCGGCGGTGGACCTGTTCTTCGACAAAGTTCTCGTTAACGCGCCGGAAGCCCCGGTACGGGCAAACAGGCTGGCGTTGTTGGATACATTGCGGCGGGGATTTTCCCGCATCGCGGATTTTTCTGAAATTGTCACAGGGTAAGGAGACTAGAGAGCGATCATGAGCAAATACGTTTACGCGTTCGGCGGCGGGTCCGCCGACGGCGATGGAACCATGAAGGACATCCTGGGAGGGAAGGGCTCCGGGTTGGCCGAGATGTCGCGCGCCGGCGTGCCGGTGCCGCCTGGTTTCACCGTATCCACGCAGGTTTGCAACATCTACTTCGAAAACAACAAGAGCGTGCCGCAGGCGATCGACGATGAAATGTGGGCGGCGCTGAACAAGCTCGAAAACCGGATGGGGCAACGGCTGGGCGACACGTCCAATCCGCTGCTGCTCAGCGTCCGCAGCGGGGCGAAGTTTTCGATGCCGGGGATGATGAATACAATTCTCAACCTGGGCATGAACAACGACACGGTGGAAGCGCTTTCGAAGTTGTCCGGCAACGCGCGCTTCGCGTACGACTGCTACCGGCGCTTCATCCAGATGTTCGGCGAAGTGGCGCTCAATATCGACATGGAGCACTTCGACCATATCTTCGATGCACGCAAGGCGAAGGTGAAGGCGAAGCTCGACACGCAGCTCGACGCAGGCGATCTGCAGGCGATCATCAAGGATTATCTGGCGCTGGTGAAGAAGGAACTGAAGAAAGAGTTCCCGCAGAACACGCGCGACCAGTTGCTGTTGGCGCGCAACGCCGTATTCCAGAGCTGGTGGAACCCCAAGGCCTGCTACTACCGGAAGATGGAAAAGATTCCGGACGAAATCGGGACGGCGGCGAACGTGCAGGCGATGGTTTTCGGCAACATGGGCGAGGGATCGGGAACGGGCGTTGGCTTTACACGCGACCCGGCGACCGGCGAGCGCGTGCTCTACGGTGAGTATCTGATCGACGCGCAGGGCGAGGACGTGGTGGCCGGCATCCGAACGCCGGAGCCGATTTCTCACCTGGAACAGGAAATGCCCGCCGTGTTCAAGGAACTGGTCGAGATCACGACGAGCCTGGAACGCCACTACAAAGACATGCAGGATTTCGAGTTCACCATCCAGCAGGGCAAGCTCTACATGCTGCAAACGCGCAACGGCAAGCGGACCGGGAAGGCCGCGGTGCGGGTGGCGGTGGAGATGGCCGAGGAAGGGCTGATCGACAAGAAGACGGCGGTGCTGCGCGTGGCTCCCAACCAGCTCGACCAGTTGCTGCATCCGGTGTTCGAGGAAGCGTCACTGAAGAAACTGACCAAGCTAACCACCGGCATCGCGGCCTCGCCGGGCGCGGCAGTGGGACGGATCGCCTTCAGCGCCGACGACGCGGTGCATGCGGCAGCGAAGTCACCGGTGATTCTGGTGCGCAAGGAGACCACGCCGGACGATATTCACGGCATGGACGTAGCCAAGGGCATTCTCACCGCCATCGGCGGGAAGAGCTCGCACGCGGCGGTTGTGGCCCGTGGAATGGGCCGTCCTTGCATCGTGGGCGCGAGCGCGGTGGTGATCAATGAGAAGGCAAAGACGGCCACAATCGAGAGCGGCGGCAAGAAGGTAACGGTGAAGGAAGGCGATTGGATCTCGATCGACGGCACAACCGGGGAAGTGTTCCTCGGCCAGGCGTCGACACGGGAACCCGACGTCCACACGGATCACATGGGCAAGTTCATGGGCTGGGCCGATGAATTCCGAGGCAAATTCGGAGTTCGCGCCAACGCCGACATCCCGCGTGACGCCAAGGTGGCTCGCGGATTCGGCGCCGAGGGAATCGGACTCTGCCGCACCGAGCACATGTTCTTCGCCGAAGACCGACTGCCGTTCGTGCAGGCAATGATTCTGGCGCGCGACGAGAAGACGCGCAAGAAGGCGCTCGCGAAGCTTCAGCCGATGCAACGCAAGGATTTCGCCGGGCTGTTCACGGCCATGAACGGATTCCCGGTGGTGATCCGGACGCTGGATCCGCCGCTGCACGAGTTTCTCCCCAAGCGCGAGAACGTGATGGTGGACGTGGCGGTGCTGCCTCACGTGAAGGGTAAGGAGAAGAAAGAGATCGCGGATCGCTACGGCGTCAAGGCGGGCGAACTCAAGAAGCACCTGCACGAGTTGCTCGAGCGCGTGGAGGAACTGCATGAGTTCAACCCGATGCTGGGCCACCGCGGCTGCCGTCTCGGCATCTCGTATCCCGAGATCACCGAGATGCAGGCGCGCGCCATCTTCGAGGCCGTGGTGCAGGTCCACAAGAAGGGCGTGAAGGTGATTCCGGAAGTGATGATCCCGCTGATCGGGTCCGCCGCGGAGTTGGCCCATCAGAAGGAGATCGTGGTGAAGGCGGCCGAGGAGATCCTGGGCGCGGCGGGGATTCGTGACGAGGTCCACTACATGGTGGGCACGATGATCGAAATTCCGCGCGCGGCGCTCACCGCCGACAAGGTGGCCGAGCACGCCGACTTCTTCAGCTTCGGCACCAATGACCTGACACAGACCACGATGGGTCTATCGCGCGACGACTATACGAAGTTCTCGCCGAAGTACGAGGACCTGAAGATCTTCCGCGCCGATCCGTTCGGCGTGCTGGATCGCGAGGGCGTGGGCAAGTTGGTGAAGATGGCTGTCGACGCCGGGCGGGCCACGCGGCCGGACCTGGAAGTGGGCATCTGCGGCGAGCATGGCGGCGAGCCGAGTTCGGTGGAGTTCTGCTATCAGGTGGGCATGGACTACGTCTCGTGCTCACCGTACCGGGTACCGATCGCGCGATTGGCAGCGGCGCAGGCGGCGATCCTGGCTGCCGGGGCGGACAAGGCCGAAGCGGCGCGAACAATGTAACGGCGCGGTTCCGAGCAGCAGGGGGCAGGCTTCGGCCTGCCCCTTTTTCTTTGCCGCAGCGGGTAAAAAGTAGTTTAAGACCTTAAGATCTTTATTTTTCTGCGACGCAAGCGTATGATGGAACCAGAGAAATGTAGTATAAGGCCCTAAGGAGGAGTCCATGGGTATTCTACCTTCTTACCCGAGTCGAGTTGCGTCGTTCGTGTTCCTCGTCAGCGCCATGTTCCCCTTGGTCGGCGCAAAACCTGACAAACGCTTCGCGCGGGCCGATTTCGGGCAGTCCCAGACGGCGGAGCAGGTCCGCGAGGCCGGCTCGACGCTTCAACCGGGTGCATCCCAGACGTTTCGTTTACCGTCGGCCGCCACGCCGACCTTCTACACTGGCGATTATGCGTTCCTGATCACCGTACCCACCGGCGCCACCAAGCTCGAGATCAATATCTCTGGCACGACGCCGGGTGTCGACCTGGACATCTATGTCCGGCGGGGGTCAGATCCGACGCTGGTGAACGGCCAGGTGGACGCGGAGTTTCGCGCCGAGGGAGAAACCGGCGACGAAACCATCATCATCGATTCCCAAGGCTGGACCAGTTCCAGCGAACCGCGCCGCTCCACACCCACGCTGCAGGCTGGGGTGTATCACGTCGCGTTCGGGGTGCGCACTGTGAACACCGCTGTGACGTCCACCATCACGGCGATCGTCACGGGGGGCTCCGCGCCACCGCCAGTGACGCCGCCTCCCAGCGTGGACCTCACGGGCACCTGGAACTGGACCGCCTCCTGCACGGGAGGCAGCTTCACTGGACAGTTCCAGATTCAGCAAAGCGGAGCCACTATCACCGGATCGTTCCTCGGCAGCGACCCTGGAACAATCAACGGTACGGTGGAGGCGAACCGGTTCACCTTTACGCGGGCGTGGAGCGCAGGATCGCAAACGTGGTCCGGCACGGCAGGCAGTTCAATCAGCGGGCAACTCGCGATGCAGGGGACAGCAACGGGAACGAATCCGCCGACACAGTGCACGTTCTCGGCAACGCTCGGATCCGGCGGATCGTCAGGGGGCGGAGGCGGCGGCGGGACCACGGCGGGAGCGCTCACCGTTGTGATCACGCAAGAGGACAATAGCGAATGTCCGGCTCGCAAGAAGCTGGTGGCATCGGTGACCGACTCCGCCGGGCAGCCCGTGGTCGGCCTAGGCCAGTCGAATTTCGACATTACCGAGAACGGACAACCGGTGGCGGTGCAGAGCGTGATCTGCACCACGGCGGGCGGCGCGACATCGGCGGGATCGGTGGCGATCGTGATTGACCGCAGCGGGTCGCTCTCATCGGCGGACTTGACGGCCGAGAAAACGGCCGCCAAGCAACTGGTGGATCAACTGCCCTCGTCGGACGCCGTGGCGGTCTACTCGTTCGGCTCATCGGTGACGGTGCAGCAGACCTTCACCACGGATAAGACGGCGGCGAAGGCGGCGATCGACGCCATCAGCGGAGGGGGCAACACACTGCTCTACCAGGCGATCATCGACGCCTCGAATGCTTTATCGACGCGGCCGGGACGGCGCGCTGTGGTTGTGATGACGGATGGGCAGAACTCAGGCACCAACCCTTCGGACCAGGCGGCGATCGACGCGGCCAAGGCGGCGCAGACGCCGGTATTCACGGTTGGGTTCGGGTCCGGAATCAACCAGACCGTGCTTCAGAAAATCGCCACCGACACGGGAGGCGTATTCCTGAGCGGCGCCAACTCGGCGGCATTGACGCAACTGCTGGGGCGCATCGGGCAAGTGCTCACCAGCCAGTGCGTAATCACCTACGTGCCGTCGAACGCGGGCGCGTCGCCGCCGGTGACGCTCACCGCGCACGATTCGGCCGGCGGGACAACGCGAACCGGATCGACGACGAGAACAGTGTCGGCGTGTACGGCGCCCGGAGGAGGGTCCTCCACCGGAACATGTCCGGGAAATATCACCGCGTTGACGATGGAAGGCGGGTCATTCGCGAACGGCGCCTTCGGAGGCAACGGTCAGGTGTGGGACACCGTCAACAATGGTTTTTGGATTCTTGGCGTATCGCAGCCTTCCGGAGGCAGCCCGTTGTTGAACCCGGGAGCCACGATCAATCTTGCGCCGGGCAGCTACTTCCTGTACAGCCACACCACCAACAGCGGCACTCACGTCCGGATTACCGTAGGGTGGAGCAACGGCACTACCGAAAGTGCGGTGTTCTCGGTGGGCAATGCCGCCGCAGCATCCAGTTGGACGCGAGTGTCAGGCTCGGCGAGCATTTCACTGGGCAGCACGGGATTGACGATCGATCTGGTGGGAGCCGGCGACACGGCATCGTCACCCAACGGCGTCCCGGACACCGTGCTGCGTCTGGACATCAATTGCGCGGCCTCGGGCGGCGGCAGTGGGACCGGCGGCGGCACTGGAACGGGCGGCGGAAGCACGACGCAGCCGGGATGCGACTACTTCGTGCGGCCGCTCGAATACAGTTTCGGCCAACCCGGCGGAACAGCCGGCGGAAGCGCTCCGCCCAACACGACGTTCAATCCCCCGGTACTGGTGACCACACGGCCAGAGTGCAAATGGGGATCGATCAGTAACGACGCGTGGATCACACTCGAAGCCGGGCAGAGCGGCCAAGGCGACGGCGCGGTGAGCTACCGGGTGGCCGCCAACGGCACCGCCAATGCGCGCACGGGGACGGTGACCATCGCGGGCCGCACGCACACGGTGCGCCAGGCCGCGGGGTCGGCGTGCAGCTATTCGATCTCCCCGGCGTCGGCGACGGTCTCGTCGAGCGGCGGCTTCGGCTCGATCGACGTCACCGCCAGCCCGAGCGATTGCACATGGACCGCCGCGGCCCAAGCCGAATGGATCGGCCTCAACTCGGGCCAGCGCACGGCGGGTGGCATCGGCAACGGTTCCGTCAACTTCTCGGCCGGATCCAATCCGTCCGCATCGACACGCACAGGCACGATTCTGGTAGCCGGACGGACGTTTACGGTGACGCAGAACGCGGCCGGCACGACGGGCACGCCGGCGGTGCCTCCCAACGGCGTGGTTCCGGCCGGCAGCGGCACGCCGCCCTCGCTGCCGGGCGGGGCGATCGCGCAAGGATCGTTCTTCACGGTCTTTGCGTTTGACGTGGGTCCGGCGAATCCGGAACAGGCCACCGCCTATCCGCTTCCGATGAACCTCGGTGGGACGGAGGTGTTGCTGCGGCAGGGCTCGTTGGAGGTGAACGCATACCTGGTGTTCACTTCTCGCAGCCAAGTGAACGGCATCATTCCTTCGAACACACCGCTCGGCGACGTCGACATGATCGTGGTCTACAATGGCCGGCGGTCGAATCCGGTGCGGATCCGCGTGGTACGGAACAATTTCAACATCTTCACCACGCGCGCCGGGTCCGGTCCGGGCATCATCACCAACTTCGTCACGCAAACCAATCAGCCGCTGAATACGCGATCGACGACGGCGGGGCCGGGCCAGGTGGTGACCATCTGGGGCAACGGCGGCGGCCCGATCACCGCGCCAGACAACGTGGCGCCGCCGGTGGGCAATCTGCCGTTCGATTTCGAAGTCCATGTCGGGGGCAAGCCGCAGAAGCTGCTCTACTATGGGCGCTCGTCGTGCTGTTCGGCGCTGGATCAAGTGGTGATCGAACTCTCCGCCGACGTCCCGCTCGGATGCGCCGTGCCGGTGCAGGTGCGAGCGGGAGGGTCGGGCGCGCCGTGGTCCAACGTGGCCACGATGGCGATTTCCACCGGAGGCGCGGCCTGCACCGACGCCGGAAACCCGGTATCGAGCCTGCCGCAATCGGGCGGTAAGATCGGCGCTGTGCTGTTGGTGAAAGGCAATGCGCTTATCCCGCTGAAGGCGAATGCCACGCCGGAAAACATCAGTGCGGATCTGGGCCTCGGCGTGTTCCTGAACGTCCCGGCCGGCGGCGCGCTCGGTTTCAGTTCGTTCGCCTCGTTCCCGCCGGTAGGGTCTTGCCAGGCGATCGCCGGGAACCAGGATGTCTCGAGTCTCCTTGGCGGCAGTCTGCCGGGGCTGAGCCAGGGTGTCGGCGGCACGCAACTGGACGCGGGTGTAGAACTTACTGTCACGGCGCCTTCGGGCCGGGCGGTGAAACTGGCGCGGACCGACGACACGTCGTCCACAGGCCCCTACGCCGGATTGCTCGGCGGATCGATCCCGTTCCCAGGGGTCACACCGGGAGCACTGTTCCTCGAACCGGGGACGTTCCGTGTGACCGGCCTGGGCGGCAAAGACGTCGGCGCATTCAACGCGACGGCGACATTCCCGCAGTTGGTGACCTGGACCAATCGTGACCAGATCACGACGATGAGCCGCAGCCAGGGCGTGCTGATCGAATGGGCCGGAGGCGGCCCCGATGACCGGGTGTTGGTGATCGGCGGCGCTACGGACCAGAAGACGAAGGCGGGCGCTGCGTTCATTTGCGTCGCCGCGGGGTCCGATCGGCGGTTGCAGGTGCCGCCATCGGCCATGTCGAACCTTCCGGCCACGCGCGGGGCAGCCTTGGAGGATTCGTTCGGATTGCTCGGGGTGAGTTCACTCTCGCTCGGATCGATCACACCATTCACGGCGCCAGGGCTCGACATCGGCCTCGTGGTGCCCGGTACGCTGGATCTGCGAACATTGAGCGTTCAATGATCAGAGTCCTGATTGCGCTGGCGTGCGGCTGCGCGGCGGTTTCCGCGCAGCCCACGCCGGCGTTTCCCTTTGGCGTCGCCAGCGGCGATGTCACCGCATACAGCGCTGTTTTGTGGACCAAGACCGCGAGTGCCGCGAACCTGGAAGCGCAGGTTTCGCCGGACGCCGACTTCCGGCGCATCGTCTTGCGGCGCGCGGCCGCCTCTTCGGCTTCCACCGGATTGACGGCCAAGGTGGACATTGGGCCACTCAAGCCGGCCACTACTTACTACTACCGTTGGACGGCAGGCGCCGCGGTCAGCGGCGCCGGACAATTTCGAACCGCGCCGTCGCCCGGCATGACCGAAGATCTGCGATTCGTATTCGCGGGCGATTCCGATGGCACGCGGGTGAACGGCCTGCCCGCCTACAACCAGTTCGAGGTGCTGGAAGCGGCCCGGGCCGAAGATCCAGGTTTCTTCGTCTACCTGGGCGACACGGTGTACACCGATTCCGGCAAGCGCGCGAGCGGACCCGCGCGCACGCTCGACGAGTATCGCGGCGCCTACGCGGAAAACCGGACCTATGCGGCGTTGCGTTCGCTGCTGGCCGCCACATCGACTTATGCGGTGTGGGACGACCACGAATTTCAGAATGACTTTCACCCGGCAGGCCTGCCTCCCGGCCTGTACAACATCGGCCGCCAGGCATTCCTCGAGTGGATGCCGGCGCGCGACTCCTTCCTCCCGGCCGATCCGGGATGCGCGGGGCGGCCGATGTTCCGGGTGATCCGCTGGGGTACTGAGGCGCTGATCGTGATACTGGACGAGCGTACGTGCCGGAGCCCTTCGGCGGCGGAACGGTGCCTGGACAGCACAGGTACGCCGGATCTGGCGCCCGCGCTGCCCGGCGCGCTGCGCCGGCTGGCCGGGCTGCCCGCCGACGCGCCGTCCGGATGCCTGGCGGCCATGGCGGACCCTGCCCGCACGCTGCTCGGGCGCACGCAGCGCGAGTTGCTTTACCTGGTGTTGCGCTACTTTCCTGCGCGATTCAAATTCATCGTGAGCGAGGTGCCCGTAACGGGGCTCTTCGTGCTGCCGTATGACCGTTGGGAGGGCTATCCGGCCGAGCGGGCCGCGATTCTGCGCTTCATCGCCGAGCATCGTATTCCGAACGTGGTTTTTGTCACCGCGGATCTTCACGCTACCGTACTCAGCCGCCTCTCGGCGGATGTGGACGGCGCCGCCACACCGGTGGCATACGAGATGGTGACAGGACCGATCGCGGTAGATCCGCTGCTCAAGACGCTCGCCACTTATCCGGACTTCGATCCGGCATATCTGAACCTGCTGGCGCCTTCGCTCGGCGTCGAGTGCATGAATCTGGAGGAGACCGCGTATGGTGTGGTGTCGGTGTCGGGCGGAGCAGCGCGGATCGAGGTGAAGAACGATCGGGGCAAGTTGTTGTGCGGCAAGTTGCTCGGGCCATGAGCGCCGGCCGGCTGCGACAATACCGGTTGTGAGCAGGCTCTATTGGGTTCGTTTGCAGATCCCGGTGTCGCGTGAAGAGGAGATCGCCGGTACCATCGCGCTGCTCGATCCGATCGGGACCGAGCAGCGGGGCAGCGAAATCACGGCCTGGTTCCACGATCCGGACGGCGCGGCACGGTGCCGCGATGCCTTGTCTCCATTGCCGGTGGAGGCGGGTGAGCAGTTCGACGAAAACTGGAATCAGGCGTGGCAGTCGCAGTGGCAGCCGATGCAAGTGGGCGCGCGCTGGTACCTGGCGCCTCCGTGGGACGCCTCGGCAACACCAGAGGGACGCATACGGCTCCACATGCATCCCGGCAACGCGTTCGGCAACGGCGACCATCCGGCCACGCATCTGTGCCTGGAGGCGATGGAAGGGTCTCTGCGGCCGGGTGACCGGTTTCTGGATGTGGGATGCGGATCCGGACTGCTGTGCCAGGCGGCGGAGAAACTGGGCGCGGCCGTGGCGGCGGGATGCGATCCGGATGAAGCGGCGATTGCACAGGCCCGCAGCTACGGCGTGAACACGACATGGATCGGGAGCATCGACGCGGTGGCGGGTTCGTTTGACTTCATCGCCGCCAATCTGCCGGCGGGTATCCTCTTGGCTTTGCTCGGCGACCTGGGCCGCATCGCAGGTCCCGGCGCGCGCATGGCGGTGAGCGGCTTACTCGCCGGGCAAGTGGGCAAAGTAGAAGCCGCGATCGCAGGCGGCTGGATGGCCCTGACAGAGCGGGAACGCGGCGGCTGGCACTGTATCGAACTTACAAGGGCCTGATCTTCAGATTCCGGAACTCGATGCGGTCTTTGTTCGACTGCAGGCCGATGTGACCTTTTCGCGTTTTGTCCTGATGCGTGTCGAGCACCAGCTTGCCGTTCAGCTTGATGACGAAGTGATCGCCGCGCACGGTGACATCGTAGGTGTTCCAGACGTCGCCCTTGAATTTGCCTTTGTCGGTGGAGACATGATTCACCAACGATCCGGTGGGGTACTTTTCGTTGCCGGTCCAGATCTGCAGTTCATAGCCGGTGACATGCGGCTCGCCTTCGGTGGCGGCGCGGAGGAAGACGCCGCTGTTGCCGTGTTCGCGGGTGCGGAAGTCGAGCATCAGGTGGAAGTCTCCAAACTGAGCGGCGGAGCGCAGCCATCCGAGCGTCTGGGTGCCGGGCTGAGCGACGATGGCGCCGTTTTCGACGGCCCACTTCGGCGCGCCGATCGCCGTCCACCCGTCGAGCGACTTGCCGTCGAACAGAAGGATCCATCCGGCTTTGGTTTCCTTCGGAGTGAGAGTATTCGGCTGTGCCGCCGCCGCGGCCGCCAACAAGGCAAGGATCGTGACCAATCGCATGGAGACGATTATGACGCATCTGGAACGGCATGAATGGTCTACAATGCTCGGAGCAGGTGCCAACCATGAAAGCCACTCTTTTTGCAGCCCTGTTGCTGGCGACCGCCGCGCTGGCGCAGCAGACCGAAGTCCGCAACCCGCACACCACTCCCGCCGACGTCGCGGCCGGGGCGAAGATTTTCCGCGGCCATTGCGGTGAATGCCACGGGCTGAAGGGCGAAGGCGGGCGTGGGCCGAGCCTGAACTCGGGAATCTTCTATCACGGCAGTTCCGACGAGGACCTGCTCCGCAACGTCACCGACGGCATCCCGGGAACCGCCATGCCTGGGGTGTTCTTCTCGCCAGACCAAGTCTGGCAGGTGGTGGCGTACGTGCGATCACTCAGCCAGGCCCGCGCCCCATCGCCTTCTGGCAGCGTGGAGAACGGCCGCCGGCTGTTCTCCGGGAAGGGTTGCATTGGATGTCATATCGCACGGGGTGAGGGCGGGACGAACGGACCGGACCTGACCTTCATCGGGTCCCAGCGATCGCTGGAGCATCTACGCGAAGCCATTGTGGCTCCGTCGAACCGTGTGTTGCGAGAGTTCCGAGTGGCGCGGATCACCATGGAAGATGGGGCCGCCCACAGCGGCTTTATCCTGAACGAAGGCACGTACACGATGCAGATCCTGGACCCGGCGCGCGGGCTTCTGTCGCTGCCAAAACGGGATTTCAACCGGTTCCAGATCGAGAAGTCTTCCGCCATGCCGTCGTACGCCGGCAAACTGGCGGACAAGGAAATCGACGACCTGGTCGCCTATTTATATTCGCTGCAGCGAACGGGAGCAAATCGATGAATCGACTCTCTGTCACCGTACCCGTCCTCGCGGCGGCGATGGTCTCTCTAGCCGGAGCGCAAGTTACCTTCGAGCGTCTACTGAAGGCGCCGACGGAACCGCAGAACTGGCTCACCTACTCAGGCTCCTACAATGGCTGGCGGTACAGTTCGCTGGATCAGATCAATCGCAATAACGTGAAGGATCTGAAGATCGCCTGGGTGTACCAGATGCCGATGACGCATCGCGTGGAGACCACGCCGATTGTCGCCGATGGCGTGATGTACGTGAGCGAACCGCCGTCCAACGTGGTGGCGCTCGATCCGGCCACCGGACGCCAATTCTGGCGCTACCGGCGCTCGCTGCCCACCAAGATCAACGTTTGTTGCGGGCAGGTGAATCGCGGCGTGGCCGTGCTGGGCGACCGCGTCTTCGTAGGCACCGTGGACGCGCATCTTGTGGCGCTAAATCGCAAAACCGGCGCCGTGCTGTGGGACGTGGAGGTGGCCGACTATCGCACCGGCCACAGTGTCACCGTCGCCCCTCTGGTGGTGAAGGATATGGTGATCACCGGGATCGCCGGCGGCGAATATGGCGTGCGCGGCTTTCTCGACGCCTATGACGTGAAAACCGGAGAGAAGCGCTGGCGTTTCTGGACCATCCCCGGGCCCGGCGAGAAGGGCCACGAGACGTGGTCCGGCGATGCCTGGAAGCAGGGTGGCGGACCGACGTGGGTCACCGGCTCCTACGATGCGTCGCAAAATCTGATCATCTGGGGCACGGGCAACCCGTCTCCCGATTGGAACGGCGACGTGCGTCCGGGAGACAATCTGTACACGGACAGCGCCATCGCGCTCGACGCCGATACGGGCAAGCTGAAATGGTACTTCCAGTTCGTCCCGCACGACGTTCACGATTGGGACGCGGTGCAGGTGCCGGTGCTGGTGGACGCGGAATTCCAAGGCAGGCAGCGGAAGCTGGTTTACTGGGCGCACCGGTGTGGCTTCTACTACGTGCTCGATCGTGAGACGGGTAAGTTCCTGCTCGGCAAGCCGTTCGCGACCCAGACCTGGGCCGAGGGCCTGGATGCGAATGGCCGGCCCATTCGCAAGCCGGGCATTGACCCCTCCGAGCAAGGCGTGGAGGTGTGGCCGGGCGTGCAGGGAGCCACCAACTGGTATTCGCCTTCCTACAACCCCCTCACCGGCTTGTTCTATCTCACCACGTGGGAAAACAAGGGACTGTATCGCAAAGGAACAGCCGAGTACATCGCGGGAAACCGCTACATCGGTAGCGTACCGAAGATCGATCTCGAAGACGAGCCGGGATACGGAGCTATTCGCGCTCTGAACCCGAAGACAGGTGAGCGGGTATGGGAGCACAAGACGCACACCAAGCCGTGGTCGGGTGTGTTGTCGACAGGTGGCAAGGTTGTCTTCGCCGCCAGCGGCGGGTGGATTACGCGGGACCGCCCGGAGATGGAGTCCTGGTTCTACGCGCTCGACGCCGAGTCCGGCAAGGACCTCTGGCGGATCAATCTCGGCGGCGATATGTCGTCGAGCGCGATCTCGTATTCGGTGAACGGCAAGCAGATGGTGACGATGCCGGCGGGCAGCGCGATTTTCACTTTCGCGCTACCGTAGACGCTTTCCAGGGGGGCTGCCGGAATTCGGCTTTGACCTCATCGATCTCGGCGCCGCGCGTCCAGATCGAATAGGCGTCGTTGATGCCATAACCGTGCTGGACGGCGAGTTCGAGATGGCGGATGGAAGTGGAGTCAAAGCCCATCGCGGCAGCGGCCACGGCGTCGACCGCCGGGGCGTTGGTGCCCGCCACGATGACGTTGTGGCGGCGGGATTGGGTTTGTTCCCCGCCCCGATCGGCTTCGCTCGCGAAAGAGCCGCCAGCGATCGCATAGTCGGCAGGGTGAAACGAAAAAAAGTCCAGAGCAACCTCTCCCGGGCTGCCTAGCTCGAGAAGCCCTTGTTTGGGATATCCATAACGATCGCCAGGCGCGAAGCCGAGATAGTTCATCACCGAGAGCGCAACGCCTTCCCCGGCCAACGTCGAAAGAGGCGAGATCGAGATCACCTTGTCGCATTCGCGCAGCACGCGGGGAACATGATAGAAGCCCTTGGGATTGCCTGACGCAAACACGCGCCCTTCCACGGGCATCTCGAGCGAGGGGGCTGTATTGAGGTCGATGAGCTCGAAGCGCAGCGCAGGATGCTGGGCGGCGATGCCGGCGACCAATGCGCGGTAGCTGAGCCCGTCGAAGTCGCCGTTCCAGGTGGACTCCCAGATCGCGCCGGCGGCCGTCCGGCAAGGCGCGCCTTCGACGATGCTGAACCTGCGCCCCAGGCCGCGCTCGGACAAGTAGCGGAGCACGCCGGCCACCAGACGAGGGTCCGCGACGGCGCCAGGATGGTAACCGGCATCACCGGGGCAGGCGCGAATACAGGTCTTGATCACCACCCAGTCGTCACGGCCAATGGCGGTGACCAGCCCGCCGCGCCGGCCGCCCCCGAGTTCCACGGCCACTCGCAGCATATCGTCGAGTTGCGCCGCAGCCAAAGGGGCGCCGATGGGGGTAGGCTTCGCGAGTGCGCGGATCTTGCGGCCGTCCAGTTCTTCGGCGCCGGCGAAGGTGGATGGGATCAACCCTACGCGGGGCGCGGTGTCGCGGCTGGCCGCGGCGGTTACCCACTCGCGCGGCTTCGCTCCCGGGGGCTTTGTAGCCTGCCGGCCGGGGGTTTGCCGGCTGGTTGTCTGCGAAAAAGCTGCCTGAGCGGCGGCTGCGGCCAGGAAAAGGTCGCGTCTGCGCATGGTTCGCCTCCTGTATTCGATTTTAAGACCTTTTTGACTGAAAAAGGTGTATAAAGTTGGTATGGAACTACTGAGCCGCAGACAAATCTTCCAAACGGCCGCCGGCGCCGCCGCCTTCCGTGCCATGGCCTCCGGCGCCGCGGGCCGTACACGGCTGGGGCTGGTGCCTTCCAGCTACGCAAAACTCCGGCGGCCGGGTTCCCAGGACGACACGCTCGACTACGAGCGCGTGCGCGACATGGTTTGGACTGCGATTGGCCTGGGCGCGCCGGCCGCGGGCAGCCTCGATGCGAAGATCAAGCCGGGTTCCTGGGTGGTGGTGAAGCCAAACATCGTGGGGCTTCGCGGCCGTGAATTCTACCGGACCGGCGACATCACCGACATGCGCGTGACGCGCGCCGTGCTCGAATACGTGGCGCGATTCTCGCGCGCGGGACGGATCACGTTGGCAGAAGGCGGCAGCTATCGGCGGCTGACGGACCCGGCCAAGGACAACGTGATCTATCAGGACGGCGTCCGGCGCGACGCGATGACCTTCGACTGGGGTCCGGACGAGTTTCCGGGCGCGGGCGGATCGTTCGGCGGCATGCTCGCCGGGTTCCGGCGCGAGTTTCCCGGCCGCGGTTTCGATTACGTGGACCTGAGCTACGACGCGGTGCGCGACGCCGCCGGCAAGTTCCGGCGCATCGAGGTGCCGCGATCGCCGAATGGGGTGGGCGCGTTCGGCGCCCGGCCGGATTACTTCGTCACCAACACGATCCGGAACTGCGACTTCCTGATCTCGGTTCCGGTCATGAAGGTCCATCTGCAGAGCGGGATTACATGCTGCCTGAAAAACTACGTGGGCACGGCGCCCCGCGAGGCCTACGCGGTGCGGGGCACCTTCCACAATGCGCAGCTTCACTCCGGGCATTCGGTGGAGGATCGGATCGACCCGTTCATCGTGGATCTGGCGGCGTTCCACCCGCCGGACTATTCCGTGGTGGACGGTTTGCGCGGCCTGCAATACCAGGAGCACAGCAATGGCAAGAGTGACCAGATGGTGCAGAGCAACCTTGTGCTGGCGGGCGAGGATCCGGTGGCGGCGGATTCGCTCGCGGCGTATCTGCTCGGCTACAACCCGTGGGATATTGAATTCCTGCACATGGCCGCGCAGCGGCAGATGGGAACGCGCGACCTTGCCGAAGTGGACGTACTCGGGGCCGAACCCGATCCGCTGCGGCGCCGCTGGGCGAAGCCCAAATCCTGGTACGGGCGGGGCAACCGATTGTGGCGGGTGACGGCGAATCCCGCGGCGCCGCGGGAATCCTGGCGGGCGTGCGAGATTCCCACCGATACGCTGCATTTCGACCGTTGGAGCGGGAAGCCGGTTACGCCGGGGAGCAAGTTCGCCGCGGGGACGCGGGTGCAGTCGGAAGGCCACGCGAAGGCATTCTTGTGGATCGGCGCGAGCGGCCGCTTCGAGGCTTTGCTCAATGGCGAGCGTGTCCTGGCGGAGGAGAACCGGTCCCGTTATCGGACCGGGCAATTCCAGGAAGCAGTGGAACTGCGCCCGGGCGTCAACGAGTTGGTGGTCCGGGTGGAAGCGCTCGACGCCGCGCCGCGGATGAGCGCCTACCTGGTGGGCCCGCGCAACGACGGCGACACGGTGGATGGGATCCGCTGGCTGGGATAGGATAGGCGCACCGGCGCCGCCGATTGGGCTACGCTAGGACGGTGGAAAAGAGACGGCTTGGAAACAGTGACATGGAGATCACCGTCCTCGGCGTAGGCGCCTGGGCGATGGGAGGCGGTGGATGGGCGTTCGGGTGGGGGCCGCAGGACGACGCGCAATCGATCGCGGCGATCCGCGCGGCTCTCGATGCGGGCATCAACTGGATCGACACCGCGGCGGTGTACGGGCTGGGGCATTCCGAACAGGTCGTGGCCAAGGCGCTGGAAGGCGTGTCGCCGCGTCCGTATGTGTTCACCAAATGCGAGCGCATCTGGGATGAGAACCGGCAGATCCAAAAAAGCTTGAAGCGGGATTCGATTCGCCGCGAATGCGAGGACAGCTTGCGCCGGCTGCGCGTGGAGGTGATTGACCTCTACCAGATCCATTGGCCGGAGCCGGACGAGGACGTGGAGGAAGGCTGGCAGACGCTTTTGGAATTGAAGGCCGAGGGCAAGATCCGCTGGGCCGGTGTCTCCAATTTCAACGCCGATCAATTGCAGCGCGCGTGGGCGCTGGGCCCGATCACGTCGCTCCAGCCGCCCTACAACATCATCACGCCGGAGATCGAGCACGACGTGCTGCCGTTTTGCCAGGCGCACGGGATGGGGGTGCTGGCATACTCGCCGATGAAGTCCGGCCTGCTCACCGGACACATGACGCGGGAGCGGATCGCCGCGATGCCGGAGGACGACTTCCGGCGGCGCACGCCGAACTTCAATGAACCGCTGCTGTCGCGCAATCTGGCGCTGGTGGAATTGCTGCGGTCCATCGGCGCGCGCCATGGCCGGACACCCGGCGAGGTGGCGATTGCCTGGGTGTTGGGCAATCCGGCAGTGACGGCGGCGATCACGGGCCTGCGCTCATCCGGGCAGTTGGAAGGCGTGATCGGCGCGGCGGATTTCCGGCTGAGCGACGCCGAGATGGCCGAGATCGCGGGCTTTGAGCCAGCTAGTGGAGCGCCTGTTCGTTGACGAGGGCCTGGTAGACGGCAGCCATGAACTTCGGCTGTATGTCGGTGGCGTTGGGCATCAGTTGGATCATGAGGACGATGACCATCCGGCTCTGGGGATCCACCTGATACGTGGTGCCGTATGCCCCGCCCCAGCCGAACGCACCGATACCGGCCATGCCGCTGGCTCCGTAGCGGTCCACCGTCTGAAACCCCAAGCCGAAACCGAGGCCATTGGTGGAGTGGAGCGTCCCGGACTGATTGGTGGTCATCAGCGCCGTGGTGCGGGCGCCGAGAATGCGAACGCCGTCGAGCGCGCCGCCGTTGCGGATCATCTCGAGGAAGCGGGCGTAGTCGCGAGCGGTGGAGGTGAGCCCGGCACCACCGGCGAAACTCTTGCGCGGGCCGTCCACATAGTGGCCCTGCCCCTTGGATCCTTCCGGAGATCGCACGATGAGACCATCGGAGCCGCTGCCGTACACGGCGGCGAGCCGGTCGCGCTCGGCGGTGGGCACATAAAAGCGCGTATCCTTCAACCCAAGCGGACCCGTAATCCGGGTGCGGATGTATTCATCCAGCGGCATACCGGACGCTTTCTCGACAATGCAGCCGAGAATATCGGTGTTGTAGCCGTAGACGTAGGATTCGCCGGGTTGCGCGACGAAGGGAAGCGTGCCGAGCCTCTCCATTGAGACGCAGATGGGTTCTTCTTTGTCGGCGGTGTACCAACCGTTGCCGGCGGCGGGGCCGAGACCGGCGGCGGCGTAGATTTCCTGAACGTGCGGCTCACGGCCGTAGGAGATACCCGCGGTGTGCGTGAGCAGATGCCGGATGGTGATGGGCCTGTTGGCGGGCACGATGTTGCGCCCGGAGCCATCCTTCACGGCGACCGTCGTTTTTGTAAAGGAGGGAATGAAATGGCCGGCCGGCTCATCGAGACCGATCTTGCCTTCCTCCACCAGCGTCAGAATCGCAGTGCTGGTAATGGCCTTGGTTTGCGACGCGATGCGAAACAGCGTGCTGGTGGACATGCGTCGCCCGGCTTCCTTGTCGCTCCAGCCGAAAGCGCGCTCATAGACCGGTTTGCCGTCGCGAAGCACCAGGGCCACGGCGCCGGCGATCCTTCCTTCGGAGGTGTAGCGCTCCAGCAGTCGATCCACGCGGGCGAGGCGTTTCTGGGAGAGTGTCAGGCTGGCGGTGGCGGGCGCGCGAACCGCGGCGCGCGCGGCGGCCGGTTGCGGCTGACCGCATAGGGGAATAACCAGCAGGGGAACAAAGACGGCGGCGAGGAGAGTTCGTTTCATGTCGTTATCGGGCCGATCTTAACACGGCCGGGCTCGCCGAACACCCGCCGGACCACCAGAAGCCCGTCGGGAGTGAATCGTCCGCCGCCTTGGAGAATCTCGGCGGGGGTCATGCGGTGCACCGCCTCCACTTCTTCCGGCTGCGGGGTGATCGGGCCATCCCAGGTACAGCGAAAGACACGGCCCCACACCCGCATGTTGTCCTGTTCGAAAGGGAAATCGAAGAGAGTCTCGAACTGGACACCGCGGATGCCCATCTCCTCGGCGAGTTCACGCCGGGCGCTTTCCTCGTAGGACTCGCCGGCGAGCACCACGCCGCCGGTGACCGGATCGAGCCAGCCGGGGTAAACGTCCTTGGTCATCGTGCGCTGCTGGACATAGAGCCGGCCCGCGCCATCGAGCACCAGGATATAGGTGCTGCGATGCCACAATCCCTCGGCACGCATGCGGGCGCGCGTGGCGGCGCCGGTGACCTGATTGCCCTCGTCGACGATGACGACAATCTCTTCGCCGGCGCTCACAACATGGCTCTCATCGCGGGCCGGCGGCGAGTTTCGCGAGCGCATCGCCGCTGAGGCGATACACGTACCATTCGTTGCGCGGCACCGCGCCAAGGCGCTCGTAGAATCCGATGGCGGGCTGGTTCCAGGTGAGCACGGACCATTCCAGACGCCCATAGCCGCGATCGGTGGCGACGCGCGCCAGATAGGCCAGCAATGCTTTCCCGACGCCATGGCCACGATGATCCGGTTCCACGTAAAGGTCTTCGAGGTAGAGCCCGGGAGATCCGCTGAAGGTGGAAATGGTGGGGTAAAAGAGCGCGAAGCCCACCGGCGCGGCGTCCCAATAGGCGATCACGACATCGGCAACGGATTTGTCCCCGAACAGCCAATGACGCAGGCCCTCCTCGGTGGCGGCCACTTTATGCGCCATCTGATCGTAGTCGGCCAGTTTGCGGATAAAGTCGAGGATCAGCCCGGTCTGGTCCGGGCGCGCGTTTTCAATGCGGAGGCTCATGCGAGTTGGTCCAGCAAACCGATTGGCGCACCGGGAACGACGATGCCGCCCGATATCACAGACGCGTAGAAGCCGCTTTTGCCCCACACTCTGCTGCTGGGGTCGCCGGATTTCACTAGCGCGTCGTAGACGAGGCTGCGGAAGTCCACACCGTAGACATCCAGTGCCCGGCACGGTCCGCGGGGTTTGGTGAGTTCAATGACCACCTCGGAACCGATCCGGTAGCGCTGTCCGGCCCGGAACGAACGGTGATCGATGCCGGCGACAGTCAGGTTTTCTCCCATGGCGCCATAGTAGATGGGGTAGCCATGCCGCGCAAGGTCATCCACGACCTCGCAACAGATCAGCAGCAGGGCCTGCTTGGGTCCGCCATGCACGTGCGGATGCGCGAAGCCGTCACCGGCGATGCCGAGCGGCGTGACTCGCGCCTCGGTAATGGGCCGCTTGGGAAGCCCTCCCGGAGAGATGTTGATCTGGATCACGCGCGCCATAGGTGCATGGTTGTCAGCGAGGAGGCAAGGCGGCAGGTATCCTGCCGCCGGTCGAGTGGCTGAGACGCCGCGGAGCGCCGGTCCCAAGCGGGCTAGATATCGTAGTAGAGCGCAAACTCGTAGGGATGGGGCCGCAGCCGGACGGCGTCGGCTTCCGCTTTCTTCTTGTAACCGACGTAGGTTTCGACTAACTCTTCGGTGAAGACATCGCCCTTCAGCAGGAAGCCGTGATCTTCCTCGAGGCAGGTGAGCGCTTCTTCGAGCGATGCCGGCATGGAGGGAACATTCTTCATTTCCTCGGGGCTGAGATCGTAAATGTCCTTGTCGAGCGATTCGCCGGGATCGATCTTGTTGAGAATACCGTCGATGCCGGCCATGAGCATCGCCGAGAAAGCCAGGTAGGGGTTCGCGCTCGGATCCGGGGGGCGGAACTCGATGCGCTTGGCTTTGGGACTTGCCGAGTACATTGGGATTCGAACCGCCGCGGACCGGTTGCGGCGCGAATAGGCAAGATTCACCGGAGCCTCATAGCCGGGCACCAGACGCTTGTAGCTATTGGTGGTGGGCGCGATGATGGCCGAGAGCGCGCGGGCGTGCTTGAGGAGTCCGCCGATGTACCACAGCGCCATTTGGCTCAAGCCCGCATAACCGTCGCCGGCAAAGAGCGGTTTGCCGTCCTTCCAAATACTCTGGTGGCAGTGCATGCCGGAACCGTTGTCGCCAAAGATCGGCTTCGGCATGAACGTGACGGACTTGCCGTACTGGTAGGCGACGTTCTTCACGACGTACTTGTACAGCATCATGTTGTCGGCGGACTTGACCAGCGTGTTGTATTTCTGATCGATTTCGCACTGGCCCGCGGTAGCTACTTCGTGGTGATGACACTCGATCTCGATGCCGCACTGGATCAGGGTTTCCACCATCTCGGCGCGCAGGTCCTGATAATGATCCATGGGCGGAACGGGGAAGTAACCTTCCTTGTGACGCGGACGATAGCCGAGGTTATTCTCGCGGCGGCCCGAATTCCAGCGGCCTTCTTCGGAATCAATGTGATAGTAGCCTTCGTGCGCGTTCTGATCGAAGCAGATGTTGTCGAACACGAAGAACTCGGCTTCGGCGCCGAAGTAAGCTGTATCGCCGAGGCCGGTGGACTTCAGATAGGCTTCGGCCTTGCGGGCGATGTGTCGCGGGTCGCGCTCGTAGCTCTGCCGGGTGATCGGATCGATCACGGTTCCCACCATCACCAGAGTCGGTACTTCCGTGAAAGGGTCCATCATGGCAGTGGTCCCGTCGGGCAGAAGCAGCATGTCGCTCTCGTTGATCGCCGCCCAGCCGCGGATGCTCGAGCCATCGATGCCGAAGCCGTCATCGAACGAGTCCACCGACAACTGCGTGATCGGGTAGGAAATATGCTGCCAGAGGCCTGGCAGATCGGTGAAGCGCAGATCCAACTGCTTGGCGTCGTTTTTCTTGGCGAAATCGAGTACTTCTTTTGCGGTCATACGTCCTCCTGGGGAATTCGGCGAGCGCGGCCGTTTGCGGCGGATAACCTAAAGTGTCAGCATAGAAGATCGCCGCGCGGGGGTCAAATCGAAATTTATTATGGAGCAGATGCGGATCGATTGGAATGACCGGAGAGAGACGCTCACCGTCTCGGAACTAACGCTCCGGATTCGAAACCTGCTCGCTGGCTCGTTCGCCGACATGTGGGTGGCCGGAGAGATTTCAGGACTGAAGATCGCCACCAGCGGTCACGCCTATTTCACGCTCAAGGATTCAGGAGCGCAGGTTCGCGCCGCCTGCTTCCGAAACACGCTGCGGCTGTTGAAATTCCGGCCTCAGGAGGGAATGGCGGTTCTGGTCCGCGGCCGGATCGACGTGTATGAGCCGCGCGGCGAATACCAGCTTCTGGTGGATTGGCTGGAGCCGCAAGGCGCGGGCGCCTTGCAGGCGGCGTTCGAGCAACTGAAGAAGCGCCTGGAAGCGGAAGGGCTATTCGACGCTGCGCGAAAACGTCCGCTACCAAGGTTCCCACGGCGCATCGGCATTGTCACCTCTCGCTCGGGAGCGGTGATCCGGGACATGCTGCACGTCCTCGCAAGGCGCAATCCGGGGATTCACGTGCGGCTATATCCGGCCCAGGTACAGGGAGAAGGATCGGTGGCCGCGGTGGTGGAAGCAATCGAGTACTTCAGCGATTCGGGCTGGCCGGACCTATTGATTGTCGGGCGCGGGGGTGGATCGCTCGAGGACTTGTGGACCTTCAACGAAGAGTCCGTAGCGCGAGCAATCGCATCCTGCCCGGTGCCGGTGATTTCGGCAGTGGGTCACGAGACCGACTTCACGATCGCGGATTTCGTGGCCGACCTGCGCGCGCCGACGCCATCGGCGGCGGCGGAACTGGCGGTTCCGAACCAAATGGAGATTCTCGCGGCAATCGACAACGCGGGCCGTCACATCGAGCGCGCGATGGGTTTGCTCATAGCCCGGAAGTCGGCGCGTCTGGGTTTATTGGGCGTGGATCGCGCCGAGGCGATGCTGGCCCGGCGGCTGGGCCGGGCGGCGCAGCGGCTGGATGACCTGGACGCCCGCGCGGGGCGAAGGCTCCGGGCAACGACGCAGGCCCTGCTGCGGCGCGTGGAGGACGCGGTGGCGGGATTGCGGAGATCCAGTCCGCAAGCGCGGATGGCCATGGCCGAGCGGCGTTGGCGGGAACTCACGGAGCGGTTGGGCAAGACCGATCCGCGGGTGAGGTCGGCGGAGTTGCGGCGGCGGATCGAGGAGCGGGGCACGCGCGCGGAACGCCTGACGATGGAGCGAATCGCGCGCTTGCGGCTGCGGCTGGAACGGAACCAGGCGAGCCTTGCGGCGCTAAGCCCCGTGCGAATCCTGGAACGCGGCTATTCGATCGTGCTGACTGGCGAAGGCCGCGTTCTGCGCGACGTCCGCGAAACCGCCGTTGGGAAAAAGCTGCGAATCCGTTTGTCGCGCGGAGAACTGGAAGCGCGCGTGGATCGAACGGCGCTCGAGGCGGACGGGACCGGCGGATAGAGTCTGAAGCCGGGCGTTTCATCGCCGCAACGGCGAGCCACAAAGGAGAATGGTGGCGCTACCGCAAGATCAGAAGCACCAAGCCATCGAGATGGCCCGCATTCCCGCCGGAAGCTGACACGTCGCGGTCGAGAGGCCCATCGAGCCTCACCAGCGGGTTGAAGCTGGCTTGTCCCGCAGATGGAGGCTGAACCAATCGAGCGCCAGTTGTGTCACTTCGTCGAGCGCGCCCGGTTCTTCGAACAGATGGGTGGCGCCGGGCACCACGGCGATTCTGGTTTCGGCATTCTTCATACGCGCCTGGGCTTTTCGATTCAGCCTTAGAACCTCGGTGTCGCTGCCTCCCACAATGAGAAGCACCGGGGCGCGAACCAACCCGAGGCGATCCCCGGCGAGGTCAGGCCGTCCGCCGCGAGAGACAATCGCCTTCACGCTGCCGGCGCAGGCAACGCTCGCCACGAGCGCGGCCGCGGCTCCGGTGCTCGCGCCGAAGTAGGCGGTGGGCAACCCGGCGGATTCGCGGCGTGTTCCAACCCAGTCGGTTGCCCGAACCACCCGCTCCGCGAGCGCCGGAATGTCAAAACGCAAATGATGAGACCAGTTGTCCTCCGCTTCTTCCTCGCGATTCAGCAAGTCAAATAGCAGCGTCGCCAAACCGCCCTCGTTCAGTCGACGCGCCACTGCGCGATTTCGAGGACTCATGCGGCTGCTGCCGGTACCGTGACAAAAGACGACGACTCCGTACGCGTGGCGCGGGATATTCCAATCACCTTGCAACTCCCATGGCTCAATGGTGACGGTACTGGTTGCGGCCAGCGAGAAAGTGCTCATAGCGACGATCCTCCCGGAATAGTTGCCTGCAGATGAGATTCCATTGCGCGCCTGCGCAATGGAGAGCCGCGTGCTGACGGCTTGTGTAGGGAGGAGCCGGGCCCGTGGCGGCACACTACGTCAACATCGCGATCGCGCGCCGGCTGCGAGAAGTGGGGGAATTGCTGCACGTCGCCGGCGGAAATCCTTTCCGCATCCGTGCCTATCGAAACGCCGCCCGCAAGATCGAGCGTCTGAGCGAACCGCTTGTGGACATCTTGGCCACGGGAGGCTCGGGCGCGATCGCGGCCGCCCTCGGAACCGGCGAGCGGCTTTCGGCCTCGATCGGAGAACTGGTCCAGACCGGACGTTTGCGGTTGCTGGACCGTTTGCGGCGAAGGACCGATCCGGAGGCGTTGCTGCTCTCGGTTCCCAGTATCGGTGTCACCAGAGCAAAGATGTTGCTGGACCAAGGGATCGGCAGCCTCGAGGACCTGGAGGCGGCGGCCCACGATGGCCGGCTCGCCCAAGCCGGTTTCGGCAAGAAGAGCCTCGTCGCGGTGCGCAACGCGCTGGAGGCCAGGCTCGGCGCCGCAATCACTCCTCCGCAACCGGCCGCGGAGGCGCCCGCCGGCGAGATACTCGACGTGGATCGTGAGTATCGGCGAAAAGCCGCGGCCGGAGAGCTTCGCCGCATTGCGCCGCGGCGCTTCAATCCAAGCCGAGCGGCTTGGCTTCCCATTCTCCACACGAAGCGTGGGCCCCGCTCCTACACTGCTTTGTACTCCAATACCGCACGCGCTCACCAGTTGGGCAAAACCGATGACTGGGTAGTCATTTACGAGGGCTCCGGGGGCCCACAGTGGACCGTTGTGACCGAAACCGGCGGTGCGCTCGCCGGCCAACGCGTGGTACGGGGCCGCGAGAAGGAGTGTGCGGTGTATTTTTCAACTTCGCTCGGCGAGTGTGCCTAAGTCCCCACGGCCGGGGTGCAAATTTGCGCGGAATTGCGCATCGGCGAGCCAGAGGCGCCTATCCGTTGGGGGGCTTGGCGTTTGGAAGTTTGGGTGCAGTACGAAGACAGCAGGAGTACCTCCATGAACCAAAACATACAGCCCGTTCGCCTCGACAAAGCGGCGCCCCCGACGATACTCGGCGAGATCGAGGGGGTTTTTGACCGCATTCGCAATCGCGCCTATGAGCTGTTTACGCGCCGGGGCGCCACCAATGGATCGGACCTTGACGATTGGCTTCTCGCCGAACGTGAGCTATTCTCTGTGCCGCTGTCGGAACTGAAGGAAACCGACCGCGACTATACGCTCGAGATCGCGGCGCCCGGCTTCGAACCGAATGAGATTCAGGTGGCTGTGGAGCCGGGATCGGTGACAATCCGCGGCAAGGCCGAGCGCCGGCAGGATCGTAAGGGCCAGAAGACGGTCTATTCGGAGTGGTCCGCCAAGGAACTGTTCCGGCACTTCGATTTCACGGCATCCATCGACACCGACGCGGTGAAGGCGAGCATTGAGGCTGGTCTCCTTCGGGTGAGCATGCCGAAGAAGCTGGTCACCGAGCCGGACACTGCAACAGCAGCCACCGCGGCAAAAGCGGCGTAAGCCGAGCACTTGGGCCGCGGACTCCGTGAGCCCCTTTCCGGCGCCGGGCGGTGTATACTCAGGGTGCGGAAATCTGGGAGTTCCGGCGCAAAGGGCGGGTTGAAACAATGGCTCCTTTTGTAGCTCCTTCGATTCGCGATGAGAACTGCGTCGCGATCCAAGCGCCGGTGTTTCCTGTCGTGGTGGCCCACATCGACTCAGCGGGACGGCGCCGGATCGACGGGAGCACGGCAGCCATTCCCTCCGACGAATTTCTCAAAGCCGTATTGCCGTTCGTGGAGCGAGCACGGAGCGGAGAAACCGTCCATCTGGAGAAACTGCTTCCTACCAGCGGTCCGCGCCCGGCGCGCGTGCAACTGACGATCATGCCGGATTTTGGCGCCCGGGGCGCTCTCCGGGGAGTGGTGGCAGTGGCGATCGACATCAGCCGGCATAGCCGTGGCGGACGTCAAGACGGCCGGGCCGGCGAGGCGGCAGTGCCAGCGATTCTTGAATGCTCGGCACAGGCAATCGCCGGAGTGGATGCCGAAGGACGGATTCGGTTCTGCAATTCGTCCACGGAACGGTTGTTCGGGTACCCACGCGAGGAGTTGCTGGGCGCACCGGCGGAGACGCTGCTGCCGGAGGATCTGCGAAAAGAACATCGTTTGCGGCGCACGGAGCCAGGGAACGGAAGACAATGCCGGCCCATGGCCCCCGGAGCGGAACTCTACGCCCGGCGCAAAGATGGTTCCGAGTTCCCGGTTGAGATCCATTTGAGTTCGGTCGACACCGGCGCCGGACGCATCACCATCGCTTTCGTGAGTGACCTCTCGGAGCGCAAGCTCGCGGAAGCGGCGCAGCGCGACGCGGCCCGCCGGCTCTACCTCGCGCTGCGGGCCACCAACTCCGCGGCTTGGGATTGGAGGTCTGACGGCGGCGGAGGCGAATCGCTTCTGCGCGCGATCGTGCGGTGCTCGGTGGAGGACGGCGATTTGGACGCCATTCATCCGGAAGACCGGGCCCGTCTGCGTGAATCAGCCGACGCGATTATCGCCTCGACGGCGCGCTTCCTCAATGCGGACTACCGTGTGGACGCCGGGGCGGGCGAGTATCGCTGGCACACGGTGGTGGGCCGTGTCATCGGCACCGGCGCCACGGGCGAGCCAAGGGTGGCAGCCGGGATCGTCACTGACATCGACGACCGGCGCCGGGCCGAGCAGGAACGCGATCTGTTCTTCACGCTGGCTCCCGACCCGCTGTGCATCACCAGCAAGGAGGGCCGCTTTCTTCAGGTCAATCCCGCCTTCACGCAGCTTTTGGGATGGAGCGAGGAGGAGTTGACCTCCACTCCATTCTTGGACACGTTCGTTCATCCCGGCGATCGCGAGTCCAGCCGCGCGGCCTTCGCGGAGTTATTGGCGACCGGACGGCTGGGATCCGTCGAAAACCGATTTCTGTGCCGGGACGGCGGCTTTCGCTGGCTGCAATGGCGGCCCTCCACCGCCACCGACGCCAACCGGATTTACGGCGTCGCGCGGGACGTCACCGCTCAGCGCGTCGCGGAGCGGGAGCGCCAACTGTTGGGGGAATTGGTGCATGCCACCGACGCGTTCGTGGCCCTGACGGAGACGTCCGGCCGGATTCACTTCCTCAACAGAGCCGCCTATCGCCTCACGGGCCTGACGGCGATCCCGAACAGCCCGATCGAGGAGATCATTCCCGGACTGGAGGGGGTTACCGGACATTGGCATGGAGAGGCATCGATGTTGCGATCGGGCGTCGAGAAAGGTGCAATCCCGGTGGAGGTCTACCGGTTCCCGATTCCTTCGGGCGACGATGAGCCGGAGATCATCGGCGTGATCGCCCGCGACATCAGCCAGCGCAAGAAGAACGAAGCACGCCTCCACTCACTCGCCGCTCAACTTCTCACCGTCCAGGAGGACGAGCGAAGCCGGATCGCCCGCGAACTGCATGACGACTTCACGCAGAAACTCGCGGTGGTGGGCATGGAACTGGGCACAATCAGGAAGCAGACAGCGAACGCAAACCCTCAAATACAGGCCAGCCTGCGCAAGGTGCAGGACCGGATCGCGCGGCTCTCGGAAGACGCGCGGCTGCTGTCACATCAGCTCCATCCGGCCTCTCTCGAGTTCTCCGGTTTGGCCGGGGCGCTGCATTCTCATTGCCGGGAAGTCTCGCGGCAACGTGGTATCCGGGTGCATTGCACCTTGCGCAGCGTGCCCGATGCGATTCCGAAGGAAGTGGAAGTGGCCTTTTACCGGATCGCGCAGGAAGCCCTTCGCAACGTGGTTCGCCATGCCAACGCGAATTCCGCCACGGTCACACTGGCCGGCGAACATGGCCGGCTGCGCCTCACCATCACCGACGATGGGTGCGGATTCGATTCCGGGCGCGCGCGGGCCGGAGCCGGCATCGGCCTGGACAGCATCGAAGAACGCGCGCGTCTGATCGGGGCTTCGGTTCAAATCGATTCGCTGGCGGGGGAAGGCACCTCGGTGGCCGTGGAGGCCCCGTACGGCGATGCCGCGCAACCCAGCGGGCAGGGAGGGTCAGCATGAGTCAGATCCGGATCGTGGTCGCCGACGACCACACTATCGTTCTTGACGGCCTGTGCCGCCTGCTCGAATCCGAGTTCGAATTGGTGGCGACGGTCACCGATGGCCGCGCGCTGGTGGCCAAGGTGCGCGAGGTCAAGCCCGATGTGGTCATCGCCGACGTCGCCATGCCGTTCTTGAATGGACTCGAAGCGTTGCAGCAGGTCCGCACGGCGGGTCTGCGGACGCGTTTTGTGTTTCTAACCGCGAACTCCGACATTTCCCTGGCGGCGCGCGCGTTCCGGCTCGGCGCTTCCGGATACGTCCTGAAACATTCGGCCACCGAAGAACTGACCAAGGCCATTCGGGAGGCTATGGCCGGACAAACCTACATCACTTCTTCGATTGCCGCCGACGTCCTCCAAAACGTTCTGAGCGGCGAGGGTGGGGATGCGGGAACCAACCTTACCGTCCGTGAGCGTGAAGTGCTGCAACTGGTGGCGGAAGGGCACAGCATCAAGGAAGCGGCCGCCATTCTCAAAGTCTCCCCGCGAACGGTCGAGTTCCACAAGCGAAACATTACCGATAAAACAGGACTCCACTCCACCGCCGAGTTGGCGCGCTACGCGGCGAGAAACGGATTCGTGTGAAACGTTGAACCCAGGGTTTTGCACAGTACCCAGATTCGGCTAAGCCCAGTACGATGGGGGTGAGGCAAATGCCAGGAAGTTTGGAGCTATGACCTCTGCCCATCCTCTCCCGTTTTCCGTTTCCGAAAATCCCATTCCGGATCCTGTGTTTCCCGCCTCCCGAGATTCGAATTCATTCGAAGGCATCGTCGGACAAAGCCCAGCGATGGCCGCCGTATTCTCGCGCGTCCGCCGCATCGCGCCCTACTACCGGACGGTTCTCGTGAGCGGCGAAACCGGAACAGGAAAAGAACTGATCGCCAGAGCCCTGCACCGGCTTAGCCCGGTGCGGCACGGGCACTACGTGGTGCTGAATTGTTCGGCCGTGGTGGAAACGCTATTCGAGAGCGAGTTGTTCGGACATGTACGCGGATCCTTCACGGGCGCGCACAGCGACAAAGTGGGCCTGTTCGAATTCGCCGACGGCGGTACGTTGTTTCTCGACGAAATCGGAGACATGCCGCTTTCGACGCAGGCCAAGCTGCTGCGCTCGTTGCAGAGCCGGGAAGTGCAGCGGGTGGGCGCGTTGACGGGCAGGCAGGTGGATGTGCGCGTCATCGCCGCGACCAACAAAAATCTTCATGCGGCGGTGGAAGCGCGGCAGTTCCGTGAGGACTTGTACTACCGGCTGTCGATGGTCGAGATCGGGCTACCACCACTCCGTGACCGCGCCTCCGACATCGCGCCGCTTGCTGCCCGTTTTCTCCGCCAGTGGGCCGATCGCTTCTCGAAACCGGTTCACGAAATCTCGGGCAATGCCATGGAAATTCTGCTTGCCCATTCCTGGCCGGGGAATGTGCGAGAGCTCGAGAACGCCATTGGCCACGCATGTATGATGACGCCGGAACCCACCGCTGGCGTGAATGACCTCCCGCCCTATCTTCTGGCCTCCTCGCGGCCATGTGCAAGGAACGGGTTCGATTCCTGCCATCTGGATCGCATCCCGCTCCCGGCGTCGTTGAGCGAGCCCGCCGCGGACCTGCTCGAGGAGTTCGAGTACCGGCTGATCCAACAAGCGCTCAACGATACCCGCGGCAACCAGATGCGCGCCGCCCGGCTACTGAAGACCACGCGAGACCGCCTTCGCTACCGCATGAAGAAATATGGGCTGGATAACCACTCCGACGATCAGGAGGAAACCGTGAATGCCTAGCGCTCCGGCGAGGCCCATCGGCTTTGGCGTGGCCGGCGATCCGCCGATTCCCCTCGAACCGGCGATTCTGCTGTGGGGTGATTTCGACGGCGAGCGGGTGGACCTGGGAGAGGTGGCGGGCGAGTTCGGATGGCGCGTCAAGCCCTTCGATCCCTTGGGGGCATGGACAGCGGTGGCCGTCATCGTGGACGCCGCGGGGGACGAAGACTGGCGCGATCGCGTGCGGGCATCGACGATCCTGGTTCCGCATGCGCCGGTAGTTGTGGCACGCCGGTTCAACCCGGAAAGCTGCGACTGCGACCCGGTCCGCGACGGCGTGTTCGACGTTTTGCTGCGCCCATTCGATCCCGCCGAGTGCCGGCAGAGCTTCGGGTTCCTGCATCATCGGCTGGCGAGGCGCGGCCGCCGCCTGCTCTCGGTCCGCGCCGCCTGAACGGGTTTAGGCTCTCTATCGCGCGCTCACTTCCACCGCGCCCACACGGTAAACATAGATCGAATGCGCGACTCGCGCCAGCGGTTCCCGATCCCGGAAATACGCATAGTAGCCGCGATAGGGCGGCTGAAAGAGAAAGCCGGGGAGAAGGCTCGCGCTGATGGCGTAGTAGCCCGCGTCCGGTTCCCAAACCGCGCCGCGCGCCATAGATGGCTCCCACGGCGGGGGGATGAATTCGATCTCTTCCTCGCGAAAGAAGCGCCAGGGATTGTCGAGACCGAAGTAGCTCAACCGGATCTTCGCGATTCCATGTTGCCGTGTGAACCGGGCCAGGGCGGGCAGCCCCTGCCCCCAGTCCACGTTGCTGTCGGCCAGAAAATCGAGCGCGTGCGCGGGCCCGCCCGCCCAGGCGTTGAAGAAGGAGATCCCAAAGGGATACACGCCGGCCGAGACGCCCGCCATCCAAAGCAGCATTGCGGCGAGGGCCGCCATTCGTGCCGGGGTCCGGAGCAGCCAAGCCACCGCCGCGCCGGCGATCAAGAGTCCGAACGGAAGCGCCGGCAGGATCAGCCGGACCCCGAGTTGGAGGTTCGACATCGAAGCAAAGCCGATATAGAGGGCCGGAGGAAACAACCAAAGCCAATCGGCGGACTGGATGGGACGCACCCAACGCCGCGCAATCGCGATCGCACCGATGAGCAGCAGCAACTGCAGCGGCACCGGAATCTTAACGGCCAGAGCGGCAGGGAAATAGAGCGGATGTCCCGCGTCCAAAACCCGCCCCCACAAATAGACGCCGCCGCCATCGGCGTTCGAATGCCAGATCGAGACCAGCCCGCGCCAATACGCCGCCGGCCAGATCGATTGATACGCCACAGCCAGAATCGCGTACGCCGCTGCCAGAACAGAACCGGCCGCGCCCAGGGCGGCGCGGGGCGAGGTGCTGCGCCGCGCGATCGCAATCGCCGGCCCGATCGGAATCAGCACCGCCATCGAGAGCTTGGAAAGCAGCGCAATGCCCAGCGCAACGCCCATCCACCGCAGCGCCCGTTCGCATGCGGGCTCGCGCCAGAATCGCCAAGCCCGATACCAGAAAAACAGGTAGGTGCAGGTTGCCGCCAGGTCGTTCTTGAAAAGGGAACCGTGGCCGGCCGCGGTGGGTTCCAGCGCAAACAGCGCCGCCGCCAGCACGCCCACCCAAGGCGCGAACAACCACCGGCCCCACCACCACACCAGCGCCGCGGTGAGCAATGGGAAAACGAGAAGCGGCAGCCGGGAAGCAAACACATAGCGCTCCACAAGGCCGGGCGTGTCGCTCATCCGCATGAGCATTTCCGACCCGATGGGAGACTCCTGCCGCGTATTCCACAATTCCGCGTTATCGCGCGGCACCGGCGGATCGAAAAACAACGACGGCCATCCGCCGACGATCTGGATCAGCGGCGGCATGTCCCCGGGAAGCAGCGAATCGGCCCCGAGCCAATACAGATGGGCGGAAACCAGATGGCCGGGTTCATCGACGGTAAGCCCCAGCCGCGACGCCTGCAACGCCAATGCCGCCGCCAGCAAGATCAAAATGGAGCATAAGACGCCGGCTTCCGGCGCGCGGACTTCCCTCTGTCGCACTCGAATTACGATATCGTAATTTTCAGTTCGATAGTGAAACAGATTTTACGGACTTGTTTTCGTGCGCCGAGTCCCCGAGCGACACCTTCTCGGAAGCGCTTTCGTACCGGGCGAGCAGGTCCGGGTCGCGATCCTCTCCATCCTCGGCGCCGGTAAACGCGTAGAGCCGGTAGTCGTCCGGGGGGATCCCCCCGATTGTGTACCGGCCATTCTGATCGGCCGTGGTCCGGAAGATCAACTGATCGCGTCGCGGATGGCCGGTGGGCGGGATGAGAAGCACCACGGCGCCACCGGCTGGATCGCCCTTGCCATCGAGCGCGGTTCCTTCGATGGCCGCCGCCTTGGGGCTGAGCAGGATCTCGATTCCAGCAGCGGGCGCGCCGCCGGCCAGTTCCAATCCGTTTGTCAGAACGTCGACTTCGCCCATGCGGATCGACTTCACGAAATGCCCTTCCGGAACGCGAGCCAGGCGCAACCGGTAAGACCCGGCACCCACGCGGTCCACGGTAAACGATCCATCTTCGGCCACCTCTGTCGCCGAGCCTCCGAACATACGGGATGCGCTACTTTCGAGATTCACCGAGAGCGAGGACGGCATGGCAGCCTCGGTCTGCCCTTCGATTTTGACGACACCGCTCACCGGCTGGCCGGGCTGCAGCAGCACATCCACGTTCGAGACATTCCCGCCGCCGACATCCACCGGCACGATCGCGCTCCATCGCTCGCTCCGGGAAGGGGCCCCTTGCGCGATGAGGGAGTAAGATCCGGGCGCGACGCCGCGGACGGTGAAAGTGCGCGTACGCGAGTCCCACTGCGTGACGCGGTTGCCGAAGGCGCCCTCTTCCACGCTGACCGGAGCGCCGGGCGCGCTGCGGCGAACGAGCATCACCATCCCGGGCCGCGAATCGGCCGGTCCGCCGGCAATGCGGCCTGAGACGCTGAAGGTCCGCGTCTTGCCCAACCGAATGTCAACCCCCTGCGCCACCCCGCCCACCGCGATGTCGACGGGGGTGGCCGCCGCCGCATCCATCGTGCCCGGGTAGTAGGTAGCCCCATACGTCTCTTCCGGCTCGTCCGGGCTGGAGGCGGCGGGAGAGGGGAGCGAACGCCGCGGGCTGGCCTGCACGAAGTACTTGCCCGGTCCGACCCCGAAAACCCGATACTCGCCGAGGTCATTGGTTTGACCCGATCCAGCCGGCCGGAGAGCCTTGCCGCGATCGGTGTAAACATAGCGGAGCAGTTGCACGTTGACGTAAACGGCCGGCTCTCCATCCTCATCGAAAATGCGTCCGGTGACCACCGCGTGCGGCACCAGTCGAAACTCGAGCCCCGTCTGCTTCTGCGCTCGCCCAAGCGTGATGGACGCGCCGCTCGTTCCGCCGTAGGACTGGGTAACGAAACCGTTTCTCGACGCCCCGAGTCGATAGCGGCCCGGCTCGATGCCGGTGAAGATGAAGTTGCCGGACGCGTCACTGGTGGCCGTGGACGGGCGGCCGCCGCCGCGCCCGCCCGTGGAGAAAAGGGTCACGGTCGCCTTTCGGATCGGCTCGCCGGTGATCTTGCTGCGGATCACGCCGCTGACCGTACAGAGGTCCTCCGGCTTGTAAACGGGCCTCGCTTCGCGGGCAGAATCCTGCCGACCGGGGCCTCGCTGGCCCGGACGGCGGCCGGGTTGGGCCGACAAGAGGGTGGCGGACGCGAGAATACAGACTACGGCGCGCATAGCGGCAACTCTATAGACGGCACGAAAGGCCGTTTTGGTTGCGCAGCTACTTGCTTTGCCGGCTGGAGTACTTGTTCAGGATCGCGATCAAAGGTCGGGCCGCGGGAGGCGTCGCGCGGCCGCCGAGCACGATCTCCTTATTCGCACCCGCCGACCCGTACAACTCTTCATTCCCGGTATCGTCCTGCCGCAAGGTGGCGCCTTGGAGGGAAACGCCCGCGAACAGACCGCGCGACCGCGACCATGTCAGGATTTCGGCCCGCATGGTCGCATCTGTCTCGGCCTGCGCCGTCCGGCCAACCGGACCCGCGGCGGCCTGCGCGTCGGCTCCCACCGTAAACTTGCTCGAAAGCAACCGCTCGGCTCCACGCCGGTTCATGACCAGCATGACGACGTCGGTTTCCGAACCGCCGATCTGGAAACCGAAGCTCCCACCTTCCACACGGATCGATCCAGGCGCGGACCATCCCGCGCCATCCTTGCCGCGGCAACTCACGAAGCCGCGTCCAAACTTGGCGCCGAACACGAAAGCGCCCTTCTTCAAACCCGGCACCACCACCACGCACTCGGATTTGTCGAGCAGACTTTGTGGGATCGCCTTGTCCGGAGTATCCATCACCTCGCCGAGGACGGCCCTGGCCGCCTCCAGCCGTTTTTCGGTATCATTGGCGCCGCGGCAAACCGCGACGGCCAGTACGAAGTAAGCTACAACCTGCACCGGCATTCGCATCGGCAAAACCTCCTTGTCCCAGTATGGACCGTTAGCGAACCGGGCGGCTCGAATAGCGGTTCAACAGATTCATCAACGGCAATGCCGCGTCGTTCGGTTCCAACCCGCTGAACACCACTTCGCTGGTGGACCATGGCTGGCCGTACAACTGCTCATTCACTTTCCGGTCATGCCGAAGCGTCACCCCTTGGAGCGACACACCGGCAAACAGCCCGCGCGTGCGGGACCACGTAAGGATTTCCGCGGTGAGCATCGCATCGGTGGCCGCTTCCAGATTCCGGCCCACCGGCCCGGCCGCCACGGAAGCTTCTCCGCCGAGCGTGAACTGGCTCTTCATGAGCCGCTTGGCTCCGCGTTCGTTCATCACCAGCATCACGACGTCGGTCTCCTGGCCGCCCGCCTGAAACCCGAAACTGCCGCCCTCCAGGCGCACCGCGGCCGGCGCGGACCATCCCGCTCCGGCGGCCCGGCAGGTGGCGAATCCCCGGCCATACTCGGCTCCCAGCAGGAACGCGCCCTTCTTGTGCCCGGGCACGATCACCACGCACTGGCTACGGTCGAGCAGGGACTGCGGCACGGTGCGGTCGGAAGTCTGCATGATTTCCTGCATCACTTCGGCTGATTCGGCGAGGCGTTTGTTGACGCCGGGCGACGGTGCGGCGCCGAGCGGCAGGCAAACAATGACTGCAATGGAAAAACGGTACATCTCAGTGCTCCTTAATTGCTTCTCGAGCGTTTTTTCCTTTTTTGAGTCTATCAAACATTTCCCGGCGATCTTGTTTTCGCAGGGTCCTCTTTTGGAGATCAGGACCAGCACGGGAGGCCGGCAGGTTAGTATGGAGGCATGCGGGCATTGACCCTGTGGACGTGCGCGGCGGGTTTGTGCGTTCCAGCTCTGCTCATTCCTGGCAACACAGCCGGCGACGCCGCCTCGGCCCGGCGCAAGGTTCAGGCGATCGAAGCCGAGCGGCTAGGGCCGGGCGCCCGAGTCACCTTTTCCAACGCCGAGATCAACGCATACGCGGCAGAACAGGTCCGCACGGCGGTGGGCGATGCGATCCGCAATACGAAGATCGATTTCTCGAGTGGCCGCGCCACCGGCTCCGCCCTCGTCGATTTCTTGCGCCTGCAAAGCGACCGCGGCGAGCCGCCGGGTATGATGCTCCGCTGGCTGCTACGGGGCGAGAAGCCGATTTCGGTGACGGTCCGGTTTCAAAGCGCCCACGGCGAAGGGCAGGTGGACGTGGAGCAGGTTGCGGTTTCCGGCGTCCCGATCTCAGGCCGAGCCCTCGATCTTCTCATTGATTACTATCTGCGTCCGCGCTACCCCGAGATCGCGATCGGTGAGCCGTTCGAACTGCGCCATAGGGTGGATCGCATTGACCTGACGGCGTTGGGCGTATTGGTTCGACTCAAGTAAATTTTGCCATTTTCGGGTAACCTTCCCGTTTGCGGACGGATCTTTCGCTTCGTCGGCATTCGGTAGTAAACTATCGGAGTCGCCCGCGCAACGGGCAAAAGACCATTTCCTGGAATGTGAGGAAACGAAAGTGAAGCGCATCAGCATTATCGTGGCGGGGATCGCCCTTGCCGTATTCGCAATCGCAGCACCGGTGGAAGATCCGCCGGAAAGCCATGTCAAGGTCATGAAGGACCTCGGCAAACAGATGGGCCAGATCCGCAAGGGCGTCGACGTGGAGCAGAATGCCAACGCCATGGCTGCATCGATGAAGGAAGTGGGCGCATTCTGGAAGGAACGTCACTCCGACGTCGCCATGAAGACCTGCAAGGACAGCCACGACGGAGCGGTTGCGCTCGCCAAGGCTGCCCACGACGGCGACGCAGCCGGACAAAAAGCCGCCATGAAGATGATTGGCGGCGGCTGCAAGGGCTGCCATGACGCTCACAGGGAAAAGGTGAGCGATACCGAATACAAGATCAAGTAACCCGGCGAAATCCGCGAAAATCCTGCGCGTGGGGTCCTATTTCAGGGGCTCCACGCGCAAACTTTTTTCAGCCTCCACGCGGTCAAACCCGAACCGTAGCCCCTCCCCGGCCATCCAGGTCCCCCATTGATCCTTCGCGTGCCGCGAAAATGCCAGCCCGGACTCTCCACCCGGCATCGTAAGGATGGTCTGCTCCCAGTCTCCGGTGTCAGTGGCGAAACGCATCGAGGGCCACACCCTGGCCGAGACTTGGCGGACGGTATTCGGTCCGCCGCCCTCCTCCGCCGGACCCAGCCAAAACCACGACCCGATCCACCAGAGCTCGCCCAGCACAGGCAGCCGGACCGCAACGCGGTGGACCTTGCCCCAGCGCCAGGCACTTACGTTGCTCCCCTGCTGCTGCGAGCCTTCGGCCATCGCCTCGCCGAGTGCCTGTCCGAGCACCGCGTCATAGCCGCCGGCAAACCATCCCGGCGGGCGCTGTTCGAACAACCGGAGCACGGCGCTCATGGGAATCAGTTCCGCGAATCGTTCCCCCTTGCCCGGCGCGACGGCCTCCGCCACCGCCCGTCGCATCCGCTCCGCGGTCAAAGACGCAAGGTAGGGAGCCGCCAATCCGGGCTCCATCTGCCCATTCCAACTCTCCAGAACGGCTACGGCGGGTCCGGCGCTGCTGCGCGCTTGTGGCGATGCGGCCACCATGCGGGCCACCGCGTGCATGGGCGTCGAATAAATGTCGCGTTGAATCGCCTGCAGGGCCGCCGGAGTCAGACGCTTTCTTCCATTCAGCCGCGCGTGGATCTGTTGGGACCGGTACGGATCCGCGAATCGTCCGGCCACCGGATACGGATACCCCGCCGGAAACGGATTCGCATTGGCGGCGACCACCAGTCCACCGGGAGGATTGAGCTGCGATGGAAGGTCCTCGTAGGGAATCACGCCCGTCCAGTCACCGGCGGCGCTTCGGATGGGGAGGCGTCCCACGACTTGAGAGCCTATATTGCCCGCGGCGTCCGCATAGACCACGTGCAGTCCGGGTCCGGGATGCCGCGCGAGCGCCGCGCGAAACTCATCCCAGTTATGTGCCTTATTCAATTCCGGAAACGGATACGCGAACCGCGCATGTTCGGCGCCGGACCAGCGCAGCGCCCACAGCCGGCCGTCTTCTCCGGCAAAAACCGGGCCCTTCGCGGTCACGGGAATCGCCAGATCCACGTTAGCCATTCCACGCACGCGCACTGTCTCGCGCTGCGTCCCGCGCACCGGCCCTGGATTGGCGAACAGATCCTGCTCGTCAAACTGCAGGCTGGTGATGCCCCATGCGATTTGGCGATTGTGTCCGATGGCGACCCCCGGCATCCCGGTGAGCGCCACTCCCGCCACGTCCAGACCGCCGCCCTGCAGATGCACCTGGTGCCACACGGGGGGCAGCGATGGCGCAAGATGCGGATCGCTCCCGAGAAGAGGCTTACCCGAGGCGGAGAATGCCCCGGAAACGGCAAACGCGTTCGAACCGGGCGTCCCTGCAGCCACGGGAACACCGGCAAGCAAAGGGTCTGGAAACAGGTAACGCGCCTTTGCGGGGTCAGCCGCGTGGAAGAAAGCTCCCCGGCTCATTTCGCGGCGCCAATCGCTGGTGAGTGCGCGATACATCTGCAGGCCGGCGAGCAGGGAGTCGGCAACGGTCCACGGGGCCGGGTCGTACCGCAGGATGTGGAACTCCACCGGGAGCCGTCCGCGGTGGGACTCGATGAAGTGGTTAACCCCGCGCGCATAGGCAGCCAGCGGCGCGTGATCCTTCGGATCGAGCACCCTCGCGTAGTATGCCGCCAGCGCGCGGATGCGCAGCCGCCGCGCTTCCAGATCGCTCTCCAAACCATTCTTCCCGGCCACCTCGGCCACGTCTCCGGCCGCCAGCCGGCGTCCCAGATCCATCTGGAACAATCGATCCTGCGCGGTGGCGTAGCCTTGCAGGAAAAAGACATCGTCCTCGGAGGAGGCCCGGATGTGAACCACGCCGTAACGGTCGCGATCGATGCGCGAGGCCGCGCTCACCGGCGCTTGCATCGATCCGGCGGTATCGGGCAGGGCACGGTAGACGAACCACGCGCCCATCGCGGCAACCGTCAAAACCACGGCCGCCACAAGATAGTTGATATATTTGAAAATACGGTTCAAAGCCAGTGGACCTTCATCTAGGATACCGGCTTCTTCTCGTCCTCCTCATACTTGCGTTGAACGCCTTTCTGGCGGCCTCGGAAGTTGCCCTTCTATCGGTGCGCCCATCCCGCCTGCGCCAATTGGCGGAATCCGGAAATCGGGGCGCCCAAACCGCCCTGGGATTGATGTCCAATCCCGAGCAAATGCTCTCCACCGTCCAGCTCGGCACCACCCTCACCAGCCTCGGCCTCGGATGGGCGGGCGAGGAAACACTGCACGAGTATCTCTTCGGGCTCATCCGCCCATGGATCGGGCCACAACTCGAAAGCATCCTGGGGGCATGCGCCGCCGGCGTCGCATTCCTGATGATCACCTATCTTCATGTGGTGCTGGGAGAAGTGGTCCCCAAGAACCTGGGTATCGAGAAAGCCGACCGCCTGGCGGTTCTGGTGGCTCCTCCGCTGCTGGTGTTCTCGCGCGTAGCCAGCCCGTTCGTGCACGTGCTGGAGCGGTCCGCGGAGATCGTCTCCCGCCGCATCGGCGTCAAGGGTGGGGGCGCGGCGGCCAGCCACTCGCCCGAGGAAATCAAGTTCATCGTTTCGGCGAGCCGCAAATACGGACACCTCGGCAGCTTCGAGGAAGACGCCGTTCTCCGACTTCTCGAACTCCACGAGCTCAACGCCCGCGAGATCATGACCCCGCGCAGCGCCATGGCCGGCGCCTCGATCGAATCCTCGCTCGACGACCTGCTCCGCATCTTTCACGAAAACAAATACTCCCGCATTCCCATCTACGAAGGAACCATGGATCGCGTGGTCGGCATCGTGTATGCCAAGGACGTGCTCGACGTCTGGCAGCAGCGGCGCATGGCGCGCGAACGCCGCCGTCCGGTGCCCCAATTCGATATTCGCCGCATTCTGCGCCAGCCGGTTGTCGTGCCGGAAACCAAGCCGCTCACCCAGTTAATCGACACCTTCCGCCATTCCCGCTCCCATCTCGCATTGGTGGTGGACGAGTTCGGCACTGTCGCCGGATTGCTCACCCTCGAGGATGTTCTCGAACAGATCTTCGGGGAGATCGAGGACGAGCACGACGTTCGCCTGCCGCCGCTTCCCGTGGTGTGGGATTCTCTCGAGATCGACGGATCCACCCCGATACGCGACTTGGAGACCCACTACCAGATCGAGCTACCCACCGACGCCGGTTTTGAAACTCTCGCCGGGTTCCTGCTGTTCCGCCTGGGCCGCATTCCCGAAGAAAACGAGATGGTGGACGAGGGCGACCTCCGCTTCACCATCCTCGAAGTCGAACGGAATCGCATCGCGCGGGTCAAGGTAGAAAAGCAAGAGGCCGCGTCGGCTTGAAACGGCCTCGTCATCGGCAGCCGTTATGCTAGATCTCATGCGCATCCGGGCTTTCCTCACGCTTCTGTTTTGCAGTTTCGCCGCCTTCCCGCAGGACCAGGCCCTCGCCACGCGGAAGGTGATCCTCGTCATGAGCGATGGACTCCGATGGCAGGAGGTTTTTCAAGGCGTAGACGAGGCGTTGCTCAACAAGGAGAGCGGTGTCCGGGACCTGGAGACGATGCGCACCGCCTATTGGCGCGACACTCCCGAGCAGCGCCGCCAGGCCCTGATGCCGTTCCTTTGGAGCGAAGTGGCGTCCAAGGGGCAGATTTTCGGCAATCGGGACACCAGCTCGGACGCTTATGTCACCAATGGACGTAACTTCTCCTACCCGGGCTACAACGAGACCCTTACCGGCTTCGCGGACAAACGAATCGACAGCAACGACAAGAAGTACAACGCCAATGTAACCGTACTCGAATGGCTGCACGCCAAGGAGGCCTTCCGCGGCAAAGTAGCCGCATTCGGAGCCTGGGACACCTTTCCCTGGATCATCAATCAGCCGCGCGCCGGGTTCCCCGTCAACGCCGGCTACGATCCCATGACCATGTCACCGATGACGCCGGCGATGGAACTGCTCAACACTCTCAAAGCCGAGTCCCATCGCGACTCGGCCGGCGAGCCGATGGACGCCCTTACCTTCCACACCGCCTTCGAGTACATGAAGACGCAGAAGCCGTCAGTGCTCTACCTATCGCTTGGAGAAACCGACGAATGGGCGCACGCCGGCAAATACGAAGAGTACATCCGCGCCGCCCATCGCTTGGACCACTATTTGAAGACCCTTTGGGAGCAGGCACAAAGCATGCCCGAGTACGCCGGTGTCACATCGCTCATCGTCACCGTCGACCATGGCCGCGGACGCGCCCCAACGGAATGGAAAAGCCACGGCGCAAAGATCGATGAGACCAAGTACATCTGGATGGCCTTCCTCGGCCCCGACACGAAACCGCTCGGCGAGCGAAAAAAGGTGAAGGCCGTCAAGCAGAATCAAATCGCGGCTACATTGGCGGCGTTACTCGGCGAGGACTACCGGGCCGCCGTGCCGAAAGCCGGCAAGGCGATCAAGGACGTGGCCGGCCGCTAACGGTTACCCGCCTACACCCAGCACGCGCCGCAGAAGCCCCGGTTTCGGACGCGAAACCCCGAACAGCTCGAGATAGGGCTGCGCCTCCTCACCGCGAAGCGGTTGCGTATCCATAACCGCCGCGTCCGCCTCCCGCACACGGCAGAACTGATCGATCTCGTACCAGGATTCCAAGAGCTTCAACTCCACCCCCGCGCGGTTCTGCCACGTCATCCGGCCATCGATAATATCGAGATAGTCGTTGAAGCGCACCGTCTCGGCCGGTTTTGCCTGGCGCGCCTGCTGCCCCAGCCAAGCCCCATGGTCGCGCAGCATCGTACGCGTCCAGCTATCGAAAGCCCCGCGCAGCAGTTCGGCCGAGCGATCGCGCACCGACGCGGCCGTATCCGGCGACATCCGCATCAAACGCGCGGCCTCCGGCGTTTCGTAGCCCATCGTATCCATCCAGACCAATTGCCGCTCCAGCACCGTGAGCGGCTCGAGCGCCGCCGCCACGGCCTCCAACTCCACCTCGCCCTGTTCCTCGGGAACCGGCTCCGGACGCAGCGCCGCCACGAATTGCCGGACCGACATCGGCTCAAAGCGCGCAATGCCGCCCTTCAGTGCAATCAGCCTCTGTCTGACCGCACTCTCCGCCAGGCCATAGTGTGAATACAAACGGCGCAGCGGCGGAACGACTGTCTCGGCGAGAAAGATCCACCCCTCGGGCCGGTTCGCCCGGCAATCGGAAATCATGTCAAACGACGTGTAAACTGCCATAGTTCGTTAGTAAGTGAAGCTAGTCGATGTCGAAACGAATTCCTTGCGCCAGCGGCAGAGCCCCCGAATAGTTGACGGCCACCGTCTGGCGGCGCATGTACGCCTTCCATGAGTCCGACCCTGACTCGCGCCCCCCTCCCGTATCCTTCTCGCCGCCGAACGCTCCGCCAATCTCCGCCCCCGACGTGCCGATATTCACATTCGCGATGCCGCAGTCGCTGCCCGCCGCGGAAAGGAAGCGCTCGCTCGATCGCAAATCGTGCGTGAAAATCGCCGAGCTCAACCCCTGCGGCACATCGTTGTGAATCGCGATCGCTTCCTCGAGCGTATCGAACTCGACAATATGTAGAATCGGCGCGAACACTTCTTCGCGCAGCATCGGGAGCGTTTGCGGCGATTTCACGAGCGCCGGCTCAACGTAACATCCGCCCAGAGCCGATCCGCCCCAGAGCAATTCCCCGCCCTGCGACGCGATCGCCTCCAGCGCCTCCCTCATCCGCGTCACCGCGCCCGAGTGAATCAGCGGGCCCATCAGGGTAGTCTGGTCGCGCGGATCGCCCACCCGGACCTGCTTCCAGGCCGCGACCAGCCGCCCGGTCACCGCTTCCGCGATTCCACGCTGCAACAGCAGGCGCCGGATCGACGTGCATCGCTGCCCGGCCGTGCCCACCGCCCCGAACAGCACCGCGCGGATCACCAGATCGAGCGGAGCATCGTCCATCACGATCACCGCGTTGTTGCCACCAAGCTCCAGCAGCGTGCGGCCGAGCCGCGCGCCCACAACCTCGGCCACACGGCGTCCCATCGCGCAGCTTCCGGTGGCCGAAATCAGGGGCAGGCGCCGATCCGCGAGCATCCGCTCACCCACCACCGACGTCTCGCCGGTCACCAACTGAAACACGCCCTCGGCGCCATGCCGCGCCAGTACTCGTTGGCAAATCGCGTCCACCGCCACGGCCGAGACCGGCGCGAGCGGCGATGGTTTCCACACGACGCAATCGCCGCAAACCGCCGCGATGAGCGCGTTCCAGCTCCAAACGGCCACCGGGAAATTGAACGCCGAGATCACCCCGATCGCGCCCAGAGGATGCCACTGCTCATACATCCTGTGGCCTGCCCGTTCGCTGTGCATGGTAAGCCCGTAGAGTTGCCGCGAAAGGCCTACGGCGAAATCGGCGACGTCGATCATCTCCTGCACTTCGCCGCGCCCTTCGGCGAGAATCTTTCCGGTCTCGACGGTCACCAACTCGCCCAAATCGTCCTTGGCCGCACGGAGGGCATCGGCGATCTCCCGCACCACCTGCCCGCGCTCGGGAGCCGGACGCAGGCGCCACGATCGAAAGGCCGTCTCCGCGCGGTCCACCGCCGCATCGTAGGTCTCGGCCCCCATCAGCGGCACGCGGCCCACAACGCTCCCATCAATCGGGCTCGTCGAGGCCATCTCGCCGCTCCGCACCGTCTCCGCGATGCCCAGACGCGCGAGAATTCCGTCTACCGTGCCAGCCATTGAAACGCCTCCGTGCCTAGCGCGAATCGCCGTCCCGCGCGTTCCACCTCGGTCCCGATCGACGCGGCGATTCCGCATTGAAAAGCCGGGTCATGCCACTCCGAAAACCCGTGATGGGCGCTCACCTGCTCCGCCTCCGGACGCGTCGTCGCTCCGTGGCGCTTCACCGCGCGGACGTGAAATGGGTCACCCAGAACGTCGGTGACGGTGGACTCGACCGCCAGACGCGCGAGCGCCGCCGGGTCACACGGCAAAATCGGCGCGAGCGTGGCGTGCACGATCAACCCGGCCCGCCGCAGCGCGCCGATCGTCTCCACGCGCTCAGCGATGGAGGCACAGTGCGGTTCGTACAAACGCCGTACCTCGTCTCGGTCCGTAGTGAGCGAAAAACTGATCCGCAGCGTCGTTCGCTCCGCCACCCGGCGCAGCAAATCGAGGTCCCGCAACACCAGCGGCGATCGGGTCTGCACGGCAAACACCCGAGGCGGATGCGCGGCGATGGCTTCGAGGATCTCGGGCATCAGGCGCCGCGCCTGCTCAGCCGGCTGGTAGGGGTCCGTCAACGGGGAGCAGTAGATCGATTGATCCGGCCGCAGCGTTGTCGCCAGTATTTGCGGCGCGTTGGTCTTGAACGAAGTCCGTTGCCCCCATCGGCGCCAATCCTCCGGCTGCAGACCGCCTTGCAGCCGCATCGTCGGCACATAGCAATAGACGCAACCGTAGGTGCAGTTGCGCGCCGGGGTGAGTGAGTGCGTGAAGCCCGCCGCGGCGATGAAGCCGGACGTACGGCTCAGCGCGCTGCGAACGGCGTGGTCGCCGACGCTATACCAGCAGGAGTGCCCCACATACCGATTATCGACGAGTCCCGGCACGACGGCGCGAGCCACCGTCCCACTGTCATCGGCGCGCGGTTTACGGAACCGTCCAGATTCCGGCCGCCTGCCAACCGGAGTTCTCCGCCACCGCGGGCCCAACGTACTTCTGCGCCGCCACGTGCGCAACCAGTTCCGCTCCCTGGAATCCGCTCAGGAACGTGATGCTGACGGTCAGTGTCAGGCCGGTGGCGGTCGAGGAGACCGTGGCGCCCGTGACCCGGCACTGCGCATTCGCCATCGAACCGCTCCCGCTGTTGGGTGCGATCGGACCCAGCAGCGGCGCGGTGGGCCCGCCATTGCCCACCAGATACAACTGATTCGCACTGCGTACGTAGGTGAGATAGCAGGCATTGCTTCCGTTCAAATCACGATTGATCAGGATCTGCACGTTGGTGATATTGGCCGATGCGGTGGCGTGCCGGAACACGGCGGTGAAGGTCCCACTGGCGCCGGATCCCGACGCCGGTGAGTAGCTTTGCATCCCGATCTGCGCCGTGGAAGCCGACGGCACGCTCCACGTCCCGCGAGTGAGCCAACCTGTATTCGCCGCCGCCACGTCGCGCACCGCCGCGTAGACAATCTTGTTCCCCGCGAAGC
>JAWKHI010000048.1:0-51349 GCA_041394885.1 Bryobacteraceae bacterium | reverse complement strand
CTCATCCGGTTCGCCAGCCGCCGCCCCATCCGGATCTCCGTGCTCTCCCCCACCCGCACCGCCTTCATCCCGGCCCGGTCGGCGTCGCGCAGCACATCGGCCCACAACTCCCGTACCGCATCGAGATTCACGTCCCGCTCCACGTCGCCGATCGCGATCGCCCCACCGCAAACCGCGAACAAAGCGGCCAGGGCGTACGGTGCATTGCGCATTAGAGTAACTCCCGCAGGCGATCGCGGAATCGCGCGTACATCCACGACACACCCAGCAAAATCAGCCCCAACCCCACGAACGACAGGATCCGGTACATCGTTTCCAGATTCCGCAGATCGTAGACAAATAGCTTGGTGATGCAAACCAGCAGCAGACCCAGGCCGGGCAGCCGCAGCACACGCTCCCGCAGCGGGAATCCCGACGCCAGCAGCGCCAGCCCTTCGATCCCCCAAACCACCGTCAGCAAACTGCCCGACACCTCGTGGTAAAGCAGCGCCGTCAGCAGCCCCGTCGCCAACACGCTATACAGCCACGGCCAACGCGCCCGTTCCCGGATCGGCCCCAGGCCCATCCCGTAGAACAGGACAATCACCATCCCTCCCGTCACCCAACGCAGCGGCGCGTCGCCGAACATCTCCGCGGACTGGAAATTCGTCGTCCAACACCGGATCGCCGCCAACACCGCCACAATCGCGCTCTGTAGGGAGAGGTCCGCGGCGGCTGCCTTCCAACGCGCCGCCCCCATCAGCAGGATCAGGCTCATCGCCGCCCATCCCATCACCGCCAGTGTGTGTCCCATCTCGAATCGCAACAGCGCGAAGATCGCCGTCGCAGCCGCCCACAGGTGCCACCGGTACCGGCCGCCCCCGTCGCGTCGCGGCCATTCCATCCGGTAAGCCGACCAATGCGCCGCCGCCACCGGAATCACGCTCAGCAATCGATGTGACAGCATTCCCGTAGCGCCCTCATTGGTGAAGTTCGCGAAAAACAGCCGCGCGAACGCCGCCGCCAGCGCCATGTGGCCCGCCCGCGCCAGCGCGCCCCCACCGTCCCGCTCCGCCAGTACGAGCGAAGCCATCCCAATCGCTGACCATCCCATCGCCACTCCCACATCGGGAAGCGTCAACCACGCCGTCAGCGCGCCCGACGCCACCCAAACCGCCACGCTCACCGTCCGCCGCCGTGACGCTCCCATGCGCAAGGCGAAGTGCAACGCTACCCCCGCCGCTCCGCAGCAGGACGTCCAGACCGCGGCGTCCGGAAACTTCGTCATGTGGCCGAAATGCGTCCATAGGACCATCGCCCACCCCGCCGCAGACGCCCACCAGGAAAGCACGGTCAACGGCCGCGGCCATTCCCGCCGGCCGGCCTCGAATAACACCACGGCCAATCCGCACCACGCCAGCCCCAACCACGGCGCCGCCACCATCCGCATCGCCAACACCATCGACGTCACCGCGATCGCCGCCGCCGCTCCCCATCGCACCCCATCCGCCTCCGGACTGGCGTGCGAAACCAGCATCCGCGCCGTGATCCCGCACGCCAACAGCAACATCGCCGCCGGCGCATGCCACCCCAGCCCCTGCACCGCAATCACGGTCGAGCCATAGACAAAGCCCGCCGCCATCGTTCCGTAGCCCTGATACCGCAGATCCCTCCCCGGCCATCGCATTCCCGCCTCCCACAGGCCGTACCCGAACAGGACCCAGGCCCCGCCAATCGCCGCCATCGGCGTCAGGCCCGCCATGGCAGCCATGCCCATCACGCACCCTGCATAGCTGAACAGTTCCTTCGCGCGTCCGCCCGCGCCCCGGTTCCAATAGAACAACGCCGCATGCAACAGGGCCGGCGTGGTCCAGTGCGCTCCGCCAGACTCGACGAGCGCCAATCGGCCCAACGATGCCACAAAGCCCGCTCCCGCCAATTTCCGCATGAACGAAAGCCGCCACCGCACTCCGGCCACATAGAGCACCTCGGCCAGCAACGCATAGGTCGCGCTCACCCAGATGCGAGGTACTCGCCCGGCGATCGCGCCTCCGGCCGCCAGCGCCGCGATCGTCAGCGCTCCTTCGTAACTCCCCGACGCCGCCCGGTCGAACAACGTCTCATCCTCACCAGCGCCCAAGCCGTCCCTGAATGACGCCGGAGGCCGGAATCGCAACCGCGCCACCGCACTCCCCAAATACAGGATCGAAGTTAGCGCCGCGGCCTGCCACAACCGGTCCGGCGCCTTGTCCCACCAAGTCACGCAGGTCAAGCACAGAAACCCGATCGCGTTCAATGGAAACAGATACGGTGTCGCCCCGAGCGTACGCCGCTGTCGGACCCGCACGAGATCGAACGCCTCGAACAGCACCCAGTACAGGACAAACAGAACCTGGCTCGATTCGGGCGGCGCGTTCGAACTGCCCCGCGAAACCACGGTCCCGTAGGTGGCCACCAACCCGAACAGCGCCATCGTATGCCACTCGAACCTCACCGCCAGAAGCAACAACGACGCCGCGAGCGGCAGTAGCGCCACCACCGCCGCCGGCGTCGACGGCGTGGCCGACAGCGCCGCGAACGCGCCGAAATACGCCACCGCCGTCACCGCCTCGGCTCGATACCGCAACGAATGCAGCACCATTCCAGCCGCCACCGCCAGTAACACGCCCGCACCCACCGCCGCGCTCTCGATCACCCGCGTGGCCGGTATCGCATACATCGCATAGGCAGTGGCATACAGCCCTGCCCATCCGCCACCCAGCAACCCGCGAGAAAAGACTCTGTACCCGGCCCGGCGCTCGAGGACGATGCCCGCGCCCAGCAGCGCCCCTGAAACCGACGCCGCCATCCCCACTCGCACCACCGGCGATACCTGCGTGAACGAATAGCTCAGAAACAGCGCGATGCCCACAACCAACACCAGCGCGCCCAGTTTGTTCAGCAAACTACCGCCCACCAGCGCTTCCCATTCTTCGCGGGCAAACAGTTCTCGCATGCGTTCCGTCAACCGCGGACGCACCGGCGCGGGCGGAGCCACGCTCGGATCCACCGCCGCTTCCTCCTCATTAGCCACCACTACCGCCACTGCCACCGTCGGACCTGACCCGCGAGCAGCCTCAATCACCGGCACCGCGTCCACCTCTGGCTCGGGAGCCGCCACACGCTCCCCGGCCGGCCCCTGCTCGAGGTCATACACCCGGCGCGTCAACGCACGCACCTGATCCTCCAGTGCACGCATCCGGCGCCACGCGAAATACCCGATGGTGGCCGCGCCCGTCAGGCAGAGTCGTAATAGGATCTGTTCCATACGTGCCGCGCAAAGGCGTCATTCCAGAAATGACGTCTCCCGAGGGATCCTTTCACCGGTCTCTGCAGTAATCGTCCTGGATGAGGGCGCCCGATAGGCGGGCTCGGATTCGCGATACACTGCGGAAGGATCCCGTCAGTCCAACCCCGCCACTCCTCGGAATAGCGCCTGCCCCGTCGCGGAAATAAGCAGACCCGGTGACCCGTGCAAGCCTCTATTCGCAAAATCGTCCAAGGCAGCAGTGTTTTCGCCGTCTGCTGCGTCGTCGCCGTCATCGGCTACGTCATGGCCGGATGGACCCTGCTCGAAGCCGTCTACATGGTCACCATCACCACCTTCGGCGTCGGCTACGGCGAGGTCCGCCCCATCCTCGACCCCGGTCTGCGCATCTTCACCATCGCCATCATCATCGTCGGCTGTTCGTCCCTCATCTACGTCACCGGAGGATTCATCCAGATGCTCACCGAAGGAGAAATCGACCGCGTTCTCGGCACCCACCGCCGCACCAAGGGAATCAACCGGCTGGCGGGCCACGCCATCGTCTGCGGTTTCGGACGCGTCGGACGCATCCTCGCCACCGAGCTCCGCCAGGCCCGCCAGGCCTTCGTCGTCGTCGATGCCGACCCCGCCCGTATCAAAGACGCCGAAGCCCTCGGCTACCTCGTCGTCACCGGAAACGCGACTGAAGAGGCGGCTCTCGAGGATGCCGGCGTCGCACGCGCCCGCGTCCTGGCGAGCGTCCTGCCCGACGATGCCAAAAACGTCTTCATCACCCTCACCGCCCGCGAGCTGAACCCGAAAATCGAGATCATCGCCCGCGCCGAAAATCCCGCCACCGAGCGCAAACTCATCGCCTCCGGTGCCACCCGCGTCGTGCTTCCCTCCGCCATCGGAGCGCTCCGCATCTGCCAGCTCATCACCAATCCGTCCGCCGAGGAAATCCTCTCCCGCGGCCGCCAGCAACTCGAGGAAAGCCTCGGCCTGTTGGGCCTGTCCATGTCGGAAGCCGAACTTGCCCCCGGCTCCGCCCTCATCGGCGCTCGCCGCGACGAGATCCACTTCCCCGCTTCCGGTCAGGTCCTCCTGGTAGGCATCATCCGCGCCAACGGCGAGGTGCTGCGCGAGCCCCCCGCCGACACCGTTCTCGCCGAGCGCGACCGCCTCGTGTTTGTCTCCGCCAGCCGCGACGCACCGGTAGTCCAACGCCGCTCCCGCGAAGCCACCGGACTCATGTTCCGGGGCGTGAAGTCGTAGACGCGGAGTGTCGTTTTGTTAAGCTACAAGTCGTTGCAGGCTACACCGGAAGGAGACGTAACCGTTCAACTTCGCCGATGGAGCGAGGGCGACCACGCTGCGCTCGAGCGTTTGACGCCCTTCGTCTATGAGAACCTCCGCACCATCGCCTCCTCCTTCCTCAGCCGCGAGCGTGACGGCCACACCCTGCAGCCGACCGCACTGGTCAATGAATTGTTTCTGGAACTGCTGAATGTGAAACGGGTGACCATCGCAGACCGGAACCACTTTTTCGCCTTCTCCGCGCGCGTGATGCGACGGATCCTCATCCAGCATGCCCGCGCGGCAAAAGCGGAAAAGCGCGGGGCGGGGCTCCGGAATATCCCCCTGAACGCCGAACTCGCCTGGACCGGCGGGCCGGACGCCGCGCCCACGCTTGACCTGGAAGCGGTGATGAACGAACTCGAGAATCTCGACGGGGACTGCGTTCGCGCCATCGAGCTCCGTTATTTCTTCGGTTTCACCGCCGAGGAAACCGCCGAGTTGCTCGGTTCGTCGAAATCGACAGTGGATCGCCATGTGCGCTTCGCCCTCACCTGGATGCACAGCCGGCTCCACCCGGAAGTTTGAATTTCTGATATTTCCTGAAGCATTGCGCCGCCGCTCTGCGCATTACTGTGCATGACTCGGCTTTTTCTCTTGGCGGCTCTCGCCGCATCCACCGCTTTCTCCGTCGGCCTGCCGATGCGTTTCAAGATGACGGACTTCGTGGACCGGCAGGGATTCGAACGTCCGGTGGTGGCACTCCGGTTGCTGGTTCCCGCTGGCTGGAAAACGGAGAGCAACATCCAGTGGAATCCGCAGGCGGCCTGCGCGGGCGGGCTGGTGACGGTCTCGGCGCGCGTCACGAGTCCCGATGGGCGGCTCGCGTTTGAGATGTTTCCCAACTACATCGCGTCGTGGGGCGACGGTTTTCAGTACGCGCCGCCGCCGGGGCAGGGCGACGGCTGCCGATTCCACCCTCCGTTCGACGCGCGCCAGTTCCTCGGACAGATCCTGGTCCCCGGTTTCCGACGCGGGGCCACGATGAAAGGCGTCGATCCGCATCCGGAAACAGCGCGGGTACTCCAGCAGAAGCACCAGCAACAGGCGCGGCAAATGGGTTCGATGGCGCAGATCCGGTCCGACGCCGCTGTGGCCCGGCTCGAGGTCACCGAAAACGGAAGCCGGTTCGACGAGCGCATTACCGCCAGCACCTTCGTCATCATCGGCCGCGACGGCGCCGGCGGCGGCGTCTACACCTCCGCGGCGGAAAGCGTGTTCGCCTATCGCGCCCCAGTGGGCGAACTGGCCCGGTACGACCCGATCTTCGCCACCATCATGAATTCGCTCCGCGTGAACCCGGCCTGGAAGATCGCCATCAACCGGATCGGCATGCAACTGGCCCAACGGACCATCGATGCAGGCCGCGTGGCCATCCAGGGCATCATGGCGCGATCGCAGATCATGTCCCGAGCTCTCAGCGAAGCCGGCGACATCCAGATGCGCACCTGGCGCAACGGCCAGCAATCCAACGACCGTATGGCGGAAAGCTTCAGCCGCTACATCCGCGATGTCGACCTGTTTCAGGATTCGAAGGGCGGCACGATGGAATTCGGCGCCGGGACGCAGTTCGTGTGGTCCAACGGAGGCGAAGAGTACATCGCCACCGACGACTCGTCGTATGACCCGGGCGCGTCGCTCCCCGGCCCGTGGAATCGCTACGAAGTGAAGCGGGGGCGCCAATGAAATTCGCACTGGCCATCTGTGCCGTACTGCTCACCTCCTTCCAGACACCGCTACTCGCCGACAAGTTCGACGAGTACCGGTTCCGCTTCAACCTCTCGGCGACCGCGGTGACGCCCCGCCCCGCCGCAACCGCCGAAGGCGCGGGTTGGATCTACCTCTACACCCGGACCAGCAATGAAGGAAGGCTCGTCAGCGCCTACTGGCGCGTCGGCGTCGGTGTGGACACCAATGAGACCCGCCCCGCCTGGTCGCCGGTCCGGCTGATCGAGGCGCCCCTCGGCCAGACCGGTCCGATAGTAGTGGAGTTCCCCTTGCGCCTGGACACGATCCCGTTCTGGACGACCGGGACGATGCCTCCCGACGCGGTGAGCCTCGTCGCCACCGAGCCCCAGGCCGTTCCCAATCTGGCGATGCTACCGCGTCTCATCGCCAATCCCTCAGCGTTTCATTTCCGGGTCGCCACCTCGGCGAACCCAAATGGGCTCGCCATGGGAGCACTGCGCGCCGTTCGACAGATCTACGCCGGTTGCTCGCTAAAGCCTTCGAACGTGGTGCCGCCCTCAGACGTCGACGGTGCGGCTGAGTTCTCCATCCTCGCGCGCGACCATGGGGACTACATTGAATTCAGAAAGCCTCCTCGAGGAGAGCTTTGCCGGCGGAGCGAGAGAAGAGTACCAGTTGTTTCTTCACTCCGCCGCTCCCGGCCTCAACGGCCCGGGCCGTCTGAATCTGTCGCTCCGCGGGCTCGACCTATATGGTAAAACCAACGATCCCAGTGCGGCCCGGTTTTGCGCCCGCGTATACTTCACACCGGAGGATAGGCTCGGCCCGGGTATTTATGGCGAAGCCGGACGATTTTTATGTTCTGCTTAGCACCAAGAGTAAACCCACTGGGGCTCTCCGCTGCCAGGTGCGGCCCGCCGAAGTGGCCCGCTTCGACCCGGACCTGTCCGCCATGAACGCAGTCCCGCCAGTTCGCGACCTCGCAGCTGACGGCGTGGTGCAAATCCGGTTCGCCGCCGTTCGCGATGCTACCGGCGCCATCGAGAGCGCGTAGTACCGCGACGGCTTCTACACTCTCCCGTCGGAACAGGTATCGGTGGAGTCAGTATCCATGAAGGGCTGCGGGGCGCGAACGGACCACAAGTGCTGCTCCGGGACCCTTTCGCACGGACCGCCGGTGACGTACGGCCCCAGCCCCGCTAGCCTATACTTTTCGTGAATGTAAACGGCGTTCTCAGGCCCCTCTCCCTGGCACCCCGGCGCACGCTGCCATTCGCGCCGCCATCGATCCGGGCGCCTATTATGTCACCTTCCATTCCGTAAGCTACCCCAATGGCTTCCTGCGCGGACAGCTCTCGAACGCCACTTCCAACCTCCCCGCCGTCTCCGATCGCGGTATCGTCAACGCCGCCGGAGCCACGGCCACCGCCGCTGCCGCCCCACGCGGACTCACCAGCCTCTTCGGCGCCAACCTCGCGAGCGATACCGGAGTCGTGCCGCTCACGGCCGCCGACGAACTCGCTGAGGAGTTCAACGGCACCGAAGTCCACCGTCGGCGGCATGCGCGCCAAGCTGCTCTTCACGCGAGCCCCGGTCAGCTCAACATCCAGATACCAGCCGTCGCGCCCGGCACGTATCCGCTACAAGTCAAGACGCCCTCGGGGACGTCGGTCGCCACCAACCTCGCCGTAACCGCAACCGCTCCCGGAATCTTCGTCGTCACCAAAGCCGACTACTCCCTGATCACCGCCGAATCCCCCGTTGCCGCCGGTGACCCCATCATCCTCTGGACCACCGGACTCGGCGACTCCACCCCGCGCCTCGCCCCCGGGCCCCGTGCCCCAGCCGATCCGCTGTCGATCCCCAACGTTACCCCCGAGGTCCTCTTCGGTGGAACGCCCGGCTCCGTAGTTGCCGCCGCCCTCGCGCCCAGCTTCGCCGGAGTCGAGCAAGTAGTCGCCATCGCCACAGGCGGACCCGGCCCCGTGGAGGTCCGTCTCCGAAGCGGTGCGGCCACCTCGAACCCGGCGACGATTCATGTCCGCTAGATCGAAGTTGGGATGCCTTGATCTGCTGGCGCCGCCGCGGGACTCAACTTCGGTAAACTCGGCTTCACGGCGTGCTCGCCCGGGTACGCCGTGATCCAAGCCCATGGGCGCACCGGACCAGTCACCGAACTTCAATCGCACACGCGCGATCTTCGACACTGCACTCGAATACCCACCCGGCCCACAGCGCGACAGCTTCGTCGAATCCTCCAGCGCCGGCGACACCGCGCTCGAGGCGGAAGTCCGCCGCCTTCTTCGCAGCTACGACTCCGTCGCGCCCCGCATCTCCGAGCCGTGGCCCCGCTTCGGACCCTACCAAACCAAGCGCATCCTTGGCCGCGGCGGCATGGGAGTGGTCTACGAAGCCTACCGCGCCGATGGCGAGTTCGATCGCCGCGTCGCTATCAAAGTCATCTCCGAAGCCGCCCTCGCCACCTTCCTCCACGAAGATCTCCGCCGCGAACGCCAGATCCTCGCCGCGCTCGACCATCCCGGCATCGCCCGGCTGTTTGACGGCGGCGTCACTGCCTGGGGTGCGCCCTTCCTCGTCGTCGAATTCGTCGAAGGGGAGCACCTCGACGAGTACTGCAGCCGCCGGAAACTCGACGCCGCCGCCCGGCTGCGCTTGTTCGAACAGATCCTTGACGCCGTCGCTTACGCGCACTCCCGCGGCGTAATCCATCGCGACCTCAAACCCTCCAATATCCTCGTCTCCACCGACGGTCGCGTCAAGCTGGTGGACTTCGGCGCCGCCACGGTAATCCGCTCCGGCGACGCCACCGTTACCGTGCGTGGCTACACGCCTGAGTACGCCAGCCCTGAGCAACTCACCGGACGTCAAGCCGGGCCGCGTAGCGACATCTATTCCCTCGGCATCATCTACAAGCGCATCCTGGGCGCGGACGCGCGCGAAGACATCGTGCGAAAGGCGACCGAGCTTGACCCCGCACAGCGCCATGCGTCGGTCCAGGAACTGCGTTCCGCCCTGCGACGCCACCCTCGAGCTCGCGCCGCCCTCTTCGCCCTGGTCTTCGCGCTCGCCGCGCTCGCCGCCTTCGCCGTCTCCAGGCAGAGTGCTCCGCGGATCACAGCCATCAGCCCGCCCGGGCAATTCTGGCTCGACGCCTCCGTTTCGGCCGGCGGCGAATGGATCGCTTTCTCCTCCAGCCGCGGCACTCCCGGCCGCTACGACATCTGGGTGAGCCACGCCGACGGCTCCGACCCGGAACGGCTGCTGGAGGACGAAGCCTTCGACCGGTCTCCGGCGCTCTCCCCCGACGGCCGCTACGTAGCATTCTTTTCCCGCCGCGACCCGCCAGGCCTCTACGAGTTCGACCGCGGCACGAAACAGACACGCCTGATTGCCGCCGGCGGCCGCCGCGCGGCCTATTCCCCGAGCGGGACCGGGCTTCTGTTCACGATCGCCGATAACAACGGTGACCCGATCCGCTCCACCGGAGAAGTGTGGTTCCTGGTGCCCGCCCGAGGCGGCCAGCCCCACCCTGTCGGCCGCCCCCTGCGGCGCGTCATCAACGCCATTTGGGCCGGCGAGGAAGACACCATTGTTTTCCAGGAAGGCATCGAACCGATGGCCTCCTTTCGATTGTGGACACAACGGCCCGGATCGGATACTCCCGGGAAACTCGCCGAAATCAATATCCGGGCAATCCAGAATGTCGCCCTATGCTCTGCCGGTCCGAACGGCGCACTGTGGGGAATCCGTGGCGAAACGGAACTGGTCTCCATCCTCCTCGAGCCGCATCCCGTATTGAAACTCGTCGCGCGCTTGCCGGCCCGGGCCTCCGGTTGCTCGGCCTCCCGCGACGGCAGTCTCTTCGTTCGCCTCGATCCTCTGCGCTCGAGGCACTACCGGATTCCCGGCCTGCCTGGCGCCACGCCCCAGCGAGTCGGGCAAGGCGGGGACGGGCTGTTTCAAGACGTCTCCGCCGACGGCCAGTCATGGCTGGTGCTCGGCAGCTACGACGGTCCGCTGACTTGGCGCCGCGCTGCGCAGGCCACGGAAATCTCCGGAGGCGACGTCGGTGTTCTTTCCAACGACGGTCTCTCCGTCTGGTTTCGCCACAAACGGGACAACATACGCTCGCTGATCCACCGCCGCTCCGGCGAGGAGCACGGCCAGGAGTTCGTGCTCGTTGGCCTGCCATGGGACGCTTCCGCCGACGGAAAGCGAGCCCTCGGCTACATCCACCCGGCGGCGAAGCGAAGTGTCAGCCTGCTCGACAGTGAAAACCGCGCGGTGACTTCGATTCTCTCGCACCCGTCTTGGAACTTGTACCGCGCCGTGTTTTCCCGCGATGAACGCCACATTGCCTTCACCGCCGTCCGCGAGGACGAGTCCCGTTGGGTTATGGTGGCCCCGTTCCGGGGCAAGGAATCCGTTCCGCCTGGCCAGTGGCGCGAGGTCGCGCGAGGCACCGCGCCCACCTTCTCCATCGACGGCCGGCGGCTCTTCTATCTCTCCAACGTCGACGGTTCATCCTGCATCTATGCCGCCCCTCTCGGCGCGGACGGCCTCCCCGCCGGCCCTCATACAGCGGTTGCCCATTTTCACGACGAGGAGTCACCGGGGTTGCTGCCCTCCGGTACGTTTCGGATGTCGGACGCCGCGGACGGACTCCACCTGTCGCTCGGCCGCCGCGAGAGCTCCGTCGTTCGCATCGAGTAACGCTTGGCCCTCGGGCCAAACCGGGCTTCTCTGTGCCGTTGCCGCCGGTTGGACCGATCTATCGTCACAACCGGTCGAAGCCTCAATTCACAATCACTTGCATGCGCCGCCACACCGATTTGCTTGACTCCCCATGCGATAATCGGGTCGCTGGCGGGTGCGCGAGTGCACCGGCCGCGACGCTATTTGAAATCCGAATCGCCGTCCACCGAATGCGTTGGACGGAAGTAGCGGAACAAAGCCAAGGCGAATCCCCGCCAAGTGGCTGAGGCCACTGACGCTTCACCCGGCTGGCCGGCTGGCTTTGTTTCGCTCGGCAAACCCGTTCGCGCCGTCTACGCGCCCGGATGCGCCCACGGCGACCGATACGGCCGCGATAACAAACCCGTCGCCTCCGGGTCCCCGCGCACCGTATGTGTCGCCGGATCGTACGCCAGCGTCCGCCCCAGCTTCATCGCCAGATTCGCCATGATGCAACTGGTCGTCGAAATGAAACCCTGCTCGATGTCCGCCACTGGCTTGGACCGTTTCTCGATTGCCGCCAGCAAATCCATCATGTGATGCCGGATCGCCGGAGCTACATGTTTCTCCAAGGCCTCTTCCGTCTTGTCCTCCGGATACTCTTCCAACTCGTAAGTCACGTCCTTGTGGACCGGCTTCTCTTTCTTATCCAGCGGAATGAAATCGTAACCCATCACACCCGCCTTCAACGTCCCCTTGTCGCCATAGAAAGTCGCCGCCCAGGGATACTGCGGATCCGGCGCGCTCCCCCAGGACCGGTGCGTCCACACCACGTTCACGCCGGGAAAGTCGAACGTCGCCGTCTGCGTGTCGCTGATGTTCGCCTTGCTCGCCGTGTCCACCAGAATCCCGCCGCTCGACGACACCCGCCGCGGCCATCCGAGATCCATCATCCACCGCACCATGTCCAGCATGTGGATGCACATATCGCCCACGATGCCGTTGCCGTACTCCATGAACGCCCTCCACCGCCGCGGATGCGCCAGCGAATTGTAGGGCCGCATCGGCGCCGGGCCTGTCCACATCTCCCAGTCGAGATAGTCGGGCGGCGCGGTGTCGGGAGGATTGTCTTTCGCGCGCATGTGGTAGTAGCAACAGATCTCCACATGCGCGATCTTGCCGAGCTTTCCCGTCTGGATGAATCGTTCGCGCGCTTCTACGAGATGCGGCGTGCTGCGCCGCTGCGTGCCCACTTGCACCACGCGCTTGTGCTTGCGCGCCGCATCGAGCATCGCTTTGCCCTCGGCCACGTCCACGCTGATCGGTTTCTGGCAATAAACATCGGCTCCTGATTCCACCGCCGCGATCATCGCCAGCGCATGCCAGTGATCCGGCGTGCCGATCAGCACCACGTCCAGATCGCGCTCCTTCAACATCTCGCGATAGTCGCCGTACGTGCGCGGGCGCTTCTTCGACGTCTGCCGCGCCTCGATCCGGTCCGCCGCCTGCGCCAGCATCCGTTTGTCCACGTCGCACAGCGAGACCACCTCGGTCGACGGCGCGACCTGCAGCAGCCGGATCAGGTCGGCCTTGCCGTACCACCCGCACCCGATCAGCCCCACGCGCTTGGGTTTGTCCTGCGCGAGCGCCTGGGCCGCGCTGGCGGCAACAGCCGCCGACGAAAGGAAATGACGTCGATCCATAGCCTTCTTATGGTAACGCCGCGGTCACGGCCGCACCGGACCCGTGACGTCCCACCGCTTCCCGCCCGTCGTCGTCTTCAGCACTCCGCCCACGCCGCCATAGTAAAGCGTCGCCGGGCGCGTCCGCCCATCGAAGACGAGCGTCCACGCCGAATTGGACCATGCCAGCCCTGCCCGCTCGAACGTCCGTCCCGCATTCACCGATCGCCACACACCCGCCCGCGTTCCTACATAAACGTGTTCGGGATTGCCCGGATCCACCGCGATCGATTGCAGCACCTCGGTCAACGGCCGCTCGCCCGCCTTCCACGTCTTGCCTCCATCGCCGGATCGCCAAACCCCGCGCGGATTGGTCGCCGCATAAATAACGGACGGATTCGACGGATCGAGCGCCAGCGCCGCCACGTCCACGTCATAGAGCCCCTCGGGGTCGGCCGTCCACTGCTCGCCGCCATCCACAGTCTTGTAGACGCCGTGCCAGGTTCCCGCGTAGAGCACCTTTGGATCGTTTGGATCCGCCACCAGCGCGCGAACCACCTTGTCGATCAGTCCCCGATTCGCCTCCGTCCATGTCGCGCCGGCGTCACTGCTCCGGAACACCCCCGCGCCGTCGAACCCTGCGTACAAGATCCCGCCAGCCAGCTCGAGCGCCCGCACCCGGCCGTCGCTCAAACCATGATTCGACGCAGCCCACGTCATGCCGCCATCGATCGATTTTTGCACGCCCATCTCATAGGTGCCCGCCCAGATTGTCGATGCCGCGCCCGGGTCCACCACGATTACCCGGGGCGACAATCCTTCCAGGCCCACCGCCGGCCAGTTGTCCTTGCCGCCCCGCGTGGTCTTGCACAGCCCCTTCGCCGCGCCCGCGTAAATGATGTCCGGATTCCCCGGATCGAACGCAATCGCCTGCGTCTCGCCGCCCCCGGGCGATCCCATCTGCAACAAGGCAAACCAAAGCCACAGCGGACTCACGGCGCCACCTCCGGCGGCCACGCAAACGACGGCGTGTTCACCCAGCACTTCATCCGCAGCGAAAGTGTAATGCCCGCCCCCGGCGCCATCGCCACTTCGAACGTCTTCCCGCCCACCGGCGTCCCGTTCACGCTCTCGAAACGGTGCTCGCCATACGCCCCACCCTGCACCAACACCCGCCGCGACGCGGGCGACGTGTTCACCAGTTCCACCGCCGCTTCCTCGCGCCCTAACTTCGTCACCAAGGCGGCTACCCCAGCCGGCAACCCCGGACGCCGGTTCGCCGCGTCGAAGTAACGGAGCCGCGCGTGCAGCATCTCGCCCCGGAGGTCGATCTGCGGCGCACCCATCGTGAGCCGCAACAGGTTATCCACCGTCATCGGATTCATGTCCGCCCACTTGGAATCCACCCAGGTCTCGGGGTCGCCGTGCTCGCCGCGAATGCGATCCATCTTCGCGCGCGCCTGCTGCAAGTCGCGGCGAAGCGCGGCTTCCGGATACGCAGCGTCGCGCCCGCGCAGGAACAACGCCCACGCAACGTCCGGTTCATTCCCTCGCGCTCCCAGCCGCTCCGCTTCTTTCCAGTCCCGCTCGTCAAACGTGTGGAGCCACATCCACGCGTAGGGATAAGCCGGTTCCGGACCATATTGATACCAGCCCCGGTCATCGTGCCGCGCCGGCGTCCTCCATCCGTTCGCCGTCTGGCGTCCTTGCTTGCGGACGACCTCCAATTGGGACCGCGGCAGATCGAACCACCGCACATCGCCGGTGAGCAGATGCGCCGCCTTCGCCGCTGTGATCTCCGCGCGGATGATATCGATCCCGCCCCGCGGCCATCGCCAACCGTAGTAGCCGCCCCACCACTTGCCGCCCGTGTTTTCGCCGACCTTGCCCGTCGCGCCCACGTTGTCCGGCGTGATGCCGTTGTTGGCCCGCGTGCGCTCCTGCCAGCCTTCGATGTAGCGCGCCACCCAGTCCTTGTACTTTGCATCGCCCGTGTAAAGGTACGCGTTGGCGATGAGTGGCGTCACGGTCAGGTTGATCGGGACGTCGCCACGCGCCATGCGGTCCGACATCGTCTTCACGATCTGCGCGAAGCTCTCGTCGTTGATCCACCCTGCCGGCGAGTCCACACCCGGGATGTCGTCGTAAGGAAGCTGGTAGTAAGTCAGGTTGGCGTTGGTGGGGATCCAGTCCCGCGTGGTCCATGCCATCTTCGGACCGCGGCTGCCGTTCATCACGGCGCGAATCAGGTTCCGCTCACGGTCGTAATTCGGAGACTCCTCATCGTCGCCCGTATACATGCGGGCGAACCGCACCGCCCGGTCGCGAAACTTCGCGTCACCGGGATCCGCGAGGCCGAACGAATAAAACGAAGTGTACCCTTCGCCGTGATGCATCCAGTCCCAATTGGAATCGAACTCCCGCCAGATCTGCCCGTAGCGCGTGAACTGCCGCGTGATGCCGTCCCACACGCGCCGGTGGTGGGCGTCGAGCCTCGCGGACCCGCCCACGATCGTGTGAATCGACAGGCTCCGGAACGCCTCGTAGGCATCGTCGGAGGAATTCATCCCACCTTCGTAGCGTTGCTTGAATCGCAGCGTGCCGTCAGGCTGCGCGTATGTCTCGACGAACAGCTCCCCGGCTCGATCGAGCAGCGCGATGAGTTCCCGCTCCAGCCGCGCCCACGCCGGCACGGGCCTTACTTCGGCCGCCTGAATCACCGGCGCAGCCGCGGCCGGCAGAACCGTTGCCGACAGCAGAATGAACACCAGTGGAGGGAGCAATAGTTGCAAGCGCGCCTCGTTCACCGCCGTTGCGGTCTAGAAGACGATCCGGTCCTTCTTCTCCTCGATCTTGCCGGCATCGATTCCCGGAACCTTCTTGAGATCGTCAATCGAAGTGAACTTGCCGTTGGCCTTGCGGTAAGCGATGATCGCCGAGGCTTGCGAGCGCCGCAGCGACAACCGGCTCTCGAGTTGGATGGCCGGCGCGGTATTCACGTTCACGGGCGGAACCTCGTCGGCCGGGTAGTGCTTCACCAGGTACTCGAGCACGGCCGCAAATTGCTGGTCGGTCCCCTTGGTGCCCATCGCCATCATCTTATTAAGCGTGGCCTGCCAGCCCTCGCGGTCCTGCCGCTTGGATACGGAACGTTCGACCTCGTGGCACTTGGCGCAAAGCTCGTCAAGTTCGGCGCGGCCGGGCCCATCCGGCAATTCCGCGCTGGCAGGCACGGCGCACACGGCGAGTGCCAGGACTGCTAGGGGTCTATTCACGCTGATCATATCGGTCTCTCTTCCATCATAGGCCGCATGCGCCCACCCGGGCGACAAGTCCGGCGTCCGCAAAATGCTTGCTTACTAAAGTTTAATATGTTATGAATACTTGAGACCTGCCACAGGTCAAGATTGCTGAAGGAGTTGAGGATGTCTCGATACATCGTTGTCGTGGCTCTGGGTATTGCCGCGTCATTGTCCCTGTTCGCACAAACGTTCGGTGAGATCACCGGTACCGTCACAGACTCGTCGCAAGCCGCCATTCAGGGCGCGACGGTCACCATCAAAAACACGGCCACCAACCAGACACGTCAGGTGGAAAGCAACGATGCCGGTAACTGGACCGTTCCGTTCCTGGTTCCAGGCGTCTACGACATCGACGCCAACGTACAAGGCTTCAAATCGGCCACCCGCCGCGGCTTGGTTCTTCAGGTCGGCGATACCGCACGCGTCAATTTCATCATGGAGGTAGGCGCGGTGACCGAGACCATCGAGGTGGCGGCCACGGCTCCGCTGCTCAACACGGAAAACACCGCGGTGGGCACCGTGATCGAGAACAAACGGATCGTCGAGTTGCCGATTAACGGCCGTAACTTCCTCGGTTTCGTCAAGCTCTCACCCAACGTCAGCGCGGAGATGGCCTCCGGCGGCCAGGCCAACGACAGGCAGGGCGGCGAGCGCGCCAATCAGTCCATCTCGGTGGCCGGCCAGCGCCAGCAGTTCAACCGTTTCACGCTCGACGGCGTGGAGAACACCGACGTGAACTTCAATACTTTCGTCGTCCGCCCGTCGATCGACGCGCTGCAGGAGTTCAAAGTGCAGACCGGCGTCTACTCGGCCGAGTTCGGACGCGCCACGTCGCAGATCAACGCCACCACCAAGTCCGGCACCAATGACTGGCATGGCGCCGTGTTCGAGTTTCTCCGCAACGACAAGCTCGACGCCAAGGAATGGCGCAACGACGGCGACAAGAATCCCTTCCGCCGGAACCAGTTCGGCTTCTTCCTCGGCGGTCCGGTGATGCTGCCCAAGTTCAGCGGACGCGATCGGCTCTTCTTCATGGCCAACTACGAAGGCCTTCGCGATACCCAGACATTCCAGGGCACCGCCAACGTCGCTACCGACGCCTTCCGCAACGGTGATTTCTCGCGTGACCAGAGCGGATCCGGCAGCAGCCCGCGCGGTATCTGGGATCCGGCCTCGCGGCAGTTCAACGGCACGCGTGCCATTGGCGCCACGCCGTTCCCGGGCAATATCATTCCCGCCAGCCGCATCCACCCCGTGGCCAAGAAGCTGCTCGAGTTCTACCCAACCGCCACCGTAGCCGGCGACAACGTGAACCGCAGCTACATCCACAACCTGTGCGGCCGCTGACCACGGACCAGTTCACCACGCGCGTGGACTTAACGAAAACTCCAATTCCAACTGGTTCGGACGCTTCAGTTGGGGCGATGAGTTCATCAAGCGGATCGCGGCTTTCGAGGCCAGGAGGGCGCACCACCACCAAGGTCTTCCAGACGATGCTCTCGAACACGCGCACCTTCAGCACTTCCGTGGTGAACGAGTCCGCTTCGGCTACAACCAGTTTCAAACGACCAGTTGCTGCGCTTCGCCTGCGAGCGCGACGTCACCACCGAACTGGCGATTCCGGGCCTCAGCCCACCGGTCGAGGCCGCCAGGGCACGCCGTCGATCGGCCTCGAGAACGGGCTCAGCGGTTTTGGCGAATCGAGCGAAGGGCCGTACGTGAATCGCAATCACACCTTCCAGTTCCTCGACAACATCTCCGTGATTCGAGGCAAGCACACGATCCGGTTCGGCGGCGAAGTCCGGCGTGACCGATACAACCAGATCGGGAATCAGTTCCCGCGTGGATCTTTCATCTTCCAGTCGAAGGCTACGTTCAACCCTGCCACGGCGGGCACGCGCGCGGCCACCGGGCATTCGTTCGCAGACCTTCTGCTCGGCGAAAGCCGCCGCTCGGAGCGGGCTCTCGGTATCGCCAACACGATGTTCCGTTCCACGTTCACCTACATGTATTTCGAAGATTCGTGGAAGATCGCGCCCAGGCTGACCCTGAACCTCGGCCTGCGGTACGAGAACTCGCCGCCGTGGCACGACAAGTATCGCGGCATCATGAATGTGCAGCTCTTCGATCCGGGCGTGGGCCCCAACGGTCTGCTCGAAGGGACCCGCCCGCCGGTGTTCGTTCGCGGCGGCACGGGCGATTTCCACGAGGGATTGGGTTACCACTTCCACGACGCGATTCCCAAGGCGGTGGGTGACGACATCCTGGGCCGCTCGCTGGTGAGCCGCGACAACAACGACTTCGCGCCCCGCATCGGCATGGCGTACAGCCCGAGCGACAAATGGTCACTGCGCGGGGGCATCGGCGTCTTCTACACGCAGGACACCGGCAACCCGCGCTTCGACATGGGCCGCAACCTCGGCGGCCGCGGACGGTTCGAATCCAACGAAGAGCGCCCGAATTCCAGCCTCACCGATCCGTGGGCCTTCGAACGTTCGAGCTTCCAGTGCACCGGATGGTCCGGCGTGTGCCTCGGGCCGCCCTACGTGCTCGGCAATATCGCCGGCCGCCGCACCCCTTACATCTTCCAGTACATGATGAACCTGCAGCGCCAGTTGACCGACACCGTGGCTCTCGAAGTGGGCTACATGGGCAATTCCGGCCACAAGCTGGAACGGCTGCGCGCATACAACGAGGCGATCCTGCGCACCGGCCCCGGCGATTCGCGTTCCATCGCGCAGCGCCAGCCGTGGCCGATGTACGGACGCATCCAGCAGGTGGATGGATCGGTGAACTCCAACTACAACGCGCTGAACATCAAGCTGCAGCAGCGCTTCTCCAAGGGCCTCACCTACCTGGTGGGCTATACGTGGTCCAAGGCGATCGACAACGGCAGCGCCATCCGCACCAATGGCGGCGACCGGTTGTTCCCGCCCAACAGCTATGACCTGCAGGCCGAACGCGGGTTGTCGCAGTTCCACACCGGACGCCGATTCGTGTCGTCGTTCCTGTGGGAGATTCCCTTCGGCAAGGGGCGCCGTTGGCTGAGCGATTCGCGCGCGGCGGACGCGATCATCGGCGGCTGGCAGTTGGGCAGCATTCTCACCTTCTCCGACGGCACGCCAGTCAACGTCGGCTCGATCGGCGACCGCGCCAATGTGGGCGTGGAGAACTGGCCTGACGCCACTGGCATCTCTCCGGTCCCAGCCAATCAGACCGCGCAGCAGTTCTGGAACATTGCCGCGTTCGACACCACCAATCCAGACCTGGGGTACCGCAACGGCAGCGTCGGCCGGAACATCCTTTTCTCTCCGGGTTTCCGCAACTGGGACTTCTCGTTGATGAAGAACTTCTACGTCAACGAGCGGATGCGTTTCGAGTTCCGCTATGAGTCCTTCAACTTCTCGAACCATCCCAACTGGAACGGGCCGGCATCGAACGCGCGCAACGCGCCGACGTTCGGCGTCGTCAATTCGGCGCGCACGATGCGGCAGAACCAGTTCGCGCTGAAGTTCTTATTCTGATCGAAGCAGCCAACCGGCGGGCCGGCTGACGTTCGCGACAGCTTGCCCGCCCTCGCCGCTTAGTCGATTCGCTCGGGCGGCCGGACGTCGAGCACCGTTTCGATCCCGGTGCTGCCGGTGCCAATCGGCCGATCATCGCCCTGCAGCCGCCAATAGTAGTTGCTGCCGGAGCGCGCCTCGAATTCCTCGCCGGTGCCCGGGTCACGGACGCGCTGCACATCGCGAATACGATCGCTGAAGTTGCGGCTGTTCCGGTCCATTGTTTTCTGCCGGCTCCAGTAACTATCGCTGATAACTTGCGAGATGCGATCGCTGGTTTCACTGACGATGCGGCTGGTTTGGGCAACCTGTTTTTGATTGGCGTAATACCATCGCTCGCTGGTGCGAAACGTGCGGACCAGTTGGGCTATCACGGCAAGCGCGGTGGACTCCTGGCCAGGCGGAGCCAGCCAGTAGTAGAGCCCGGTTACGTACCACATGCCGCCGGCGCTGATCTGCCGCATTTCGGTTTTCGTGGTGGAGCAATATAAGTAGCCAAGCGTGGGGCTGCCCGCGCGCTGGCCCTCGAACGAGATTTCGCCGGCTGTGGCCTGGGTCTGGGCCAGCGCATTCGTCTGCTGGCTCTGGTTGAACGGGGCGACCATGTCCGCGCGGTCCCGCCGGTCGCGAATCCGAATGCCGGTCACCGTCCGTCCGACCATCCTCTCCAGGTAAATGCCAGCATAGGCGAGGCCGTGGTGATACGCCATCACCATCATGCGGGAACCATACCCGGGCGAATACATCTGGCCCGGACGGAACATGCCGCCGACGCTTTGCGGTTCGACAAAGGGCGGCACGGTGGGATCGCCCGCCACCACGGTGATCTGGCCGCCGGGCGAGTGGATCTGGAGATACGGGAGCGGATACGTCGGTCCGAAATTGCGCTGGACCCCACCATTCACCTTCCACCCTTGGGGAACCTGTACGGTGTAGGCGCCCTCGGTTGGGTCCTGGAAGGTCGCGTAGGTCAGGGCCGGTGCTGACCGATTCGTCTTTCCCAGACTGGTTTGCCGCGGCGCGACGAACCGGAAGCTGGATAGGACTCGAACCAGCGCAGGCCGGGCTTGGGTGAACTCGCCGGCAGGGGCTCCGATGCCGTACGCCATGGCCATCTTGCCGACACGATAAACGAGGATCGCGCCCTGCCCAGCGCCAGCTCGCGTGTCGAAGCGAACCGCGCTTAGAATCGCTCCGGCGCGGCCCTGGACCAGTTGTGGACTCGCACTGGAGACGGACGGGAAGACGGCGGCGAATTGCCGGCGGACGTGAGCCGCGAACCACGAACGAAGATCCGGTTCGGAGATGCGGACCGGCATGACAAAGGCGAACAGGCGTGGGTCCGGACCCTGGAATCGGAACAGAGGCAGTCCAGAGTTGGGGTCGACGGTGGCGGCGGTCTTCCACGACGTGGGGAGTACGACGGCGAAACCGCCAGGATCCGTGTGGCGGATCCACCCCCGTGGGGCCTGCTCGGACGAGGAGGGTGTGCCAGGCGCCCCTGTTGTAGGGATGTCCGGCGCAGACTTGGGGGCGGCCCGGGGCGCTGCTGGCGGCCTCGGTCTCTGGAACAGATCGTCGATAGTCTGCTGGCCGGAAGCCGCCTGGACCAATGCCGTGACGAGGGTAAGTGTCCGCATTCCCTGCCCGATCAGTTATCGAAGCGTGGAGAGCAGAGTTGCGCGTGGTGCCCGGGGTGGGACTTGAACCCACACTCCTCTTTCGAGAAAAAGGATTTTAAGTCCTTTGCGTCTGCCGGTTTCGCCACCCGGGCCCTTAGACTGCAGACGACGGCCAACGGCGGCCGCCTCCCTTCATCATAGTAGATTCACGGGGCTCGGAATCAACCACTCATCCGCACGCGCATAGTAGGACTAAGAGATCTAATGGAACTACCATGAACTGGTCCTGCGGTAACGATCCGCGTCTGGGGGTAATGGCGAACAAGCAGGCTTTGATAAGTAGCCCTCCCTATCATCGCGACTAGTCACCACGCTTTTGGACTTCAGCGGGGTCCTCACGTCAGATGGCGCTACATTCAGGACAAAGTTGTCAATTCCGTGTCGATCGGGGCTGGAACTTACTATGGGCGGGTGTACAATGCTACTACTAACGATCAAAATTTGTACTAGATCGTATGGGAGTTAGTACTGGAACTTTTGCGCCCAGAGTTTCTTGTCCCTAGGATATAGCGCTTGCAATCCCTTCGCCTCGCACGAACGATCATAGGCTTGTTGCTCACGGCTGGGGCTGCAAGTGCGCAAACTGGGGTACCCCTTCGCCTGAACTGCGGCGGCTGGAGCAGCCTATACACCGACACGGGCGGCAAGAGCTGGGCGGTGGATCAGTACTGGACGCAAGGGTACATCGACTATGTGGCCGTCTACGCGCCGGCGTGGAGTCCGGTCTACTCGAGCGCGCGTGTGTCGCTTCCAGGCGGGGCGGGCCTGTCGTACCATATCCCGGTTTCCAACGGCAGCTATGTGGTGACGCTGCACTTTGCGGAGTTGCGCAAGACGGCTCCTGGGCAGCGCGTGTTCGATGTCCGGCTCAATGGGGATTTGGTGCTGCCCGCGTTCGATATCCTGTCGCAAGCGCCGCGGCTGCAGCCGCTCGCCAAGAGCTTCCCGGTCACTGTCAGCGCAGGCTTCGTCGATATCGATTTCCGGAATATCGTGGATCTAGCCAGCATTGCTGCCATCGAGATCGAGCCACCCGCGGGTCCTGTGCTCAGCGTTGCTCCGGCCAGCCTGACGTTCTCGGGTGTAGCCGGCGGTGCGGCGATTGCGCCGCAAACGTTGCAGGTCGCAAACGGCATTGGCACTCTCGGGTGGACCGCGACGTCGAGCGCTACCTGGCTGACGGCGTCGCCGGGGTCGGGATCGGGCGCGGCCACAATTCAGGTCTCTGCCTCGGCGGCGCTGGCACCCGGCGTTCATACCGCGAACCTCACCGTGACCGCCGCAGGCGCCGGCGGATCGCCGCAAACCATCCCCGTGACGCTCAATCTGCAGGCACCGCCTGTGCTGAGCGCCGCGCCTGCGACGCTCACCTTCACGGCTACACAAGCGGGATCGGCGCCGGCGACGCAGCCCATCTCAATCACCAATACCGGCGGTGGGACTCTCAACTGGACCGCAACAGCGAACGCACCCTGGATCTCGTTGTCGTCGACCAGCGGAACCGCGCCGCATACTCTCAACGCCGGCGTGAACGCGGCCGGACTGGCTCTCGGCAGCTATACCGGAACGGTGACGGTGACAGCGGCGGGGGTGACCGGCTCTCCGGTGGCGGTGGGGATTTCTTTGGAGGTGGTTCCCGCTCCGCCAGTGCTCTCGGTGGTGACGACACCCATCACGTTCACTGTCCCGGAGGGAAGCACAACCCCGGTTTCACAGACGGTGAGCGTCGCCAACACGGGCGGTGGAACCTTGAACTGGACAGCGACCGGCAATCAGGCGTGGCTCGCGGTGGCGCCGGGTTCGGGTAGCGGGACGGGATCGATTACGGTGACGGCGAATCCGACGGGGTTGGCCGCGGGCGGCTACGCGGGCGTGGTGACGGTGACGGCGGCGGGTGCGCAGGGGTCGCCGAAGTCGATCCCGGTTCAGTTGACGGTGCAGGGCGGACCGGCGCTATTGGTGTCGCCTTCCTCGCTCACGTTCACGATGGTGACCGGCGGGGCGAACCCGGCGTCGAAAGCGATCGATGTCAGCAACACGGGAGGCGGCAGCTTCACCTGGGACGCGGCGTCCAACCAAAGCTGGTTGATTGTGGGTGCGGGTCCGCGGACCTTGCCGGGCAGCGTCGCGGTGAGTGTGAACGGGGCCGGCCTGGCCGCTGGCAGCTATTCGGGCGTGGTGACGGTGACGGCGGCGGGAGCGCAGGGTTCGCCACGGACGGTGGCTGTAACTCTCACGGTGACCACGCAATCGCAGAGCGCGCTACGCCTGAACTGCGGCGGCTGGAGCAGCCTATACACCGACACGGGCGGCAAGAGCTGGGCGGTGGATCAGTACTGGACGCAAGGGTACATCGACTATGTGGCCGTCTACGCGCCGGCGTGGAGTCCGGTGTACTCGAGCGCGCGTGTGTCGCTTCCAGGCGGGGCGGGCCTGTCGTACCATATCCCGGTTTCCAACGGCAGCTATGTGGTGACGCTGCACTTTGCGGAGTTGCGCAAGACGGCTCCTGGGCAGCGCGTGACAATGTCCCGGCAATGGGGATTTGGTGCTGCCCGCGTTCGATATCCTGTCGCAAGCGCCGCGGCTGCGGCCGCTCGCCAAGAGCTTCCCGGTCACTGTCAGCGGGGGCTTCGTCGTCATCGATTTCCGGAATATGTGGATTTGGCCAGCATTGCTGCCATCGAGATCGAGGCCGCGCCGCCGGCTGTGCTGGGCGTTTCTCCGGCGGCGCTGACGTTTGCGGCGACGGCGGGGGGCGCGAATCCGGCCGGTCAAAGCATTGCCGTCGCCAACACGGGCGGTGGCTCGCTCACCTGGAGCGCGACCTCCAGTCAGCCTTGGCTGACTCTGTCAGCCACGAGCGGGACTGCGCCATCGGCGATCACCGCGGGAATCAACCTCACTGGGCTCGCCGCGGGCGTCCTGACCGCACAAATTACGGTGACGCCGTCTGTGGGTCCGCCGCAGCTGGTCGCTGTGACGTTGAATTTGGCCGCGCCGCCGCCCATACTGAATGTCGCACCGTCAACCCTGACCTTCACCGGGGTGACAGGCGGCGCGAATCCGGCTGGGCAGAGCATTGCCATCGCCAACACCGGGGGCGGGACGCTCTCCTGGACGGCGGCGTCCAATCAGCCTTGGCTCACGCTGTCGACCGCCAGCGGGACTGCGCCTTCCACGGTTACCGCGAGCGTCAGCCTGACCGGACTCTCCACCGGTTCGCTCACGGGACAGATCACCGTCACGCCGTCGGTGGGTCCGCCGCAGGTCATCGCCGTCACGCTTACTCTTACTGACCCGCCGCAATTGAGTGCGTCTCCATCGGTGCTCACGTTCACCGGCGCGACCGGCGGCGCGAATCCGGCTGGGCAGAGCATTGCCATCACCAACACCGGGGGCGGGACGCTCACCTGGACGGCTGCGTCCAATCAGCCGTGGCTGACTCTGTCGACGGCCAGCGGGACTGCGCCTTCCACGGTTACCGCGAGCGTCAATCTGACCGGACTCACAGCGGGAACGCTCAATGGACAGGTCACGGTGACGCCATCAGCGGGTTCGCCGCAAGCCATCGCCGTCACGCTGACCCTCACCGATCCTCCGCCCGCGTTAAACATCGCGCCGTCTACCCTGACCTTCACCGGGGTGACCGGCGGCGCGAATCCGGCTGGGCAGAGCATTGCCATCACCAACACCGGGGGCGGGACGCTCACCTGGACGGCCGCGTCCAATCAGCCTTGGCTCACCCTCTCCACGGCCAGCGGGACTGCGCCTTCCACGGTTACCCGCGAGCGTCAATCTGACCGGACTCACAGCGGGAACGCTCAATGGACAGGTCGCGGTGACGCCATCAGCGGGTTCGCCGCAAGCCATCGCCGTCACGCTGACCCTCACCGATCCTCCGCCCGCGTTAAGCATCGCGCCGTCTACCCTGACCTTCACCGGGTAGCAGGCGGCGCGAATCCGGCTGGGCAGAGCATTGCCATCACCAACACCGGGGGCGGGACGCTCACCTGGACGGCCGCGTCCAATCAGCCTTGGCTCACGCTGTCGACCGCCAGCGGGACTGCGCCTTCCACGGTTACGGCGAGCGTCAATCTGACCGGCCTCACGGCAGGAACGCTCAACGGACAGGTCACTGTCACGCCGTCTGTGGGCCCGCCGCAGGTCGTCGCTGTCACGCTGACGCTGACTGACCCACCGCAATTGAGTGCGTCTCCATCGGTGCTCACTTTCACCGGCGTGACCGGCGGTGCGAATCCGGCTGGGCAGAGCATTGCCATCGCCAACACCGGGGGCGGGACGCTCACCTGGACTGCCGCGTCCAATCAGCCGTGGCTGACGCTGTCGACCGCCAGCGGGACTGCGCCTTCCACGGTTACGGCGAGCGTCAATCTGACCGGCCTGACGGCAGGAACGCTCAACGGACAGGTCACTGTCACGCCGTCTGTGGGCCCGCCGCAGGTCGTCGCTGTCACGCTGACGCTGACTGACCCACCGCAATTGAGTGCGTCTCCATCGGTGCTCATTTCTGCCAGCGTGACCGGCGGTGCGAAGATCCGGCTGGGCGAACATTGCCATCGCCAACACCGGGGGCGGGACGCTCACCTGGACGGCTGCGTCCAATCAGCCGTGGCTGACTCTGTGACCGCCAGCGGGACTGCGCCTTCCACGGTTGCGGCGACGTCAATCTGACCGGCCTCACGGCGGGAACGCTCAACGGACAGGTCACCGTCACGCCGTCGGTGGGTCCGCCGCAGGTCATCGCCGTCACGCTTACTCTGACTGACCCACCGCAGCTTCGAGTCTGCGACTCCATCGGTGCTCACTTTCACCGGCGTGACCGGTGGCGCGAATCCGGCTGGGCAGAGCATTGCCATCGCCAACACCGGGGGCGGGACGCTCTCCTGGACGGCGGCGTCCAATCAGCCTTGGCTCACGCTGTCGACCGCCAGCGGGACTGCGCCTTCCACGGTTACCGCGAGCGTCAGCCTGACCGGACTCTCCACCGGTTCGCTCACGGGACAGATCACCGTCACGCCGTCGGTGGGTCCGCCGCAGGTCATCGCCGTCACGCTTACTCTGACTGACCCACCGCAATTGAGTGCGACTCCATCGGTGCTCATTTTCACGGGAGTCACCGGCGGCACGAATCCGGCTGGTCAGGACATTGCTATCGCCAACACCGGGGGCGGGACGCTCACCTGGACGGCTGCATCCAATCAGCCGTGGCTGACTCTGTCGACCGCCAGCGGGACTGCCTTCCACGGTTACGGCGAGCGTCTGCAATCTGACCGGCCTCACGAGCAGGGACGCTCAATGGACGAATCACTGTCACACCGTCTGTGGGCCCGCCGCAGGTCGTCCAGCGTCACGCCTTACTCTGACCACGCCTCAATTGAGTGCGTCTCCATCAGTGCTCACGTTCACCGGCGTGACCGGCGGCGCGAATCCGGCTGGGCGAGCATTGCCATCATCGCCAACACCGGGGTGGGACGCTCACCTGGACGGCTGCGTCAATCAGCCGTGGCTGACGCTTTCCACCGCCAGCGGGACTGCGCCTTCCACGGTTACCGCAGGCGTCAGCCTGACCAGTTCACGGCGGGAACGCTCAATGGACAGGTCACGGTCACGCCATCCGGTGGGTTCGCCGCAAACCATAGCCGTCACGCTGACCCTCACGCCGATCCTCCGCCCGCGTTCGAACGTCGCGCCGTCTACCCTGACCTTCACCGGGGTGACTGGCGGCGCGAATCCGGCTGGTCAGGACATTGCTATCACCAACACCGGGGGCGGGGCGCTCACCTGGACGGCGGCGTCCAGTCGGCCGCTGGCTGACGCTTTCCACCGCCAGCGGGACTGCGCCTTCCCCTGTTACGGCGAGCGTCAATCTGACCGGCCTCGGCGGGGACATCAACGGACAGGTCACCGTCACGCCGTCGGTGGGTCCGCCGCAGGTCATCGCGGTCACGCTGACGCTGACTGACCCGCCTCGGGTGAGTGCGTCTCCATCGGTGCTCACGTTCACCGGCGTGACCGGCGGCGCGAATCCGGCTGGGCAGAGCATCGCCATCGCCAACACCAGGGTGGGACGCTCACCTGGACGGCTGCGTCCAATCAGCCGTGGCTGACGCTGTCGACGGCCAGCGGGACTGCGCCTTCCACGGTTACCGCGAGCGTCAGCCTGACCGGCCTGACGACGGGAACGCTCAATGGACAGGTCACGGTGACGCCATCAGCGGGTTCGCCGCAAACCATAGCCGTCACGCTGACTCTCACCGATCCTCCGCCCGCGTTAAACGTCGCGCCGTCTACGCTGACCTTCACCGGAACCGCCGGCGGCTCCAATCCCGCCAACCGAACCATCGCTCTCACCAACACCGGCGGCGGAACACTCACCTGGACGGCTGCATCCAATCAGCCGTGGCTGACGCTGTCGACCGCCAGCGGGACTGCGCCTTCCACTGTTACCGCGAGCGTCAATCTGACCGGCCTCACGGCGGGGACGCTCAACGGACAGGTCACTGTCACGCCGTCGGTGGGTCCGCCGCAGGTCATCGCGGTCACGCTCACTCTTGCTGACCCGCCGCCTACACTCTCGATCACGCCCACCAGCGTCCCCCTGGCCGCGGTCGCGGGCGGACCCAATCCGGCGCCGCAACTGCTGGCCATCACCAATCCCACCGGCGGCGCGTTGAACTGGAGTGTGGCGATCGCGGACCCCTGGCTCTCGGTGACACCGCTATCGGGAACCGGCCCCGGCACGATCAGTGTCACTGCAGTAACGGCGGGTCTGGCGCCGGCTACCTACACCTCCACCGTCACCGTCAACGCACTGGGCGCGACGGGCTCGCCCACGGTGATCCCGGTGACGCTGACCGTGCTCGGCGTTACCACCACCCTGAACTTTAGCGGCGTCGAAGCAGGGGCTGCCCCAACGGCACAGGCGATGGCCATTCAAGCCCCGTCCGGCATCGCCTGGGTCGCGAACCGCGCAGCCCTGGGTGACCGTTACACCCGCCAGTGGCGCCGGATCGGCGATCGCATCCGTTTCCGTGAACCTCAGCGGATTGGCGGCAGGAGCGTACGCGGGCAAAGTGAATGTTGCTTATGGCGAAACCACCCAGTCCACGGCGATCGGGCTGATGCTCGCGCCAGCACCGGCGGCGCTTTCCGTCTCGCGCAGTTCCTTATCATTCGCGGGCGCCGCGCCCACGCCACAGAGGTCGTCGTCGCCAATACCGGAGGAAGCGCGCTCACCTGGACCAAGCCCGTCTCCACCGATCAGCCCTGGCTCTCGGCGACGCCCGCGGCCGGATCGGCGCAATCGGCGCTGCCGGTCAACACCGGCCTCACGCCGCTGCCGGTCACTGGCGTTCCCACCACGCTCCCTACCTCCGGCGGCGGTCAAGTGCTGCACAACGGCATCGCGCTCCCACCGCAATGGCCGCCGGTGCGATCGGCATCGCAGGCGTACACGGTGCCCTCGTATCTGGCCAGCCCACCGGCGGTGATCCCGATCGATATCGGCCGGCAGTTGTTCGTCGACGACTTCCTCATCGAGTCCACCACGCTCGTACGAACGCGCCACGTGCCCAGGATGATCAACACGAACCCGATTCTCGCGCCACAAGCCGGGGACCGCTACACGATCCGGATGCCCTTCTCCGATGGCGTCTGGTTTGACCCCGCCGACAACAAGTTCAAGGTCTTCTATTTCGGCGCATCCGGCTACCAGGTCTATCTGATCGAATCGCTCGACGGCACCACATGGCTTGCTCCCGGCCAACCGGTGCTCAATATCGGCAGCGGCCGGGACTCGGCCCTGGTGTGGCTCGATCAGGACGAAACCAATCCCGCGCGCCGCTGGAAGGCGTTCGCTTACTATCCGCCGCCCCACCTGCGCGTCTACTTTTCGCCCGATGGCCGCACGTGGACCGAGCACACGCCCTCGGCGCCGAACACTTCCGACCGCACGACGGCGTTTCGCAATCCATTCCTCGGCGTCTTCACCGATAGCGTCCGCATCCGCGCCACCGTTCCCGCGGAAACCGGCCGCATCTCCTACTTCACCCGGCTCCGCCTCTACAGCGAGACATCGGACTTCCTAAGCTGGACGCCTAATTCGGTGAGTCCGGAAAGTAACTTCTGGACCGGACCCGATGTCCGCGATCCCACCTTTGACGGAAACCCGAACTCGGCCCTACCCGAGCTCTACAACCTTGACGCCACCCCCTACGAGAGCCTGATGGTCGGCCTCTTCTCGTGGTTCTATTCCTACGACCGTAACGGGCCGGGCCCCGACATCGTCGAGATTGGAGAGGGCTTCAGCCGCGATGGTTATCAGTGGTGGCGTCCGTTCCGCGGCGCCGGCCAGGGCCGCGCCTTCATTGCCGCCTCGAACGCCGAGGGCACGTGGAACCGCGGGAACACACAGTCGGTGGGCGGCGGTTTCCTTGTGGTGGGAGACGAGTTGTGGTTCTACTTCTCCGGCCGCGACCATCTCCATTCCGACGACGGCTACATGGCCACCGGCCTGGCGAAGATGCGCCGCGACGGCTTCGTCTCCCTGGATGCCGGGGGCGTGGAAGGGACCGTTACCACGCGGCCGGTCTCGTTCACGGGACGTTACCTGTTCGTCAACGTGGATGCGCCCGCCGGCGCGCTGGAGGCCGAGATCGTCGATAGTAACGGTGTGGTCATCCCCGCCTTCTCCCGGGCCAACTGCAACGTGATCACCACTAACAGCACCATGCGTCAAGTCACCTGGACGGGCGGATCGGACCTTTCTTCGCTCGCCGGACAGGCCGTCAAGATTCGCTTCTACATCACCAACGGCCGTCTGTACTCGTTCTGGGTGGCCGCCGCCGCCAATGGCGCGAGCAACGGATACGTGGCGGCGGGCGGGCCCGGATTCGGCTCCAACCGCGATATCGCCGGCGCCGGTGTCTACGCAGCCGCTCCGCGATCGATCGAGGCGCCCGAGGTCACCGTCTCGGTCTCCACGGCCGGCCTCGCTCCCGGGACATACACCGGGAAGGTGTCCATCGCGAGCCCCGGCGTAACCGCATCGCCGCGCGAGGTCACCGTCACTTTGACCGTTCCGTGACCGGGCCGAGGGTCCCGGGGATCGGCGCGGATCCGGATACCCTTGGCTGTACAGTAAAAGTTACGGCATGCGAATCATTCTGTTCTCCGGCAAGGGGGGCGTCGGCAAGACCAGCCTCGCCGCCGCAACCGGCCTGCGGCTTGCCGAGTCCGGCCGCCGCACCCTGATCATGAGTGTCGACCCCGCGCACTCGCTCGCGGACGTCTTCGATCTCGGCGTGGGCGGTCTGTTTCATTCAGCGACGTCGGACCCATTCACCGTCACCCCCAATCTCGACATCCAGGAAGTGAACATCCAGCGCGAGATCAAGCGCCATTGGAAAGAGATTTCGGCCTACATGACCACCGTGCTCCGTAGCTCCGGTCTCAACGATGTGGAAGCCGAAGAGATGGCCATCCTCCCGGGGATGGAGGAGCTCTCGGCCATGATGTACGTCAACCAGTACCGGCGAGGCAGCCGCTACGACGCGGTGATCCTCGATTGCGCGCCCACCGCGGAATCCCTCCGTTTCATCTCGATGCCCACCACTTTCGACTGGTATATGCGGCATATCTTCCCCATACAGCGCGGAGTTCTCAAAGCCATCCGCCCGGTGGCCAACCGGCTCTCGCCGGTGGAGCTTCCGTCGGACTCGTACTTTTCTAACATTCGCGATCTGTACGAAAAGATCGAAGGCATCGATGGCCTGCTCGAAGACCCCCAACTGACCAGCGTGCGTCTGGTAACCAACGCCGAAAAGATGGTGGTCCGTGAGACCGAACGCGCCTTCGTTTATTTCTCCCTCTACGGGCTGACCGTGGATCAGGTCATCGTGAACCGGCTTCTCCCGGAGTCGATTCAAGACGCCTTCTTCGTGGACCTGCGGGCTTCCCAGCAACGTTCGCTCGAAGAGATCGCCGCTTATTTCGACCCCGTCCCCATCTGCCGTGTGCCGCTTTTTCCGCAAGAAGTGCTGGGCATCGAGCGCCTGCGGCGCCTCGGCGCTCTGCTGTATCCGGAAGGCGCGGACCCGGCCGCCGTCACACGCACCACCAGGCCCTATCAATTCGTAAAAACCGGCAATGGCCATGAGGTTCATCTGCTGCTCCCGTTTGCCGCGAAGGGGGAGATCGGGCTGTTCAAGAAGGGCGACGAACTGGTAGTGGAGGTCGGCACGCTGCGGCGGCACATCGGGTTGCCGACGTCCATGTCCGCCCTCAAGCCCGTCCGCGCCCGTCTGGAAAACAATATCCTGGTAGTGGAACTGCAAGAGGAGGCTGCATGAATACGACTTTCCCCGACGACACCACACCCCCGGCCGGCGACGGCAGCCCGTGCGGCCACGGTGAATGTGTCTGCGCGGGCGCGGGGCCGGCCATGAGCCGCATCGGCGCCGATTTGCTGCGCCAGTTCGGACCCTCGCCGGAAGTGCGAAAGCATCTCGACCGGGCGCGCCTGGAGCTTCTTCAGGGTTTGCGTACTCTTCTCGACGAAAGAATCAGCCAGATGCAGAAGGAGACCGGAACGGCTGCTCGCGGCGATCGCGTCCCGGTGGATTGATCCCCGCCCGGCGCGCGGATCTGTTCCCCGGCTAGTGAAAAGCCCCGAAGAAGACCTCCCCGTTCGACAGCATGCTGCGGTAACCCCGATAGCCGAGAGCCGGGAACAGCAGCAGCCGTTTGGGCAGTTCCCTGCGGACCTGGCGGCTGGCCATCTTCTTGAGGTACTCATCCGGATCGAGCGTGGGGTCGAGTTCCCGGTAGATCCCGTCCAGAGTCAGTTGGCTTTTGATGAAAAGCGCGAAGTCGCCGTCGAGCAGAAAGCCGTGCCGCGCGAGTTGCTCCACGAGCTTCGCGTACACCTCCGCGGTGGTGCCCTTGGCTTGGAGCGCCTCGTCGGCCAGCCGGAACACATCCGCTCTCCGCACGGCGTCCCGGGGCAAGCCGTCCTTGAGCAACCCGCCAACGTTGCTCCGGATCTTCTTCCGGCTCTTGTGATCCAGCGCCATCGATAGCTGGACCATCTGCAGCCGCTGCGGACGCTCGAATTCTCCCATCAGTCCCCAATCGAGAAGACCGATTTTGTAGGGCTCACTGGCATCGTTGGTGATGTGCATGACATTGCCGGCGTGCGGATCGCCATGGAAAAGCGCGGTCGAGGGCTCTGAAAACAGAGTCTCGAACTTCATCACCCGCAGCAGGCGTCTCGCCAGCTCCGCCCGGCGCTTGGCGTCGCCCTTGAAGGAGTCCGTAATCTTTTCACCGCGCAGGAACTCCATGAACGTAACGCTCTGGTTGGAAAGCCCCGAAAAAAACTTCGGCACCTTCACGAGCCGATGCCCGCGGTAGTACTCGGCGGCCCGGACCAAATGCTCCTGTTCCTTGGCCACGCGCAGTTCGTCGGCCAACTTCGCTTTCAGGTCCGCGAACAGATCCTTCAGCGGCATCCCGCCCACCTGATAGAACTCGCCGTGCTCCTGCACCACTTCGAGTAGCCCGTCGATGATGGCCATCTCCCGAGGCACCCCGGCCAGCACATAAGGCTTGATCAGCTTGGCCACCACTTCCTGACGCGCGGATGAGCCCGGCTCGACGATGGTGGCGCGGATCACCGCCCCCACACTCGCCTCCGCCAGCACCTTGTCCGCGAACCGGACCTGGTATCGTTGGATCTTTTCCTCACCGAGCAGCCCGCCGATCACGCCGGTCAACTCTTCGGCCGTCATCGTGTGGATGCCGCTTTCCAGGCTCTGCAGCGCCTGCGAAACGTCCGGCGGAATGCCTTCGATACGTGCGACGATCTGCCCCAGCTTCTGCAGCGTCGGGATCTTCGAAAGCAGAACCAGTATCTTCTCGCCGCGGGTGGCGTTTGGGCCCAGCTTCATCATCGCCGAGACGCGATCGGCGAGACGGTCGTCGGAAAGGCCGTCGATGAAGGCGAGCAGGCTGTCATGGAATATCGGCAGGATCAATGGGCGGTGTTCGGGCGGAACCAAATCGAGAATCTGGGACTTGTGAATGAAGAGCTCGATCAACTCCTGTTTGTGCGCGCGGAGGCCGAACTGATCGATCATCGCCACCATCTGGTCCGGCTCGATCGGCGGCAGAGCGCCTGGCGTCGCACCGGACGCCATCAAGCCCATGACCAACTCCTGGGTCTGCGGGTCCAGCTTCGCCATCACCTTTTGCATCACCTCGAGCGCCGCGGCGTCGGCATCGTAGGTGTCGTGGTGCTGCTTGGGAACCGGGATCTGCACCGAGAACGGTCTCTGCGCGGCCAGACTGCCCCACGCAGCGGCGATTAACAAAGACACCCTCAGGCCGAAATGCATCATTGTCGCCTTCAGGGCCGCAACGCCTTTCGCACCGCTTCGAGCTTGTTGGTCATCGACTGTTGCGGCAGCTTACCCAACGTCGACGCCATCCACCGCAGAGCGGGCGGTAGCGGCGCGCTCAGCGAAACCGTTCTGGACTCCACGATCACGCCGCCGTCCACCTGCTCGAAGTTGTCCAACGTGAACGCCCTCCATAGGTAGCCGTGATTCTCCGCGGCGCTGAGCTCCGCTTCGGCGGCCGTGCCGACGCCCTTCAGCTCCGTGAGCCTGGTGGAGTGGCCGCGGGACTGCCATTGCGTGGGGCTGACCTTGGTGAAGTTCGTCGTCTGCTCCAATTGAAAACCGATGGCGATCACGATCTTCTTCACCAGTTTCACCGCCACCTGGAACCGGTCGCCTTCCCGGGCCAGGAGCTTGGAGGCCGCGATCTCGGGAGCGAATGTCTTGGCGTAGGAATTGTAGTCCTGCATCAGCGCCAGCACCTGATCCAGCGACTTGCCGGGAATCATCACCGCGCCGATCACGTCGCTGATCTCGCCGCCGTCTATGGCGACGATGGGTTCGGCTCCCCAGGGTTCCGCGATCACCTCGCCGGCCTGGAGCCGGCCCAGCCGTTGCGGGGAATCGTTCGCCCAGAGGATGTCCTTGCGCGCCACGCCGGAATCGAGCGCCGCGATCGCCTTGTTCAGATAGGCGTCATAAGCCGAAAGTGTGCTTGCGCCGGGTTCGGCGGCTTGGGCCGGAACGCCGCCGAGCGCCGCGATGAGGCCGGCCGTCAGGAGCGCGGTTCGCGCCCCGGTGGAAAGCCCACCTTGCCGGCGTCTGTTGTCGTTCCGTGTCATGATCGCTTTCCATCATAGTAGCGCCCCGTCCCATGGCTTCGGCTGCGGTGCATCGGCCCCGCGAGCGATGTACACTTGCGTCATGAACTGCGTTCGGGTGCTGCTGGCGGTTGGTGCGGCCGCCGCGCTCGCTCAGGAGTCGCCGCGCGAGCAGCAGACCCGCCGGTTCGAACAGAACGCAGTCGCCGTAGGGGCGCCTTTCCCGAAACTCGCCCTCTACGACGGCGACGGTAAACCCTTCCACACGCGTCAGCTCGTAGGCAGCTACTCGGTCCTCATTACCGGGTGCCTTACTTGACCGCCGTTTCTGCGCAACGTCCCCGGTCTGGAGACGGTCCATCGTGATTACGCGCCCAAGGGTGTGCGTTTCTACTACCTCTACAAGGCGCTCGCGCATCCGGAACTCGACGGCTACGTCGGTCCGGTGACGCTCGAAGAGCGCCTCATGCATGTCAAGGAGGCGCGCCGTGTGATCCCCACCGCAATTCCGTGGCTCACCGACACCATGGCCAACGGCTTGAAGCACGCCCTCGGGGACTCGCCGAATATGGAGTACATCATCGACCCCGAAGGCAAGGTCGCCGAGCGCCGTGCGTGGAGCGATCCGGACGAACTCCGCGCCGATCTGGCGCGCCTCGCCGGGCCCTCCGAACGGGTCACGCAGGTCGAAGAACTCGGGGTGAAGCTCGCGGAGCGACCCCGGCACGCCCCCACCGGCATCGTGCCGCGGCTGGACCTGCCAGACCGCGCCCAGCAGTTCCGCGCGCTCCTCATCGAGCCGCAACTCGACAAAACAAATTCGCCGTTCTACGTAAAACTGCGCGCCGAGGCCGACCGCGCCCTCCTCCGCGACGGCAAAGGCCGGCTCTACCTCGGCTTCCACCTCGATCCGTTGTATGGCGTCCACTGGAACAACCTCGTCGCGCCGGTGGAGTATGAGTGGATGCCCACCGAGGGCGCCTCCATCGCGCCGGCCAAAGCCACCGGCCCGAAGGTCGCCGCCGAGGCCGATGCCGACCCGCGCGAGTTCCTCGCCACCGTGGAACTTGGTGAATCCCGCCCATCGGCCACCCTGAAGTTCCGCTACTATGCCTGCACCGACACCTTCTGCAAGGCCGTGACGCAGGAGTATCTCGTTCATTGGACGCCGGATCGCGACGGCGGCCGCACCCAGCAGCGGCCCGCCGGTGGACAAGGCCGACCCGGACCCGGCAGCGATCCATTCTCCCGCTTTGATCGCGACGGCGACGGCAAGCTCAGTGCCGAAGAAGTTCCGCCGCCCATGCGTCAGCGCTTCCCCCTCATCGACGCCAACTCCGATGGTTTCGTCGACCGTGAGGAGATGCGGCGCTTCCGCCAAGCCGGGCAGCGATAGCCGCGACGCTACCCTCCCGCCCGCGCCGAGGACACAAACGCCACGGATCCAGTTACTGGCGCTTCAGCAAAGACGTCCAATTCGCTACGACATAGTAGGGCTGGTTGTTCTCGTCCACGGGTTGGTATAGCCGCGCCATCCCGCCCGCGTTCGACACCTGCGGCGGCTGCTGAAAGACGGGAACGCGGCGACGTGTATCTTCCAACTTCCAACGGCCGGATTCGTAGCACGAATAGGTTATCCATCGTCCGTCCTGAGACGGCCATTCGCTTGAGCTGTTTTTCCGCTTCCGCATCGAATGCTATCGAGCGGCTGTCCGGTGACCAGAATGGAAGCACGGCGTTGTCGGTGCCCGGAAGCGGCTGGCCTCCAGGCTATCGAGGGGTTGGTCCACAGCATGCGACCGCCGGCGCCTGACGGCTAAGAGACGTATGCGGTGGAGCATCGCTCGCCATCATGTTGGAAATGACCGTCGCCTGACTGCGGGCTTCGAAGGACCGCTTTCCGCCGATCATCTCGTAGAGGATCAGGCCGAATGCGAAGATATCTGTGCGGGCGTCTTCCCGGCCCTCGAGCTGTTCCGCATACCGTCAGCGTTTCGAGCGCGAAGCGCGCGCTGCAGCCGCGCTCAGTCACCCGCATATCTGTCCGGCTTACGACATCGGCACTCAAGATGGTATCGACAGCTTGGTGATGGAATACCTCGAGAGGTTTGGGGCCAGCACTTTGACCGCGATCGTGCGATTCAGACGGCTGTCGCGCACGCGGTAGACTTCGCCCATTCCGCCAGCGCCGATGGCGGACAGTATCGCGTATGGCCCTAGCTTCGTGCCGTCTCGGATGGGCATCGCTGTGCTTCGGCCAGTGTACCTGATTGGAAAAGATAGTAAGTGACGTTATCAGTTTCGGAGAACCCCGAACTACACGATCGACGGCAGCTTTTTGTCCCCGGTGGGAAACGCACCGAGCGGCTGCCGCAGCACCTCATCGGCCAGCGTCAGGTACACGTCTCCGATGGTACCGGTCACCTCCGTGTGGAGACCCGTCTTCAGCCCGCCCGCGTGGCCCGCGAGAATCGCCGAAAGCCCATTATTCTTATGGTCATTCGCTTCGGCGTGCTCGTGCACATAGAGGATGCAGCAGCGGTCGAGCAGGGTCGCCTCCCCTTCCGGGATGGACTTCAGCTTCGCCAGGAAGTACGCGAACTCCTCCACGTGCCACCGGCAGATGTCGCGTAAGATCCGTTGACCCTCGGGACTGTCGGCGCGTTGATGCGTATAGTCGTGATGACGCCGGTTTGTGTAACCCAGCCACGGGAATCGCGCCAGGCTCTGGCACTTGGTCAACATATAAGATGCCACCCGCGTTTGTCCCGACGCGAAGGCATGCACCAGTAAGTCACTCTGTAATTTCGCGATACGGGGATAGTCCTTCATATCGCCGCCTTCGGCCGGTTCCTGCGCGCGGCTGTATTCCGGCGGCAGGCTGGCGATCGATCGTTCCAACTCGCGGATGGATGTCAGATGCTCGTCCAGGCGCCGCCGGTCTTCCACACCAAGATCGCCGCGAAGCTGCCGCGCGGAATCCCGGACGGCGTCGAGGACGCTGCGCTTGCGGTCGATCCACGACATCTCGCGCGCGCCGAAGAGCCGCGAGAACAGGTTGTGCGGAATTACTTCGGGAGGTAATGACCGGTCATAACCGGCCCAACTCAGATTGTTGTGGATACTCTCGCCGTGGGACTCCTGGCAGACGCCGATCTGTAAGGACCGGAATCGCGTCTCGCTCCCGAGCTTCGCCGCGAGGATCTGGTCGATCGACGGACCGCCCGCTCCGCGTCCCGTGAACGACGTTCCCGACACCAGCGCGCTCATCGAACGATGATGATCGTTGCCCGGGCCCGGATTGCGCGCCGCCGGATTGTCGAGCCCCGTCAGAACGTGAATGTCGTCGCGGAACGGCTCTAGCGGCGCCAGGCAGGGCGTCATCTCGAAGCCTTCGCCCGTCTCGGCGGGAATCCAATATCGCTCCGGGATGCCGTTGCCGTTGAACCACAACACAAAGCGCGATTCGACGGCTGCCGGCGCCCTGTCCGCCGCATACGCCGTCCCGCTGCCATTGAACATCGCCGCCAGCGGCGGAAGGCCAACGCGGACTGCCGAGCCGCCCAAGCCGATTCCACGCAACAGCGTTCTTCGGGATAGCTTCATCGGAATGGTTCCACAGATATCATAGTCGCTGGAGCCCGGGGCGCGCCAGCGGCGTGATCTCCGGGGGTGCGCGACATGAACGCGGTAGATTCGTGGGAACGCAGGCACGTCGACGAAATCTGAGCGTAGTCACAATCTGTTTGGAGGCCGATTGGTGGAAGCGAATCCATAGCGCGCCGACGCGGAACGTCGCAGCATGGATCAACAAGCCTATGTGATCGACCGCGAGAGCCGTGCGACAGTACTTCAGGCGCTCGTTGCGGTCTGCTCACATCGCAAGTGGATTCTGTTAGCTGCCCATGTGCGGAGCAATCACGTACCTGTCATCGTCGAGGCGGAAGTCCCGCCGGAAAAGGGAGGAATGACCGAAAGGCGTATGCCAGCAGGGCCCTCAACGGGCTTGAACCTGAGAAACCGGGCCGGAGACGATGGGCACGCCACGGAAGCACGAGATGGCTGTGGAAGGATCAGGATGTTCGTGAGGCGATTCGCTCTGTGATTGAAGAGCAAGGTGAGCCGATGGCGGTCTTCTTGGGTGACGTGCCATGAAATCCACTCCACCGCTCGCTCACCCTCGCGGCTCAGTAGCGGACCGGCCCAGCAGCTCCACTTTTGTGTCGCGCACCCGATCTCCGGCTTAGCGCTCGGCGGTTTCCTGCGCCGCCACTGCTGCCTCGCTTTCGGTGGCCGGGCGATGGTTCGAATACCGCACCAGGACGTTAGCGGGGCCGATGATCCGGGTTTGGACCGTCGAGTCGATGCTGGTGAGGTAGGCGATGCCGTCCCGAATCGCGTAGTCACGCACAAAGGCGATCTTGCGAATAAATAATGACGGGCTCTTGACGAACTCGCCCTGCTCGCGGACCGGAAGCCCGGTGGTGGCCTCGATCCAGATCCACCCGCGGAACAGGCCCGGGCGTTTGCTGCGCGGAATCACCTCGAACAGGTGCAGGCGCCAAGGGTCCTCACCATACTCGCCGTAATAGTCGAACTTGTAGTTCTCGGGCGTGATGCCGAGCGACTGGCCGCTCTTTTCGGTGGCTTCCTTCTCCGCCTGGAGGTAGCGCGCGATGACGTCTTTCTTGACAGTATTGTCGCCTTGAAAGGTGATAGCGCGATAGGTGATGGCTCCCAGCCGGGTGACCTGACGCAGCGCCTGGAACCGTCCCTTCTTCTTCAGCGAGGGAATGGAAGCCTGGATGTCCACGTCCATGGCCACGGCTTGCTGCTTCTCTTTTTGGGCGCGCGTGGCTTCCAGGTACTGGTTGAGGAACGTGGTTCCTTCGTCTTTTACGCCGGGAGCGGCGTTGGCGGACAAAGCGGCAAGGATCAGCGCAGAGGCGATGCGGTTCAAAAATGGTCCTTACTGGAGTGGCGGACGGGGACAGGATCGGTCTCCCACCCACTCCTTGTACTCTACCAAACTACGGTATCCATCACTCAAACTACGATATCCATCACTCGATCAGATGCATTCCAGCCGCCATAGTTTCGGCGGGGTCCAAACTCATACGCGCGATCGTGCGGGAAAAGGGCTCACAGGCGGCGAAGCAGGGCCCCGGCGGCGTACGCCAAGCCAAACAGGACCGCCCCGGAGGCCGCGATGAGCTGGAGCCAGGTGACGCGCCGCGGCAGCCGTCCGGCGCCGTCGCCCAGCAGAACGAACGGGGACCAGTAGCGCGCGTCCGCCCACGCACCCCCGGCATGAAGCAGTGTCAATTTGGCCTCACGCAGGGCCTCCGCCTTGGAGCGTCCGGTTGCCAGACGGTAGTAGAACTGCTTCATCAGCGCGGCGGTGGCTCGATCGTCCACGCGGCGAAGGCTCGAGACCACGCTGCGGGCTCCCGCGGCCAGGAACGCCTGGCTGAATCCGCGAACCCCCTCTCCGCCCGCATTGGGGCCGCGCTCGGTCTCGCAGGCAGCGAGCGTCACCAGAAACGAGTCTTCCAGCCGGAGACGGTACACTTCGCGCAGGTAGAGCGCGTCGCCGCCGGAAAAGCTCACGCGCGACGCGTCCGGATTCTCGACGTCGGCGGCGGCGTGGGTCGCCAGATGGAGGACAGCGGCTCGAGTCTCCAGAAACCGGGCCTTGCGGTTCGCCTCGCCGAGAAATACGGCCGCCTTGCCGCCGATCAGATTCGCGACGGCCTGGACTTCGCCGGCCGAAGCCGGCAACCGGTCAGCGCCCGAATCCACCGGATCGCCGAAGCCGGCGAACGCGTTCTGCCATGGCCACAGCCAACCGGACCCGGCGGGGGCCGCGAGTAGCGCGGCGGCGGGCAGATAGGACACCGTAACCCGTTCGAGCAGGGGCCGACCCCGCCAAAGTTCGGTCTCGGCGCTGAACTCACCGTCGGGAATGACGATCAGGTTCCGGATGACGTCGTCGCCGAGCGGGTCGATCGCGGTTAGGGACTGCGCCACGCCGGACCGTCGTGTGGTGATCCACACAACCGCGCGCTGCCGGCCGGCGCCGTGCCGCCAGATCGCCGCCAGCGCTGTCGACGGCGGAAGAGCCCGCTGCGCCGCGGCGAGATCCGGCGCTTCCGTATCCCGGCCCCGCTCGCCGATCCGGTCCCGCACCGTGCGCCCATGCAGGCGCTCAATGGCAGCAAACAGTGCACTGGCGGAAGCGCCTCGCTCGAGCTGGCTGGCGATCCAATCGTCGTAGACAGTGCGTTTGTCAGCGAGAAAGTCCTGGCGCGCAGCGGTTTCGACGATCCCGCCGCGAAGGTTCTCGATCACTTCGATCGCCTCTTGCGTGCGTCCCAGGGCATGGAGTGCTTTCCACCGTTCCTCGTCGAGATGAGCCTCCCCGGCAACGGCGAGCGCCTGCGTGGATTCGGCGATAGAGCCATCGGTGCGGCCGCGGGCGCGGAGCGTCTCGCCAAGGTAGAGGTGGCTCTGCGCGATATGGCGCCGGTTGCCGGATTTTTCCGCGAGCCCGAGCGCGCGGCGAAACGTCGATTCGGCGCCGCGCCAATCGCGAAGGTCCTGCCCCTGGATGATGCCGGTGTTCCGCAGGACTCCGATCAGCAGATCCGCGTTGGGGTCCCGATCGAGAAGCGACGCCGCTTCGCGGTAGATCTCGAGCGCGCGGACGGGATCGCCGAGCCGGCGGTAGAGCGCGCCCAGATTGCCGAGGAGACGGGCGCGCTCGCGCGGGGCGAGCGCATGTTCGCCTTGGGCGTCGCTATTCCGGTAGATGGTAAGCGCATCCTGGTAGTGGCCGAGGCGCTGTTCCAGCGCGGCGCGATTGGCGAGCGTTACCTGGCGAGCCCGCGCATACCACGCCTCGCCGGCATGACCCTCCATGCGTTGCTCCGCGGCGCGATAGTGCCGCGCGGCTTCGGAATAGCGGCCTTGATAGTAGTGAACGCCTCCGGCGTTGTTGAGGCGCAGGATTTCGCATTCGAGGTCGCCCGATGCGGCGCACAACGCGGCGGATTGTTCGAAATCGCGCAGAGCGGCGTCGTAGTCGCCCAGGCGCAACCGGGCAACGCCGGCATTGGTCAGGGCGCTGGCTTGGCCTTTGCGGTCACCGGCCGCGGCGTACAGGCGGCTGGCTGCAAGGGCGCCGGCAAGGGCTTGGGTGTAGTCGCCTTTGGCGGCGCGAGCCTCGCTCTGACGATTCAGGTCGAGCGCGGACGGCGGCTGCGATGACGAGTCCTGGGCGGCAAGGGGCGGGCCGGATGCCGCAATGGCGAACATGGCCAGCGCGGCGGCATGCGGAAATGTCACTGACTATTATCGTAGCGCCGGCATCGCAGCGCCGGCGTCGAAGCGCAGGCGTGTCAGCGCAGCGGCCGGGCGTTTTGCTTGATGTATTCCTCCACCCTGGAACTGCGGCCCGCGCCTGGGCCGATGTAGTGAAATGCCTCGGCGTACTGGACTCCGTACTTGCGGCCGAGTTCGCGATTCCGGGCGAGGATGAATTCCTTGATGTAGTTGCGGTCCGCCTCGGCGTCGCTGCCGTCGAGCAGCGGGAGGCGAAGGTTGCGGCGCGCCAATTCCGCACGGAGGCGGGATCCGTTGGTTCCCGCGGGTCCTTTGGCGACGTTGGCGCGGTTGGCCTCGGCCTTCTTGTCGATCACGCCTGAGATGTCGACAATCCGGGTAATCTCGGGCCGGCGCGCAAAGTAGTATTTGTCGGTGACGGCATGCGGAGTGAGCCCGGCCGCGAAATGCTCGGGGAAGTCATGCTTGCGGCCGGCGATCCAACAGGCGGCTTCGAGAGCGCGGGCAATCATGTAGTGATCCGGGTTTTCCTCGTCGTGCGCCCACGGGTCCCAACACACCACGGTATCCACCTTCAGCAGGCGGATGAGAAAGATCAGACGGGCCATGATTTCGTTCTGGCTCACACCGGCCATCATGTGGTTGTTGTAGTTGAAGTCGAACTTGTCCTCGAGGCCAAGAATCGAGACCAGCTTTGCGTTGTCGCGCTCATTGCCGAGCACGTTCTCACCGATGGTGCCGGGCGTGCCGAGACCCGGAGCGTCGCCCATGTCATCATTGGAGGCCCGCACGAGATAGCCGGTGTAGCCCTCCTCGACGAGTTTGGCCACCGTGCCGGCGGAGTTGAGCGGAATGTCGTCGGAGTGGGCCTGAACGGCGAGCAGAACTTTTCCCTGGTGGGGTTTGCCTGTGGCGGGGCGCTCGAGAAAGGGCGCTGTGGCCTGGGAGAAAGCGGGTTGGGACGGGGCCAGCGCGGCCAATCCGGGAGTCAGGGCCGCATGCAGGAAGTGGCGTCGTTGCATGGGAGCATTGTATTGCCTCCCGGCACGCGTCGCGGGGCGGATCTGGCGGACTACCTGGGAGAGCTGGCTTTCTTCAGTTGGCTCACGATCTGGCCGGACGTCTTGTCGAGTTGTTCGGGCGTAGTTTGCTTGGGCCGCTGAAACACGGACCACAGCACGTGGTGGCTCTTCACGTCGACCAGAAAGACGTTGCCCTTGCCGCGGCTGAAGGTAGAGAACCGGGCCGCGTAGCCCTGGCCGATCTTTCCCTGCCGCTCGTCGAACTCGTCTTTCTTCTTGTCCTTGCTTTCGCCGTCCTTGTCTTCCACCGGGGGCTCATCGACCTTGAGAAGCTCGGCCAGACGGTCTTCGAACGAAAGGCCGATCTGGTCTGTAAACACGGCGTCGGCCTTCTTGGGGTCCGTGACGACGGTGAACATCCCTTCCGCGGTCATGCGGTTGGCGAGGTACTGGTCGAGCCCGTTCGACATCGGCATGAAGTAGACAGACCGCACGGAGGCAAGATCGGCGGCGGAGAGGACGGCGGCGATCAGAAACAGCGGAACGGCGAAACGGCGCATAGCTTCATAGTAGACGCGCGCGGGATTGGAAAAGTCGGACCCAGTACAATATCAGTTTGTACAAAGGCCAGAAGATCACGGTGATCATCCCTTGTCTCAACGAGGAGCAAGGGATTGAAAAGGTGCTGAGGCGGATGCCCGAGTTCGTGGATCAGGTGATCGTGGTGGACAACCGATCCACGGACCGGACGCCGGAGGTGGCGCGGTCCCTGGGCGCGCACGTGATCCGCGAGGACGTGCGGGGGTACGGGCGGTCATACAAAACGGGGTTCCGGCAAGCCACCGGCGACGTCCTGATCACCCTCGACGGCGATCACAGCTATCCGCCGGACGCGATTTCGTACCTGCTCGAGTGCTTCCTTCATCTGGAAGTGGATTTTCTGAACGCCTCGCGGTTTCCGGTGCGGGACCGACAGGCGATGAGCTTCAAACACAAGTTCGGCAACTGGGTGTTGTCGCTGGCGACGTCGATGTTGTTCTTCCGTTGGGTGCGGGATTCCCAATCCGGCATGTGGGTGTTTCGGCGGTCGATCCTCAAAGACATGGTGCTCGAATCCGACGGCATGGCGTTCTCGGAAGAGATCAAAGTGGAGGCGCTGCGCAACGGCGCGCGGTTCCAGGAGATTCCGATTCAATATTCGTCCCGGCTGGGCGAAATCAAGTTGAACCCGTGGCGAGACGGTTTTCATAACTTGTGGTTTCTGGTGCGCAAGCGGTTCCGGCGGGGCCGTGAGCGCTTCGGCTCATGAGTGGGGTGACGGCGCTCATTCCGAATTGGAACGGAGGCGCGAGGCTGGCGCGCGTGATCGACGATCTCCGGAGCCAGCGTTTGCAGCCGGAGCGGATTCTAGTAGTGGACAACGGATCGTCGGACGGAAGCGCGGAGGCGGCGCGGACTGCAGGCTGCGACGTGATCGCGATGGGGAGCAACATGGGATTCGCGGCCGCGGTGAACACAGGCATCCGGGACTCGCGGACCCCCCTGGTGGCGATCATCAATAACGACGTGGAACTGGACGCCGCGTGGCTCGAGAAACTCGTCGCGGCCATGGCTGGCGGCGGAGCGTGGTTCGCGGCGCCCAAGCTGCGGAGTTTGTCGCGCGCGGCGTTGCTCGATGGATCCTACGATCTGGTGTCGAGCGCGCGTACGGCGTGGCGATGCGCGGCGGGCAAAGCGGATGCGCCTGTGTGGAATCGAGGAGGGGAGATATGGTCCGCCCCGATGACGGCGGCGCTGTTCCGGCGGACGCTATTTGACCGCGTGGGAATGCTCGACGAGCAGTTCGGCAGTTATCTGGAAGACGCGGACTTAGGCATACGATGCGCGCTGGCGGGGTGCGCGGGCGTCTACGTTCCCGATGCGGTGGCAGGGCACTGGGGCAGCGCCACGCTCGGGGTGTGGAACCCGGAGACGGTGCGTCTGATTGCGCGCAACCAAATGTTGCTGGTGTGGAAGTATCGTCCCAACGGTTGGTTGTCGCGGGCCGGGTGGAGCATCCTGGTGGGGCAGTTGTTGTGGGGCGCGTTGGCGTGGCGCCACGCGGGCCGGAAGGGACTGCAAAGCTGGTGGCGGGGAAAGCACGAAGGCTTGGCGGCCCGCGGACGTTTTCCGCATTTTCGGAATCGGGGCGAGCCGGACCGCCTGTTCGCCGCCGAGCAGGCCCGGATCCTCGAACTACAGCGCGAAGGTGGCGCCGACGGCTACTGGCGGCTCTACTTTCTGCTCACCGAAGGGCGAATCGTGTGACAACCGCCGCGGTGATCGTCACATACAACTCGGCGGACTGCATCGGGGGGTGTCTGGCGGCGGCGGCGCCGTGCGTGGATCGGGTGGTGGTGGTGGACAATGCCTCCGGCGATGACAGCGTGGCGAAGGCGCGGGCCTTTCCGGGCGCGACGGTGATCGCCAACGCGCGCAATCGAGGTTTTGCGGCGGCAGCCAATCAGGGCGTGGTGGCGTCGGCGGCGGAGATGATCCTGCTGCTGAATCCGGACGTGATCTTGCAGACTCCCGTGGACGATTTGGTGCAGGCGTGCCGCAGGCCCGGCATCGCAGCCGCGGCGGGCAAACTGGCCGATGGGGCCGGGAAGGCGCAGGAGGGATTCACGGTTCGGCGATTTCCGGGTCCGGCCGCGCTGTCGTTCGAGTCACTGGGCGTGAACCGGTTGTGGCCGGGCAATCCGGTGAACCGGCGCTACCGGTGCGCGGATCTGAACCTGGAGCAAACGCAGAGGGTGGAACAACCGGCGGGCGCTTTGCTATTGTTTCGGCGCGATTTATGGGAACGGCTGGGCGGTTTCGACCAACGGTTCCACCCGTTGTGGTTCGAGGATGTCGATTTCATGAAACGCACGCACGAGGCGGGCTACGCCGCCATCTACACTCCTTCGGTGTGGGGCACTCATTCGGGGGGGCACTCGATACCCTCGATCGGGGAGCGCGAACGGCGCTATTTCTGGTATGGTAACCTCTTGTTGTACGCCGCCAAACACTTTGGCTTTTGGGGTTTACGAGCTACGGCGGCGTCAGTTGCTCTGGGCGGCGCCGTTCGGATGTTGTTGGCGGCCGGGGGCGGATACGGTGCGGTAGTCCGCTTGGCTGGAGCGGTGCTTTTTTGTGGTCCGGAGTGCTTGGATGGCGGCGCTCGACGCGCCAGACAGTTGAATTAAAGAAAGAAAACAAGAATCGACCCTTCCAAACGCATGGCCTCAAACGCGCAGGTTTCTGTAACGGTGGTGACATACAACAGCGGCCGGTTTATCCGCCGTTGCCTCGAGTCGGTTCTTTCGCAGGGTCACCCAAATATCGAGATCGTGGTAATCGACAACGCCTCCACCGACGGGACGACCGATATCCTGGAGCAGTTCGATGGCCGGTGCCGGATCATATCCCACCAGGAGAATATCGGATTCGCCGCGGCGCAGAATCAGGCGATCGCGCTGTCGAGCGGGCGTTGGGTGCTGACGTTGAATCCAGACGTTCTGCTATTGAATGACTTTGTCGGTGAATTGGTGGCGGCCGGGGAAGCCGATGACAAGGTGGGCACGGTGTGCGGGAAGCTGTTGACGATCAAGTCCAGCTTCGAGATTCCCGACGAGCAGCGCGTGGATTCAACGGGGATCTTTTTCACACCGATGCTGCGGCACCTCGATCGCGGCAGCCAGGAGATCGATAGCGGCCACTACACCGAACCGGAGTACGTGTTCGGGGCGACGGCGGCGGCGGCGCTCTACCGGCGAACGATGATCGAAGACACCGCGATCGACGGAGAATTCTTCGATCCCGATTTCTTCGTCTACCGCGAAGACGCCGACGTGGCGTGGCGGGCGCAGTTGTTCGGATGGAAGTGTCTGTACACGCCGCGCGCGCGGGGCTATCACGTGCGCAGCGTGCTGCCTGGAAACCGGCGCGCGCTTCCGCCGGAAATCAACATGCATTCGGTGAAGAACCGCTTCCTGATGCGCATCAAGAACATCACGCCCGGGGTGTACTGGCGGAACGGCCTCTCGATCACCGCGCGGGACCTGGTTGTGCTGGTGTGCTGCCTGGTGCGGGAGCACAGTTCGCTCGGTGCGTTCCGCTACCTGTTCCGGAATTTTGGGCGATTCCTCGAGAAGCGGCGTAAGATCATGGCCCGGGTGCGGGCGAGCGATGAGTACATGGCGTCGTGGTTTTCCTACAAGCCGGTCAGTTTCCCCGCGCCCAAGCCGCGCAAGGCCGCGGTGAGGACGGCGGTGGGCTCGGCCAGCCGGTAGAGGCGTGCGGATCGCACTGGTTGGGACGCGGGGCATCCCGGCGCGATACGGCGGATTCGAAACCTTCGCGGAAGAGTTGTCCACGCGTCTGGTGGAGCGCGGCCACTCCGTCACCGTCTACTGCCGCCAGCGGCACGAGGAAGCCCGCTACAGGGGTGTGGATCTGGTGACGCTCCCCACCATACGGCACAAGTATCTGGACACGGTGGCGCACACCTTGCTTTCCACGCTGCATCTGCTGCTGCGGCGGCAGGACGCGGCGCTTTACTGCAACGCGGCCAATGCGATCTTCACGTGGATGCCACGGGTGGCGGGGATACCGGTTGCGCTGAACGTGGACGGGCTCGAGCGCAACCGCAAAAAGTGGAACTGGATGGGGCGGGCGTGGTATCAGCTCGGGGAGCGCCTGTCGACGATTTGCCCGAATGCGGTGGTGAGCGACGCCGAGCGGATCGCCGAGTATTATCAACAGCGATACGGCAAGAAGACGACCTTCATCCCCTATGGGGCCGACTGCCAACGCGTCCAAAGCACGGCGGCGCTCGACCGGCTTGGGCTCTCCAGCGGCCGCTATTTTCTGTACGTGAGCCGGATGGAGCCGGAAAACAATGCTCTTTTGGTGCGCGAAGCCTTCGAGCGGGTGGAGACGCCGATCCGATTGGCGCTGGTGGGCGATGCCCCCTACGCGGCTGGCTACATCGCTCGCGTTCGCGACACCAAGGACCCACGCGTGGTGCTGCCGGGGGCGATCTACGGCGAGGGCTATCGCGAGTTGTCGAGCCATTCCTTCGCCTACGTGCATGCCACCGAAGTAGGCGGGACGCATCCAGCGCTGATTGAATCGATGGGCCGCGGCGCACTGACGCTCTACCTGGACACGCCGGAGAACGCCGAGGTGGCGGGCGATGCGGGCATCCCGTTCCGGCACGATACGCTGGAGGAGACGATGCGGCGCGTGCTCGAGATGACCGATGGCGAGCGGGATGCCTACCGGACCAGGGCGGCGGCGCGGATCGCCGAGCGCTATAGCTGGGATTCGGTGACGGCGTCGTATGAGAAGCTGCTGGCGGAATTGACCCGATGAAGCGGAGTTGGGTGGAAATCTCGCGGTCTCGCCTGGCGGCCAACTACCGCGCGGTGCGCGGTCTGGCCGGGGGATCCGAGGTTTGCGCGGTGGTGAAGGCGGACGCATACGGACATGGGGCGGTGGAGGTAAGCCGCGCGGTTTGCGCCGAAGGGGCGCGGTGGCTGGCGGTGTCGGGAGCCGAAGAGGGCGTGGCGTTGCGGCGGGCTGGGCTGGTGAGTCCGCGGATACTGGTGATGGCGGATTCGGTGGCGCTCTCGGGCGCGGCGATGGCGGAACATCGGCTGACACCGGCGATTCACGATATCGGCGAGATCGCGGATTGGGCGCGCATCGGCGGGGGACAGCCTTACCACTTGAAGATCGATAGCGGGATGGGCCGGTTGGGTTCACGTTCCGGGGCGGCCGCGATTGCGCGGGCGGTGGCCGCGGGCGGTGCGGCGTCGTTCGAAGGCTTGATGACGCACTTTGCCTCGGCGGCCGACTATGCCGGCTCGCAGACCGGAGAACAGATCGAGGCGTTCGAGGAGATGCGCTCCGCGCTGCCATTCGCGCCGCGGTACCTCCACCTGGAAGCGACGACGGCCTTCGCCTACCGGCGGTGCGCCGGAGCGGGCGTGATGGCGACGATGGTGCGGCCAGGGCACGCCATCTACGGATATGTGTCGCCAGTAAGAGTGCGGGCCGGCGAGACGCCGCCGGCGAACCGTTTGCATGTGCTTCCGGCGCTCTCCTGGAAAGCGTCGTTGCTGGCGGTGAAGGACGTGGAGGCGGGCGCGCGGGTGGGGTATGGCGCGATGTACGCGGCGGACAAGCCGATGCGGATCGGGATTGTGGCGGCGGGCTACGCCGACGGCGTGCCGCACCGGTTGGGGAATCGTGGGCGAGTGATCGCGGGTGGAGAATTCGCGCCGATATTGGGAGCGGTGTCGATGGATGTGACGACGATCGATCTGACGCGGGCGCCATCGCTGCGGCCGGGCGATGCGGTGACGATCATTGGAGAAGTGGGCGCGTGCGTCCAGGATGCGCAACAGGTGGCCCGGATGGCGGGAACGATTTCCTATAGCGTGTTGTGCGGGATCGGTCCGCGTGTGGAACGGGTCTGGGTGGATTGACGCACGGGCGGTTCGGTTGGCTCTGAGGGATTCCACGCGGGAGCGGGATCTCCGGGCGGTGAGGGGATGATATGATCGATAGTGAGCCGTGTCCGGTGAGGTGCGAGAGTGGTTGAATCGGGCGGTCTCGAAAACCGTTGATGCCGAAAGGTATCCGTGGGTTCGAATCCCACCCTCACCGCCAGAATTCAAAGTAGATACATCCATCTTTGAATCAGCAGGATGCAGTCGGCGCCCCCCCTTGACGGTCCGTTAGGACTTGATGGGTTCGGAGCATGAAAGCGTACCCGGCTGCGTGCCGATAAGGCCTCCCGCACCTGTCCGGTCTTGCCGAGCGGCCAAGTCCGGCCCCGGAGCTTCGCTAAACTCCGAGGACGCATTTCGGAGTTCCGCCCCATTTTCCGCAGCGCAGAGTGCATGTCTGGCGGAGCGTGTCCTCTTCGGGCGCCTCTGCGTACGGAACAAAAGGATTTGCGAATGGATAGCCCGAATCGCTCCGCAACCAATGATTGTTTCTTAGATGCAACGTCCCTTCGTGTTCTGGAAACAAGCTCTGGTAGATCCTGAAGTATTCGAGCGCAGGACTTTCTGCGAGATCACTCTTGCTCGATGCGAAGACGTCGACCCTTTGTAGCCGGTACATAGCCGGTACGGAGCCTGACCCGCAAATGCGATATGAAGGGGCCGTTGTCATTCATGAGTCGGTCAACGTCGAGGCCGAAATGTCACACGTCTTACTTCCTCTGTGATTCTAACCGTGGTGCTATCGAGCAGCTCACCCCCACGTAAGAGCATCGCAACATAAGTGCCGCCGTCGACGTCCTTTATTCTGAATGTGCACCCCTTCGACACGGGTGCACTGAACACCTGGTCCGAGTAGATTCCGACGAGTTTCACCCACATCCCCGTCCGTTCGCTGCACTCCTGTACGCTACCGGTCACTGAGGGCCAGCTGGACCCTGAGTCTCCAACCTTCCCGAGTATCAGACCGATTCGAACGACGTCAGAAGCCGACACTCTAATAGTTCGCTCTGCGTTAGTAAACCCAAGGCAGGTCAGCACTAAGCGGTATGCGCCTATCTTCAGATTGTCGAAGTCGATAGGCGTTCCACCGATCCGTTCCTGAGTCTCACCTTGTGAAGTGCTCAGAGTTGCGCTGACTCCGGATGTTATCGGACTTCCATACGCATCAACGACAATAATAGTGAGGCGTGCCGCAGAAGCCGAAGCCATCAGCATGAAGTACGAGGCTGCTAGCAATCGCGCTATCCAGCCATGAGACGCTGGACGGCCGCTTCGATGCTCCGACGAGACACTGAAGACGTGTCGTCTGTCAGTACGGAATTCGAGTCCTCTGTGCTCGAGGTTTTCAGAAGCAGTCATCGTAGATTCTAGAGGTTATCCACTCGCTTCGCAGATGTTCGGGAATGCCGAGCCGATCTCCAATTTGATCGTCGGTCAGCCCAGTGATGTTGTGAAGAAGTTCGTGGATTAGCTTCGAGGAGTTGTAGAGGATATCGGATCGATCGACACCTTGAAATCGGAAATAGACAGATTGACCCTTAAGTGCCGCAGCCGCCATGACACTTGCGTCGGAGGAAAACCATTGTGCTATGGTTTGGTTCCCAAATGCAGAACTAGCAGAGGTGGCGGCAGCCGTGTTGGCGTAGAGCGATGATCGCAGGTCAGCACTCGTCAGAGCGTCGCTAAATGTAGCAGAGGCCGCCGCCTGAACAACCTGTGCTGGACTGACCCCAACAGCTGCAAGAGTATCGGTGCAGGATTGCCGGAAGACCATATTGCTGACTCGATTCCGGGCGGCCCCTAACTGACCGAGGGCCTCGCTCCAATTGGCGGAAGGGTTTGTTACCCGTATGGGAGAGGTCCTAATGCCGACACTGATCGGGCCTCCGCTGTACTGAACCTGACTACCACACTGCGGCGTAGACGTATTACCATCTGCACATGGATCACTTCCTATTCCCCCA
>JAWKHI010000047.1:0-53134 GCA_041394885.1 Bryobacteraceae bacterium | reverse complement strand
CACGATGTACCGGTAGCGGATGCTCGCCTCCGGCACATCGGAGACCAGATGCCGCGCCACGCCCAGCTCCGGTGCCCCAGCGAAGAATTCCTCCTGCGTCACATACGACTTCTGCCGCCCGAACCAAACCGCCAAACCCTCGTACGCCCAATACCGCTTCGAGTATCGGAATGAATTGGCGATGGCGCCGTTCTGCGCCAGTACTGCGTGGGACAACTCATGCCGCAAATACTCGCCGTGATCGCGATGGCCCGCCTCCACCGCCGGCGTGATGTAGATGGCGTCCCCGGTGAGCAACGTGACCGCGCCCACCCCCGTCCCCCGAATCCATGGTACGGACCGGCGGAATGCACCCCAACTCCCGCTCACCACCACATGGATCGGGCTGGAGGCGCGGTAGCCGTGGAAAGCTTCCGCTTCGGCCACCATCGCGTCCAGATCCCGGTACGCCGGGGGAAGGGATGTACCCGCCGGATAGAGCACCCGCCCCCGCGCCATTCGCAATTCCGCAAAACCAGGATGCACCGGTGACCACGGCAACAGCGGTCCGAAGGCGAACGCCGGCGGCAGCAGCGCGGCCAACGCCGCGCCCGCGATCAAAAGACGCTTCACGTTCCTACGGGACATAGACGAACTCGTTGGTATTCACAAGCGCCCGGCAATAAAGCGCGAAGCTGTTGCCCGCCAGGAACGCGCGGGCCAGATCGCGCTCGCCCGCCGTCGGATTCCGCTGAAACAGGATCCGGTACACCCGCCCCACGCGGTCGCCGCCGGACTCGCGCTCCGCCCGCGCCGCCAGCAACTCCGCTTGCCGCAGAACGAACGAATTGTTCAGTAGCGTGAGCGCCTGCACCGGCGTGTTGGAGATGCTCCGCTGCGGCGTCGCCACCGCCGGATCGGGGCAATCGAAGGAATCCATGAACAGCCGCTGGCCTCCGCGCACCACAAACCGGTAGATGCTCCTCCGCCAGCGCGCGGGGTCGTTCTCGTCGGCGGCGAAATAAAGGTAGCTCCCCGAGGCCTTGTTCTTGTGCAGCCAGACGCTCTCCCCCCCCGATTCCGTGTTGAGCGATCCCGACACCGCCAGCAGAGAATCGCGAAGCGTTTCCGCATCCATGCGCTGCAGTGGCCGGTGCCACAGCAGACGATTAGCCGCATCGGCCGCCTGCCCTTTTTCATCGTAGGCCGCCGACTGCTTCCATGCCCGCGTTGCCAGAATCTGCCGCTGGAGCCAGGCGATGGACCATCCGTGGTCCATGAATCCCGTGGCCAGCCAATCCAGCAATTCCGGGTGCGACGGCTTGTCTCCGTTCACCCCGAAATCCGACGGCGTGTTCACCAGCCCCGCGCCGAAATGCCACGCCCAGATCCGGTTCACGATCACACGCGCCGTCAGCGGGTTGCGCCGGTCGGTCAGCCACGCCGCCAACGCCAGCCTTCGCTCGGAATCGGTGGACGTCTTGGCCGCCAGATCGGACGGCAGTTGGCCGATGCAAGTCAATGCGCCCGGCGACAGCTCTTCGAGCGGCCGGGCCACGGACCCCCGGTCCAGCAAGTGCGCCGCCGTCATCGCCGGCTCCGGGTAGGCCGCGTGCGCCGATTCGAGCTTCGGGATTCGCGCCAGGTCCTGTTCCGCCTGCTGCTGCTCCGCGAGGAGCGCGGCGTGCCGCGATCGCGATTCCGGCCCGATCGCGGCTGCGAGTTCCTCCGGTGTCACCGTCGGCAGCAGAAACTCCACCGCCGAATCGTGATCGATCGCACCGCCGATCGCGCTCCATTCTCCTCCCGCGCCCGCTGCTTCCAGACGATACACCCGCGGCGCACCGTCTGTCTTGCCTGTTACGCCATCGGCCCACCACCGGATCTCGCTCACCGTCACCTCGCCCGGCGCTTCGATCTCGATCGTTTGTGGCTTGTCGTCGGTCGCCGCCGCCGTGCCCCGCCAGTTTTCGACCGCGAGACCCGCCGGCATCAATTCCAGGTGCTCTACTCCCGGTGCGGACTTGCCCTGCTGCGCCGTAATCACGAACCGGAACCGCCGCGCTTTCACCGCTTCGAAGGTGTTCCGGTTGAAAATCGGATTCACCGGAAGGTGCTTCCCCTTGCGCCCGAACTCCGCTGCTTCGTACCTGGCCCGCAGCAGCCGCGTCCGCACCGGTGCTTCGATTTCACCCAGCGCCGCACGAATCCGCGCCAGTTCCTTGCGATGCGGCGCCGTCAGTGCGTCGTGATCCTTCTTCTGCGCCTCGGTGTAGATGGCGCGTTCGCCATAGGTGACACCGCGGAACACCGCCGTCAGCCTGTAATAGTCGCGGGTCGGAATCGGGTCGAACTTGTGATCGTGGCACCGCGCGCAGCCCACCGTCAGCCCTTGAAAGGTCGCGAAGGTCGTCGTGACAAAGTCGTCGAGCTCGTCCTGGCGAATTGTCTTGCGGAACATCTCGTCGCGATTGATCTGCTTGGTCACCGAGTCCCAGGGCCCAGCCACAAGAAAGCCCGTGGCGGCCACCAGTTTGGCGTCGTGCGGATCGATCGCATCGCCGGCAACCTGTTCCCGCACGAACTGATCGTACGGTTTGTCCCGCCGGAAAGCGTCGATCACGTAATCTCTGTATTTCCACGCCGTCAGCCGTTCGTTGTTGTGCTCGCCGCCATCGGTCTCCCCGAACCGGACCACATCCAGCCAATGCCGCGCCCACCGCTCGGCGTACTGCGGTGACGCGAGCAACCGGTTCACCGCGGCGTCATAAGACTCGTCCGCCTCGTCCGGACCCGGTGGCAGCCCGGTGAGCGTAAAGTGCAGCCGCCGCCTCAGCGTACGGCCATCCGCCTCCGGGGCGAAATCGAGACCCTTCTCCCGCAGCTTCGCCAGAAGGAACGCATCGATAGGGTGTCGCGCTCCTTCCATCGTTGGCACGTCCGGAGTGACAGGGGACTGCAGGGACCACCACTCGCCCCGCGACGCTGGCTTTTCAAATTGCGCCCCGCCGGCGATCCATTCGCCGACCGCCGCCACTTCCTCCGGAGCCAATCGGCGCCCGGGAGGCATCTTGCCTTCCTCCACGTAGCGATACAGCCGCGACGCTTTGGCATTGCCCACCACCACCGCGGGCCCGCTCTTTCCGCCCGCGAGCATGGCTTCCCGCGTCGACAGATCCAGCCCCGCCGTCTTCACCTTGGCGTCGTGGCACGACAGGCATTTGGCCGCGAGCAACGGGATGACGAGCGCCATGAGCATGGTCACTTAACAAAATACACCCGATGAACCCGGGGCCGGGAGGCTGGCAGGGACCGCCCTGACGCCCTGTTCGCTAATTTGCTGTTCGTTAGTTTGGTTGACAAATTGCCAGAGGTAACAGGATGTGCCTGAAGCGCCTGACAGGAAAACCAACTTCCTCTTCCGGGTTTCAATCCTGACTCCAGTGGGTCAGCCACTTCTGCTGGCTCAACTTCCGGACTCCCGAGCAGCGATGATAACTGAAGTCGCTGTCGACGAACTTGGTTCTCCGGCGCAGGAACTCGTGACGATCGTTTCCGGCGCCGACATCCGGAGGCAAATGACTGCCGCCGACGGGGCCTTCCGATTCGAGGGGCTACCCAACGGCAAATACTTTCTCTGTGTGGCAAGGCCGCAGCGGTTTTCAACCCGAAGGAGCCAGGCATGCCGGGAGGGCAACCATTCGACTCTTGTGAGTGGTTGAGCGCGGATACGCCAGCGGTCACAATCAGTAACGGCCGAACGCCGGCAGGGGTGAGCGTGAGTCTGAGGCAGGGCTCGCTATTGAGGATCCGCGTGGAAGATCCGGGTGGGCTCACGAAGAGAGCCGCCGGGCGCCACTCTGGAAACGAGCTGTCTCTCCGGATTTCCGGACCACAAGGCATCGTCCATCGGATTCCGATTCTGAACGAGGACGCCAGGGGACGGAACTACGGGCTGGTTGTGCCCTATGACACGCCGCTCGATCTCCAGTTTCAGAGCCGGGTTGCGACTCTGCGAGACAACGGCGGCCGGGACTTGTCTTCGGGTCGGCTCCCGGTTCGAGTTCCGAGAGGCGGCCCGCGGGCTGATTATTCGTTTGTCGCTTCGCCGAGGAGTGCGCCATGAAGAACAGGGCCCTTTTGGCGGTCGCCGCACTGGTTCCCTGTTTTTGCCTGGGAGGAACGCCCTCGGCAGCTTCAGTAACGCCGTCGGCGGGAAGTGGAAGCAGCCAGACGTTTCCTTCACTTTCTCGAACACGGCGGGATGGTCGTCCTTCAGCGTTCTGAATGTATTGATTAATGGCTTCGTGGACGGGAGGAACTCCTGCTACCTCGCGTTCATTCCCAGTACGTCTGCGTCGGGCACGCTCGTGCTGGTCAAGAACAACGGCGATGCGGGGGGCCCATACGCCGTGAGCATCGCCATTCCTGGGAGCGGCATTGCAGGCAACAGTCAATGCCAGATCAGTGGAACCGGAAGCTCCGTGAGTACGTCGGTCCCAACGTTGACGCGGACCCTCTCGATCACGTTTTTCAGTCATACGCGGGGAACAAGATCGTGTATCTGGCCGCGCGTGACCAGTCAGGCGCGAACTCCGGATGGCAGGCGTAAGGCTTTTGGGGCGTTGCACCGCTCCCGACAACCTCGCCGACGGCTGTCAGTGTATCGCCAACGCACGGGGCGGGCCCAAGCACGATTCAGTTTACGTATTCCAACCCGGCCGGATGGAGTGCGTTGACGGTGATCGATTTTCTCATCAATAGCGCGCTTGACGGCCGCATCGCATGCTGCGCGGCTTTCATCCCAGAGACGGCGGGCGGCCGGTGTCGTCAGTAGAATAAGAGAGATGTCGACACTGGCGCCCTCCGGCGTATCCGCGGAAACGATGGCGAAGTACGAGCCCGTGATCGGGCTCGAGGTCCACGTGCAACTGGCCACGCGCACGAAGATTTTTTGCGGCTGCCCTACTTCGTTCGGCGCGCCGCCGAACACCAACGTTTGTCCGGTGTGCCTAGGACTGCCGGGCGCACTGCCGGTGCTGAACCGCCGGGTGGTGGAAATGGCGGTGCAGGGAGCAACGGCGCTCAACTGCCAGTTGCGGGAAACGTCGATCTTCGCGCGGAAGAATTACTTTTATCCGGACCTGCCGAAGGGCTATCAGATCTCGCAATACGACAAGCCGGTGGCCGAACACGGATGGGTGGACACGGTGCTGCCGGACGGAACGGAAAAGCGGATCGGGGTGACGCGCGTCCATCTGGAAGACGATGCGGGCAAGAGCAGCCACGAAGGCTTTCGCGATTCGGACAAATATTCCTACATCGACTTGAACCGCTGCGGCACACCGCTGATCGAAATCGTCTCCGAGCCGGACATGCGGTGCTCGGACGAAGCCTACGCCTATCTCACCGAATTGAAGCTGCTGATGCAGTTTTGCGGCGTCTCGACGTGCGACATGGAGAAGGGCCATCTGCGGTGCGACGCCAACGTGTCCGTGCGGCGGCGCGGGGCGCCGGAGTTCGGCACCAAGGCGGAAGTGAAGAACCTGAACTCGTTCCGGTTTCTGAAGATGGCGATCGACTACGAGATAGAGCGCCAGATTGCGGTGATCGAGAGCGGCGGGCGGGTCATGCAGGAATCGCGGTCCTTCGACCCGGTGACAGGCGAAACGGCGAGCATGCGGAGTAAGGAATCGGCGCATGACTACCGGTACTTCCCGGAGCCGGACCTTCTGCCGCTGTACGTCGGTCCGGAGTGGCTGGGTGAGATTCGTTCGGCCATGCCGGAGTTGCCGCCGGTGAAGCGGAAGCGGTACGTCGACGAATACGGGTTGCGAGACTATGACGCGCAGGTTCTGACGCAGACGCGCGAAACGTGCGAATACTTCGAGGAAACGCTACGCACCGGCGGCGACGCGCGTCTGGCGGCCAACTGGGTGATGGGAGAGTTGGCCGGCGCGCTGAAAGCGGCCGGTAAGGAAATTACCGATTCTCCGGTGCCGGCGGCCAACCTGGGCGAATTGGTGAAATCGATCGCTTCGGGCGAGCTATCCGGTAAACTTGCCAAGGAAATTTTTGCCAAGATGTTCGAAAGCGGCGAAGCGGCCTCGGCGATCATGGATCGCGAAGGGCTGCGGCAGATCAGCGACACCAGCGCGGTGGAAAAGATCGTGGACGATGTGATCGCCGCCAACGCGAAGCAAGTGGAGCAATATCGTTCCGGGAAGACCACCGTCATCGGATTCCTGGTGGGGCAAGTGATGAAGGCGTCGCGCGGACAGGCGAATCCGCAGATGGCCAACGAATTGCTAAAGAAGAAGTTGGACTGACGGCCTCTCCGTAACGAAAGCGGTAACGAAACGGGCTCCAGGCGGGTCCAACTGTTGGAAGGAGGCAATCGCCATGAAGTTTGCTCTTACTACTGCCATCCTGCTATTCGGGAGCCAATTGGCCGTGGCCGAGGATTCGGCCGCGCTTTCCAAGGCTGTGACGGCGTACGAATCGCACGACTACGCGGCGGCCGAGACGGCGCTGCAGAAAGTGATTGCGTCGGAACCGGACAACGCGGCGGCGCATGCCTACCTGTCGCTGGTGCAGGTGGAGCGCGACAAGACCGGTCCGGCCTCCGAGCAGGCGGCCAAGGCCGTGGAACTGTCGGCGGATTGCAAAGAGGCCAAGGTGGCCAACGCGCGTCTGGCGTCGGAGCAGGGCGACAATGACCGGGCAATGGCGATCTTGAGCGAGGCGGCGGAGGCGAACGCGGGCGACCCGCTAGTGCTGTACCATCGCGGTCTCGTGTATCTGCGCGCGGACCAGTTCGAGGCCGCCGCGGCGGACCTGGAAAAGGTCATCGAAGCCAAACCCGATCACGCCTACGCGTACTACTACGCCGGCCTCGCCTACAGCAAGCTGGACAAGCCCGATAAAATGGTGGATCGATACCAGCAGTTCCTAAAGCGGAAACCGGACGCGCCGGAATCGAAGAAGATCCGGGCGCTGCTGCGCGGCGTGCGCTAAGGAACATCCCCCTAGGGCGGCCCTCGAGCGCCGCCCCCCAAGGCTAAATGCCAGGTCCTGTTGCGACACTACCGCCACTTGTCCTGATCCTCATCTCGAAGATCAAAGCGTTGATCGCGCTTGGCGCGGCCATACTGGCGCTGCTGGCCATCCTGATGCTGCAGGCGCCGCCGGTTAGGCGGTACGCCCTGGATCAAGCGCGTGCGCAACTGCGGCAGCACTACGACACGGACCTGAAAATCGAAAATCTGGACCTGCACCTATTGGGCTTGTGGGCCACCGCGGGCCCCATTTCCCTGCGCCGCGCGAGCGATCCGAAAGCACCCCCATTCTTCGAAGCCGCGCGGGCGGCGATCAATGTGGATCTCGCGGCGGGGCTCTCGGTCTCGATCCAGACCGGATCGCTCGATGCGCCGCGGGTGCATGTGGTGATCGACGAGAATGGGCGAACGAATCTGCCGGAGCCTCCGCCGGGTCCCGCCGCGGCGGACACGGGTTTGCCGGCGGTTCCGATTGCGAGCTTCCAGGTGCGCGGCGGCACGGTGGTGGTGGACGACCGGCAGCACGCGGCGCACGCGGAACTGCGCGACCTCAGCGTGGATGTCTCGACGAAGGCGGACCCGTTCGCCTACGTTTTCAAAGCGAGATCGAAGGGCGAGGTTCGAGCGGCGGGGCGTGTGTTTCCCCTGGACACGCTCGAACTCGACGGCCGAGCGGATCAGCCGGGTGCGATCACGATCGAGAGGGCGCGGCTGGCGGGGGGAGAGATGACGATTACGGCGCGGGGCACGGCGTCGGCAAGCGAACCGCCAGTGCTTCGTTTCAGCGGCGATGCCCGGTTGCCGCTCCGGCTGGCGGAGGCGTCGATCGAGGGCGTGGCGGAGGCGGCGTTCACACTGGAAGGCGCGAGCGGGGATCTGCGCGCGAAGGCGGAGGTGCGCAGCCCATCCGTGGAAACGCGGGGGCTGCCGCCGGTGGCGATTGACGGCGCGATCGGGTGGAGCGAGCGGGAGTCACGGGTGAATGTGGAACGGATCGCGGCCCGGTCGGCGGCAGGGTCCGCCGACGCGGAAGGCTCGCTGTCGTTGACCGGCGGCGGAAGCCGCGTGACGGCGCGGTACCGCAACATCGACGTGGCGCGAGTGGCGAAAGCGTTCGGGTCCGGTGTGATTCCGGGTTCCATGGCGAGCGGGACGGCGTCCGCCGCGTGGCCCGGGCTCGACTACGAAAAGGCGCAAGCAACGCTCAGCACGGCACTGGTTGAGACGCAGCCGCCGGGTGCGATTCCCGTATCGGGCGCAATCGCGGTGCGGGCCGGGGCCGGCGACATCGCCATCACGCTCGACCCTGTTGCTGCCTACGCCACCGCCACCACCGGAACGATTCACGTAACACGCACCGGCGGAAGGCTATCGGGAGAACTCGAGACGGCGGCGAACAACGCCGGCGCGGTGGTGGGAAGCGAGGGACTGAAGGGCGCGGCGCAAGTGTCGACGCGTATTTCCGGCAGCCTCGCGTCTCCCACGGCGGAGTTTCAGATCGCTGCGCCGGCCCTGGTGGCGGGCAAACTCGACGGCGTGGCAGTGCGGGCAAGCGCGAACTATGCGGCCAAGCGCGCGACGATCCCAAACGCGGCGATCGAGTGGCGCCGGCAGCGCATCACAGGGTCGGCGGAGGTGGATCTCGAGCCGGCGACTCCGGTGGTGACGGCGTCCCGCATCGAAGGTGACGCTGTTTCGCTCGGGGCGATACTGGCTGGCCTCGGCTTCGAGCAAAGCGGCGAAGGAACGCTTCGATTGCGCGCATCGGCGAAGGGCCCCTGGAACAGGCTGCAAGGCGCGGCGGACCTCACCGGGAGCGGCCTGGCCGTAGATGGCGAGACGCTGGGCACACTGGCCGCGCACGCCGACCTCAACGGCGCCAACATTCACCTGACGCGACTGGAACTCAATCAGCCCGGCGGCGGTTCGCTCAACGCCGCGGGCACGCTCGATCTCGACACACGCCTCTACAGCGCGAAGGCGGGTGCGGCGGAGCTAAAGACCCGTTGGGGCACGATCCGGTTGAATGGAGCGGGCGAAGGGTCATTGGACGATCCTGCGGCCACGGGTGAGCTCGCGGTGGACAACGCACTCTACGAAGGACGCGAGTACGGCGCGGTACAGGCGGGATTCACGGTGACAGGCGAATCAGCGCATGTGGATGTGGCAGCGCCGAAGTTCAACGCCGCGGCGAAGGCCAACATCGCGATGGAGGCGCCGCACAAATCTTCGATCACGATCACGGCGTCCAACACTGACCTGGCGCTACTCGGGCTGAAACTGCCGCGGGAGCAGACACTGAGCGGCAATGTGACCGGGACGGTGGAAGCGTTCGGTCCGCTGGACGCGCCGCGGACGATGAGCGGGCGGGCGCACGTGGAGCAACTGCTGGCGGTGGCGTTTGGCGCGGAACTGCGTAACGACGGCGCGCTGGAGGTGAGCTACGATCGCGAGCGTGTGACGGCGGAAGCCGTGGCGCTGCAGTCCGTGAACTCGCGGATGACCCTGCAGGGGTCGCTGCCGTTGGCCGGGGCGGGCGACGAGCAAGGAATGGCGGTAACCGCGAAGCTGGATCTGGCCGAGTGGGCGCCGCTGATTCCGGAAAGCAAAAGCTTCCAGGCGACGGGGACGCTGGATATCGCCGGACGCGTGACGGGTTCTCTGGAACGGCTGGACCCGGCGCTCGAGGCCAAGCTGACCGACGGCTTCTTCGATTCCGACCAGTTCAACGTGGCCATCACGCAGACCGGGCTGGAGGCAAAGCTCGAAAACGGGGTGCTGCACGTGGCGCGAGCGGAGGCAGCGTTCGGGCCAGCGGCGTTCCGGGCGCAGGGAGACATCCCGCTGGCGGCGCTGCCCGTGGAACTACCGGCCATGCTGCCGAATCGGGGATCGGGTCCGGCGCGTTTCGAGGCATCGATCGAGGGGCTGCAGTTGCGGGCGTTTCGCGTGCTGCCGGAAGAGGTGGATTCGAACATCGACATCAAGCTGAGCGGCGAGACGCCGGATGTTTCGAGTATCGAGAAGTTGCGCGGGTCCATCGAAATCAACCCCCAGGATTTGGCCTACGGCAAATTTCCACTGCGCTCGGAAGCGGCGATCCGTGCCGAAATCGCCGATGGGAACGCATCGATCCTGCCGTTTGTGATCACCGGCGAGAAGACGCGGCTGGAGGGTCGCGGATCGGTGGATCTGCACAACGGAGTGTCGTTCAACGTGGGCATCGACGGCGCCACCGACGCCGAATTGGTGAGCCTGTTCACCGACGCGGTGCGTGCCGATGGGGGGCTCCGGCTGCGCGCGGCGGTGACGGGGACGGCACAATCGCCGCAGGTGAACGGCTTCTTCGAACTGACGGGCGGGGCGGCCCGGATTCCACGGACGAATCCGAACTCGGCCGACATCGCGGCGTCGGACCTGACGATGCGTCTGGACTTCGAAGGCGACCGTTTACAAGTCTCGAGGTTGAGTGGGCAGGTGAACGGGGGAACGCTATCGGGAACGGGCGGGTTCCGCTACGCGGGCGGCGCGCTGCGCGAATCGGACCTGGCGCTGAGCGTCCGGGACATTTTTCTCGACGCGCCGGCGCGGCTGCGAACGCGATCGAACGCGGAGTTGCGGCTGCTGACGCCGGGCCCGGAGCGGGCGATGACCATCGCCGGAAGCGTGCGCATCCAGGAGGGCTCCTACACCGACGACATCAATCTCGATCAGCAGATCCTGGAGTTTTTGCGAGCCAGCCGGGGCAGCGTGGAGTTGCAGGAAGAGAAAAACGTATTCCTCGAGAACCTGCGTTTCGCGGTGGATATCGAGACCGAGGAGCCGCTGCTGCTCGAGAACAACATCGGGGAGATGCAGGTGAACGCGGACCTGCGGCTGGGCGGCAGCTACTATCGCCCGGCCGTAACGGGCCGATTGACGGCGGAGGAAGGCGGAAGCCTGCGATTGCAGGGGCGGAATTTCGACATCGAGCGCGGCGTGGTGACCTTCACGAGCGAAACGCGGATCGAGCCGTCGCTCGACATCGTGGCGCGGACGCGGGTGAAGGGTAAGTACGACGACTACGACGTGGAACTGGCCGTGACCGGCGGCGGGTCGAGCAAGGTGGAAACCAAGCTGACCGCGGATCCTGACTTGCCGGAGCCCGATATCGTGGCGCTGCTGACCACGGGCAAGACGCTCGAGGAATTGCAGGCGGGAGACTCGACAGTGGTGGCGCGGGATCAGGCATTGTCGCTGGTGGCGGGCCTCGCGTCGGATCGCGTGTCGCAGGGACTGGAACGCGCTACCGGCTTGAGCACGGTGCGAATCGAGCCGAATCTGATCTCCACCGAATCCACGCCGGGCGCGCGTTTGACGGTGGGCCAGAACATCACGCGGGAGCTCGAGCTGATCTATTCGATGAATCTGGCGCAATCGAACGATCAGATCTGGATCGCCGACTATGCATTCACGCGGCGTTTCAACACGCGCGCCATCAAGCAGGCGGACAACTCCTATCGCGGCGAGTTCCGGCATGACCTGCGTTTCGGCGGCGTACCGGAGACCACGCGCGCCAGGAAGCGGGATTCGCGAACGGTGGGCGCCATCCGCTTCGAAGGCGATCCCGGTTTCACGGACAAAGAGCTGCTGGACAAGATCAAGCTGCGTCCGGGCCGGAAGTACAACTTCTTCGAGGTGCGGAAAGACCTGGAGCGGCTGCGCGAGTTCTACGCCGGCCGCGGACTGCTGGAAGCGCGCCTGCAAGTAAAGCGGGACGAAGAGGGTGGGCAGGTTTCGTTGGTATACACGATCCACGGGGGGCCGCGGGTGGATCTAATCTTCGAGGGCTCGGGCGTGCCCGGCAGCGTCCGCAAGCAGGTGCGGCAGGTTTGGACCGACGGTCTGTTCGATATCCAGCGCACCGAGGACGCGACGGCGGCGATCCGGCAATGGCTGGCGTCGAAGCGTCAACTGGCGCCCACCATCACGCACGTGATTCGGGAACCGGAGCCGGACCGCAAGCAAGTGATTTTCGATGTGGATCCGGGCGTGGAGTACAACCAGGTGACGCTCAGTTTTCCAGGCGCGACGGCGATCCCGGAGGAGGAACTGCGAAAACAAGTGGAGTTCGTCCGGCTGGCCGAGGCGGCGCGAACCGAGCCGGCGAAGGTGACGGCGTTTCTGCGCGACCTGTATCTGCGGCGCGGCTACCTGGATGCGCGGGTGGGCAACGCCGATGTGGTTTTTCACGAGGAAAGCAAGACCGCCGAAGTTCGTTTTTCGATCGACGAAGGCGAGCCGTACAAAGTAGAGACGGTGTCGATCGAGGGCAACAGCGCGGTCGGGGACCAGCAGCTGTTGGCGGGGTTGGGCCTCACGCCGGGGGGCGTCTATTCGGCGGCGTTGCGCGACGCGGCGGTGCAGAAGATCGAACAGCAGTATTGGAAGCTCGGCTACAACGATCTGGATTTGCGGTACGAGGTGAATCGAGGTTCGGGCGCGGGGCTGGCGGCAGTGAAGTTCCTGGTTACGGAAAACCAGCGGAGCATGATACGGACCGTGACGGTGGAGGGCGCCGATCATACCACCGAGGCGTTCGTGAAGAAGCAGATCGTGCTGGAGCAGGGCCTTCCGGTGGACCTGGGGCTGTTGGGGCAATCCCGCCGCAATCTCTACGACACCGGCGCGTACTCACTGATCGAGATCGAGCAGCAGGCCTTGGGCGCCGCCACGGCGCCGGGCACGCGGGACGTGGCGGTGAAGGTGCGGGTGAGGGAGCGGCGTCCGTTCCAGGTGCAGTATGGGGCGTTCTACGATACCGATCGAGGCCCGGGTGTGATCGCCGATTTCACGAATCGAAACTCACTGGGCAATGCGCGGATCGTGGGCGTCCGGACGCGTTATGACGGCCAGATCCGCGAACTGCGGGCGTTTTTCTCGCAACCTTATTTGCGGAACCTTCCGGCGCGCACCAACTTCACCGGCTTCCTGCGCCGCGAAATCCGGGAGGGGTTCACGACGGACCGGCGCGGCGCCGAGTTCATTCAGGAGATTCGCCTGAAAGAGAAGTTTCTGCTGAACTACGGTTTCCGGTTCGAGAACACCCGGGTGTTCGAGCCGAATCCGGAGGACCCGGACTTCGCGTTCGATTCCACCGTGCGCATCGCGCCCATCAACGTCACCGGGAGCCGGGACACGCGAGACGATTTGCTGGACGCCACGCGTGGGTCTTTCCTCTCGCAGTCGTTCGAACTGGCGCCGCTGCAGATCCGGGATTCGCTGCGCTATTACCGTTACTTCGGGCAGTATTTCAAGTACCTGGCGTTGACACGTCCGGCTCCGGTGCCGTTGCAGGAAGGAGTGCGGCGTCCGCGGATGATCTACGCGGGCGGCGTGCGGGCGGGCGTGGGTAAAGGGATCGGCGGCCAGGACCTGATCATCAGCGAGCGGTTCTTCGCCGGCGGCGGGACGAGCATGCGGGGGTTCGAGCAGGATGCGTTGGGTCCAACCGATTTCTTCGGCGATCCCACCGGGGGCGAGGCGGTGTTTCTCACCAACCACGAACTGCGGTTCCCGATGTTCTCGATTTTCGACGGCGTCGGATTCATGGACATGGGGAACGTGTTCCGGCGGGCAGGAGACTTCTCGTTGGGGGATCTGCGGAAGTCGGCCGGTGTGGGTCTGCGGGTCCGGACGCCTTACTTTTTGCTGCGTCTCGATTGGGGATTCAAGCTGGACCGGAAGCCGAACGAGCCGAGGTCGCGGTTTTTCTTCAGCATCGGGCAGGCGTTCTAGGGTTTAGGGCGTGGTGGCCGCTTCCTGAAACGCGGCCCTCACCGGGGAAGCATCGGAGTTTCCGAAGTTGGAACGTTGCACCATCAGGATGAACGCCGTCCCCTTCACGGGATCGATCCAGGCTTGTGTCCCATAGGCGCCGCCGTGGCCATACGTGCCGGGGCTCAGCATGGCCGTGATGCCTTGGGGCTCGCGCACGACGCACCACGTGAGTCCCCATCCGTTACCGGGCGTGAACCCGGTCTTCAGGTCACCGGTCACGATGGTGGTCATGCGGCGCACCGATTCCGCGGAAAGATAGCGGCGCCCGTCGAGGGTGCCTCCGTTGAGGATCATGCGGGCAAAGCGCGCGTAATCGGGCGCGGTGGAAAAGAGTCCGCCATTGGCGGCGGGATAACGATCGGTGGCGGTGGGCGGCTTGCCCTGCAGCAGCGCGATGGCGGCCGGGACGAGCGTTCCATTTTCCTCGCGCTTCACCGGCGTAACCAGCCGCGATAGTTGGTTGGGGCGCGGATAGAAGGTGGTGTCTTTCATCCCGAGTGGGCGGAAGATCCGCGCGGCGAGGAAGTCCGGGTAGGACTGGCCGGACGCGATTTCGATGATGCGGCCCAGCGTATTGATACCGGATTGGCAATAGCGCCACTCCGCGCCGGGCTCGAAGCGCATCGGTTTATCGAGGAAGGCCGGAATGAGATCGGCGAGCGTGTGCGCGGCGGCGGACTCCGCCGGGGTGGCTTCGGCGAGGCCGGAGGTGTGCGTCATCAAATGCTGGAGCGTGAGATTGGCGGGGGCGCCCGATGGCGTCTTCAGCTGCGCGAAAGCGGGGATGAACTTACTGACCGGATCGGTGACGGAGAGCTTGCCGGCTTCCTCGAGCATGAGGATGGCCGTGCCGGTGATGGGCTTGGTCATCGACGCGATCCAGAAGATCGAGTTTTTCCTCATCCTGGCGCCGCCTGGCGCGGCGTTCCCGGTTGCCTCGAAGTGCGTGACGCCGTCGCGAGTGGCGACGAGGGTGACCGCTCCCGGGATCTCGCCGCGGGCGATCATTTCCTGCATGCGGGCCGCGATAGGCCCGCGATCGGCGGCCGAGCCCGGCAGCACGAGGTTCGGGAGCAAGAGCAGGAAAGCGGCAGTGAAGATTCGCATGGGTTATCCGATCTTGATGACGCGAACGGCATTGTCCCAGAAAATCTTTTGCTGCACTTCGGGACTGGCGAGCCGCTTCACCTGAGCGATTTGTTGGGAGCCACTGCATTTAGGCCCTTGTCCGACGTGATCGCTGCAGTCACTGCCGTAAAGGAGCTTATCCTGATGGCGGGCGAGGAACTCGCGGGCGTGAGCTTCGTCGCGGGCAAGGGCGTTGAACCCGGAACCGGCCGACAGGTCGCCGAACATATTGGGATAGTCGCGCAGGTAGCGGTCCGTCCAGCCGCCGGCGGTAACTTTCCACTTCGGATACATCTCGGGCTGTTGATGCGCGGCGTCGATGTTAGCCCACCAAGTCTGTGCGTGGCCGATGAAGTTGACGCGATGGTAGCGCTCGAGCACGCGCCAGAACTGGCCGAAATTGACGTTGTACTTTTCGTGCTGGAAGTGCAGCAGGATAGGGACGCCGTGATCCTGGGCGATGTCGCAGATGAGGAAGACGGGCGCGGAGTTCACGTCGACGAAGAATTTCTGTTCGCCGATGCCTTTGGCGCCCATCTTGAGGTATTTTTCCAGGACGGTCTTGGCTTGCGGATCGTATGGCACTTCATTGGCGAAGAAGACGTATTTTCAGGGAACCGCCGCGGCGATCTCGACGACGCGGTCATTCCCGGAGGCGCCGGCTTCGAGACCATAGCGATCCGGCCGGCAAAAGCACCGTCTTGCGATGCCCATGGTGTCCTGATGTTTGAGAAAACATCGTCGGGGCGGCTGGGTATAGTCGGTGTGTTGATGAATATCGATGATCCGGACGGGCGGTTGTCGCGGCGGCCGCGGCAGCCATGCCGGTGAGGAAAGTTCTGCGATTCATGGATGTGGGGCCATGATACTAAAACGCTCCCGCACGGAACCACTTGCGCGCGGCGCGGAGGGCTACTGCTTCCGGGCTTCGGATTTTTGAGCGGCTTCGACTTCTTCTTCGGTGGCGGTGCGCCAGCCACCGGTCTGCTTGGCGGCGGTGGATTGCTCGATGGGCTTCCACGCGCCTTCGTTGGAAGCGCCGGTGTTGCTGGAGATGGTGGAAGGGTCGTCGCCGACAATCGGTCCGCGTGGACCTGTGGATTCGCCGGCCGGACGGCGGCGCATGCGCGGACGCTCGGCTTCGCCGGAGTCGCGATGGGCGCCGGTGCCGGCGCTATCCGCCGATCGCCATCCGCCATTCTGGCCGGCCGAGGATTCACCGGCTGCGCTCGGATCGGCGGGAGACACATCGCTCGAGACTTCGGCCGGGGTGGCGGTGGTGGAGGGAGCGATGTAGACGTGACGATACCGCAGTTCGGCCCCGGCGTAGCGCCGGGCCGCCGATGAGGCAAGCGACACTTCAATGCGCCGCTGCTCGCCGGCTCTCACACCGTCGGGGACCACGAAATGGAGGGCGTAGCGCTGGCGGAGCCGGGAGAGCGTGGTTTCGAGCGCGGTGGCATCGTCGACCGAAAAGCTGTCGCCGCCGGACTCACGGGCGATCTCGGGGCTTCCCCCTGCCGAAGTGCGTCCACCGCCTCGTCCGCCTGGGAGCGGCGTGCCGCCGCCACCGCCGGGCCATGGGATGCCTCCGGGCCAACCGAGGCCGCCGCCGCTACCCGGCCAACCGCCGCCGGGCCAGCCGCCGCCGGAGCGTCCGCCGCCGGGGAAACGTCCGCGGCTGGTGCGCCTTTGCCCGTAGCCCAACACGTCTGGCGCCAGCAGCGCGAACAGCACGGTATCGGCCCGGATGAGCGCACTTTCGACGCGTTGGTCGTCGCGATTGAATTCGGTCTGGTCGTCTGTGACGATCACGATCGCGCGGCGGGCTTCGCGACGGGCGCTGCGCTCCATGAAGCGCGCCGCGTCCAGCATGGCGCGGAGAATATCGGTGCCGCCGTCAAACGATTCCTGGCGGATGACGTTGTCGAGCTCGCGAGGACCTTCCCGCTGCGGACGAAATCCAGAACGCACCCGGGTGGCGCGATCGAACACCATCACGGCGACGCGGTCATCGGGGCCGAGCACTTGAAACGCCTGGTGGGAGGCCGTGGCGACGCGCTCGATGTTCACGCGCATGCTGCCGCTGACGTCGAGCAGGAACAGGACATCTACCGGCATTTGCTCGCTGACGAAATTGCGGATCTGGCGGGGGCGCCCCGCCTCGGTGAGGATAAAGTCCTGCGCGTCCAACCCCGCCACCGCGCGATTGGCGCGATCGAGCACCTGGACATCCACGCGCACCAGCGACACGTCGCTGCGAAACACCACGGCTTCTTCTGGATTCTCCGCCTCTACTCGCTGAGCGTCGGCATGCTCGGCCTCCGCTTTCCCGGCGCCGGCCGTATCGGCGGCCAAGGCCACCGGGCTAAGCAGCCCGTAAACAAGGAGCCCGGCCGTGACCAGCCGGGCTCCCAGGAGTGGAGCGAGGAGATTCATGGTTGCATTGGGAGAGACGCGAAGCCCGGCCGCGGGGTTGCGTCAAGCGGCCTCTTCTTCGAAGCCGGCGTCGTCACCCTGGCGCTGCGCCTCGGCGTGCTCCTGGCAGCGGATGCAGAGCCGCGCGAAGGGCATGGCATCGAGCCGGCGCGAAGGAATGGGCTCCTCACAGTCCTCGCAGACGCCGTACACGCCCTGGTCCATACGCTTGAGAGCGGCCCGCAGTTCGCGGATCAGCCGCGACTGTGTGTCGAGGCGGCGGCTGGATAGTTCGCGCTCATTGTTGGATTGAACCTGATCGAGGGCGTCGGGCAGGATTTCCACCTGCAACTCATCGCGCGGGATGAGGCGGCTGGTGAGTTCGTCGAGCCGCTCCTCCAGAATTCTCCTGCGGTTCAGGATGGCCGTCAGCTCCGCGGTTGGTTGCCGTTTGTTCATATTCTTTCTCCAATCGTGACCGGATTCTCGGTTTGTATCCGGTCTCAGGGATTCAGACGAAGAAAACCACGTTTTGGATTCACAAACCGGATGGGTTTACCTTTCTTTGCAATCGACGGAGTAAACTCAAACGATGCAGATCCTACGGCTACACCATGTTTCGTTCGCCGTGGCCAACCTCGCGGCGTCGCGGCGTTTCTTTGGAGGGGTGATCGGATTGCCTGAGATTGACCGTCCGGCGTTCTCGTTCGCAGGCGCATGGTACGCCATCGGCGACCGCCAACTGCACCTGATCGAACAACAAAACCCTTCGGCGCGGGCCACGGAGCGCTTGAGCCGGTCTGACCATATGGCGCTCGAGGTGCAGGACCTCGCCGCAGTCCGCGAACGGCTGGAGGCGGAAGACATCCCCTTCCAGACCGGATCGAACGAGGCGCTCGGGTTCTCGCAGATCTTCTGCGCCGATCCCGACGGCCATACTATCGAGTTTGTAACGTATTCATGAATATTCGTTTTTAGCGCGCGTGGCGAGGGGGAAACCGCCAAGCGCCTCGACAACTCCCTTGCGAGCGCCTCTTCGCTCGCCAATCACACCCCAGGGAGGTCCTGTGCGATCCATACGTACCATGCTTTTTGTCTCGGCCGCATTCGTGTGCGCGGCGGTATCGGCTGCCACCATTCGAGTGACGGTCACCAACACGGCACCAGCCAACGGCATCCATTTCACGCCGGTCTGGGTGGGTTTCCATAACGGCACTTTCGACATCTTCGACTCAGGCGCGGCGGCGTCGGCCGAGTTGGAGCGGCTGGCGGAAGACGGCAACACAACACCGCTCGACGGGCTGTTCCAAGTGAGCGGCGCCGGCGCCACCAGCGCCACCATCGGCGGCGCACCCATCGCGCCGGGCGCTTCGGCGAGCATGACGTTCACCCTCGACGGGACGCTGGCGTCCAACCGGTACTTCAGTTTCGCGGCGATGGTGATTCCATCCAACGACGCCTTCGTGAGCAACGGCGACCCGATGTCGTTTCCGATCTTCGATGCCATGGGCAATTTTACCGGCGCCGATTTCATCCCCATGCTGGTGTGGGACGCCGGCACAGAGGTGAACGACGAGATCCCGGCCAACACCGCATTTCTGGGTCAGGCCGTGCCGGACACAGGCACCCCGGAAGGTGGCGTGATCACCGCTCATCCGGGATTTCTGGTGGGCGGCAATATCGTGAGCGCGTTTCCGAACGCGAACTTCAACAATCTGCTGCGGGTGCAGGTGGAGGAAGTGCCGGAGCCAGGCACGCTGGTGCTGCTGACCGGAGCACTGCCGATTCTCGCTATCGTCCGGCGCCGGATCCGGCGGTAAGGAAGGAAGAATCTAGAGGATCCGGCGCAGCAGAGTCTCGAGCACCGCCAGATCCTCTTCGTCGTTATAGAAGTGGGTGGACACGCGGAGATAGCCGTGCCGTGCCGAAGCCAGCACTTTTTCCTCGCGGAGCGAACGGGCCAACGCGGAAGCATCGCGCCCTTCCCACTTTCCTGAGATCACCGGCGAGGGTCCGGCCGCGGTCCGCGCACCGAGAGATTCGAGCATCGCCCGGCAGCCACCCGCCAAGCCGAGCACGCGCTGCTCGATTCGCTCCGGACCGAGATCGAGCATCATCCGCACTACCGCGCCCAAGGCATACAAGGCTGGAAAAGGAAGCATGCCGCCTTCGTACCGTTCGGCGGCGGAAGCGAACTCTGGCGCGCCGTGATGAAGCCGGTCCACCGCGCGCCAGTCGAAGTGGCTGCGCCATCCGATCACGTTCGGCTTCAGCCATTCGCGCACCACCGGATCGACGTAGACGAAGCCGGCGCCGTTGGGCGTGAGCATCCACTTGTACGCGTCGACGGCCATCATGGCGGGGCGAAGCACGCCCACGTCCATACGAAGCGCGCCGACGCTTTGCGTGCCATCGATGTAGAGCAGCGCGCGTGTCCCTTGCAGACGGCGAGCCAAAGCTTCGCAATCGGGGCGGAATCCAGTGACGTAGCTGACCGAACTCACCGCCACCAGCCGAGTGCGCTCGTCGATTTCGTCAAACAGCCGATCCCAGGCGGTTTCGACGAACTCGACGCCGCGATCGGCGAGCATAGCCGGGTAGTAGAGATTGTTGGGAAACTCATGCTCGAGCGTGATCACACGGTCACCGGGCGCCCATTCGATGCCGCCGATCAGCAGCGACAAGGCTTGTGAGGCGGTGGCGAGAAAGGCGACGTCATCGCCTTGGCATCCGATCAGGCGGCCGATGTCCCGGCGAATCCCGTCCGCGTCGTCGAACCAGGAAAGGAAGTCCGAGCAGGCCAGTTCGTCGCGATGGCGCAAGTGTTGCTCGATGGCGGCGGCGGCGGCGAGCGGAGTCTGGCCGTAGGTGGCGGTATTGAGGTAGGTCCAGTGGGCGAGGGCCGGGAACTGTTGACGGATCCGTGACCAGTCGGGCGCCATTCTGTTGTAACTTACCGGCTCTTCACCCAGATCGGGCTGGCCCAAGCCATGTTCTTATCCGTCTGGATCACTCGCACGTAGTAGTAACTTTCCGCGGTTACCGGCTTCGTATCGCGGAATCGGAACTTGGCGGATCTCGCCTTGGGTTCGGTGGTATAGGCGAATGCTCCGTCGCGAACGACATCGATGCGGGCCAAGTCCGCGGTGCCCGTGACGGCAACCTCGATCTCGGGAGGCCCGTCGACGGTGGTTTCTTCGCCCATCAGCGCGTTTCCGATCGCAAAATCGACCAGAATCTTATCGGTGGCCGCATAGGTGCGGCGTGCGGTGAGACCTTCGAAGATCGACGTACGATCGGGAGCCTGGTGTACACGGCGGCGAACGACATATGGGTGGAGCGATGGTCCGACGACGCAATGAAGCCCAGCTTCCTGCCGCGCGTGAGCGCGTCCCAGACGAAGTTCTTGGAATCCTTCTCATACACCTGGCGATCGGCCGGATCCGGCGCGCCGTTGTACTCATAGGTGCTGCGCAGGCCCTGGTAGATTTCGACTAACCGCTCCACTTGCGGATCGTAGTAATCCCAACTGACTTGCTTGTTACCCCACGCCGACGTGTGCGGGATCGACATGGCCTGCTGGCCGCGGAGGGCTTCGAACAGACCCCAGGGGCTGACACCCTGGTCGCCGATATCGTAGGCGGCGGGGACGGGGATATGGCGGCGATCCATATAGACGACGTTGCGATGGCCCCAGGGCGTGAACTGGCTCCGCTCGTAGGCATGCATGGGAGTGAACAGTCCAGGCCGGTAGAGAAGATCGCTGATCTGCTGGATCCGGTAGAGGTTGTAGCGGCGCGGGAGGTAGCGGGTGTGATCGGTGATGCCGAGGAAGTCCAGCCCGGCGGCGTCGATGGCGTACCGCATCGCATCCATGAGGGATCCGTCGATGATGCCGCCGTCCTCGGAAATGTCGGTGTGGCGATGAAGGTCACCCCATACGACGGTGTGGCCGCGGAAGGTATGGGCCGCTGGCCGGGCGGCGGCCGGATTGAGCGGAGCAGGCTCGAGCGGCGTGAGGGGAATCGGCGCCGCGGCGCCGGGGCCGTAGAGCTTCGCATACAGTGTGTTGTGCGTGGATCCGGCGGGCACGATCATCAGCACACGATTCCCGGGCGCGCCGGCGGTGACGATGCGTTGATCGATACGGCCTTCGGTATATTCGACGAAATCGGGCTCGGCCCATCCGGATCCGGTCCAGGCAGTGGATCCGGCGCGGAGCCAGTTCTTGTTCATGGACTCGCGGAAGAACAGCCGCAACACACCGTCGCCGCCCACCGCCGCCACCGGGGACTGTGCATCCTTGCGCTGAAAATCGCCGCCTTGCACCCGGTGTAGTTTGCCGTTCATCCAGCACGCCAGCCCGATGGAGCGCGAAGGGCGGAGACCGTCGTTGGCCGAATCCGCGGCCCAGTTCTCGCGGCCCACTTCCCACGCGATCCACACGCGGCCTTGCGCGTCGGCGGTGAGCGAGGCGTGATTCTCCAGCTTGGGTGTGGCGGCGACGGCGGTTTCCGCGCCCCATCGTCCGTTGCGCCAGGTTCGCATCAGCACGTCGTAGCCGGAGCGGTAGCTATCCCAGGCGACGTGAAACGCGCCGTCGGCGGTGGCGGCCACCACGGGCTCCCAGTCATTGGCGGCGCTTTCGGTCACGCGGGCCTCAGCGCTCCAGTTGCCACCCTCCAGGGTCCGATAGAAGACGTCGCTCGAGGCGCCGCGGAGCGATTGCCACACGAGCATGGTGCGATTGCCGGCGGAGGCCATTTGGGGCGCCAGGTCCGGCCCGGGGTCCGTCGTAATGCGCTCGGGCGCGCTCCAGCCGGAGGCGGTGCGGCGTGAAGTGTAGAGGTCCCAATTGCCGCTCACCTGCGCGGGCCACACCACGCGTGGTTCGCCGCCGGCATCGATGGCGATGGCCGGTTTGTGATAGTCGCCGTTGGCTACCGTGACTTGCTCCGGCGCGCCCCACTGGCCTGCGGCGAAGCGGCGAGCGAACAGGAGTGAGGAGTGCTCGCTTTCGTGGTAGGAGACCCAAACGGTCCAGATGACGCCCTCGTGGGAGGCGGCGGCGGGATGATCGTCTTCGCGGACGCCAGTAGTGACGGGCATGATCTCGAGCAGGGCGGCCTCGCGCGCGGGATTGGGCCGCGGCCCGGGACCGGAGTCCGGACGTTGGGCAACAACGCAGGGAATCAGGATCGCGGCGAGCGCGGCAGGGCCAACGAGTGCTGTGCGCATGTCAAGATTCTCTCACGCGCTACTATCGGAGCATGACCTCGCGGCGAACCGCGGCCCTCCGGCTGGTCGTCTTTCTCACACTCGGCTTTGTGACGCTCCAGGTGCTTGCGCGCGTGCTGCATCCGCTCACCGGGTTGCTGATCGCTTCCGTATTCGGCGCCTTTGGCGGCGCGGCCATCGCCAACATGCTTGCGCTGCGGATCTACGAAGCGGGCCGGCTGCCCGACATCGGCCTCCACTGGAATCAGGCCTCGGCGGCGAACCTTCTGTACGGGCTGGCTGGCGGGGCCGGAGCGGCGTTGCTGGTGCTGGGCGTGCCCCTGTTGGCCGGAGCGGCGCGGTGGAAAGCAGCGGACGATTCAGCGGCGGGCGTGGGTTCATTCGTATTCGTTTCGCTAGTGCTCCTGTTCGGCGCCATCGGCGAGGAGATGCTGTTTCGCGGATACGGATTCCAGGTGCTGGTGCCGGCGTTCGGCCCCGCGGCGACGCTGTTGCCGATGAGCGTCCTTTTTGCGGCCGCGCACGCCGGTAACCAGAACGTTTCCTGGATCGGGCTGGTGAACACGTTCGCCTGGGGTGTGCTGCTGGGCGCGGCCGTGTTGCGGAGCGGCGACCTGTGGCTCCCGATCGGCTTGCACTTCGGGTGGAACTGGGTGATGCCGATGTTGGGAGTGAATCTGAGCGGGTTTACAATGAGGGTGACGGGCGTGGAGCTCGAGTGGTTCCTCTCGGACCTGTGGTCCGGCGGCGAGTATGGGCCGGAGGGAGGGCTGCTCTGCACGATTGTGCTGGCCGCGCTGGTGGCGTTTCTGATCAAGGCGCCGATCCGCCGGCAGCATCTGGCGCTTCTTGGCCCGCGCGAGGAGGCAGTATGAACCATCGCTCTGTGCAGTACGCCCTGGCGGCCGGAATCACCGCCTTGCTGCTGGGCTCCAACCCGCTATCGGCCGCCCGCAAACTCACCGACGAGGACCGGATCGAGATCATTCGCGGACTTACGGCCGAGTACGCCACGGTGAAGCTGGCCATTCCCCGCTCGAAGAAGCCCCTCCCGTATCTGAGCACCGGCACTTGGGACAAGGCGAAGTGGAGCGAAGCGGGGCGAGAGTTCGGGCCGGCCGCGCGGGTGGGCGATCTGGTCCAAATCACCAAGGTGACCCTTCATAAGGACAATATCGAGCTCGAGATCAACGGCGGCTACCGTACCGGCCCGAAATGGTATGAACGGGTCCAGGTGGGCATGGGCAGCCGAACGTCGCCGGTTTCGCAAGGCAGCATGCCGACGGCGGGAACCATCATCGCGCTCGAGTTCGAAGACGAGGTTCCGCCGCTCGAGATCAAGGAATTCAAGAAAATGCTGAAGCCGTTGCTGGACTTCGACAAGCATTCGGCGACGGAGAACTATCTCGACTCGCTGCCGGCCCCGATTCAGGCGGCGATCAAGGAAAACCGCGCGGTGGAGGGGATGGATCGGGACCAGGTACTGCTGGCGATCGGCAAGCCGCGCCACAAGATGCGGGAAACCAAGGACGGAGTCGAGTTGGAGGACTGGATCTACGGGGAAGCGCCCGGCAAGATCACTTTCGTCACGTTTAATGGGAATAAGGTGGTGAAGGTGAAGGACGCCTATGCGGGGTTGGGCGGATCCACGGTGGAGCCTCTGAAGCCTCCGGTGTAGCGGACCGGATATCGCTTCTCGCCCTTGCGGCGACCATCCGATCAGGAACCATGCAAGCTGAGTTCAGCGGCGGGTTGCGCCTTCATTAGATGATGAGTATAATCTAAAGAGATGCGATACAGCGAAGGGCACCGCGCACAGACCCGGGTCCGGATCGTCCAGGCCGCGGCACGTGAGTTTCGCCGCCTGGGTGTGGACGCCACCAGCGTCGCCGACATCATGAAGGCCGAGGGCTTGACCCACGGCGGCTTCTACCGGCACTTCAAAGGCAAGGACGCGTTACTGGTCGAGGCCGCGGCCGAGGCGCTCGGTCAGGTCTCCGGGCAGCTCTTGCATCTCACCGCGGGCCTCCCGCGTCATGAGGCGCTGGCGCGAGTGATCGCGTTCTATCTGAGCGAACAACACATGGCGAACCCACAATCGGGCTGCCTGTTCGCGGCGCTCGGTACGGAACTCGCGCGATATCCCAAGCGGCGCCGCGGGCCTATCGCCCGGGCCCTGGATGAGTACCGGAATCAGTTGCAATCTCTACTGCCGGGCAACAGCGTAAGCGAACAGCGCGCGGCTTTTGACGTCCTGTTTCCCTCGATGGCGGGCTGTCTGATGGCGGCTCGCGCCCAGGTGGATCCGGCAAGGAGCAAGCGGATTCTCGAGGGAGCGCGCCAGTTCTTCACGGCATCGTTTTGCGCTCAAACCAGCGAGGTCTCCGGCAAATCATGAAACCATCCACGCGTCTGCGGCAACGCTATGGACCCTGGGCGGTGGTGACCGGCGCCTCCGATGGGATCGGGCGGGCGTTCGCAGTCGAGGCGGCGCAGGCGGGTCTTCACGTCGCGCTGGTGGCGCGGCGCGAGGATCGGCTCCGGAGCTTGGCGGCGGAGATCGAAACGGGTTACAGGGTACGGACCATGGTAATCCCGAGCGATCTGTCGAAGAAGTCCGGAGTGGAAGCGGTGCTGGAAGCCACCGGGACCCTCGACGCCGGTCTACTCACTGCCGCCGCCGGTTTCGGAACCTCCGGTCCGATTCTGCGCGCAAACCTCGAAGAAGAGGACGAGATGCTCGCCGTGAATTGCTATAGCGCAATGGCGTTGAGTGTTCACTTCGGACGGCGATTCGCCGCCCGCGGACGTGGCGGTATCGTTCTGATGTCGTCTCTGGTGGGTTGGCAAGGCACTCCGTTCGCGGCCCACTATGCCGCCACCAAGGCCTACATACAGTCGCTCGCCGAAGGGATGCGCACCGAACTGGAGGGCTCGGGAGTGGACGTGCTGGCATCGGCGCCCGGCCCGGTCCACAGCGGTTTCGCGGCCCGGGCGAATATGCGGATGGGCGGAGCGGAGACGCCGCAGGCGGTGGCGAAAGCGTCGCTATCGGCTCTTGGAGGGCGCGGCACCGTCGTGCCCGGCAGCTTGTCGAAACTGCTCACCTATTCACTCGCCATGTTGCCGCGTGTGGCGCGAACGCGCGTCATGAGCCAGGTGATGCGGGGAATGACGAAGCACCAGAATGCCTAGAACCTCCGGATCCGCGGCGTTCAGGCTGGCGCCACCATGGGAGTGGTTCCGGCGGGAACGTCTGGTTCGCAGCCTTCGCGGTTTGGAGAAAGAACGGAGCAGCTTCTGAACGAGCTGGCCGAATGGACGCCCGGAGAACTCCGGTTCCGCCCATCCGAGGATTCCTGGTCCGCCCTCGCCGTGATCGACCACCTCATACTCGCCGAGCGCGCTGTGCTGGCCGCGATGCGAAGCCACTTGGGCGAACGGCGCGATGTCACATGGAAGGACCGCTGTCGCGGCGCCTTCATTCTGGCGATCATGGTTTCGCCCATTCGAGTGAAAGTTCCAGGCTCCGCACGGCAGATTCTGCCGTTGGAAACCTCACCCGACCTGCCCTCGCTGCGCCGCACCTGGGCTGACGATCGTAGAGCGCTGGCCGGGTTCCTGCAAGGGCTCTCCGCCGCCGAACGGAAGCAAGGGGTGTTCCGCCACCCAGTGGGCGGCTGGACCACTCCGAGCGGAGCGCTGCTGTTTCTGCATCTCCATTTTCGTCATCACTTGCACCAGGTCCGGCGTCTCCGAAGGTTGCGCGGCCAGCGCAGGTAGGCTTTGCGCGGGGCGGCACGCCGCGGATCAGGCAATCCGGTAATTTTGAACAGATTTCCCTTTCGAGTCCGCTATCACGGCGAGGACATCGCCGGACGCGAGCGGACGGCGGGCCCTCGGACTCGCAAGAAAGGAAAATTCAATGACTCGAATCGTTCGACATAGGTTGCGGCGCGCAGGTTCCGCCTCTTTGCTGGCGTTGGGAGCGCTTACAGTCATCCCGCCTCTCGCCGCGGCAGGACTGGAGCAAGGACAAACGGAAGGAGGCGCGGTGGCCGGTATTGTTTCCGGCATCGGCACGCGCGCCAGCCTCGGCGGACAGATCGCTTCCGGCCTCACCGACAAGATCGCCGCCTACGGCGAGTTGTCCTTCATTCCGCTGGGAGGCGCGAAGTCCACCTTCGCCGGAACCACCGCATCCAGCAGCAGCCGCGCCTTCAACCTCAACGGCGGGATCCACTACCAATTCAAGCAATCCGGCAAGATGACGCCGTACGCCGCCGCCGGCCTCGGCATCCTGCACAGTTCGGGCAGCTTCCGGACCTCCGGCGAGGGGCTGAACCTGAGCGGCAGTGCATCGGCCAACAGCCTCTATTTCAACCTCGGTGGCGGTGTCCGCTACTACATGGCGGATAACTGGGGCTTCCGGCCGGAAATCATGATCTTCGCCGGAGACCAGACCTACGTGCGGCTGGGCGTGGGGATCTTTTACCAGTTCGGAAAATAGAAGCGTGACGGAATCGGTCAGTTGGGTTCGCCGGAACCCAACTGACTGTTCAGCTTTTCGAGCACCAGTTCGGCGGCGCGCTGGCCGGCGGCCTTCTTCGACGTTCCTTCGGCGCGTTCGGCGTACAACTGGCCGATGCGAGCCTCCACGGTGAACATCTTCTTGTGCTCGGGGCCGCTCTCCTTGGCGATGACGTAGCGCGGAGTGGCCAGCCCAAGCGCCGTGGCGGCTTCCTGGAGAGCGCTCTTGTAGTCCACCACCAGCGATTCGTCCTCACCGGCCTCTTCATCGAATTCACCCACCACGTGATCGACAACGAAGCGCCGCGCGATTTCGAAGCCGCCATCCATGTAGAGCGCCGCGATGAGAGCCTCCACGGCATTGGCGAGCAGAGCTCGTTTCCCGCGCCCGCCGCTCAGTTCCTCGCCGCGGCCCAGGAACAAGTACTGTCCCAGGTCCAGCCGTGTTGCCACGCCGTGCAGGTGATTCGAGCTGACAAGAAACGCCTTCAGTTTGGACAAACGTCCTTCCGGAAACGCCGGATGCCGCGTGACGAGCAGTTCACTCACGACAAACCCGAGGATCGAATCGCCGAGGAATTCGAACTGCTCATTGTCGGCGAGGCGATCGGGCTGCTGAGGCCCGGTTTCGAACGCCCGTGACTTATGCGTGAGCGCGCGAGTAACCAGATCCCGGTTCTTGAACCGGTATCCGAGCTGCTCTTCCAGCGCGTCGATAGGGGCTTTCATCCTGGATCGGGCAGGAACGCCAAGGTCCTTGAAAGCGGCTTACTTCTTCTGCGATTTTCCGGTGGCCGCCTTCAATTTTTCCTGGCCGGCGAGCGAGCGGACCTGCGGATGGAGGTCCGGCTGCGCGAGGATGCCGTCGAGCAGGGTGAGCGCCTCGTCATACTTCTGGGTCTGGTTGTAGGCGGAGGCGAGACGGAGTTTGGTCACCGGCTCCGGCGTGCCACCGGCATCGATGGCGGCCTTGAACTGCTTGATGGCCTCGTCGTAGTTCTTGCGGGTCATGGCGGCGATTCCGAGGGCTTCCATGCCTTGCGCGGTGAAATCCTTCTTTGCGTTCTCCCATTGTTCGTCGGTGATGTCGGGCCGCGGCTTGGTAGCCGTCTTGACGGTTTCGATGGCGCTGTTGGCGTACTTCTCGGCCATCTTGAGCTTGTCTTCCTTGTCGAGGTCATGCTCGCGGGTGCGCTGCGCGTAGCCGGTGGCCAGCATCAGCATGGAAGCGTAGTTTTTCGGGTCCGCTTGCAGTGTCTGCTCGGCATAGAACACCATTTTTTCGAAATCGTTCTTTTCCTGCGCCGAAGCGGCGGCCACCTGAAGCGCCACGGCTTTGAATTCGGTGTCGGCGAAATTCTTCAACAGGGCATCGGCGGCCGCGATGCGCGCATCGGCGTCGGCGGCTGTGAAGATGGCGTTGATCGCTTCCGCTTCCTTCTGCGATTTCGGCTGCGGCTGCTTTTGCGCCAAGCCCACTCCCGTTCCCACTGCAATCATGGCCACCGCCGCGGCCGCAAGCATCGTTCTTTTCATTCCAGTTCGCCTTTCCATTCTTCTTCGCTCTCCTTACTGCTTTGGTGCTTTCGGCAACGCCTGCAAGCTCTTTTCCGCTTCTTCCCGGGCTTTGGCGGAAGCGCCTTCCACCCGTAAAGCGGCCTCGAAATGTTGGGCCGCTACGAACAATTCATCGGCGGCTTCGGTTTCCTGCCCCTGCTCGGCACGCGCGCGGGCGGCCGCGGTGGACAGCTTGCCGAGATATACCAGCGTCCAAGCTTTTTCCACCGCCGGCGGATCCAACTCGAGCACACGGGTAAACGTTTTCTGAGCCGTCTCCGGATCGTTCCGCAGCGCCGCGATGCGTGCTAATCCATAATACGCCTTTGCGCGGACCGGGTTGGGTTGCCCGGCCCCCACCAAACGGGTGAAGGCCTCGCTGGCGGCCTCGAAGTCACGCTTGCGGTACAGGTCCTCGGCGGCGTCGAGTTGGATGTCGGTTTCGCTGCGCTCGGGCTCCGCCACGCGAGACGGTGTCACCACCTTCCGCGTCACGCGCTTTTCCGAGAACTCGAATGCCTCCATGCGCTTCTCTTCCTTCTTGAAGTCGATGGACTTGATGAGTTCCGGAAAGTACAGGCTCATGGCCTGTTCCTGCTTTTCGTACAGCGGCAACTGCTCGGCGAAGTGGGCGGTGAGGATGAAGCCCTCTTTCATCGCCTGATCCACCATCGCCGCGCGCCGCGCCTCGGGCGCCATCCGGGCTTCCACGGCGCGGATCAGGCATGTGGTGGTAAGCAGCAGGAAATCCTGCTTGTAGTGATCGGCCAGGTGCGGGGCGCCGAGAGCATAGTCGCCCAGCGCGCGCTTCTCGTCCACTTTATCGCCCCACTTGGTGAACAGCGGATCGAGCAGATAGCGCATGTACTGGCGCTCGATGTCGGCGGTGTGGATGTCGGGCGAACTGGTCGACACCAGGTAGTAGTCGTCCAGAAAGGCGAGCGCCAGAATCTGGTTGGGCGCCCCGAGCAGATCCACCACCACGTGAAACCTGCGGCCCATGAACGTACCGCCGAGCGGGGCCCGCAGGTACCCGGACACCTCGGTGATGGCCTGGCGCGCCTTCTCGCTATACCGCTCCACTTCCTTGTCGAGCACCGGCTGGGACTTCTCCCATAGCTCCTCGATACCGGCCTGCTCGTAGAACTTCGCCATTAGCTTGCTGAAATCCTCGAGAGCGCCGACGTCAGGCGGAATCTGATACGGCTGGAGCCTCCATCCGAACTTGGGCGGACCATCGGTGAGCAGCGCGTACGAGGTATAGAGACGCAATTCCCATTGCGCGTCTTCCTGGCGGTGCCGGACGAAGAACTCGCGGATGTCCGGCGCCACGGCCGGCTTTCGCTTGGCTATCTCTTCGCGGATCGCCTTGCGAAGCGGATGCGCGGAGGGCGAATCGAGGCCGGCGTCGTGTCCGGCCATGTTGATGGCGGCCATGACGGCGAACAGTGCTTTGTTGGAATCGAGATCGGCGGTTTGCGCGGCGGCGGAGCCGGCGCACAGCAGACCGAAAATGATCCAACGCACCTGTTTCCGCCTCTTCTCTTTCAGCCGCGGGTGCCTGACTTGACGGCCTTGCGGGATCGCGCGGGCGCCGCTGTCTTCTCGTTCAGCAGGGACGTAATCTGGTTGCGGACGTTGCGCTCTTCGTCCCGGAAGAAGTCGTCGTTGCCGGCAAACTGGGCGCGTATCACGCCCTTGCGGTCAATGAATACCAACTGCGGCACATACATAATGAGCATCGCCGGGTGCTGGAGAAAGGAGTGGGCGTCGTCGCGCGGAGCCCATCCCATCGGGAAGTGGATGCCGTAGTTTTTCTTGAAGTCCGGCACCAGCATGTGCGCCATGTCGTTGGTGGCCACGCCGAGCGCCTGAAATCCCTTGTCGCCATACTCGTTCTGCATCTTCTGCAGGATCTGCGAGCAGCGCTGGCAATGCGGACAGGTGGTGATCATGAACTCGAGCGCCACTACTTTGCCGAGAAACTGCTTGGGATCGATCACGCCGCCTTCGGGCTTCTTGAACACCATGGCGGGTGTGGGTCGGGGCAGGTCAGCCGCGTGCAAACGCCCCCCTGTAAGGCTCCCGAGTGTGGCGAGGCCCGGAATTGTGGACAATACGTGTCTGCGCGTCACCATGGCTAACAGTCTACAGGATGCGCGGGCGCGTCATCCGGTTTCACTCGTTACAATCTTGCTGCACTGGAGTGCTCAGACGCCGCTTTGCTGCAGCAGCTTGGCCACCAGCGCCGTCCAGCCGGTCTGGTGGCTGGCGCCTAGACCAGCGCCGGTGTCTCCATGGAAGTACTCATAGAACAGGATGTGATCGCGGAAGTGGGGATCGGACTGGTACTTTTCGTGCGCGCCATAAACCGGCCGCGCGCCGCGCTGGTCCCTCAGAAAGATGCGCGACAGGCGGCGCGAAAGTTCCGCCGCGATCTCTCCGAGAGTGCACATGCGGCCGCTGCCGGTGGGGAACTCCATTTGGAACTCGCGGCCGAAGTAGTGATTGAACTTCTGCAGGGACTCGATGATCAGATAGTTCACCGGGAACCAGACCGGACCGCGCCAATTGGAATTCCCGCCGAACAGCCACGTCGAGCTCTCGCCGGGATCGTAATCGATACGGTACTGGGAGCCATCCAGGCCCAGGATATAGGGATGGTCGCGGTGATAACGCGAAAGCGAGCGGATTCCGTATCCGGACAGAAACTCGGTTTCATCCAGCATGCGGGTGAGAATGCGCCGGAGCCGGTCTGCCTGGCAGATGGCAAGCAGCCGCCGGTCCGCCACGCCTTCTCGCGTGATCGACGCGACCTCGGCGCACAGTTGCGGTCGATTCTCGAGAAACCACTGCATGCGCTTGCGGAACCCGGGGACCCGATCGAGCAGTTCGGGATCGATGGTCTCGACCGCGAACAAGGGAATCAGGCCCACCATGGACCGGACCTTCATCAGAAACGCCGGCTGATCGGGGAGTTGCAGCCGGTCGTAATAGAATCCGTCGTAGTCGTCCCACAGGCCGCGTCCGCCCACGTGGTTCATCGCCGACGAGATGTAGAGGAAGTGCTCGAAGAACTTGCTCGCGATGTCCTCATAGGAGCGATTCACCGACGACAGATCCAGCGCGATGCGAAGCATGTTGAGGCAGTACATCGCCATCCAGCTGGTGCCGTCCGATTGCTCGATGCGTCCGCCGGTGGGGAGAGGCTTGGAGCGGTCGAACAGGCCGATGTTGTCGAGCCCGAGAAAGCCGCCCTCGAAGATGTTGTCGCCGGAGGAATCCTTGCGGTTCACCCACCACGTGAAGTTCATCAGCAGCTTGTGGAACACGCTTTCGAGGAAGGCCCAATCGTGGCGGCCAGTGAGTTTGGAATCGATCTTGAAGACGCGGTAACAGGCCCAGGCGTGCACGGGCGGGTTCACATCGTCGAAGGCCCATTCATAGGCCGGGATCTGCCCGTTGGGATGCATGTACCATTCGCGCAGGAAACGAGCCATTTCGCTTTTCGCGAAATCGGGATCCACCATCGCCATCGTGATCATGTGGAAGGCCGAATCCCAGGCGGCAAACCACGGGTACTCCCACTTGTCGGGCATCGACAAGACATCTTCGTTATACAGGTGGACCCAGGCGTGGTTACGCCCGGTCTTGCGCTGCTCCGGCGGCGCCGGCTGCGCCGGGTCGCCCTCCAGCCAATCCTCCACGACGTAGTGATAAAACTGCTTCGACCAAAGCAAGCCCGCGAAGGCCTGGCGCTGGACACGGCGCGCGTCGTCGGGAAGATCTTCGGGCGCGAAGCTGTAGAACCGGTCCGCCTCCTCCCGGCGCTTTTCGAACACCGTATCGAAGGCCACCGGATCGGCGTCGCCGCTCAGACGGAACCGGAAGACGCGCTCCTCGCCCGGGCCGAGCGTGGTCACATACCACGCACAAGCCTTGGTGCCGCGCCCGTCCGGACGCACCGCTTCCAGCCGCTCGTCCACGACACGCCGGTGAAAGGCATCCTTGTACCACGGCTGCGTGGACGCGTAGTTGTACAGGCGTTCGGTGTTGCTCTCATTGTCGGTGAACAGCCACCGCGGATCGCGGTCCGCGGTGAAGATCATCGCGCCGAGCGATGGGTGCAGGCATTCCACCGAGAGCGCGTCGCGCTGGCGAAGTTCCGGCTTCGCGGAGCCGCGCCCCCACGCCCACGTGTTGCGGAACCAGACGGTGGGCAGCAGATGGATGGGCGCGGCCTCAGGGCCGCGATTGGCGATCGTCACGCGGATGAGCAGGTCGTCCGGGCCGGCCTTGGCGTACTCGGTGAATACGTCGAAGTAGCGGTTCTCGTCGAACACACCCGTGTCGAGCAGTTCGAACTCGGGCTGATCGCGGCCGCGGTGATCGAGCCGGTTTTCGTTGATGAGCCGATGATAAGGAAACTCGGCCTGCGGGTACTTGTACAGGCACTTCATGTAGGAGTGCGTGGGCGTGGAATCGAGGTAGTAGTAAAGCTCCTTGACGTCTTCGCCGTGATTGGCCTGGTTGCCGTCCAGCCCGAACAGCCGCTCCTTCAGAAACGGGTCGCGCTCGTTCCACAGCGCGAGCGCAAAGCACAAACGCTGGTGGTTGTCGCAGACGCCGGCCAGGCCGTCTTCGCCCCAACGGTACGCCTTGGAACGCGCATGTTCATGCGGGACGAAATCCCAGGCCGTGCCCAGCGCGCTGTAGTCTTCGCGCACCGTGCCCCAGGCGCGCTCGGACAAATACGGACCCCACCGCCGCCAGTGTCGCTCCCGCCGGCCGGCTTGTTCGATTCGTTCGCGTTCGGGGTTCATATCGCAACGTCCGCCATTGTTATCGCACGCAATAGAGCTTTTCGTGCGTGCGAATGAAGATTGCTCCCCCGGAAACCGCCATCGACGCCACCACGGGGCCGTCGCCGATCGAGTTGCGCGCCACCACCTCGAACCGGTCCGCGGCGCGAATCACCACCGTCGCGCCCTCTTCGTCGGTGAAATAGATCAATCCGTTGACGAGGACCGGCGATGCCCAGTGGATGCCGCCGATACGCTCCTGCCACAGGATCTCGCCGGTGGAGGCCTGCATGCACACCGCGACGCCGGCTTCGGTAATGGAAAACAGCCACGGCTTGGAATACACGAACGAAGGGATGTGCGAGACGCCCTTCCCCTGCTCCCAGGCCACCTCCGCCTTGCCCGCGCGCACGGTGCGCAGCGTGGTGGCTTCGAAACCGGATGAGGTGAAGATGAGCCCTTCGCCGGTGACGACGCTCGGCACCACGCCTTCGCCGCGGCTGGGTACGGTCCACTTCAACTTGCCGGTGCGGGGATCGAAGCCTTGAATCACGTCGCCCACCGGACTCAACAGTTCCGGTTGGCCGTCCACCGTGTGGATGAGCGGGGAACCGTGCCCGATCCGCGACAGGCCGCGGCCGGTCTTCCAGCGCTCGCGGCCGGTGTTCTTGTCGAGCGCGAGAACGTAGCTCTTGTCCCACGGGATCTGCCATCCCACGCGCTTGTTGGCCGGATCGGTGCTCGACCCGGAAAAAGGCATGATGAGCAGATCTTCGAACAGGCGCGGCGAGGCGCCCAGTCCGTGCTCGCTGTAGTAGTGGACGTCCCGGTGCGTCCAGACGAGCTTGCCGTTGAAGTCCACCGCGGCGAAGCTGCCATCGGCGAACACGGCGTAGACGCGCCGGCCATCCGTGATGGGCGTCGAGGTGGCGTAGGAATTCTGCTTGCGGTTGTGCGAAGCGTCCTGGGTGAAGACTTCGGTGTTCCACAGGATCTTGCCGGACCGGGCGTCGAGGGCGAGGATCCGGCAGCTCTTGTTGCCATCGGTCGCGGTGGTGAGAAAAACGCGATCGCCCCAGACGATGGGCGACGAGTGTCCGAGGCCGGGTATAGCCGTATTCCAGGCGATCCCTTTACCGGGCGACCAGTGCAGCGGTACTCGGGTTTCCGCCGACGCCCCCTGACCGGTGGGTCCGCGGAACTCCGGCCAATCCTCCGCGAACGCGGCAACAGCGAGCAAGGCGAGTATCGGGCAAGAGAACCGCATAAGAGAGATCGATCACTCGCCAGGCGGGGCGAGCCAGGATCTCTCCAGTGTAAACCGCCCGATTACTCTTCGCCCTCGGTAAGCGCGTTGAGCGCGCCGACCGTGGATTCGCCCCACGCGATTCCAGCGCTCCAGGGCGAGTCCGTGCCCCAGACCACATTGAATCCCTGCGTGCCCTTCGACGACCAGGAAACAGGGCCCAACGTGGCCGGCGAGTTGGTGCCCGGCAACAGAGCGGTGCCCCAAACGACGTTGAGCCCCCAGGCGATATTGGTGCCCCACGCGATTCCGGTGCCCCAGGCGATGCCAGTGCCCCAGGCGATGTTGGTGCCCGACATGGAGCCGACGTCGAACCGGACGCGGCCGGAAGCATCGGCGACCGCCTTGGGCGAGATGGCCGCGCCGACAGGCTTGCCGGTGGCCCTGACCGCCGCTTCGGCATCGAGATAGCCGGCGCCCACCGCGAAGGCGTCGTAGCGGACTTCGAACGCCTGTCCCGTAACCGGGTCATTCGCGATCGTGACCGCCGGAAAGTCCTTGGAAGCGGTCTTCATCAGGCGCGCTTTCACTTGATCCGGCGTGAGGCCGGGCGCCTTCTCGAGCAGCAGAGCCACTACGCCGGTGACCATCGGCGCCGCCATGCTGGTGCCGTTGAGCTTGAGGTAGTCCCCGGAATTTCCCGTGCCGTTCTTCACGTAGACGGCATTCTTCACGATGGTGGACTTGTACTTCTTATCGAAGCTCGTGTTGTTCGATTTGAGCGACACCACCGCGTTGCCGGGGGCGACGAGATCGGGCTTCACGATCTGATCGATCAGCGTGGGTCCCTTGGAACTGTAGCTGGCCAATTGATCGTCGGACCGGCGCGCGCTGCCCTTGGTTTTGATTGCGCCGACGGTGATCACATAGGGGCTGTTGCCCGGCGATGTGATGGTGCCGTAGCCGCCAGTGGCCAGCACGTTGTCGCGGCCGTGATTGCCTGCCGCCACAACTACGACGATCCCGGCCTTCCAGGCCCGTTCCACGGCCTGACACAGCGGATCGTCCTCATAGCTTTCCACCACCGGACGCCCCAGCGAAAGATTGATGGCCCGGATGCCGAAGCGGTCCTTCAACTCGATGGCGCGCTCGATGGCCGCGATCACCATGCTGTCGCTTCCCTTGCCGTTGCGGTCCAGCACGCGCAAGTCAACCAGCTTCACGTTCGCGGCGATACCGCGGATGCGCTGTTTGAAGTTCGCGCCGGCCGATTCGGTGCCGTCGCCGGCGATGATGCCGGCCACGTGGGTGCCATGCCCGTAGGTGTCCTGCGCGGCGAAGTCATGTTCGACGAAATCCTCCTGATAAACGATCCGGGTGTTGCCGTTGACGCGCAGATCGCGGTGGCTGTTGTCGATTCCGCTATCGATAACAGCGACGGTAATGCCCTTCCCCGTCCAGCCCAGTTGCCGCAGCGGCTCGGTGCCAGCGGCTACTTCCGCCGAGTCGACGGTAGCGCCCACGACGCGGTCCGGCGCGATGAACTCCACGTCGGCGTCGTTGGCCAGATCGCGAACCGCATTCCCGCGGATGGCGAACGTCGCGCTGCGCACCGAACGCAGGTTCTTCTTGTGCCGTCCGCCGCGCTGGCGGACCTTGTTCACTTTTGCGTCGTCGACGGAATCCTTGAACCGCACGATGACGTTGATTTCCGCGTTGCCGCCCGCATTGTCCAGATCGCGGGCTATCTTCCGTTTTCCGGCTACGGCGGCGGGGGCAGCGAAAAGCGCGAGTGAAGCGAGCAGAGCCAGGCATGAACGCATAACGCTGTCTGTATCTGCACGCACGGGCCCAAAAGATAAATATTTCTTTATCAACGCGAAAGCGACACAGCAACGCTCGAGAGCGGTCACTGTGTCGCATCGGGCCGGACAATGTGTCCGGCGGATTCGAGGAAGAGGGGGCTACTTGGGTTCGCGCGCCAGATGCACCTTGGCGGCGTCGAGCTTGTGCTGGATCTTAGCCACTTCGGCCGGATCGCTGTCGGCCGGAGGGCCATCGCCGTAGAGCTGGATCGACGCTTCCCAATGCTGCACGGCCTCTTTCCAGTTGCCGCGCTTGGCCAGCACGTCCGCCAGATGATCGTGAACGGTGGGATCCTTGGAAGTCCGGCGCATCGCCTCACGAAGGTTGGTTTCCGCTTCCTCGAGCTTGCCTTGCCGATAGTAGGCCCAGCCAAGGGAGTCGAGATAAGCGCCGTTGTTGGGCTCCATCTGTAGCGCTTTCTGGATCATCGTGGTGGCTTCGGCAAGGTTCACATTGCGGTCTGCCCACATGTAGCCGAGATAGTTCAGCGCCGAGGCGGACTCCGGATTCAGTTCGAGCAGCTTGCGGAATTCGGCTTCCGACTGCTCGTTCTTCTTCATCTTTTCGTACATGGCGCCGCGCAGGAAGTGGATCACTTCCTTGTCATCGGGGGTGACCGAGAGCTTCTCGGCCGAATCGATGGCGGCGGCCATCTTGTCGAAGTTGCGCCCCTTCTCGTGGATCTGCACCAGTTGCAGATAGGTTTCACGATCGTTCTTTCCGTCGAGCAGCTTCTCCAGTTCGGCGGCGCCTTCGGCGGCGCGGCCCACGTCGGCGAGCACCGTCGCGCGCACCACACGCACCGTGCGATCTTCCGGGAATTTCGCTGCGGCGGCATCGGCTTCTTCTTCCGCCTTGCGGAACTGATGCCCCTGGCGGTAGGTGTCGATGATCTGTGCGGAAGCCCGCGCGGCCACTGCTTCCTCGAGGCCTGCCATTTCGCGGAAGGCGGCGATGGCGTCCTCATACTGGTCATTGGATCGGTACAGTAAGCCAAGGCGCTCGAGCAGCATCAGACGGCTGCTCTTTTCTGCCGCGCTGTAGGTCTTCTTGGCCGTCGAGTCCACCACCTTCTTCATCGCGGCGATGGCCTCCGGGGTCTTGCCCTCGGCTTCGAGGATGCCCACTTCGTTGTAGAGGATTTCCAGACTGTCCGGGGCCAGATCCTTCGCCTTGTCGGACGCCTCGCGGGCTTTGGCGAAGTCGCGCTGCTGGCGGTAGATCTGCGAAATGCGCAGCCAGGACTGTACGTCCTTGGGTTCGTCGGCAACCAGTTCCTGATACAGCTTAAGCGCCTCGTCATACTTCTCGCTGAGCACCAGGCTCTGCGCCAGGGCGCGCTTCAGTTCGTCGTTGTCAGGCGCCATCTCGAGCGCCTGCCGGTACGTTTCCGCGGCCAGTCCGTACTCGCGCATCTGTTCGTAGGACCCGGCCAAAGCCACCAGCGTGCGGGGGTTGGGCTGGCGGGCGGCCACCTTCTTCAGCATTTCACTCGCCCGGCGCGCATCGCCCAGATCCGAATAGACCATCGCCAGGCCCATCATCGCGTCTTCGTTTTCCGGATCGAGCTCCAGCGCCTTGTCGAACGCCTTTTCGGACTCCACCGAATTCTGCGCCACCTTTTGCAGACGGCCCAGCATGAGCCATGAGCCCTTATCGGTGGGTTCCTTTTTCACAATCTCGGTGAACTGTTCGATCGCCTTGTTCAGAAGTTGGTCATTGACGCGGCCAGCCTGGGAATCGCCCATGATCCGCGTGTAGATGCGGCCGAGAATGCGGCGGGCATTGAGATCGTCGGGATTTTGACGCAGAGCCGCCTCGGCCTCGCTCACTCCTTCCCGGATACGGCCAGACTGTATGTAGAGGTCCGACAACTCTTCGGCGAGAAACGCCGCGTCGGGATCGGCCTTCATCGCTTCGCGGTAGTGGTCAATGGCTTGGTTGAGGTACTCCCCGCGGTTGCCGTAGGAGCCGGCCAACTCGGCGTAAAGGTGCCCCATCGAGAAGTGGTAATAGGAGGAGGCGCGATCCACCTCCGGTTTCTTGGCCGTACCGGTCTGCGCCGGCAGTGAGAGGGCCGCCAGTAAACCGGCGGCGAGACAGCGAATAAGAGCGCTTTGTCGCATGAAACCTGCTTTCCCGACAGGAAAGCCGCCCCGGAGTGAACGTTCGGGGTGGGAGAGGCTTTCCTCCACCTTAAGTATACGCGACACGCCGCGAAGGCCAAGACAGACGCCGCACGGGCGCCGGTTGCCACGGACGGCAAAGAGCGGTCACATCGGACCGGACGAAATATTCCCTTTGTTGTCTTCATTTGACGCGGATTTCGGCCAAAAACGGTTGTACCCGGCTGCTAGGCTCGTGGGCAGGAGGAGAGAACCACCATGACTGGCCCGACCATCGATCACCCCACGGCGGAGAACGGCTGTTCCGGATCGCGTGCCGCGGACGGTTCCGGCGGCGCTGCCCCCGGTTTGCAGTCCCGGAACGGCGCGTGCCCCTGCGGCAGCGGCGCCAAATACAAACGATGTTGCGGCGTGGGCGCGCCTGCCCTTCCCGGCCACCTGAGGCCGCGTCCGCGGCCCCCCCACGGCGGACCCGTATTTTGAGACGATAGCGATCATGAATCGCCGTCAGTTTCTTGGAACCTCGGTAGCAGCCCCGGCGCTGCTGCTCGCGCAAAAGACAGCCCCCGAGCGTCCGAACGTGCTGTTTGTGGCCTCTGACGACATGAATCACGCGCTCGGCTGCTACGGGCATCCGGTGGTGAAGTCGCCGAACGTGGACCGTCTGGCCGCCGAGGGCGTCCGCTTTGACCGCGCCTATTGCCAGTATCCCGTCTGCGGGCCCAGCCGTGTGTCGCTGCTCACCGGCATGCGTCCCGATACTACCAAGGTCTTCGACAACGAAATCGCCGTGCGCGACACCATGCCGGACGCGGTGACGCTGCCGCAGTTGTTCCGTAACGCCGGATGGCACTCGGTGCGGGCGGGCAAGATGTATCACATGAACGTGCCGGCCGGCGTCGGCACCAACGCCTTCGACGATCCGCCAAGCTGGGACGTTTCCATCAGCCCGAAAGGCGCCGAGCAGCGCACCAAGGGCGAAGGGCGCAACATCAACGAGGGCCGGCGCGCGCGATGGGACTGGGTTTCGTTTCAGGGCGACGGTAAGGATCAGGCCGACGAACGCGCCACCGAAATCGCCATCGAAACCATCGACACCACCAAAGGAAAACCGTGGTTCCTCGGGCTCGGATACTTGCGGCCCCATCTTCCGCACGTGGCCCCGGCACGGTTTTTCGATCTCTATCCGCTCAGGACCATCAAGCCCGTCGTGAATCCGCCCGGCGATCTGGACGACATTCCCCTCGCCAGCGAAATCGCCATCAATACCCGCGCCAAAGACATGGGAATGAACGAAGCGGAGAAGAAGGAGGCGATTCGCGCCTACTACGCATCGGTGTCCTATATGGACTGGCAGTTGGGCCGCGTCCTCGATCATCTGGACAAGCGCGGCCAGCGGCGGAACACGATCGTGGTGTTCTGGGGCGATCACGGGTGGCACCTCGGCGAACATCACCGTTGGCACAAGCGAAGCCTGTTTGAAGAATCGATGCGCGCGCCGCTGATCATTTCCGCGCCGGGGCGCCGCGGCAACGGGAAGTCCACGCGATCGCTGGTCGAGTTCGTCGACATCTATCCGACCGTGGCCGATCTCGGCGGGCTTCCGCCCAGGACCGCGCTCGAGGGCCAGAGCCTCAAGCCGCTGCTCGACAACCCGTCGCGGCCCTGGAAGAAGGCCGCGTTCAGCACCGTCACCGCGCCCAACGGAATTCGCGGACATGCGGTGGTGAATGACCGGTATCGTTACATTCGCTGGACGGGTCCGCACCCGGATGAGGAACTGTTCGACCACAAGACCGATCCTCGCGAGTATACGAACCTGGCTCGGGACGCCGCGCATAAGGCCGAGCGGGACCGTATGCGGTCGATCCTGGATGCCGGCTGGCGGGCCGCGCGGGCGTCGGTTTGACTCTGTCGGAGCTCACCCCTTGACAAGCTCGGCGGCGTGAGCCAATATGTCGTCATGCGACATGTCGTGATACGTCATAACGACGCGCCCCCCATCCCCCTTTCGGAAGCAGTCTTCCTGATCCTGCTCAGCCTGGCAGCCGAGCCTCGTCACGGCTACGCGATCCTCTGGGACGTGAGGGAAATGAGCCGCGGCCGCGTGGCGCTGAGCACCGGCACCCTCTACGGCGCGCTCCGGCGAATCCTCGACGATGGCTGGATCGAGCAAGCGGTCGAGAAGAGCGCGCCGCGCGGCCGTTCCGCCTACCGGCTGACCGAAGACGGGACGGAAGTGCTTGCGGCGGAAGTTGCGCGGATGAAAACACTCACGCGTCTGGCCTCCACCCGGCTGGCGGGGCGGGAGGCCTCATGATGGGCCTGCTGTACCGGTTGGCGGCGATGCTGCGCGGACATGCCTTCGGAGATTTAGGGCCCGAGATGTCTGGCGTGTTCGAAGAAGCGGCCCAGGACACGCGCCGCGACGGGCGATGGGCGTACATGCGATTCTGTGTGCGGGAGATCGGGAGCGTGCTCGCCGCGCCATCGCGAAACAAAACGCGGATTCCTTCGGCGTGGCGCACCGTCGCCCTGTACAGCGCGGTCGGGATTTCTGCCGCTGCCGGGTACTGGCTCGCCACCGGACCGCGGTACAGTTCCACCGCGGCGCTACGATTCCATAACGGCGGGCTTTCTGAGCACCTGGTCCCTTCGTTGAACCTCGCCGGGTCCATCGCCACCGTGGATTCGACCCTCAGAACCGTGACCTCTCGCACCGCGCTTACGGAGGCGGCTGCGCTCTTCCAAGCCTACTCGGAGAACACGCTCCCCGCCGATGAGATCGTTGCCCGAATGCGGCGCGACACCGCGATTCGCCGCGAGGGCGACTTGGTCTGGGTGACCGTCAGCCACCCGGACAAGTATGTCGCCCAACGGGTCTGCCGCCACTTCATGATGAAGCTCATCGACGGCGTGCTGAACGAGCAGAGGGATAAAACGGCACGGTCAGCCGGCTTCCTCTCCTCCCAACTCCGGATAGCTGGAGATGAATTGGACATGATTACCAAAGGCCTGGGGGCTGGACCGGTGTCCGCCCGGCGGTTACTCGACGCTAATCTGGCAAAGCGGCAATACCAGTCGTTGAGCGAACGCCTCGCGGAAGCAAAGATCGCGATCGGCCTGCTCGACCGCGACCAGGGTCCCTCTGTGGAGGTGGTGGACTATCCTACGTTGGCGAAATGGCCAGAGACCCGCTTTTCCTTCGCCGCCGCGTGCGGACTCGGCGCGGGCTTGCTCGTTGGGCTCGCGCGCTACATCTGGCTCGCCGTGCAATGGCAGCGGTCCCCGATGGCGGAACCGCTACCCCTGTGAGCGGCCGATCAGAATTCCAGCTTGAAAATAACCTGCATATAGAGCCGTCCGCCTTGGCCGGAGAAGCTCCCCTGATTGCCCGTGATCTTACCGAAAGTCTGCGGATTCCGGAAGTCCACCGAGGACGTGGGCGGCGAGAAGAAATACCGCTTGAACGGGTTGTTCATGTCGAACCGCAGCGAGCCCTTCACCCGCTCCCGAACCACGAATCCCTTCGACATGCTCGCCTGATACCAGATCATGCCCGGACCGGAAATCACGTTGCGGCCGAAGTTGCCGGTGGTGAACGAGTCGGGGTATGCGAAGGCGTTGATGTCCATCCACGGCGCCTGGCAGGCCTGCCGGTGGCGGCACTCTCCCTTGGCGTCCCAGGGGATCCGGATGTCGTCGTAGGTCTTGCCTGGCGCCATGTCGGGACGGCGGCCTCCGGGGAGAAACACGTTTCGGCTCCCCGTGTAGCTGAGATTGAAGGGGGCGCCGGTCTCGAAAGTTTGGATGACGGCGAGTTCCCAATTGCCCAATAGTCCGTTGACCACTTTGTTCACGTCGGTTCCCCAGCGTTTCTTGCTCCCGAACGGGATCTCGTAGATACCGTAGGTCACCCAACGGTGCGACACATCGAAATCGGAGCGCCCTTTCTCCAGGCTCCGATTATAGAAGGTGGCCCCGCTGGCCGCCCCATCGTCGGAGTCCTGATCGATGGCCTTGCTCCAGGTGTAGAAAGAAGTGAGTGAGAAGCCGCTCGAGTAGCGTTTCTCCACTTTGATCGTGGCGCCATGGTAACTCGAGTGTCCATAGTTACTGAAATGGTTGATGGCTCCGAAGTGAGGATAGGGACGGAAGTTCTGCGATGCGCGGCGAATCGAGTCGAGCGTCGTGAAGTCGTTCGAAATGTTGAGCGGAATCGCATTGATGTCCCAACGGTTGAGGAGGCCGACGCCGGCGGACCCCTGGTAGCTGATGTCGAGCAGCATCGTCGGAGCGAACTCCCACTGCAGGCCGCCGTTCCAGTTAAGGATATAGGGCATGCGCATATTGGGATCGTAATAGGAGGCGCTGCGGCCGCTAAAGTTGGTTCCCACAAAAGGCGCTGACCCATCGGGATTGGTGGTGAACCGGACTGCGGGGGGGCCGTTCCGCAGATAGAACGCCACGTCGGGATTACCCGGCTGCTGCTCCACCACCCCGGTGGCCAGATACTCGTCGAAGTTCTCCAGTAGGCCGTTGGTGAACAGATCCAGAGTGTTCATCGCGAAGCCTCCCCGGAAGACCCAGTTCGGCCGGAAGTTATACGCCATGCCGACGCGTGGCTGGAAGTTATTCCAGTCGCGCTTGGCGAGAAGCCCCTTGGGATGGAGGAGTGCGCCCTGGCGGCCGGTGAGAGGATCGGTCGCGGTGGGATCGAACTGGCTCTGTTGACCGTACTTGGTGTTGAAGGGCGATTCGAACTGCCAGCGCAGCCCGAGGTTGAACGTGAGGTTCGGCGTGGCCTTCCAATCGTCCTGGAAGTAGAGCGCGTGGCTCCACCAGCGCGGCAGCCAGGACGCTTGGTCTCGCGTGAAGTCCGCCCTTGTAACCGAGCCAAGCATGAAAGACGCGAAAGCGTTGCCCGTGTTCGGACGGAACGGAAATTCGGTGCCGCCCATCCGGTAGATGCCGGACGGTTCCGCGGGAACGTGGATGTTGTGGCGCGTACGCAGGATTTCGTAGCCGGTCTTGAACGTATGCCGCCCGCGTACCATCGTCAGGTTCTCCTGCAGGCTGAAGCTCTCGTTGTATTCGCCGGTTCCGCCTTCCGGGAACCGGAAGAACAATTGGCCGCCGGTGGCGGTGCGGAAGTCCGGCATGGTTTCCGGACCCACGTTGGGGATGCCCAACTGCTGCGCGAAGTTCTGCCCCGCGCTCTCCGGCTCCCGCGTGAACGCGCGGCGGTTGCCGCCGAAGCGGATCTCGTTGATGGTCGTCGGGCTGATGGTGAATGAATCCGACAACACCAACTGCCGCTGATTGATCGGAATCGGGGTGAAGTTGTAGTCGAACAGCTTGTTCTGCACCTGCACCTGCCAGCGGCCGTTGAAGGACCGGTGCCGGAAGTTCGAGTACCGTCCGTAGACCTTGTGGCTGTCGGAGAAACTGTGGTCCAGCTTGAAGTCCATGCCGGTGCGGTAGGAACGGTAAACCGTGTCGCGGCTCAAATTGTTGGCCGGACCGGTGCGCGTGAGGAACGCCTGGTTGTTCCGGTTGTCGGGCTGGCGGTAGGGATTGAGGCTCATGAATTTGTTGAACACCGGGTCCACGCGGCTGAGCGGGACCTGGTTCCCGGGGAACTGCGTCCGGGAGTAGCTGCCGTTGGCGAGCCGCGTGAGCGAGGCCGGATCGAAGATCGGATCGCCGATGCCGCCGAAGGTGAAGTCGCCGGCGAGCATTTCCGGAGTCGGCACGGCGCGGTCGTTGTTTTCCGACGCCTTTTCGTGATGGCGCTGGAACCCGGTGAGGAAGAACGTCTTGTTGCGGCCGTCGTAAACCTTCGGGATGAAGACCGGCCCGTTGAGAGACGCCGACATGAGATGGAAACCGAAGTTGTTGGTAGGCAGATTCGCATCCTGCCAGTTTCGGTGGATCATCTGCCGAGCCATGTAGCGCTCCTCGGCCGATCCGTGCAGTTGGTTGGTGCCGCTCTTGAAGACGATCGACATCAGCCCTCCGCCGGAGTGGCCGTACTCGGCGGGCAGCACCGTGGTGATAACTTTCACCTCTTCCATGTTGTGCTCCACGGTCGACATGTTCCGTCCGGTGCCGATCACCTGCGTGCCGGGGGTGAGTCCGGACACACCGTCGGTGGTCATCTGGAAGGACCGCGAGCGGCTGCCCGCCGAATGTCCGTAGCCACGCTGTGACGTCATGCCAGGTACGTACCAAAGCATGCTCTCTACTTTCATCTGCGGCGTAGGTAAACGATTGAGTTGTTGCCCGGACACCAGATGCCCGGTCGAAGAGGTTTCGGTCTCGAGTAACTGCGCCGCGGCGTTCACCTCCACGGATTCAACCACGTCGCCCACCTCGAGCGTGGCGTTAACGCGCACCGTCTCGGTGGCCCGCACCTGAATGCTCGATCTGACGAGTTTCTTGAAGCCCTGCGATTCGAAGGTGAGTTCGTAGAACCCGGGATTGAGATAGGGCTGCCGGTACAAGCCCTGATCGTTGGTGGATGGCGCATAGGAGAAGCCTGTGTCGCGATCCCGGATGCGGACACTCACGCCCGGTATGGTGGCCCCGGTCGAGTCGGTAACCGTTCCGGCGATCGTGCCCTGTCCGGTTTGGCCGGCCGAGGGCTGCGCGGCCAGAGCAAGGGCGGCACATAAGATTACAACTTGCTTATTTCCCAGTCGGTTCATAAATAGACTTTAACCTCGTGGGTTGACTTATATCACGCGCCGCCGTCACGGCGCAAGCGCAAAATTAAGGTCGGCAAAGTTAAGGGGTGTCGAAGTCGGGGTGTGTGAGCGATGCGATGGTTCAGCCCGCGTTGCCGCCCGGCCAAGCGGCGGGCGCGGGGAGTGGTTGGCGGGCTAGTAGAACAGGTATTTCTGCCAGAGATCTTCGCCGCGGGCAAGCAGCCGCATCAGGTGACGGCTGGTGTGCATACTGAACGGCCGGGGGGCGCGCGCCAGCTTCATCCCCGCTTCCTCCGGCGTGCGATTCCCCTTGCGGTTGTTGCACTCATGGCAGCAGGCGACCAGATTCTCCCATGAGGTATCGCCCCCGCGCGATCGCGGCACCACATGATCGAGCGTCAGCGGGGAATGATGCCCGGTCCGGTGGCAATACTGGCAACTATGGCGGTCCCGCATCAGGATGTTTTTGCGAGAAAGCGCTCTGGTCTGGTGCGGGATGCGCCGGTACTCGAGAAGGCGGATCACCGACGGCACCGATAGATGGTGCCGCGAGGCGTGGATGGTGTAGAGCGAGGTTTCCTCCGCCGCGGCCACGCCCTTCAGCACCAGCACGATTGCCCGGCGCGCCCCGCACACGTTGATTGGCTCATAGCTGGCGTTCAACACCAGTACCGGCTGCTGCAATCCAAACGGACTTGTCATGCCGACATCTCCCTTACCGCAGGATGATTCGCCAACAGCGCTTCGCGCCCGTAGCGCCGGTCCGCCCGCGCCAAGGTCAATACGGAAACGCGGGCCGCGCCGGCCCGTTTCAGTACCGACGCGCAGGCAGCCGCTGTCGATCCGGTGGTCAAAACATCGTCAATGAGAAGAATCTTGCGTCCGGCGAGCGCAGCCCCGGCGGCAATGGAAAATGCGCCGGCGGCGTTGCGGCGGCGAGCCGCGCTCGAGAGTCCGGCCTGTGCGGGACGGTGGCGGCGCTCGAGCGCCTCAGCCACCGGGATTCCGGTGCGGCGGGAAAGGTCCGCGGCCAGCAGTTCGGCCTGATTGAACCCGCGCATCCAGCGGCGGCGCCAGTGGATAGGCACCGGAACGATCACATCGAATTGCCGTTGGCGGGGAAGAGCGCGAGAAAGCAGTGCGCCCAGCGGAGAGGCAAGCGTACGGATGCCCTCGTACTTCAGTAGATGGACCAGCGTCCGAACCGGCCCTTCGTAGGCGCCGTAGGACCATGCGTCGTCATAGGCCCGGCCGCCGAGCCGGCATAACGCACAGCGGCCTTGTTCATCGAGAGGGGCGCGATTGAGGAACGGAGTGTGACATTGCGAGCAGGCATGCTCGGCTTGGAACGGCTGCGCGGCCAACAGGCAGGGAGCGCAAACTGGATAACGGGAAAGCTCGGTCAGTGGGGATCCGCAGATCCGGCAGTCGTCGGGAAACAGAACATCCAGCAGCCAGCCGGCTGTGCGCACGGGACCGGCGAGCCAATCGGCGCCGCGGGCAGTTCGCCAGACGCCGCCCTTGGCAGCCGCCCGGCTCGTACTATGGGGGGATTCGCACGGACTGCTGAAGATCCACCTCCTAGGACAATCTCCATTGTACACACGCGAACGTTACAACGAGGCGACGCCGTTCGTTCAGGCAGGATTGGCTCGTTCAGGCAGGATTAACCGCGCCGGGCCGTTCGAAGCGGAGATTCCGATCCGCATAATCGGCCGGCTTGGCCACCTCTTCATTCAGCCACTCGATGACGGCCGCCCAACCGAGGCTTTCCGGATCGTGCGGCAGATAGCCGTGGACCACCGACAGGACGTGAAACCCATGATTCAGTTGAAAGGTGAGGGTCGGACCCTTGATTTCGCCCCGCACCACACGCACCACGTACTCCTCCGCGCTCATGCGATTGGCGTACAGGTGATAGCCGCGCAACCGGGCTCCGGCACGGATCCGCAGCAGGCCCATGCTGCGCGCCAGATCGCGGCGGGCTTCGTAGAGCTTGGTGCCCACGCCGCGCCGCTGCATCGTGGGCCGCACCATCACTTCGGCTCCGTAGAGCGTTCGCCCTCGCACTGGATCGTGATTGGTGAACATGCCGTGATCGGTGAAGTCCCGCCATGAGTCGGTGATGTCGTAGTCGTCCCAGTACACCACCAGACTGGCCGCCACGCCCGCGATCCGGCCGTTGCGTGCATCGACGGCGAGGAGTTGGCCCTCGGGAAACAGCTTGAGGTGAGAGCGTAGCTGCGTCTCATTCCACGGCGGGCTATCGGGGTAGACCTCCCGGCAAATATCGATGACGGTGGGAATGTCTTCTTCCCGTGTTCTGCGAACTTCTAGAGGTGGCGGTTTCGGAGTCATAGAGTGATCGTGCTGACGCGGCCGGCGATTTCCGCCGACCGCTTGCTGTCTTCGAGCGGTAGCACGGTTCCGTTCGATCTCGATTCGAGGATCGTGGACAAATTCAGCTCGCCCACGATCATCATTTCCTGGTTGGGGTTTCCCTCGGCGAGAATGCCATCGCGGGAAAATGCGAAATCACTGGGCGTGAAGATCGCCGCTTGCCCGTAATTGAGAGAAACCGCCGGCACCATCGGAAGAGACCCAACCGTGCCAGAGTGGATGACGTACATCTGATTCTCGATCGCGCGCGCCTGCGCGCAGTAGCGGACGCGGAGAAAGCCCTGCCGGTCGTCGGTGCAACTGGGAACAACCAGTATGTGCGCGCCCTGCCGCGCCGCGGCGCGGACGATCTCGGGAAACTCGACATCGTAGCAGATGGCGATGGCGACTTTGCCGAACGAGGTCTCAAAGACCTTGAGGTCCGAACGGGAGGAAATGAACCAGTCTTCGTTCTCAAACCGCGTCATGTGCATCTTGCCCTGCACGCCCACAGAACCATTGGGCGTCACCAGAAAGCTTTCGTTGTAGACGACGTCCGGATTGGCTTCATCGCGGACCGGAATCGTTCCGGCGACGATGTGCAGCTTGAAGCGCTTGGCCAGCGAGATCATCAGGTCCCGGAACCGCGGCACTTGACCGGCAAGGTCGCGTATCTGCTCCCGCATCGGCCGGCGGATCAATCCCAGCGTGAGCAACTGTACCGTAAAATACTCCGGAAATACGAGTAATTGGCACTTATAATCCGAGGCTGTTTCGACGAGCGCTTCCACTTGATCCCTAAACTGCTCAAAGGTTTGCACCGGCCGGATGAAGTACTGCAGGGAAGCGACGCGGATCCTCTCCATCTGACTATTGTAACATATTTCGAGTAACTTTGCCGCAAATCCCGCCGGCGCGCTCGGCCCCTTCGCGGCGCGGCCCGGCGGACTGATAGACTATCAGTCGCGATGGAGGAGGGACCGGTCACTCGATTGCTTCAGGACTACGCCGCCGGCGACAAAGGCGCGCTGGATCGCCTGGTGCCCTTCGTTTACGACGAACTGAAGCGCCTCGCACGTGGATTCCTTCGCGGCGAACGCCCCGGCCACACGCTCCAACCCACCGCCCTGGTCCACGAGGCATACGCGAAACTGCTGCACCAGAACTGCCACACCTACCACAACCGCGTCCATTTCATTTCCGTGGCGGCGAGAGTAATGCGACAGGTGCTGGTGGACCATGCACGGATCCATCGCGCCGCCCGGCGCGATCAGGGCCGGCCCAAGCTGTCTCTCGAAGAGGCCCGAACCACGGCTGCGGAGCAGCCCGCCGTGATGATCGCCTTGGCCGACGCCCTCGATGCCCTGGAGGACACCGACGCCGTCAAGGCCCACCTGATCGAAATGCGCTACTTCGGCGGATTGACTCTCGAAGAGTCGGCCGAGGCCGCCGGGCTCACCGTGGAATCGGTCCGGTACCAACTCCGCCTGGCGCAGGCGTTTCTCCAGCGCGAGCTAAGCCGGGACCAAACCGAAACGCCGGTGAAGTAGACTGCGAACTTTTTTTTCGCTGCTTTTCCCATTTCCGCCCCCGTTTTTCGCTTTCATGATCAGACACGCGCGAGCCATGCGCTTTCGCGGCAATCACCATCCTGGAGGAGTTTTCGCAAATGAGAGCACGGGTACTTTCGACGATCGCTGCCGCGATGTTTTCCGCGGCACTATCGCAAGCAGCGCCGATCACCTACATCTTTACCGGCACCGCGAGCGGGGAACTAGCCGGCACGCCATTCTCAAACGTCCTTTTAACCGTAACGGCCCCGGGAGACACTTCCGCCATCATCAGTTTCAATGGGGCGTTCTTCAACACAGTGCCCGTGGCGAGCGTCAACATTCCCGGCCTGGGCAGCTTCAACTTCCTCGGCTCTGCTTACGTGTTCGACCATCCCGGCAATGGAGTGGTCGGGTTCGGCATCGGCGGCGACATCATTCAGCACTACGACAACCCCTACCTCACGTATGATTTGGCCAGCGCCTTCGGCCCAAACCTATACCCTCCCGACAATCCTTCGGTTCCCAACTGGACCAACATCGGCACCTCGGGCGGCTTGATGACGGTGAGGGCAATGGACAACAACAGCTTCCAGGCCGTCACCACGGCAGCCCCGGAGCCGTCCTCGCTGGCATTCCTTCTGTTGGGCGCGGTCTGCTGCACGGTGCGCGCGCGTTATGAAAGAATACGGAACAGTTCGTGAGGGAGAGTGAGGAGAAACCGCAATTCCGAAGATCGCTCGCCGGATCCGGGTAAAACCGGAATCGAATTTTGGGGGCGCGTCCAGACGGTATTCAACGCTGTTCTGGACGCTCCTGTCGAACAGAGGGCGGTGCTGCTCGACAGAGATTGCGGTGGGGACTCGAGGCTCCGGAACGAAGTCGAGTCCCTGCTCGCACACGCCGATGCGGACCGGCTCCTGGAGGCCACCTTCGAGATTGCGGCCGCCGGCATCGTAGCGAGCGACCCGGTGGTAGGCGCGCGGGTAGGCGCCTACCGGATTGTCTCCGAACTGGGCCATGGAGGCATGGGCACGGTCTATCTCGCCGTTCGCGACGACGACGTCTACCGGAAGCAGGTGGCGGTGAAGCTGATCCGGCGCGGCCTGGACACCGTGGACATGGCCGAACGGTTTCGCCATGAGCGACAGATCCTGGCCAACCTGGACCATCCCTACATCGCCCGCTTGCTCGACGGCGGCTCCACCGCCCACGGCGCACCCTTCTTCGTGATGGAGTACGTGGAAGGCAAGCCCGTGGACGAGTATTGCCGGGAGCAAGGCTCCACGCTGGAGGAACGCTGCCGTTTACTGCTGCGGGTTTGCGAAGGAGTGGCCTACGCGCATCAGAACCTGGTTGTGCACCGGGATCTGAAGCCGGGCAATATTCTGGTAACGGCCGGCGGCAATCCCAAACTCCTCGATTTCGGCGTGGCGAAGTTACTTGACGGCGAAAGCGAACCGGGGCTCACCCGCGTCGCGCCGCGGCCGGCCACTCCCGAATACGCCAGTCCGGAGCACTTGCGCGGGTGGACCACGAGCACCGCCACCGACGTCTACTCGCTGGGCGCGGTGCTCTACGAGTTGGTAACCGGCGCGCGGATCCGGAAGCCACCGGGAAAAGAGCGAGCGGCGTGGGAACGGATGATGGAAGCGGAAGTGCCGCCCCCACGGTCCATCGATCCCCGGCTGCCCCTGGACCTGGAGAACATTCTCCTGATGGCGCTGCGCAAGGAGCCGGAGCGCCGCTACCGGTCCGTGGAGCAGTTCGCCGCCGACATCCGGAACTTCCTCGAGAAGCGTCCGGTCATGGCGCGGCAGGATTCGCTCGGCTACCGGACAGGCCGGTACATGCAGCGCAACGCCATGCCCTTGGCGGCGGCGGCCATCGTCGCCATCAGTCTGGTGGCCGGCACGGCCGTGGCCATTGGCCAGGCGCGCCGGGCGGAGGCGGCTCTCCAAGTGGCGGAGGCGCAACGGGAGGCCACCGAACGCGAGCGCCGGCGCGCCGAGCAGAACCTGCGCGAGGCCGACCGTGCCCACGCCGCCGCGGAGGTGCAGCGGCATCTTGCCGATTCCGAAGCGAAGAACGCGCGCGCCCAGGAGCAGCGCGCCAACCGGCGTCTCCGGCAGATGGTTTCGCTGGCGAACCGCTCTCTGTTTGAGGTCCATGGAGCCATAGAACACCTCCCCGGATCCACACCGGCGCGGAGGGATCTGGTCAAGACGACGCTCGCTTTCCTCGAGAATCTGGCTCGCGACAGCAATTCCGACGATCAACTTTCGCTCGCTCTGGCGGCGGCTTACCTTCGCGTCGGCGACATACAAGGTTTTCCGAACGCACCGAGCTACGGCGATACCGGAGACGCGCTGGACAGCTACGCCCGGGCCGAGCACTGCCTGCGACCTCTGCTGGGCCATCCGTCGCGCGAAGTGTTGGAGGTGTGGATAGACGTGCAATACGCCCGCGCCACCACGTTGGTCAACAACGGCCGGCAGAAAGAAGCCGGACAGATACTCACCGCGGCGCTTCCTCTGGCCGATCGCCTGCAGCGGCTCCACCGCGAAGATACCCGCCGCGCGAAGTTACTCCAGGGGCTGGTCAACGCCTTACAGTTTATTGACCCACAAGCAGCCCTCGAGACCGGCCGCCGGGCCATCGCCGAGCGGCAGCGGCAGCTCAGCCGGCATCCATCCGACGCCGTGGTTGGGTTGAGCCTCGCCGCCGCGCATAGCATGGTGGCCATGCTCCTGAAGCGGCGGGATGACTTCCCAGCCGCGCTCCGGCACCTGCGCGAATCGGAGCGCCTGCGCTCGACCATGGGCGTCACCGGCCGCAATGCCACCCGGCAACGCGGCCTCATGCTTACATACGGACAGATCGCGGCCTTACTCGAAGACCCCGACAATAGCGCCCGTGACATCGGCGAAGCGAGAACTTACTACGAGAAGGCCGCGGCGATCGCCGGAGAACTGAGCCGCGCGGATCCGCAGAACCGGTTGGCTCAGTACGATCTCGCCCAGGCCCGGATGCGTCTGGGTTCCGGAGCAACGGCGTCGCCGGATCCGGAGGAGTGTTCGCGGTTGATGGACAGCGCGCGGCGGACGCTGGAAGCCTTGGCGGCCGCCGAGCCGAAATCGGTCCGCTATCAGCGCGCGCTCGTGATGGCCTACCGGGCCATGGGGGAAAGCCTCGCCGCGGAAGGCAAGTTGGAGGAGGCGGTGGATCAGCGCCGGAAGGCGGAGGCGGCAGCCGATGCGGTGTTGGCCGCCGCGCCGCGGGACGCGGCCACCGTCCGCCTCGCCATCGCCAATGAGCAAGCCATCGCCACACTGCTCGCCCAGCTCGGGGATCGCTCCGCCCTTGCGTATGCGGCCAAAGCCCTGGCGCGCGCCCAGCAGCACGCCTTCCCGGATCTGCCCGCTACCCGCAATACCGTGGCCAACGCCTACTTGGCGCTGGCGGAAGTGGAGCGGCAACTGGAAAGTTGGGGCAGCGCCCGGTCTGCCGCCCGCCTGGCCGCCAGCGAATGGAAAGACATGCTGAAGCGGGGCGGCAACGAGGAGTGGAACCGCGGATTGCGGCGGGCCACCGAGCTGATCGCCGAGTGTGACCGGCGCGCTCGCTAGTATTACGGGTCACAAAAGAACAATTTGATGTAGAATTGTTTCGTGGGAAACGCCTGTTTGCGCTAGGCCCACAAGAGAAGCCCTTCGCGGCGTATGTAG
>JAWKHI010000046.1:0-54248 GCA_041394885.1 Bryobacteraceae bacterium | reverse complement strand
CCCACCAGTTCCGAAACGGGGACGCCCAACTCCTTACCCACCAAGTCATACAAAGCCACTTCCACCGAGCAGTACGCTTTGAACGTCTCCGCATCGGCGGCGGATTCGCGCAGGAACAACACCCGCAACGCATCCGGATCGGCAAGCTTGCGCCCGGCGAGAAACGGGGCCACGACGTCTCGAATTCGCTCAAAGGCGACTTCGCTGCCCTGTCCGGGCCCGTAGCCCACCAATCCGTTGTCGGCCTGGACGCGGATGAACAGCGCGTCGCGCTTGAGGATGGTCCGTTCGCCGCCGTAGTAGGGAAGCACGACGGGCTCCGGCATTGGGTAGGAGAGGAGGAAGGATTCCACCTTTTCGATTTGCATGTGCAGGTATAAGAGTATCGCGCACAGCGAGCCGGCCGGCGTCCGGGCGTTTTCGGATGGTCCGGATCGCGAAGCAAGTGGCGCTGCCGCGCACGCCGTGATAGCGTTGAAACTTCAGTTCCGAAAGAGGGGGAGTTCGCCCATGCATCGACGCCTTCTGCCAGCCTGCGCTCTCGCCATGCTCGCCGCTCTACCCGCCGCGCGCGCCGCCGGCAAACCCGAAGACGCCCTTGCGGCCGTGATCCGCGCGTTCCTCGACAAGAACCTGTCCACGGACTGGGCCGGCGTCGAAAAACTCCCTGGCATCCGATGGGCGCCGCTACCGCCCACCGCGCTCCAGAACTGTCTTCCCGACGGCGGCTGTTTCACCCGTCAGGGCGCCGCCATCCTCGGTGGCCGCAAGATCGCTGTGGTGGCCACCGGGGCGCGCACCATTGTCTCCAATGTCTACCTCCGCAACGTAACCGCGCCGTTTGGCGAAGCCGCCGTTCTCGCCGCGCTGCGGGAAGCATCGCTTTCCACCGAACTCGCCCGCTGTCCGGTCAATGCAGCTTCCGGCGGCGGCACCAACTGGCACCGGATTAGCGGCGCCGCCGTCAATACCGGCATCGTCTCCATTCAGACATCCTGCAGCGGAAAGCCCTGCGAAGGTTTCGTGCTCACGGGCGGCAGCCAACTGCCGCCGCTGCAGCCCAACCAGGTCCGGCTTTACACCGAGCAGTGTTCGGCGCCAGAAGCAGACCGCAAACCGGTCTCGAACCTGCTTCCGCACGAGCAACTCGCCCACACCCTGGCAGCGCTCATTCCACCCGCGGGTGGATCGCTCCCGGATTGGAAAGCGATGGCCGCTGTTCCGGCCGGAATCGAATGGCAGGCTGGCGGACCCAAGAAGACCGATCTATCATTCCGCAACGATCCCAACCCGATGGCGCAATCGGCGCAAACCGTCGTCGCGGGCCGGCGCTTCAGCGTGATGGCCAGCGGATCGCCCACCCAGGTAAAGACGCTCTATTTCGACGAAGGCGGCATGCATCCCAAGGGCGAGCACATGCTGGGGGTGCTCTATACACTGGGGTTCGCGGTGAAGCTGGCTCGTTGCGGACCGGTATACACCGAATCCACCAACAACTGGTACAGCATCACCAGCGCCAAGACGCAGCCGGCCATGTTGCGGCAGTCCATCCGTTACGAGGGAAATCAGGTGCAGGATGCCTACGAGCTTCGGCTCGACGGTACGCTCCCCGCGCGGGACCCGCGGGACCGGAACCCCGGTGTGAACGGCTGCCGTTGATCGAAAGGGCGCGAGTCCGGTAACCTGCTTTGGCCGTTCGCCGTCGATTCAGGGCTCAAAAGGAGTTAGGGCCGGTAAAGGCCGGACTCCTTAGACTTATGCTTGACATCCCAAAAGCCCGCGCAGCGCTCCTGGTGTCGCTGGCCCTCACCGGACTCTTGCCGGCGGAAGATCGCACCTCGATCCGCACCCAAATCGAACAGCGCACGGGCAAGACCATACCGGCCGCGGCGCCGCAGCCGCGCCGCCCCTTTTCGCTTCCCCCATCGCTGACACTCTCGGGCGAGCTCACGGCGGACCAAGCCGTCGAGATCGCGCTTTGGAACAACGCGGCGCTCGAGTCCAGCCTAGCTGCCATCGGGATCGCCGAAGCCGATCTCGCCGATGCGAAGCTGCTGCGGAATCCGAACATTCAGACGCTGCTTCCGGTGGGTTTGAAGCCGTTCGAGTTCCTGCTCTCGTGGCCGATTGAGGACCTGTGGCAGCGCAAGCGGCGCGTACTCGCCGCCCAACAAAATCTCGATGCCGTAGCCACGGCGCTCGTCCAGAACGGTCTCAATCTCGTTCGAGACGTCCGCGTCACTCATGCCGATCTCTGGCTCGCCGAGCGGCGCGGGCGCGTTCTTCTCGAATCAGCGGCAGTGCGTGAGCGGATCGCCGAACTGACCAGGCGCCGGCTGGACGCGGGCGACGCAAGCGGCATGGACCTCACACTAGCAGAAACCGACGCCCGCTCGACCGCCGAGTTGGCCGCCCGCGCGGTGGGCGACGCCGGAATCGTCCGCGCCCGCCTCCGCGTTCTGCTGGGAATGAAGAGCGACGGACAACCCATCTTGGCCAAGGCCGATGCGCGATCGGGCGATCTCGCCGAGCCGGGCAAGCTGGTGGAGACCGCGTTCGCTTCCCGGCCGGATCTGCGGGCCGCCGAACTGGCGATTGAGGCAAGCGCCTATCGCGCCAAGTGGCAACGCAGCCGCGTGCTCAGCCTGGTGATGCCGATGCTGAGCGTGAAGGAGACAGGGACGCCGCTCAAGGCCCGCGCCGGCCCCGGGCTCCAGATCGAGATTCCCTTCTTCAATCGAAATCAGGGCCAAATCGCGCGTGCCGATGCCGACGTCATCCAATCCGCCTGGCGATACGCCGCGCTGCGGGATCAGGTGGAGGGCGAGGTGAACGAATCCCTGGCGCGCCTCGATCAGGCGCGGGAGTCGCTGAACAGGATCCGCGCCGAGTTGATCCCGAAGGTGAAGCAGGGCATCGCGCAGATGGAGACGGCCCACAAAGACGGCGACGCGTCTTATCTCAACGTGCTTGAAGCCGTCCGCCAACGATTCGACGCCGATCTCCGCGAGGCCGACTCGGAAGCCGCCCTCGCTCGGGCGTACGCCGAGTTGGAGCGGGCTGTTGGGAAAAAGTTATGAAGACATCCGGTAGGCTCACGGGGTTCTCCGCCGCCGTGGGTATTTGCATCGTCAGTTGCGGCATGGCGAGTTGCGGCGCCTCCGCCCAGCCCGCCGCTAATACCCCGAAAGCCGAACCGCCGGCCAAGGTTTCCGGACCCTTGCTCAAGGAAGGCGAACTCGCCACCATAACCCTCACCCCGGAAGCCGAACAACGGTTGGGCGTGCGGCTTGCGTCGGTCGCCGCCGCCTCCACGGGCGAGGTACGGCGTTTCGCCGCCGACGTCACGCTGCCGCCCGGCCGCAGCCTGCTGGTGGCGGCTCCTGTGTCCGGCATCCTGCGCGGAAACCTGCCGCCAACTCCCGGCGCGATGCTCGCCAGGAACCAGACCGTCTTCACAATCACGCCGCTGCTCCCGATTCCTCGCGACCTCCGCGTCACCGCTGAAGCCGATCTCGCGCAGGCCAAGACACGCATGGAAGCCGCGCGCCTGCGCAAAGCCCGGGCCGACAGGCTGCTCAAGGACGAAGTGGGCACCGTGCGCGCGCAAGAAGACGCCGGCCAGGAACTGGATCTATCCACAGCCGCGCTCGAAGCCGCGCAAACCCGGCTCGATCAGATAAAGCGGGCTCCGCTCGAAGGCGACGTCACCATCGACATCGCCGCCCCGCGCGATGGAATGCTGCGCCAGATTCTGGCGCTCCCCGGCCAGTCGGTCACCGCCGGCGCGCCGCTGTTCGAGATCGCGGACCTGAGCTCGCTTTGGCTACGCGTGCCGGTGTATGCCGGCGAGGCGGAGTTGTTTACGCCTGGCGCCTCCGTGAACGTGGAGACGCTTTCCGGCGCCCTCCTCGGTGCGGCCCGGCCTGTGCCGGCCCCGCCCACTGGCGATCCCCTGGCCGCCACGGTCGACTTCTACTATGAAGTCCCGGCCTCCGCGCGCCACGCCTGGAAACCGGGAGAAAAGGTGTTCGTCGCCGTCCGAAGCCGCCTTTCGCGCGACTGCCGCGCCGCGCCGTTCTCGGCCATCGTCTACGACATTCATGGCGGCACATGGGTGTATGAGAAAGCCGCCGCGCAGCGTTACGTTCGGCGCCGCGTGCAGATTGACCACACGGCCGGCAGCCTCGCGTGCCTGGTGAGCGGCCCGCCGAACGGCGCCGAAGTCGTCACCGAGGGCGCCGCCGAGTTGTGGGGCGTCGAATTCGGCGCGGGCAAGTAGACAGCGGGATCACCTGTCATGCTGCGATCTCTCGTCTCCGCCTCCCTCCACTTCCGCGTGGCCGTCCTCGCCGCGGCGATCCTTCTCACCGTGTTCGGCCTTTCCACCGTCCGCCGGTCCCCGCTTGACGTGTTTCCGGAGTTCGCGCCGCCGCTGGTGGAGATCCAGACCGAGGCGCCGGGGCTATCCACCACCGAAGTGGAAAATCTCGTTTCCACGCCAATCGAGAACGCGGTCAACGGCGTAGTCGGGCTCAAGACACTACGGTCAAAGAGTGTTCTGGGGCTCTCGTCGGTGGTGCTGATTTTCGATCCGGGCACCGATCGCATGCGCTCCCGCCAAATGGTGCAGGAACGTCTCGCGATCGTCACTCCGCAACTGCCGGCCGTCTCCCGGCCGCCTGTCATTCTATCGCCGCTCTCCTCCACCAGCCGTGCGATGAAGATCGGCATCACCTCATCCAAGCTGAGCCAGGTGGAGTTGAGCACCCTCGCACGATGGACCATCCGGCCGCGGCTGATGGCCGTTCCGGGCGTGGCCAACGTCGCCATATGGGGCCAGCGTGACCGCCAGTTCCAAATCCTCGTGGATCCGGAGCGGCTGCGTGATCTCCGCGTCACCCTGGATGACGTCACGCGCGCGGCCGGCGCGGCCGCATCCCCAGCCGCGGGCGGTTTCATCGATACGCCGAATCAAAGGCTCGCCATCACCCATCGTGCCGCCGCTTTCGACGCGGACCGCATCGGCGCCATCCCGGTGGTGTTTCGCAATGGCTCCCCGATCCTGATTCGCGACGTGGCGCGCGTAGCGGAAGGCTTCCCCCAGCCCATTGGCGATGCGGTCATCAACGATGTGCCCGGCCTGCTGCTCATCGTCGAAAAGCATCCCGGCGGCAACACCCTCGACGTCACCCGCGGCGTGGAAGCCGCGCTCGCCGCCTTGAAGCCCGGCCTGCGCGACGTGGAAGTGGACCCCACCATCTTTCGCCCGGCCACCTTCATCGAGATGTCGCTCGAGAATCTGAAGAACGCCCTCCTCTACGGCGCGCTGATGGTGATCGTGGTGCTGGTGCTGTTCCTCTACGAGTGGCGCACGGCACTGATCAGCCTCACCGCGCTTCCGCTTTCCCTGATCGCCGCGGCGCTGGTGATTCACTACACCGGGCAGACCATCAATACGATGGTGCTGGCGGGTCTCGCCATCGCGCTGGGCGAAGTGGTGGACGACGCCATCATCGACGTGGAAAATATCGTCCGCCGGCTGCGGCTCAATCGGGCGCGTCCGGACCCGCAGCCTGCCTTCCGCGTGGTGCTCGATGCGTCGATGGAGGTCCGCAGCGCGGTGGTGTACGCCAGCGTCATCGTGGCCCTGGTCTTTCTGCCGGTGCTGTTTCTCGAAGGCTTGTCCGGTTCCTTCTTCCGCCCGCTCGCGATGAGCTACGTGCTCGCGGTGCTGGCGTCGCTCGGAGTGGCGCTCACCGTCACCCCGGCGATGTCGCTGTTGTTGCTGCCGCACAGCCCGCTGGACCGGCGCGAGACGCGGCTGCTCGCATGGCTGCAGCAGCGCTATGGCGGCTTTGTGCAATGGGTGCTCGATTACCCACGCGCGATTCTCGCCGGCACCCTCGCGCTGCTGTTGCTCACCGCCGCCGCCGTCCCTTACCTCGGTGAGGACTTCCTCCCGCACTTTCGCGAATACGACTTTCTGATGCACTGGGTGGAAAAGCCGGGCACCTCGCTCGAAGCCATGCGCCGCATCACGATTCGCGCCAGCAAGGAACTGCGGGCCATCCCCGGCGTTCGCAACTTCGGCTCGCACATCGGACGCGCCGAGGTGGCCGACGAAGTGGTCGGGCCCAATTTCACCGAGCTTTGGATCAGTCTCGATCCGAAGGTGCCCTATGAAAGCACCGTCGCCAAGATCCAGGAGGCCGTCGACGGCTACCCGGGGCTCTATCGGGACTTGCTCACCTATCTCAAGGAGCGCATCAAGGAAGTGCTGAGCGGCGGCAGCGGCGCCATCGTCGTACGCATCTTCGGGCCGGGCGTGGAGACGCTCCAACAGCAGGCGCAAGTGGTTGCTTCCGCCATCGCCGGCGTGCCCGGAATCGCCACGCTGCAGGTGGAGCCGCAGGTGCTGGTGCCGCAAATCGAAATCGCCGTCCGCCAGGACGCCGCTGCCCGCTTCGGTCTCACCTCCGGCGAAGTGCGCCGCGCCGCGGGCACTCTCATTGGCGGAACCAAAGTCGGCGAGATCTACGAGGATCAAAAGATCTACGACATCGCCGTGTGGAGCGAGCCGCGGACGCGCTCATCTCCGGACGCGCTCCAAGCCCTTCGCATCGACACTCCCTCGGGCGCCAACATCCCCCTCGGCGACGTGGCGGACTTTCACATTGTTCCCGCGCCCAACGTCATTCAGCACGAAAACACATCGCGCCGCATCGACGTAAGCTGCAACGTGAAGGGTCGCGACCTCGGCAGCGTCGCCCGCGAAATCGAAGCCAAGGTGCGCGGGCTCGCGTTCCCACAGGGGTACCATCCGGAATTTCTCGGCGAATACGCCGCGCGCGAAGCCGCCCGCCAACGCCTGCTGATGCTCGGCGGCGTCGCTCTATTGGGTATCTTTCTCATCCTCCACGCGGACTTCCAGTCCGCCCGCCTAGCCGTTCTTATTTTCCTGAGCCTGCCCTTCGCCCTCATCGGTGGTGTCGCCATGGCGTTCGGAACAGGCGGCGTGCTCTCGCTCGGATCGCTCGTGGGTTTTGTCACCGTCATTGGAATCGCCGCCCGCAACGGCATCATGCTGGTGAGCCACTACCGGCACTTGGCCGACGAAGAAGGCGAGCCGCCCGGACACGGTCTCGTGGTGCGCGGATCGGTGGAACGTCTGGGGCCCATTCTCATGACCGGCCTCGCCACCGCGCTCGCCCTGCTCCCGATCGCGCTCGCCGGCGACGTGCCCGGGCAGGAGATCGAACATCCCATGGCCGTCGTCATTCTCGGAGGCCTGCTCACCTCCACCCTGCTGAACCTGATCGTGATGCCGGTGCTTTACTCCCGCTACGGGGCCGCGTCCGGACTCACCCCGCCGCGGCGATCTTGAGAAACGCCTCGCGTCCCGCGCGGAACCGGCCCAGAGCCACCGCGCGATCCGCGTCGCTCGAAAACCGGTAGGTCTTCCCGATCAGCCGCATCGAATCTTCGATCTCATCCACGAATGCGCCCGCCGCGCTCGCCCTCCGGAATCCCGTCTCCGGTACGCGATGGTAGACCGGACTCGTATGCGCGAACACGCGCGCGCCCCCGTGGCTCTTCGCGCTCGATACCACACGGAGCGCCAGCCAACCGCCACGCGAAACCTTGACCTCGCGTTCGAGCATCGCAACCACGCCGCCCTGCGCGCTCTGTTCCGCGATCACTTCCCCGTCCTGAATCAGCTCCACCCGGTCAAACCGGATGCGGGACACTGCCTTGGCTCGCACCGTCAAACGACCATCGCTGGTCACCACTTCACCCGGACCCTTTCCGTTCACGGTGAACTCCACCAGCGGACCATTGGTGACGAACGTCCGCCCCGCGCGCAAACCCGCGATCCAGGAGTCGTATGTGAATGCTCCGCCCGTCTGCACATACACGCGGTTGTGATCGTAGATCCACCAATCGGTGCCCGAGGAAACCGGAATGCGCAGCCCACAGTTGAGCAGCCCGTAGTAGCGCGCATAGTCGGCGTCCAGGCCATCGGCCACATTGTAGGCATCCACCTGGCCGAGCACCGCCGCCACCGGCACTTCCACTCCCGATCCGTTGTGGCACCAGACGGTGGTTCCGCCCATTCCACGCGCCTGCTCGCACAGCATCGTGAGAGTAGGAAAGTCCGGAACCTTCGCGCCCGCCGAAAGCAGCCCCGTCGAGACGGGCTCGATTGGCCGCGGAATATTCAGGAACAGCACGTGGCCATAGCCGAAGCCCTCGAAAGTGTGATTATTCCGCGCCTCCTCGCCCATATCCATCAACGTGCCGTCCCGTGAGAATTCCGGGAGCCGCCCCACCTTGTAGCGGTTGGTTATGTAGGGCGAGTCATTCCGAATCAGATAGCTGATCACGCTGACATCCAGCGCCTCGGCCGGGGGCACGGTGCGCAGACGCACGTCCGGATCCTCGTCGATCTGCAGATGGTAATGCGTGTGCGTATTGCCGGAGTACCAGCCTGCGCCGTTCCAACCGGCCAGCGGCGCGATGCGCAGGTCTGCCACATGCGTGATGCCAGACCCTACTTCGGTGAAGCCGATGGTTTCCGCATGCGCGATTCCACGAACCACCTCGATCCGGTAGCGGCCCGGCGGCACCGCCACCTCGTAGCGGTCCTTGGCGTAGAAGTAGCGTTTCACGTCGGGATGATCGGGCCGGTCCGGCATGGTCTTGATCGAGTTCGCCGGAAAGTAGGCGCGTCCGGTGCCGGTCTCCACCACGCGTACTTTCGCCGCCACGCCACGCCCATCCGCGCCCGTGATCGCGCCACGGATGATCGCCGGCGCGCTCGTGTCGGGCCTCTGCCCCCAGGCCGGCAACAAGAGACTGCCTGAGCCCAAAAGAGGAATTCGCTCGAGAATCTCACGCCGTGACGGATGTCGATGTCCCATAGAACTTGTTTACCTTACTTTTACATCTTGTGAACGACTGTAGCGCCGATCCCCCGTAAAGTCGTATCTGACAGCGCGAAAGCGAATTCAACCAAACCCACACCAAGGAGTGAAAACAATGCGAACGATGACGACTCTGTTGACCTTTTCTGTCGTGGCGCTCTCGAGCGCGATGTGCCCGCTGATGGCGCAGGCGATCGGGATTCAAGAAGTGAAGATCGGAAATGACCTGAATTCGGCGGCTAACCCCGTAGCCCAGCCGCAGGAGAAACCGCTTGCGGGAAACGGCATTGACCAGACCATGCAGTTCGGCGACGTTCTCGAAGGCACCGACGACGACGACGTCCTGATCGGCCGCCTGGGCATCGACGTGATGTTCGGCGGCAACGGCGACGACGTACTGATTGGCGGCCCCGAACACTTCAATCCGCAAAATCGCGACCGCGCTTTCGGCGGCAACGGCGACGACGTCTTCATCTGGTCCCCTGGCGACGGCTCTGATTTCTTCGATGGCGGACGCGGCAAGGATGTCCTCGTGTTCGGCCTGATTCAGCAAAAGGAAGGCGACATCCCGGTGCTCGCCGTACGCACGGACCAGAAAGCCGGCGAAGTGATTCTCAATGCCAACAGCTCTCTCCCCACCGTCGATGTTACGCGGCAGCCCGGGTTCTGCCAGATCATCGATAAGTCCGCCGGTGCTGAGGTAGCCGCCGAGTTGGAGAAGTTAGGCGTTACTCACCTGGTGCGATTCTTCGTCCGCGGGCCGGCTAACTCCTTCGCCGCCGGCGAGCAGGATACCGACAACGGACTGCGCGTCACCCTGCACGTGAAAAACGTGGAGCAAATGGTGTGCACCAGCCGCAACGGCGGGCAAATCGAAACCTTCGACCTTACGGTGAGCCCCGCCGCGCCGGTGAGTTACTTCGAGACCAGCGCCCGCGTACAGGCGATGGTCCAGTAAGTTCCTTCCGGGACGGCGCAACTCGGAGCGCCGCCCATCGCAAGGAAGATCGCGTCCTTCACGCCGCTCCGGCCGCGCGAACCAGCGCTGCCGGAGCGGTTATTTCCTTGTGGAGGCGGAGATGGACTATGTGGCGGTATAGAATCGCTCCGACACAATCCGCCCGTTCTCCCAGCGGCGTCGGAGCACTTCGTTCCACAGCACGGGTCCATTGGCCGTACTCAGATCGAAGGTCCATTCGCTGATGGTAACGCCGTCGCCAATTGCCTGGCTGTGGAGCTTGATAGCATTGACGGCGGTTACCGTCTTGAAGAAGTCCGTCAAGTACGTTACCTGACCCTGGTTACCGCCCGCGCGCGGCGGCTGGTTCCCTTCCTGGTAGACACAGTTGCCGGCGTAGAACTGCTGGGTGGCTGCAATCATTTCGCCCTTTGCGATCAGGGCATTGCATTGCGTCTCGAGACTCTCGAGGTTGTGCTGCATGGTGGGATTCTCCTATTTGGTGAACTGACCGTCGCACCTCTGACGCATCGCGGTGAGGATTCCTGTGGGCGAAATAATGGGAAGTTACGTTTGGAACCGCAGCCAACACCGCCGCCGACGCCGCCAGCGCCGCGGGATCCGCCGCCCGTTCGCCGGAATGCCCCAGGCCAAAAAACAAAGCTCCGGTGGCGCGCCGCATCGCCACACTCGCCGCCAGCCAGATCGCCGTTGCCCCCAACGTCAGCCGTACTCCGATCTCGCGGCGGCTCTCCTCCGCCGAGTAGTTCATCAGCCCGTATGTCCCCGCTGCGGCCAACACTCCCGGCGTCCTTCCCAGACGCTCCACGCAAGGGGGAGAGAGCAAAGAAAAGTGTTTTTCTTGGACAGCCAACGCCAAAGCCGTTAGAATGGAAGAGGTTGTCAGGAGATCACACGATGAGCGTTATCTCACGAGACTTGGCGCGGGAACAGCGGGCGGCAGAGATGGAGCAGGCTCTCGCAACGGGCCGGATCGAAGGACTTGAACCTTCTCCGGGAGCGATGGCCATTTTTCGGCGTTATGTGGACGGTGAGTTGACGGCCGGGCAGATGCGCGTAGCGATGAACGAGTATGCCGACCGTGAGTATGGACCCGTACGTTTACCCCGAAACGAAGGTTCTTAGAAACCTGCGGGACATCCGCGATCCGGAGCGACTGGAAAAATTTGAGATGGACATGACTACAAGTCGTGTCCGCGAGTTGTTGAGCAGCCCCAAGCCAGGAAGGTTCGATTCGGCGCACCTTCAGGCGATTCACCACTACATTTTCCAGGATGTGTACGACTGGGCTGGAGAGTTCCGCACGGTCGATATTTCCAAGGGCAACGATCTCTTCGGGCTCAACCAGCATATCGTCAGCAACCTGAATAGAACGTTTTCTGGCTTGAAAGCAGAGAGGTTTCTTCAAGGGTCGGACGCAAAGCGATTCTGCGGCCGGGGTGCCTACTACCTGGGTGAAATCAACGCGATTCATCCATTTCGTGACGGCAACGGACGGACGCAACGGGAGTTCATGCGCCAACTTGCCTTGCGGAACGGATATACCCTCGATTGGTCCAAAGTCTCGCGGGATCAAATGATCGAAGCGTCCAAAGAAAGTTTTCGACGGGGCAACAGCGGGCTTGAGAGAGTCCTCAGCTCCGCTTTGATTGAGCTGCGGTCGCGGGGTTTCGACCGCGATGATGATCGCTGAAGAAGCGCTCAGACCGGGGAGAGATGTCGTCTGAAACGGCGCGCACGATCATCAGCCTGGCTTGGGGTTGCCCCCTGGGGTGAGACAAAGAGTTAAGACACTGTTCGCCGGTCGCTGGAAAACCCCTCTACCGGCAAGACGATGTTACAGCATATTGGTGACTGCTGGTGAAGCGCCGCCCGAGCGGTTCTTTCTTGACCCGTCCCGTTATTCGCCCCGCAACGTTTCCGCCGGATTGATCCCCGCCGCTCGCCGGGCGGGAACATACGCCGCCGCCAGCGCCACCGCGGCCAACACCGCCGCTGACGCCACTAGCATCGCGGGATCCGCCGCCCGTTCGCCGGACTGCCCCAGGCCAAAAAACAAAGCTCCCATGGCGCGCCGCATCGCCACACTCGCCGCCAACCCGATCGCCACGCCCGCCGCCGCCAGCGTCAGCCCGCGCCGTACAACCATATTGCGGACCGCGGCCGGCATCGCCCCCAGAGCCAGCCGTACTCCGATCTCGCGGCGGCGCTCCTCCACCGAGTAGTTCATCAGGCTGTAAGTCCCCGCCGCGGCCAACAACAGCGCAGCCAGCGCAAACAGCACGAGCAGCAGCGTCTGGAAGTCACTCCGCGCGGTGGATGCGCGCACCACCTCCCGCATCGTCCGCACCTGGGCCACCGCCAAACCTCCGCTCGCCGCGCGCAATTCGCGCCGGATCGCCGCATGTAGTTGGCTGGGATCGCCCTGCGTCCGCACCACCCACGTCAGCGGCAGGATGCCCGCGTCGATCCGAGTCATTCCATCGGGGACCAGCGCCTGCGGGACGTAGACCATCGCCCCGGTCTCCCTTCCCAGCCCACGGTCCCGCACGTCACCTACCACGCCGATGATCTCGCGCGGAGGCGCCGCGAAGTCCGGACCCATATATTTGTCGATCGTGATCCGCTGCCCCAGCGCATCGCCATCGGGCCAATATTTCCTGGCTGCCTCGGCGCTGATCATGGCCACGCTGCCCGCTTCGCGGGTCGTGAATACCCGGCCCTGCCGCAGCGGAATGCGGTACACCGCGAAATAGTCCGGCGACACCGGACGCATATTCACCAACCCATGTACCTTGCTGTCTCCCGGCAATGGACGCCCTTCGATGAAAATCGACGAGCCGAAAGCCACTTCGAGCGGCAGCGTCCACGTGGTCGCCGCCGCCAACACGCCCGGCGTCCTTCCCAGACGCTCCACGCCATCCTCCACCATCCGGTTCACTGACGCCGTGTCACGGAATCGCGTGCCTTCGAGCGACATCGCGAGCGTCAGCACGCCCTGCGGGTCGAGCCCCGGTTCCACACTCCGCAGCGCGGCGAAGTTTCGCAGCAACAGCCCCGCGCCGAACACCAGCAACACCGCCAGCGCCACCTGCGCCACCACCAGGCTCGACGTAACGCGCACCGCCGATCGTCCGGCGCCGGTGCGTTGTCCCGCGTTCATCGATGCGGCCAAGCCGCCCCGCGCCGAGCGGAGAGCCGGAATCAGACCGAACACCACCGCCGTGGCCGCGGACGCGGCAATGGCGAACGCCACCATCCGCCCATCGAGTCCCGTCTCCGTCACCGGGATCGCATCCGGCCGCAGAGTCAACAAGACCCGCAGCGCCGCGGATCCGATCGCCAGTCCCAGCGCGCCGCCGCACAGCGCCAGCAGCAGGCTCTCCATCAGTAACTGCGCCACGATGCGGCCCCGCGTGGCGCCCAACGCCGCGCGGATCGTCAACTCGCGATGCCTCGTGTTGGCCCGCGCCAGCAGCAGGTTCGCCACCGTCGAGCACGCGATCAGCAGCACCAGCGTCACCGCGCCGAACAGCGTCCAAAGCGGGGCGCGCACCTCGCCCACCGTGGTCTCGCGAATCGGTTTGGCTGTAAAGACCACGTCCTGGTTGAACAGTGGATAGGCCCGTAGGAACTCCGCCGTGGCGACTTTCAGTCCCGCGTTGGCCTGCGCGAGGGTCACCCCCGGACGCAGGCGCGCCGCCGCGCGCAGATAATGCGCCTGGCTCGTGCTGTCCATGTCCGCTTGCAGCGGCAGCCAGATTTGCGCCGGAGGATCCGGCCGGAAATCGGGCCCGAGCACGCCCACGACGGTGTAGGCTTCGTGCCCCAGCGAGATCGTGCGCCCCACCAGGGCCGGATCGCCGCCGTAGCGCTGCTGCCACAACCCGTGGCTGAGCACGGCCACGCGTCCGCCGCCCGGCTGGTCTTCCTCGCGGGTGAACGTGCGTCCTATGGCCGCCTGTGCGCCGAAGAGCCGGAAATACGCAGCCGAAACATGGATGCCCTTCACCTGCTCCGGATCGCCTCCGCCCGTCAGGTTGATGCCCGGGCCGCCGAAGTCATAGGCCGCCGCATCCTGCAGGATGGCCTCCTGCCTGCGCAGCAGCGCGATCTCCGGGACCGAAAGCGTCACCCCTCCGCCGCCGTCCGGGCCCGTCATCCACATCTGCACGATGCGTTCGGCCTCGCGATAGGGAAGCGGCGCAAGCAGCGCCTTGTCGATCAGCGTGAAGATCGCCGTCGTGGCCCCGATCCCGAGCGCCAGCACCGACACCGCGGCGAGGGTGAACGAAGGCGCGCGGCGCAGGGTCCGCTGCGCGAAACGAAGATCGCCCGCCGCGTTCCTGATCGTCATGCGCTTACCAGATCCACGGCAGCGCGCCCGTCCGCTTGGCCCATCCCTCCCATTGCGAAGCCATCGCCTGGACGCGCTTGGGATTGCGCGCCGCCAGATCGTGCATCTCGGTGCGGTCGCGTTCCATGTCGTACAGCTCCCACGGGCCCGTTGGCCCAACCGCCGCGATCTTCCACTTGCCGTCGCGCACCGCGCGGTTGCCCTCGTGCTCCCAGTAGATCTGGCGGGCCGGCAAGCGACGCCCCCGCATGGCGGGCAGCAGGCTGACACCCTCGGCGGGAGGAACCGCGCCGCCCGCCGGATACCGCGCTCCGGCCGCATCCAGGAACGTCGGCATCACGTCCACCAGATGCCCCGGCTGGTGCTCGATCTTGCCGCGGCGGTTCAGTTCCGATGGCCAGTGCGCGATGAACGGCGTGGTGATTCCGCCTTCGTGGTTATAGTGCTTGTACAGGCGCCATGGCGTCCCGCACGCGTTCGCCCATGCGGATCCGTAACTGTGATAGGTGCCCGGCTGCCCCATCTTCGCCAGCTCAGCGCCGCGATGCAATACGTTGTCCGGGCCGGACCTTACATCGAAACCCCACGGGTCCCACTCCGCGCACGCGCCGTTATCGGAGAAAAACAGGATCAGCGTGTTGTCCAGTTCGTTGTCACTCTCGAGATCGGCCAGCACGCGCCCGATGTTTTGATCCATCCGGTCCACCATCGCCGCATAGGTGGCCATCCGGCGCGCCATGTCCGTGCGCCGGTCCGGCTCCACCGTCTCCCAAGCCGGGTTCGGTTTGCCGGCCCAGCCGTGCGGCGTCGCCACGCGATTCGGCGGAATCACGCTGCGCGGAGTAAAATCCCAACGCTTGTCGATCAGCCCCATCTCGCGCAGTCTCGCGAATCGCGCTTCGCGGATCGCGTCCCAACCTTTTTCGTACACCGGCTGATACTTGTCGATCAGATCCTTGGGCGCGTGCAGGGGAAAGTGCGGCGCGTTGTACGCGAGGTAAGTAAAAAACGGCTTACTCGACTTACGCGCGCCACCGATAAACTCGATCGCGTGATCGGTAATGGCGTCGGTGGCGTAGAACTCGCCTTCGCGATAGGTGCTCGCGGGGCGGCCCTTCGGCAGACGCGTGTACTTGGAGGCATCCCAGAAACTGTCGAAGCCGTGCACCATTCCGAAGAATTCGTCGAAGCCGCGTTCGGTGGGTCCGGGCTGGCCGAGGTGCCACTTGCCCGCCATCAGCGTGGCGTAGCCGGCATCGCGCAAAACCGCGGGGATCGTGGTGCACCGGTCGTTCATCGCGCCGCGATATCCGGGCGGATTCTGCATCTTTGGCGGACCGCCGATCATGTTGCCCACACCCGTCTGATGCGGGTACAACCCCGTCATCAAAGACGCGCGCGACGGGCAGCATCGCGCCGTGTTGTAGAACTGCGTGAACCGGACGCCGCCGCGAGCCAGGCGATCGATGTTCGGGGTCTCGATTTCGCCGCCGAAGCAGCCTGGATCCGAGAAGCCGAGATCGTCGGCGAGGATGAGGAGGATGTTCGGCCGTTTCCGGTCTGCCGCTCGGGCGAGGTGAGTTCCGGCGACGGTTGCCGTGGCGAGAAATTGTCGTCTGTCCATCGTCCCCGATTATAGGACCCGGGAACGCCCGGCCGAGAGCTTGGCAGGCTACTTGCGCCGCTGGTTGTACCAGACCACCACGCGATTGCGCGACAACCCGACGATATCCAGGTCCCCGTCGGCATCCAGATCGAGCGTCCACAGCCCCGTCACACCCGGCATCTCGTCCACCCGCGTCGCCTGGTAGGAACCGCTGCCCAAGCCCCAAAACACCAGCAGCCTGGACTTTGCACCATTGTTTTCCCCCACCACGAGGTCCGGACGCAGGTCGCCATTGAGGTCCGCCGTCAGAATCGCCGAGGGCCGGGCGAGCGCAGGCATCGTGTCGAGCGAGGTCTGGTTCCAGAACTGCGTCGGATCGGCCGGACGCTCGAACCACGCCAGCCGCGCTGGACGCGCCTCCGCCTCCGCCGCGAACAGCACCGGAAAAGGCGTGTCATTCGGTTTCGCCATCGCCAGCCGCAGCATGGCGGACCGCTGCTTCTCCCACCACTTATTGATCGCGAACAATCGCCATTGCCCGTCCGGCGTTTGGGGCGAACGCAGCCAGTAGTTGCCCGTCAGAATATCGGTTTGCCCATCGCCGTCCACGTCCGCGCGCAGCAGCCCGCCCTGGTCCGACGGTGTGTAGATCGAATAAATTTCCCGGTACGGCCATTTCTGATCGAACTGCTCCGGCACCTCGTAGAACCGCACCTGCGCGAAGCGGTGCACGATCAGAATGCCGCGCTTGCCGAACATCAGGGTGCCCATGCAGTCTCGAAACTGCGCTTCGGTGTCGATCAGATGCCGCTTCCAATCCGGAGCCGCGTACCACACCATGCTGCCGAGTTGCGGCGCTTTCGACGCGTCGGCGCCCTTGCCCGGCGGGGGCGGAGGCTCATAGGCCACCACGTCCGCCAGCCCGTCCATGTTCACGTCGACGACGCATCCGCCCGGCCCCACAGGCGCTTCGATCGACGTCTGTTCCACGCGTCCCTTGGGCAGCGGGATCACCCGCATTCCGTCGCCCCAGGTCAGAAGCCGGTGCGGCTTGTCGCCTTCGCCCGCCAGAATCGCCCCGGAACGCATGCGCGCGCTGCCCGATTCGTGCACCGTGGAGCGCTGGAACGACACTGTCTGTGCTCCTAACGACGCTCCCAGCCACACCAGGCACACCCACAACGCCGCGGCTGTGATCCGGATCAATGCGGTTCCCTCGTCTCCCTAGCAGTCGCCAGCACAACGGAGCCGGGGCGGCGAATCTTTGGCTGCCCCTTTGGGCGGCCCGCCCTGTGCTGGCTGGAGAAACGGCGGCTGCGCCCGCGCTCCCCCTTGGTATTCTACAGCACAGTGGATGAATTGCGACACTGGTTGACGGCCCCGAATGCGGAGATCCGGCTGGATAAAGCCGCGCTCCAGATTGCGGCTATTGAATACCCTCATTTGAGCGAAGAGCCCGAACGGGCGGCCGCCTTTCTTGAAATTCTGGACTCCCATGCCCGCGAGTTGGGCGCTCTCACCGCCGGGGTGGAAGGCCAGAAGTGGGTCCGCGCCGCCGGCGAGTATCTATTCACCAATCTCGGTTTTACCGGGAACGAGGCGGACTATTATTCTCCGTCCAATAGCTGCCTCAACGACGTTCTGCTCACACGCACCGGCATTCCCATCACCCTCGCCGTCGTCTATCTCGAGGTGGCGCGCCGCCTCGGCCGTCCCGTCGCCGGCATTGGCTTGCCAGGCCACTTCCTGGTGCGTTTTGACGACGGCGAGTACAGCACCTACGTCGACTGCTTCCACGGCGGCCGCCTGCTCACCGCCGGGGAGTGCCGCGCTCTCGCGCTGGAGGTGGCCCGCGTGGATATCGCCAACAATCCGGCGGCGCTCGAACCGGTGAGTGCGCGAAGCATCGCCATCCGGATGCTGCACAATCTGCGCTACGCCTACCTCCGGGCGAGCAATGCCGCCAAAGCCGTCCAGGCGCTCGATCTCCTCATCGAAGCCGAGCCCGGCCATGTGGCCCTGCTGCGCGAGCGCGGCGATTTGCTCACCTACCTCGGCCGGCCCGCCGCCGCGCTCGCCGATTGGGAGCGCTACCTTCGCCTCGCGCCCACCGCCGATGACCGCGATGCGGTCCGGGAACGCGCCAGCCTGCTGCGGCGCTCCCTGCGCTCCCTCAATTAACGCGCGATCGGCGCCGCCGGCAGCGCGCGGTGCTAGCATGAAGATCCACCCCGTGCCGGATTCTCGCGAACCTCGCCCCGTCCCTGTGCTCCGCCTCTTCCCAATAGTCGCCATGGTGATCCTCGCCGTCACCGCCATTCCCCTCGGCTATCGCGCACCATCGCTCGACAGCATCTATACCTTGTGGAACACGGCCGACGTCCGCAACAACGTGCTCCTGTACGTTCCTCTGGGCCTGGTTGCCGGCCAGGGCCTGGCTGCCGGTCAAGCAGTGATCCGTGCGTGCCTTTGGGCCGCCGCTCTTTCCGCCTTCTGCGAACTGGTGCAGTTCTTCTCCCCCGGCCGCTTTCCCGGCCTGCTGGACCTTGCCGCCAACATCGCCGGCGCCGGCCTGGGCGCTCTGATCGCGTCACGCATCCGCGTCCCTCTGCACCGGATCCCCGTCACCCGCCGCGCCGGCTGGATTTGCGGCGCGCTCGCCATTTTGGCCATAGCCGCGCTGCTGCCCTTCGAGCGCGACCCGCACCTGCGCGGTTGGGACCCCTCGTTTCAACTCGTCCTCGGCGACGAAGCCAACGGCGGCCGCCGCTGGAGGGGGCGGATCGACGAAGCCGTCATCCTCCCCATCGCGATCGCGCCCGCCACCGCCGCCGAGCTCGCCCGTTCCGCCGCCGTGCCGCGGCTGGTGGAAGGCGCGCAGCCCCTTTATCGCTTGGCCCAGCCGCTCGATTCCTCCATCGGCCCCCGCGTCGAGCCTCCCGCCGCCGCGCAAGCCGTCTACCGCGGCGTGACGCACTCCGGCCGGTTCACCATCCTGCTGCGCTTCCGCCCGGCGGACCTCGACCAGGGCGGGCCCTCCCGCATCCTCTCCCTGTCCCGGGACCAGTACCAGCGCAACTTCACCATCGGCCAACAGGGCGCCGAAATCGTCTTCCGCCTCCGCACCGCGTCCACAGGGCTCAACGGAGACCAGCCCCCCACCGGGACGCCGCCCCTCCTCGCCCCGGGCCGGGAAACCTTTCTCGCGGCGGCGTTTGACGGCCGGCATGTCCGGCTGTATGTCGACGGGGCGCTGGCCACCGATGCGGACCTTGTGCCCCGGCCGGTATGGAAGGGCTTTTCCGCCATGACGTCCGCCTGTCTCGCCGGGGTGTTCGCGTTCGTGGCGCTGGCGCTGGCCATCCCCGGCCGCGGCGTGGTCGCAGCCGCCGTCGCCATCGTGCTGGGCGCGCTGGTACTGCTGCCGTTCACCATGAGCTACTATCAGCAGCCACCGTCGATCCTGCTGCTATGCTTCGTCCTCGGCGTCACCGCGGGCTGGCTGAGTCTGGCAAGATAGCCGCGAATCATGCAAAAGCGAACACTCGGAAAGAGCAATCTGGAAGTCTCCGCCATCGGCCTCGGCTGCATGGGAATGAGCTTCGGGTACGGTCCGCCCAAGGACAGGCAGGAGATGATCTCCCTCATCCGCGCCGCCGTCGAACGCGGCGTCACGTTCTTCGATACGGCGGAGGTCTACGGACCGTTCCTCAATGAAGAGCTGGTTGGGGAAGCGCTGGCTCCCGTCCAGCACCGTGTGGACCCCGAGGTACCGATTGATGACGTCGCCGTCTGAAGCCGCGAGCGTCGGCGAGACGGTGCCGCGCCGAGTCGCCGAAGCCGCGGCCATGAGGAAGCGCTTTTCAAACCCGCATCAACCGCCAACTGAGGGCGTTTGAATGCCGACCCCGAGTCCGCACCCGCCAGTCCCCGCACCGGACCTCACTCAGCCGCCTGCCGGAACAGCCCCTCGATCTCCGCCGCCAAAGGAAGCCCCATCCGCTTGGCCGCCTGATGCGCCTGCCCGATCAATGCCACGATCCGTGCCCGGTCCTCCTCCACCCGCCCCCGCTGCATCAGGATCTGCGCCAGCACCCACCGCGCCATCGCAAGGTCGCCTTCGGCCCGGAGCCGCTCGAGCGCCGGCAGAACCTCCGATTCGTAAAGGCGGACCGCCTCGTCGAACTGCCCCCGCAGCGCGTGGATGCCCGCGATGTTCGCCAGGGCGATGGTGCGCTCCACCACGTCGCCCAGCTTCTCGAGCGCCGGGATTACTTCCTCGGTGAGGATGCGCAGCGCCTCGTCCAGGTCCCGCGCGCCATCCGGATGTCGGCGATCTTGCCCAGCGTCACCGCCCGCTCCGCACGTCGCCCAGCTTCTCGTAGACCGGGAGTTCCTCGTCCAGGCGGATGCGCAGCGCCTCGTCCAGGTCCCCGCGCGCCATCCGGATGTCGGCGATCTGGCCCAGCGTCACCGCCCGCGACCGCACGTCGCCCAGCTTCTCGAAAGCGGGAAGCAACTCGTTCGTGAGGATGCGCAGCGCCTCGTCCCAGGTCCCCGCGCGCCATCCGGATGTCGGCGATCTTGCCCAGCGTCACCGCCCGCTCCCACACGTCGCCCAGCTTCTCGTAGACCGGGAGTTCCTCGTCCAGGCGGATGCGCAGCGCCTCGTCCAGGTCCCCGCGCGCGCCATCCGGATGTCGGCGATCTGGCCCAGCGTCACCGCCCGCGACCGCACGTCGCCCAGCCTCGTGACCGGGAGTTCCTCGTCCAGGCGGATGCGCAGCGCCTCGTCCAGGTCCCCGCGCGCCATCCGGATGTCGGCGGTCTGGCCCAGCGTCACTGCCCGCGACCGCGTCGCCCAGCTTCTCGAAAGCGGGAAGCAACTCGTTCGTGAGGATGCGCAGCGCCTCGTCCAGGTCCCCGCGCGCCATCCGGATGTCGGCGATCTTGCCCAGCGTCACCGCCCGCTCCCGCACGTCGCCCAGCTTCTCGTAGACCGGGAGTTCGTCTTCCAGGCGGATGCGCAGCGCCTCGTCCAGGTCCCCGCGCGCCATCCGGATGTCGGCGATCTTGCCCAGCGTCACCGCCCGCTCACGCACGTCGCCCAGCTTCTCGTAGACCGGGAGTTCGTCTTCCAGGCGGATGCGCAGCGCCTCGTCCAGGTCCCCGCGCGCCATCGGTCATCGGCGATCTTGCCAGCGTCACTGCCCGCGACCGCACGTCGCCCAGCTTCTCGTAGACCGGGAGTTCGTCTTCCAGGCGGATGCGCAGCGCCTCGTCCAGGTCCCCGCTGCCATCCGGATGTCGGCGATCTTGCCCAGCGTCACCGCCCGCGACCGCACGTCGCCCAGCTTCTCGTAGACCGGGAGTTCGTCTTCCAGGCGGATGCGCAGCGCCTCGTCCAGGTCCCCGCGCGCCATCCGGATGTCGGCGATCACTCCCGACGCCAGCGCTCTCCCCCGTTCCCCGTCCTCCCGCTCCGCGCCCTCCCGCGCGCCGTCCACAGCCACCTTCCGTTCGGCGGCGTCAAGAGCAGCGTCAGGATCGCCCGCCTGCCGCGCGACGTTGGCCAGGGTCCACAGCAGATTCGAAGCTGCGGCAGGTTCAGGCTCACCAGCCAGCCCACGCTCGCAGAAACGCATCCAGCGGCGGAACGGTCCGCGATGGATCGCAAAGTCCATGGCCTTCCCGCACTGCGGGAATCGACTCTTCCGGCACCGAACCGAGCCACGCTTCGAGCGCAGCCGGTTCGGCGTCCACCTCGTCCCACCGCTCGCGCTGACCGTCGCCCCCGGCAAGCGCTCCACATACCACTGAGTGACTCGCAAGAAGCGCTCGGAATCGGCCACCTCCGCTGCTGCCGCCGCCACCCCGGAGATACTCCGCCAGCAGCGGATGTGCGCGCCAACGCTTCTCCTTATCGGATCGCGCAAAACGGACACGCTCCGGCTCTGGATCCACGACGAGTTCCTGGTTGCTGGAAGCCTCGCCGGAGCGGCCTTTGCGCTCCTGAGTAATTCGCGCAAAACGGACTGGCTCTGGCTCCGGATCCACGGCGGGTTGCGGGTTGCTGGAAGCCGCGCCGGAGCCGCCTTTGCGCTCCTCGATCACCAGCGAGAGCCGACGCGCCAGAGCGAAATAGCGGTGAAAAGCAGGCTCCTCCAATCCGCACCAAACCGCCGCCAGCCCAACCCCCGCGCCCTCCAGCGGCAGCGTGCCGAAATCGCGCAGCGGGACCAGTCCATTCGCCGGGCCCTTCGCCCCGTTCGCCGTCCGGGCCAGCGCCTGCTCGAACGCGCGCAGCGAAATGTCGAAACAGGCGCGAAGCTGGCGGCGCCGGTCCTCCTCGGTCGGGTCGCTCGACGCCAGATCGAGGAGCGCGGCCTCACCCAGCAGGCTCTTTACCGTATGCGTCCCCTCCTCAATCGCGCCGCCCACCAGCCGGATCGCGAGCGGCAGGTAGCCCAGCCGCCAAACCAGCTTGCCCGCGTCGGCATTCTTCTCCACGCCGTACTCGCCCAGAATCCGTAGCGCCGCGTCTTCGTCCACCGGCTCCAGTTCCAGTGTCCTCCACCCGCGGTTGCGGCCCAGTTCCCGGACGCGGCTCGAGATCACGATCGGGACGCCGGCCAAGTCCGCAATCAACTTGGCCGCCGCGCCGGCCTGCTCGTCGGAATCCACGTTTTCGATGTGTAGCAGCGTGCGCGGGTCCCGCAGACGCTGCGCGGCGAGTCCGGCCAGCGCGCTGCTCGCCGTCTCCCGAATGGCGAGCGCGTGGGCCAGGCGTTCGAGATACTGAACTGCATTCGGCGCCTCGTTCGGGTCCAGCTTGAGGCTCACGTACCCGCCCGGGAAATGATCGCGCCAGTGGAGCCAAGCGAATGTTTCAACCAGCAGGCTCTTGCCAACGCCGGGCAGCCCCTGCACCGAGCAGACCAATACCGGCGCCGCGTCGGCGGACGCGCCGAGGAGGAGTCCCCGCAGCGTCGAAAGGTCGTGCTCGCGGCCGTAGCAGTTGGCGGGTTGGGTGGGCGGGATCGCCGTGGCGGTGGTGCGGCCGTGGAGCAGCGCCTTCAAGTCCTGGATCTCGGCGAAAAGGTCCGCCGCGTCGGAGCGCGCGCCGCGGTTGCTCTCTTCCACTTTGCGGTGCAAGCCGGCGATACTCGCGGCAAGCTGCGCGGCATCGTCGCGAGTGGCCTCTCTGAGCGCTTCGAGAAAGCCCAGCAGATCGGCGAGGTCGGCGCGCGTGGACGCGTGGGCCCGGTCCTCCCTGGCGCTGAAGGCGTCCACCTTGGCGCTGACGGCGTCCACCTTGGCGCTGACGGCGTCGACGCCCGAACCCAGGTCCGCGAATGCGGCGAGCATCGCTTGCGTTCGCTCTTCGGCGGACCGGTCAATGCGTGCGGCCATCTCCGCAACCAGCGCCGCGTGGGCGGCGTCCGAGGCGCTCATCTCAGACAGTTGCGATTTCAGCTCCCCGGTATCGGCGGCGATCCTGGCGAGCGTCTCGCCCAGCGCCCGCACCATCGCATGCGTCTCTGCCGTGATCGTCGCGAGGAAGATATCGCGGACCTCCGGCTTCTTCTTGATCCGCTCGGCGAAGGCGGCGCGGTAGAGTTCGTCGAACCGGTCCCGCAGATCCGCCGAAAGGGGCGCCGGGATGTAGTGGGGGAGCACGAGTTCACCCAGCGCGCGCTCGGCGTGGGCTCGCAGCGCGTCCCGCGCGTCCGTGAGGGTTGGCGAACGATCGAGCAGACGCTCGGCTTCGGCGTAGATCGCGTCAATCTCGGCTGCCTTGCTGGGCTCGGAAGCTTGCAGCGGAGCGATCAGCTTCGGGTAGAGCGCACGCAGAATCTCCCGGTCGCGAGCCTCGCCAGGCGGTGTCTTGCCGCGCCGGACTGCCCGCATCGCGGACCATGTGTCGCCCATCCACGCCGGAAGCCCGAGCTTGTCAAACGCCGTGAGCGGCTCGCCGATGGCATCGCCATACGCGGCCGCCGAGTGCAGGATGGCGAGCCAGAAGGAATCGGTGAGAGCTTTGTAGAGGTCGTGATTCGCGCCGGGGTGGCCTTGGTCCAGACGCTCCCGCAGGAGGCCGAGGCGCTTCTTGAGGAAGTCACCCAGGAATCCGCCGGTCAGTTCGGTGGGGATGCCGCCGGGGACGCTCGCGATCGCACCCAATGCATTGTAGGCGAGCCCCAGCCCGTAGAGGTAGGCGACGGCGGTGGGGTCGAAGGGCGTCATGGAGTCGGATTAGGGCGGCGCGTAGTTGGAATTATTCCATAATTCCTGTGTATCCGCCACGCCGCTGACACTGGTTCACAAACAATGTCGCGCCGCCGCCGTGGAGGCAAGAGGACCATCCCGGCGTCGAAGTTCGGCATGGAGTCGTTTTTGCCTGCTTCTCGAGTAGGGACGCCCCTGCACAGCACTCAGAAATCTATATCTCCAACTCCCACAACAACATCCCCAGATCGACTTTGCTCGCGCCCCGCACTCCGGCCCGACACTGGAACCGGAGTCAACCATGTCGAAAAGGAAACGATTCTCGATCGAACGAATGAAAGCATCCTGGGCCAACGGAGCCAAGTCGCCCGGGCCGTCTACCCCGAAGCAAAACGCAGGATCTGCTTGAACGCCCTCACCCACGGGCTTACCGCGCAAACCGTCCTCTTGCCCGGGGAAGATCCCGCCGCGCTGAAGCTGCTCGCGGAATCTCTCGTCGCCCTCTACCGGCCCGCCAACGATGAGGAATTTCTCCTTGTCGAGGAAATAGTCGCGAATAAATGGAGAATTCGCCGATCCTGGAGCACTGAACAACGCCTTATCCGCACCGAGATGCTGCGCCGGCAACAGGACGTCCAAGCCGAGTTCGAGCACGCCGAGTCCGACATCGTTTTCGCGCTGGCTTTCCGCGAACTCACTGACAACTCCAAATCCCTCGCCCACGCCCATCGCCAGGAAGTCCGCTACGAACGCGCCGCCGCGCACGCCCTCGAACAGCTCCGCGCCGCCCAGACACTACGCAAGGAGCAAGAGGCTGCTGAACAATTACATACCCCCGAAAGTCCTACCACCGGGCCGGTCGACAACGGCAACGCGGACAATCACTTGGATCGTCCAAACGCAAAAATTCAAATCAACCCCGAGCCACCGGAAACCTGCCTCCGTCAGGGGGTATCCGAAGAACGTTCCGAAATCCTCGAAACGCCTCCGGCACACGAGGAGGCGCGGTAGCCGGAATGCTCTCTACACTCCAACACTATTCCCCGGACCTCCGTCTCCGCCCCCAGCCGGACCCCCAGACCGCCAACGCACCTGCGCCCAGAAACGGGCCGGGATCGAGAGCCCCGGAAACCTTCTCGTACGCCCTCTGGGAACAATTCCAAGTGGCCGTTTTGGATGCGCTCATTCCGTACAAAGAACCGCGTGAAAGGGTCATCCAGGCGGTCATTGAGCTCCAAAACAAACTCGGAATCGAGATATGACCCTACGACGTCCGGAACGTGCCCGCCTCCAACTGCACTCGCCGGCCCCCGAACATTGCCAGATTCGCCAAGTGCGGACCGGCCACCGCGTTTGCCGCAATCTCCACCGTGCAATTGGGATCTTTGCGGGACTTCATGCAGTCAAAGAAATTCTGGACGTGCGTTTCGACAGGCACCGGGGCCTGCTCTTCGTGGATCGGGTCCGGATTCTTCTTCCAGGGCTCCGCCCACACCCGGTATCCCGCATCGTTCAGGATCATCGTCCCGCGGTCACCCATGAACGTAATCGACCAGCCGTTGTCGTAGGAATTCGCGTAATCGAGCGTCCACGTCGCCATGAACTTCGGAAATTCGAACACCGCGCTGAACACGTCCGGATGCTCGGCCCCCTCCATCTTCGCCACGTAACCCTGGCAAACGGCGGAGCGCGGTGGGCCGGACTCGGTGAACCACTGGACGACGTCCATGAGGTGCGTGCCCTGGTCGGTCATGTTGCCGCCGGCGTAGTCCTTGAAGTAACGCCATTTCCGGAACCGCATGGGTTCGAGGGCCCGCTTCGGGGCGCTTCCGAGGAAGCGCGTCCAATCGAGCTTTCCGGGAAGCGGCGAGTTGTCGAGCGGCGCGGAAATGTTCCAATGCCATTGCGGCTTCACCAGCGTGATGCGTCCGAGAACGCCGTCATCCACCAGCGCTTTGGCCTTGTGGATCGCCGGAGCGCTCCGGCGCTGCATGCCGATCTGCACCACCTGCTTGCTGGCCCGCACCGCCTTGATCATCTCCACGCTTTGCTCCAGAGACTTCGAGAGCGGCTTCTCCAGATACACGTCCCTCTTCGCTCCGAGCGCCGCCTGGAGCATCGGGAAATGCTGGTGATCGGGCGAGGCGATCACCACTGCATCGATGCTCTTTTCCTTTTCGAGCAGCTCGCGATAGTCGCCATAAGTGCGCGCTCCAGGCGTATCTTTCAGCGCGAGATCGATGTGCGGCTGATAGACATCGCAAACGGCGGCGCACTCCGCGCCCAGCTTGGTGAAGATCCGGTTCAGATACCGGCCCCGGCCGCCGGAGGCGATCAGGGCGTAGGATACGCGATCGTTGGCGCCGAACGCGCTCGACGGCACGAAGGCGGGCGCGGCCGAAAGAGCCGAGAGAAAATGGCGGCGGTTCACAGACATCGGGGAAAGGACTCCTTTCGCGCACCATTATATGCGTCTCCCGGTGCAAAGGAAAGGGGTTTCAGATCGAAATATCTGGATCTGCTACGCCAGCACGTCTTTCAACACCCGGCCCTCGGCCGTCGGGCCGATCAGCCGCTGGTTCAATCCCTGATACGGATACGAGAACCGGAACGGGTCAAGCCCCAGTTGATGCAGCACCGTCGCCTGCAGATCCCGCACGGTGACTTTGTTTTCCGCCGCATAGTATCCGATATCGTCGGTGGACCCGTAGTTGAGGCCCGGCTTCACGCCCCCTCCGGCCATCCAGATGGTGAACCCATACGGATGGTGATCGCGGCCCACGAAGCTCCCGTAACTGCCGCCCCGGTTTTCCCGCATCGGCGTGCGGCCGAACTCCCCGCCCCATACCACGAGGGTCTGCTCCAGCAGGCCGCGCTGCTTCAGATCTCGAATCAGAGCCGCAATCGGCTGATCGATGTTGCGCGTACGCACCGGCAGGTCGTAACGGATGTCCTCCCGGCGCGAAACCCCGTGATGGTCCCACCCCCACTGGAACAACTGCACGAACCGGACGCCCTTTTCAACCAAACGCCGCGCCAGCAGGCAATTGTTGGCGAACGAAGCCTGGCTGTTGGGCGGCGCGCCCGGTTCCGACCCATACATTTGGTGCGTAGCCGCGGGCTCCTTCGAGATATCCATCACCTCGGGAACGGAAACCTGCATCCGGTAGGCCAGCTCATACTGGGCGATGCGCGCGAGGGTTTCCGGGTCGCCCGATTCCTGATTCTGGATCTGGTTCAGGTCCCGCGCCGCATCCAACGTCTTGCGCCGCAGCGATCGCGTCATGCCTTCCGGATCGCTGAGGTACAGAACGGGATCGCCCTGGGTCCGGCACTGCACGCCCTGATAGACGCTGGGAAGAAATCCGCTGCCCCACAGGCTCTTCCCCGCGTCGGGATTATTGCCCCCGCCCACCAGAACGACGAATCCTGGCAGATCCTGGTTCTCGCTGCCGAGTCCGTAGGTAGCCCACGACCCCATCGCCGCCGCGCCGAAACGCGGATTGCCGGTGTGGAGAAACAACTGCGCAGGCGCGTGGTTGAACTGGTCCGTGGTCATGGACCGGATGACGCACAGATCATCCACCACGCCCGCCGTGTGCGGGAGCAACTCGCTGACCCACCCGCCGGACTGCCCATGCTGCTTGAACTGGAATGGCGTCCCCAGCATGTTCGGCACGCCTTTGATGAAGGCAAACCGCTTGCCCTCGAGTAAGTGCTGCGGACAGGGCTGGCCGTTGTACTTGACTAACTCCGGCTTGTAGTCGAACAAGTCGAGCTGCGACGGCGACCCCGCCATGTGCAGGTAGATGACGGATTTCGCCTTCGCCGGGAGCGGCGGCTTCTTCGGCGCGAGGGGGTTTTCGGTGGCGGCCTCGGCCACGAACATCCCGGCCAATCCGAGGGAACAGTTACGCAGAAAGTGGCGTCGTGTGGCGTCGAGCAGGTCCATGTGCATCGCTACCTCCGGGAGAGCGTCTCGTCGAGATTGAGCAGCGTGTTGGCCACCACCACCCACGCCGCGCGCTTGGCGTCCACCTTGCGCTTGTCGAACTGCATCGGCCGCAGAGCGCGCAGGCTCGCGTCAATCACCTGGCCGCTATCTTTTTCCCGGATATGCGTCGCGTGAATCGCCAGCACGTTCTTCCCCGGCTTCAGCGTCGCGGCTGCTTCGTCCGAAATCAGGTACTCGTAGTAACTACCGCGGTCGATCGGGCTCTGCGCCGCGCGGACGCCGTTCACGTAACTCTCGAACATACCCGCCGTGCGAACGTGCAACTGTACGTCTTCGAGTGACCCCTCCGGCACATCGAACTCGATGCGGAGCCAGATGTTGCTCGTGTGCCACTCGGTGGCGATCTTCGAATCCTCCGGCGGCTTCTTGTACCACGCGAACTGACCCTTGCCCGTCCGCCATTGGCTCGCATCGAACCCGGGCTGGAACCAATCGGCCCCGGGCGCCGTGCCATCGTCGTTCGCCATGAACCGCCACTCCCGGGCAGCCGTTCGCGCGTCGGCCACCAGGAGCACTTCGCGATCCCCGGTATAGAGCGTCTGATCGTAGTGGAGCAGCTTACCCGGCGCGTCCCCGCTCGACTTCAGCTCTTTCGCCGCGTCGCGATATAGGCTCAGGATCCGCGACGTCTCAGCCTTCACCGGATCGCGCACCAGCACCCGCCGGAACATCGCCTCGATCCGGGACTTTTCATTGCCCTTGATATCCTCGATCGCCCATCGCGCCAATCGCTGCGCCGCCTCCATCGACACGGGATCGTTCAGCGACGCCAGCGCCTGCAGCGGCGTATTCGTCCGGATCCTCCGGATCGTGCACACTTCGCCGGTGGGCGCGTCGTAGGTAATCATCGACGGGTACGGGGATGAACGGCGAAGAAACGTGTAGAGACCGCGCCGGTAGCGGTCTTCCCCCTCGCTGGTCTCCCACTTGTCTCCGCTGTACACAACCAGCCAGATGCCTTCCGGCTGCCATGGCATCACCGGCGCGCCATACATCTTCTTGCTGAGCAGCCCGCTCACCGCCAGCGCCTGATCGCGGACCATCTCGGCGTCCAGACGCACGCGCGGACCGCGCGCCAGTAGACGGTTGCGCGGATCCTTCTCGAGTAACCCGGCATCGGCCGCCGAGGACTGCCGGTAGGTGGCCGACATCACCATGGTTTTCAAGATCGCCTTCACGTCCCATCCGCGGTCCATGAATTCCACCGCCAGCCAGTCGAGCAACTGCGGATGCGTCGGCGCGGCGCCCTGCGTTCCGAAGTCTTCCTCGGTCTCGACCAGTCCCGTCCCGAACAGCCGCGCCCACAAACGGTTCACCATCACCCGGGCCGTGAGCGGATTCTCCTTGCTCACCAGCCATTGCGCCAACCCGAGGCGGTTGGCCGGAGCGCCCTTGGGCAGAGCGTGAAAGGCGGCCGGCACACCCGGGCTCACTTCCTGGCCTGGGTCGAGAAAGTTGCCACGCTGGTGGATCCGCGTGACGCGGCGCTTGTCCCCGGCCAACTCGCGCAGGATCAGCGTCGAGGTATCGCCCGCCAGCTTCAGCACCGGCGCGTCGTTCGGTTGATCGTGGTCCGCCGTCTGGTTGAAATAGGAGTAAAACCGGTAAAATTCCTCGTGCGAAATCGGATCGTATTTATGCGTGTGACACTGCGCACAGCCGATGGTGAGCCCCATCCAGACCTGGCCCGTCACAGCCACCCGATCCTTCACCGCCGCGTCCCGGAACTCCTCATCGTCGGTGCCGCCTTCGGTGTTGGTCATCGTGTTGCGGTGGAAGCCGGTGGCGATCAACTGCGACTCGCCCGCTCCAGGCAGCAGGTCTCCGGCGAGCTGCTCGATCGTGAAGCGGTCAAACGGCATGTTGTCGTTGAGCGCCCGGATCACCCAGTCGCGATACGGCCATATGGTCCGCTTGTTGTCTTTCTCGTAACCCTGCGTGTCGGCGTAGCGGGCGAGATCGAGCCACACGCGCGCCCAGCGTTCCCCGTATGCCGGTGACGCGAGCAACTGATCGACGAATCGCTCGTAGCCGGCCGGTGACGGATCGCCGAGATACTGTTTGAGCGCCGCCGGTTCCGGCGGAAGCCCCGTGAGATCGAGCGCCGCTCGCCGGGCCAGAGTCGCCGCGTCGGCCTCGGGTGACGCGGCGAGCGATTCCTGCCTCAAACGCGCCCGGACGAACGTGTCAATCTCGTTCCCTCCCGCCTCCGCCGACATCGGCACCTCCGGCCGCACCGGTTTCTGAAACGACCAATGTGCCGTGTATTTCGCACCCGCGTCGATCCACTTGCGTATGAGCGCGACCTCACCGGGCGTGAGCCCCGGGCCGGTGGGCGGCATCGGACGCCGCTCGTCGGTGATCCGCGCCACCACCCGGCTCGCGGCGCTGTCGCCCGGCACGATGCCCTTGTACCCGCCGCCCGCCCCTGTCGCCCCGGCATGCGTGTCCAGGCGCAGATTCATCTGCCGCGCATGTTCGTCAGGGCCGTGGCAGGCGAAGCACTTCTTCGCGAGAACCGGCCGTATGTCGCGCTGATAATCGACGTCCACTTCCGCGGCCATCAGGCCCGGCGCCGCCAATGCAAGCGCAGCCATCGCTGCAAGGAACTGCTCCATTGGTAAATATTAGCGCGGTACCGGCTTACACCGGCCCGTTTCTAAATTCCCCTTTTAAACCGTGCGTGCCGTTTTCCGGCACACGGCCTAACGATGATCCTCTTGGTGTGGCTTGCGCTGGGTACTTCACCGTGCTCATCAGCTTGTGCAGGCCCACCCCGTACAGCAGTTCGCCGGTGAATGGCGCGCGCTTCGTCGGTCGCTGCCCGCCGCGCCGGTATTGCCAGCGGCGCAGGCTTCGGAATACAAAGCCGTCCATCTTATTGAACTCCCGGTCGGCATTCCCCGTCCGGAAATAGTTCCCCCAGCCGCGAAGCACGGGTGTCAGTTCGGCGATGATCTGCTTCACGTCCTTCCCGCTTTGCCTCTTGCTGGTCCCGATCGTGGTGCGGGATCCGCTGAACAACCGGAATCCGTTCCCGCACAAAATGGTGCCACCGGCGCGGGTGGATCGAAACGGGCAGGCGCTGCTCAGCGTGCTTCCGCGACCGAACTTCACCAACCGCGACGTCTCGCGCGGCAACTACAACTACGTCTTTCAGGATACGCCGCAGGTGCCCAAGAGGACCGACACGTTGAAGTTCGACTGGAACCTGAACCAGAACAACGCGGTGATGTTTTCCTACTCGCGACGCGACGACATCAACGACGGCAAGGTGGGTATTCCGGCGGGGGCGGGCAACTTCGACGTGGTGCGGCAACGGTCAGAGAATGTGGGCCGGGTATTCATCGGGCGCTGGCAGCGGATCTTTTCGCCGACGCTGATCAACGAATTCAACGCCTCGTATTCGACGCGGCCCCTGGACAACACGATTGCGCCGAACGATCTGAAGACGATCCAGCGGGAAACCATCGGGTTCCGGCTGGGTCAACTGACACCGGCCAACAACCCGCTGGGCATCATGCCGAACACGGTGTTCGGCGGGGTTCCCAACGCGGCGCAGGTTTCCTTCGACGGGCGGACGCCCGTCGACACGACGCACGAGATCGTGAGCATCTCCAACAATCTCACTAAGACGTTCACCTCGCACACGGTGAAGATGGGCTTTTACTTCGATCGTGTGTGGGCGGAGAACCAGGCTACGGCGGGCGCGTTCAACGGCCAGTGTACGGGAACGCGATTCTGGGAGTGTTCAATCAATACGACGAGCCGACCGGACGGCCTTTCCCGCTGAACATCGCATCGAACACGGAGTGGTTCGTGCAGGATACATGGCGCGCCAACCGGCGGCTTTCGGTGGATTCCGGCATGCGCCTCTACTGGCTGCCGCAATCGACGGTGGGTGACGACCGGATGTCGGGATTCTGGCTGCCGGCCTACGAGGCGAGCGACGCGGTGAGCCTCATCGAGCCGTTTCGGCAAGGGACGGCACGGGTGGGCCGCAATCCGAACACGGGAGAGATACTTCCGGCCACGCTCATCGGCGCGATCGCACCGGGGCGCGGGAATCCGGCCAACGGGATGATCTCGCCGGTGACAGACCCTTCGGTTCCGCCTTCCTTGATGAACAACCCGTCGATTCTGTTCGGACCACGCGCGGGGTTGGCGTGGGACCCGACGGGTTCCGGGAAGACATCGGTCCGGGGCGGGTTCGGGATGTTCTATAACCGGATGTCGCATGGCGTGGTGCTGACGGACTTCACGACGCAACCGCCGTTGGTAAATCGCCCCACAATCTTTTTTGGGACGATGCCGGGGCTGCTGTCGTCTTCGGGAGTGCTGTTCCCGGCCAACACGATCGGGCTGGACAGAAACGCGAAGACGCCGGCGGTGATGAACTTCTCCCTTTCGGTACAGCGGGACCTGGGATGGAACACCATCTTCGACATCGGGTACGCGGGCTCGGTGGGACGTCACCTGTTGTGGACGCGGAACCTCAATCCGATTCCGTTCGGTTCGAACTTCCTGGCGTCGAACGTGGATACGACGACGAACCGGCCGCTACCGCCGGCGTTCCTGCGTCCGCTGCAGGGCTGGGGCGATGTGGTGCTGCGGGAGCCGGCTTCGTCATCGAACTATCATTCGATGCAGACGCAGATCAATCGGCGGTTCGCGCGTGGACTGCAGTTCGGCGCTTCTTACACTTGGTCAAAGTCGCTCGACTATAACTCGGACGACGGCAATCTCGTCTCGGCGCTAGTCCCGGTCCGCATCTGGAACTATGGCCTGTCTTCGTTTGACCGCACGCACGTGGTGAAGTTGAACTGGCTGTACGATCTACCGAAGGTGTCGACGTCGAACCCGTTCGTGAAGGCGATCGCCAACGACTGGCAGTTCTCGGGCATCGCAACGGTCTCCGGCGGGCAGCCGCTGGGGGTGGGCTTTTCCACGGTGACGGCCGTCGACATCACGGGGTCGCCCACAGACGGCGCGCGGATCGACGTGTTGTCAAATCCGGTGCTGCCGCGCGGAGACCGCACCTTTTATCGGTATTTCAACACCGACGCGTTCGGCCTGCCGGCGGCGGGCACGTATGGCACGGCGGCGCGGACAGTGATTCGCGGGCCCGGGATTCACAACTGGGATCTCACGGCTTTCAAGAATTTCATCATCAAGGAGCGCGTGCACACGCAGTTCCGGGCGGAGTTCTACAACGCGTTCAACCACACGCAGTGGTCCGGTTTGAGCACGGCGGCGCGGTTCGATGCGCAGGGGCGGCAGGTGAACGCGCAGTTCGGGCAGGTGACGTCGACGCGGCCTGGCCGGCGGATCCAGTTGGCGCTGCGGCTGAGCTTCTGAGAGCGCGCCCGGGTGGCGCTTGACTTTTGGCCTTGATTAACATCGAATAATATTCGATGTCTCTCATTAAGCTTCAGGGTGCTTGCGCCCTCCTCCTTCTCGCCAGTCTTCCGGTCGCGAGCGCACAGTCGATCACGGGCGCCATTTCGGGCACGGTGGTGGACCAGACCGATGCGGCCATCGCGGGCGCGAAGGTGGCGCTGCGCAGCAAGGCGACAGGCGCGGAGCGGTCCGGCGAGACCAATGAACTCGGCCGTTTCTTTTTCGGCTCGCTGCAGCCAGGCGCATACACGTTGAACATCGAGGCGCCGGGATTCCGGCCGATGGAACGGACGTCGATCAATCTTCCGGCGGCGGAGACGGTGAGCCTGGGGGATGTGCGGATGGAAGTGGGCCAAGTCACCGACTCAGTGGAAGTCCGCGAGCAGGGCGCGGTGATCCAGACGCAGACAGCCGAGCGCGCGGGCGTCCTGACGAACTCGCAGGTGCAGAATCTTTCGATCCGCGGAAGGAACGTAACGTCGCTGGTGTCGCTACTACCCGGCGTGGTGGACCTGGACAATTCCGAGCAACTGACCAACAACTGGAATTTCTACGTGCAGGGCAATCGCCGTAATACGAACAATGTTACGCTCGACGGCGCGACGGTGAACGCGATCGGGAACAACTTCAACGCAGTGGTGGCGGTCTCCATGGACGCGGTGGCGGAAGTAAAGGTGCTGCTTTCCAACTACCAGGCCGAGTACGGACGCATGTCCGGGGCGAACGTGGCGATCGTAACCAAATCGGGAACACAACAGTTTCACGGGCTGGCGTCCTACTTCAAGCGGAACGAGGCTCTCAACGCGAATGACTTCTTCAACAACCTTCTCGGCAGGCCACGGCCCCGGTACCGCTTCGACATGTGGAACTATCAGGTGGGCGGCCCAGTCTACTGGCCGGGAAAGTTCAATTCGAACAAGGACAAGCTGTTCTTCTTCTGGAGCCAGGAGTTCTGGCCGCTGACCATCGCCACGCCGATCACGCAGCGCACCGTCCCCACCGAAGCAGAGCGGCGCGGCGATTTCTCTTCTTCGATCGACGTGAACAACCGGCAGATCAACGTGAACGACCCGCTGACACGGCGGCCGTTTCCCGGCAACATCGTGCCGGCCAGCCGCGTGGACCGCAACGGCCAGGCGCTGCTAAACCGCTTCCCTCTGCCTAACTTTTTCGACCGCGGCATTTCCCGGGGCAACTACAACTACGTGTTTCAGGACGCGCCGGAGGTTCCCAAACGTACCGACACCCTGAAGATCGACTGGAACGCGAACCCGACCAACGCGTTCATGTTTTCGTATTCGCGCCGCGACGATATCAACGACGGGAAGGTCGGCATCCCGGCGGGCGGCGGCAACTTCGACATCGTACGGCAGCGTTCGGAGAATCTTGGCAAAGTGTTCATCGGGCGTTATCAGCGGATCTTTTCGCCGACGCTGATCAACGAATTCAACGGATCCTATTCGACACGTCCGCTGAACAACACGCTGCAGGACGCCGATCTCAAGACGATCCAACGCGACTCGATCGGCTTCAACCTGGGCCAGTTGACGCCGGCGAACAATCCGCTGAATATCATTCCGAACATGACCTTCGGCGGCGTACCCAACGCCGCGCAGATCACCTTCGACGGCCGGCTCCCTCTCACCACCACGCACGAGATCGTTTCGATCTCGAACAACCTGACCAAGACATTCACGGCGCACACGGTGAAGATGGGCTTCTACTTCGACCGCTTGTGGGCCGAGAATCAGGCCACGGCCGGCGCATTCAACGGGCAGTTCAATTTCGGACGCAACGTGAATAACCCGCTCGACACCAACTACGCGTACGGGAATGCGGTTGTGGGCGTTTTCAATCAATACGACGAGCCGACCGGGCGGCCGTTCCCGGTGAACATCGCGTCGAACACGGAATGGTTCGTGCAGGACAACTGGCGGGTGTCGCGCCGGCTGACGCTCGACTTCGGGATGCGCTTCTATTGGCTGCCGCAATCGCGCGTGGAGGACGATCGGATGGCCGGATTCTGGCTGCCGGCGTACCGGCCGAACGAAGCGGTCCGCTTGGTGGAGCCGATTCGCCAGGGTAACGCCCGAGTGGGCCGCAACCCGAACACGGGCGAGATTCTGCCGGGAACGCTGATCGGTTCCATCGCGCCGGGCTTCGGCGACCCGGCCAACGGCATGATCTCGCCGGTCACCGATCCTTCGGTGCCGCCAGCACTGATGAACAACCAATCGGTTCAACTGGGGCCTCGCGCCGGCTTTGCGTGGGATCCGTTCGGATCCGGCAAAACGTCGATCCGCGGCGGGTTCGGGTTGTTCTATAACCGAATGTCTCATGGCGTCGTGCTCACTGACTTTACGACCCAACCGCCGTTGGTGAACCGGCCCACGGTCTTTTTCGGCAACATGTCCGGACTTCTTTCCTCGTCGGGCGTGCTGTTCCCCGCGAGCACCATCGGCCTGGACCTGAATGCGAAGAACCCGTCGGTGATGAACTTCTCGCTTTCGGCGCAGCACGATCTCGGCCGCAACACCGTCTTCGACGTGGGTTACTCGGGCTCGCTGGGCCGTCACCTACTCTGGCGCCGTAACCTGAACGCGATCCCGTTCGGAACTAACTTCCAGGCGTCGAGCATCGACCCGACGACGAATCGTCCGCTGCCGCCGAATTTCCTGCGCCCTGTCCAGGGCTGGGGCGACATTCTGTTGCGGGAGCCCGCGAGCTCGTCCAACTACCATTCGCTGCAGGCGCAACTGAATCGCCGGTTTACGCGGGGGCTGCAGTTCGGGCTGTCGTATACGTGGTCCAAGTCACTCGACTATAACTCCGACGACGGTAACACCGTTTCCGTACTGGTGCCGGTGCGGGTATGGAACTACGGCCTGTCGTCGTTCGACCGGACCCACGTGGCAAAGCTGAACTGGCTTTACGATCTTCCGAGCACGGGTTCGAACAATCCGTTCGTGAAAGCCGTATTGAATGACTGGCAGTTCTCCGGAATCGCGACGTTCTCGTCGGGCCAGCCGCTCGGCGTCGGATTCTCGACGGTCACGGCGACCGACATCACGGGGTCGCCATCCGACGGAGCGCGAATCGACATCAACGGCCCGGCGCAGTTGTCGCGAGGCGACCGGACGTTCAGCCGATTCTTCGACACCTCGGTATTCTCTCTTCCCGCGCGGGGCACTTACGGGACAGCCGCCCGGACGGTTTTCCGCGGACCCGGGATCCACAACTGGGACCTCACCGCGTTCAAGAACTTCATCATCAAGGAGCGGTTCCACACGCAGTTCCGGGCGGAATTCTATAATGCGTTCAACCATACGCAATGGTCCGGGCTGAACACGGGCGCCCGTTTCGATGCGCAGGGTCGGCAGGTGAACGCGCAGTTCGGGCAGGTGACGGCCACGCGGCCGGGGCGACGCATTCAGTTGGCGCTGCGGCTGAGCTTTTGAGGGGCGTGGCGCAAGGCGGACCCGCTCCGGCGAGGGCCAATGCTTCCAACGTGGCACACGCGACTCACCGGCCGGCACAGGGCGGGCCGCCCTCAAGGCAGGTCGGGAATTCGCCGCCCACCTCCGTTGTGCCCGGCGTCAAGGAGTGCGTGTTGGAACTTGGCCACTGCATCCGGGTAGACTTACTGATCCCGGCCAGTACCGGACTTAGTGATTGTTCAGCCACGACGACTCTGCGATCCGCCGACGGCGTCGAGCCGCTGTTCCCGGCCCGGTGGACGCGGTAGAAACCGACGGCATCCTTCGCTCCGCCCACCTCCCCCACTGGGCTCGGCCCTACGTGCCCCGCGTCAAAGACACTGACATTCGCGACGCCTATACTGATCACCATGATCCGCCTTCTCTGTCTCAGCATCTGCCTGGTCAGTGGGATCCAGGCCGCCCAACCCCGCCGCGCCAGCGCCACCGGAATCTCCGACGACGCCTACCCGCTCCTGCACACGCTCACCCAGGCTAACCGCGCCGCCTTCCACGTCTACCAAAACTCGGACGCCGGCGTGAACAAGTCCTTCCCGTCGGGCTTCTTTCCCGCCGGGCCGGTGCTCAGCAAGATCCACCTGGACAGCGCATGCGTCCACGATCCCACCGCGGCGAACCGCTGCTCGACCAACACCGCGCGGCTGGACCGCACTCGCGGCACCGTCGTCCGCGTGACGTTTGACCCTTTGACCGGCGCCGAGTTCGTCGGCGTCAACTGGGAAGAGCCGGAGAACTTCGGCGTCCTGGGCGGGGGATCCGGATATGACCTCACCGGCGCCACGCGCGTCTGCTTCGACGCCCTGTCTCCTTCGCCGGGACTGAAGGTCGAGTTTTCCGTGGGGCAGAAGCGCTCGCCCTACGTGAGCTTCCCGGACACCTGGACCTCCACCTGCCTCCAATTCTCCAGTCTCGGTCTGGCGCCCCAGGACCTCGTGAACGTCCACTTCCCGTTCTCGGTGGGGACCAACGCCGCCAATGCGCCCACCGGCGGAACCGTATTACTGGATAACATACGCTTCGAGCCGGTGCCCACGGCGCAGCAGAGTGCGTTGTCATTCCCGCTCGCCAATGAGCCTTTCGGCATTGTCCCGGCAGCGGATAAGCTTCCGGGCCGCGTCGAGATCCCGCCGGATCAGGTGGCCGCCAACCTCACCACCATTTACGAATCGTCGCTGGTTCTGCTCCTCCAACTCGCCCGAGGAACGGCTGCGGATCTGGCGGACGCGAGGCTCATCGCGGACGCATTCGTGTATGCTCTGGCCCACGACAATCAGGGGCTCCCGCTGCCGCCCGCTCCCGATACCTCCCGCGGTCTGCATAGCGCGTACGCCAGTGGAGACGCCGCGCTGCGAAACAACCAGGGGCCATCGCAAGGATCCGGGCTCGCCGGCCAGGTACGCCTCGCGGGTTTCTCGATCGCATCCAATCTCTGCGGCCCCAGTCACTACTGCCTCGTACTCGACGGCGCTACCGGCGGCAACAATGCCTTTGCAATGCTCGCGCTCACCGCTGCGTACCGGCAGTTCAATGACATCGGCTACCTCAACGCGGCTCGCACGATCGGCAACTGGATCCATGGCAATCTGCTCGACACCACCGGCACCGGTTATGGCGGCTACTATCTCGGCTACCCGGATCGAGGGGAGCCGAAGGTTCTCCAGACCGGCAAATCGATCGAGAACAACGCGGATCTGTTTCGTGCGTTCGACAGCCTCGCGGTCGCAGCCGACGGACTCGGGCTCCCGGCCGAAGCGGCGCAATGGCGCAGCCGCTCGCGCATCGCGGGAGACTTCGTGATGGCGATGTTTGACCAAGTCCAGGGGCGCTTCCACGCCGGCACGGTGCCATCGGGCACGCCTCCGTCGGCGGGCATCGCACCCACTGGCCTTTCCCGCGGCAATGACGTCATCAACGTTTTTGACTTCCTCGACGCCCAGACCTTCACCACTCTCGCCATGGCGGCATCGCCCACCTACCGCGGCGCGATTGATTGGCGCCGCCCGGTGCAGTGGATGCTCGATACCTACAAGCAGACGGTCACAGCCGGCGGCATGCAGTTCCGCGGCTTTCATTTGGTGGCGCCTGCTCAGGTGGTGAACCCCAATGGAATTGCATGGGAGTTTACCGGGCAGGCAGTGGCCGCGATGCGTCTCGCCGACGCCTTGTACGGCCAACAGCGGTTCGAGCCTGACGCACTAATCTATCTGGCGGAGATTCGAAAAGCCCAATTGTCGGCTCCATTCGCCGATACCAAGGGTGTCGTGGCCGCCACGCTCGCCAACGGGGACGCCCTACCGCCCCGCGAGCATTGCCTCACCACACCGTTCCAATGCATCGCAACCCGGGTTGGGCTGGCCGCTACGACGTGGGCCATGCTCGCCGACCTCAACGTCAACCCTTTCACCGCCGCGGTCCCCAGCAACGTTCCAACCATCACCGCGCCAGCCAGGCACCAGGTACTCGCCAACCAGAACGTGTCCCTGGCCTGGACCCAACCCGGCGGCGCCACCGGCTATGGTCTCAAAGTGACGCAAGGCACCAGCGAGGTCTACCGTCACAATCTCAGCGGCGGATCGACGCTCACAAACACGATTCTGCTTCCCGCGGGACACTTCGTTTTCTGGGTGCGCGCATGCACGGGCGGCGCCTTCGCCGACACGGACTGCGGGACATACGCGTCGGTGCCTTTCTGGGTGTTGCTGCCTCCCAGTGCACTGTCCGCCGGCCTCAGTCCAAGGTCCGGCATCGGGTCGTCGCAGGTGTTCACGTTCACCTTTACCGATACGGCGCCGGTCACCGATCGCATCCTCAATGTCCTGATCAATAACGCGATCGACGGGCGGCAGGCTTGCTACGTCGCTCTGGTGCCCACGTCGACCTCGAGTGGAACCATCTATTTGGTGAATGACAATGGGGACGCGGGCGGGCCCTTTGCCGGTTCGATGCCGATTCCGGGAACGGGCTCGGTTTCAAACTCTCAGTGCACCATTCACGGGGCAGGGTCGTCCATGTCGACGACCGGCGGCACGATTACTTTGCTGCCGAACATTACCTTCCACGCTCAATTTGCGGGAAACAAGGTGATCTATCTGGCCGCGCGAAACAATACGGGCGATAATACGGGCTGGCTCCCCAAGGGCGTTTGGCGAGTCCCCGGATCGGCTCCTGGTTCGCCGGAGGTTGTCAGCCTCGTTCCCGGCGCCGTCACCGGCAACGGCGCAACGCTCACGGCGACGATCACCGACAACGACGGATTCGCCGACCTGGACATCGTCAACTTCCTGATCAACCGCGCCATCGACGGCCGGCAGGCCTGTTACATCGCCGTGATCCGCGCCACCGGACAGGTGGTGCTGGTCAACGACGGAGGCGACGCCGGCGGACCCTTCTCGGGGTCCATCCAGATTCCAGGGCTCGCTTCGGTGTCCAACAGCCAATGCACGGTGAATGCGTCTCTTTCTTCGGTCACCGGATCGGGGAACACGCTCACGGTTACGATCAATTTTTCATTCTCGCCTGCGTTCGGCGGTGACCGGGTCATCTACATGGCCGCGCGAGGTCCGGCCGCCCAAAACACCGGGTGGCAGGCGATGGGCGCACTCCGGGTCCAGTGAAACCAGGGGTCCATGCCTCACCCCCCGGCGATCGCGCCCAACACGATCAACGGCTCCTTGCCCTCCGCCACCGCTCCCGGCAGCGGCGTGCTTGTGGGGTCATGCGACAGGTCCTGCTCGCACGCAAAGAAGCGCAGGAAAGGCCGGCGCTCGCGCGTCACATGATCGCGGATGGTGCCTCGCAGCATCGGGTACCGCGCTTCGAGCGCGTCCAACACGCGTTCGATGGTCGGCTCGCCCGACACTTCCACCTCCACTTCGCTCCCACACCGGGCGAGCGTGCGCAGATGCGCGGGCAGCAGCACACGGATCATGCGAGCGTCTGGACCTCCACCGACAACACGCCCGGAAGATCTCGGACGATGGGCGCCCACGTGTCGCCGGCGTCGGCCGACGCGTAGACCTGGCCTCCGGTTGTGCCGAAGTAGACGCCGCAGGAATCTAGCGAGTCCACCGCCATGGCGTCACGCAGTACGTTCACGTAGCAATCCTTTTGCGGCAGGCCCGCCGAGAGCGGTTCCCATTCGTTGCCGCCGGTCCGGCTGCGGTAGACGCGCAGTTTGCCCTCGGGCGGAAAGTGCTCGGAATCGCTCTTGATCGGCACTACGTAGATGGTTTCCGGTTCGTGCGCGTGCACGTCGATCACGAAGCCGAAGTCGGTGGGCAGATTGCCGCTCACCTCATGCCATTGGTCACCCGCGTCGTCGGAACGCATCACGTCCCAGTGCTTCTGCATGAAGAGCGTACCCGGCTTGGCGGGGTGCATCGCGATGCGGTGGACGCAGTGTCCCACTTCGGCATCCGGGTCCGGGATGTACTCGGAACGGAGTCCGCGATTGATGGGCGTCCATGTCTTGCCGCCATCGTTTGTGCGGAAGGCGCCCGCCGCGGAAATGGCGATGTAGATCCGGCCAGGGTCGGCCGGGTCTTGCACGATGGTGTGCAGGCACATCCCACCCGCGCCGGGCTGCCACTTCGGTCCGGTGCCGTGGCCGCGCAAGCCCTCGAGTTCGCTCCAGTTCTGGCCACCGTCAACGGAGTGGAAAAGCGCCGCGTCTTCCACACCCGCGTACACGGCTTCGGCGTCGGTGAGTGACGGCTCCAGATGCCACACGCGCTTGAACTCCCACGGGTGCGGCGTGCCGTCGTACCACTGATGGGTGCCGGGCGTTCCCTCGTACACGAATTTGTTGCCCACGGCCTCCCAGGTTTTCCCGCCGTCGTCGGACCGCTGGAGCAGTTGCCCGAACCAACCGCTTGATTGCGAGGCGTAGATGCGATCCGGGTTCACCGGCGAGCCTTTCATGTGATAGATTTCGAATCCGGCGAAGTGCGGTCCGCTCACTTCCCAGTTCTGGCGTTTGCCGTCGGAGGTCAGGATAAACGCTCCCTTTTTCGTTCCGGCGAGCACACGGACTTTACTCATTGCGGTCTCCTTGTTTTGGTTATCGTCGGCTGTTCGCGAAACGGTGGGAGAAACGGCGCCGGGTCGCGATCCCGCCACCGTCTTCGGACTTCGGCCAACACCTGCTCCCGGTTCGCCTCCATGTGGCTAGCGAATCCCGGTGGCGCCCCAGTGGCTTGGTGCCGCGCTCCCCAGATCAGCAGTTCGAGCAGCACGGGCGCCAAATCGATGCCCTTGGCGGTGAGCCGGTAGTTCACCTTGCGGCCGTCGCTGTGCTCGGCTTCGGTGGTCACGATGGCGCCGGATTGGAGCTTGCGCAGGCGGTCCGCCAGGATGTTGCTGGCGATGCCTTCTCCGGACTCCTGGAAGTCCTTAAAAGTCCGTAAGCCCCGAACCATCAGGTCACGAATGATCAGCAATGACCAGCGGTCGCCCAGTACGTCGAGTGAGATACTCACCGGACATCCCGAGCGCCGTTTCTGGTGTTGGCCGGGCACTTGGAGTTAAAGTAGCAAATTTACTTGTGAAACACAAGTAAATTCAATCAGCGTCCTTCCAGACCTCTTCCTCGATGATCTTCCGCGTGGCGGCCTGGAGATACTCGCGCAGGGCTGCGCTGAGATCCTGGAACTCCGGCCACAACGTGCGATCGAGAAAAGTTTTGGGCACGCGGATCATGACGGTGGTCCGGCGCTGGCGCTCGTAACGAAAGGGTTTGATGCCGTACCGCTTGCATAGGGCGACGAATAGTTGGCGGGTCCAATCGTCGGAGAGTTTCACCTTGACCTCGATGGCCGGTTCGCGATCGCCCGCCGATTGCAGCCGCTGGCGGATGCGCGCGATGGCCTCGGCGGCGGCGATGCGCTCGCCGTCAGTGGTGGCGCCGGCGTACAGCGCCTCGATCCGCCGCAGTTTGTCGCGCAGCCCTTCGAGCGTAGTCATTTCCGGTATCAGGACAGTGTAGCGCTATCATCGGGACGAGATGCTGATCCTTTTTCTTGCCGGCGCGCTGTGCCTTTCCGCCGCGGACTGGACGCGATTTCGCGGTCCGAACGGCTCCGGAGTGGCCGAGGCAGCGAACCTGCCGGTGAAGTTCGGCCCCACCAGCAACGTCGCCTGGAAAGCCGCGGTCCCGTTCGGACGCTCCTCGCCGATCTTGGCGGGCGGACACGTCTACGTCACGGCGAGCGAAGGCGGCGCGCTGATCACGCTCGCTTATGACGCCGTCTCGGGGCGGCTGCTGTGGCGGCGCGAACTCCAGAACCAGCATCGGCAGAAGATCTACAAAGCCAACGACGCCGCCTCGCCCACGCCGGCCGCCGACGGGCAAGGCGTCTATGTGTTCTTCCCGGACTTTGGCTTGGCCGCCTACTCGCCCGATGGCAAGGAGCGGTGGCGGCGCCCGCTCGGGCCGTTCGATAACTACTACGGGATCTCCTCATCGCCCGTGATCGCCAACGGCATGCTGATTCTGCTGTGCGATCAGGCGAAGGGATCCTTCCTGCTCGCGCTGGACAAAGACACGGGCAAGCAGCGCTGGCGGACCGAGCGCCGCGAGCAACTGGAGGGCTGGGCCGTACCGATCGTCTATCAGGATCAGATCATCGCCGTCGGCTCGGCGCGTGTGGACTCTTATTATTTGGAAACCGGCGAGCCGCGCTGGTGGATCCCGAACACCTCGTCTGGCTCCATGGGCTCCCCGGTAATCCATGGGGAGCGCCTCATCGTGACCGCTCTCGGTTCGGACCAGCCATGGATGCCGGCGTTCGCCACCATGATCGCCAAAGTCGACAAAGACGGCGACGGCCGTCTGTCCATCGCCGAATCGGAGAAAGAAACAGACTGGTTCGAGCACTTCGCATGGGTGGATTCCAATCATGACAAGCTGCTCGATGAAAGCGAATGGGCCGCGGCCCGCGCACTGGGCGTCGGCGAGTATGGCGCGATATCGCTGCCTCTCGATGGCAAAGGCAGGCTGGACGCCTCGGCGATCGCGTGGCGCTTCAGCCGGAATGTCCCGTACGTGCCGTCGCCGCTGGTCTACGACGGCGTTTTCTACATGGTGAAGACCGGGGGAATCGTGACGTCGCTCGATCCCGCCACGGGTGCGATGCACAAACAGGGCCGCGCAGGGAACGCGGGCGGCGAATATTGGGCCTCGCCGGTTGCGGGCGATGGGAAGCTCTTTCTGTTGAGCGGAGAAGGGAAGCTTACCGTGATGAAGGCAGGCGCGGAGTGGGAGGTGCTCGCAGTGAACGATCTGGAAGAAGAGTGCTTCGCGACGCCCGCGATCGGCATGGACCGCCTCTACGTCCGCACACGCGGCACGCTCTACGCCTTCGCCGCGGCGTCCAAGTAGACGTGTTTCCGCTTTACCGTCAAACCATCTCGAGGCCCGCGACGCGGCCGGTGCTGCTCGCGAAGGCCTCGGTCTCGACGCCCATGCGCTGCAGCATGGTGACGAAGAGATTCGACAGCGGGTCGTTATTGTCGCGCTTTCGCATCACGTGTTGACCGTGCTTGAATCCGCCGCCGGCGAGCACGATGGGCAGGTTGGTGTTGTCGTGGATGTTCGCGTCGCCCATGTTGCTGCCATAGAGCACCATGGTCTGATCCAGCAGGCGCCGCCCGCTTTCCTTCTTGCCGGCGAGGTTCTGGATGACCTTCCCCAGCAGCATCATCTGATGCCGATCCACTTCCTGGAGCTGACTCACCTTGCCTTCGGCCTTCCCATGATGCGTGAGGCCGTGGTAGGACTCGGTGGTCGTCGACTTCTCATTCAGCTTGAACACGGGCGTGAAAAAAGCGTCGGCCATCAGAGTGACGATGCGCGTCGAGTCCGACTCGAACGCCAACTGCGCCGTTGCGAGCATGAGATCGAATTTCTCGAAGAAGAGCTTCTTGTCCTGGATGTCGGCCGGCGCCGGTTGCGGGGCCGCCGGCTTGGGACGCATTTCCCAGGCGCGCGCGGTTTGCAGACGCTGCTCCACCTCGCGAACCGAAGTTACGTACTGATCCAGCCGTGATTTGTCTTCGCCCGCCAAGCCCCGCCGAAAGCGGTTGGTCTCATCGAGCAGCGTGTCGAGGATGCTCGCGCGGCTTTCGAGCTTGTGCAGTTGCCGAGCGACAGACTCGGGATCGCCTTGCACGAACATGCGCTCGTAGAGCTTCGGCGCGCTATCTTCGGCCGGCAGCAGGACGCCGTCACGCGTCCAGGAGAGGCTGCGGTTGCCCTTGTCGATGTTGACGCCGAGGTTGAGAGTGGGAAAGCGGGTCACCTGCCCGAGCTTTTCAGCGGCGAACTGATCGAGCGAGATCGAGTTGCGGAAGCCACTTTTGAAGGCGCCGCGGGCAGCCGTGAGAAAGCAATTGTCGGTGCTGTGCCCGCCGGTGACGCCGGGATGGGAGAGTCCTGTGAATACGGTGAATTCGTTGCGGAGGTCTTTGAGGATGGATAGATACGGCGACAGCTCATAGTCGCGGCCGGCGGTTTTGGGAAAGAAATACGCGGGCAGCACGCCGAGATTGTTGGCGATGATCAGCATGCGGACGGGAGGCTCGGGAACGCCGGCCGCGCGCGCGAACACCGGTGTCATGCATTCGAGCAAGGGCAGGGCGAGGGTCACTCCGGCGCCGCGCAGAAGAGTGCGTCGGGGCAGGTGCGAAGAGTCCGTGGAAATGTGAGGAGCGCCGCGGGACATCGTCTAGTACCCTCCGAGAAAGATTCGGCTTCGGATCAGCGCATGCAGCAAGTCGCGAGTCCGGTAGCCGTGTTTGGAGCAAGTGTCCAGGATCTTCTCGATCTCGGCGCGATCGGAGAAACGGACCGGGGTTCCCGTCGAGTAGACCGTGAGTTGCTGAAGCAGGTTGCGCGCCAGTTGCCGCGGATTGGCGGCGAAGATCGCCTTCAGTTCGCGGACACCGCTGAAGTGACGGCCGTCCGCCAGCGTGCCGCTCGAATCCACCGCGCCGGCGATGGTGTAGGCAAAGTCATGCCCGGTGTGGTCAATACCGCTGATGCGTTCGCCTTCTTCGAGGCCCCGGTAGTGGGTGCGCCATCGGCCTGCGACGTCGAAGTTCTCGAGCGCGAGCCCAACCGGATCGAAGGTGGCGTGGCAGGATGCGCAGGTGGCCGATTTCGTGTGCATGGCGAGCAGATCCCGAATGGTCTTGGCGCCGCGGATGTCGGGCTCGACGGCGGGAACGCCCGGGGGAGGAGGCGGAGGCGGCTGGCCGAGGATGCGATCCATGATCCATGCGCCGCGCAGCACCGGCGAGGTCGACGTGCCGTTGGCGGTTACTTTGAGAATCGCTCCCTGTGTGAGCAGTCCGCCGAGGGGACTGCCCGGTGGCAGCGTCACGCGGCGTATGGCGGCTCCGTCGATGGCTGGGAGCCCATAGTGCCGCGCCAGGCGCTCGTTGGCGTAGACGAAATCGGCTTCGACAAGATTGCGGACCGGGAGATTGTCGCGCACCATTGCGGTGAAGAACGAGAGCGTTTCGCGTTCCATCGAATCCACCAGGTACTCGTCGAGCTGATACTCCGGGTAGAGCCTTTTGTCGGGATCGTCGCGGCGAAGGTTACGCAGATTGAGCCAGGAGGCGGTGAAGCTTTTGGCGAAGCGGTCGAATCCGGCACTGGCGATCAGACGATCGGCCTGGCTGCGAAGCACGGCGGCATCGCGCAAGCGTCCGGCGCGGGCGGCGTCGAGCAGTTCCGCGTCCGGTCTCGAATCCGTGAGGAAATGCGAGAGCCTGGAGGCGATGGCGAAGTGATCCCGCGGCTCGTGCAGATAGAGGAACAGATCCGAACAAAGGAAAGCCTGATATCCGGCCAGCATCGCTTCGGTGAAGGGCTCGTGGCGATCGAGGCGGGCATCCACGAGCTTTTCAAAAGTCCGCACCGCTTCATCGGGAACGGGGCCGCGCGCGGCCAGACGGACGAACCGGCGAATCAATCGCGCCGCCTCCCGCTTCGGCTCGGCGGGAGCGGGCGAAACGCCCAAATCGTCGAACAGGACATGATGGCTCGGCGGCGGCCAAGCCGCCGGCGCCACCGGCCCTTCGATTTCGAGCCACTGGAAAGCCACGCCCGGCTGGCCCTCCGGCGGAAACGGCGGATAGCGGTAGCTGCCGGGCTTTTCCGGGTAGGCGTCCACTTGCGGCACCGGCAGGCCGAGCAACCCGTACTCCACGGTCTGCCCCGCGTTGAGCAGCACGGTGGTCTGGTAGACGCGAGGCTCAGGTCCGATCTCGAGAATGCCTCCGGTGGACTTCACGTCTTCGGCGATGTCGTGGTTGGTGGGGCGGCGCGAACGGAACGTCATGGGTACGGGGCGCTGCGCCGGAGTAAGCGTGAAGCCGGGGTGCTGCAGCACCGCGCGGGCATGGAAGCGGACGACATAGTGGCCGGCGTGCGGCGCGGCGAAGCCCCTGGGAAACGCGCCGTAGGGCCAGCCGGGCGAGCGGAACAGCCCCATCTCGATGGTGGGATCGGTCTCTTGCTCCGGGGTCATCGGCTTTGCGCGCTCGCTCTCGACGTTGATGCCTTTGTCGCCTTGGATGAAGAACATCGACTCGCGCCCGCCGGTGCTGCGCAACCCCGGAAAGAGCCGGATGCCGGACGTTCGGAACTTCGTCACCGGCGGGGGCTCCGGCGTGGCGGCGATCGCTTGCCGCAGTGCGGCTTCGGCGGCGTCGAGATAGGCAGCCAGTTGCACGCGCGACATGTCGAGCGTTTCGGAAACTTTGTTGAAGTGATACGCCTCGCGATCCTCGGGTAGCATGTCGCGGATGTCGAGGTCCGGGAGGTGGAGGATATCGCGGAGGTTCTGTTCGTACTCGTTGCGATTGAGGCGGCGGATGGGGCCGCGGCCGTGCGCGGCGGCGTCGGCGAAGTCGGCCTCATGCAGTGCCGAGCCGAGTTGCTGCAACATCGATGTGCGCGCGGCAGGTGCGAGGGTGATTCCCTTCGGCGGCATCTCACGATTCTCGATGCGATCGTGGATGCGGATCCAACGGTCTCGCGTGGATCGCTCGCCGAGGTCGAACGGGAGGGCGCCAAGATCGAGCCCGGCTTTGGCGGACCGGCCGGTGTGGCACTGGACGCAGTTCGCGTCGATGGCAGCGCGCAGCCCGGGCGGCAGCGGCTCGCCCAAGAGCAGGCGTTGCGCGGCGATGAGAGCGAGGATGGTCCAGTTTCGTTGAGCGTGCAAGTGCGCGGTCCCCGGGGCGTAGCCGCCACTCAAAATGTATCAGAACTCGAGCAGACTCAGAGCGCGCGCAGCATCGCCTTCACCTGCCCCACCGCGTAGCCCCATCCACCGTAGCCTGCCGGATCATCGGGATTTTCGGGAACGTGATCGGGATGGAGCAGCCGCGGATAACCGGTCTCATGCAGCGCGCGGAGACAGGCCATCATGTCGTTGTCGCCGGCGTCGATGAACGTTTCGACGTACTTCTGCCGGGGAACCTTCATGATCACGTTGCGAAAATGTACATGGTTGATCTGGTCACGCGAGCCGAACCACTGAATGGTTTCAATCACGGGGAAGCCCATCTCGCGGGTGACGCCGGTGTCCAAAGTGATGCCGTTGGCGGGGCTCTTGACGGTTTCGCAGGCTCGCTTGAGGCCGTCTACGCTGCCGAGGATCTGATCCGTGCCGCGGTAGCGCGGCGGCGGCGGATCGTTGGGGTGCACGGCGAGGCGGACGCCGGCTTTTTCGGCTACCGGGACCACGGCTTTAAGAAATCGCTCGTAGCGTTTCCAAAGGTCGGCCGCGCTGTGCTCGCCGACGTCGGGAAGGACGGGCAGGTTGCGGCTACGGTCATAGTCATGCGCGGCCATGCGCGCGCCGCCGCGGCCGGGCTCCTTGTAGTAGCCGCCCATGGCGCGGAGCGGGTACCAGTTGTACTCGACCACGGGTATCCCCACCTTGCCCGCCACGCGGATCGATTCCTGCACCTTTTCGATGTCGGCGCCGGCGCCGGGCCGTCCCAGGATGGCATCGCGAAAATCGTGCAGCATGAGGTTGCCGATCTTGAGTCCGGCCGCTTCGACGCGCTGCTTGAGGCGGCGCAGATCCTCCTCTTTCCACGGCGGCTGGTAGGTGTTGCCCGGCGAGGCGATGACGCGGCCTTCGGGAGAGTAGGTGGGGGCGCCGGGTCCGCCGGCGGTGACCCACTCGACGCCCAGATGGGCGATGAAGCGGAGGGTAGCGGGGCTCAAGTCGCGGCCGGGCATGGTGAGCTTGATGCCCCCCTCGAGGGCGGCGGCACGGGCGGGTGCAAGGGTCCTCGAGGCGCCGAGTGCGGCTGACAGGAGTACGCGGCGGGAAATCATGGTGGTGATCGTAACATGGTGCGATTGAGCGGTGTCCCGGACCACGCGGCATGTCACGGCGAAGGTACCCGGCGAGCTGGAACTGTACGGCTTCCGGTCCGCCGGGGCTCAACGGGCTAACTGGGTCGAGCCCACATAGCTTCATCATGATCGGAAGATGAAAGGCTCACCTCGACGCCCCCACCTTACCTATGTGTACGCTTTGTCTCCGCCGGTCTGCGAATCCCAATACGTCGTAGGGATCGGTGAAGAACTCACCCTGTCTGCAGAGAGGGCGCATCGCTTCTTCATTGATTTGGATACCCAAGCCGGGCCCCGTGGTGGGGATGTAGCCCTTGACCACGAGGTCCCCCGCATCGGTTATGTCTTTGTGCCAGCAGGTTGTACAGTGCCATTCCATGGCGAAATTCTGGCAGGCGGCGACCGCGTGCGCGCCGGCTGCGTATCCGATTGGGGTGGCGTTGGCGTGGACCATCATCCCCACGCGTATTTGGCCGCCATATCGGCGGTCTTCTTCAATTCGAGGCAGCCGCCGATCACCAGATGATCGGGGTGGATGTAGTCGACCGCACGCGCCTGACAAAGCGGTTCGAGCGATTCCACCAGGTAGGCGTCTTCGCCGGGTCAAGGTAGGAAATCGATCGAAGTGCTGATTTGTTTCACTCCTCTACCCGGAACCACGGGACCATATCCTCCAAATACGACGGAGTGACCCTTTCGAGCGCGTTAGCCAACTTGATGCAACTCTTGTGGTGAGGTGTCCGAAATGGTCGTGACCCATGGGAATGTCGGCGGCGTCGCCCATGGCCTCCTTGATCAGCGACGTAGTCGGCTACGAGTTCACAACCCTTGTCGCTGATCTCCAGTCCCTGATAGTAGTTCTCGGGATCTTCGCCCGGTTCCCCTTCATAGCCTGCCGGCGCAAAAACCGTGCCCCGCTTGCCTTGGAGGAGGCGAGGTACGTTTAAGTCCATCTTGAGCATCGTGAATCCTTCGGCGACTCTCGCCTTGTAATCGGCGGCGATCTCTTTGATGTGTCGCTCGAGCGCAAGCTGCTCTCGGTACATGCGGATCTTGTCTCGAAACTTCCCGCCGAGCATTTGGAAGATCGGCACGCCATAGGCTTTGCCGGCCAGGATCCCACAACGCGTTCTCAATCGCGTTGACGCCGCTCCCGCGACGGTTGTACGCGCGCCATGAATCTTGATCTTGCGGAAGATCTTGTCAACATTGCACGGGTTCTCGCCGACCAGCCGGGTTTTGTGCGGCCAGCACGTAATTGGGTTGGGGACCGTCGCCAATCGTTTGGCCGTATCCCGAAATACCCTGATTGGTATCGATTCGGACGATGATCGTGCCGCCCGAGGCCCCGCCCGTGCCGGGAGTCGCGGGAGGCGGTTGCCTGACACCGCCGCGTCCACCGGCTCGGCCTCGCGGGCGCCTGGCCCCCGGCCCTTAGAATGGCGAGGCGCACGTCGGTGATTTTCAAATTCGAAGGATTTGAATCTGGTTGACATTCTGGGGATAGGCTTCGAGATCAGCCAGGAGGCCGAGCCCATGGCCGCCGCGCCCCGTCCCAGAAGCGAACGTCGCGCCATTGCGTTTTCTTTCGTGGACATGGCCTCCTTTCCGCGAACAAGAACTGCTTACGTGCCGCGACGTTCAATCCCAGGAGTACAGTTGGCATCGCCGGCGCGATTCGCGGTGTTCGCAAGCAGAGCCGGCTTCTGCCTCGGAGCGCCTCAATTGTGGGGTGAGCAGGGCATCGATTGGCCGCACGAGTGATCTAGACGCAATGGGGCCGCACCTTCGACTTCAGCAAACCGAAGTCAATGGGCCTGGTGAGATCGTAGTTGCAGCCGTAGGCTTGGGCGTGGCGGTACTTCCTCGTTGCCGTGTAGCCGGAAGCCATGAAGGTCTTGCGGGTTCGCGCTGGCCGTCTCCTTATCGGCTACACACGGTTCACGTCCGATCCGTTGCAGGACGCCGGCGTCAATGGCGGATTGTGGATGCTTCCATTGGTGCAAGTGCTGGTGGCGCAATATCGGAGCCACGTCTGTTGCTCGAGCGTGCCGACGAAGCCCAAATCTCGCCTGATGGCAGGTGGTGGTCTACAGATCCGATCAGGTTTACGTGAGTCCATTTCCTGGCCCAGGCGGCAAGTTGCAGATTTCGAAAAGCAGGAGCGTTTCCACGTTGGCGGAAAGATGGCCGGGAGATTTTCTACGTGAACCAAGACAGGGATCTGATGGCGCCTGGAAGTCACTGTGCGCAACGGGACATCGGAAACCGGCAAGGTGCAGAAGCTGTTTGGAGGCATCATCACCTTCGCGGCACCTGCGACGGGACACCCCGGCTGACACCAGTCAGGCGCCAACGCCGGTTGTCCCGGAAGCCGGGCTACCTTATCACACCCGGGGCTCCGCCACCATGCGGCTTTTCAACCGGCCGCGGATTCCCCGCGGTGGCAGGAAGTTCTCGAGCATCCAGATGTCGCTCTCGAAGCGCAGGCGCGAAGTGGCGACGCTGCGGCCGTCGGGCGACAAGCTCAGCCGCAAGCCGGGGTTGAAGGGCGCGCCCAAGTTCCAGTCTTCGGGAATCCGGAGGATCTCGCGCTCCGCTCCCGTCGCCTCCTGGATCGCCACCAGATTCTTTCTGCCCGGCCACGGAGGCCAAGCCGAACAGAGATGCCCCGTCGCGGGCCCAGGCCACCGCGTGCAGAGGCTGATCGCGCACCCGCGCCAGCCTGACACCATCCGCTCACCAGCAGCATCTCCTTGCCGGTGGAATAGGCGATCCAGTCTCCTCGCGGCGACCAGGCCGGGATCCCCCCGCGAGGTGGGGTGGCTGGTCTAACACCAACGTTGCGGGCTCGGTCGACCCGACCCTCGCCTTGAAAAAGTCCGGCCGAATCTCCTTGGGAGCAGAATGCGATCCAATCGCCGTCGGGAGCACCACGTGGGCGCCCACCGCGAGCCGCCTGGCGCACCCAGCCGAACGCCGCTCCTCCATTCGACGGCACAATCCAGATCTCGGTATCGGACTTCCGCCCGGAAAAAGTTGATCGCTTTGACGCATGAAGGCGATCCTTTGTCCGTTCGCCGAGAACATCGGCGCGCTCAGAAGCTTATCGCGGCTCGGAAAGCTGCTGGCTTTCACGATCGGATACTGGTGGCCGGTGTCGGGACTGCGCGACCAAATTTCGGGATTTACGCGTCCTGGTCGGTCACAAACACGAACTCACGGGCAACGGGGAGACCACGCGGGGGAATGCTCGAATCGCCGGGTGGCGAGCAACTCGCGAACGGGCCCGCCGTCGAGCGGGATCTCCGCCAAATCGAAGTCGAAGTCCAGGTGGGTATAGGCAAGGCGGTCGCCGGCGGGCGACACCGCGGGGCTTCCCTCCGAACCAGTCCCCATCCACAAGCCGCGGAGCCTGCTCGAAGTGTCGCCGAGATAGAGATGAGAACCGAACACCTCCGGGGGCAGCGCTAGGGCGTGAGATCACGAAGCGGCTATCGGGCAGCCAGGAGAATCCGCGGGAGGGAAAGGCAGGCGGAAGCGAGTCAAACAATCGCGAGGGCGAACCGTTGCCAGGAGGATTGGGCAGCAGCCAGAACCTCGGACTGCGTCCCGGGTCCAGCGGATACAACCAAAGCAGCAGCTTTTTCGAATCCGGCGAGAACACGATATTCGCGGTGCCCTGGCCGCTGAGTTCGACTGTCGAGAACGGATCCGGCTGGTAGCGCACCGGATCGGCCTCGGGAGGCGACGAGACCACACGGTGTACCGGCCGGTTTCCGGGAGTGGTGCGGACGGCTGCCAACGTTGAGGCATCGCTTGAGAGAGCGTGGCTCACCGCGGCTGGCGCCACTGGCACCGGTTCCCCGCCCGCGGCGCCGATCCGCACCAACTTCCTTTGCATCCTTAGATAGAGACTCTGCCCGTCCGGCGACCACACGGGCCGGGTGCAAGGGCTGGCGCAACGGGTGACCTGCACTGCCGTCGGCGAGTCCATCGTTCGCGTGAATACCTGCTCCGTTCCGTCAACCAGAGCGTGGAATGCGATCGCGTCTCCTCGTGGAGACCACGCTGCTCCGCTTTCGGGTTCCGGCCCACCAGCCAACGGGCGAAACACGAACCCGCCCGGGTCGGGCCAGGAGGGCGCCAACAAAACCGCCGCCAACGCCAAGGACGCGGCTACCGCCGCGATCACAGTTCCGATGGCTCCCCATCGGTGCCTGGCGGCCCGTGCCACGCGCGCGCCGGCGAAGCTGAACACTTTGGAACGACGATCGCGCAGAAACTCCAGGTCGTGATAGAGGTCGCGCGCAGACTGGAACCGTTGCGCCGGGTCTCTGGCAAGGCAGCGCTCGATGATCCACGACAGCCGCTCCGGAAGCGGCCTCCCGATCTCGGCCGGGTCTTCGCCAATGATCGCGGCGAGCGTCTCCACGGGCGAGCGCCGGTCAAACGCCCGATGCCCAGAGGCAAGTTCATACAGAATGAGCCCGAACGAGAAGATATCGGATCGCGCATCCACTGGAAAGCCGCGGGCTTGTTCCGGGCTCATGTAAGAGTAACTGCCGACAATCATGCCGACGCTGGTAATGGGCGCCGCGGTCATTGTGTCGCCACCCTCGCTCGTGCCGACCGGCAGCGTCTTGGCAAGTCCAAAGTCCGATATCTTTGGCCGCCCCTCGCGGGTGAGCAGGATGTTGTCCGGCTTCAGATCCCGATGCACGACTCCGGCTTCGTGCGCCGCGCTCAGCCCGTCGGCGATTAGCGCCGCGACCGACGCCAGACCGTCGAGATCCATCCCGCCCGGCGCGATCAGCTTCCTAAGGGACCCGCCGTCCACCAACTCCGTGACGATG
>JAWKHI010000045.1:0-66524 GCA_041394885.1 Bryobacteraceae bacterium | reverse complement strand
GAGAATCCGGCCGAAGCGCTGTCGCTCGCCATCTTTCCGGAAATGGCCGAACTGGCCGCGCTCGCCGCGCGCGAGGGCGAGCTCTGGCTGCCTCTCGATACACGCCTCCACCGCAGCCGCGAAGTGTTGCTCGAATGGCCCGAAAGCGCCGGCAGAAATCAATGGATCGCGATTCTGGACCGCATGCAGGACTGGTCCGCGCGCGAAGGCGCCGAGCCGGGCATTGTGATCTCGCCCGCGCCGCTCTATCCGTCGCACCCAGACGGCCGCAATCCCGACGCCGCGTTCCGCCAGGAGCGATTCGAAACGCGGATCCGCAATACCACGCGGCTGCGGCCGGCCGTGATGAGCGAGCCTGCCCAGCGCGCGCAAACCGAGCTATTCTGGGCCATCTCGTTCCGGCTGCCGGAAACCGCGTTGCGGATCGCCGCCGCGCATCCGGCGGTGGTCTCTTTCAGCGATTCGCTGTATCTCGCCACGGCCCTGGCCGAGACAGGCGATGACGAGTTGGCTTGGCGGCGCATCGAGACGGCCCTGCCCCGTTGGCAGCCGGCAGACCGGGCGCAGGTGGCGCCGGTAGAACTGTTGACAGATCGTGTGTTGGCCGCTCTGATGACGCCCGAGCGGCGCGAAGCCGTCCTCCTACGCCATGGTCCGGTCAACCCCGGTCCGTCGCGTTAGCCTACGCAGCCACGAACGAGCCGGCCACCGGCAGCGTGAGAAAGCTGTCCATTTCCTGAAGGTCAACGATGCTGGGCGCCGGCCCGTGGAGCGTCACCGTGTACGCCTTTACGCCCGTGTCACCCAAATTCAACTTTCGTCCCTGGAAGGTGAAATCGGCGGTGCCGAGCACCACGGCCGTCGATGAGTAGGTGAGTTCGGCGCCCTCCACCGCCATGATCGACCCGCCCTGGTTGCGCAGGGTGGCGATGATCTGCCCGTCGGAGAACGTCTCAGGACGGTCAAAGCTGCGATTGGGAGAGGGGTGGAAATAGATGTGGGAGACCAGCGCGTCGCCCACCAGCGGGATGAGCCGCGAATAGTACACACGGCCGTTGGCCACGGGCTGCACACGGAAACGTCCGGTGCGCAAGGCGAAGAATGCGCTCTTCTCGGATCGTTCGGCCGTGGCCCACAATTCGTTGCCCACGCCCACGTAGAGCGGATAGTAGGCGATCACCTCCACGGTGCCGTCGGTGGAGATAAATCCGCGGCCCACCGCGTGGCCGGCGATCTGCCCGACGGGGATCCGGAGATCGCCGTCCGTTTGGGCAAGAAGGTGTCCGATCGATGCCGCGCCGCCGAGAATGGCGGGAGTGAATGCGCGCCTGGATAGTTTCATATAGCTCCTTTTCGGGCGCGCTCGAACGCGCCGTCAGAAGCAGTATGCCCACCGCGGCAGCGGGAAGTCTTGCGGGAAGGGTAAGCGAAATATCAGAAAATTGTCACGGCTCACCTCGCTACCGCAGCGGCAGCACGATCGCCGCCACCTGCGTGGCCAGGTAGCCGGTGACGCCTAAAACGGCCAGCAGGGGCGTCCACGTCCGCAACGCTTCCTGCTCGGTGAGGCCGGACATCTGCTTGTAGACCCAGAACCCGGAATCGTTCATCCAGGACCCGACCAGCGATCCGCTGCCGATCGCACAGGCGATATAGACGGTGTGGAACGGCGGCGGACTCGACACCGCCAGCGGCGCGAGAATCGACGAGACGGTGATCATGGCCACCGTTCCCGATCCCTGCGCCACCTTGAGCAGCGCTCCGAGAAGGAAGCCGAGCAGCAGCAGCGGGATCGAGAACTGCTGCGCCATTTCTCCGAGCGTCCTCCCGACGCCTGCTTCCACCAGCATGCCGCCGAAGGCGCCGCCCGCCGCGGTGATCAGAATGATCAGGCCGCCGCTGGCGAAGGCGTCTTCCATCGGCTTGGCGAGTTCGATCAGCGCAAGCCCCTTCTGCTTGGCCAGCAGATGAACGGCCACGGCGGCGGAAACCAAAAGGGCGAAATTTGGGTCCCCGAGGAAGGCCGTCGCTCTGGCGAACGAGCTGGTCTTGTCGATCGCGCTGGCGGCGGTATTGGCGGTGATCATCAACACCGGCAGCAGGATCGGCATCATGGCGTGCCAGAATCCGGGAAGCTTGGCCTCGTCGCGCAGCGCCAGATCTTTCAGCTCCTCGAGCGACATCGCCCCGGTGGCGCGCAGCGGAACGTCCATCGCCAGGTCGCGATTGCGGGCGAACAGCCAGCCGGCGATCGACATCGGAAGCCCGACGATCGCGCCGGCGAGGATCATCATTCCGAGGTCAATGTTGAGCGTGGCCGCCATCGCCAGCGGCCCGGGCGTGGGAGGCACCATGCTGTGCGTAACGGCGCCGCCGGCGCAGATGGCCATCACGAACAAAAGGTAGTTTTTGCCGGTGCGGACGCGCATGGCGCGCGCCAGCGGCACCAGCAAATAGAAGACCGTATCGAAGAACACAGGCACCGAGAGCAGATAGCCGCTGGCAAGCAGCGACAGCGAAGCGCGGGATTCGCCGAGCCCGCGCACGAACACCCGCACGATCTTGTCGGCGGCGCCGCTTTCCATCAGGCACTGCCCGATCAGCGCGGCCAGCGCGATCACGATTCCGATCTTGCCGGCCACCACGCCGAAGATGCCGGCCACCTTGGGCATCACATCCGGCAACGCCACATTCGGGCTGAGCACTCCCACCGTGATCGCGGCGGCGATCAGAGCCACGAAGGCATTGATCTTCAGCCGGATGATCAGCAGGAATACGACGGCGATGGCGATGAGCAGTACGAGAAGTGGATGCATGGCAAAGATGCCATCTTATACCACTCCTGCAAACCCGCTCCCGTATTTATCGCGGCGCCCCGCGGCGGTCGCGACCGGCGGTGAGAAACTCGCGCACCGATTCCGTCATCCGAGCGGCAACCTTCGCTTCCCCATCGAGAAGATTGCGCGCCTCGCCGGGGTCCGCCTCGAGGTCGTAGAGCGCCACCGGACGCCCGTCGCTCGAAAGCATCTTCCATTTGCCCTCGCGCGTGGCCTCGGTGGCATAGGGCTTGGGCTTGGGATAGTGACGTTGCAGGCGGGGATAGTGATCGATCTGCCAATGGACGATGCCGCGGCGCGGCGCCCGGGCACGGCCTTCGAGTAGCGGCAGCAGGTTCAGGCCATCTGCGCGCGGCGCCCGGACGCCGGCGGCGGCGCATACGGTGGGCAGGATGTCGCAGTGATGGCCAAGAGCCTGGGTAGTGGCGCCGGCGCGAATGTGTCCGGGCCAGGAAGCGATGGCGGGGACGCGGATGCCGCCCTCATGCAGGTCCGTCTTGCCGCCCTTCCAGGGGCCGAGATTGGCCTCCCAGGCGCCGCCGTTATCGGAGGCAAACAGCACCAGCGTATCGTTGCGGATGCCCAGCTCGTCGAGCTTGCCGAGGATCCGGCCTACCTGTTCGTCCAGGTGCATGAGCATGGAGCGGTACCGGCGCTGATCGTCTGTGATGCCCGGCGCGGCTGCGCGCTCCCAGAACGGCGCTGGCGCGGGCTCATAGGGCATGTGCGGCGCCAGGAACCAGGTGTTGAGAAAGAATGGCCGCCCGGCGCGATGAAACTCGCCGATGAGCCGCACGGACTCATCGCCGTTGATGGTGGTGAAGTGGCCGCTGTAATAGGGATCGTCCTCGCCGACGCGGCGATCGTCGCGAATCAGGCATGTTCCACCTTCGCGGAACAGCGTCTTCGCCGCGCCCATCTTCCCGCGCAGCGGCTGCTCTTCGTTCTGGCACTGGTAGTGCTCGAACCCGTGCTGGTGCGGACCGGGAATCGAGCGCGCGCGATCGGCAATGTGGGCCAGGTGCAGCCCGCCCAAGTGCCATTTGCCCACGTGCCCGGTGGCGTAGCCGGCGCCGCGCAGCAGCTTGGGAAGCGTAACGGTTTCGGGTAGATGAGCTTCGTCGTCGTTGAAGTGCTTGCGGATGTCGAACCGCAGCGGGTAGCGTCCGGTCAGGATGGCCGCGCGGGACGGCGTGCAGACCGCCGAGGCGGCGTAGAAAGACTCGAACTTCGTGCCGCCGGCGGCCAGACGGTCCAGGTGCGGCGTTTCGACGAACCGGTTGCCGAAGCAGGACGGGTCCGCCCATCCCATGTCGTCGGCGAGCAGAAGAACGATGTTCGGCCGGCGTCGCGGAGCGGCGGCGAGGGCGGCCGATTGCAGCCAGCCGCGCCGCGTGATCGCCAAGTGCGGGAATTCACTCACGTGCGCATTCTACCGAACAGGTAGAGGCCGGCGAGCGAAAACACGACGATCGGCGCCCAGGCCGCCATCATCGCGGGAAGCTGATTCACATTACCCACTTCTTCGAACACGCGGCCTACCACCCAGTAGGCGATGGCGATGGCAAAGCTGATGCCGACGCCCGCCATGGCCCCGCGATTGCCCGCGACGAAGGCGAACGGGATCGCGAGCAGGGCCATGATGAGGCCGAACATCGGTACCGAAAACTTCTTGTGGAACTGGACCTGGAGCCGTACGGTGTCGACCCCGGATTGCTGCAGGTCTCGAATATAGCGATCCAGTTCGACGAAGTTCACCTGCTGTTCCTGCTTCACCTCCTGCAGGAAGTGGCTGGGGGTCTCGACGAGCTCGGGGAAGGTGGTGGCCTGAAAGGTTTCGTACCGGTGCGCTTCCATGTCGCGGGACCAGCCATTTTGAAACACCCATGCGTTCAAGGACGGCTCCCACCGGGCGCTCTCGGCGGCGATGTGGCGGCGGAGACGGAAAGGTTCGGTCCTCAGCTCATAGACGCTCGGGCCCACCATCACGCGTTGCTCGGGATCCAGATACTTGTAGTAAAAGATACGCGAACCTTTTCCGTACACCCATTTCCGGCCCGGGTTCAGATAGGTTTGCGGTGCGCGGCCCTTGATCTCGGCGAGAATGCCGTCCTGGCGGCGGTTGCAGTCTGGGATGTAGTAGTGATCGAAACCGAACAGCAGTCCGCTGACGGCGAAACTGGCGACAAGAACGGGAATGGCAAGCCGGTAGAGACTCACACCGCAGGCCTTCATGGCTGTTACTTCGTTGTTCTTCGACATCACGCCGAAGGTAACGAGCACGGCCACCAGAATGCTCATCGGGGCGGACTCGTAGATCAATTTCGGCGTGAGATAGAAATGATACTCGAGCACGCGCGACATCGCGATGCCGTTGCTGAGGATGTGACTGAGGAGTTCGAAGAAGATGAACACGTGCGCCAGCAGGACGAAGCTGCCGAGCAGCAGACCGAAGTAGAACAGGAAGGTGGAGAGCACCCAGGCATCCACCACGCCGGGCAGCAGCGGGATCCGGGGCAGCGAGAGCCACCACCCGCGGCCGCCGCTTTCCCCTTGTGCGCCGCCCTTGCCGGCGAGGCTTCGAACGTCGGCGGCCAGGTTGGACCCGAAGGCGCGGAGGCGGGATAAGACGTCGCGGTCACCGGGCCGCTCGAGCCCCGCCAGCAAGACAATGCCGATGAGGCCGAGCACGGCATTGGGCGTCCATGCCGCCACCGCGGCGGGCAGCTTGCCTTGCTTCGACATGCCCATCAGACTTACGAGACTCATCCAATATAGGAACGCCAGGCTGACGGTGATGACGAACGCACCGGACTTTCCGGAACGGCGCGAGGACACCCCCAGCGGGATGCCGACCATCGCGAGCACCAGGCAGGCCACGGGCAGGGCCAGCCGCTTGTGTAGTTCCAGGCGGGCTTCCACGTGCGTTTTGGCTTCCGCCATCAAGGGAACGGTATCCATGGCGTCGTAGGGTTTGGCGGCCATCTCCTCGCGCGGCTTGGCCTCGAGGAGCTGTTCCTGGCGCTTCTCGGTGGTGCTGTGGTAAATGGTTGGATCGCTCTCCACTTCATGGGTGGTGACGCCGCGCATGGAAAGCTGCACGGTGTTGCGGGCCGCGTCCGGAACGGCGAGCGCCTCGGCGGCCACGGTGACGCGCGGCGCGTCACTGTACTGTTTGTTCGATTGCGGACGTTCCTCGGGCGGGGTGACGTCGGCGAGAAAAACATTCTTCCATTCGGCGGTAGTGGAGGCGGTGGCGCGAACGTCGCCGACATAGAGCACGGCATTGCTCTTGCTGAACTGTTCCTCGAACACGCGGGGTTGAATGGCGGCGGTCAACTGTTGGGCGACTGATTTGTTGAGCACGCGGTAGCTCTCGCGGATGGTCCAGGGCATGAGGACGAGCGAGCAAGCCCCGGCGGCGATGGCCCCGAGCGCGGCCAGTGTGAGGATGGGTGCGATGACGCGGCGCCCGGGAACGCCGCCGGCGCGCATGGCGATGATCTCACCGTCGCTCGACATGCGGCCGAGCCCGATGAGCACACCGGCGAGGGTGCCGGTGGGAAGCGCGAACACCATGGCGGCCGGGAGCAGCATGGAGACCAGGTAGGCCACCACTTCCGGAGAAGCAGAACCGCGCAGAAGCGTTTCGAACATCTTGCCGCTGCCCAGTTTCTGCATGAACAGGACGGCGGTGAACAGGACGGTGCCGAGGATGGCGGCGGCGGCGATTTCGCGGAAGATGGCTCTGGAAAGGAGTCGCATGATCAGCGGGGTCGCCGGATGGCTACTGGCCTCCGGTGAGATCGGGCGGCGGGGCGAGCGGGAGCTTGGGCCAGTCCTCCTGCCGCTTCTCCAATTCGAGATCTTCAAACAAAACGGCGGGGGCTACCACGCTGTGGGTGGACACGTAGCCGCCGGCGCCCATGGCCGGGAGCGCGGATCCGTCGCCGGTGTAGTGAAACAGCACCTGAGAATCGGAGGCGGCGGCGATGTCGCGGAGAGAGCGAACGTTCAAGCCGCGGAACGACAAGCCGCGTACGAGTTCCTCGCGGCCGTCGGGATAGACGCGATAGGTGAGCGCGGGCGCCACCGAAGGACGGACGCTGCCGCCACGCTGCCCGCTGGCGGTGGCCATGCGGCGGATCTCGCCGACCGGGGTGGTGGTGGGGAAATCGAGCTTGCGAACCAGCAGGCCGTAGGGCTTGCCGCGCTGCTGAATCATGTCGATGAGTTTCTTCTTCAGGTCCGCCGCGGAGACGGTCTCCTTGGCGTTGACGAAAAGGTTGCTGAACACGGCGGCCTTTGCGCCGAACGATCCAGGCAAACGGGCGCGCCCGTTGGACGCTTCAAAACCCCGGACAGGCAAACGCGTGAGAAGAAAATTCTTGACCTTGCCGTTTTCGACGACGGTGAGCGGGGCGGGCTTGACGCCTTCCATATCCACTTCGTAGCCGCCGTGAAGGGGCTCGCCTTTCCATTCGGCGCGAGTGGGATCGTCCACTGCGTCCATCCACTCCGGCAGCACGCGCGAGCCCATGCGGCCTTCGAGTTCGCTTTGGGGAACCGGAAAAGACCGGCCAGGTTCGCTAACGGGCCGGCGCGTCATGCCGAGGTTGGCGCCCAGCAGATGGGCGAACAGTTGCGGAGAGGCGATGTCGTCCACCAGCACCGGACCCGAGTAGTCTTCCTCGACCGGCGCCTTCAGCAGCGCTTCGACATGGCCCGCCACCTGTTCGGCGCCGCGAACCATGTCCGCCTCGGCGGCAAGTTTGTCGAGTTCGCGCGCCTGAAATACCACGGCGTCGCGAATGGGCATTCCGTCGGCAGCCTGCGCGGAGGCGCGAATGCGCACGAAGAAGAGATCCTCCGGAAAGCGCAGTTCGGTGCCTTCCGAGTTCACCATGTTGGTGTTGGAGTAAGCGATCTCGAGTTCGACGTGCGATTGGGTAACCAGCGGATGCTTCAGAAACACTGCGGAGACGCGCTTGGCGAGCGCTTTCCATTCCGGCTCCCGCGAGACCACTTTGGTGCGCGGAAGATAGAACTGGATGGGCTCGGCTTTGGAAAAATCGTTGAGCACTTCCTGCTGGGTGACGTTGCGGAGAGCGGAACGTTTGCGCGCTATGGCTTCGAGCGAGCCCTTGAACACCTGGTCGGTCATGAGCCAAAACTGGCGGCGGATGGCCTCGACATCGTCGTCGAGCACCACACGGCCGCCGGCGCGCGCGAACAGGTCCGTGTAGATGTAGTTGGTGTTGTCGAACTTGTAGTCGCCGACTCGCACCTGTACGCGAGGGATGCGGCTGCGGGAGTGATTGGCGGAAATCAGCGCGCCCATGGAGGCCGAGGCGGCGAAGGTGTCGAGTTCATCGAGCCCGTACTCGATGTAGTAGATAGGGTCCGTACCGGGCAGCTTCAAGTCGCGAGACCGCGCGAGTTCCTCACGCATGGCGCGGAGGATGGGATCGTCCTCGGGCTTTTGGGCGCGCAGGGCGGTGGCGGAGAGAAACGAAGCGGCCGGGGCAAGGCGGAGAAAAAGGCGGCGCTTCATTGTTTGGCTCCTTGCGAATCCAGGGAGGCCTTACCCGGCGCCGGAAGCAGGGGCGGCCGGTTACGCGAGCTTTCCTTCTTTTGCACTTCGAGTTCCGAGACCAGAATCGCGGGCGAGACGGCCGACACCGGGACGCTTCCCGATTCGGCGCCACAGAACCCGTTGAAGACTTCCATCTTGTCACCGGCGGCGAGTATCTTGGCGAAGCTGGCGAGCGGAGTGCCGACGATATCGGCGCCGCGCACCATTTCCTCCCTGCCGTCGGGATAGATGCGATAGACCACGAGCGGAATCACTTTAAAGGCTTGAATCCCGCGCCGGGCAGTGTTGGTGAAGCCGCCGGTGATCTCCTGGAAGTAGAAGCCATAGGGCTTACCCTGCCGCCGGACTTCTTCGAGCAGCATCTGCTTGAGCCGGGTCTCCGTGACGGTGCGGGCCGCTTCCACAAGCAGGTTGGATTGGCGTGAGACCACTTCGGCGCCAGGCTGGCGGCGGCCATGTCCGTTGGAATGGTCAATGCCCGGGATCGGGGTGCGGGACATGAGAAACGTCTTAAGAATGCCCTTCTCCACCAGATGCACCGGGCGGGCTTTCACACCTTCGTCGTCAAACTGGTACCAGCCGTTGAGATCCTCGCCGGCGGCTTGCTTACGCGTGGGATCGAAGGTCACCGAGATGAAATCGGGCAGCACGGCGGTACCGATGGACTTAGCGAAAGTCTGGCCGTCGCTTTCGTCCTTGAGGCGATGGCCTTCCACGCGATGTCCGAAGATCTCATGAAAGAAGACGCCCGCGGCGCGGCCGGAAAGAATGGCGGGCCCGACGAAGGGTTCGACGACAGGGGCGTCCAGAAGATTGGTGAGATCGGAGGCGATGTGCTCGATCCCCTTCTTGATCTCGCCGTCGTCGGGCAACCGCGACGGGTCTGCCGCGCTGAAGCTGTCGAAGGTGGCCAGATCCATCCCGTCACTGGCCTTGCCTTGGGCGGAAAGGATCACGCGGTAGGAGGGTTGCCCGTGCATGAGGGCGGAGCCTTCGGTATTGACGAAATACTTGACCTCGGTCGAACCGGAGACTCCGACGCTCGACCCGAGCACGCCGGGAAAGCGCTCGAATTCCGACGAGAGCTTTCGAACGCGATCGGTCCATTTGTCAACGTCGAACTTCAGGCCGGGGGCGTCCCCGGAGAATTGCTGTTTGTCTTCCGATGAGAAATCGTTGGACGCTTCCTTGAGCGCCACCTGCACTTCCTTGTTGGTGCGGATGTTGATGAGGCGCTGGGCGGCGAGGCGGTAGCAGCGATCGGTCTCGCGCCACAGAACGAGCTTGATGGCGTTGGGATCGTCTTCGAGGGCGATGGAGACGCCGCCGGTGAACTGTGCGAAGTCGCCGCGGATGGACCGGTAGTTATCGAGTTCGGGGGATCCGACGCGGATGGTTACGTCGAGAGTACGGCGCCGGCGCTGCTGGGTGGACGACAGCGCGCCCTGTGTGGCCGAGACCCCGGCGCCGTCGGTATCGGTGACGGCGTAGGCCAAATAGTAGGGTTTCGGGTCTCCCTTCTCCTGCAAGACCTTGTAGTTTCGATCGAGCTCCTGCCGCAGAATATCGAGCAGTTGCGGCGTTTCGGCCTGGACACAGAAAGCCGCCAAGCCAAGTACAACGGGAAGTCTCCACACGCACTCAGAATATCAAATGGGTGAAAATAAAGATCGTAAACTCATGATCACCATCCTCGGCGGCGGTCTGGCGGGAACCGAAGCCGCATGGCAGGTTTCCCGCGCCGGGCTGCGCGCCACCTTATACGAGATGCGTCCCACGCGCACCACGCCCGCGCATCAGACAGACAGGCTGGCGGAACTGGTGTGCTCGAATTCGCTCAAGAGCGAGTCAGAGAACACCGCGCCGTGGCTGCTGAAACAGGAACTGCGGCGGGCCGGAAGCTTGCTGCTGGATGTGGCGGCGCGGACTCGCGTGCCGGCGGGCCACGCGCTCACCGTGGATCGGGACCGCTTCGCCGAAGAAGTGACGCGGAGGGTGGCCGCGCTCGACGGGATCGAGATCCGGCGTGAAGAAATCACGTCGATTCCCGACGAGGGCGTGGTGATCGTGGCGACGGGTCCGCTGACCTCGGATGCGCTGGCTTCCGACCTCGCACGACGGACCGGATCGAGCCGGCTGTTCTTCTATGACAGCATCAGCCCGATCGTGGAGGCGGAATCGATTGACAGGTCGATTGCATTCGCAGCGTCGCGGTATGGAAAGTCACTCGACGGCACCGACGACTACTTGAATTGCCCGTTCGACAAGGAGCAATACGAACGCTTCGTGGACGCTCTGCTCGAAGCGCACCGGCACACACCGCACATCCCCGATGACGTTCCGTACTTCGAGGCGTGTCTTCCGATCGAGGAGATCGCGCGGCGCGGACGGGACACGCTGCGCTTCGGGCCGATGAAGCCGATGGGGTTGACCGATCCGCGAACGGGACGGCGTCCTTACGCGGTGGTTCAACTGCGGCAGGAAAACCTGCGATCGTCGAGTTACAACCTGGTGGGTTTTCAAAACTATTTGAAATACGGCGAGCAGGCGCGGGTGCTGCGGATGATCCCCGGGCTCGAGAACGCCGAGTTCCTGCGCTACGGACAGATCCACCGCAACACCTACATCAACGCGCCGGCACTACTCGCGCCGACGCTGCAACTGCGCACCGAACCGCGGATTTTGTTCGCTGGCCAGATCGCGGGCATCGAGGGATACGTGGAATCGATCGCGACGGGATTGCTGGCCGGGCGTCACGCGGCGGCAATCGAGACCGGGCAGGCGGTGACGGCGCCGCCGCGAGAGACGGCGCTCGGATCCCTGTGCCACTACGTTTCGGGAGCGGATCCGGAACACTACCAACCGGCGAACATCACCTTCGATCTGTTGCCGCAACTCGACGAGGCCACGCGCACCCGTCTTCGGCGAGACAAGAAGGCGCGGCACGCGGAGGTATGCCGCCGCGCCTTGGAGAAATTCGATGAGCACCTCGGCGCCGCCGCCACGGTCTGAAACCAAGGGGCCCGGTCTTGGCGCTTGGATCGAGCGCTACCTTGACGAGCGCCGCCGCGAGAACGTGTCGGCGAACACGCTGCGCAACTACGCGTCGGACCTCGGCCAGTTTCTGGCGTACTTCACGCCGCGCGATGGAGAGCCGCCGGCGCCATCCGAGATCGATACTCTGGCGTTGCGGGAGTGGTTGGGGTCACTGTACGACCAGCGTCTGGCGACGGTTTCGATCCGGCGGAAGCTGGCCGCGGTGCGATCCTTTTTCAAATTTCTGCTTCGGGAAGGCGTGGTGGCGTCGAACGTACCGAAGCTGCTACGGACACCGAAGACGCCGAAGAAACTGCCGGTGGTGCCGAGCGCGGAACAGACCAACACGCTGGTGGACGCGATTCCCGGCACGGACCTGCACCGTCCGTTCCCGGCGCGCGATCTGGCGATTTTCGAGTTCCTCTACGGGTGCGGGCTGCGGGTATCGGAGTTGTGCGGTTTGAACATCGACGACATGGACCGGAGCGAGAAATGGCTGCGTGTTCGCGGGAAGGGGCGTAAGGAGCGTGTGGTTCCCTACGGGTCAAAAGCGGGCGCGGCGCTCGACCGTTACCTTGCCCGCGAGGATCGCACACCGGCGCCTGATGAACGGGCCGTGTTTCTGAACGCGCGGGGGAAGCGTCTGACGGACCGTTCTGTACGTTCCATCGTGAAGTTCTATGCGACCTATCTGGCCGGGGACAACGCGATGCATCCGCACACTCTCCGCCATGCCTATGCGACGCATCTGCTGGCGGCGGGGGCGGATCTGCGATCGATCCAGGAGCTGTTGGGGCACGCCAATCTGTCAACGACGCAGAAGTACACGCAGGTGGCGCTGGAGGATCTGATGGCGGTTTACGACAAGGCGCATCCGAAGGCTTGACCGGACGCCAGCGGGGCAGAACCGCTCCGCGTTTCGCCGTGAGAGAATAAAAGGCGAAAACGTGTCCACCACCTACGTCGAGTTGCGCGTCCGTTCGGCTTTCAGCTTTCTGGAAGGGGGAGCGTCACCGGAGGATCTGATTGAAGCGGCCGGCGCGAACGATCTGGGGGCGATGGCGCTGCTCGATCGCGATGGGGTTTATGGCGCGCCGCGGTTTCACATGGCCGGTAAGAAAGCCGGCATCCGCGCGTTGATCGGGGCGGAGGTGCAGTGCGCGGATGGCCTGCGGTATCCGCTTCTGGCCGCGACGCGGAGCGGCTATCAGAACCTGTGCCGTCTGCTGACGCGGATGAAGCTGCGCGCGCCGCGGAAGGGCGAAGGGGCGGTGACGCATGACGAGTTGCACGCTTATCGCGAGGGACTGCTGTGCATGGACATCGCCGGGGTGGATCTGTATGGCCGCGCACATACGGTGGCGGCGATCGAGCGGCATCATGCCGAAGGGGATGGGGCGCGCAACCGGCGAATCTTGGAGCAGGCGCATCATCATGGCGTGCCGGTGGCGGCGGTGAACGGGGTGTGTTTCGCGCGTCCCGATCAGCGGGAAGTGACCGATGCGTTGACGTGCATCCGGCACAAGGTGACGCTCGAGACAGCGGGGCGGCGGCTGCATCGCAATGCCGAACGTCATGTAAAGAACGGGCGGGCGATGGCGCGGTTGTTCGCGGACCTGCCGGAGGCGATCGAGAACACGGCTCGCATCGCCGAGCGGATCGAGTTCACGCTGGCCGATCTCGGCTATGAGTTCCCACGGTATCCGACGCCGGGAGGCGAGCCGATGCCCGAGTACCTGCGCGTGATCACCGATGCGGGGGCGCGGAGGCGCTATGTGCCATACCACGAAAAAGCGCAGAGGCAAATCGAGCGGGAACTGGCGTTGATCGAGAAGCTGGATCTGGCGGGATATTTTCTGATCGTGTGGGACATCGTGGAGTTCTGCCGCCGCGCGGGGATCCTGGTGCAGGGGCGAGGATCGGCGGCCAATTCGGCGGTGTGCTATTCGCTGGGGATCACGGCGGTGGATCCGGTGGGCATGGAACTGCTGTTCGAACGGTTCCTTTCGGAAGAGCGAGGGGAGTGGCCGGACATCGACTTGGACCTTCCATCGGGGGACCAGCGCGAGCGGGTGATTCAGTACGTGTATGAACGGTACGGGCAGTTGGGCGCGGCGATGACGGCGAACGTAATCACCTACCGGGGTCGCTCCGCGGCGCGGGAGATGGGTAAGGTACTGGGGTTCGCGGAAGAAGACTGCGGGCGGCTTTCGGCGCTGGTGCCGGTGTGGGGATGGAAGAATCCGGAGGAAGGCGCGCGGGAACATTTCGCCAAGGCGGGGCTGGATATCCGGGATCCGCGGGTGCGCAAGTTTTATGAGTTGTTCACGGCGGTGCAGGATCTGCCGCGCCATTTGGGCCAGCATTCCGGCGGCATGGTGATTTGCCAGGGGCAATTGGATTCGGTGGTTCCGCTGGAGCCGGCGACGATGCCGGGGCGCGTGGTGGTGCAGTGGGACAAGGAAGACTGCGCGGACCTGGGGATCATCAAAGTGGACCTGCTGGGGCTGGGAATGATGGCGGTGCTCGAGGAGTGCATCGCCACCATCGACAGCGCCTACGCGGAAAAGGTGGACCTGGCGCACCTTCCGCCGGACGATCCGGGCGTATACAAGGCGCTGCAGAAGGCGGACACGATCGGGATGTTCCAGGTGGAGAGCCGGGCGCAGATGTCGTCACTGCCGCGCGTGTGTCCGCGGAACTTCTACGACATCGTGGTGCAGGTGGCGTTGATCCGGCCAGGGCCGATCGTGGGAAAAATGGTGCATCCTTACGTGAACCGGCGGCAGGGTCGGGAGCCGGCCGAATGTTTGCATCCTTCGCTCGAGAGCGTGCTGCGGCGGACGCTGGGGGTGCCGCTGTTCCAGGAGCAACTGCTGCGGATGGCGATGATCGCGGCGGGGTTCACGGGCGGAGAGGCGGAAGAACTGCGACGCGCGCTCGGGTTCAAGCGGAGTGAGAAGCGGATGGCCGAGATCGAACGGAAGCTGCGGGCGGGCATGACGCGGAACGGCATTACTGGACCGGTGCAGGACACGATCGTGCAATCGATCACGTCGTTTGCGTTATACGGATTCCCGGAGTCTCACGCGGCGAGCTTCGCGCTGCTGGCGTATGCGAGCGCGTGGCTGAAGGTGAACTATCCGGCGGTGTTCACGGCGGCGCTGTTGAACAATCAGCCGATGGGGTTTTATCATCCGGCGACGATCGTGAAGGACGCGCAGCGTCATGGAGTGCGGGTGCTGGCAGTAGACGTGAACCGGTCAGAGTGGCTGTGCACGGTAAAGCCGGACCGGTCGACGCCGGAGATCCGGTTGGGGCTGTGCTACGTGAAGGGGCTACGGCGTGAATCCGGCGATGCCATTGTCGCGCGGCGGCCGTATTCGAGCGTGGATGAACTGGGGCGGCGTGTACCGTCACTGAGCCGGCAGGATCTGCGGCGATTGGCCTCGATCGGCGCGCTGAATTCGCTGGGCGGAATTCACAGGCGGGACGCGCTTTGGGACGCGGAACGGGCGGCGCGTCCGCCGGGTCCGCTATTCGATTACATGGAGCCGGCCGCGCCATCGCCGCTCGTACCGATGAACGATGGGGAACGGCTGGTGAGCGATTTTCTGGGCACGGGGCTCACCATCGGGCGTCACGTGATGGCGCGGCGGCGGGCGGAACTGGAGGGGGTTTATCGCGCCTGCGAACTGGGATCGTTACCGGGCGGGCTTTGGGTGCAGGTGGCGGGAGTGGTGATTGTGCGGCAGCGTCCGGGAACGGCGAAGGGGTTCGTGTTTCTCAGCCTGGAAGATGAGACGGGGGTGGCGAACATCATCCTCGAGCCGGACACGTTCGAGCGGGACCGGGCGGTGGTGGTGGGCAATCCGATTCTACTGATCGAAGGCGTGCTGCAGAATCAGGACGGGGTGGTGTCGGTAAAGGCGCGGCGAGTGGCGGGGCTGGCGGGAGTGACGGCTCCGTCGCACGATTTTCACTGACGTCCGAGAGGGGTGGACCAACGCAAGTCCGGAAAGCGCCGGAAGCCGGCATCCGTGGATGCAAGCGTGGCGCCGTGCTCAATGGCCAAGGCTGCAAGCACTGCGTCCGTGGTCTCGCAGCCCTGTACCTGGGCGGATCGCATTTGCGCGAGCAGAATTTCCCGATGCGAGCGGCCTGGATTCACCATCACTACGGAAGGATGGGCGCTCAACTCCTCCAGGATCCGCATGGCCTCGCCGGCGCGCAGAGGCTGCTTGTTCAATCGCGGGTTGGTGGCAATTCTGACAAAAGCCCACGCAGTGACCCAGGGCAGACCGACGGTTTCCTTCCCGGACAGCAGCGCCTCCAGCCAAGGACGTATCTTGCCATGTTCAGGGGAGTGCTGGTCATAGGCGTACAACAGGATATTGGCATCCAAAAGGATCACCGGGCGTCTTCCCCTTCTCCCAACTCGATCAGCCGTGAGATGCTGTCGTAGCTCAACCCCGGTTTCAGGCCCATGGCGCGCGGCTTCACCCGAAACGGAACCGCGCAGTTGCGCCGCTGCTCCGCCATGGCGAGCCCGTCTCGAATGACGTCGTTCAGCGTACCTTTGAAAGTGGCTTCGCGAAGACGGGCTTCGTCATGGAGACGCTCAAGGACGTCATCATCCAATACAATGGTCGTTCGCATCGTTGATGCCTATATGTTAGCATCATTGATGATCGCCGCCACAGGCAACCCCAAGTAACCACCCCCAAGTAACCTCAAGCGTTTCGATTCTGCTAAACTCCAAGACCGTGCCAGCCTCCGACAACAACAAGTTCAAGCTCTCGGTGATGATGTTCCTGGAGTTCTTCATCTGGGGCGCGTGGCTTCCCTTGATCTTCGGCTATCTGCCGAGCCTGGGATTCGATTCCTGGCAGCAATCATGGGTGCTGAACGCGTTCGCGCTGGCGTCGTTTTCGGCGATGTTCTTTTCGACGCAGTTCGCGGACCGCAATTTCGCGGCCGAGCGCTTCCTCGCCTTTTCGCATCTGATCGGCGGGCTGGCGATGCTGAATCTGGTCTGGACCAAGAGTTTCGGACCGTTCTTCCTTTTGATGCTGGTGCACTGCCTGTTCTACGTGCCGACGATCTCGATCACCAACTCGATCGCCTTCGCCAATATCAAAGACTCGGCGCAGGACTTCGGGAGGGTGCGGCTGTGGGGCACGATCGGGTGGATCGCGGCGGCATGGCCGTTCGTGTTCATCCTTGTGGACTGGGCGAAGGTGCCGTCGCTCGGGTCGGCTGGTTTCACGGGGTGGCTGGGCGCGGCGCTCGCGTCCCCGCTCGAAGGGGCGGCGCTGCAGGCGGCGGTGCCGTATACGTTTCTGGCGTCGGGAATCGCATCGCTGCTGCTGGCGGGATTTTCACTGACGCTGCCGCATACCCCGCCCAAGCCTGCCCAGGCAGGGGGCGAGCGTTTCGCGTGGCTGGAAGCGATGAAGCTGCTGAAGGTGCCTTTCGTCCTGATTCTGTTTATCGTGACGTTTTTCGACGCGGCGGTCCATCAGTGCTATTTCATCTGGACCAACGATTATCTGAAGAGTATCGGGATCCCGCCGAACTGGGTGATGCCGATCATGAGTATCGGCCAGATCGCCGAGATCGGCACGATGGCGTTTCTGGGCATCACGCTGAAGAAACTGGGGTGGAGGAAGACGATGATCATCGGCATTCTCGGGCACGCGATCCGGTTCGGCTTGTTCGCGTTCGCGCCGATTCCGTGGGTTGCGATCACGGTGAACCTGCTGCACGGCATCTGTTACGCGTTCTTCTTCGCGACGGTGTACATTTTCGTGGACGAGTTCTTCCCAAAAGACGCGCGGTCAAGCGCGCAGGGGTTGTTCAATTTCCTGATTCTCGGTTTCGGGCCGTTTGTGGCGAACTTCATCTGGCCGTGGCTGGGCGACGCGGTGAAGACGCCGGAAGGAATGGTGGATTTCAGCAAGCTGTATCTGGGTCCGACGGCGATGGCGCTGGCGGCGGCGGCGCTGCTGGCGGCCTTCTTCTGGCCGCCGGAAAAGTCGCTGCCGAATAAGGTATAGAGTGATGAACATCGATCGCCGGCGGTTTCTGCAGACGCTCGGGGCGGGCGCTTCGAGCGCGCCGGCGGGCGCGGCGGCGCAACAACAGGCGGAGCGCAAGCCGAACCTGGTGCTGATTCTGGCCGACGACCTGGGATTCGCCGATCTGGGGTTCCAGGGATCGCGCGATATCCCGACGCCGAACCTGGACCGGCTGGCGCGGGGCGGCGTTCGCTTCACCAACGGGCTGGTGTCGCACCCCTTCTGCAGCCCCACGCGGGCCGGCATCATGACCGGGCGGTACCAGCAGCGGTTCGGCCACGAGAACAATCCGAAGTACGACACCGCCGATGCCGTGGCGGGGCTGCCGGTGGAAGAGACCACGCTGCCGCAGGTATTGAAGAGCGCCGGCTACGTCACCGGGCATATCGGCAAGTGGCATCTGGGCGCGCATCCGCGCTTTCATCCGATGAAACGCGGATTCGATGAGATGTTCGGATTCCTCGGCGGCGGCCACGACTACTTCAAGCAGGAAATGAACAGCTTCGCGCGCGAGTATCTAATCCCGCATCAGCGCGACGGCCGGCCGGTGACCGAGAGCGAATACCTCACCGATGCGCTGGGGCGCGAAGCCGCGGCGTTCGTGAAGCGCCACAAGGACCATCCCTTCTTTCTGTATCTGGCCTTTAACGCGCCACACACGCCGCAGCAGGTAAGCGACAAATATCTGGAGCGTTTCGCCTCCATTGAAGACGAGCGGCGCCGCAAGTACGCGGCGATGGTGAGCGCGATGGACGATGCGGCGGGCCGCGCGCTGGATGCGATCCGCGAGACTGGAAACGAAGCCAACACGATGGTGGTGTTTCTGAGCGACAACGGCGGACCGACGGCGGTGAACGGATCGAACAACGCTCCCTATCGCGGCGCGAAAGGGCAGGTGTACGAAGGCGGGATCCACGTACCGTTCACGCTGCGGTGGCCGGCGCTGCTGGCGGCTGGCAAGGAATACAAAGAGCCGGTGATTTCGCTGGACATCCTTCCCACCTTCGCCTCGGCGGCGTCCGCGAAGCTGCCAGCGAAGCCACTGGATGGCGTGGATCTGCTGCCGTATCTGAGCGGCATGCGCGGCGGCTCTCCGCACGAGAGGTTGTACTGGCGGACCGGCGGTGGGACGAACTGGGCGGTGCGCGAGGGCCGGTACAAGCTGGTGCAGCAGGGCGGAGGCGAAGCGGCGCTCTACGATCTGGACAACGACATCGGCGAATCACGCGATGTGGGCGCGACGCTGCCGGGCGTGCGGGACCGCATGCTGGCGGCGTACTCGGCGTGGAACCGGGAGTTAATTCCGCCGTTGTTCGAGAGCCCGCGTCCGGCGAACACCAAAGCGGGAAAGAAGTAATCAGCCAGCGGCTTGGGGAGCCAGAGTGCGGGGACGGTCAGGCCTCGAGTTTGGCGATGACGGCATCGGCGAATTCCATCGTACTGGCGGAACCGCCGACGTCACCGGTGAGGGAAGAGCCGTCGGCGTAGGTGGCTTCGATGGCGCGCTGCAACCGGTCCGCGGCGGACACCTCCTGAATGTGTCGCAGCATCATCACCGAGGAGAGCATCAAGGCGGTGGGATTGGCGACGCCATGCCCGGCGATATCGGGAGCGCTGCCGTGAACGGCTTCGAAGACGGCGCAGGTGTCGCCGATGTTGGCTCCGGGGACCACGCCGAGCCCGCCGACCAGACCGGCGGCAAGGTCCGACATGATGTCGCCATAGAGGTTGGGCATGAGCAGAACGTCGAACTGTTCGGGTTTCGACACCAGTTGCATGGAGGCGTTGTCGACGATGAGTTCGTTGTACTGGATCTCGGGAAACTGGGCGGCGGTTTCGCGGCAGCACTTGAGGAAGAGGCCATCGCTGAGCTTCATGATGTTGGCCTTGTGGACGGAGGTGACTTTGCGGCGTCCGAAGCGGCGCGAGTATTCAAACGCCGCCTGGGCGATGCGGAGCGAGGCGCGGCGGGTGATGACCTTGAGGCTGGTGACAACGTCGTTGACCACTTCCTGTTCGATGCCGGCGTAGAGGTCTTCGGTGTTCTCGCGGAAGATGACGAGATCGATGTTGAGATCCTGGAAACGGGTTTTGAGGTTGGGAAGGGCTTTGACGGGGCGGACGTTGGCGTAGAGGTCAAAGCGTTTCCGCAGAGCGACGTTGACGCTTTGGTAGCCGCCGCCGATGGGCGTGGTGACGGGCCCCTTGAGGGCGAGTTTGTGGCGCTCGATGGACTTGATGACGGGAGTGGGGATGGATTCGCCTGTCTCGCGAATGATGCGTTCGTTGCACTCGACCGGATCCCAGTCGATCTTCACTCCGGTGGCGTCGATGACGCGAACGGCGGCAGCGGCCACTTCGGGACCGATGCCGTCTCCGGGAATCAAAGTGATGTTGTGGGTCACTTTCCAATTCTAGCCGGGGATTGCGACGTGGTCCGGCAGGGAGGCGGGGTGAGGACGGGCCGGCCCCCACGCGCGCTCAAAGTGCAACCGCGACCGGCATCGCGGGACCGGAGGAGACCCGGCCGGCCTTTTCGACGAGCATCATCTGGACGAAGAAGCCATCGCCGCCGGTAGTGAACGGGACGACGGTCCAGGTATTTTTGCCGGAGGCGCGGGTGCTGAAATCGCCGCCGTGGATGACGGTGGGCGTGGTGAGCGCCATCGCTCCGAACCGCTCCTCGAGATTGGTTTTGATGTTCCCGATGACCATGTTGGCGATTTCGCCCATGGCGTCGAGCACGTCTTCGTTGACCGAATCGTACTCCGACATCAGCATCGCGCCGGCCAGGCGGCAGGCGACGGTCTCGGTGCAGACGACGCTGCCGGTTCCCGAATAAGGCCCAGCGACGCCGACGATGGCGGCGACGCCGTGCGAGGGCCCGGTCTCGACGGCCGACAACGTGGGCGGCCCGGCTTCGGCTTCCAGGGCGAGCATGGTTGTGAGCACGCCGATCGTCGCCGAGCCGATTTCCTCGGCCAACAGTTCATGAATGTCCATCGGTTTCTCCCTGGCAAGGGCTAGATCAGCCCCACCAACTTCTCCTTGATTTGCTCGGCGGTGAACGGCTTGCGCACGTAGCCCACCGCACCGAGATTCACTGCCTCCATCACCTTGGCCTGGGAACCCTCGGTAGTGATCATGACAATGGGAACGTCCTTGTGAGCCGACGCAGCTCCTTTCAGTTCGCCCAACAACTGCAATCCGTCCATGTTCGGCATGTTGATATCGGACAGGATCAAGCCGACGCGGTTCTGCTTCAGCACATCCAGAGCCTCGGCACCGTCGTTGGCTTCGAAAATCTTACCCACAGGGACTTCCGCCTGATACAAGACCCGCTGCAGAATCTTCCGGATCGCCGCCGAATCATCGACGATCAAAATGTCGACCGCCATAGTCCTCCTTGCGCCTCACTGCTGCTATAGAAAAATCCAGACAACGGCCAGGAAATCAGTGCTCATTATCCGGTTACAATCCCCTCATCGGCGTGCGGACCGGCAGCTTGAACGGTTTGTGAGAAAATGGCCCCGAATCACTATGTTCGTCCGTTGCGCTCCGCCGTACCGCTCCATGCTCGCTGTTGTGACGGTTCTCGCGTCCTGCTCCGGGCCCTATTCGGGCGCGAACGTGGCCGCCAAGGAACAGCGCCCGGCGATCCCGGTGACGCTACAACCGGTGGTGATCACGCCGATTCCCGAGATCATCACCGCCACGGGGGAATTGTTCGCCGAGGATATGACCACGGTTTCGGCGAAGGTGCCGGGGCGGGTCGAGCGGCTGCTGGCGGATCTGGGGTCCCACGTCCGCGCCGGCGATGTGCTCGCCGAGATCGACACCACCGACTACGATTTCCGGCTGGGCCAGGCGCAGGCGCAGGTGGATCAGATCCGGGCGCGGCTGGGCATCGCCGGCCAGCAAAGCGACGACGTGACTCCCGAGAACACGGCCATGGTGCGGACGGCGGCGGCGGCGTTGAAGGAGGCCCGTTTCATCTTCGACACCACGACGCGGTTGAGCAACGACGGAGTGGTGTCGCGGATCGAATTCGAGAAAGCGCAGGTGAGGGCTCAGGGCGTGGAGGCGCAATACCAGGCGGCGCTCGAGGAAGTGGCCCAGTTGCGCGCCCAACTGACCGAGCGCCGGGCGCAACTCGAACTAGCACGCCAGCAGCGCGCCGATTGCACCATCCGCGCGCCTTTCCCGGGCGCGGTGACGCGGCGGGTGGCCTCGCTCGGGGAGTATCTGCCGGTGAATGCGCCGATCATCACGCTGGTGCGGCAGCATCCGCTGCGGTTGCGGCTGGAGGTGCCGGAGCGGCTGGCCCCGAAGGTGCGGCCGGGGCAGCGGATCGACGTGCGGCTGGCGGGATCGGGAGAAAGCCGGGCGGGCCGCGTGGTGCGCCTTTCCCCGGCGCTCGAATCGCAAAGCCGGTCGCTCGTGATCGAGGGTGAGATTCCGAACGCCGATGGACGGCTGCGGCCGGGCTCGTTCGCCGATGCGACGATCGTGGTGAATCCGGAATCACGCGGGATCGCGGTTCCGTTGTCGTCGATGATTTCGTTTGCCGGGATCGAACGTGTGTTCGTGGTGGAAAACGATGCGCTGGCGGAGCGTCTGATCCGGTCCGGCCGGCGGCTACCGGGCGAAATGGTAGAGATTCTGGAGGGCCTGCGGGAAGGCGAGCGGCTGGTGGTGAACGCCAATGACCGGATGACGAACGGGCGCAAGGTGACGGTGACGCCGGCGGCGCCACGGTAGGGTTCCATGCAGAAACTGGCTGAAGTCTGCGTCGCTCGTCCGGTGTTCGCGGTGATGCTGATCCTGTTCCTGGTGGTGATCGGCGGAGTTTCCTACACCAAGCTCGGGGTGGATCGGTTCCCGGACGTGGATTTGCCGATCATTTCGGTGCGTGTGCAGTTGCCGGGCGCCTCACCGGAAGAGATCGAGAGCACGATCACACGGCGCATCGAGGACGCCGTGGCGACGGTGGAAGGGATCGACATGATCCGTTCCACCTCCACCGAGTCTGTATCGATCGTGACGCTGACGTTCCTGATCAACCGCGACATCGACGTGGCGGCGCAGGACGTGCGGGACGCGGTTTCAAGCGTGCTGAGCCTGCTGCCGCGGGACGCCAAGCCGCCGCTGATCCGGAAGCTCGACACCGATTCGGCGCCGATTCTGACGATCGTGCTGACGGGGAACAAGACGGCGCGCGAATTGTACGAAATCGCCGACCGCGACGTGCAGGATTCGATTGAATCGGTGGGCGGGGTGGGTCAGGTGGTGATCGTGGGCGGGGAGCGCCGCGCGATCAACGTCTGGGTGGACGCCGACCGGCTGGCGGCGTACAAGATCCCGATCCTGGCGGTGCGGGACGCGGTGGCGCGGCAGAACTCCGAGATTCCGGGCGGCCGGGTGGACGAGGGGCATCGCGAACTGGTGCTGCGCACCTTCGGCCGGTTCCCGGATCCGCAGTTGTTCAACGAACTGGTGGTGTCGACGATCGGGAACACGCCTGTCAAGATCCGCGACATCGGATATGCCGAGGACGGGCACAAGGAGCGGCGGACGTCGGCGCGCTACGACGGAAAGCTCGCGGTGGGGTTGGAGGTGCGGCGGCAGTCGGGCGCCAACACGATCGAGGTGATCGACAACGTGAAGGCGCGACTGGGCCGGGTACGCGAGTTGCTGCCGCCGGGAGTGGAACTGGATCTGGTGCAGGACCAGTCGCGCTACATCGAAGCCGCGTTTCATGAAGTGCAGCTCCACTTGATCCTGGGGTCAATTCTCGCGTCGCTGGTGGTGCTGCTGTTCATGCGGAACTGGCGGGCGACGGTGATCGCGGCGGTGGCGATCCCGGCGTCGATCATCGCCACGTTCGGCCCGATGCGCTGGCTGGGGTTCACGCTGAACAACATCACGATGCTGGCACTGGTGCTGATGGTGGGCGTGGTGATCGACGACGCGATCGTGGTGCTCGAAAACATATTCCGGTTCATCGAAGAAAAGAAGCTGCAGCCGCGGCAGGCGGCGATCCGGGCGACCAAGGACATCGGCCTGGCGGTGATGGCCACCACGTTCAGTCTGGTGGTGGTTTTTCTGCCGGTCTCGTTCATGTCGTCGGTGTCGGGACGGTTTCTCTATTCGTTCGGCTTCACGGCGGCGGTTGCGATTCTGGTATCGCTGCTGGTGAGCTTCAGTCTCACGCCGATGATGAGTTCACGGCTACTGACGGTGGGCAACCTGGGTCACGGGGGCGGATCGCGGCGGGGCTTCTATGGCCTGGTGGAGCGCTTCTACATGGCCCTGCTCGGGTGGGCGATGCGGCACCGGGCGATGGTAGCGGCGCTTGCGATCGCGGTGATGGCGTGTACGGCTCCGCTTTACCGGATGGTGCGGCAGGAGTATATTCCCACCAACGTGGACGAGAGCGAGTTCGAGATGTCGGTGATTGCGCCCGAGGGCACGAGCCTGATCGCGATGGAGCAGGTGCTCGACCGCATCGCCGGCGAGATGCGCGAGTTGCCGGGCGTGGAGCACGTGCTTTCCGTGGTGGGCACCGGATACCTGCAGAACGTGAATTCGGGACGGCTGTTCGTACGAATCGCGCCGATCGAGGACCGGGTGTTATCGCTGCCGCGCATCGTTAGCAAAACGCTCGAGGGCAAGCCGATGGAGGCGTTCGCGGGACTCTATTCGCAGCGCGAGGTGATGACCGCGGTGCGGGCGCGGCTGAAGGAGCGTTTGCCGGACGTGCGGATCCAGGTGCGCAACGTGCAGACGATGAGCCAGGGGTCGGCGCCGGTGGATATCGACTACGTGATCCGGGGTCCGGAACTGGAAGCGCTGAACGACTACAGCGAGCGGCTGCGCAGCGCGGCGCTCGAGATCCCCGGGCTGGCTGACGTGGACACGACGCTGCGGCTGACCAAACCCGAGTTGCGGGTTTTCATTGACCGCAACCGCGCGGCCGACCTGGGTGTGGATGCCAGCGACATCGCGGGCTCACTGCGGCTGATGGTGGGCGGCGACGACGAAGTGTCGCGGTACAGAGACGACAAACTGGCCGAGGATTACGACGTGGAAGTGAGGCTGAGCGACGGGGATCGCAACTCGCCGGAGACGGTCTCGAAATTATATGTGCCGTCGTCAAAGACGGGCATGGTGCGGCTGGACAACCTGGTGACGATGCGGCCGGGGATGACAGCGTATCGGATCGAGGGGCTGGACCGTCAACGGCAGGTGGGCATCCGCGCCAACGTCTCGACCGGGTATGCGCTGGCGGACCGGTTGGAGGAAATGCACAAAGCGGCCGCGGGATTGAATCTTCCGGCCGCGTATTCCACGACGGTGATCGGGCGCGGGCGCGAGTTCAATCAGACGCTGGTGGAGTTCCTGCTGGCATTCGGGCTATCGGTGGTTTTCATGTACATGATTCTGGCGTCGCAATTCGAGAATCTGGTGCATCCGGTGACGATCCTTCTGAGCCTGCCGCTGGCGGTGCCGTTCGGATTCCTGTCGCTATGGATGTTCCAGGACACGCTGAATTTGTATTCGGCGCTGGGAATCCTGGTTTTGTTCGGGGTGGTGAAGAAGAACTCGATCCTGCAGGTGGACCACACCAACAATCTGCGGCGGGAAGGAATGCCGCGGCTGGAGGCGATCCTGCAGGCCAATCGCGACCGGCTGCGTCCGATTCTGATGACGACGATGACGCTGGTGGCGGGGATGCTGCCGCTGGCGCTCGGCAACGGTCCGGGGGCGGAAGAGCGGCGATCGATCGCGATCATCGTGATCGGCGGACAGAGCCTGTCGCTGTTGCTCACGCTGATCGTGACACCGGTGGCGTACTCGCTGTTCGACGATTTGGCGGCACGACTGGCCGGACGCCGGCAGGTGGCCGCGGTGTCGCAAACCGGGGACTAGCAGTACAATGACGGCATGAATGGGGTGTCCCTCCTGGCCGTCCTTCTTCCGGTGCTCATGCTCGCCGAAGCGCAGCCGAGGGAGCAAATCTACGCCGACACCGGGCCGGCGGCGCCGCGATTCGACAAAGGCCACTTGCTTTCGCTACAGAGGCCGAACCGGCTGAAGGTGTTTCGGCCGGGCGGCGCGCTCGCCTTCGACGTGGTTGTGTCTTGTCCGGGCAGCGAGGCCTGCAGCGCATCCGCGGTGGCGGTGGATGGGCGGGGCAGGGTGGCGGTGAGCGTCGGCACTCCGGGCAGGCAAAGCGGGATCGAAATCCTGACCGCGTCGGGACAGCGGGAGGGCTTCATCGCCACGCAGGAGTATGTGGCCAATGCCTTGTGCTTCGACAGCGGCGGAAATCTGTGGAGCCTCGGGTTTCAGCGCGATCGCCATCGGCCGGATGTTGAGGAGAAGGAAGACTATTTCGTTGTCCGCAAATTTTCGCCGGACGGCGCGCCGATGGGCGGCTATCTGGCGCGTTCGCTGTGGCCGGGCGCGAAATCCCAACCGGGCCGGGCCGGCGGAGGCTACTGGACGATGTCGGCGGGCGGCGGGCGCATCGGGGCGGTGATCCACGAGAACCATTCGGATAACCCCGCCGAATGGATGGAATGGAACGAGCGGGGAGAACTGGTGAGCCGCACCGTGATTCCGAGCGCCCCGTTTCCCCGCGCATACGGCTCCGATGGCCGGTTGTACGGAATGTTCGGCGAGGGCCCGTCACGGCAGTTGCAGGTGCTCGATACGGCCTCACGGACGTGGCACCCGGTGGCGGCGATGCTGCCTGCGGGGGGCAGCCTGGAGAGTTCGTTTTTGATAGGCGCCGACGGCGGCGATCTGGTGTACCGGGCCGGCGCCCGCCTGCTGTGGGTGAGGCCGGGCCCGCGATAGGCTATAGAGTCCGCGTCACCTTGGAGAGCCCGCGCGGCTGATCGGGATTCAACCCTTTTTCCACGGCTAGAGCGGCGGCGAACAGTTGGGCCGGGATGATGTAGGGGATGGGCGTGAACACATCTTCCGGCAGCGGACCTTCATTGCTCACGCGCGCCGGCACGCACACCGTGCGCAGCCCCAGGTTGAGCGCTTCCGGGTTGGCGCGATCAGTGATAAGCAGCATCTCGGCCTTGGCTTCGCCCACTTTTTCCAGGATGGTTTGCATGGAAGACCATGTGACGCCTCCGGGCGTGAACAGGAAAACGGGAAACGAGGACTCGACCATGGCGATTGGGCCGTGGAGGAAGTCCGCCGAGGAGAACCGTTCGGCGACGATGTAGCAGGTCTCCATGAGCTTGAGTGCGAATTCGAAGGCGTTGGCGTAGTTCAAGCCGCGGCCGACGACGACGGTCCTTTCCATGAACCGGTAGCGCGAGGCGCGGACGCCGATATCGTTTTCCAGGCGCAGAGCGGCGTCGGCCCAGGCGGGGATCTGCCGCAACTGGTCGAGCGAGATGGGCGCGCCCATGGCGTAGGCGAGCAGGTAAACCATCAGCAACTGGCCGGTGTAGGTTTTGGTGGCGGCGACGCTGCGTTCGCGGCCGGCGCGCACGAGGAAGACGATCTCGGCGATGGAGGCCATGGAACTGGCGGCTTCATTGGTGATGCCGACGGTCAGGGCGCCGCGGGCGCGGGCGCGCTCGAGCACGATGTTGGTGTCGGTGGATTCGCCCGACTGGGAAATGCCGACCACGAGAGCGTCCCGGTAATCGATGGCGCCGCCATAGAGGGTAAAGATCGAAGGCGCGGCCATGGAAACGGGCGTGCCGGTGGATATTTCGAGCAGGTAACGGCCGAACAGGGCGGCGTTATCGGAGGTGCCGCGCGCGGCCAGAATCACCATCCGCGGCTTGCGTTGTTCGAGCAGACGCTTCAGTTGTTCGACCGCGGGAATCTGTTCGCGCAGAGTACGGTCCAGGATGTCCGGCTGCTGCCGGATCTCGTCGAGCATGATCGACATTTCTATGAGAGTAGCAGGACGCGGGGAGAACGTCGCTACCCGGGGCAACAATTTTTTCAGGTATCAGGCCAACCAGCGGGTGACGGCGACGTTAGCGGCCCAGGCGCAGACGTAGGCGAGCCCGGTCATGTAGGCGAACTGGAGAATCGGCCACTTCCAGCCGCCGGTTTCGCGCTTCACCACGGCGACGGTGGACATGCACTGCATGGCGAAGGCGAAGAAGATGAGCAGAGCGGCGGCGCCGCCGGGTGAGAGGTCGCGCTGGAGGGCTTCGCGGAGTCCGATGGTTTCTTCGTCGGCGTTCTCGATGCCGTAGATGGCGCCGAGGGTGCCGACGATGACTTCGCGGGCGGCGAGGCTGGTGATGAGGCCGATGCCGATTTTCCAATTGAATCCGAGCGGCTTGATGACGGGTTCCACGGCGCGGCCGACGGTTCCGGCGAGACTATCGCGGATCTCCGGCGCTTTCCCGTGGTCGAGCGGAATGTGCGCGAGGATCCACAACCCGATGGCGACTACGAGAATGACGGTGCCGGCGCGGCGGAGGAAAACCTTCGCCCGGTCCAGCAGGCGCAATCCGAGCGAGCGCAGGGAAGGCCGCCGGTACGGAGGCAGTTCCATCACGAAGGGAGTGCGGTCACTCTTGAGGATCGACGACTTGAGTGCGCGCGCGGTGACGGCGGCGGCGAGGAAGCCGAGGATGTAGAGACCGAACAGGGCGCCGGCCTGGGTGCCCAGGAGGCGGCCGGCAAGGGGACGATCCGGAATGAAAGCGGCGATGATGAGCGTGTAGACGGGCAGGCGCGCCGAGCAGGTCATGAAGGGCGCGATGAGGATGGTGGCAATCCGGTCCCGCTTGTTTTCAATGGTGCGGGTGGCCATGATGGCGGGCACGGCGCAGGCGTAGGCGGAAAGCAGCGGGATGAAGGATTTCCCCTGCAGGCCGATCTTGGCCATGGTGCGGTCCGCAATGAGGGCGGCGCGGGAGAGATAGCCGGAATCCTCGAGGATACCGATGAACAGAAACAGGATCAGGATCTGGGGCAGAAAAACGACGACGGAACCGACGCCGCCCCAGATGCCCTCAACCACCAGGGCGCGGAACATCCCGTCGGGCAGGTGCGCGCCCACCCAGGATCCGGACACGGCGACGGCGGCCTCCACCAGATCCATCAGGGGAGGGGCGAGGGTGAAGATGGATTGGAACACGCCCACCACAACGGCGAGAAAGACAAGCGGCCCCCACAGAGGATGCAAGAAGATTGCATCCAGGCGGCGGGTCCATTTGGGGGGCGCGGGCGCTTCGTAGGATCCGGACACGCGCGCGGCCCAGGCTCTGCAGGTGGGAACGTTGTTGAGGACGGGGAGTTCGAGCGGAGCGGGCACGGCCAATTCGCCGCGCAGAAATTCCCGCACCGGTTCCATGCCTTGATTGCGAATGGCGCTCACCAGCACGACGGGCGTTCCCAGTTTCGCGGCAACCTCGGCGGTGTCGACGCGCCCGCCGCGTTTTTTAAGGTCATCGGCCATGTTGAGGATCACCAGGGTGGGGATGCCGAGGCCGAGCACAGGAGCGGCGAGAGCGAGATGACGGCCGAGGTTGGTGGCGTCGAGGACGAGAAGAATCGCGTCGGGTTTGGCCGAGCCCGGCATCTGGCCGGTGAGAACGTCGCGGGTGACGCGCTCATCGTCGGAGCGGGGCTCCAGGCTGTAGATACCGGGCAGGTCAACGATGTCGGCGTGGCGGCCGCCATCCATTTGCAGCTTGCCGCGATGCTGTTCGACGGTGACACCGGGGTAGTTGGCCACTTTCTGGCGCAAACCGGTGAGCAAATTGAACAAAGTGGACTTGCCGGAATTGGGCGGCCCGACGAGGGCGATCAAGCGGGGGCGTGCGGCCGGGCTCACCTGTACGAGCGTGGATGCGGGAGCGGGACCGCAGTGGCTCATCCGCGCACGGCGCCGGCCTGACCGGGGGTTTCGATCGCGTTGGCAGCTGCGTCCGCCTGTGCGGAAGGAGCTTCGAGGTGAATGAGGCGGGAAGTTTCCCGGCGCAGGGCGACCTCGGAACCATCGACTTCGAACACGCGAGGGTCACCGCCAGGGGCGCTGCGCCCCACCTTCACGATGCCGCCGGGGAGGAAGCCGAGTTCCATCAGACGGCGTGCGATGTCGTCGGGCAGTTCAATGGCGGCGATGACGCCGTGTTCGCCGCGCCGCAGGTCCGCCAGACGCTTTCCGTTTCTGCCACTGAGTTGCATCGCCTTTAGTATCGGACTCGGCGAGCCCGGTGTCAACTACCCTCCGTTCCCAATGAAGAAGCCGCCGCCACACGCCGGTACCAGGACTTGGCAGTCCATCACCGGCGGGGCGGCGGCGCCGATATCGCCGCGGGGGCAAACGGGCGGATTCAATCGTCTTCCACCGGAGTTTGCGGAGGCGCGAACAGGGCTTGCAGCGCGCCGGGATTTGCCATGATCTCGCGTTCGAGATCGCGCAGCTCCCGATCCACGATATGCCATTCGGTGTCGCGTCCGAACAAAGGGTTGTTCGTCTGCTCGCGACGGAGGAGGATTTCCTCCAGCTTCGCATTCGCATTTACCAATCGAGTCGCCGTGTTCATCGCATCCCTCCCGGACGGCGGCGCCGGCTCTGTTCCGTCATTGCCGTCACTACTATAAATGCGCGCGAGGTTGTTTTTGTTTCAAATACCGTACAGGGACGCGTCAGTGTGACATGGCGTAGACGATGTAGTCGACGGCGATGCGATAGGCGAGGGAGGCGAACTTTTCCGGGTAGCGGGGCTCATCGGCCCATTCCCAGGCATCGCCCAAATCCATGTTGTGACAGATGGCCACCATCACACGTCCTTTGTCGTCATAAATACCGCGCCAGCGCGGCTCGATGCCATCCCTTTCATAGGTGGAGCCGCGGCGCAGATACATGATGCCGGGCACCTGGAAGCGTTCGTCGAGATCGTAGAGCACGTGAAAGATGGGATCTTTGTTTTCGATCTCGACGACGGCGCGCTCGGGAAACACGCGCTGCATGGAATCCATGAAGCTGGCCCATTCGGCCGTGCCGTGAAAATCATCCACCATGAGGAAGCCGCCGCGGAGGAGATAGTCGCGGAGGCGAGCGGCCTGTGTGTCGTCCAAAGACCAATAGCCCACTTCGACGGCGTAGAGCCAGGGCGTATTGAAGATCTCGTCGGTATCGATGTCCACCACCTGTTCCACCGAACGCGTGTGCAGCCGTGTCAAGCGGCGCAGGCCCTGGAGGAACTGGCGATCGGCCTTGGGATAGTCGGTGGCCCAACTGCCGCCGCCGCGCCATCCGCCGCGCGAGCCGGGGTAGCGCAGGCGCCCGAAGACGAACTCGGTCTTTTCGGCGGCGTCGGCGGGCATGGCGGCGGGATTGTCCTCTTCGTAGTAGCGCCGGTAGCCGCGCTGGGCGAACAGGATGCTACCACCGATTGCCAACGCCAGCAGGAACGCAACTGTCCTGATGGCCACCAGCCCTCGAACCCGCGCGCGAAAAAGCATGCCCTTTCTTAGTACACGACCGTGCGGCCGGAAGCAAGCCCTATGGGGACAGCCCCCCTATGCCCCAAGGCACTCCCCACATATAATGGCTAGCGTGCGATATGCCCTCGTTGCCGTCGTCGCCGCTACGCTTCACGCCGACGTCCCCGCCCTGATCCAAGCCCAGTGCGGCGGCTGCCATGGCGGGTCTGCGAAGATGTCCGGGCTGGATGCTTCCTCCCGGGCGGCCTTGCTGCAGGGTGGGTCGCGCGGCCCGGCCGTAGTTCCGGGCCGCTCCGCCGATAGCCTGCTGTATCAAGCCATCGCGCGCACCGGCGATCTCAAGATGCCTCCCGGCAAGAAGGCTCTGAGCGCCGCCGACGTGAAGGCAGTGAAGGAATGGATCGATCAGGGCGCGCCGTGGCAGGCCGGTGCGGCGGATGCGGCGGCGAGAGAAGCCGCCACGTGGTGGTCTTTCCGCAAGCCAGTAAAGACGAAGCCGCCGCACGACCGTGCCAATCCGGTGGATGCCTTTCTCGATACGGCGGCCCCGGCGGCGCCTCGGCAAGCGCTCATCCGGCGGCTGTCTTACGATTTGCATGGGCTTCCACCGGATCCGGCCGAGGTGGAGGCGTTCGCGAACGATACCGATCCCGGGGCCTATACGAAGCTGGTGAACCGCATGCTCGAGTCTCCGCGCTACGGCGAACGGTGGGGACGGATGTGGCTCGACATCGTCCGGTACGCCGATACCGGCGGATACGAAACCGATCACTACTTCGCCAACGCGTGGCGGTATCGCGACTACGTGATCCGTTCTTTCAACAGCGACAAACCGTACGACGTGTTCGTGAAAGAGCAGATCGCAGCGGACGAAATATGGCCGGACGATTTCGACCTGGACGGTAGCTACGTGCTGCCGAAGTCAAAGGAAGAGAACCTGGAACGGAGGCTGGGGACGGCGCTCTACACGCTGGGGGCGATGCCGGTGGAGTTTTCGTTTTTCGGCGAGCAGTTCCGGGCCGAGTGGCAGGCTGAGGCGGTGGACATGACCGGAGCAGCGTTCCTGGGACTTTCGCTCGGATGCGCGCGCTGCCACGATCACAAGTTCGACCCGATCTCGCAACGCGATTACTACCGCCTGTCGGCCATCTTCGCTGGCTCGGAAGATCGAGAAATTCCGATTACGAGCCAAATGCGCATCTTCGAATACACGCGCCATCAGACGCGCCAGGTGATCGCGGATCAACTCCGCGAGCAGTACAAACATCTGCGGCCGGGCGACAAGGACGCACGGGAGACACTGCTACGCAAGATCGGCGATGCGTACGTGAAGGCTCCGGAAATGTATGAAAAGGCCAACCTGCTGGTTCATCGCGTGCCGGTGCCGGATACATACGTGCTGGGCGGCGGCGATTGGCAGCGCAGGGGAGAGAAGGTAGAACCGGGCTTTCCGGCGGCGCTTGGCGCGGGGCCGGCGATCGCCGAACCGGTCGGCACGGCCTGGTTCATCCCGCGCAGGCGCAAAGCGCTGGCGGAATGGATCGCCTCACCGGATCATCCACTGACGGCGCGGGTGATGGTAAACCGCGTGTGGCAGGGGCACTTCGGCGAAGGCCTGGTGGCAACGCCGAATGATTTCGGCCGCCAGGGCGAGAAACCGTCGAATCCGGAACTGCTGGATTGGCTGGCGGTGGAACTGATGGAACACGGATGGAGCCTGAAGCATCTGCACCGGGTGATTCTCGAGTCAAAGGCGTATCGCTCCACGCGCGACCCCATGCGTCTGGATGCGGATTCGCTGCGCGACGCGGTGTTGGCCGCCGCCGGGGCACTCAACACGAAGATGTTCGGCCCTCCGGTAGCGGTGCGGCTGAGCGAGGACGAGCGCGACGGGATGCGGGACATGTCGCAATGGCCGGTGCATCCGGACGCACGGGAACATGACCGCCGGAGCGTGTATCTGTTCGTGAAACGATCATTCCGGCTGCCGATGATGGAGACTTTCGATGCGCCGGACTCGTCGCAAAGCTGCGCGCGCCGCGAGGTGTCGACGGTGGCGCCGCAAGCACTCACGTTGATGAACAGCGAATGGATGGTGGAGCAAGCGGAACGCTTCGCGGCGCGGATCGAATCGTCGAAGGATCCGGTGGAAGCGGCCTGGCGGATCGCGTTCGGCCGCGCGCCGTCGGCGGAAGAGCGTGGGAAGGCGCGGGAGGTGGCGTCGCGACACGGGTTGCCGCGCTTGTGCCTGTTGATATTCAATATGAGTGAGTTCGTCTATGTCGATTGATGCAGCCAGTTTTTCGCGCCGGCAGTTATTCCGGTCCGCGCTGGGATTTCCAGCGCTGGCGGCGGCGGCGTTGACTAATCCGCTAGCGCCCCGGCAGCCGCATTTCAAAGCGACGGCGAAGAACGTCATCTTTCTATTCATGCACGGCGGCCCGTCGCACCTGGAAACTTTCGACCCGAAGCCGGAACTGAACCGGCTGCACGGAAAGCCGGTGCCGGCCAGTTTCGGCAAGGTGCAACTTCAATTCTCGAAATTCGAAGAGCAGCCGATCATCGGGTGCCGGCGAACGTTTTCCAGGTACGGCCAAAGCGGGATGGAAATTTCCGACCTGTTCCCGCACACGGCGCGGCACGCCGATAAGCTGGCGGTGATCCGTTCGATGTATCACGACGGGTTCACGCACACCGCGGCGCTGAACTTCCTGAACAACGGGTGGCCGCGCCTGGGCCGGCCGAGTTTGGGATCGTGGGTGGTGTACGGCCTGGGGAGCGAGTGCGACAATCTGCCGGCGTTCGTGGTGCTGCTGGAGGGGGGCATCAAATGCGGCCCGCCGGCGTATAGCGCTGGTTTTCTGCCGGCGGTCTATCAGGGCACGACGCTGCGGAACGGACCGGCTCCGATTCTGAACCTGAAGCCTCCGCCAGGGATGACCGGGGCCGACCAACGCGACCTGCTGGACTCGCTGCGATGGTTCAATGAACGGCACGCCGGGCAGCACCCGGCGCAATCTGCGCTCGAAGCGAGGATCGCATCGTACGAACTGGCGTTTCGAATGCAAGCCGCGGCGCCCGATTTGGCCGATATTTCCAAGGAGACGAAGGCGACGCGCGACCTGTACGGATTGGACAATGGGACCACGGCGGATTTCGGCGGGCGCTGCCTGATGGCGCGGCGTCTGGTGGAGCGCGGCGTGCGGTTCGTGCAGGTGTGGTCCGGATCCACCACCGGCGGCGGGGATTGGGACGGACATAAACAGTGCGACGCCAACCACAAGAAGATGGCGGGCAAAACAGACCAGCCGGTGGCGGCGCTGCTGGCCGATCTGGAGTCGCGCGGATTGCTTGACTCGACGCTGGTGATCTGGGGCGGCGAGTTCGGACGCACGCCCACCTCCGACGGGGGATTGAACGGCGGCGGCGATCCGGAGGGCCGCGATCACAACCCGTACGGGTTCACGCTGTGGATGGCGGGCGGCGGGGTGAAGGGCGGCCGTGTGATTGGGCGCACCGATGAGATCGGGCTGCGGGCGATCGAAGATCCCGTCCATGTGCATGATTTTCATGCGACGATTCTGTCGTTGCTGGGAATGGACCATACGCGGCTGACGTACCCGTTTCAAGGCCGCGACTTCCGCTTGACGGATGTGCATGGCGACACCGCTCTTTTCGACAAGCTGCGGGCGTAGGCTTTCCGGCGCGGCTGCAAGCGGAACGGCCCGCCACGATTTATGAATGCATTGTTGCAGGCTGCCCTCGTTCAAGCGGGCATCAACAATACGATGCCCGGCTGGCGCATCGTTGAATCCGCGAGGCTGCTGCCGCCGCTCCCCAACTCCGGGGCGGTGTGCGGAGACCAACCGGGAGAAGCGCTCAAGAAGCTGATGAAGGCGTTCTATGACTATGGGCGGCTGCACTGGACATGGTCGCAGTCGTCGCCAGGAGCAGTCGCCAATGGGGGACTGGTAAAGGGGCTAGCGACCAATTGCGCCTGCGCCTCGTTCAACCTGAATCTGAAGTTTCTGGCTGAGCTGTGCGGGGTGAACGGTATTCAACAGGCCACGCTCACGCAGCAGTTTCTGACTGTGCCGGGAGGCGTGTGCATCGACTCGAAGTGGAAGGGGAATGTCCGAACCGCCACGCAGGGATTCGATCTGTTTCAGTCATTCAAATTCGCACAACATTATTGGCTTACGCTGAATGCCATGAATTACGACGTGTGTTATAACAGCACGTTCTTGAATCAAGAGCAGATTATTTGGACTCGGCTACTGGCGCCGGAGGATCGTGTTCTGCGGCAGGCGGGCGTCCCGGTGAATCAGCTCTACAGGCTCACGAAGCCATTACCGTCGGCGGAGTATTTGATCCAGGTGCAGTTGAGCGGCCCGAACGGCTGGCCGGCGTGGCAGTTGGTGTCAAAGGACGAGCTGAGCCGATTACGCCGGTAAAATCGTCGCGCTGGCAGTGCGCAATTTGCCGGTAGTTGCTAAACTATTCGCAAATTGCATGCCCAAACGGCGCCCAAAGACGGAAATCGTTTCCAGTCTTCCGGAGGCGGCACAAGACGCGCGCCAGTCCGGCGCGCGCATACCTGTTGACCAATGGATCGGCGGTAACGCCGCATGGATCGCGTGTGCTTTGGTATTGATCGCGACGCTTCGTATCGCAAGCGCCTACACGATTTTCAGCCACACCTCCGACGAGCCGGCCCATCTGGCGTGTGGGATGGAGTGGCTGGCTCACGGCAGCTACACCTACGAACATCAGCATCCGCCGCTGGCTCGGGTGGCGGCGGCGCTTCTGCCTTACCTCGACGGCGTCCGGCCGCCCGATACAGGCGATATGTGGATGGAGGGCCGGGCGCTGTTGATCAAGGACAACAAGTACGATCGCGTGCTGGCGTTGGCGCGGACCGGGACACTGCCGTTTTTCTGGATCGCGTCCGCGTTCGTGTTCCTATGGGCGCAGCGAATTCTCGACGGTTTCGGCGCTGTGATCGCGGTGCTGCTGTTCACCAATCTTCCGCCTGTGCTGGGGCATGCGGGCCTTGCCACGACGGATATGGCGCTCACAGCCTGTCTCACCGCCGCGCTATTCAGCCTGCTGCGGATGGTCGACCAGCCATCGTGGCGTTCGGCGGTGTTATTCGGACTTTGCGGCGGGTTGGCGATCGCCTCGAAGTTCTCGGCCCTCGCCTATTTTCCCGCGGCGGCGGGCGCGGCGTTCGCGGCCATGTTTTTATTTGCCCCGCCGGATAGGGTGCGCCTGGCGTCGTCGGCGCGGCGGGTTGGCATAGGTGCGGCGATCGCGGCTCCGTTTTGCATCCTCGCGATCTGGGCGGTCTACCGATTTTCGCTCGGCAACATCCACGGTACACCGTACACGTCGCCGTTTCCGGAATTGTTCACCGGCGTCCACGACGTTATCGAGCACAACCGGACCGGGCATGGAGCCTTCCTCATGGGCGAACGGAGCCTGGACGGCTGGTTCGCGTTCTTCCCGATTGTAGTGTCAATCAAAACGCCGCTGGGTTTCCTGGCGCTGGCGGCGATCGGGCTGTGGCGCGGCGGGGTGCGGCGGGGGGTGTGGTCCACTTGGGTGGTGTGGACGATGGCGGCGGGAATGTTGCTGTTCGCGATGAATGGCCGCATCAATATCGGCGTCCGCCATGTGCTGCCCATCTACACCCTGTTCTCGGTTGGCGCGGCGGCGGGCGTCGCGGCGCTGTGGAAGCGATGGAGTGAAGGCGCGGGCTGGGCACTGTGGCTGGCGGGTGCGCTGATGCTTTGGAACCTGGGCCATGTGGCGATCAATCATCCCGATTACCTGGCGTATTTCAACGAACTCGGCGGGAGCGAGCCCGAGGAAATCGTGGTGGACTCCGATCTCGACTGGGGGCAAGACCTCAAGCGGCTGAGCCGCAGGCTCCGTGAGAAACGCGTGAGGCAGCTCACGTTCACGCCGGCTTTTCCGGCTGACTTGGCCGCGCTCGATTTCCCGCGTGTGGATCGCAGCGACCCCAGAGGGCCGTCGCCGGGCTGGAACGCCGTCAGCCTCACCTATTGGAAGACTCTCGGACTAGGCGGCGTCCAATGGAACTGGAGAGGCGGCAATAATAGGGAACAGGCCAACGCAGTCAAAGCCTGGCCGGACTTCACCCCGAAACAGGAGCGCATCGGCCGCGGCATGATCCTCTACTACTTCCCGGACCCGGACGCACCGGCGCGCCGGTAACTTTGCATGGCACGCCGCGAACGTTCACACTCGCAACGGGAATCCGCCGCGCCCGCAGCCAAGCGGCCTCGTCCATCCTGGCAGATCGCGGCCGCGATCGCCCTCGCGGTGTTCGCCGTATTCGCGCGCACCGTCACGTTCGGCTTCGTCCGGCTGGACGAAGACGTGAGCCTGTACCTGAATCCGCATATTCTGCAGGGCCTCACTCCGGAGACGATCCTGTGGGCGATCCGGTCCACGGAAACCGGATACTGGTATCCACTCACGCGGCTGAGCCAATTGCTCGACGTTTCGATGTTCGGGATGAACGCAGGCGGCCATCACTTCACCAACGTGGTGCAGCATTCGGCTACCGCCGCGATCCTATTTTTGGTTTTCGAACGGATGACCGGGGACCGATGGAAGAGCGCGCTCGCGGCGCTGCTGTTCGCCCTCCACCCGCTGCGCATCGAATCGGTGGCGTGGGTCATTGAACGCAAGGACACGTTGAGCGGCCTGTTCTGGGCTTTGGCGCTCGCCGCATATGCGCGCTACGCGGCCGGACGCGGCAGCTTCGGAGCGGTGGCGGCGGCATTCGCGGCGGGGCTGATGTCGAAACCGAGCGTGGTGACACTGCCCGCGATCCTGCTACTGCTCGACGCGTGGCCGTTGCGCCGCCTGGACCTCGGCATCCTCCGGCTGCTGACGGAGAAGATCCCGTTGGTGGCAATGTCGGCCGTGGCCACGGCGATCACCATCTGGACGCAGCACGAAGGCGGGGCAACCACGTACCTGCAAGGCGTGGACACCGCGGCGCGATTGGCGAACATCCCGGTGGCCTACGCACTCTACCTGCGAGACACGGTGTGGCCGTGGCGATTCTCCGTGTTGTACCCGTTCGAGAACTGGACCACACTGCAATTGGCCGGGGCGGCGGCGATGGTGGCGGCGATATCGGCGATCGTGCTGTGGAGGCGCCACGAAGCGCCGTTCGCCGCGGTGGGATGGTTCTGGTTCCTCATCGCGCTGCTTCCGAATATCGGAATCGTGCAGGCGGGGTTACAGTCTCGCGCGGACCGGTTTACGTATTTGGGGCACATGGGCCTGTTTGTCGCGGTGGTCTGGACGCTCGGCGCGTTGCTGGGCGACCGGATGCGTCCCGCGGTTCTCGCCTGGTGCGGCGTTCTGGCGATGCTCACCGCGATCCAGACGGGCGTTTGGAAGAACACGTTCACTTTGTTCGAGCACAGCCTCACGGTGACACCGGGGGCCACAGTACTGATGACCAACCTGGGACTGGAGTATATGGATCAGGGCCAACTGGAGAAGGCGCACCAGTGGCTGACGCGCGCGGCAGCGTCGGGGCCGGACGTGAACACGCGCACAAATGTGGCGGCGGTGCTGCTGCGCATGGAAAAGCCGGAGGAGGCACTCGCGGCCGCTGACGAAGCGGCGCGCCGCTACCCGGAAGCGGACCTGCCGCAGGTGATGCGGGCGGCGGCTCTGCTCCAGTTGAAGCGGCCGCAGGAATCGGTCGAGGCAGCCACGCGCGCACTTGCGGCGGCACGGTCAGACGCATCGCGCGCCACGCACCTGCACCATCGCGCGATGGCGCTGCACCAACTGGGGAAGCTGGAGGAATCGGAAGCGGACTTGAGGCGCGCGTTGGCGCTCGATGAGACCATTCATGGGGCCCGCCGCGATCTGGCCAACAATTTAGCGATACGGAAGCGGTACCCGGAGGCGCTTACCGAGTACGGTCTTTATCTGAACAAAGTGCCGGATGATCCGATCGCGCAAAAAGCGGCGGCGGAATTGCGTGAGTATCTGCGGTCCCGGTGAGGCGGGCTATGCCTGGCCCTCGATTGCAAGCTCCCAGTCCGCGGCGGCGGCGATCACGCGGCATCCGGCGCGGCGGCCGGCTTCGAGATCGGACTCCTTGTCGCCGATCATCCAGGAATCTTCGAGGCGGACCTGCAGTTCATCGCGCGCGCGCAGCAGCATAGCCGCGCCCGGTTTTCGGCAGGCACAGCCGTCGGCGGGATGATGGAGGCAGTAGTAGGCCGCATCCAGGTAAATGCCCGCAGCCTGAAGCAGTTCGACTGTGCGGGCGTGAGTGCCGAGGACATCGTCCACGGTAAGGATGCCGCGGCCCACACCGGACTGATTGCTGATGACGGCAAGGGCGTAGCCGCGGCGGCGCAGACCGGCGAGCGCTTCCGGGACGCCCGGACGAAGCCGCACCCGGTCAACTTCGCGCGCGTAGTGGAGTTCTTCGATCAGAGTTCCGTCGCGATCGAGGAAGACGGCGCGCGTTTCAGGGGGTGGAGCGGCGGTGAATGCGAGCACACCGCCGCGGATGTCATGCTGCATAGAACCGATGCCGCCGCACATACTCCGGGACGCACTCCGCTCGCAGGTTGCCGAACAAGCCGATCTGATCGCGAGCCTGCTCGCGCTCGTCGCTCCGGGGAGGGAGGAATGGAGGCCGCCGTGGCCCGATTCGGCGGAGGGCGAACCGCCTTACCGCGTGGCGGATCTGGTGGAGCACATGAGCCTGGCGCTCGCCGGCTTTTGCGCGGTGCTGGCGGCGCTGCAGCCGGAACGGCTGAGGCATTTCGAAGAATTGCGCGGCGAGGCCAACTTCGACGAAATCCGGCTTCGGGTGGAGGAAGGGTTCGCGGCGATCAGCGATGAAGACCTGGCACGGGTGCTGCCCACCGCCTTCGAGCCCGCGGGAAAGAACGCGCTGGAACTCTTGCTGGTGAACCTGCGTCATCTTACGGCACATCACTATCAGCTCTTCTGCTACGCCAAGCTCCTGGGCCTTCCGGTGTCATCGCGCAATTTGTATCGCTTTCGCGGATAATAGCACCGATGCACTCCGGCAGGGCCGAACCCACTCCACCGCAATCCTGGTTCGGCGCTTCCGTTCTGGTGGTGGGAGACCTGATGCTGGATTCGTACCTGCGAGGGGCAGCTTCGCGAATCTCACCGGAAGCGCCAGTGCCGATTCTCGAAGTGGACGAAGAAACCAACCTTCCGGGCGGCGCGGCCAACGTGGCGGCGAACATCGCGACGCTAGGCGGGCGGCCGATCCTGTGCGGGGTGACCGGTGAAGACGAAGCGGCGGCGATCCTGACCACGGCCGCAGCGGCGCTCGGCATCGACTGCTCGGCGATCCTGCCGATCAGCCGCCGGCCGACCACACGCAAGACGCGGCTGATGGGCGGGCGGCAGCAATTGCTGCGCATGGACCGCGAGCATACACAGGCGCTCGATGAAGCCGATGCGGGCGAGTTGATCCGCCGCGTGTCGGCACTGGTGGGCTCCGTGCGGGCGGTGGTGGTTTCCGACTATGCGAAGGGCGTGGTCTCACTGCCGCTGATGGATGCGCTACGCGCGGCGGCGCGGAAGACCGAGACTCCGCTGCTGGTGGATCCAAAGCCCGCCAACGGAGCCTGGTTTTCGGAAGTGACGCTGCTAACGCCGAACGCGGCGGAGGCGTCGCAGATGTGCGTCCACCTCGGGCTGGGCTGCACGAGAGTGGAAGAGGCGGGTGTCGCGTTGTGCCGGCGGCTGCGTTCGAGCGTACTGATCACGCGCGGCGAACACGGCATGGCTTTGTTCGAAGATGGCAAGGAAATGCTGACGCTGCCCACGCGGGCACGGGCCGTTTACGACGTGGCGGGGGCGGGAGACACGGTGATGGCGGCGCTGGCACTGGGCGCGGCGTCGGGGTTGACGCTCGAGGCAAGCGCGCGAATTGCGAACGCGGCGGCAGGGCTGGCGGTGGAGAAAGTAGGGACGGCCACGGTCACAGCGAAGGAGCTTTTCGACGACACGGCGCCTCATTGACACCCACAATTGGGCTCCCCAGTACTATGGGCCAAGGGACCCCTCCAAGACGTCCTTTGCTTTCAGACATATAAAAGTGGTACTCTGTGAGATTCCATGCGTACTGTGGACCTGATCCGCCGAAAGCGCGACGGCGAAGAACTATCTGCGGAAGAAATCGCGTTCATCGTAGATAACTACACGCTGGGCTACATCCCTGACTACCAGATGTCCGCCTTCCTGATGGCTGTCTTTCACCAGGATATGACGGAAAGCGAAGTCGAAGCGATGACTCAGCGAATGATTGCCTCCGGAGAGACTGTCGATCTTTCGATGCTCCCCGGGGTCAAGGTCGACAAGCATTCCACGGGCGGGGTGGGGGACAAAACCAGCCTCATCGCCGCACCGCTGGCCGCCGCGGCCGGGGCGATCGTCCCGATGATTTCCGGCCGGGCTCTGGGCCATACGGGCGGCACCCTCGACAAGCTGGAGGCCATTCCGGGCTTCCGGACCAATCTGACGATCGAGGAGTTCCGCGAGAACCTCCGGATGTACAACCTGGCGTTCATGGGGGCCACGCCGCAAGTTGCGCCCGCGGATGCAAAGATGTACGCGCTGCGAGATGTAACCGGCACCATCGAGTCCCCGCCTTTGATTGCTTCTTCGATCATGTCGAAGAAGATCGCCGAGGGCGTGGACTCACTGATCCTGGACGTGAAGGTGGGCTCCGGAGCGTTCATCAAGCGGCAGGTGGACGCACGGCGTCTGGCGCAGTTGATGGTGACGCTGGGCCGGCGCGCGGATAAGAAAGTTCAGGCTCTGATCACGGATATGAATCAGCCCCTGGGCTACGCGGTGGGCAACGCGCTCGAAGTGATGGAGGCGTCGCAGACGCTGCAGAATGCGGGCCCCACCGATCTCACGCGGTTGTCGCTCGAATTGGCGGCGCGGATGATCTATCTCGGCCGTGTGACGATGACGCTCGAGGATGCGCGCGAATTGGCGCAGGCCAAGCTGCTCGACGGATCGGGCTACAAGAAATTCAAGGAAGTGATCGCGGCGCAGGGCGGCAACGCGCAAGTGCTGGACCGGTTCGACATGCTGCCGAACGCGACGGGCGTGCGCGAGATCGCGTCGCCGCGCAACGGGTACGTCAGCGCGATCGAAGCCGAGGCGATCGGCTTGGCGTCGGCGATGATCGGCGGCGGGCGCGACACCAAGGAAGACGTGGTGGACCCGGCCGTGGGCGTGATTCTCGAAGTGAAGGTTGGGCAGAAGATCGACGCGGGCGCGGTGTTGTGCCGCATCTACTACACCAAGGAAGACCGGCTGGAAGACGCCGCCGAATTGGTGGAAGACGCGTTCCGCATCTCTCAGACGCAACCGGACGAGCGCGAGCTCATTCTCGAAGTCGTCGGATAGGCAGCCGCCGCCGGGCTTATGGAACGCTTCACCGGACTGATTGGTCTGGCAGCGATCCTGGGGGTGGTGTGGCTGGCGTCGGCCGATCGCAAGCGCATCCCGGCCCGCACGATGATGTGGGGCCTGGGTCTGCAATTGGGCTTCGCCTTTCTCGTTCTCAAGACTCCGGCGGGAAAGCTGTTTCAATCGGCGTCTGTGGCGGTGAACGCGCTGATCGGATATGCCGAGGCGGGCAGCCGGTTCCTGTTCGGCAAGTTGGGCGGAGAGTCGGCCGAGTTCGGCGTGATCTTCGCGTTCCAGGTGCTCCCGATCATCATCTTCATCGCTTCGCTGTTCGCGGTGCTGCGCCTACCTCGGCGTGATGCAGGCGTTCGTACGGGCGACGGCGATGGCAATGTACCGCTTCATGGGGATATCCGGAGCGAGGCTGACTGGCGTTTCCGCGAGTATCTTCAGGGCCAGACCGACTCACTCACGATCCGGCTCTCGTGCCGCGGCTCACCGAGAGCGAGTTGTTCACCATCATGACCAGCGGGATGGCGCACGTTTCCGGCGCAGTGATGGCGGCCTACGTTCTCATCGCGCACGTGGAGATCCGGTACCGCTCACGGCGGTGATCATGACGGCGCCGGCGACGATCCCTTCTCGCCAAGATGCCGGTTCCGGAAACGGCCGATCCAAACACGGGCGAGGTGAAAGTGGAGATCGAGAAGCCGGGCGAACGTGATCGACGCGGCGCGCGCGGAGCGTCCGACGGCCTGCAACTGGCGCTGAACGTGGGCGGCATGCTGATCGCGTTTCTGGCTCTGATCGCGATGCTGAACGGGATTTTCGGATGGGCGCACGCGCAAGCGGCGTGGTTTCCCGAGTCAATGCAGCAAATGCTCGGATGGGCGCTGGCGCCGGTGGCGTGGTTGCTCGGAGTGCCCTGGAAGGACGCGGCGGCGGTAGGAAACCTGATGGGGACGCGTCTGATCCTGAATGAGTTCGTGGCGTTCGCGCAGTTGGGTCCGCCTGGAAGAATCGCTCGATCCGAAATCACCGCGATCGCGACGTACGCCTTGTGCGGGTTCGCGAACCTGGAGTTCGATCGCCATTCAGGTGGGCGGCATCGGAGCTGGCGCCGAACCGGCGATCGACCTCGTGAGGTTGGGGCTGTATGGTGATCGCCGCACGCCGCCAATTTCATGTCGGCGGCCATCGTGGCGTGTTGCTATGAACGTTCCGGATCGACGGCGCAGTTTCTGAAAGAACGCACGGAGCATCGGCCGCGAGTGGCAGTGGTGCCGGAAGCGGTTTGGGCGCATTCGCCGGCGAGTTGACCGGAGCGGAACGGATCCCTTACGCCGAGATTCCCGGATGGCCGTTGTCGACGGCGGTGGGCCACGCCGGAGAACTGGTTTTCGGACAGTTGAACGGAGTTCCGCTGGCGGTGATGAGCGGGCGTGCGCACCTGTACGAAGGCCACCCTCCGGACAAGGTGGTTTTCGGCGTCCGCACCCTGGGGCATTTCGGCGTGAAGACGATCGTGTTCACCAACGCCGCCGGCGGCATCAATCTGCGGTTTTCGCAAGGCGCGCTGGTGCTGGTGTCGGACCACATCAATCTGCAGGGCGTGAATCCGCTGGTGGGAGGCAATGACGACTCGCTCGGTCCGCGCTTTCCCGACATGACCGACGCCTACGATTCGGGCCTTCGCGCGATCATCCGGAGCGCCGCCGAAGAACTGGGCGTAGAACTGGATGAGGGTGTCTACGCGGGGTTGCTGGGGCCGTGCTACGAGACACCGGCGGAGATCCGGTATCTACGCACGATCGGCGCGGATCTGGTGGGAATGTCGACGGTGGCGGAAGTAATCGCGGCGCGCCACATGGGCATCCGCTGCGCGGCTATCTCCTGCGTCACCAACATGGCGGCCGGGGTGCTGCCGCAAAAGATCCATCACGACGAAGTGCTCGAGACGGGCAAGCAGGTGCGGAACACACTCACCGCACTGTTGAGCGGGCACGTCATCGCCTGACCAGGAAATCGCTTGCCCGGCGATCCGGGACCACGAGAAATCGTCGACAGCCGCTTACGGGATCTCGAGCGCAGGCTGTTAAGATGGTGGGCTGCTGATGCATCTCGCACCGCTGGATTTCGCAGTCATCGTTGCCTACTTCTGCGGGACTGGCCGGGATCGGTTTTCACTTCTCGCGGACGCAGCAACTGCAGCGGACGGTATTGGTCCGCGCTGGCGCATACCAATTGGCGGGCGGCAGAAGGCTCTGGCGACGCTGCTATCCACCATCACTTATCTCTCGATTCCGGGAGAAATGATCCGGTACGGCATCACGTTTTTCCGGGTACTCGCCATGATCCCGGTAAGGTCCAATCGTGAATCACGTGATCATGCCGGCCATCCGGCGCCAGCCGATCCGTTCCTGGCATACCAATACCTGGAGAAGCGCGCGGCCGGGCGTGAAGGGGCTGGCCCGGTGGTGTTCGTGACGCACACCATGATCTGGTCCGGAATCATCTTCACGGCCAGCCTGGCGGTGTCGTGCGGCAGGCTGGAGCCTGGCGCCCACCATCATCGGAAGGGATCGCACGATTCTAAGCACCACCGCCGGCGGGATCCGGACGGTGATCTGACCGACAACATGCAGTTGCTGATCCCGTTCGAGGCGCGGTGGCAATCCTGATCTGGGTTGCGATGAAGACGGCCACGGGTCCGGCCGCATGGTGGGCTTGGTTTTCGCAGGCGGGCCACACCGAGGTGGTGTTGTTCAGTTGGGATCCGACGAGGTGGCTGACGGTGGTGGGAACGCTGCCGAGCGTAAGCGGCGCGGGGAAATGTGTCGCACAGTTCCGATCAGTGGCGGTGCAGCCATTCTTCACCCTGGGGCTCGACGAAGCCAGACGAACGCTTGACGTACGCGGCGTTTTTCCGCATCCTGCTGGGCGCGTTCCTCGGCTTCTGCGGGTTGGCGCTGTTTGCTCTACCTTTCGCAATCAGGCCTGGAGGCGGGAGAGTTTTAGCAGGTGTCGGTGGCGGATCGATTGATGCCGCGCTTCATCGCCGAGCAATTGCCCGCGGGCGTCTCCGGTTTGTTGCCGGCGGCGCTGTTGGCGGCGGCGATGTCGAGCCTGAGTTCGGCGATCAACTGGACGAGCAACGTGGTGAGCAGCGATTTCGTGAAGTGGGCCGAAACGGGCCCTGCGGCTGGACCGGATGCTGAGCATTGCAGCGGGCGTGGTTGGAATGGCGATTGCGCTTTCGATATCGGCGATTGTGGAGCTTCACGGGGTGAACATCGTGGAATTGACCGGGCGGCTGAACCATATTTTCAACCGCTTAGTCGCGTTGTTTTTCGTGGGCGGATGGCGCCTGGGGTGACGGCGCGCGGAGCGTTCACCGGGTTCGCGGCGGGTATTGTTGAGCCTGTATGTCTGCTTCAGCTCGATTTCGTTCGACTGCGGTGCTGGCGTCTGTGCTGACGGCGTTCGGTACGCGCAGGCAAGCGGGAAACAGTTTCAAACCAGGACGAGGTTTCATGAACAAGACGGTGATTGTGACTGGATCGCTCGCGGCATTGGCCGCGCAGCGGCGCCCTGGAACTGACGCGGCGCGCTGCTCGATCGTCGGAGTGGACCAGATATCGGCGGACGATTTGCTTTGCGGGGTGGCCGAGGCAGGCTCAGAGGGAACTGCCATTGCTGGCGATGTCACCTCTGAACCGGCAACGCATGAGCGAGCGTGGCGGCGGCGGTGGAGCGGCCTGGGCGGCTGGATGCCGTGCGGCCAACGCGGCGTGGAGCTATCGGAAGCCGTTCCTCGATGCCGGTGGATCTGGCGAAGGAAACGGTGGAGGTGACGATGTGGGGAACCTTTTCACGCGTTTCAGGCCGGCGCGCGGCAACGGCGGCGCAAGGCGTGGCGCGGATCCATGGTGGCCATCAGTTCCGTCCATGTGGCGGCCTTTACCGCCTTCGACGGCATACAACATGGCCAAGGCGGGCGTGAATCATCTGGCGTTGACGGCGGCGGCGGAACTGGCGCCAATGGGAATCCGCGAATCTGCGGGAGCCGGGCTGACCGACACGCCTGGCGAGCGGCTGCATTTCACCGAGCAGCAGATCGCCGACGGCGCCCGTGACATGCCGTTCGGCTGGCATACCCGAGGAGTGCGGCGCGTGGCGTGGCTTGGCTGGTTTCCGATGAAGCGTCCTACGTAAGCGGGCGGACGTTGCAGGATCGACGGGGCGCTGGTGCTTCCCGCCCTATTTCTTCGTGAGACGCACTTCCACGGGGAGGTCCAGGAGCCTCCTTCCAACTGCGCGCCGATGGTGGCTGGCTCGTAGCCGGGCGCGGAAAACGTGACATGTTGTAGAACCCTTCCGGCACCACGATCCTGGCCGGAGCGTCGGGGTAGCGCACGGGCCCTTTGTAGGGAAGCACGCCCTTGGCTTGTTCGATAATCACCGCCACGTTGCCCGACTGGGCCCACCCTCGGTGATGTGCGTGGCGGCGGGCTGCAGTCGAGGTTGGCTTCCGCCCGAGCACGATTTCGGCTCCGGTGCAGGGTGATCATGACGTTTGTTCTTGCAGCTGCGCCGCCGAAGCTCGATCACATGGTCTCCGCCGCGAGCGCCGTTGCGGTGAACGCCCCCTGGGCGTCGGTGGCGCCGGCACCTTGGTCCCCTCGAGAACTTGCACGCTGGGCGCCGAGCCGCGGATCAGAGAGGCGCACCGGGACGCTCGGAGCTGCACTGAGATCCGGAGATCTGGTTTTTCTTTCACCTCCACGGAATCACTTCCGGGTCCGCGGTGAACCCGCCCTTCGGTATGCGGATCTCACGCTTGCCCGCCACCAAGGTTGGCCACCACGAATTCCTCGCCACGCTGGCGGTAGCTGACGCGGCGGCCATCGAGCAAAACATCGAAACCGCCTTCTGTTCGATGAGATCACGATTTGTCCCTTTGGCACCGGCGGCGGTCCGAATAGGCGAGCAAGGAGATTGGGCGCGGCGTCGATTTGGATGCTCGTTACGGGCGTTTGCCGGCGATCTCGATCACCACGTCGCGCAGACCTTGCGGGATCGCCTCGATATCGAGTGGCTGCGCCTGTACGTCGTGGAAGGTGGCGCCGGCGTGTCGAAGCTGATCCGCATGGGGGTGCGGGACGAAAGACGTTCTCTTGCCGCCCGATGAAGCGATCACCACGACGGTGAGGGCAGCGGAGGACGGCGGCGCAGAACTCCGGTAGTTGACCGGCCGTGGTCCTGAACACTGCCAGTTCCGCGCGCCTTCCTTGGCGTTGAGTTGCGGCAGGTGTCGCCATCGAGAAGCTCGGGGAGATCGAGGCCTGTCCACCGGGGACGGCGCCGGTGAAGTCAAACTGGAGTCCATCGACAATGTGGCGTCGGTGAGGTCCGTGGACGCGCACGGTGGCTCCAGGCGGAGCCGTCTCTGGTCCGGAGCGGGGAGGCGCGGCTCGGGAACGGGTTCCGGGGCCGTTCAGTGACGCGCCAGGCCACCAGAGACCGCCAATCAGGGCCAGGCACGCCCACACCGGCCGCGACCGTATTCGGAACCCGGCGGGCTTGGCCGCGCCGCAACTGCTGCGGGCGCGGACTTCGGGTCCCGGGGCGCTGGGCGGCTTTAGTCAGCGGCGGCGGAGGAGGAGGCGGCGGGGATGCCTGGGCACCCTGGGGAACGGCGGAGGCGGTAGCCGGAGGCGGCGGCGGAACTGGCGGCAAGGGCGGCGCCCGGCTAGCACGGGAGGCGCCGGAGCCGGAGGAGGTGGCCGGGGAACCTGCCTGGACTCTTCGGAAGCACCGCGAGGGCGGTACAACGGTGACCGGATTCGGCGGAGGAAGCCGTTTGGCTTCCGCCGCTGCCTACCTCCGGCGGACGCGGCGCGGACGGCTTCGGGGTGGAGGCCTTCAGCTTCTATGAACGGCGTCGAGAACGGAGCTGTCGGCGTCGCCGATATGCCGCCGGCCGATGGTGACGGTCTGTTCGTATAGGTTCTGCTTGTCGGCGTCGGAGGTAAGATTTCCGGCCTGCTGCTCCAGGCGCCGCAACTGGTCCAGGTCCTGCCGGCGGGCGCCGCTGCGTTGGGTTTCGGTGCGGCTGCGCTCGAGAGAGTCCCGCAGTTGCGTCAGGCGCCCTTCGAGGGGATAGGCGGCCAGCCCCTGGCCGACGGCGGTGAGAGCCTGATCGAGGTTTCCGGCCGCCTGGAACTGCCGGGCCTTGGCGACGATCTGATCGACGAAGTCCGTCTTGCGCCGGTCGTGAATCAGAGTCCGGAGGCTGGCGGCGGCGACGTTGGAGGGCTCGAGTTCGAGGATCTCCTGAATGTTCTGCTCGGCTTTGGCGGGCTCGGAATCCTGGAGCGCGCGGACCTGGCGGAGGAGTGCGTCGACGAGGGCTCCGCGGATGGTGACGCTCTCGTTCATCGAGAAGGCCTTGCGGAGCGTGGCGATCCCTTCGTCGGCCTGCCCGGACTCCATCAGCTTCCGGCCTTGGCTCATGAGGCGCCGGGCTTCCTCATGGCGGTCGAGCCCCTGTTTGGCGAGGTCGTCCAGAGCCTTCAGTTCGGCGTCGTTGGGGTATTCGGCCATCGCGGACGCGGCGAGATCGCGGGCGCGCTGCCAGTCACGATCGGCCAGGACACGGTCAATCTGGGCGGCCCACCGCGCCTTGGCCTCGTCGCGGGACTTGGCGTGCTGGCGCTTCACCACGCGCTCGATCTCGATGTCGAGCCCCGGGTAAATCGGGTAGATGGTGCGGAGCATCTCCCACTGCCCGTTGGCTTCCTGAAACTGGCTCTTTTCCTCGAACGCCCGCGCGCGATCGACGATCGATTGGACCAGTTCGCGCTTGGCCGAGGTAAGCTGGAGTGCCCGTTCGAAGTGCGGCTCGTTGGGGCGGGCGACGAGGGCTTCGCGCAGTATCGCGATGCGCCGGTCCAGGTCCGGCTCCTCTTCCACCTCTCGGTCAATCCGCGCGATATAGGCGGAAATATCGTGGCGCTGCTGTTCTTCCGCGTCCACCTTCAGCGCCTGAAACAGGGCGTGAGAAGGATACTTGCGCAGGTGCTCGTCGCAGATGGAGATCACCTCCGGGAGGTTGCGCTCGGCAAACAGGCGCCGCGCGTTCTCATAGGCGGTGGTCAATTCATCGTGGTCGGACCGGACTTTGTTGAAGAACTGCTGGTAGAGCGCGGCACGTTCGGGCGACGCCGTCTCCGGCGCCTTGCCTTCGAGGTCAATCACGCGCTCCATGTCGGCCAGCGCCATGCTGACGTCGCCGCGTTCCCATGCCTTGACGGCCGCCTGATAGCGCTCTTCCTTCTGCTTGCGCCAACGCAGGTAATCCTGCTCCTTGTGCGATATCTCGCTAAGCAGCTTTTTGGCCGAAGTGTCGTCCGGCTTGATTTCGAGCACGTTCTCCACGGCTTGGCGGGCGTGGCTGTAGGCATGCTGAGTCAGATGCTGCTGCGCCAGCTTCAGCCATTTCGACACTTGCTCGGTGGAGCGCTTGCTTTCGATCTCGGCTTTAAGGGCAAGCGCGTCGGTATTGTGCTGGTCCACCTGCAGCAGTTCCTGCACCTTCTGCAACGCGAGTTGGTATTCCTCTTCCTCGAGGAACCGGCGGGCGCTATCGTGAAGCTGCTTGACCGAACGGGATTTCAGCGCCTGATCCAACTGGCGCCGCAGCGGCAGCATTTCCGGATGCAGAAAGCCTTCCGCTTCCAGGCCCGTGAGCACCTCGTTGGCGAAATCGAAGTCGCCTCCCTCCACGGCTTTTCGCGCGCGCTGCACCCGCGGCGCGATCTTGGTTTCGTCGAACGCCTGGATCGGATCGCCGCGCAGCGCTTTTTGGAGAAAGTCCCCAAACTCTCGCGCGGTGGCGAAGCGATGCCAGGGCTGTTTGGCCATCGCCTTGTGGATCACCTGGCTGATGGCCCGGTTGACGATGGGGTTGAAATCGGAAACCGGCGGCGGGACCTTGTTCAGGATGGACTGCACCACCTCATCCATCGAGTTGCCTTCGAACGGACGGCGGCGAGTGAAAGTCTGGTAGGCCACCACACCAAGCGAAAACAGGTCAGAAAGCGCGGTGGGCTTCTGCATCTGCACCTGCTCGGGGGCCATGTAATGGAGCGTGCCCTTGAGCGTTGTAGCGGTGCGGCTGTCGCTGAGATGGGCCACGCCGAAGTCGATGATCTTGACCGAGTCATCGTCCATCACGAAAATATTGGACGGCTTGATGTCGCGATGAACCAGACCGCGCTCATGGGCGGCGTGCAAACCGCGGCAGGCCTGCGCCATGATATCGACCACGCGTTCCACGGTGAGACGGTGGCTCTGATCGGCGATCACGCGGTCGAGGGTCACCCCTTGCAGCAGGGGCATCACGAAGTACGGCTTGCGGCCCCCTTCCATCTCCATCTCGCCTACGTCGTAGATGTCGACGATATTGGGATGGTTCAGCGACGCCAGCACGCGGCATTCTTTGTAGAACAGGTCCAGCATCGTGCTGTCCTGGACGTCGAGGAGGGTCTTGAGGGTGACCTCGCGCCGTGTCTCTTCATCCCAGGCACGATACACCGCTCCCATGCCGCCTCGTCCCAAGATTTGTCGAACGACGTAACGCTGGCTGCCCATAGACGTGCGAATCCTGTGTTGGCGAAACCGCACCCAGTACCCGGTCGGGGGGACGTGGGCGAAATCCCGCTACGCCTGAGTATACCCGTAAATCGTCCCACGCCGCCCCAGGATGATTCCGGTCTCTTGGGGATCGCCGGCACAACGGAGCTGGGGCGGCGAATCCTTACCTGCCTTCAGAGCGCCCCGCCCTGTGCCGGCTAGCTGGCTGCATGGCCGCCTGAGGTGTAGACTTCCCAATGTTCGTGATAAGGTGTGGTTCTATGAGATCCAGGCTTCTAGTCTTTTTCGCACTATGCACGGCCAGTGCGTGGTGCCAGCGGGACGCGCGCGGCAGTTCCGACCATCCGCTACTCACCCGCTACCCGGGTTCTATCATTCAGGCATATTCACAGGTGGATTTCGACCAATACCCGCTGGCGACCAAGGTGGAGAAAAACAAGCCCGCCGGCGTGCAGAACATCGACGGCAAGATCACCAAGATCCGATACGTGAACCCCAAGGGCCGGTCGGCATACGAAATCTACTCCAACTACGCGTCCGCGCTGAGCAAGGCCGGTTACCAGACTCTGTTCCAATGCGAAGCCGCCGCCTGCGGCTCAGGCATGTTCTGGAACGGCCTCAATGGGCTTACGGCCACGGGCGGGCCGCGGGAAATCCGCTACCTCACGGTAAGGGGAAAGACATCCACTGGCGTGGTGACTTTGGCGCTGGCTGTGAACACCACCGGCTCCACGGTTCACATCATCGAGAGCAAGGCAATGGATTCCGGTCTGGTGACGGCGACCGCGGCGCAGTTGGCGGAAGGGATTGACCGCGACGGGCACATCAGCGTGTACGCGATTTACTTCGACACGGGCAAGGCGCAGTTGAAGCCCGAGTCCAACGCCGCCCTCGAGCAGATTGCGAAGCTGCTGAACGATCGCAAGGCGCTGCAGATTCACGTGGTGGGACATACCGACAGCACGGGATCGTTCGCGGCGAACATGAAGCTCTCGGCTGACCGGGCGGCGAGCGTGGTGGCGGCGCTGACGGGAACGCACAAGATCGCAGCCAGCCGGCTGGAAGCGCATGGAGTGGGTCCGCTGGCGCCGGTGGCGAGCAATCAGACCGAGGACGGCCGGGCTAAGAACCGGCGCGTGGATCTGGTGGCGAAGTAGCGGCCGGACAGGCGTACTGAAACGACTCCGCGGCCATCCGCGCCAGTTCCTGGCGAGTGAATCCGAGTTTACGCGCGGCGATCCGGTATTCGCCGGAAAGCGTGACGCCGAACATGCCCGGATCGTCGGTGTTGAGCACCACGGGAACACCGGCTTCGTAAAGAACGCGGAGCGGATGATCCTCGATCGAGGCCACCGCTCCCGTGGCCGCATTGCTCGAGATGCAGATCTCGAGCGGGATTCGCCTTTCGCGCAGCAGCGCCATTAACTCCGGATCTTCCACGGCGCGGATACCGTGCCCGATGCGGAAGGCTCCCGCGCGCACGGCTTCCCACACCGATTGTGCGCCGGTGTTCTCACCGGCATGCGGCACCAGTTTCAGGCCGGCATGGCGCGCGATGGCAAACGCTTCCTCGAACAGGCTGGCCGGGCCACGGGACTCGTCGCCGCCCAGGCCGAACGCCACCACGCCCCGCTCCGCGTGGGAAGCGGCAAGTTTTGCCACCCGCACGCCATGGTCAGCCCCGAAGTGCCGGATGGCGTCGAGCACCCACCGGATCGGGATGGGAGACTGGGCAGCTTCGGCCGCCAAAGCGTCGAATACCGCCTCGAAGTCCAGTTCCTTCCAGAGAACCACGCCAGCCGAGATCGTGACTTCCGCATACTGGATACGGTCCGCCGCCAGGCGGGCGAACAGCCGGCGGGCCGCGAGCGCATAGCAGGCGGGTGAGGTAAGCAGGCCAACGGTCCACTTGTAAGCCTCGATGAAGGCCGCGAAACTTCCAGTGCGGTAGCGGGCGGCGATCTCTTCCCGGGTGAGGCCGGGCGCGAGTTCGAGAATGGTATCGGCGTCGAGCGACCCTTCCAGGTGAAGATGCAATTCCGCTTTCGGCAGGTCCTCAAAGAAATCGCCCACTGCTACGATAATAGCTGCCCCATGCAAGCTGCTTCCGTTGATGTGAAAGACATCGAATCGATCGTGGGAGGCTACCACTCCGACGCGTTCGCGGTGCTCGGTCCGCACCCGGTGAAACGGGATTGGAGCGACGACGCATGGGAGGTCCGCGCCCTGCTGCCGCATGCCAGCGCGGTGGAGTTGGTATTGGGTGAGACGGTGAAAGCCCCCATGGAAAAGATTCACCCGGGCGGCTTTTTCGTGGCGCGGCTGGACGGCAAGCCCTCTGCGTACCGGTTCCGCATCGAGACCGAGGGCCGCGTGTGGGAGGAAGAAGACCCGTACCGTTTCCCGTTGCTTCTCACTTCTTTCGAACTGCACCTGCACGGCGAAGGGACCCACTACGAGGGCTACAACATGCTGGGCGCTCACTTCGCCGAATACGAAGGCGTGAGGGGTGTCCGGTTCGCGGTGTGGGCTCCCAACGCGGAGGTGGTTTCCGTCACCGGCGACTTCAATGGCTGGGACGTGAAGCGCCACCCGATGCGGCATCGCGACGGCGGTGTCTGGGAGATCTTTCTGCCACAGGCGCAGGAGGGGAACGTCTACAAATATTGGGTCCAGTCGAAGTTCCTCGGATACCGGGAACTGAAATGCGACCCCTATGCGTTTGCTTGCGAACACCCGCCGAGGAACGGTTCCGTGGTCACACGGATGGATCGCTACGAATGGAACGATGAGGCTTGGCTGGAGCACCGGGCCTCCACGGACTGGCTCACCGCGCCGGTTTCGGTGTACGAAGTACATCTGGGTTCCTGGCTGCGCGGCCCGGGAAACCGCGTCCTCAGCTACCGGGAACTGGCCGACAAGCTGGTGGACTACGTGGCGGACATGGGCTACACGCACATCGAGCTGATGCCGGTGCTCGAGCATCCGTTGACCGCTTCGTGGGGCTATCAGGTAACGGGTTACTTCGCCCCGACCTCGCGCTTCGGCTCGCCCGACGATTTCCGCTACTTTGTGGACCGCTGCCATCAGGCAGGCATCGGCATTCTGCTCGACTGGGTTCCGGCGCACTTCCCGCGCGATGCGCACGGGCTCGCGTTTTTCGACGGGACTCATCTGTATGAACACGAAGATCCGCGTATGGGCGAGCATCGCGATTGGGGCACCAAGATCTTCAATTTCGGCCGCAACGAAGTGCGCAGCTTCCTCATCTCGAGCGCCCTTTGGTGGTTGAAGCACTACCATCTGGACGGCCTACGCGTGGACGCCGTGGCTTCGATGCTGTATCTCGATTACTCGCGCAAGGAAGGGGAATGGGTCCCCAACCGGTATGGCGGCCGCGAGAATCTGGAGGCGATCGATTTTCTCAAGCGGTTCAACGAACAATTGCACCTGGTGCCGGGCGCGATTTCGGTGGCCGAGGAGTCGACGGCGTTTCCGGGCGTTTCAAGGCCGGTGTATGCCAATGGACTCGGGTTCACGTTCAAGTGGAACATGGGCTGGATGCACGATATGCTCGAGTACATTTCGCGCGACCCCGTCTACCGCATGTTCCATCACCAGAACCTGACGTTCAGCATGTTGTACGCGTTTTCGGAAAACTACATGCTCCCGATCTCGCATGACGAAGTCGTGCACGGCAAGGGCTCTCTCATGCGCCGGATGCCCGGCGACGAATGGCAGCGCTTCGCGAACCTGCGCTGTTTTCTGGCCTTCATGTATGGGCATCCCGGCAAGAAGCTGCTGTTCATGGGATGCGAAGTGGGGCAATACGAGGAGTGGGATTTCGAGGCCAGCGTGCGTTGGGACCTGCTGCAGTATGACTATCACCGCAAGCTGCAGCGGCTGGCCCAGGAACTGAACCGTCTCTACCGCGCCTTCCCGCAATTGTACGAAGTGGATCATCACTACTCGGGCTTCGAGTGGGTGGATTTCCGCGACGTGAGCGGATCGGTCATCGCGTTTCTTCGATGGTCCAACCACCGCGAGCATTGCATGCTGTTCGTGTGCAACTTCACGCCGGTGCCGCATTATGGATACCGGATGGGCGTGCCGCGGGCCGGCGCGTGGAAAGAAGTGCTCAACACGGATTCGGAAATCTTCGGCGGCAGCAACGTCGGCAACGCCGGGCGGCTGGATACAAAGCCCGGTTCCACGCACGGACACGGACAGTTTCTCCCGCTGACGCTGCCTCCCTTGTCGGTGATCGCGCTGACGCCGGATTTGGAATCGCGGACGGTGGAGATCGCCCGAGATGCCGAAACGGTATGACGCCGTCGTCATAGGCGGAGGCCACAACGGGCTGGTGGCGGCGGCGGTTCTGGCCGGAGCGGGCCGTTCCGTGCTGGTGCTCGAGCGCCGGGAAATGGTGGGCGGGTGCGCCGTCACCGAGGAAGTGTGGCCGGGCTATCGGGTCTCCACCGGGGCGTACCTGGTGAGCCTGCTCCAACAGCGTATTGTCGACGAACTGGAATTGGTCCGGTTCGGATACAGCGTCGAGGCGAAGGAGCCGCCCTTCTTTTCCGCGTTTCCCGACGGGCGGCATCTATTCACCTGGCAGGACGAGAGGCGGACGCTCGCCGAAATCGCCCGATTTTCACCGCGCGACGCGGAGCGGTTCGGAGCCTACGAGGCTCATGTGGAATCGCTGGCGCGGGTGGCCGAGTCATTGCTGCTCGAAGCGCCACCTCCGTTTCCACCGTCGAGCGCGGGTGACTTCATCGAGTGGATCAAGGTGGCGGCGCGCTATCGAAAGCTCACGGCGGCGCAGCTATCGGCGCTCGTGAAAATCTTCACGCAGTCCGCGGCGGACTTCCTGGACGAGTGGTTCGAGAGCGAGGAATTGAAGGTGACCCTCGCCACCGATGGCGTGATCGGCGCCAACGGCGGCCCGCGCAGCGCCGGCACGGCGTACATCCTGTTGCACCACTGCATGGGCGGCGTGGGCGGGCGGCGCGGCGTATGGGGATTCGTGCGCGGCGGTATGGGCTCGGTTTCGGAAGCCATCGCCGCGTGCGCGCGATCGCGAGGCGCCGAGATTCGAACCAACGTAACGGTGGAGCAAGTAGCCGTTCGCGATGGCCGGGCGCGGGGCGTGGTGCTCGCCGGCGGGGAAGAAATCGAAGCCGACGCCGTGGCGAGCAATCTCGATCCCAAAGTTACTTTCCTGCGGTTGCTCGCAAAGCGCCATCTGCCGGCGGACTTCGTCACCGCGATCGAACGATTCCGCTGCGAGGGAACCTCCTGCAAGATCAACCTCGCCTTGCATGGATTGCCCGACTTCCGATGCCTGCCCGGCGCCCCTGGCCCGCAGCATCGGGCCACGATGCACATCTGCCCCTCGATCGACTACATCGAGCGCGCCTGGGACGACGCCAAGTATGGCGCGCCCAGCCGCAAGCCGCTGCTCGAGATGACCGTCCCAACGATGTACGAGCCGTCGCTCGCGCCCGAAGGCAGGCACGTGATGGGGATCTTTCTCCAATACGCGCCGTACACGTTGCGGGGTACCGATTGGGACACCGAGCGCGAACCGTTCGCCGAACGCGTGTTTGATCTGATCGAGGAATATGCACCGAACTTCCGCAGGCTCATCGAGCATCGCCAGATCCTCACGCCGCTCGACCTGGAACGCCGATTCGGCATCACTGGCGGCAATATTTTTCACGGGGAGATGAGCCTGGACCAGATGTTCGTGATGCGCCCGGCGGGAGGCTGGGCGCGGTACAGGACGCCGGTGGAGGGCCTGTATTTATGTGGGTCCGGAGCGCATCCGGGGGGCGGAGTGATGGGCGCGCCCGGCTATAACGCGGCGCGGGCGATGTTGGGGCGATAGGCCGTCCGTTCAGCCAGAGTTTGGCTACAGTTCGGCGCCGCCGTCGAGGCTTCGCCACAGATACCAGCAGGCGATGCTGGCCCATGGCCGCCACGGCATGGCGATCCGCTCCATTTCGGCGGGCTTGGGCAGATCCGCGAGCCCGTATAGATTGCGCATGGCGGTCCGGATGCCGTAGTCGGCGGTGGGCAGCACATCGGGGCGGGCCAGAGCGAACATGAGGAACATCTGGGCCGTCCACACACCCACGCCCTTCACTTGAGTGAGTGTGTCGATGACGGCCGCGTCCGCCATGCGCGGGAGCGTGTCGAAATCGATTTCACCGGCGTGCGTCCTGCGGGCAAGGTCCTTCAGGTATTCCGATTTTTGCGCGGACAGGCCCGCTGCGCGCATACGGGGCAGGCGCAGCTTCAAGATCCCTTGCGGTGTAACGCCGGCGGCGCCGCAGGCTTTCTCGAGGCGCTCATAGATGGTGGCCGCCGCGCGGCCGTTGAGCTGCTGGAAGACGATGGAGCGCGCCAGGGCGTCGAATCGGGGTTCGCGATAGGCGATCCGGCACGGGCCGGTGCGGCCGATCAGGGAAGCCATCGCGGCGTCGGCCTTCTTCAGGTGGTTCACTGCTTTTCGCATCGTAAGGAAACTGGTTCCGGGCCCTGCACGTCTCCACTATCGGAAAACCCGATATCGTATGACTATGCCACGTTGGACCGCACTCCCGATTCTATTGGCTTTCTCCCTGCTCCCGCTGGCCGCGCAGAAACCAGCCGCCGAGGAGGAACCCACCATCAAGGTGGACGTCGACATCGTCAACATTCTGTGCTCGGTCCAACAGAAGAAGGGCGGGTTCGTCAAGAATCTGGAGAAAGATTCGTTCCGTATTTTCGAGGAAGGCAAGGAACAGGAGATTCGCTATTTCGCGCGCGAAACCGATCTGCCGCTGACCATCGGCCTGCTGGTGGACGTGAGCAAGAGCCAGGAGACGCTGATCGATGTGGAGAGGCAGGCCGCGTCCCAGTTCTTCGGCAAAGTGCTGCGCAAGAAAGATATGGCGTTCCTGATCAGCTTCGGCTCCGAGGCGGAGTTGCTGCAGGACCTCACCAATTCACCCAAATTGCTGCGGTCGGGTCTCGAGGAGCTGCGGCTCAGCACGTCCGTGGGCGGCGTGATGCCGAGCCCCACCAACGCCAAGCAGCGCGGCACCATCATGTATGACGCCGTCTATCTCGCCGCCAATGAAAAGCTGAAGGGCGAGGTGGGGCGCAAGGTAATTGTGCTGATCACAGACGGCATGGACTTCGGCAGCCGCGTGTCGAGAGACGAGGCCATTCGAGCCGCGCATAAATCCGACGCGATCATCTACAGCATCTATTATGTCGACCAGCGCGCCTACGGCTACTTCGGGTCGAGCGACGGAGATCTGAAAAAGCTCTCCGAGGAGACCGGAGGACGAGTGTTCCACGTCGGGCGGCGGCAGTCGCTCGATTCGATCTTCGATGAGATCCAGGAAGAGATGCGCAGCCAGTATGCGATCGGGTACGTACCGTCGGACCCCGGAACGGGTGGAGCCTTTCGCAAGGTGGAGATCAAGACCAACGACAAAGACTTGCGGGTGCAGGCGCGCCGCGGCTACTACGCGCGCTAAGCCGCATGCGGCCGGCCCGCTGTCAGCTTATTCCACGCGAACCGTCAGTGTTTCCTGATCACGTCCACCGGAGCCATCGAGCGCCGTGAGCGTGAATGTGGTTGTGGAGGCCACGTTCTGGTTGAAGCAGGCCCGCGCCGAATTGTCGAGCGCGCGATCACCCGGAGATAGAGATACGCTCTTGGCCCCGTTGACGCCGTAGCAAATCGTGACACGTCCACCGGGGGTGGTGGAGGCCGCGCTGGCGGTGAAGAACTGGATGAGGGTGGGCCCGGCGGCAACCGCGACACCGGAGGTGCTCCGCGGCGCTTTCGGATCGATGGCCACCGTGGCGGCGGCTTGCGCCTCCACGCCGTCGGCGCCGGCCGCATAGAGGGTGTAGACCGTGGTGGACTTCGGCCGGACTTCAATGCAGCGCGCAAGCGAGGGAGCGATGCGATCCACGTCGGGATCGAGCCGGACCGTCTTGGTGTCTTCCACTCCGTAACAAAGCAAAGCGCGGTCACCGGGAGGGATCGCGGGCGGCGAGGCGTAAAACTGCGTGATTTTTGCCGGCTGGGCCGGCGGAGGTTCTTCCTTGGCGGGCGGAGGCGGGGCCGATGAGCAGGCGGCCAATACGGCGAGGGCGATGGCAATCAGCACATTCATGGGAGCTTCACTTTCGCGAGATAGATACTGGTTCGGCCTTCGTGTGAGGAATAGTAGCTCACGTGCAGCAAACCATCGTGGAACACGAGCCCGGCGTAGCTGCTGTCGCCGCCCGAGGGCAGCGCGAGAAACTCCACCAGCTTGTTGTCTTCCGGAAGGAGCCAACAGAGCGATGTACGGACCTTGCCGTCGTAAAGGCGCACCGCCGCCACGATGCGGCCATCGTCAAGGCGGAGTATGTGCGGGCCGCCCACGCGGACACCCAGATCCGACCATTCCCATCCCCGATAGGGCGGACGGCTCCGTCCGAGCAGGGCGTTCTTGGGATCGCGCCGGAGCAGGCACAGGGCAGTTTCGTCCGGCAGGAAAAGGAGCGACGATTCGTTGGCATAGTCGCCCTCGATGACAGCCGGATTGAGCGTCTGGAATTTTTCCCCGTCGCCGCTCACATAAGACCGCAGCAGTCTCGGCTCCACGGTGCTGTATCCGAAGCTGAATGCTTTTCCGCGATGCCATTGCACGCGCCAGAGCCACATGTTCGGATCGCCGATCATGACCGGCTCACTCCAGTCCTTTCCGTTGGGCGAAAACCATGCGAAGGTCTTGTGCTTGGCATCGGAGGAGGCATGCATGGCCCCGGCGGTGGTCAACATCAGCCGCCGGTGCGGCGCGATCGTCAGCTTGGGGTCGCGCAAGTCCGCGACGGGGTACTTGATGACGGCCGCGGTCTGCCAGCGGTCCGCGTCCGGAGAGGTAAGAATGCGGATGGCTCCGTCGGCCGAGGCGTGCTTTTCCCCTTCCCGGAAGGCGAGGAACCAACGCCCCTCGAAAAGAACCAGGTCAGTAAATGCGTTGTGGGGAGCGAGGTTCCACACCGTGTGGAGGCTGACGATCTCAGCCTTTGGTTCGGCCTTACGGATCGCTTTCTCGGGAAACGAAATCTGGAGCGCGAGCAATCCGATGAGCCAGGTCAAAACCGTTTAGTCCTCACTTCCGAAAATACCGCCGAGCGCGGCGAGCCCGGAACGCTCGTCTCCGCCGGTGCGGGACGGAGCCAGTTCGCGGCGCAACTTCTCGAGCGTCATGCTTTGGATGATGACGCGGCCGGGGCCGGTTACGGTTGCAAGGAAAAGTCCTTCGCCGCCGAATAGCGCCGTCTTGACGCCGCCGACGAACTGAATGTCGTAGTGGACCGACTCCTCAAAGCCGACGATGCAGCCGGTGTCCACCTGCATCGATTCGCCGGGCGCGAGATTGAATTCCAACTGGTCGCCGCCGGCGTGGATGAATACGATCCCGGGTCCGGTGAGCTTTTCGAGAATGAAGCCTTCGCCGCCGAAGAATCCCGCGCCGAGCTTTTTGACAAAGGCGATGTTTAACTGGACAGAGCGTTCGGCGGCGAGGAAGCTATCGCGCTGCACCAGCCAGCTCTGGCCCGGCTTCAGTTCGAAGGTTTGAATGCGTCCGGGATAATCGCCGGCAAAGCCCACTTCGCCGTCGGCGGTGGCGCGAAAATGGGTCATGAACAACGACTCGCCCATCGCCTTGCGTTTGACCGCGCCCCAGAGCTTCTCGCCGAGCGACTCACCGCTCATCTTGGTTTCCCACTGCACCGAAGTAGTCTTGTAGACCATCTTGCCGGCTTCGGCGAACACTTCTTGGCCGCGGCGTAGCTTCACACGCGCCACCTGGAGATTGTCGCCATGGATTTCATACTCGATCGGTTCCGCGCTGGCGGAATAAGCGGGGGCCACGGCACCGGCGGACGACGCCGCCATCGATCCACCGCAGCCTGGACAGAACCGCGCGCCGTCACCAACCTGGTTGCCGCATGTAGTGCAAAAGGGCATGTAAAATTGAGCCTCCAATCGTATCTTACAATGAGGATGCGGAGGGAACCTCAGACTCGGCGGGGTTTGAACCAGTATGCCATCGGATCGGAGAATGCCCTCGTTCCTGCAATGAAGAAGACGAACCTGTTCGCTCTATTGTTCCTTTTTGCGGCATTGGCGGAGGCCCGGCTGGACCGGCAAACATGCGGAACCTACCGGGACCGGTCCCAGGAGGAGCTCTTCCTGCACCGCAAGTCCATGGCGGCTGCCGCGGGGAAACCGGTGGCTGTGCGGGCCGGCGCCACGCGCAAAGCTGCGTCCCGCGACGAAGGCAACATCGTGATCATGGACGACACAGGCGTGGTGTCGCGCCGTAATGCCTTTAACCTGGACCGGCGGTTCGTCCTGTTTCGCGGGGTTGCCGGCGGTCAATACCAGTTCGAAACCGGGCAAGGCGGCTATGACGAAACGCTGAGCGCGACCGGGGAGACGCTGAGCGGGTTGGGCGATGACGACAGCCGCGAGCGAACTTTGCCTTTTGCGTTCCCGTTCTATGGAAAATCTTACACGCGGGTCTTCGTGAACTCCGATGGCAATTTGACGTTCGGGGCCGCGGACTCGTTGTCGGCGGAGCGCTCGATCGGACGAATGACGTCGGGGCTGCCGCGCATCTCGCCGCTGTTCGCCGATCTGGATCCGAGCCGCGCGGGGGCAAGCGTCCGGATGAGTTCCGCCAGTGACCGCGTTACGTTTTCCTGGCGCGCCGTCCCCGAGTATCAGGATTTCGGAACGGGCCCGCTGAACACGTTTCAAGTGAGCCTGTTCGCCGATGGACGCATTCAATTCGCGTGGGAGGGAGTGAACTCGCGCGACGCGGTGGTTGGCATCGCGCCGGGATCGCTGCAAGGTTCGACGGCTCTGATTTCGTTCTCCACGCCGGAAACGCGCAGCTTCGGCGGGGCGGTGATCGAAGGCTTCTCGAGCGTGGAAGCGGTGGACATCGTCCTGGCGGCGCAGAAGTTTTACGAGACGCACGACGATGCCTACGACTACCTGGTGATCTACAACAATCTGGGCGTTCCCGCCAGCGCCGGTGCTGTGGCGTTCGAGGTGACGGTCCGCAGCGATCGCCTGGGCATTGGCGATGTGATCACCGACGCCGGGCGTGAGTTCGGTTCGGCGAGGCGATTACAAGCCGTGCTCAATCTGGGCCCCCTGAACCAATACCCGGTGGATCCAAACGCGGTGGTGTCGTCGCGGGCACTGAGCCGGGACACGCCGCTGACGGTGCTGGGCCATGAAGCGGGCCATTTGTGGCTGGCTTTCGCGAGCGTTCGGGACCCTGCAAATCCCGAGGTGTTTCCGATGTTGGGGCGGCAGACGGCGCACTGGGCGTTCACGTTCAACTCGGAAGCGTCGCTGCTCGAAGGCAACCGCATCCGCGACAACGGGCCGGGCGCGGGCCAGAGATTCACCACCGTGGGCACGGTGGAGGGTTACTCACCGCTCGATCAATACCTGATGGGTTTCCGGGATCCTCGTGATGTAGCGCCGTTTTTCTACGTGGCGAATTCGAGCATCACGAATCCGAGCCGGCAGCCGCAGACGGGCGTGTCGTTCAGCGGCGAGCGGCGCGACGTGACGATGGACGATTTGATCGCGGAGGTGGGTCCACGGAGACCGGACTACACCGTCGCCCAGCGCCGGTTCCGCTTTGCGTTCATTCTGCTCGCGAAGGAAGGACAAGCGCCGTCCGCCGCCGACCTCGCCCAACTCGAAGGGTATCGGGCGGGATTCGAGGGTTTCTTCGCGCGCGCCTCCGGAGACCGTGCGGCGGCGGATACGACGCTGGTGCGGAACGTGCGGCTCTCGGTATTCCCCGCGGCGGGGATCCTACTCGGCGCGACGGCGCCGGCGACGGTGGAGTTGAGCGCACCTGCCGAGTCACCGGTGACGATGCTGATCCGCACGGGGGGGCTGGTCACCGGTCCGGCTTCGGTAACGATACCGGCCGGGGCGCGATCGGTGTCGTTCGAGCTTCGCGGTACACGCGCGGGCGTGGACGACGTGGAGGCATTGCCGTCCGACACCCGCTACGGAGCGGTAACCGCCAATGTGCAAGTGATGGAGCAAGCAGCGTCGCTGCGCTTGGCGATCACGCGAGGGGCAAAGCAAACCACACCCGGATCGGGTCCGTTGCCGGAGCCGGTGACCGTGCGCGTCTCCGATAGGAACGATCTGCCATATCCGGGGGTGGAAGTGGTTGGGGCGCCGTCGGCGGGAGGCTCGGTGCAGACGGCGCGTGTGGTTACGAACGAGAACGGTGAGGCGAGTTTCGGTTGGACACCCGGTCCGGGTCCGGTGCTCGAGCTGCGGCTGAGTCTGGCGGCGGCTTCGAGCGTAGGCGTGACGGCAACGGCTGGGTCAGCCGACGATCGCCGCCAATGGAAGTGGTGAACGCGGCACATCGTTTACGCCGGGGCTTGCGCCGGGCGGCATCGCGACGATATTCGAGGCCAGCCTGGCGGGCGGCTCCTTGCGTGCAGCGGCTCCGCCTTTCCGGAAACGAACTCGAAGGCGTGCGGGTGCTGATCAACGGTTCTCCGGCGACGCCGGTTACACGTAAGTGACCGGCAGATCAACTTCATCGTTTCCGGCATCGTTGGCGCCGGGCGGTAAGAGGTGATGGTCACGACGGTGGCGCTGGCCGTTCGGGAGCAGCAACAGCGTCCGGGGTGGCGGTGCGCGCGGTGGATCCAGGAATCTTCGGCATCCTGCTGGCGGGCGCGATTGTTTTGCCGCAAGTAAGTCCGGTAGCGGCAGGGGACGTCATCGAGATCTATGCGACGGGAATGGGCGCCATTCAGAACGGCGTAACCTCGACTCCGGCCGAGGTTACGATCGGAGGCGTGACCGCCGAGGTGCTGTTCAGCGGGCAAGCGCCGGGGTTCCCGGGGTTGTATCAAGTGAACTTGCCGAAGTTCCGAGTGGGGTAGCAGCGAGGTCGCGCGGTGATCATTACTGCCAGGGCAGCTTCAAGAGCAACACCACCGATCGGGGTCGCTGAGCGCGTTGGAGGGCGAACTTATCGCCTTCTTTAGCACTCACCGCCTGGTCGCCTCCAGTTTCCGACATGGTTGGAAGAGGCGGTTCTGCAACTCGTCGACGAGGGTTTGCGGTCGCGGGGACGTTCATCGACATGCGTCCGCGTTGATAGTAGATTCTTACGTCGCGGAGGGTTCGTCTCATCTGGTTGGGTCACCTTCGGTCATAGAGTTCGAGATATCCCAGACGCCTTGGTATTGCATGAGAAGCTCGCTTGATGGGTGCGGAGGCCGGTGATGGTGGGTGTATAGGGGAAGTCACTGTTCCCATTCGTGTTCAATAGGCGAAAATCTTGCCTTCATTCTGTCTTTTTGCCCTGAATGAGAGGCATGAGCGACCGGCCGTGCGTCTGTGGCGCGGCTGCCGGGGACGCCAGCAGCGTCGAGGAGAGTGGGCAATGTCGGTGTTGAGCGCCATTTCCGCGAGCCGGTTGCGCTTCAGCCAGTCGAGTCGGGGCAGGTATAATCATTGGAACGCCTGGATGGACTCTTCAATACCTCAGCGCGTTTTGTCCGATGAGGCCGTGCTCACCCCATAAGTAGCCGTTGTCGCCCATATAGACGATGAGGGTGTCGTTGAGCAACCGGCTTTCCTCCAACTGATTGAGCACGGCGCCGACGCTATCGTCGATGCCGATCAGGGAGCGGCAGTAGTTGCGATAGCCGTCATCGAAGGTCATGCTGTGTCCGAGCATCCCGTCGACGCCGTGACGGGAATAGCGTCGGCGCTTCACCCATTCCGGGACATGTTGGTAGTACTCTTCCCGGTAAGTCATGGAAGCGGGCTTGGGGACGTCCATGCCGGAAAAGAGGTTGGCGTGTTTGGGATGAGGCTGGAAGGGTGAGTGGACGGCCTTGTGAGAAAGATACAAACAGAATGGCTGGGAGGCGTTGTCCCGGATGAAGCGATTGGACTCATTGGTCAGGATGTCGGTCATGTAGCCGGATGCTTTGCGGCGGCGCCCATCGTCATTGATCTCGGGGTTCTCGTACTCGCCCTGGCCCCGGAAGCTGAGCCACTTATTGAATCCCTTTTGCGGAGCATCGCTATCGCCGCCCATGTGCCACTTACCGAAGAAGCCGGTACGGTAGCCGTTTTGCTGGAGGAGCTTCGGAAAGGTCTGGAGACTCTCGGAGAGGGGAGAGAAGTTATCGAAGACCTTGTGGGCGTGCATGTACATTCCGGTGAGAATCGAGGCGCGCGAGGGCGAGCAGAGCGATGACGTCACGAAAGCGTTTTGGAAGTTGACGCCGTTGCGGATGAGACGGTCCTGATGCGGGGTGTGTCCTTTGAGAAAGGGATGCCCGAGGGCGCCGATGGCATCGTAGCGTTGATCATCTGTAAGGATGAAAACGAGATTGCGTTTGCGGCTCTGGGCGCGCGAGGCCTGCGTGAATACGGCCGGAGCGGCGGCCGCGGTGGAGAGGAGCTGTCGTCGAGTCACCTCCCTGTTGTATCACCGTGGGTGCGGCCGGGTGCTTGGCTCAGATGAAATCGATCTGGAAGACCCAGCCGGCGGTGGGGCTATCGTAGTTGGGCCAACCGGGATGGATACCTGCGTCGCAAGCGATCAGCTTGCCGTCGTGCATGGCGAGCCCGTGGGGATCGCAAGAGCCGGGAACGAAATCGACGGTTTCGAGTACCTTTCCCGTGGCGCCCTCATAACGGACCAGACCGGGCCGGCTGTCCTGGTAGCGAGTGCTGTTGTTGGCGACGACCTGCCACATGGTGCCGTTGTCCCAGGTGATGTCGTGATAACGGTCACGGCCGGGCGCCTGGTAGAAGGGGATCATCATTTCGGGCTGCCATGTTTTCGGGTCGACGCGGAGGTTGCCGCGGAGACGGAGAGCGGCGATCCAGAGTTTGCCGTCCTGCCAAGTGGCGCCATGGGAGCCTCCGCCGTTGTCGGGCGGGCCAAGCGGGATCTGACGGTGGCTGACGAGTTTGGAATTCATGTCCACCTGAAACACGCCCTCCGGCAAGGCGTTGGCCACCATCCAGACGTAGCCGCCGCCGACGGCCATCCCGCTGGTGTTCCGGGAAGGCGTGCTGACCGTCTTGAGGAGTTTGCCGTTCCAATCGACGAGCCAGGCACTTTCGGTGAGTGATTTCGGTTCGGGCAGTTTGTAGGAAGCCGCCTGCGCGCCGGAGAGCTTCTGTTCGCCGATCCACAGGCCTTCCGGGGTGACGGCAAGCGCATTGGGGAATCCTTTGGGACTCTTGAAGAGCTTGGTGGTCTTAGCCATCCGCGAAGGGGTGCG